>DATHDS010000001.1:0-3653 GCA_035318925.1 Gaiellaceae bacterium
ACGAGCCACGGCGCCCAGCATCCTTGCTCCGCGAGTGGGAGCGGATGGGTGAACACCGGATCCCCGACCGACCACCCCTCGAACCCGGCACCCAAGGCCGCAACCACCCCTGCCGCCGCGACGCCGAGCGCCATCGGCGGCCCTCGTCCCAGGTCCCAACGTCCAGTCCGGGCGAACTCATCCCAATTGCCGACACCGGCGGCCTTGACCTCGATCAGAACTTCGCCGGTGCGCGGTGCGCGAGAATCAGGCACCTCCAGCACCGTCACACCGCCACCGAATTCTTCGATCCCTGCGACGCGCACGATCGGTCACCGACAGCCTAGCGACCCAGGAATCGGCGCGTCCCCGCGCGCCGGGCCGGACGGTCGTGCTCACCGACCTAGCCACCGGCAATAGCGGTGTACAGGGGTGTGCGACGGTGCTTTCGCCTAATCGAGAGTCTCATAACACGTTGTCGAAACGACAACAAGAATGGTCCTCAAGGGAGTTCTTTCAAACCCTCCACCACTCCTTGAGGGTCTGCTCGATCACCACCCCCCTCCCTCAGAGAACGGGCGAACTACGCCACCGGCGCGAGGGCCTGCGTGACGAGGTCTTGGAGACTTGCCGCGGCCGCCGCGCGCCGGGCGGCGGCGAGCTGATTGGGAGGTAGCTCGGCCTCGAGAGCCTCGAGCGCCGGGCGCGCCGCGAAACTGTACGACGGTGGGAGTTGCTCGTGGCCGAGCGCGAAGGTGAGCATTGTCGCCGCTTGCTCGCGCTCGCCCGTCTCGCGGAGAACCGCGCCGACGCCGCTAAGCGCGAGCAGCCCCAGCGAGATCGCCGCCGAGGCGTGCGCCCGCTCAAGCGCCGCGTGGAACGACCGTTGCGCTTCATCGAGGTCTCCCAGCGCCAGCGCGGCAAAGCCGATCCGACAGAGGGCGGCGGTCGTGCCCCACCGATGGTTGACCTCGCTGAACGCCTCGTAGCCGGCCCGGCCGAGCCGCAGCGCCTCCTCATAGTCCCCCTCGCCGTAGGCACTGAGGCTCGCACGGCTCAACGTGTAACCGGTGCCGCCGGCGTCCCCGACACCGGCGAAGAGCTCGTTCGCCTCCATGTGCAAGTGCATCGCGTCCGCAAAGCGCTCCTCGGCGTCCGCGAGGATGCCGAGCTTGCTGAGCGCGTAGGCAAGGTTCTGCGGGCTGCCCAGATCCTCGGCTCTCGCGCGGGACGCCTCGAAGGAAGCCCTCGCGCCGTCGAGGTCGTTCTGCAGTAGCTGCACGAAGCCGAGCCATGTGAGCGAGTGAACTTCCCGTACTCCGTCGCCCGCGGCGCGTGCTGTGGCGACGGCTTCGTCGAGATAGGCCTTCGCCTCCGGGTAGACGTCCCGGTAGCACGCGTTGATGCCCAGGGCGAGCAGGCACGCGCCCAGCTCCCACGTCATCTGGTGCTCGCGTAGGCCCGGCAGGCATTCGAGGGCGAGCCGGTCGAGCTCCTCGTCGTAGCCGAGCGCGCTGCCCAGGCAGGTGCGGTGGGCGACCGCCGCAAGCGCGACGGTGGAGGCGCGGTCGGGGTCGCCCGCAACGGCGGCGAGGCGCTCGAACGTCTGCGCACCGTCGAACCAGCTGTGGGCGAGGAAGAACTCGTCCAGGCCCGCCAGCACGCCCCGTGCCTCATCCTCCGCCCAGGTTGCTACCGCCCACTCGGCCGCCACCCGCAGGTTGTCGACCTCGCGTCGCAGCTCATCGCGCGCCTGCACGACACCCTTGCCGGCGAGCGCCCCCCTGCGCTCGTCCAGCATTCCGACGTAGTGGCGCGCATGGCGCTCGCGGGTCGTCGCAAGCGCGTCTGGCGATCCGGCTGCGAGCTTTTCGGCCGAATACTGGCGCAGCAGCTCGTGTACCTCGTAGCGGCCGAAGTCCGAGCGTCGGACAAGCGACTTCGACACGAGATCGGAGAGCAGGCGCAGATCGGCGCCGGCAACCGCGGCGGCCGCCTCCCGTCCGTAGTCGCCGCGCAGCACCGACAACCGCGCGAGGACATCCTGCTGCTCGCCGGAAAGCAGACGCCACGACTGGTCGAACGCCGCGCGGAGGCTGCGGTGTCGCTCGGGGACGTCGCGCATCGACGTGGCGAGAAAATCGATGTTCCGCTCGATCTCGTCAGCGATCTCCGCGCACGAGAGCACCGACACCCACGAGGCGGCGAGCTCGATGCCCAGAGGCAAGCCCTCGACCAGCCTGCAGATGCGACGTGCCTCGGTGCGCTCGTCGTCGTCGAGCGAGAAGCCCGGCTCGACCTTCGTCGCACGCTCGACGAAGAGGCGGAGCGCGCCCGAGCCGCCGTTGCCGTTCTCAGCGAGGTCGAGGCCGTGCACGTCGAGGACCCATTCGCTCTGCACGTTGAGACGCTCACGCGATGTCGTCAGCAGCTCGACTTTCGGTGCGCGCTCGATGATTTCCCCGAGCAGGTCCGCGCCGTCGACGAGGTGCTCGAAGTTGTCGAGCACAAGCAGCGTCGACCGCTCGCCGAGGTAGTCGAGGAGCTGTTCCTGTGCCGAGAAGCCGCTGTGGGCGCCGTCCACCGCGAACTGGATCGACTCGGCAACCGCAGGCGCTAGGAACTCCGGCGATGCCACCGAGACGAGCGGGACGAAGTGCACGCCGTGCGGGTAGCGCTCGATCCTGCGCGCGGCGGCCTCCAGCGCAAGTCGCGTCTTGCCCGCACCGCCCGGCCCGACGAGCGTGAGCAGGCGGCAGTCGGGATCCTCGAGCAGCCGGTCGATCTCATCGAGCTCCGACGCGCGGCCAACGAACGACGTACGCGAGGCCGGCAGGTTCTTCATGCCCGCCTCGATCGTCTTCAGCAGCGGGAAGTCGCACGGGAGCCCTTCGATCTCGAGCTGGTAGATGCGCTCCGGGGCGCTCAGATCCTTGAGACGGTGCACGCCGAGGTCGCGGATATCCGCGTCCACGAGTGCACGGGTTGTCTGCGAGAGGAGCACCTGACCGCCGTGGCCGACGGCGGCGATCCGTGCGCCCTTGTGCACGTCGAGGCCGACGTATCCCTCCTCGGTCAGCCGCGGCTCGCCCGTGTGCAGCCCCATTCGCACGCGTATCGGCCCGTCGGCCAGTGCGCGCTGGCTGTCCATAGCGGCGGCGACGGCGTCCGACGCCCGGGCGAAGGCGACGAAGAACGCGTCACCCTGCGTGTCGACTTCGACGCCCTCGTGATCGGTGAATGCCGCGCGGAGCCGCCGCCGATGCTCGTGCAGCGCCGCCCCATAGTCGTCTCCGAGCTCGTGCAGCAGCAGCGTCGAGCCCTCCACGTCCGTGAACAGCAACGTCACGACGCCGGTCGGGAGATCGCGCACCATCGCGCACCATCATGGGGTGGCACCGCTCCGCTGTCTAGCGTGGGCACCGTACCTGTTGCCCGCCGGGGTCGGGTCCTCCACCCTGGGCTCGGCTACCGCGCCCTCGCTCGAACGAGAGCTCGCCATAATGTGTTGTCGAAAAAACAGCGGAAATGGACCTCAGGGGAGTTCTTTCAAACCCTCCTGAAAGTCTGAAAGACCTGCTCGACGGTCCGACTCCAGGATCTCACGAGCCGTGATTCCAAGCAATTGGATGCGCTTGTGGCTGGCGTGAAGCCGACGGTCGGCGGGGACGAGC
>DATHDS010000002.1:0-70426 GCA_035318925.1 Gaiellaceae bacterium
TTCGCCTGTCCGAATCACCACGCTAGCCGTTAAGGGAGGCTGCCACACTTGACCAGCAGGGTTGCTGCGCCTCGCGCGCGCACGAGTTTCTCGCGCCTGAAGCACGACGTTCTCGACCTCCCCAACCTGATCGACATCCAGAAGGCCTCGTTCCGGTGGTTCCTGGACGAAGGTCTGAGGGAGACGATCGACGACATCTCGCCCATCGAGGACTACACCGGCACGCTGGCGGTGGAGTTCGGCGAGTACGAGTTCGGGGAGCCCCAGTTCTCGATCAAGGAGTGCAGGGAGAAGGACCTGACCTACCAGGTGCCGCTCTCGATGACCGTCCGCTTCGTCAACAAGGAGACGGGCGAGATCCGCGAGCAGCGGGTCTTCATGGGCGATTTCCCGATGATGACCCAGTGGGGGACGTTCATCATCAACGGCACCGAGCGCGTCATCGTCACCCAGCTCGTCCGCAGCCCGGGCGCGTACCTGATGGAGCCCAAGGATGCGACGAAGCAGGTCTTCACGGCGAACCTGATGCCCTCGCGTGGCTCGTGGCTCGAGCTCGAGATCGACAAGAAGGGCGTCGTCTACGCGCGCATCGACCGGAAGCGGAAGCTGCCGATCACGACGCTGCTCCGCGCGCTCCCGGACGAGGACCCGACGACCGGCTTCAAGCTCGACACGAGCTCGAACGAGGCGATCCTGAAGCTGTTCAACAACTCGATCTACATCGTCAACACGATCGAGAAGGACCCGGCCACGCGCGAGGACGAGGCGCTGATCGAGGTCTTCAAGAAGCAGCGCCCCGGCGAGCCGCCGACCGTCGACAACGCGCGCAACCTCCTGAACTCGCTCTTCTTCGACCCCAAGCGCTACGACCTGACGAAGGTCGGCCGCTACAAGCTGAACCAGCGGCTCGAAGTCGACGTGCCCGAGGGCACCCGCGTCCTCACGACGCAGGACATCCTCGCCCTCGTCCAGCGACTCGTCGACCTGCCGACGAAGCTTGGCGTGCCCGAGGACTCGAAGGACTTCGCGGCCGAGGCGATCGGGCTCTCGCGTGATCCGATCCGCAGCGAGCTCGACGAGTACGAGCACTTCGGGAACCGGCGCCTGCGCACGGTCGGCGAGCTGATCCAGGAGGCGTTCCGCGTCGGGCTCTACCGCATGGAGCGGGTCGTCCGCGAGCGGATGACCACGGAGGACGTGGACACGATCACGCCGCAGACGATCATCAACATCCGGCCGGTCGTGGCCGCACTGAAGGAGTTCTTCGGCTCCTCGCAGCTCTCGCAGTTCATGGACCAGACGAACTCACTGGCGGGTCTCACGCACCGTCGGCGCCTCTCCGCGCTCGGCGCAGGCGGACTCACCCGCGAGCGCGCGCCGATCGAGGTGCGCGACGTGCATCCCACCCACTACGGGCGCATGTGCCCGATCGAGACCCCGGAAGGCCCGAACATCGGCCTCATCGGGTCGCTCGCCTCGATGGCGACCGTCTCCGAGTTCGGATTCATCCAGACGCCGTACCGGGTGGTCAAGAGCGGCCGCGTGACGGACGAGATCATCTACCTGGACGCGGCCGAGGAGGCGCAGTACACGATCGCGCAGGCCTCCGAGCCGGTCGACGACAAGACCGGCCGGTTCCTCCACGACCAGGTGCTCTGCCGCTCGAAGGAAGGCGAGGCCGTCACGGCCGAGCCGAAGGACATCCAGTACATGGACGTCGCGCCGGCGCAGATCGTGTCCGTCGGGACAGCGCTGATCCCGTTCCTCGAGCACAACGACGCGAACCGTGCGCTGATGGGCGCGAACATGCAGCGGCAGGCAGTGCCGCTGATGATCACGCAGGCGCCTCTCGTCGGCACTGGCCTCGAGTACCGCGCTGCGATCGACACCGGTGACGTTGTCCTCGCGCTCGAGGCGGGCCAGGTCATCGACGTGGACGCCGAGAAGATCGTCGTCGACACGAAGCACGGCAAGGACACCTACGACCTGACGAAGTTCATGCGCTCGAACCAGGGGACGCTGATCCACCAGAAGCCGATCGTTGAGCTCGGCGACCGCCTGAAGGTGGGCGACGTCCTCGCGGACGGCTCCTCGACCGACATGGGCGAGCTCGCGCTCGGCGCGAACCTGCTCGTCGCGTTCATGCCCTTCGAGGGCTACAACTTCGAGGACGCGATCGTCATCTCGGAGCGGCTCGTCAAGGAGGACGTCCTCTCCTCGATCCACATCCACGAGTACGAGATCGACGCGCGCACGACGAAGCTCGGCGACGAGGAGATCACCCGCGACATCCCGAACCGCTCGGAGGAGTCCCTCAAGGACCTCGACGAGCGCGGCGTCGTGCGCATCGGCGCCGAGGTCGGTTCGGGCGACCTGCTCGTCGGCAAGGTGACGCCGAAGGGCGAGACCGAGCTGACCGCCGAGGAGAAGCTGATCCGCGCGATCTTCAAGGAGAAGGCGCGCGAGGTCCGTGACACGTCGCTCAAGGTTCCCCACGGCGAGGGCGGCAAGGTGATCGACGTGAAGACGTTCTCGCGCGAGGCCGGCGACGACCTCTCACCGGGCGTGAACGAGCTCGTCCGCGTCTACGTGGCGAAGAAGCGCAAGATCGCCGAGGGCGACAAGCTCGCCGGCCGCCACGGCAACAAGGGTGTGATCTCCAAGATCGTCCCCGAGGAGGACATGCCCTACCTCGAGGACGGGCGACCGATCGACGTGATCCTCAACCCGCTCGGCGTGCCGAGCCGGATGAACATCGGCCAGATCCTCGAGACGCACCTCGGCTGGGCCGCCGCGCACGGCGTGTTCGCGGAGAACGGCGACGGCAACGGCGAGCCCACTCCGGTGGCAAGCCCCGTCTTCGACGGCGCGACCGAGAAGGACGTCGACGAGGCCCTGATCAAGTGGGCCGAGATGAATCCCGACTCGCCGATCGACATGTCCATCAACAAGGACAAGCGGCGCACCTCGGGCAAGGTCCGGCTCTACAACGGCAAGACAGGCGAGCCCTACGCGAACAAGATCACCGTCGGGCACATGTACATCCTCAAGCTGCTCCACCTGGTCGACGACAAGATCCACGCGCGCTCGACCGGCCCCTACTCGCTCGTCACGCAGCAGCCGCTGGGCGGCAAGGCCCAGTTCGGTGGGCAGCGCTTCGGCGAGATGGAGGTGTGGGCGCTCGAGGCCTACGGCGCCGCGTACACGCTCCAGGAGATGCTCACGATTAAGTCCGACGACACCGTCGGGCGCGTGAAGGCCTATGAGGCGATCGTCAAGGGCGAGAACATCGCCGAGCCGTCGATCCCGGAGTCCTTCAAGGTGCTCCTGAAGGAGATGCAGTCGCTCGCGCTCGACGTCGAGGTCATCTCGGAAGAGGGCAAGTCGGTCGAGGTTCGCGAGGAGGACGACGAGCTGCTGCGGGCGGCCGAGGAGCTCGGCATCGACCTCTCGCCGGGTTCGCTGCGCGCTGCGGCCAGGCCCGCGGACGCGCAGGAGACCGAGGAAGGACAGGAGCGCGTGGACGAGACCGGCGAGCTGATTCTGCCCGCCGACGAGACGCTGACCGACCTCGCTGAGGTCGAAGTCGCAGAAGAGCCCGCCGCAGAAACGACCGAAGAAAAGTAAGGGAGAGAACTTGATCGACATCAATGAGTTCGACGCGATCCGGATCGGCCTCGCGTCGTCGAAGCAGATTCGCGACTGGTCGTCCGGCGAGGTAACGAAGCCCGAGACGATCAACTACCGCACGCTCAAGCCCGAGCGCGACGGTCTCTTCTGCGAGCGCATCTTCGGTCCCACGAAGGACTGGGAGTGCTACTGCGGCAAGTACAAGCGCGTCCGCTACAAGGGCATCATCTGCGAACGCTGCGGGGTCGAGGTCACCCGCCAGAAGGTGCGCCGGGAGCGCATGGGCCACATCGACCTGGCCGCTCCGGTCTCGCACATCTGGTTCTTCAAGGGCGTCCCGAGCCGCATCGGCTACCTGCTCGACATCGCCCCGCGCGAGCTCGAGAAGGTCCTCTACTTCGCCGCCTCGATCGTGACCACGGTCGACGTGGCCAAGCGGAAGAAGGACCTGAACGACCTCGAGTCCAAGGTCGAGGCCGAGAAGGAGCGGATCGACGTCGACCGCGACGAGGCGCTCGCCGCGCTCGAGGACCGCCTGAAGCGCCGCCGCGAGTTCTTCACGAAGGGCAAGGAGCGGAACTTCGACGAGGACGACGAGTTCTGGACCCGCGGCCTCTCCAACTGGGCCGAGGAGCAGGGCATCCCGCCGCTCGAGGAAGCGCGGGAGCTCGTCTCCAAGCTCTTCGTCGAGGTTGCGAACAAGATCACGACTGAGGACTCGAAGAAGATCCGCGAGCTCGTCCGCAACTCCGCGATCCGCGACGACCGCCGGCTGACGCCGAAGGAGCTGGAGACGGTGGCGACCGTCGCGCTCCAGATCCGAGAGGCGCTGAAGGGGCTCTACAAGGAGCTCGCCAAGGCGACCGGGTCGAAGAAGGGCGCCGTCACGAAGCACATCAACCGCGTCATCGACGGGCTGCTCGTCAAGAAGGCGAAGACCCACGAGGACGACGTCGAGCTCGTGGCGTCGATCGACGAGAAGCAGCTCGAGAAGGCGCGTGACCTCGGCAAGGGCCTCCTGCGCGAGGTCCTGGAGCAGGCCGATCCGGCCGCGAGCGCGGACGACATCCGCGAGCTGACGAACGACCTGTGCCTGCGCACCGACGGCAAGATCCAGAAGGAAGACCTCGACGCGATCGTCCAGTGGTCGCTCAAGGTGCGCGAGATGTACCTCGACATCGAGTCGCGCCGGCAGGACGCGCGCGAGGCGGCCGAGGACTCGAAGCAGCGGCTGGCCGACACGTGGGACCTCTTCAAGGAGCTCGAGCCGAAGCAGATCATCGGCGACGAGCAGCTCTTCCGGGAGCTGAAGGACCGCTTCGGCTCGACGTACGGCTTCGACGTCTACTTCACGGGCGGCATGGGCGCGGAGGCGATCCGCGAGCTGCTCAAGGATCTCGGCCTCGACGCCGAGGCGGCGTCGCTCCGCGAGACGATCAAGACCTCGAAGGGCCAGAAGCAGCAGCGCGCGATCAAGCGGCTGAAGGTCGTGAACGCGTTCATCAAGTCCGAGAACCGTCCCGAGTGGATGGTCCTCGAGGCGATCCCGGTCATCCCGCCGGAGCTGCGCCCGATGGTGCAGCTGGACGGCGGCCGGTTCGCGACGAGCGACCTGAACGACCTCTACCGGCGCGTCATCAACCGGAACAACCGGCTGAAGCGACTGCTCGACCTGGGTGCGCCCGAGATCATCGTCAACAACGAGAAGCGGATGCTCCAGGAGGCCGTCGACGCACTGTTCGACAACGGGCGCCGTGGCCGCGCGGTCACCGGCCCGGGCAACCGGCCGCTGAAGTCGCTCTCCGACATGCTCAAGGGCAAGCAGGGCCGCTTCCGGCAGAACCTGCTCGGCAAGCGCGTGGACTACTCGGGCCGCTCGGTGATCGTCTCCGGGCCGTACCTGAAGCTCCACCAGTGCGGCCTGCCGAAGATCATGGCGCTCGAGCTCTTCAAGCCGTTCATCATGAGCCGGCTCGTCGACCGCAAGAGCGTGCAGAACATCAAGGCGGCGAAGAAGTACGTCGACTCGATGACGCCCGAGGTGTGGGACGTCCTCGAAGAGGTGATCGCCGAGCATCCGGTGCTCCTGAACCGCGCGCCGACGCTGCACAGGCTCGGCATCCAGGCGTTTGAGCCCGTGCTCGTCGAGGGCAAGGCGATCCAGGTCCACCCACTCGTCTGCCACGCGTTCAACGCCGACTTCGACGGCGATCAGATGGCCGTCCACCTTCCGCTCTCCGCGGAGGCTCAGGCCGAGGCGCGCCTGCTCATGCTGAGCTCGAACAACATCCTCTCGCCCGCGAACGGTCGCCCGCTGACCACGCCGGGGCAGGACATGGTCCTCGGCGGCTACTTCCTCACGTATTCGGAGGACGATCTGGAGAAGACGACCGTGGAGAAGCTGAAGCCGCGGCCCAAGCGCCTCCAGTCCGAGACGGAAGTGGAGATGGCGATCGACGCGAAGCAGATCACGCTCCAGCAGCCGATCGAGTACCGCTGGCACGGCGAGTTGATCCTCACCACGCCGGGGCGCGTCATCTTCAACTCTGAGGTCGAGCGCGCTCTGATGGAGTCATACGGCGAGGAGAAGAACGCCGAGCCGCCCGAGTTCATCAACCACACGCTCTCCAAGCGCGAGATGGACGACCTGATCTCGGCGCTCGCCGAGCGCTACGGCGCTCACGGGATGGGCGGCGTGCTCGACACGATCAAGACGCTCGGGTTCAAGTACGCGACCGAGGGCGGGATCACGATCTCGAAGAACGACATCGTCGTGCCCCCCGAAAAGGGCGAGATCCTCGCGCGCTACGAAGCGCGGGTCGTCCTGGTCGAGGAGCAGTACGAGCGCGGCCTGATCACGGAGGAGGAGCGTCACGAGCAGATCGTGAACATCTGGACGGAGGCGACCGACGAGGTCGGCGACGCCATGCAGAAGACGCTCTTCAAGCTGAACCCGATCTACATGATGGCCAACTCGGGAGCCCGTGGATCCTTCAAGCAGATCCGCCAGCTGGCCGGTATGCGCGGCCTGATGGCGAATCCGAAGGGCGAGATCATCGAGCGCCCGATCCAGGCCAACTTCATGGAGGGCCTGTCGGTGCTCGAGTACTTCATCTCGACCCACGGCGCCCGCAAGGGGCTCGCCGACACCGCGCTCCGCACGGCCGACTCCGGGTACCTGACGCGGCGTCTCGTCGACGTCGCCCAGGACGTGATCATCCGCGAGGACAACTGCAAGACGAAGGACTACATCGACGTGCCGCTGCTCGTCCCGGAGGGCCCGAACAAGAGCCTGCTCGGCCGCACGCTGGCCGGCGAGGTGATGAAGCCGCTCTCGAGCGGGAAGCCGGGCAAGACGAAGCTCGCTGACAAGGGCACGATCGTGACCGCGCCGATGCTCGACGAGATCATCGCGGAGTTCGGCGAGCTGGCCCAGGAGTCCACGTTGCCCGTACGCTCGGTGCTCAAGTGCCACAGCGAGTACGGCGTGTGCCGGCAGTGCTACGGGATCTTCCTCGCCACCGGAAAGATCTGCGACATCGGCGACGCGGTCGGCATCATCGCCGCCCAGTCGATCGGCGAGCCGGGCACCCAGCTCACCATGCGGACCTTCCACACGGGAGGTGTCGCGGGCGCGGACATCACGCACGGTCTGCCCCGTGTCGTCGAGATCTTCGAGGCTCGAAACCCGAAGGGCGCGGCGAAGCTCGCCGAGGTCTCCGGGCTCGTCGACATCGAGCAGACCGACCGCGGCGTCAAGGTGACGATCGTCCCCGACGAGAAGGGCGCCGAGGGCGAGGAGCTGGAGCCGATCGCCTACGCGCTGCCGCGGAGAACCCGCCTCCTCGTCACGAAGGGGCAGCACGTGGAGCCCGGCGACCCGCTCCACGAGGGCTCTCGCTCGCCGACCGAGCTGCTCGAGCTGCACGCGAAGGCCGGCAAGGGCTCGACGCCGACGGAGCTCTATCTCGTGCAAGAGGTCCTGCGGGTCTACAAGTCACAGGGCGTCGACATCCACGACAAGCACATCGAGCTCATCGTCCGGCAGATGATGAAGAAGGTGCGCGTCGAGAACGCGGGCGACACCGAGCTTCTGCCCGGCCAGCTCGTCGACAAGATGGTGCTCGAGAAGGAGAACGCGCGGGTCAAGAAGGAGAAGAAGGGCGAGCAGGCGACCTTCGAGCCGCTGATTCTCGGCATCACGAAGGCCTCGCTGGCCACGGAGTCCTTCCTCTCGGCTGCGTCCTTCCAGGAGACGACCAAGGTGCTGACCGACGCCTCGATCGAGGGCAAGGTCGACAACCTGCTCGGCCTGAAGGAGAACGTCATCATCGGCAAGCTGATCCCGGCGGCGACCGGCCTCAAGCAGTACCGGAACGTCGAGATCGGCCCCTCGGAGAAGGTGCCGAAGGAGACCTACGAGCGGGCCGAGCTGCTGCGCGCGCTCGAGGAGATCGGCACCGGCGACGGCGAGGGCCTTAGCCTCCAGGAGCTCGGCATCGACTTCGGCGGCCAGCCGGAGACAAACGGCGGCGACGGCGACGGCAAGCCACGCGACGCCATCGAGGCCGAAGAGGTGCCGGAAGTCGATTCGCCCTTAGACGGCGAGTAGCCGCAGGCAGAATCCGTTTGGCACGAAGGCGGCACAAGATGTGCCGCCTTCGCCGTTCTGGCGCGCCGAAGATGTCTGAATCCGTTGGGAGAGCGTCTCCAACAAAAGCCGCCGGAGCCGGGCTTTGCCCGGCGGGAGGCTCACTCCCACCACAGGGCGAGCCCGTTGACCTGCCGTTCCTCGCGAGTTGTGCTCTTAGTCGGGCAAAGTGCGGAGCACTTTGCCCGAGTCCCGGGCCTGTGGCCCGGGACCTCTAGCCGGCGGAGTGCAGGTTCGGAGGATCTTCGGGCGCAGGCGCGATGTTCGGCGGCATGTTCGAGGGCGGCTGCGGGTGGAGCAGGCTCGCTGCGACGACCTGGCTCTTGCCGCGCTCCTTCGCGCCGTAGAGCGCGTGATCTGCACGCTGGAAGAACGCGATCGCGTCGTCGTCGGGCTGAAGGTCCGCGACTCCGGCCGAGATCGTGAGCGGGCCGGCCTGTCCGACGGGGCGGGTCGAAACGGCCTTCTGCAACCTCGCGTAGAGCTGGTCCGCATCTGACAGCACGGACTCGGGGAGGATGACCGCGAACTCGTCGCCGCCCACACGGCAGGCGATGTCGGCACTGCGGACGACCTCGCGGACGCGCTCGGCGGCTTCGGCCAGGACGCCGTCCCCGGAGAGATGGCCGATCCGGTCGTTGATCGCCTTGAAGTCGTCGAGGTCGAAGATGATGAGCGCGAGGTTGCGGTCGTAGCGATGCGCGCGGGCGACCTCTCGGGCGAGCGTCTCGTGGAAGTAGCGCCTGTTGTGGAGGCTCGTCAGCGCGTCGAGGTCTGCGAGCTGGCGCGCCTCGCGGAAGCGGCGTGCATTCTCGATCGCCGGCCCGGCCCGCATCGCGAGCTCCTCGAGCTCGCCCACCTGCTCCTCGCTGAAGGTCAGAGCGGCCGCGCGGGTGAAGATCGTCACGAAGCCGAGCGGCGCCGCCTCGCCCGGGAGCGGCACCGCGACCCCGGCTCGGATCGCGTCGGCGTCCGCGGCGACCTGCTCGGCGCTGTAGTCGTACGACATCGTGATCACGCGTGCTTCTCGCCCGTCGAGCGGGCCGGACACCGACTGGCGCTCGGCCTCCTCGGCCGAGAGGCCGAGACTGGCGACGATCGGCTGGCCTCCGGGCTGCGACGCCAGTGAGATGAGAGCCGCGTCGACGCCGTCGATCGAGCCGGCGGCGTCGAGCACACGCGTGAGCACCTCGTCGAGGTCGATCGAGCCGGCGAGCTCGCCGAGCAGTCGGGTGCGCTGGCCTTCGAGCTGGGAGACCTCGAGGGCGCCGGTCAGCTCGCGCACCATGTCGTCCATGCGCGACTCGAGATCGCGCACGACCTTGGTGAGCCGCTCATCGGGCTCCGGCGAGCGGTGGACGATCCACTGGAAGAGCAGCGTCACGACCAGCGTTGCCAACGCCGCGCCGACCGCCGCGAGGGCGATGATCATCGCCGCTCCCTCACGCTGTAACTCCTCTCATGTGGTTTCCCCAGTGCTGCTAGCCCCGGGGCGGCCGGGCCTGGAACTCACTGTAATCGCGTTTCTGACGCTTGACCATAGGGAAAGCCGGTGAAATTTCCCTGTAGACGCGCGGTTTTGCGGCAGGGAACCGGTTTTCGCTACCATTGCTTGCTCGGTTGGCAGGCGCCGCCTGCCGACCTTTGTTGTGTCAGAACCTAACTCCGGGAGCAGATGCCGACCGTCAACCAACTGGTTCGAAAAGGCCGCCGCGCGCCGAAGGGCAAGACCAAGCGCCCGGCCCTCACAGGCGCCCCGCAGAAGCGGGGGGTCTGCACTCGCGTGTTCACGCATACGCCAAAGAAGCCGAACTCGGCGTTGCGCAAGGTCGCACGCGTCCGGCTGACGAACGGCTTCGAGGTCACGACCTACATCCCCGGCGAGGGGCACAACCTCCAGGAGCACTCGGTCGTGCTCATCCGAGGCGGCCGTGTCCGCGACCTGCCGGGCGTGCGCTACAAGGTGATCCGAGCCGCGCTCGACACCGCCGGCGTCCCGGACCGCAAGCAGGGCCGCTCCAAGTACGGAGCCAAAAAGTCGTAGTGCCACGCCGTGCCGAAATCCAGGTTCGCGAAGCTGTCCCGGACCCCGTCTACAACTCGCAGCTCGTCACCCAGGTGATCAACAAGGTGATGACGCGCGGAAAGCGCTCGACCGCCGAGCAGATCGTCTACGACGCCCTGGACCGCGTGGGCTCGAAAACGAACAAGCCCCCGGTCGAGGTGCTCGAGCAGGCCGTGAAGACGGTGACGCCGGTGCTCGAGGTTCGCCCTCGACGTGTCGGCGGCGCCCAGTACCAGGTGCCCGTCGAGGTGCCGATGCGGCGTGCCCGCACGCTGGCCGTGCGCTGGCTCGTCACGTTCGCCCGCCAGCGGCGCGAGAAGCACATGGACGAGAAGCTCGCCGGCGAGATCCTCGACGCGCTCGAGCAGCAGGGCGGAGCCTTCAAGCGCAAGGACGACCTCTACCGAATGGCGCAGGCCAACAAGGCCTTCGCGCACTACCGCTGGTAATGGCCGCCGAAGCAACGAAAGCGCCGCCGGCGCTCGAGAACGTCCGGAACATCGGGATCATGGCCCACATCGACGCGGGCAAGACGACGACGACCGAGCGGATCCTCTACTACACGGGCCGCACCCACAAGATGGGCGAGGTCCACGAGGGTGCCGCCGTCATGGACTGGATGGAGCAGGAGCAGGAGCGTGGCATCACGATCACGTCGGCTGCGACAACGGCGTTCTGGCGAGAGTTTCGCATCAACATTATCGATACGCCCGGGCACGTGGACTTTACGATGGAAGTCGAGCGCAGCCTGCGCGTGCTCGACGGCGCGATCGCGGTCTTCGACGCCGTCGCGGGCGTCGAGCCGCAGTCGGAGACCGTTTGGCGCCAGGCCGACCACTACAAGGTTCCGCGCATCGCCTTCATCAACAAGATGGATCGCACGGGCGCCGATTTCTTCGCCTCCGTGCAGTCGATGGTCGATCGCCTCGGCACGCGGGCGGTGCCGATCCACCTGCCGATCGGCGGCGAGGAGCACTTCCGCGGCGTCGTCGACCTCATCGAGATGCGCTCGCTGACCTGGGCGGATGACCTCGGGGAGAAGGTCGACATCGGCGAGATCCCGGCGGAGCTGACCGAGCAGGCGCAGGAGTACCACCACCAGTTGATCGACGCGGTCGCCGATCACGACGACGAGCTGATGGAGGCCTATCTCGAGGACGAGAGCGTGGTCACGTCGGAGATGTTGAAGCGGGCACTGCGCGCCGCGACCCTCGACAACACGGTCACGCCCGTGTTGGCCGGCTCAGCCTTCAAGAACAAGGGCGTTCAGCCGCTGCTCGACGCCGTCATCGATTACCTGCCGAGCCCGCTCGACGTGCCGCCGATGCACGGCGTCGACCCGCGCACCGAGCACGAGCTCTCGCGGCGCCCGGCGCTCGACGAGCCGTTCAGCTCGCTCGCCTTCAAGGTCATGTCCGACCCGTTCGTCGGCCGCCTGACGTACATCCGCGTCTACTCCGGCCAGGTGAAGGCGGGCGACAAGGTGCTGAACACCACCACCGGCAAGACCGAGCGGATTGGCCGCATCCTCCAGATGCACGCGAACTCACGCGAGGAGCGCGAGGACATCGGAGCGGGGGAGATCGCCGCCATCGTCGGCCTCAAGAACACGTCGACCGGCGATACGCTCGCGATCGACACGGCGCCGATCCGGCTGGAGACGATGGACTTCCCGGAGCCCGTGATCTCGGTCGCGATCGAGCCGAAGACGAAGGGCGACCAGGACAAGCTCGGCGCAGGCCTCCAGCGGCTGACCGACGAGGATCCGACCTTCCGCGTCCGCACGGACGACGAGACGGGGCAGACGATCATCTCGGGCATGGGCGAGTTGCACCTCGAGATCATCGTCGACCGCCTGATGCGCGAGTTCAGCGTCGATGCGAACGTCGGCCGCCCGCAGGTCGCCTACCGCGAGACGATCTCGAAGCCCGTCGAGAAGGTCGAAGGCAAGTTCGTGCGCCAGACCGGCGGCCGCGGCCAGTACGGCCATGTCGTGATCAACCTGGAGCCGACCGAGCCGGGCGAGGGCTACGAGTTCCTCGACAAGATCGTCGGCGGCAAGGTTCCCCGCGAGTTCATCGGGCCGGTCGACCTCGGCATCCAGGAGGCGATGGAGTCCGGGATCCTGGCCGGCTACCCGGTCGTGGACATCCGCGTGTACCTCGTGGACGGCTCGTACCACGACGTCGACTCGAGCGAGATCGCGTTCAAGGTCGCCGGCTCGATGGCGTTCAAGAACGCGATGCAACGGGCGAAGCCGAAGCTACTGGAGCCGGTCATGGCCGTCGAGGTCGTGACCCCGGAGGACTACCTCGGCGACGTGATGGGAGACCTGAACTCACGCCGCGGCCACATCGAGCATCTCGAGCCGCGCGGGAACGCGCAGGTCATTCGGGCTCGCGTCCCGCTCGCAACCATGTTTGGCTACGCAACCGACCTGCGTTCGACGACGCAGGGCCGGGCCACGTTCACCATGCAATTCGATCGCTACGAGGAAGTCCCTCAGTCGATCGCCGGCGAGATCGTCGACGCCGAAAGCAGCTAGGAAAGGAACCGGAGGAGGAACATGGGCAAGGAGAAGTTCGAGCGCACCAAGCCGCATCTGAACGTCGGCACCATCGGTCACATCGACCATGGCAAGACGACGCTGACCGCGGCGATCACGTCGGTCCTCGCCGAGAAGGGCGGCAACACCGCCGTCCGCAGCTTCGAGTCGATCGACAACGCGCCGGAGGAGAAGGCGCGCGGCATCACGATCAACACGTCGCACGTCGAGTACGAGACGGAAAACCGTCACTACGCGCACGTCGACTGCCCGGGCCACGCCGACTACATCAAGAACATGATCACGGGGGCCGCCCAGATGGACGGCGCGATCCTCGTCGTCTCGGCTGCGGACGGCCCGATGCCGCAGACGCGCGAGCACATCCTGCTCGCCCGCCAGGTCGAGGTGCCGTTCATCGTCGTCTTCCTGAACAAGGCGGACATGGTGGACGACCCCGAGCTGCTCGAGCTCGTCGAGATGGAAGTGCGCGAGCTGCTCTCGAAGTACGAGTTCCCGGGCGACGACATTCCGATCGTCACCGGCTCGGCGCTGAAGGCGCTCGAGGGCGACGAGGAGCAGAAGGCCAAGATCCTCGAGCTGATGGAGGCCGTCGACAGCTACATCCCGGAGCCCACGCGCGACATCGACAAGCCGTTCCTGATGCCGATCGAGGACGTCTTCACGATCACGGGCCGCGGGACGGTCGTCACCGGCCGCATCGAGCAGGGCAAGATCGAGTCGGGCAACGAGGTCGAGATCATCGGCATCCATCCGAAGATCGAGAAGACCGTCGTCACCGGCCTCGAGATGTTCAACAAGACGCTCGACTACGCACAGGCCGGCGACAACGCTGGTGCTCTCCTGCGCGGTACGAAGCGCGAGGAGATCGAGCGCGGCCAGGTTCTGGCCAAGCCGGGCTCGATCACGCCGCACACGCACTTCAACGCCGAGGTCTACGTCCTCTCGAAGGACGAGGGCGGCCGCCATACGCCGTTCTTCAACGGCTACCGGCCGCAGTTCTACTTTCGCACGACCGACGTGACCGGCTCGATCGCGCTCCCGGACGGCCAGGAGATGGTCATGCCGGGCGACAACACGAACATGGTGATCGAGCTGATCCAGCCGATCGCGATGGACCAGGGCCTCCGCTTCGCGGTCCGCGAGGGCGGCCGCACGGTGGGTGCCGGAGTCGTCACGGAAATCAAGCAGTAAAACGCTACGCGTCCATGGATCATGAAATGCCCACCAAAGAAGAGACAGGAGTCCTGAAGTAGTGGCTCAGCAGAAAATCCGCATCCGTTTGAAGGGGTACGACCACCAGCAGCTCGACCGGTCGGCCCAGTCGATCGTCGACACCGCTCAGCGCAGCGGGGCGACGATCACTGGTCCCGTCCCGTTGCCGACGGAGCGGAACATCTACTGCGTCATCCGCAGCCCGTTCAAGGACAAGGACTCGCGCGAGCACTTCGAGGTGCGGACGCACAAGCGGCTGATCGACATCCACAGCCCCACGCCGAAGACGATCGACCAGCTGATGCGGCTCGATCTCCCGGCCGGGGTCGACATCGAGATCAAGCTCTGATGAAAGGCATCGTCGGGAAAAAGCTGGGCATGACGCAGATCTTCGACCCCGAGAGCGGCCAGGTGACGGCCGTGACCGTGATCGAGGCCGGCCCATGCCCGGTCGTCCAGCTGAAGACCGAGGAGACCGACGGCTACGAGGCGGTCCAGCTCGCGTTCGACGAGGTTCCGGAGCGAAAGGTGACGAAGGCGCGTATGGGGCATCTGAAGAAGACCGAGACGGCTCCGCATCGCCATCTCGTCGAGTTCCGCGGCACGAGTGAGGCCGTGCTCGGCGAGCCGGTGACGGTCGAGGTGTTCGAGCCGGGCGACACGATCAAGGTGACCGGGATCTCGATCGGCAAGGGCTTCGCAGGGACGATCAAGCGCCACAACTTCCAGCGCGGCCCCAAGAGCCACGGCTCGCACAACATCCGCAAGCCGGGCTCGATCGGCTCCTCGGCAACGCCCTCGCGCGTGTTCAAGGGCATGCGCATGGCCGGCCGTCTCGGCGGCAAGCGACGGACGCAGGTCGGTCTCACCGTCCATTCGGTCGACACCGAGCAGAACCTGCTCCTCGTCAAGGGAGCGGTGCCGGGCCCGAAGAACGGCGTCGTCCAGGTCAGGGAGGAGAAGCGTGGCCGTTCCTAAGGCTGCATTTCTAGACGGCGCGGGCAAGAGCTCGAAGGAGCTCTCGCTCGAGGCCGGCGTGTTCGGCGTCGAGGTCAAGCCGCATCTCCTGCACGAGGCCGTGCGCGCCGAGCTGAACGCCCGCCGGGCCGGGACCCAGTCGGCGAAGAGCCGCGGGCTCGTCGCTGGCGGACGCGCCAAGCCGTGGCGCCAGAAGGGCACCGGCCGGGCCCGCGCGGGGACGATTCGCGCGCCCCAGTTCACGGGCGGGGGTGCCGCCTTCCCGCCGACGCCGCGCAGCTACGAGGTCAAGGTGAACAAGAAGGCGTACCGCTCGGCTCTGCGGGGCGCGCTCAGCGCCCACGCGGGCGACGGCACGCTGGCGGTCGTCGACGGCTCCGCTTTCGACGAGCCCTCGACGAAGAAGGCCGTCTCCTTCCTCGAGGCCTGGGGCAAGGAGCGCCCGCTGGTGCTCGTTGCGAACGCCGACGAGGCAGCGCTCGTGAAGTCGTTCCGTAACGTCGAGCGGGTGGTCATCGTGCCGCCGTCGGAGCTCGAGGTCGCGGCCATCCTCTGGGCCCGCTCGCTGCTCGTCAGCGAGGGCGCTCTCGAGTCGGTTCAGAAGCGAGCCGGGTCATGAGCCTGCATCCAAACGAAGTGCTGCTCGCGCCCGTGGTCTCGGAGAAGAGCTACAGCCTGATCGAGGACCGGAAGTACTCGTTCAAGGTGCACAGGGACGCGCACAAGACGCAGGTCCGGCAAGCCGTGGAGCAGCTCTTCGGCGTCAAGGTGCTCGCTGTGAACATCGTCCAGGTTCCGTCGAAGCCGAAGATGCGCAACTACAAGAAGGGTAGGCGCCCGGGCTGGAAGAAGGCGATCGTCCAGCTCAAAGAGGGCGACTCCATTGAGATCTTCGAGGGGGCACAAGTCTGATGGCGCTGCGCAAGTTCAAGCCGACCTCACCCGGTCGCCGCTTCATGACCGTCTCCAAGTTCGAGGAGATCACGCGCTCGAAGCCCGAGAAAAGCCTCACGGGCAAGGTGAAGAAGACCGGCGGACGCAACAACAACGGCCGCATCACCACTCGCCACAAGGGTGGGGGGCACAAGCGCCGCTTCCGCGACATCGACTTCAAGCGCACGAAGGACGGAGTGCCGGCGAAGGTCGCCGCGATCGAGTACGACCCGAACCGCTCGGCGAACATCGCGCTGCTGCACTACGCCGACGGCGCGAAGGCGTACATCCTCGCGCCGGCGCGCTTGCAGGTCGGTGCGACTGTTGAGTCCGGCCCCGGCGCGGACATCAAGCCGGGCAACGCGCTGCCGCTCGAGAACATCCCGACCGGCACGCTCGTGCACAACGTCGAGCTCAAGCCCGGCCGGGGCGGCCAGATGGCCCGTAGCGCCGGCGCAGGCATTCAGCTCGTCGCGAAGGACGAGGGCTACGGCGTCCTGCGTCTTCCCTCCGGTGAGCTCCGCCGCGTCGCGCTCACGTGCCGCGCGACGATCGGCCAGGTCGGGAACGCCGACCACGAGAACATCACGGGCGGGAAGGCCGGCCGCAGCCGCTGGCGCGGCAAGCGCCCGACAGTCCGCGGCTCGGCCATGAACCCGGTCGACCACCCGCACGGCGGCGGCGAGGGCAAGTCGAAAGGCGGCCGCCATCCGGTCACTCCGTGGGGCGTGCCGACCCTGGGCAAGCGCACGCGCAGCAAGCACAAGGATTCCGACCGCCTGATCGTCCGCGGCAGAAGGAGAGGCAAAGACAAGCGATGAGCAGGTCGTCGAAGAAGGGGCCTTTCGTCGAGGAGCGGCTCTTCAACCGCATCGAGGCCATGAACGCCTCGGGGTCGAAGAACATGATCAAGACCTGGTCGCGGTCCTCGACCGTCTTCCCGGAGATGGTCGGGCACACGATCGCGGTCCACGACGGGCGCAAGCACGTCCCGGTCTTCCTCACCGAGCAGATGGTCGGCCACAAGCTCGGCGAGTTCGCGCCGACGAGGACCTTTCGCGCCCACTCGGGCGACCGCAAGGTGGAGGTGAAGCGCACCACGTGAGCACGCGAGAGACCCAAGAAGTGCGCGCAGCCGCCAACTGGCTGCGGGTCTCCCCGCGGAAGGCACGGCTCGTCGTCGAGCACATCCGCGGGCGGACCGTGCCCGAGGCGCGGACCGTGCTCGCTTTCACCGATCGCGCAGCTGCCCGTGAGGTCGAGAAGCTGCTTCGCTCTGCTGTCTCGAACGCGGAAGCGAATCACGGCCTGATTGGCGACGACCTCGTCGTCAAGGCCGCCTACGTGGACGTGGGCCCGGTGATCAAGCGTTGGCGCGCCCGTGCGCGCGGACGCTCGGTCCAGATCCGCAGGCGCACGTGTCACGTCACGATCAAACTCGTCCCGGGCGTGTCGGCGACGGTCACGCGCGCGGCCCCGCCTGCTACCGAGGAGAAGCCGAAGCGCACGCCGCGCCGCAAGGCCGCTCCGAAGGCCAAGGCCGAGACCAAAGCTGCCGAGCCGAAGGCCGAGGCGAAGCCGAAAGCCAAGCCGAAGGCAACGCCCACGAAGAAGAAAGCACCTGCCAAGAAGAAAGCGAGCGACAGCTAATGGGCCAAAAAGTCCACCCCGGCGGGATGCGCATCGGCGTCATCCACGACTGGAAGTCGAACTGGTACACGGGCACGAAGGAGTTCCCGGCGGCCCTGCTCGAAGACATCAAGATCCGCGAGCACATCTACAACAAGCTCTCGCACGCGGGACTCTCCGACGTCCTGATCCGCAAGGACAAGCAGCGGATCACGATCGACATCTACACGGCTCGCCCCGGAATCGTGATCGGGAAGTCCGGTGCCGAGGTGGACGCGCTCCGCAAAGAGATCCACGGCATGACCCATAAGAACGTGCACATCAACATCAACGAGATCAAGCGCCCCGAGCTCGACGCGAAGCTCGTCGCCCAGTCGATCGCCGAGCAGCTCCAGAACCGTGTCAGCTTCCGGCGCGCGATGAAGCGCTCGCTCGCCTCTGCGATGCGCTCCGGTGCGCACGGTGTGAAGGTGCAGTGCGGCGGCCGGCTCGGCGGGACGGAGATGAGCCGCTCGGAGCACTACTCCGAGGGCCGCGTGCCGTTGCACACGATCCGCGCCGACATCGACTACGGCTTCGTCGAGGCGAAGACGACCTTCGGCCGCATCGGCGTCAAGGTCTGGATCAACAAGGGCGAGATCATGCCCGCGGGCTTCGAGAGCGTCGCCCAGCAGAAGGAGACGCGCCTCGGCGACCAGGACACCGCGCGCCGCCTCGGCGGCCGCACGGAGGGCCTGTCAGCGTCCCGCGAGAGCGGCCGCACCAGGGCGGCCGACCGCGAGGGCCTCGGTCCGGTGCAGAAGCGGCGGCCCAAGCGAGGCGCCCGCCGGCGTCCTCGCACCGAAGGGGAGTCGACCCCGAGGGAAGAGCCGGGTGCGGCCGAGTCGACGGTCGCCTCGACGGTCGAGCAGGCACCGGTGACCGACGCCCAGCCGGCCGAGGTCGAAGCGAAGGTCGAGGAGACGGCACAGGCGCCGGTCGTCGACAGCGCACCCGCGGAGGCGGCCGAAGCTCCGCCGGAGTCGGGAGACTCCCCCGCTGAGGCGCCGACTGCAGCAGCGGCCGAGAAGAAACCCAGGAAGAGGAAGACCAAGAAGGACGAGGAGGCGAGCTAAGTGCCCCTCCCAGCAACACTTGTCGGCTTCTGGCCCGCGATCACGCGGCGCCAGAGCCCACCCTCGCTCTTGTCAAGGCTACGAGCCTTGCCCGCGAGCGAGTGCGGCCTCTGGCTTGGTGCTCGCGACCCAGAAGCTCAACAGCGTCACTGGAAGGGGCACTGATGCTGCTTCCCAAGAAGACGAAGTACCGCAAGCAGCAGCGCGGCCGCCGGAGAGGCATCTCGAAGGGTCAGACGCACGTCCAGTTCGGCGACTACGGGCTGAAGGCGATGGAAGCGGCCTGGGTGACGAACCGTCAGATCGAGGCGGCCCGGATCGCGATGACCCGAAAGATCAAGCGCGGCGGAAAGGTCTGGATCAACGTCTTCCCGGACAAGCCGGTCAGCGAGAAGCCGGCCGAGACGCGCATGGGCTCGGGCAAGGGCGCACCGGAGCACTGGGTCGCAGTCATCAAGCCGGGCCGCGTCATGTTCGAGCTGTCCGGCGTGCCCGAAGACCTCGCGAAGGAAGCCCTGCGCCTGGCCGGGAGCAAGCTGCCCATTCAGACGAAGTTCGTGAAACGGGAGGCGGATCTCTTTGCGAGCTAGCGAGTTGCGAGAGATGAGCGACGACCAGCTGGACGACGCGCTCGCCGAGCGCCGCCAGGAGCTGTTCAACCTGCGATTCCAGTCGGCGACCGGCGCGCTCGACAACGCCGCGCGCCTCAAGCTCGCCAAGCGCGAGATCGCCCGGATCTTGACCGTACGAAACGAGCGCGAGCTCGCGAAGGAGACGACCTAACCCGTGGCAAAGAAAGACGAAGAGATCAAGGCGGAGGAGACCACGGCCGAGGAGACTCCGGTCGAGGAGACTCCGGTCGAGGAGACCCCTGTCGTGGAAGAGCCGGTGACCGAGGAAGCTCCCGCCGAGGAGCCCGTCGCTGAGGAAGCTGCAGCCGAGGAGCCTGTCGCCGAGGAGCCTGTCGCCGAGGAGCCTGCCGCCGAGGAGCCTGCCGCCGAGGAGCCCGTCGCTGAGGAAGCTCCAGCCGAGGAGCCTGTCGCCGAGGAGCCCGTGGCCGAAGAGGCTCCAGCCGAGGAGCCCGCGGCCGAAGAGGCGACTCCCGAGGAGGCTCCTGCCGAGGAAGCTCCGGCAGCAGAGGCCGAGGCAGCTCCTGCGCCAGCGGCGCCTGAGGCTCCGCCGGCCGAGGCCGCGGCACCTCCGAGCAAGCCGAAGCGCAAGCCGCGAAGCCTCCGCAGGCAGCGCCCGAAGACCAAGCGAGAGCAGGTCGAGGGCCGCAAGCCCATCACGCGGCTCCCGAAGCCCGAGCACGACCGCGGCCGGCGCGTGGAGCGCCGCGGCATCGTCGTCTCGAGCGCAATGGACAAGACGATCGTCGTGCGCGTCGACACGGTGAAGGCGCACCCCCGCTACAAGAAGGTCGTGCGCCGCTCCGCGAAGTTCCATGCGCATGACGAGCAGAACGCCGCCAACGTCGGCGACGTCGTCCTCATCGTCGAGACCCGGCCGCTCTCGAAGACGAAGAACTGGCGCCTGGCCCAGGTGCTCGAGGTCGCCAAGTGACCCTCCCGGCAACAGTTAGTGCGCCTCTGGAACGCGATCCGCGGCGCATTTCGGCGTCCTCAGTCGCCCCCGTACTTACGAGTACGGGGACTCCCTGCGTCCTTGAACTGCTTGCGCCTCGCGCCCCAGAGACGCGAAACCGTCACCGGGAGGGTCACACGTGATCCAGCAGGAATCCCGACTCAGGGTGGCCGACAACACGGGAGCCCGTGAGATCCTCTGCATCCGCGTGCTCGGAGGCTCGCATCGCCGCTATGCGCGGGTCGGTGACGTCATCGTCGGCACCGTCAAGACCGCGACCCCGCAGGGCGCGATCAAGAAGGGCGAAGTCGTGCAGGCGGTCGTCGTCCGCACGAAGAAGCCCTACGGCCGCGACGACGGCACGATGATCGCGTTCGACGAGAACGCCGCCGTGATCATCGACCCCGCGCGCAACCCCCGCGGCACGCGCATCTTCGGGCCGGTCGCGCGCGAGCTCCGGGAAAAGAACTTCATGAAGATCGTTTCGCTCGCTCCGGAGGTTTTGTAGTGAAAACCATGAAGATCAAGAAGGGCGACACGGTGCACGTCCTCGCCGGCAAGGACCGTGGCAAGCAGGGCCGCGTGCTCGAGGCCCGTCCGGACGAGAAGCGCGTCGTCGTCGAGAACCTGAACATGATCAAGCGGCACTCGCGTCCGAAGCCGATCAAGAACCCGAGCCGGATGGGCGGGCAGCAGGTGACGCCCGGCGGCGTGATCGAGAAGGCCGCGCCGATCCAGATCTCGAACGTGATGCTCGTCTGCCCGACGTGCAACCGCCCGACCCGGGTCGGCTACGTCATCAAGGAGCGCAAGGGCGAGGACCCCCGCAAGGTGCGCGTGTGCAAGCGCGACGACTGCCGCCAGGAGATCGATAAGTAATGGCTGTGAAGAACGGATACGTGCCGCGCCTGAAAGAGCGCTACGAGGAGGAGCTGCGCTCTCAGCTCAAGGACGAGCTCGGCTTCAAGTCGGTGATGCGCGTCCCGCGCGTGTCGAAGATCACGCTCAACATGGGCGTCGGCGAGGCGAAGACCGAGACGAAGGCGCTCGACGGCGCGATCGAGGAGCTGACGACGATCGCGGGCCAGCGCGCGCAGGTGCGCAAGGCGCGCAAGTCGATCGCGAGCTTCAAGCTCCGCGAGGGAATGCCGATCGGGGCGCGGGTCACCCTGCGCGGGAACAAGATGTGGGAGTTCCTCGACCGGCTCGTGTCGATCGCCCTGCCCCGGATCCGCGACTTCCGCGGGCTTGGGCCCGAGTCGTTCGACGGGCGCGGCAACTACTCGATCGGCATCCGCGAGCAGATCATCTTCCCGGAGATCAACTACGACGACGTCCAGACCATCCGCGGCCTCGACGTCGCGATCACGACGACGGCCCAGAACGACGACGAGGGCTTCGCGCTCCTGCGCGGCCTCGGCTTGCCGTTCCGCGAACGAGAAGGAGCAGAAGAGAGTGGCTAAGAAGTCTTTGATCGCCAAGGCCAAGCGGACCCCGCGCTACAAGGTCCGCGCGTACAGCCGCTGCAACCGCTGCGGCCGGCCGCGCGCGGTCTACAAGAAGTTCGGCCTCTGCCGGATCTGCCTGCGCGAGCTCGCGCACGAGGGCGCGATCCCCGGCATGACCAAGAGCAGCTGGTAGCCATGCATACAGACCCAATCGCAGACATGCTCACTCGCATCCGCAACGCCAACAAAGCGATGCAGGAGACGACCGAGATGCCGACCTCGCGCCTGAAGGAGCAGATCGCGCAGATCCTCAAGGACGAGGGCTACATCAGCGGCTTCAGCGTCCTCAGCGCGGACGAGTTCAACGCAAAGCAGGAGGACAAGAAGAAGCACCGCGCGTACGGCACGCTCGTCGTCGAGCTGAAGTTCGGCCGCAACCGCGAGCGGATCATCACCGACCTCAAGCGCATCTCGAAGCCCGGCCGCCGCGTGTACGCTCGGAAAGATCGTCTCCCGCGCGTGCTCGGGGGGATGGGCACGGCGATCCTCTCCACGTCGGGCGGGCTCGTCACGAGCCGCACGGCGCAGGAGCGCGGGGTCGGCGGCGAGGTCGTCTGCTTCATCTGGTGAGCCAATGAGTCGAATCGGAAAACAGCCAATCGAAGTGCCCGACGGGGTCAACGTCGCCCTGGACCCGGGTCGCGTCACCGTCAACGGCCCGCTCGGCGAGCTGACCCAGAACGTGCCGGTCCGGATCTCGATCGAGAAGGACGACGGGCTGCTGCTCGTCAAGCGCCCAACGGACCGCGGCGAGGATCGGGCGCTGCACGGCCTGACGCGCTCGCTCGTGGCGAACATGGTCGAAGGCGTCACGAAGGGCTACGAGAAGCGCCTCGAGATCCAGGGCGTCGGCTACCGAGCCACGATGAAGGGGACGGCGCTCGAGTTGAGCGTCGGCTACTCCCACGTGGTCGTGATCGATGCGCCCGCCGGCATCACCTTCGAGGTGCCGGTTCAGACCGAGATTCTCGTCAAGGGCATCGACAAGCAGCTCGTGGGCGAGATCGCCGCCGAGATCCGCGACGTGCGCAAGCCCGAGCCCTACAAGGGCAAGGGGATCCGCTACCAGGGCGAGTACGTGCGCCGCAAGGTCGGGAAGCGCGCGTAAATGGCGACGCTCACCGTTAGAGAAGCCCGCGTGCGCCGCCATCGGCGCGTGCGCAAGAGGGTCGTCGGCACGGCCGAGCGGCCGCGCCTCGCAGTCTTTCGCTCGAACGCCGGCATCGAGGCGCAGTTGATCGACGACCTCGTCGGCAAGACGCTCGCCGCTGCGAGCTCGCTGCATCTGAAGAAGACGTTCAAGGGCAACAAGACCGCCCAGGCCGCCGAGGTCGGGAAGACGCTGGCCGAGGCCGCGAAGAAGGCCGGCCTCGACTCCGTTGTCTTCGATCGCGGCGGGTACCTCTACCACGGGCGCGTGAAGGCGCTCGCCGACGCAGCCCGCGAAGGAGGCCTCAAGTTTTGAGCACCACACCGGTTGAGCGAGAAGTGATCGCCAGGGAAGAGACCCGCGAGCTCAAGGAGCGCGTGGTCGAGATCAACCGCGTCGCCAAGGTCGTCAAGGGCGGACGGCGGTTCTCGTTCACGGCGCTCGTCGTGATCGGTGACGAGGTCGATCGCGTCGGGCTCGGCTACGGGAAAGCCCGCGAGGTCCCGCTGGCGATCTCGAAGGCCGTCGACGACGCGAAAAAGAACCTCTTCACGATCCCGAAGCACAACACCACGATCACACACCCGATCATTGGCAAGTTCGGCGCGGCGCGGGTCATGCTGCGGCCGGCAAGCGAGGGAACCGGCGTCATCGCCGGCGGCGGCGTCCGAGCCGTCCTCGAGCTCGGCGGGATCCGCGACATCCTCGCCAAGAGCCTGGGGACGACGAATCCGATCAACATGCTGAAGGCAACCGTCCAGGGGCTCCAGCACCTGCGGCGTCCCGAGGACGTGGCGGCCGCCCGGGGTCTCACCATCAGCCAGGTGCTGCCGGTCGGCGCGAAGGTGGAAGTTGAAGAGCCCGTGGTGTCCGAGCAGGTGACCGAGGCGGCGATCGAGCCGCAGGAGACTGAGAGTGGCGAAGGTCAAGATCAAGCAAGTTCGTAGCTCGATCGGGCAAAGCCAGCGCCATCGGGGCACGCTCCGCGCGCTCGGCCTGGGCAAGATCGGACGGACCGCCGAGCACTCTGAGAGCCCGCAGCTCGCCGGTATGCTCAGGAAGGTTCGCCATCTCGTCGAGATCGACCCTGGAAGCGAGTAGGAACGACATGGCCGAAAAGCTCAACCTCTCCACGCTCAAGCCCGCCCAGGCGCGCCGCGATCGCAAGCGCGTCGGCCGCGGCCCGGGCTCGGGCAAGGGCCGCTACTCGGGCCGGGGCATCAAGGGCCAGAAGGCCCGGTCGGGCTCGAACAAGATGCGGGCCGGCTTCGAGGGCGGGCAGATGCCGATCTACATGCGCCTCGGCAAGCAGCGCGGCCCGTACTCGAAGGACGCCATGCCGATGGGGCCGCACCGTACGAAGGTCTCCTCCGTCAACGTTCGCGACCTCGAGCGCTTCGATGGCGAGGTCACGCCCGAGTTGCTGAAAGAGGCCGGCCTGATCAGGCACACCCGTTTCGACGTCAAGATCCTCGGCTATGGCGACCTGACGAAGAAGCTCTCCGTCTCGGCGCACCTCTTCTCGGCGAGCGCGCGCGAGAAGATCGAGCAGGCGGGCGGAACGATCACGTGGCTCCGGGGCGAGCCGAAGCCGAGGCATCCGAAGCGCCGCGTGACGAGGGCTCCGCTTCCACCGGAGGAGCCCGAGCCTGAAGCCCACGCCGAGGCGGCCCCAGAGGCCGCCGAAGAGACTTTGCAACAGTCTGTTGCAAAGTCCGATGAGGGGGCCGCCGAGACCGAGGAGCCGCCGGCCGAAGAGCCTGCGGCCGACGACGAGGCAGGGAGCTAGATGTTCTCCTGGCTCTCGAACGCCTGGCGTGTCCCCGAGCTGCGTCGCCGCGTCCTCTTCACGGCGCTGATTCTCGCCGTCTACCGGCTCGGGTCCTGGATTCCGGCGCCGGGCGTCAACTCGAGCGCGATCAAGGACTACTTCGGCGGCCAGAGCGGCACCGTGCTCGGCCTGCTCAACCTCTTCTCCGGCGGCGCGCTGTCGCAGTTCGCGATCTTCGCCCTCGGGATCATGCCGTACGTCACCGCGTCGATCATCCTCCAGCTCATGACCGTGGTCGTCCCGAGGCTCGAGCAGCTCCAGAAGGAGGGCGAGGCGGGGATGGCCAAGATCAACCAGTACACGCGCTACCTGACCGTCGCGCTCGCCGCGGCCCAGTCGCTCGGATACGCCTATCTCTTCAAGCGGCAACACATTCTGGACGCGGGCCTCGGCCGGATCTTCCTCATCGTGCTCACCCTCACCGCGGGCACGACCTTCCTCATGTGGATGGGCGAGCTGATCACCAAGCGGGGCGTCGGCAACGGCATCTCGCTGCTGATCTTCGCGTCGATCCTGACGAGCCTGCCGACCGGGCTCAGCGCCTGGTACTACGGCGGCACGATGGAGAAGCTCTTCTTCCCGCTGATCGCGATCTCGATCATCGTCGCCGTCGTCTTCATCCAGGAGGGCCAGCGGAAGATCCCGATCCAGTATGCGAAGCGCATGATCGGGCGGCGGATGACCGCGGGCGGCTCGACCTACATGCCGCTGCGTGTGAACATGGCCGGCGTCATCCCGATCATCTTCGCCGCTGCGATCATGGCGTTCCCGCCCACGGTCGGCCAGTACTTCCCCCAGACGCAGGGCTTCGTCAACGCACATTTCACGCAGGGCAGCCTGACCTTCATCCTCCTCGAGGGCTTGCTGATCATCATCTTCACGTACTTCTACACGGCGGTCCAGTTCAATCCCGTCGACCAGGCCGACCAGCTGCGCAAGCACGGCGGATACATCCCCGGCATCAGGCCGGGGCCGCCGACGGCTCAGTACCTCGACCGCGTCCTGACCCGGCTGACGTTACCCGGCTCGCTGTACCTGGCGACCGTAGCCGTCCTGCCGACCATCTTCATCCGCTACGCGGGCTTCTCGCAGGCCAACTCGCGGGCCCTCGGAGGGACCTCGGTGCTGATTGCGGTCGGCGTTGCGCTCGACACCATGCGGCAGATGGAGTCGCAGATGATGATGCGCTCCTACGAGGGCTTCCTCAAATAGCGTGGCGTTAGACGTGCTCCTCCTCGGCGTCCAGGGGGCCGGCAAGGGGACGCAGGCCAAGCGGATCGCCTCGGACTACGGGCTCGCGCACATCGCGACCGGCGAGATCCTTCGGGAAGCGATTGCCGACGGCAGCCAGCTCGGCCGGCGTGTGCAGCCGATCCTCGAGAGCGGCGAGCTCGTCCCCGACGACCTGATGATCGAGCTGATCCGGGAGCGGCTCCAGTCCGACGACGCAGAGAGCGGTTTCGTCCTCGACGGGTTTCCCCGCACTATGATGCAGGCAGAGGCGCTCGACTCGATGCTCGCCGAGATCGGACGGCCCCTGTCGGTTGTCTTCGACCTCCAGGTCCCGGACGAGGTGGCGCTCGAGCGCCTGCACCTGCGCGCGGAGCAAGAGGGGCGGGCAGACGACACGCCGGAGGCGATCGAGAAGCGGCTCGAGCTCTATCACCGCGAGACCGAGCCGCTCATCGCGCACTACCGGCTCCACGGCAATCTCGTCGGGATCCACGGGAATCGGCCGGAGAACGAGGTCTTCGCCGAGATCCAGCAGGCCCTCGACCAGGCGCGCGTCGTGGCCTCATGATCATTCGCAAGTCCCCCGCCGAGATCGAGACGATGGCCAATGCCGGCCGCGTGGTCGCCGACACGCTCGCGCTCGTGGGGGAGCACGTGCGCCCGGGCGTGACGACGGCGGAGCTCGACGAGCTGGCCGATGAATTCATCCGCTCGCAGGGCGGCACGTCGTCGTTCAAGGGTTACAGGGGCTATCCCGCCTCCATCTGCACGTCCCCGAACGAGATGGTCGTGCACGGGATCCCCGGCGTGCGCACGCTGGCCGACGGCGACATCCTGTCGGTGGACGTTGGCGTCTCACTCGACGGGTTCGTGGCCGACTCGGCCTACACGTTCCCGGTCGGAGAGGTCTCCGTGGAGGCCGAGCGGCTGCTCGAGGCCTGCCAGGCGGCGCTCGCGTCCGGGATCGCACAATGCCGGCCCGGCAAACGCCTCTCGGACGTCTCGCATGCGATCCAGATGACAACCGAAGAGGCGGGCTACTCAGTCGTCCGCAGCCTCGTCGGCCACGGCATCGGCCGCGCGATGCACGAGGACCCGCAGATCCCGAACTACGGCGCTCCCGGCCGCGGGCCCGAGCTCGCTTCGGGGATGACCTTCGCGATCGAGCCGATGATCAACGCCGGCGGCCCCGAGATCTACCTCCACGACGACGAGTGGTCGATCTCGACCGTCGACGGGGCGCTCTCGGCCCATTTCGAGCACACGGTCGCGATCACCGACGAGGAGCCCCGCATCCTGACAACCGACAAGAATCGGGCCGGAGCCCTTTTGCTACCATAGTTTTTCACCGCGCAGCTCTGCTGTGCGTGTCTCTATGTCCCTACGACCGCGCTTAAGGGCGCGGTTCTCGTGCGAGGAGCGGTGTGAAGGTTCGAGCGTCAGTCAAGCCGATGTGTGAGCGGTGCCGCGTGATCCGGCGGAACGGCCGGACGATGGTCATCTGCACAAATCCCAGACACAAGCAGAGGCAGGGGTAAATGGCACGAATTGCAGGCGTAAACCTTCCCCGCGAGAAGCGGATCGAGGTCGCGCTCACGTACATCTTCGGCATCGGCCGCTCGAGGTCGCGCGAGATCGCCGCAGCCCTCGGGCTCTCCCTCGACACGAAGGTCAGCGACCTGACCGACGGGGAGATCACGAAGCTGCGCGATTACATCGACACGAACCTCCAGGTCGAGGGCGACCTCCGCCGGGAGCGCTCGCAGGCGATCAAGCGCCTCGGCGAGATCGGCGCCTACCGCGGGGTGCGGCATCGCCGCGGCCTGCCGGTGAACGGCCAGCGCACGAAGACGAACGCCCGCACGCGCAAGGGCCCGAAGAAGACCGTGGGCCGCGGCAAGAAGGCACCGTCTAAGACTTAATGGCTCCTCCCAGGAAACAAGCAGGACGCGGGCGCGCGAGGCGCCGCGTCAAGAAGAACATCGCCATCGGCCAGGCGCACATCAAGACGTCGTTCAACAACACGATCGTCACGCTGACCGACGCCCAGGGGAACGTCATCGTCTGGGAGTCCGCCGGCTCGGCCGGCTTCAAGGGCTCCCGCAAGTCGACCCCCTTTGCCGCCCAGGTCACGGCCGACTCGTGCGCGCGCAAGGGCATGGAGCACGGCCTCCAGAAGGTCGAGGTCTTCGTCAAAGGCCCCGGCTCGGGCCGCGAGACCGCGATCCGGTCGCTCCAGGCAGCCGGGCTCGAGATTCTCGGCGTCAAGGACGTCACCCCGCAGGCGCACAACGGCGTACGCCCCAGGAAGCGGAGGCGCGTCTAATGGCCAGGGACCGCGGCCCGAAGTGCAAGCAGTGCCGGCGAGAGGGCATGAAGCTCTTCCTCAAGGGCGAGCGCTGCCTGACCGAGAAGTGCGCGATCGAGCGCCGCAGCTACCCGCCGGGCGAGCACGGCCGCGGACGCATCAAGCAGTCCGAGTACCTGCTCCAGCTGCGCGAGAAGCAGAAGGCGCGCCGGTTCTACGGCCTGCTCGAGAAGCAGTTCCGCACCTACTACGCGAAGGCCGCGAAGGGCTCGGGGATCACGGGTGAGGAGCTCCTGCGCATGCTCGAGACGCGGCTCGACAACGTCGTCTACCGGCTCGGCTTCGCCGCGTCGCGAGCCCAGGCCCGCCAACTCGTCCGCCACGGCCACTTCCACGTCAACGGGCGGCGGGTGAACATCCCCAGCTACCAGGTTCGCCCGGACACCATCATCACGATGGCGCCCGGCAGCTCGGCCGAGCAGGTCATCCGCGACGCGACCGACCTCACCGCTTCGGTCGCCCCCTGGCTCCAGGCCGACCACGAAGCACTCACCGGGAAGATCCTCAAGCTTCCCGAGCGATCGGAGATCGACACTCCGGTCCAGGAATCACTGATCGTCGAGCTCTACTCGAAGTAGAAAGGAACGCATGGCTACACGTACGACTTTGATGGACTTCCAGGTGCCGCGAATCGTCCACGAGGAAGTGGACGAGCAGCGCGGCCGGTTCACGATCGAGCCGCTTGACCGCGGCTTCGGCTACACGTTCGGCAACTCCCTGCGCCGCGTGCTGCTCTCCTCGCTTGAGGGCGCCGCCGTCACCTCGGTCAAGCTCGAGGGCGTCGCGCACGAGTTCACGACCCTGCCGGGCGTGAAGGAGGACGTGACCGACATCATCCTGGCTCTGAAGAACATGATCTGCCGCCTACACGGCGAGTCCCCCGAGATCGAGGTTCGTCTCAACAAGCGCGGCCCCGGCAAGGTCACGGCGGGCGACATCGAGGCTCCCGCCGACCTCGAGATCCTCAATCCCGACCTCCAGATCGCGACCCTGTCCGACAAGGGCAAGCTCGAGCTGACGATGACGATCGGGCGCGGGCGCGGCTACGTGCCGGGCGAGATGAACCGCGGGCCTGAGCACACGATCGGCGTCATCCCGATCGACTCGATCTTCTCGCCGGTTCGGCGCGTCTCGTACGACATCGAGGCGGCCCGCGTCGGCCAGCGCACCGACTACGACAAGCTCAACCTCGACGTCACGACCGACGGCTCGGTCGATCCGCGCGAGGCGATCGGCCAGGCGGCCGAGATCCTGATCCGGCAGCTTGCGATCTTCACCGACATCGACAAGATCGAGGGCTTCGGCGAAGTCGCTGCGGAGGCGCTTCCGGCCGAGGCGCCGCTCGCACACGGGATGGAGAACTTCCCGATCGAGGAGCTCGAGCTCGGCGTCCGCTCGTACAACTGCCTGAAGCGCGTCGGCATCGAGACGATCGGCGACCTCGTCGTGAAGAGTGAGAACGAGCTGGCCGCGATCCCGAACTTCGGCAAGAAGTCGATCGAAGAGGTCAAGGAGACGCTGGCCACCCATGGCCTGAATCTCCGCGGCGACGAGTAGCGCTCATGCGGCATCACCGCAAAGGGAAGAAGCTCGGCCGCACGTCAGCGCACCGCAAGGCGCTCTACTCGAACCTTGCGGGCGCGCTGATCGAGCACGGCCGGATCAAGACGACGCTGGCGAAGGCCAAGGCTGTCAGGCCGATCGCGGAGCAGATGATCACGCTCGGCCGGCGCGGGGATCTCCACGCACGGCGGCAGGCGCTCGCCTACCTGCATTCGAATGACGTCGTCACGATGCTCTTCTCCGAGGTCGCCCCGCGCTTCACCGACCGGCCGGGCGGCTACTCGCGGATCGTCAAGCTCGGCCCGCGCTTCGGGGATGCGGCCGAGATGGTCTACCTCGAGCTCGTCGACTACGTGCCGCCGGCTCCACGCGCGAGGGTGCGCCGCGAGCCTAAGCCCGAGGAGGTCGAAGCCGAGTCGGGCGTCCCGGGCGTCACGACCTAGAGGTCCCGGGCCACGGGCCCGGGACTCGCGGAAAGTGCGAAGCACTTTGCGCGACTAAGGCACGCCTCGCAAGGAACGACGCCCTCGACGGGCTCGCCTTGCCGCGATCGTTGGTTGGTCAGCCACGAGTAGCGCTCACGGATGTTTCCGAAACCGGTCTAGGGTGGAGTCGTCTTGCGTCGGTGAAGCGCGTTGCCACGGTTAGCCCTGGTTCTCGCGGCGCTTGGCTCCGCGAGCGCCTGGGTCCTCAGCGCCGGCGAACTACCTCGCAGTTTCTGGAAACTCGGTCATTCCGATCGACGAACGCGATGTCGTGTCGACCCGATCCGCAATCGAGGATGTCGCCCGACCGGCCTCCAAACCCGCGCCCGGGGTCGCCCCACGCAAAGAGCCGGTCGTTGCCCGGCCCGCCGCGGAGGATGTCCGAGTCGACTCCACCCCGCAGCACGTCGTTTCCGGAATCCCCATTCAGGCTGTCCAACCCCGGGCCACCCCTGAGCTCGTCGGAGCCGGGACCTCCGCTGAGGACGTCGTCGTGGACCGCGTACGCGTCTTGTGTGTCAACGCCTCCAACAAGAAGATCGTTGCCGGGACCACCGTTGAGGATGTCTCCGAAGCTGCCACCGAGGAGCCGGTCATTTCCCGCGCCTCCGTCGATGATGTCGGAATCGCCCTCGCCTGCGAGCGTGTCGTTACCCGCGAGCCCTGCGATCACGTCCTTCAGGTTCGTCCCGACGATCCTGTCGTTGCGGGGCGTGCCCCGGATGTGACAATCGAGCGTCAAGCGCCGGCTCGCTCCCTTTTCGACAGCGATGAGACGAAGGCCCGTAAAGACGCAGGGCCCGTCATACGTCGCAGCGAGGTCGTTCGTGACCGGAGACCAGGATGGGTCACCGCCCTTGAATGATCGCTCGACCCCTCTCGCGGTGTCGACGACGGCGAACTTGGGCACCCGCTCCAGCGCTAGGTCTGCAGCAATCCGTGAGCCGTCGTGAGACCACTGCGGGAAGCCGACGAATCCTCTCTGAAGAGTCCGGAGTTGGGTTCCGTCCAGGTTTATGACGGTGAGTGAATCCCCGACGAGGAACGCAAGTCGATTTCCATCCGGTGACCAGGAGGGCCCTCGGGCAGCAACATCCCCCGAGTACACAACGCGACGCGAAGTTCCGTCGCTGTTCATGACGGACAGCGCTCCTTCTGGACTGATGAAGGCGAGTTGGCGTCCGTTGGGTGACCACGCGGGCAATCCGCCAGGACCGAGGCTCGTCGATCCGGTGCCGTCGGCATTCACCACGAAGATCTCTGCGGCGCCCGCGTAGGCCAGTCGTTGGCTGTCCGGTGCCCAGGAGAAGCTGAAGCCGCTTGCTGCAATGAGATGGGGCTCAGACCCGTCCAGGTTCTTGACCTTGAGTGGACCGCCGTCCCAAAAAGCTACCTTCGTCCAATCCGGCGAAAGGACAGGAGCGGGGCCTGGGTATGAGCGCACGTCGACAACTCGTTGCGCTTCGCCTCCTGCTACCGCGACCGTGTAGATGGCCTCTTCCACCGACGAACTGCGAAGGAAGGCGATCCGCTGCCCGTCGGGTGACCATTGTGGATGGGAGTCAAAGACGCAAACCTGGCGGAAGGTGCACGCCTGGGTCGTCGCATTGGCGCCGCTGCTCATGAGACAGAGGCTCGTCAGGACGACTGCGGCGGTGAGAATCCCCTTCATGGCACTGGACACTAGACAGCACACGTCAGGGATTCGTAGGCAAATTGGAAGGAGTTCTGCGCGGTGACAACTTCGTTGAGTGGTCTCAAAGCCGATTCCTAAGTCGCGCTGATAATCGCCCCTGCGTAACAGCGTCGGCTGCCTTCAGTTCGCCAAACCCCGCCTAGAGCCGAGACTCGAGCAGCACGAACGCCGGGTTCGGAATGTCGTTCGGGCTCGCGTCGACCCAGATCTCAGCTTCGTCCGGCAGTTCGTCGCGCAGCCGCTCCGCGAGCTCGTCGGCGAGCTCCTGCGTGAGCACGTCGACGGTCACATAGCGCCAGCGGCGGTGCACGGGGAAGCCCTCGCCGTCCAGCCGCTCCTGAACCTCGGCCGCCTCGGCCCGGCCCGGGAGGGCGATCTTGACGAGCCAGTCGTAGGAGCCGTCCCGCTGGGCTTCGATCCACTTGGTCTCTTCCTTCAAGCGGAGCTCCTCGTGCTCTCCCTCGGCGGTCTGCGGGAGCGGTATCGATGCGTCCTTCCAGGCCTCCTCCACCGGGTGCCAGCGCGTGACGGCGATCTCGGCCGTCAGGTTCTCCGTGGCGACGAGCTCCCGCGCCACCCGCTCGGCCTCGCGCGATTCCGACTCCCGGCCCGCGTAGAGGAAGACCCGTGGGCCGTCCCTGGTGACGACGACCCTGCCGCCGAGCCGCTTGCGGGCCTCGTCGTCGAGATCATGCGCGCGCAGCCGCTCGCCGAGCCCGAGCCCGTGTTCCGCGTCGTCGAGGTCGATCTCGACCCGCCATTCGTCGTCGCGCATGGAACGGGATGATATGCGGCGCCATGCGCATGAGGCTGACGATCGAATACGACGGGACCGGGTTCCGGGGCTGGGCCGCCCAGCCGGGACTGCGCACTGTCGAATGCGTCGTGCGGGAGGCGCTCTACTCCGTCTACGCCTCGTACGAAAAGCTTGCGGTTGCAGGGAGAACGGACACAGGAGTGCACGCACTGGGCCAGTGCGCCAGCGTCAACGTGGAGGGCGGGCCGCCGGTCGAGAGTGCGGCAAAGGCGCTGAACACGGCGCTGCCCACGGACGTCTCGGTGCTCTCGGCGCAGAAGGCGGCTCCGGACTTCCATGCGCGGCACTCGGCGCGCGGCCGGACCTACCGATACCGCATCTGGCGTCGTCAGACGCCGTCGCCGTTCGAGCTGCACCGCAGCTACTGGTACCCCCGCCCGATCGACTACGACTCGCTGGCCGCCTCCGCCGACACGCTGATCGGAGAGCACGACTTCCGCGCGTTCACGAAGACCGTGACTGGGCACGAGAGCTTCAGGCGCGAGATTCGCGAGTGCGCGTGGTTCGAGCGCGGCGACGCCGTCGAGCTCGAGATCACGGCCAACAGCTTCCTGCGCCACATGGTCCGCGCCCTGGTCGGCACGATGCTCGAGCAATCGGCCGCCGACTTGGCGCGACTACTGGAAGGCGCGCCACGAGAGGAAGCGGGGACGACCGCGCCGCCACACGGCCTCTACCTCGAGCAAGTCGAGTACTAACGCGCAGAGACCTCCCTGAGCGCTGTCAACAGCTCCTGATGGCGCCGTTCCTCGTCGGGCATGCCTTCCTCGACAGGGCCGCGCATCCGCTTGAGCAACGCGCTCACCGGCTTGACGACGAAAAAGAAGACCGCCGCCCCGATCGCCACGAACTGGATGACGTCGGTGATGAATGCGCCGTAGCTAAACACCGCGTCGTTGATCGTGAACGTCAGGCCCCGGAAATCTGGTTTCCCGATGACCATGGCGATCACGGGCATGAGGAGGTTGTTCACGAGCGAGTTGACTACGGCCGCGAACGCGAGGCCCATGACGAAGGCAACGGCGAGCTCGACGATGTTGCCGCGAAAGAGAAAGTCACGAAACTCCTTCAGCATTGAAGCTTCCTTCCACTTGACGGAAGGCTGATCCTAAAACCGGTACGAATGCTGGCGGCTGAGGAAGAAGCCGTGCCCGCTCTTGTTCTTGCAACGCAGGCCTGTTGTGGTCGATTTGCAGGTAAAAGCACCGCGACGCCAGGTCGTTCCGTACTTGACGATCCGGGCGCCGGGGGAGAAGACCGTGTCTCCCGCGCACACGGTTCCCGAGCGGCCTCGCGGGCCCATCTCATAGCCGAACGTCCAGTCGTTCTGGCAGCCCTTCGGCTTGTGCGGCGGCGGTTTCAGCCCCGTGCGGATGTCGCAGCGCAGATTTGCCGGCGAGCTCGAGTAGGCGCAGCCGATGTTGTGCGACGGTGTCTGGAAGAACACGAACGACGCGGCAGCCGAAGCGGGGAAGAGGAGCGCGAGCAAGAGCGCGAGCCGGGTCACGGGCCGACGCTAGCATCAACTCCATGGCCACGAAAGCAGCCGAGCGGCGCGGCGAGGAGCTGCGGAAGCAGCTCGAGTACCACCTGTACCGCTACCACGTCCTCGACGAGCCGGAGATCTCGGACGCCGAGTACGACCGGCTCTACGACGAGCTCAAGGCACTCGAGGAGGAGCATCCCGAGCTGATCACGCCCGACTCGCCGACTCAACGAGTGGGCGCTCCCGCGAGCGGGCGCTTCCAGAAGGTGCAGCACCTCACCCCGATGGGCTCGCTCGAAAAGGTGACGACCGACGAGGCGCTCGAGAAGTGGGCCGAGGATGTGCGGAAGCGGCTCGGCACCGACGAGCCCGTCGCGTACGTGACGGAGCCGAAGATCGACGGCCTCGCGATCAATCTCACCTACGAGGACGGGCTACTGACGCGCGGCGCGACGCGCGGCGACGGCGTGCAAGGCGAGGACGTGACCGTCAACCTGCGCACGATCCCGTCGGTGCCGCTCAAGATGCGCGGCGATGGTCTGCCGGCCCTTGCGGAGGTTCGCGGCGAGGTCTACATGCCGCTCTCCGGCTTCAGTGAGCTGAACGCGCGCGTGGCCGAGCTGGGCCAGAAACTCGCACCGAACCCGAGGAACGCCGCCGCAGGATCGCTGCGCCAGAAGGACTCATCGATCACGGCCTCGCGGCCGCTCGCCGTCTGGATGTATGGGCTCGGCGCCGCCGAGGGGGTGGAGCTGAGCACGCACTGGGAGACCCTCGAGTGGTTGCGCGAACACGGCTTCCGCACGAATCCCTTCGCAGGGCGCCACGAGTCCATCGAGGCCGTTGCCGAGGTCTGCAGGCTCTGGGAGACGAAGCGCCTCGAGCTCGACTACGAGATCGACGGCTTCGTGATCAAGGTCGACTCGTTCGACCAGCAGCGGCGACTCGGCGCTCTTCACGGAAGGCCGCGGTGGGCCCGTGCGTACAAGTGGGCGCCGATGACCGCAGAGACGAAACTCCTGCAAATCCACATCAGAGTCGGCCGCACAGGGGCGCTCAACCCGTGGGCGCAGCTCGAGCCGGTCGAGGTCGGCGGCGTCACCGTCTCGACCGCGACGCTCCACAACGAGGCCGACATCAACCGCAAGGACATCCGCGTGGGGGACACCGTGATCGTCCAGCGGGCGGGCGACGTCATCCCCCAGGTCGTCGGCCCAGTGCTGCCGCATGCGAAGGGCACGAAGCGCTTCCGAATGCCGAAGAAATGCCCGCTTTGCGGCGCGGAGATCGTCAAGCCCGAGGGCGAGGCCATGCACCGCTGCCCGAATCCGAAATGTGAGTCGCGCGGGCTCGAGACGCTCATCAACTGGGTCTGGGACATCGACGGCGTCGGCGAACAGGCGATCCGAAGGTTATGGAGCGAGGGGATCGTCACGTCGATGCCCGACCTCTACCGACTGACGAAGGAGCGGTTGATGGAACTCGATGGCTACGGCGAGATCTCTGCCGGCAACGCCATCGCGTCGATCAACGAGTCGAAGAAGAATTTCAAGCTGAACAGGATCCTCGCGGGCCTGAACATCCCGCAGACCGGCTGGGTCACAGCTCGGAACCTCGCCGCGCACTTCCGCTCGATCGACGGGCTGATGAACGCGGCGCAGGAGGAGATCCAAGACGTCGAGGGCATTGGGCCAGACCGGGCCGAGGCGATTGCCGAATGGTTCTCAGACGAGGAGAACCGGAAGCTCGTCAGGGAGCTTCGCGAGCTCGGTCTCAATTTCGAGGCGGGCGATGAACTGAAGCCCGTCGAGGGGCCGCTTACGGGCCAGACCTACGTCATCACCGGGACCCTCGAGTCGTTCACGCGCGGCGAGGCTGCCGCCGCTCTCGAGGCCAAAGGCGCGAAGGTCGGGAACTCGGTCTCGAACAAGACGGCCGGCGTTATTGTCGGCGAGGATCCGGGCTCGAAGCTGAAGAAGGCGCAGCAGGCCGGGGTTCCGATCCTCGACGAGCAGGCGCTGAAGTCTCTACTGGCCGGCTAGGACCGCAGCGAAGCGGTCCTGGGCCGTGCGGGCCCAGTAGGTCGAAACGGGCGAGCCGTTCTGGATGACCGAGAAGGCGTAGCGGCGCCTGGCGTAGCCCGAGAGGGCAGAGGCCTCGTTCAGGGTGCCCGTCTTCGCTCTCACCCGCCCGGCAGCCGCGGTACCGCGCATCCTGCCCTCCAGCGTGCCGTTACGCCCGGCAAGCGGCAGGGCGGAGAGCAGGATCTCGCGCAGGTTCTCGTCCAGCCAGCTCGCCTGCAGCATGGCCACGAGGGCGTTTGCGGTCAGCCGGTCACGGCTCGACAGGCCCGAGCCGTCGGCGATTCGTACTCCCGCAAGCGGGACCTCCTGGTCCGCGAGCAGTTGCCGGATGACCGCAGCTCCGGCTGCCGTGCTGCCTTGGGACGAGAAACTGGCCCCGAGCTGCTTGATCAGGAGCTCGGCGGTGAAGTTGTCGCTCTCGTGGTCCATGAAGGTCAGGATTTGCTCCAGCGGCACCGAGTCGATCGACGCCAGCGGCGTCGTGGCGTCGTCGGCGGTCCCGGTCATCGCCCGGCCTGAAACCGAGATACCGTTCCGCACCAGGGCCGCGCGGAAGGACAGCGCCGCCGCGAGCGCCGGGTCGCGGTTGATGCGGCCCCGGTACCGCGCCCGGTCGACGGTCAGCGCGGAGAGCGGCGGCGATTCGTTGATGAAGAACCACGACTTCCAGCCCGGGCCCATGCGCTTGGTGTCGAAGTAGGACTCGTCGCCGACGATGCGCCCGCGGATCCGCCGGATGCCCTGAGCGCGGAGCTGCGAAGCGAGATTCAGCAGGTCGAGCGTCGAGAGGGTCGGGTCGCCGTAGCCCTTGAGCACGATGTCGCCGTGCCAGAGCGAGCCCTCGAGCGCACCCTCGCCGAGAACGTCGGTCTCGAACTGGTAGCTCGGCCCCAGCGCGAGCAGGCAGGCGTACGTGACGGCGATCTTCTCGTTCGATGCGGGGATCAGCGGCAGGCTCAGGTTCCGGGCGAACACCGGCTTGCCGGTAACGAGGTCGACCGCGAAGGCAGCCGAGCGGGACTTCGCGACGTGGGGGACCGCGAGCGCCCGCGAAAGCCGGCGAGAAAGCGGCGTCTGCGGCGCGGCGGCAGCGGAGGGCGCGAGGAACGCGGCAGCGAGGAAAACGGCGAAGAGGCGACGCGGCACGAGAGCATTGTCTTGATCTGACCCGGACACCGTCAAATCACGAATAGGTCTCCCGGTCGCAAAGATGGGCCGAGCGGCCTATAGCCCGGCGACCGCCGTCCTGCCCATAATCGTTGGAGCATGGCCGACGACCTCGACCTTCTATTGGAGCGCGTTCGCGCGCTGATCGACGCGATCGCTGGAGGCGCCGGCCTGCCGCGCAACGAGGTCGAGCCGACCCTGACCGACGGCTACGCGCGGGCGCTCCAGCTCGACGCGGAGTGCCTGCGGCTCGAGCATCGGATCGACCGCCTCACCCGAGAGATCGCCGAAGGCCGAGAGATCCCGGACGGCAAGCTGTCGGGGCTCCTCCGGCACCTTCACGAGACCGAGCAGCGCTCGATCGCGCTCCGTGAGCTTCTCGCTCCTCTGCGCCAGCTCGTCGCCCGAGCCGCCTAGACCGTTTCGCTAGGGTCCCCGCGTGTCAGGCGTGACCGGCGAATCCGAAGCGCTGCTCGAGGAACGCATCGAGCGCGAGTTCGTCGACGGCCTCCTCGGCGGCCGCCAGCCGTTCGACCGCTATCGCCGCGAGGTGGAGGCGAGCGGCCTGCTCGAGCATCTCCAGGCGGGCTACGAGGAGTTCTGGGGGATCATCGAGAGATCGAGCGGCTACAACACGGGGCGCCTTGGTGACGAGGAGGGGATCCGCCTCTACACGCTCGTGCGCGAGCTCAAGCCGGCGATCGCAGTCGAGACGGGCGTCTGCAACGGGTTTTCGACGGCGTTCCTGCTGCTCGCGCTCGAACGGAACGGCGTCGGCGAGCTGCACTCGCTCGACCTGCCCGATGTGATCGGCGAGGTGTACGACCCCGGGACTTTTTGGGAGGGCAAGCGGGGCGCGGCGATCCTGCCCGGGAAGGAGCCGGGGTGGGTGATCCCGGACGAGCTCCGCCGACGCTGGCGGCTCGTGCTCGGGCGAAGCCAGGAGGAGTTGCCGCGGCTCCTCGACGGCCTCGGAACGCTCGACTTCTTCATGCACGACAGCGAGCACTCGTACGAGTGCATGCGGTTCGAGTTCGAGACGGCCTGGCCCGCGCTGCGCGAAGGGGGCGTCCTCGTCGCCGATGACTGGGACTGGAACGACGCGTTCATGGAGCTGGCGCAGGAGACCCACCGCACGCCGGTGACGCTCGGAGAGAAGCTCGCACTGCTGCGCAAGTAGGGCCGTTGCCAGGCTCAGACGATGCCGCTGCGCACGGCATAGACCGCGGCCTGGATCCGGTTTTCGATCTGGAGCTTCATGAGGATGTTCGAGATGTGGTTCTTGACCGTCTTAGGGCTGATGTGGAGCGCTTCGGCGATCTGCGAGTTGTCTTTCCCGTTCGCGATCAGGCGCAGCACCTCGAGCTCGCGCTCGGAGAGCTCGGCCCGGATCGTCTGGGCGCCCTGGTCGAGGGTGACGGCGCGCACCCGCTGGAGGACCTTCGCCGCGATCGGCGGTGAGATCAGCGATTCCCCGACTGCTGCGGACGTGATCCCGCGGATCAGCTCCTGGATCGACGAGTCCTTGATGAGGTAGCCGCAGGCGCCCGCGACGATCGCGTCCATCACGTCCTCGTCCTGGTCCGAGATTGTCAGGACGACGACCCGGGTCAGGGGAGCGAAGGACGTGATCTCTCGCGTCGCCTCGACGCCGCTCATCCCGGGCATGTTCAGGTCCATGACGACGATGTCCGGCGCCACCTCGCGCACGACCCGGATTGCGTCCTTGCCATTCGCGGCCTCGCCGACGATCTGGAGCCCTTGTTCCTCGAGCAGGTTGCGCAGTCCCGTCCGGAAGAGATCGTGGTCGTCCACGAGCAGGACGCGGAGGTCGCTCTTCTCCCCCTTGACCTTCTCCTTCTCCTTGGCCTTCTGGCTCACCGCCGCTTCCCCCGTCTCCGCCGCTCTTAGTGCAGCGTGATTGTGACGATTCGCGTGCCCCAGGCGAGCGCTTCGGCGTGGGTCGGGAACCAGAGGTCGATGCGGGCGCCGTTGACGGCCCCACCAGTGTCGGCCGCGAAGCCCTCGCCGTACCCGGGCACGGTCATCCGTGTTCCGAGCGGAATCACGGACGGGTCGACCGCGACGATTCCGTAGCCGACGGCCACGCCCGTCGCCGTCCTGCCAGTGAGGGAGTAGCCCGTCGCCGTCACCGTCATCGCGTGCGGCCCTGCGACAGCGCCGCGGAGCTGGGTCGTCGTGCGCTCGGCCTGGGCAGCCGTGAGCTGCGACTCGAGGGAGGCGATCGTCGCCGAGTTCGAGTCGCGCTTTGCGGCGAGCGACGCGAGCATGGCCGCTCGCTCGCGGCGTGCGGCGTCCAGCGCCGCGACGCTGGCCGCGGTCGCATCTTCTGTCTCTCGCGCCTGAGCCTCCTCGGCGGCGAGTCGGCGCGTGGCGAGGGTCAGTCTCGCGCGAGCGGCCCGAGCCTGCTCGATGACGCTCTCGTCCTGGCCTGCGACCCGGTGGAGATTCTCGAGCCCGCTGATCGCGTCGTCGAGCGACTTCGCGCCGACGAGCACGGTCATCGGGTCCGTGTCTCCCTGCTCGTAGAGGACGCGGAGGCGTTCCTCCAGGCGCTGTTCCGAGACGGCGAGCGTGCGCCGTGCGAGCCGGAGGGTGTCCACCGCTTCGGCGCGCTGTCCGGCGATCGCCTGCGTTCTTGCGTGGAGGCGGACGAGCGCGGCCCGGGTCTGCTCGAGCCGCGTACCGAGGGAGGCGGCGCTCAGCCATGCGGCGCGGGCCTGCGTGCTCAGCGATCCGTTTTGGGCCCGTAGCGACTGGGTGCGCTCGCGAAGCCTCGACGCCGAATCGGCGCCACTTGCAACCGGGAGCAGCAAAATGGCGGAAACGGCGACGCAGACAGCGGCGAGCCCAGCCCGAGGGGCGGTACCTGGCTCTCCCACGGGGTTGAACCTACCACAGTCCCAGCGACTGTTAGTGCGGTATCACACCACTGTTCGTCACGGTTTCGTAGGCGGTTTGCGGTCGTCCGTCCACGTTGTTATGGTGCCCCCACGTGACGTACCGGCCCCCTTCCGGTGCGCCAGTCGCAGTCGGGGATCGCCCATTGACCGGCATTTTCAAGCGACAGGCGTGGCTGTTCTTGCTCGCACTCGTGGTGGCCCTGGCGGCTGCCTCGGCGGCGTTCGCCACCCCCGGGACGGTCTCGGGGAAGCAGGCAGAAGCTCGGGCCGTGCTGGGGCAGATCCAGGGGCTCGACGCGAACCTCGAGCACGCGGTCGAGGCGTACAACCTCGCCAACCAGAAGCTGGCCGGCATCGAGGCAGATCTGCGGGAGAACAAGGTGGAGCTTCGCGTCGCGCGCTCGAACCTTCGGCACGCTCAGACGGTGCTCTCCGCGCGCCTCGTCGCGATGTACACGTCCGGCGGCGAGAACACCGGCCTCGAGGTGCTGCTCGGCGCGAGCTCGATCGACGACCTCATGTCGCGCATCGACACGGTCAACCGAGTGTCGGACCAAAGCGCGGAGGTCCTGAGGGAGGTCAAGATCTTCCGCACCGCGGTGCGCGAACGGGAAGCGCGGTTGAAGAACGCGCACGTGGAGCAGGCGAAGCTCGTCGCCGAGCGGTCGGCAGAGAAGGCGTCGATTGAAGGGCAGCTCTCGCAGCGCCGCCAGCTTCTCTCGTCGATCAAGAGCGAGATCGACCGGATTCAGGCAGCGGAGCGGGTCCGGCAGGCCCAGCTGGCCGCGGAGGCGCGGGCCCGGCTCGCGACGAACGGCGCCGAGGTGCTCAGCGCAAGCGCCGGCGCGATCAGCGATCCCGCCGGGCCGATCTACGCGCCGCCGCCCGGAAAGTACGGGGGTGTCGTCGGCATCGCGATGCAGTACCTGGGGACCCCGTACGTCTACGGCGGGGCAAGCCCCAGCGGGTTCGACTGCTCGGGTTTCGTCATGTACGTCTTCGCCCAGGTCGGCGTCTCGCTCCCGCACAACGCGGCCGCGCAGTACGGGTACGGCATGCCCGTCTCGCGCGATCAGCTCCAGGCCGGCGACCTCGTCTTCTTCAACGGGCTCGGGCACGTCGGGATCTACATCGGCGGCGGCCAGTTCATCCACTCGCCGCACACGGGCGACGTGGTCAAGATCTCCAGCCTGAGTGGCTGGTACTCGTCGACCTACGTCGGCGCCCGGCGTCTCTGACAGACCCGACCATCCGGCATTCCGTGGCGCGCTCCTCGCTGAACCGTTCGGCATTCGCTGCGACCACGCATTGCCTGACCGGTTGCGCAATCGGGGAGGTTCTTGGCATGGTCGTTGCGACTGCACTCGGCTGGGGAAACGCCGCGTCGATCCTGATCTCAGTCGTGCTCGCCTTCTTCTTCGGCTACTCGTTGACGATCCGTCCCATACTGCGCGCTGAAGTTCCTTTGCAGCGCGCGCTGCCCCTTGCGTTCGCGTCGGACACGGCTTCGATCGGAGTCATGGAGGCAGTCGATAATGCGTTCATCCTTCTGGTGCCGGGGGCTATTTCTGCGGGCCTGGCGAACTGGCTGTTCTGGTGGAGCCTCGTTGTGAGCCTCATGGTCGCGTTCGTCTTCGCCTTCCCGCTCAATCGGTGGCTCATCGCTCGAGGGCGCGGCCACGCGGTAGTGCACGCCTACATGCACTAGTCGAGATGCGTCTATTCGGCGTAAAGCTTCTCGATCTCCGGGGCGAAATGCTCTTCCACAACTCGGCGTTTCAGCTTCAGCGTCGGCGTGATCTCGTTCTCCTCGGCCGAGAAGTCGCGTGACAGGATCTCGAAGCGGCGAACCTGCTCGAAGCGCGCGAGGGTCTCGTTGACGCCCTCGACGGCCTCGTCGACGAGCTTGCGCACGTCGTCTCGCTGGGAAAGGTCGGCTGCGCTCCCGTCGAGACCGCGCTCGGTGGCCCACTTCGCGAGCTCGTCCTCGTCGAGCGTGATCAACGCAATGAGGTGGGGGCGGCGGTCGCCGACGACGAGCGCCTGCGAGACCCACGGGATGCCCTTGAGCAGGTTCTCGACGTTCTGCGGCGAGACGTTCTTGCCGCCCGCCGTGACGATGATGTCCTTCTTGCGGTCGGTGATCGTGAGGAAGCCATCCTCGTCGATCTCGCCCACGTCACCGGTGTGCAGCCAGCCGTCCCCGGGTAGCACCGCGCTCGTCGCCTCGGCGTCCTTGTAGTACCCGGCGAAGACGGTCGGCCCGCGGACAAGGATCTCGCCGTCCTCGGCCGTCGTGACCTCGATTCCGGGAATGGCGGGGCCGACCGTTCCGAACTTGAAGTGATGGGGGCGATTGACGTTCGACGCCGTCGTCCCCTCCGTCTGGCCGTAGCCCTCGAGCACGAGGATGTCGATGGCGTGGAAGAACTCAGCGATTTCCTTGGCGAGCGGCGCTCCCCCGGAGATCGCGGCCCGGAGCCGTCCGCCGAGCCGATCCTTGACCTTCGAGTAGACGAGCCGGTCGGCGAGGCGATGCTGGGCTGAGAGCCCGCGGGGAACCGGCCGCCCCTGCTGCCGGAGCGCGCTCACCCGCTGTCCCACGCGCAGCGCCCAGTCGATCAGCCGCCGCTTGATGCCGGTAGCGGCCGCGAAGTTGGCGGAGACCCCGGTGTGGACCTTCTCGAGCACGCGAGGCACGGTCGGGAGGATCGTCGGGCGAACCTCCGGCAGGACTTCGCCGATGCGCCGTGGGTCCGGGCAGAAGGCGATCGTGAAGCCGAGGTGCGCGCCGAGCAGGTGCATGAGCCGGCCGAAGTTGTGGGCCAGCGGCAGGTAGAGCAGCATCACGTCGGTGGGGAGGAAGAAGTCCTCGACCTGGTGGATCGTCCCGACCATCTCGTAGTAGTTCCGGTTCAGGATCATGCAGGCCTTCGGCGGGCCGGTCGTGCCCGACGTGTAGATGAAGGTGAAGAGATCCTCGTCGCCGATCTGGGCACGGGCACGATCGAGCGCGCCGGGGTCGCGCTCCGCCTGCTCGCGTCCAAGCGCCCGCAGCTCGTCGAGCGTCTCGACCGTGTACACGTGCTCGGGGCGCGCAGCCGCGATCTTGTCGAGGTCGGCCTCGGTCTCGACGAGGCAGCCGACGGCGTTCGAGTGCTCGAGGATGTAGCAGGACTCGGCCGGAGTGCTCGACGGATAGATCGGGGCCGCCACCGCGCCGATCTGCGCGAGCGCGAAGTCGAGCAGCGACCATTCGAGCCGGGTGTGGGCGAGGATGCCGAAGGCATCGCCCTTGCCGAGGCCGAGCGCCAGGAGGCCGTTGGCGAGCTCGACGACCGCCTCGGCTGCCTCGGCCCAGGAGACCTCTCGCCAGCCGTCTGGGGTCTCGACGAGATAGGCCGGCCTCGAACGCTCTTGCGCGATTGCGTCCTGCCAGAGAGACCAGATCGTGAGCACCCGAGGATTATGGGAGGAAATGGGCGGTCCAAGTACAATTCGTTCTCCCCATGCGCACGATCTGGAACGGTTCAATCAGCTTCGGCCTGGTCAACATCCCGGTCGGGCTGGCGCTTGCGACGAAGCCGTCGGCGCGGCAGTCGGACGTCTCCTTCCGCCAGCTGCACCGGGAGTGCATGACGCCGATCAAGCAGAAGCGCTGGTGCACCGTGCACGAGCGCGAGGTCGAGCGGGACGAGATCGTGAAGGGCTGGGAGGTCGCGAAGGGTGAGTTCGTGCTCGTCGAGGACGCCGACCTCGAGGCGATCATGCAGATCGACGACTCGAAGGCGATCCAGATCACGCGCTTCGTCGACGCGGCCGACGTCGACCCCGTCTACTTCGACCGCACCTACTACCTCGCACCGGCGAACGAGCCGGCTGCGCGACGGCCGTACGTGCTGCTCCTACGAGCAATGCAGGAAAGTAATAAGGCAGCGCTCGGCCGCTTCGTGCGCCAGGGGGCGGAGCACCTGTGCCTGATCCGCCCGAAGGGCGAGTGCCTCGCCCTCGAGACGATGTTCCTCGCCGAAGACGTCAATTCGCAGGCGGAGATCGAGGAGGCCGTGGGCGAGAGCGAGGTGAAGGCGCCGGAGCTCGACCTGGCGCGCCAGGTGATCGACAGCCTCGTCGGCGAGTTCGATCCGAAGGAGTTGACGAGCGAGTACCGGCAGAACCTGCGCCAGATGCTCGAGGCGAAGCTCACCGGCCAGGAGATCGCAAAGCCCGAGCCGGTCGTGGAGACGCCCGTCGTCGACCTCATGGACGCGCTCAAGCGGAGCGTCGAGGAGGTCAAGGGTGGCGGCAAGGCGAAGGCCGTCGCCAAGAGTGGTTCCAGAAAGCGCGTCGCGGCGCGCAAGACCGCCTAGCGAGGAACGGCGGCTCGACGGGCTCGCCTTTGCGGGCGCAGACGGCTCAGCGCTGTTTTCTGCGGCACGCAGGCGCTTGGCTATGTAGGCGAAGACGTCTAGTGTCAGAGGCGACGATTTCAGGGGGGAGAGGAGGCCACTCGATGCTGAAGATGGCGTTCGCCGTATGTCTTGCTGCCCTCGCGATTGCTGGAACTGCGGCGGCGACGCCGCCGATATCCACCGTCGTCAGCGCGGACGGGACTTTCACAGATACGTTCGACTGTTCGTTCCCACTTCAGGAAACCGTCTCGGGCTCCTACAGGGACACCTTCTACTTCGACAGTGCGGGCAATCCAGTCAGGGAGATCCTGACCAGCCAGTTCGGCGGGCCGCTGACCGTGACCTGGACGAATCTCGCGACGGGCTCGACGTTGTCAAGCCATGAGGCTGCTCCGCTCATCATCTACTACAACCCCGACGGGTCGTTCGCGTCGCTCCAGAACGTTGGGCTCATCTTCAACGTGACCATCCCGGGCCACGGCACCGTGCTACTCGACGTGGGTCGAGTCGTGATTGTTCGCCATCAAGGGATTGTCTTTGAAGCCGGTCCGCACCAGGAGGAGAATGGCGACACGGCAGCCTTCTGCGCTGCACTTACCTGACGGGCGGGCGGCGGTTTGTCGAAGTCGATCCGAGCTCAGACGCGCCCGCGGCAGCGGTGGATTGAAAGCAAACCCCTAAGAGGCGAGTGCCTCCGGCGGGGCCGAGCCCAACGCCTGGAGCTGAGCCTGGAAGAGCGTCTTGTCGATCTTCCCCTGGTAGATGGGCACGCCTTCTTGCATACAGACGCGGATCACTTCCTGGCGATCGATCCCCAGCTCCTTCGAGAGCTCCTCGGGCGTCAGGTGGTTCGGCATTCCGCTCCTCCTCTTTTAGGCCGCAATAAAGCCCGACGGCTCGTAGGCGCGATCGGGCTGGGTTACCGGCTCGTATGTCACGCGGGACTCAGACATCCCGCGCTGGGAGAACATCCATTGATCTAACTTTACTGGCGCGCGAGGACGTCCGCAAACGGTGACCTGGTCTCGAGGCTTTCACGGGAGCCCGCCGGCCCGGTCATCTTCCGCCGAACGCTGCTAGACCGGGTTCGGCAAGTCGACGAACTGCCAGTCGAGGTCGAACTCCTCCGCCAGCCTGCGCGTCAGCGCCTGGATGCCGATCCGCTCGGTTGCGTAGTGGCCCCCGGCGACGAAATGGATCCCGAGCTCCCGCGCCGTGTGCAGGGTCGGCTCCTCCGGCTCGCCCGTGAGGAACAAGTCGTACCCCTCGCGAGCGGCATCGGCCAGGTACCGGCCTGCGCCGCCGGTGACGATCGCCGCCCGCTCGATGCGATCGGGCCCGTGCGGGAAGACCAGCGGCTCGCTGCCGAGAGCCTCGCGCACCCGCGCCGTGAACTCCTCCACGCTCGCGGGCTTTGCGAGCGCGCCGCCGAACCCGATCGAGGCGAACCGATCTGCAGGCTCGATGCCGAGCTCGCGGGCGAGCAGGGCGTTGTTCCCGACTTTCGGATGCGCGTCGAGCGCGAGGTGGTACGCAGCGAGCGTGATCTCCGGGTCGAGGAGCGCTTTCACGCGCCGGCGTAGCGCATCGTCGATCACACGGGGATCGCGATCCCAGAGCAGGCCGTGGTGAACGAGCACCATCTGGGCGTCCGCCTCCCCGGCTCGCTCGAAGAGCTCGAGCGACGCCGACACGCCGCAAACGAGTCGGTTGACCTCTCGCGTGCCCGCGACCTGCATCCCCATCGGCCCGTAGTCCGGGTACGCGTCGAGCTCGAGCAGCTCGGCTGCGTGGGCGAGGATTTCGTCACGGTCGGCCACGAGGGCGCGATCCTACGCGGGTGCGGGTTCGAACGGGATGTCCGCCGCGGCTTCCTCCTTTCCCGTTGGCGGAGACAGGAACTGCACCCTGTTCGCGACCACTTCGATCGCGGTCCGCTTGTTTCCGTCCGAGTCCTCCCAGGAGCTGCTTCGCAGCCGGCCGTCAATGGCGACCCGCTTGCCCTTCGTCAGGTAGCGCGCGCAGGTCTCGGCCTGCTTGTTCCAGGTCGAGACCCAGACGAAGTCGGCCTCGTCCTTGCCGAGGCGATCCACGGCGAGCAAGAACTTCGCAACCTGTAGGTCCTCGCCGACGTCCTTGAGCTCCACCTCCGTGGCGAGATTTCCGATCAGCGTGACGACGTTCACGCGTTCCTCCCTCTGTTGACTGAGGAGGCAACGCTAGCGGAGGAAATGTGCCGGCACGGTGTCGGATTCGTGCCTAAATCGGGGTGCCCAGATTTGAACTGGGGACCTCTCCGACCCGAACGGAGCGCGCTACCAGGCTGCGCCACACCCCGAAGGGTTCACAGGTTAGCTCAGAATCTAGGCAAAGCTATCCTGCCTTTATGGCCGATCAAATTCGCGTTGCCTGCGTACAGATTACGAGCGGGCAAGAGAAGGCCGCGAACCTCGAAAAGGCGGAGAACCTCGTCGCGCAAGGGGCGGCCACCGGCGCGGACATCGTTGCCCTTCCGGAGAAATGGAACGTCATCGGGTCGCCCGACGTCCTCCACGAGACCGCGGAGACCATCGAAGGCGGCGAGTCGGTCGAGGCGATGCGCCGCTGGGCCAAGACGCACGGCATCACCCTCGTCGGCGGCTCGATCACCGAGCGCCGCGAGGGCCGCGAGAAGCTCTCGAACACCTGCCTCGTCTTCGACCCCGAAGGCGAGCTCGTCGCGACCTACCGCAAGATCCACCTCTTCGACGTCGAGGTCGGCGGTCTCACCTACCGCGAGTCGGAGGCGGAGGAGCACGGCGAGGAGCCCGTCGTCGCCGAAATCGAGGGCTGGCCCGTCGGGCTGACGATCTGCTACGACCTACGGTTCCCCGAGCTCTACCGCGTCCTAGCGCTCGAGGGAGCTCTCCTCGCGACCGTCCCCGCCCATTTCACGCTCTACACGGGCAAGGATCACTGGCATCTGCTCCTGCGCGCCCGTGCGGTGGAGAACGGCTTCTACGTCGCCGCGCCCGCGCAGGTGGGGGAGACGGGGATCGGCCGGCCGAGCTACGGGCGCTCGCTGATCGTCGACCCCTGGGGCACGGTGCTGGCGCAGGCGCCCGACGAGGAGACGGTGATCTCGGCGGAGCTAGACCGCGCCTGGCTCGACGAAGTGCGCCGCCGCTTGCCTTCGCTCTCGCAGCGACGCCCCGAGGCGTACCGCTGGCCTGCGCCCGCGTGAGCCTCAAGGCAGTCCTCTTCGACGTCGACTTCACGCTCGTCAAGCCGGGGCCCGACCTGGGCCCGGACGGCTACCAGCTGCTCGGACGCCGGTTCGGGCTCGAGCTCGACCCGGCGCGGTATCCCGAGGCGCGCGCGGCCGCGATCGAGACCGTTGAGCGGCACCCCGAGCTCGACCACGACGAGGAGGTCTGGGTCCTCTTCACCGAGCGGATCATCCGGGGGATGGGAGGCGACTCCGACCGTGCTTACGAGTGCGCGGTCGAGATGACGCGCGGCTGGGAGAAGGCGGCGAACTTCGAGCTCTTCGAGGACACGCTGCCCGTCCTCGCAGAGCTCCGCGCCCACGGCCTGAAGATCGGGCTCGTCTCGAACACGGGGCGCGACCTGGTGGCCTTCGTCGCCCACCATGCACTCGATGTGGACGCGGCGCTCGGTTCGGCGACGCACGGCAAGACGAAGCCGCATCCGGCGATCTTCCAGGCGGCTCTCGACGAGCTCGGAGTCGCGGCCGAGGAAGCGGTGATGGTCGGCGACTCCCCTGAGGACGACGTCGAGGGCGCGCGTGCGCTCGGGATGAGGGCCTTCCTGATCGACCGGGACGACCGCTTCCCGGAGGTCGACGACCGCCTGCCCGACCTGCGCGCGCTGCCGGCGGCGCTCGGTCTCAGCGGCAGGCAGGCTCGCCCAGGCGGCTGAGCCCGAAGCCCCAGACCCGCTCGTCAACCACGTAGAACGAGGTCGTCGTCCGCCCGCGCCGCAGCAACAGCACGGCATACGTTCCGCAATCGACCCGGAGAAGCGACGAGCCGTAGAGCCCCGCAATCCGGGCCGCCGGGTCGTCGATCCGCAGCCCGCGGTCGGTGTGCCAGCCCTGAGGGCTCCAGACGGTGAAAAGTGCAACGACACGGCCTCGCCTGAATGCCAGGCCCGCGCCCTGCGGCTCGAATTTGCGCAGGTTGAAGTACCAGGTCTGCTCACGGCAGTCACGGCAGACGCCGTGGCGCGACCCCCAAGCGGCGTTCACCTGCGCGCCAATCGATCCGAGGCGAAGACCCCCGAGGCTCTTGCTCGTGACGAGAAGCCCGACGCGAGGGGCTGCTGCCGAGGCCCCGGAGACCAGGGCGACGGCGGCGAGCCCGGCGACTAGCCCCGCGCGGCGAGCGCCGGAGCCCACGAGGCGATCGGCGAGACGTCTCCGCCTGCGCCGTTCAGGTTGCGATAACCGAGCGCGTGCTCGGCCTGCATCATCTTGTGGATCTGGGTCGTGCCCTCGTAGATGATCGGCGCCCGCGCGTTCCGGAAGTAGCGCTCGATCCCGTACTCCGCCGAGTAGCCGTAGGAGCCGTGCACCTGGATCGCGAGGTGCGCCGCGCGAAAGGCTGACTCCGTCGCGTGCCATTTCGCAAGCGAGGTCTCGCGAGTGTTCCGCTTGCCCTCGTTCTTGAGCCAGGCAGCTTGCATGACGAGCAGCTTCGACGTCTCGTAGCCGAGCACCATCTCGGCGATCATGTCCTGGACGAACTGGTACTTCCCGATCGGCTCCCCGAAGGTCTCGCGCTCGCGCGCGTACTCGACGGAGCGCTCGAGCATCGCCCGGATCACGCCGCAGGCGCCGGCCGCGACCGTGAAGCGGCCCTGGTCGAGGCCGTACATCGCGATCTCGAAGCCCTGGCCCTCTTCGCCGAGGAGGTTCTCCGCGGGCACCTCGAGGTTCTCGAAGAAGAGCTCGCCCGTCGAGCCGGCCCAGATCCCCAGCTTGTGCTCGGTCTCCGCGGACGTGAGCCCGGACATCCCTTTCTCGAGCAGGAATGCGGAGATGCCCTTGTGCTTCGCCGACGGATCGGTCTTCGCGAAGACGAGCGCATGGTCGGCGACCGTCGCGTACGAGATCCAGTTCTTCGAGCCGTTGAGGACGTAGACATCGCCCTCGCGGCGGGCGGTGCTCTTCATGGCTGCGACGTCGGACCCCGCGCCCGGCTCCGTCAGCCCGAAACAGGCGAGCTTCTCGCCGCGCGCCTGAGGCGCGAGCCAGCGCTGCTTCTGCTCCTCGGTCCCGTAGCGGAGGATCGCGAGCGAGTTGAGCCCGACGTGAACGGAGATCAGCGTGCGGAACGCGGCCTCGCCGCGCTCGATCTCCTCGCAGGCGAGCGCCTCGGAGACGAAGTCGAGGCCTGCGCCGCCGTACTCCTCGGGGATGACGATCCCGAGCAGCCCCAGCCCGGCCATCCCCTCGATCACGCCCAGGTCGAGGTGGTGGTTGATGTCGTTCTCGATTGCGTTCGGGAGCACCTGCTCGTCCACGAACGAGCGGACGGTGCCCTGGATGAGGCGCTGCTCGTCGGTCAGGTCGAAGTCCATCGGCGTGAGTCTACGGGTCGGCGGGTTTGACTCTCCGACACACCTGGGTACGATTGACTGACTAGTCAATCAACGGGAGAATTCGGCTAGGAGAGCCAGACGAGATGGCGATCATTGAGCAGATGACGACAGGCGGAGTCTCCTTCGAGCTGACCGCCGAGCAGCGCGACCTACGCGCGCTCGCGCACGAGTTCGCCGAGAAGGAGATCCGGCCGCGCGCCGCCGAGTACGACGAGCACTCGACGCATCCCGAGGACGTGATCGCGAAGGCGCACGAGCTCGGGCTGATGAACGTCCACATCCCGGAGGAGTTCGGCGGGCCCGGGCTCTCGATCTTCGACGGCATCCTCGTGGGCGAGGAGCTCTCCTGGGGTTGCTCCGGGATCACCGTCTCGATCATCGCGAACACGCTCGGCGCCGCTCCGGTCGTGCTCGCGGGCAGCGACGAGCAGAAGCGCGAGTGGCTGGCGCCGCTGATCGAGGTGCCGATCCTCTGCTCGTTCGCGCTGACCGAGCCGAATGCCGGCTCGGATGTCTCGGGCATCCAGACGACGGCGGTGCGGGACGGAGACGACTACGTCATCAACGGCTCGAAGATGTTCATCTCGAACGCCGGGCATGCGGCCTGGATGGTCATCTTCGCCTCAACCGACAAGAGCAAGGGCCATCGCGGGCTCTCGGCCTTCATCGTCCCGGCCGACGCCGAGGGCTTCACGGTCGAGAAGCACCTCGACAAGATGGGCCAGCGCGCAACGGACACCTCGGCGGTTGCCTTCCAGGACGTCAGGGTGCCCGCTGCGAACCGGCTCGGCGAGGAAGGCGAAGGGTTCAAGATCGCGATGCGCACGCTCGACCACACGCGGCCGGGCACGGCGATCGGCGCGGTCGGCGTTGCGCGCGCCGCGTACGAGCTCTCGGTCGACTACGCGCGCGAGCGGGTCCAGTTCGGCCAGCCGATCGCGATGAACCAGGGCGTGAACTTCCTGATCGCGGACATGGCCGCGGAGATCGAGGCGGCGCGGCTGCTCACCTGGCAGGCCGCGTGGCTCCTCGACCAGGGCCAGCGGGCGACGCTCCAGTCCTCGTTCGCGAAGCGGTTCGCCTCCGACACGGCGATGAAGGTGACGACGGACGCGGTCCAGATCTTCGGCGGCTACGGGTACATGAAGGAGTACCCCGTCGAGAAGCTGATGCGGGACGCGAAGCTCTTCCAGATCTACGAGGGCACGTCGCAGATCCAGAGGCTCGTCATCGCCCGCGAGATCTTCTTCCCCCGGGATTAGTCGCGTTACGAAATCCGGCTGGTCCGGTAAGTACACTGACGGTCTTGTCGGTGCGGGTCGCTCATCTTCCCCGCGCCCGTCGGCGTAGGCGTGCCCGGGTGCGGCTTCTTTGGCAGTGGAGCCTGTTCCTTGCCGCGGTCCTGGTCCTGGGCGCAACGACGCTCGGGCTGGCCTTCGCGGGCTCGCCGAAGCGGTTGCCGGCGGGGTCCGAGATCGCCGGCGTCGACGTCTCCGGCCTGACGCCCGGCACCGCTCGGGCGATGCTCAAGCGGCGCTCGCGCGAGCTCGGCGCCGTGCCGGTCGTCTTCACGGCGAACGGCAAGCGCTGGCGCGTGAAGCCCGACGCCGTCGTCGCCGAGGTCGACTGGGCGGCAGCAGTCGAGGCCGCGCGGCAGCAGGGAGAGGGCTTCGGGCCGTTCCGCGGCCTGAAGCGTCTCGGCGTCCGGGTCTTCGGCGGGGACGTTGCGCCGAGGGCGAACGTCTACCAGAGCGCAATCAACTCCTACCTGACGGGTTTCGCGAAGGCCGTCGACCGCCCCCGGGTCGAGCCGTCCCTCCGGCTGCGCGGGCTCCAGCCCGAGGTCGTCCCCGGCCACGCGGGCACCGTCCTGGACCGGCGCGAGGCGCAGCGAGTCTTCGTTCGCGGGCTGACCGGGCTCTCGCGCGATCCAATCGCGCTGCCGCTGCGAGCCGATCGCCCTCACCTCGCCACAATCGATCTTGCCGGCGCCAAGGTGAAGGCCGAGACGGCGTTGTCGGCTTCCGTCGACCTTTCCTACGGCGCCGGCAGCTGGCACCTGACGCGCGTGAAGATCGCACGCCTGCTGGCCCTGCCGCGGAACGGCTCGACCGAGCTCGAGCTGGCCGGCCCGGTCGCGACCCACTTCTTCGCCAATCTCAGGAAACGTGTCGAGCACCCGCCAAGGGACGCGACTTTCCGGGTCGGCGCGGGGAACATCGTTCGAGTCGTCCCCGCCGAGGCTGGCCGAACCCTCGATGTCGAGGCCACGACGCGCAACTTGCTCGCCGCGATGCTCTCGACCTCGAATCGGCGCGCAGACCTGCGCACCATCGCGGCTGCCCCCGACCGCACGACGCGCGAGGCGAGGGCGATGGGGATCACGGGGCTCGTGGGCGCGTACGAGACGTTCTACGGAGGCGTTCCGAACCGCATCCACAACGTCCAGCTGGTCTCGCACCTGATCGACAACCACTTCATCGCGCCGGGCGCTGAGTTCTCGTTCAACGGGACGACCGGCGAGCGTACGCCGGACAAGGGGTTCCTCGAGGCGCCGGTGATCATCAACGGCGAGCTGAAGACCGGCCTCGGCGGTGGAATCTGCCAGGTGTCGACGACGACGTTCAACGCCGCCTACGAAGCCGGGCTGCCGATCACCGACCGCACGAACCACGCGCTCTACATCAGCCACTACCCGCTTGGGCGCGACGCGACGGTCAACTATCCCGACACCGATCTCAAGTTCGTCAACGACACCGATCACTGGCTCTGGCTGCGCACCTTCGTCGGCTCGTCCTCGCTGACCGTGGCCCTCTACGGGACTCCACAGCACCGGCGCATCGTCAGCGATGTCTCCCCGCTGGTCGTCACCGGCGCGCCGCCGGTCAAGAGGGTGCGTGATCCGAATCTCCTCGTCGGCCAGACCTCGCTCGAGGAGTCCGGGTCGCCCTCGCTCTCGACGAACGTTCGCCGTCGCGTCTACACCGCGGGCGGCAAGCTGCTCTACGACCACACGTGGTACTCGTCCTATCGGGCCGAGCCCCGCGTGATCCGCGTCGGAACGAAGCCCAAGCCGGAGCCGCCGGCCAAGAAGAAGAAGAAGGGTGCGCCACCCCCTCCGCCCCCGCCCGGGCCGCCTCCGCCCACCTCGCCTCCGACCCCTTAGGACTCAGCCTCCGCGATCGCGTCCGCGAGCCAGGCGGGCACGCGTGTGGGTCGATGCTCGCCGACCGAGACGCATGCGTGCGTCGTCCAGCCCTCCGCGATCGGCTCCCCGTCGCGCTCGACCGCGTAGTCGAAGCGGAAGCGGGCTCCTCGTACGTCGCTACAGCGGGAGCGGATCGTGAGCCGGTCGTCGAAGCGCGCGGCCGAGACATAACGCGCGTAGGCCTCCAGGGTCAGGGCGTCGACCCCTTCGCTCCGCAGGGCGAGGTAACCGCCCCGGAACCGCCGCAGGTACTCGATCCGCGTCGCCTCGAACCAGACGAGGTAGGCCGCGTGATGGGCGATGCCCTGCGCGTCGGTTTCGGCGAAGCGGACGGTGACATCGTTTGTGAATTTGAAGTCGCTCACCGCGAGGCGAAGCATCGCAGCCGCAGTCGTTTGACAGGGTCTGACCCTGGGTATAGAAACGACAATCCGCGGCCTGTCTCAGGTCGATGTAACGGTGCCCTCTGGGGGTGCGGAAGGGAGAGAGGATGAGGAAGGTAATTGCGATTGGGCTCGCCGTCTTGGCGACCCTCGTCATCGGCACGTTTGCGGGAGCTGCTCGCGCAGCGAGCAACTTCGATTGCGACGAGGCGTGGTCGCTGTGCGCCGAGCCGTCCGACTCGATCGGCTACAACGGCACGTATACGGGTCACGACGAGCCGTCGCTGCTTTTCTATTCGGCGACGGCGGGCTCGGGGAACTCCAGTATCTACCAGCTGACGCTGCCCGACGAGTCGAGGACGCTGCCGAACCAGCAGGGCACCGGAGGCACGTGGAACTTCCAGCTCCACCCGGCGTTCTGGCTCGGGATGGCGCTCTGCGACAACCAGTCGGCGCCGGAGTTCACGCACGATCCGTGTGTCGCCGACAGCGACACGAACATCAAGGACGGCGAGGACCCAAGCCAGGCGGATTACATCGGCAAGCACGCAGGGACTGCGTTCCTCGAGCTCCAGTTCTACCCACCGGGCTGGGCGCCGTGGCCGCCGGGAGTGAGCTGCGACGCGCACAAGTGGTGCGCGGCAATGGCGATGTTCAGCTTCAACCGAAACCAGAACACCGGCGAGAACAACAATGGCGATTGTCTCGGAAGGGTCGGCATCGAGCCGGTCAACTTCGCTTTCATCACGCTGTCCGGCACTCCCCACGCGCCTCCGAGCCCACTTGGCGCGACCGGGGACACGTTCACGCCGCACAGCTCGTCGGACCTGTTCATGAACGCAAACGACAAGCTCGTGGTCGACATGCACGATTCCGGTGCGGGCCTGGTCACGGTCATCCACGACCTGACGACGGGTTCCGTCGGGTCGATGACGGCGAGTGCCGCCAACGGGTTCGCCCAGGTGAACTACGACCCGAGCGCCTCGACGTGCACCGAGAATCCGTACGGGTTCCACCCGATGTACTCGACGTCGAGTGAGCACACTCGCGTCCCCTGGGCGGCACACTCGTACAACGTCGCGTTCTCGGACGAGATCGGGCACTTCGAGTACTGCAACAGCGTTCCCGTCGAGGGCGATGTCTGCGCCGATCCGGGCGCAAACGACGACGATGTGCCGTGCTTCAGCTCGGCCTTCTCCCTGCTCGTGCGGATCGGAGGCTGCATCGGAACCGACAATGACTTCGATGGGGTCCCCTACCAGCCGGTGTGGCCGGGGACGAACCGCAATCACGGCCAGGACACGAAGTTCCACGCGGACCCGGTCGTGTTCTCGAGCCCGCTCTTCAACGGCACGCAAAGCTACAACCGCGTTGCCTTCGAAGCCGATCTGCCGCGAATCGAGGCGGCAGACTTCGGCGGTCAGTGCGACCGGAACACGGGCGAGAACTGTGTCAACCCGCCGCCCGGCGCGAACTTCTATCCGATCTACTCGACGAGTAGGCCTAATCACAACTCATGCTTCTGGCAGATCGGCGGGCCGTACAACCCGCACACGACGAACACCTTCGGCGGGAACTCGACCGCGGAGTTCGGGCCGCTTCTTCTGAGCCTGTACCCGAACGTCGGCTTCGTGCCGCTCCACCGCTACAACAACTTCCGGCAGATCCTGAGCACGAATCCGTGCTAGCGAGGGGCTGACCGACGAGTTGACATCGAGGGGCGTCCTCCGGGGCGCCCCTCTCCCTCTCCGGGAACTACGCCGCGGCTCGGCGCAGTAGGCGCTCGTCCAGCACTTCCCGGCAGGACGAGCACACCTTGCGCTCGACCTCGTACGGGACGCCGGCCCGCTGACGAAGGACGTGTTTCGTCTCCTCCGTGTGGCGATGCGACTTCTTCTGACTCATCTCATCCATTGCTCTCAGGCTAGCTTGCACATCGGTGGGTACAACCCCAAAGCGGTGACGGTTCGGTGAACACTTGGCCAACATTCCGACGCTTCATTTGTCGGCTAGTTAGTGAAGAAGGATTAGCGGCGGCGTTTCGGCGGTAAGGTGTTCGAGAGAGACCAGCGACGAAAGGCACGGCAAAATGGCTCAACAAAAAGACAAAGACCTGCTGAGCCGGCTCGCGGATCGCGGGGAGCAAGTCGTCGGCCGGATCACCGATCTTCCCGGCGCGAAGAACCTGCTCGACCGGACGACCCAGCTCGCCAAGAGCCTGGACGAGGTCCAGAAGCGCGTCCGCAGCCTGGGCCCGCTCGAGAAGAGGGTCGCGTCGATCGAGAAGCGCCTCGAGAAGCTCGAGGGCAAGGGCACGACCCGCAAGCGCACGGCGACCCGGCGCACGACGTCCTCGAGAGCGTCGACGGCCAAGCGCTCCGCGACGCCGAGGCGGACGCCCCGACGGCGCCCGCCCGGCTCCAGCTAGCGGCCGACCAGACGGGCCACATACAGACCGCCGGAGGTTTCGTTGTACGAAACGCGCTCCGGCACGTCGTAGCGCGTGTAGACGACCCAGCCTCCTGGCCCGGCGAAGGCTTCGCCGTCAGCGTTACCCTCCCGCAACAGCGTGGACTGGCGCCGCAGCCTCGGGTCGACGGCGACGAGCGCTTCGAGGCCTGCGACAGCCGTGCCCGTCGGCTGCGCATACACAAAGAGCACCTTCGAGTCGCGACTCCAGGTGGCGCCGTGACCACCGGGGCTGGCGTTCACGTCTCCAGTGCGGTTGTAGAGGAGGTCGAATGTGTGGTAGGCCCAGATCGAATCCGTCTTCCGCGTGCACTGCTCGGCCCACTGCAAGACGAAGCGGGTTCCATCCGGAGCCCAGGAGCGGGGCAGGACGAACATGTGCCCGCTCAGGCGCCGACGCTGCCCCGACCTGCGGTCGAGGAGAAATGTCTCGCAGCGCCGGTCGTACAGCAACCGCCGTCCGTGAGAGCTGATCGCCCAGCGCGCGACGCGGGGCATTCCCGGAACGGCGTGGGGCGGTCGGCCCGGACGCACGATCTTCAGCCGCCCGAGATCGGAAAAGGCGACCCGACCGTCAGCGAGCCAGGCGAACTCGCCCCAGCCCGAGGTGGCGACGAGGGCTCGCTGCCCGGTGGCCAAGTCGAGTGACAGCAGCCGAGCCCAGCGGCGATAGAGGAGCCGCTTGCCGTCGGGAGAGAAGAGCGCCTGAGGATCCTGCCCCGACGGCGGTGCAGGGGCCACGAACCGCAGCTCGTTCGTGCGCAGGTCGAGGAGGCTCAGGGAGCCCCGCCAGAAGAGTGCGAGCAGCGAGCCGTCCGGTGAGAGATCGGCCACGCTTGGGCGGTCTTCCAGCGAGGTGAACCGCCTGAGGAGGCGGACGTCGGTCAGGCGAGCATGCCCTGCGGCGAGCTTTGTCGAATACGTTCGGATGAGCCGCTGCTTGGCGGACGCGGGCGGTGCCGGCTTGGCGGGGCTCGAGTGGCCGGGCTGCCACTCGAAGTCGTGGATGTACTCGAGCTCGACCAGGCGCCGGCTCGGGCCGCCCGCAGCAGGGACGACGTAGAGGTCGCTCAAGCCGTCGTCGTCCCCATCGGCCACATACGCGAGAAACCGTCCGTCCGGAGACCATTTGGGGCCCTCGCCGCTCCAGTGAGGTGCGATCGCCACGCGGTGCTCGCCCGACCCATCCGCTCGCATCACCCTGATCTCGGGTGGGGGGAGACCGCGATCGAGCGTGAACGCCAGCCGGCTCCCGTCGAGCGACCACACCTGGTTGGACTCGACGACAGGGGAGGGCCCCACGGAGCGGGAGCGGCTGACGTTGACGGCTTCGCTCCGGCTGGCGCCGACGAAGATTTGCGTGTCCCCATGCCGGTCTCTCCGGCGGAAGGCAACTTGCCGACCGTCCGGAGAGCGCACTCCTTCACGGACGTACTCGACGCGAACCCGCCGGAGCCGGCCGCCCCGCTCTGCGTCCACGACGCTCGTCTCGAGCCGGTACAACGCGTACCGGGCGACCCCGATCCTCTTCGCCGAGGCCCAGCGCAGCTGAACCTGCGAGGAGGGCAGGTATGCGAGGCGCTTGGCACGCGCCCCTGACGAGTCCATGACGAGCAGGGCCGCGTTATGTCCCTCGGGGACCCGATCCGTCGCGACCGCCAGGCGTGAGCCGTCCGGGGACCAGACCACCCGCTCGGCTCCCCAGTTCCGAGCGCGGGTGAGTTGGCGCAGACCGTTGCCGTCCGCCCCGATCGTGAAGAGGTACCCATCCTCGCCGCCGACGAACACGAGCCGGCTCGACCGGCCGGAACGGCTCGGCGTGCCATGCCCCAGGCATCCCGTTCCGAGAACAGTGAGGCACGCCAGGGCCGCGACCGCGAGACCCCGCATGCCGGCATGGTAAGCGCGAGGCGCCACCTGGGCTAGCCTCGACGCCGGCGGTATAGGAACGGTTCAGAGCCGCTCTAGGGGACCCTGAGCCGCAAGGCCTGCGGCACGACCTCGAAAGTTGCTGGCGTCGTTCCGGGCTGCTCGCCGTCGAGCTGGACGGGCAGGGCGATCGGCGCGTCGATCGAGACTCTGGCGCCGCGGAGCAGCTCGGCCTTTGGGTGGGGGAGATGCGTGCCGCGGTAGATCTTCGGTAGCGTCCTGACGAGGTCCCGCTTCGAGATATCGCCGATCAGGAGGACATCGAAGAGCCCGTCGCCCGGGTCGGCCTCGGGAGTGATCTTCATGCCCCCTCCGAGGTAGCGGCCGTTCGCCACCATGACGTCGTACATCGCTCCGCTCCGCTCCTCGCCGTCGACCGAGACCGTCATCTGTGCGTTGCGCCACCGGGCAAAGACGGCAAAGGTGCTCCAGGCGTAGCTGAGCTTCCCGCCGAGCGCCTTGCCGGTCTCGTTCACCCGCTTGGCGATGGCGCCGCTCATGCCCGCGCTCGCGATGTTGGCGAACCACGTCGTGTCCTCCGGCCCCGCCCAGGTCCGGAAGGTCGCCCGGCCGAGGTCGACGACGCGAGTGCTCCCGCTGCGGGCGACGTCGAGGGCCTCCTCGGTGCCGCGCGGGATGCCGAACGTGCGGACGAAGTCGCCCCCGGTGCCGCGGTGGACGATTGCGAGCTCGACGCCCTCGAGGCCCGCGATGCCGTTCACGACCTCGTTCACGGTTCCGTCCCCGCCGACCGCGACGAGCAGGCGTGCGCCTCCCGCGGCGGCCTCCCTGGCGAGGTCGACGAGATGGCTCGGTCGCTCGGAGAGGAAGGTGTCGCCGCTCAGGCCGCGCTCGGCCGCGAGGCGCGCGATCTCCGGCCAGCGCTTGCCGGTCGCGCCGTTGTCGGCCGCCGGGTTGACGAGGAAGGCGGTCTCGCTAATGAGCGTCCGCGGTGACCGTCGTCAGGGCGACGCGGGTCATCCGGTCGACCGCGGCCTGAAGGTCCTCGTCCGAGATCCGGGTGAACGACCCCGCGACGATGATGTCGCTCACCGTCAGCAGGCAGCCCGCCTGCACCTTGCGCAGCGCACCGATCGTGAAGATGACCGCCGCCTCCATCTCGACGGCGAGCACGCCGCGCGACGACCAGCGCTCGTGCCGCCCCTCGTCCGGGTCGTAGAAGGTGTCCGACGACGCGATCGCGCCGACGCGCATCGGCTGTTCGAGCGCCTTCGCCGCGTGGACGGCGCCGTGCACGAGCTCCCAGTCCGCGGTCGGGCAGTGCGGCTCGCCGCCCACGTAGTGCCGCGCGGTGCCGTCCGCCGGGACCGCAGTCAGCGCGACGATCAGGTCGCCCAGCTCGAGGTCCGGCTGGAGGCCGCCGCACGTGCCGACGCGCAGGAAGCGCTTCACGCCGAGCTGGACGAGCTCCTCCATCACGATCGCGGCGGTCGGACAGCCCATCCCGGTGGCCTGCACGGAGACCGGCCGGCCTTCGTACTCGCCCGTGTATCCGAGCAGGCCGCGCTCGGCGTTCCGCTGGAAGGCGTTGTCGAGGTACGTCTCGGCGATGTACTTCGCCCGGAGTGGGTCTCCGGGCAGGAGGCACGCCTCCGCGTACTCGCCTTGCTCCGCTCGCACGTGAATCGGCACGCCGAAACCCTATTGCGATAGTTCGCGGGATGCTGACGGATCCGACCTCCGACAAGATCCTGGCTTTCTGCGCGGAGGACCCGATCGAGCGCGTCTTCCTCGAGGACGTCGCCCGGCGCGGCTTTGCCCGCTTCCGTGCGGTCGAGGGCGCGCAAGGTCTCGCCGCGCTCTGCTACTTCGGCGCAAACGTCGTCCCCTCCGGACAGGGATGCGGAGCCTTCGCAACCGAGGCCGCCGTTCACGCGACGCGGATGATCATCGGCGAGGCGGGCGCGGTGACCGACCTCTGGGCCGCGGCTCGCTCGGTCATGCCGGTGCCTCGAGCAGATCGCCCAGGCCAGCCCGTCTATGCGATCGACGAGCCGCCCGAGAGTGCTGCGAGCGGGCTGCGCGCGGCGACGATCGAGGACCTCGACCTGCTGCTGCCGGCCTGCGCGGCCACGCATCAGGAGGAGCTCGGCGTCGACCCGCTCGAACGCGATGGGGACGGGTTCCGCCGGCGCACGGTGTCGCAGATCCAGGAGGGGCGCTCGTGGCTCTGGGCCGAGGGCGGGACGATCCTCTTCAAGGCGGAGGCCTCGGCCTGGACCCCGAGCGCGGTCCAGCTCCAGCAGGTCTGGGTCGATCCGGAGGTGCGCAACGAGGGCTACGGGACGCGCGGGATCAGCGATCTCTGCCGGCTGCTCCTCGAGCGGACGCCTTCGGTGTGCCTCTTCGCCCGCCCCGAGAACGAGCCCGCGATCCGTCTCTACGAGAAGATCGGCATGCGGCGGGTCGGCACCTACCGGAGCCTGCTTTTCTGACTTAGCAACAGTCTGTTGCAAAGTACGAAAGGCGCTGGTTCGACTAGCTTTTGTCCATGGAGCCCCGGGCGTTTCGGAAGGCGGTCGAGGACGACATCCGCCGGCACGAGCTGATGCCGCCCGGCGGGGCGGTGACTTGCCTCGTCTCGGGCGGCGCCGACTCGACCTGCCTCTGGCACGTCCTGCGCGAGCTGGGCTACGAGGTCTCGGCGCTCCACGTCGACCACGGCCTGCGCGGCGCCGAGTCTGACGACGACGCTGCGTTCTGCCGCGACGTGCTGGGAGCGGAGGTCGTCGACGGGCGCGGCGGGAAGACCGAGGACGAGCTGCGCGAGATCCGCTACTCGTTCGCGACCGACCGGCTGCGCGCGACGGGCCACACGGCCTCCGACCAGGTCGAGACCGTTCTCTACCGCATCGTCGCCTCGGGCGCGCCGGGCCGCATCGACCGCAAGCGCGCCGACGGCGTCGTCCGGCCCCTGCTCGACCGCTGGCGCGACGACACCGAGGCCTACTGCCTCGCCGAGGGCCTCGACTTTCGCCGGGACACGTCGAACCCGGACACGAAGCGGGGGCTCATCCGCGAGCAGATCCTGCCGCTGCTCCTCCAGCTCCATCCGGCCGCCGAAGGCAATCTGCTTCGCTTGGCCGACCGCAAGACGGCCCCGCCGGAGCTCGTCCGGCTCCTCGAGTCGGTCGAAGGCTCGACGCGGCTCGACCTCGGCGGCGGCCGGGCTGTCGTCCGCGAGTACGACCAGGTGTGGCTCGAACGCTCCCCCGTCGTGCTCGACGGCGAGGTGCGCTGGGGCTCCTGGCGCATCGCGTCCGACCGCAAGGGGCTTAAGGTACGCGGGTGGCGTCCCGGCGACCGTCTGGCGGGGCGCACGAAGAAGATCCAGGACGTGTTCGTGGACGCCAAGATCCCGCGATCGGAGCGTGAGGCCTGGCCACTCGTCGTTCGCGGGGACGAGGTGGTCGCGGTGCCGGGAATCGTCGAAGCAGAGGGAGTGCAGGCCGAGCGTGTCCCAGACTGAGTTGGAGCGCGGGATCGGAGAAGTTCTCGTCGAGGAAGAGGCGTTGCGCGCGCGCGTCGCGGAGCTCGGCGAAGAGATCTCGAGCGACTACGCGGGCCGCGACCTCCTGCTCGTGGGCGTCCTCAAGGGCGCCGTCTTCTTCATGGCCGACCTCATGCGCCAGCTGACGGTTCCGTGCGAGGTCGACTTCATGGCGATCTCGAGCTACGGCGCGGCGAGCGACTCGTCGGGCGTCGTCCGGATCCTCAAAGATCTGGACATCCCGCTCGACGGGAGGCACGTCCTCGTCGTCGAGGACATCATCGACTCCGGCCTGACCTTGTCCTATCTGATGCGAAATCTGCGCGCGCGCCAGCCGGCCTCGCTCGAGGTGTGCGCGCTGCTCACGAAGCCCGGCAGGCGCGAGACCGAAGTCCCCGTCCGGTACGTCGGCTTCGAGATCCCGAACCGGTTTGTCGTCGGCTACGGCCTCGACTACGCGGAGCGCTACCGCAACCTCCCGTACGTTGGCGTTTTGCAGGACGAAGTCGAAGCGGGTGTAACAAAGCGGTAAGGATCCTCGTCCGGGGGAGGCAGGAACGGTGACCGCTGCTACGCTGCTCCAGGAGGCGCCTTCTTGAACCGATTTTTCCGCTCGGCACTGTTCCCATTGATCGTGATCGTGCTGCTCGTCTACCTGGCGAGCTCGCAGCTGCACGGCAAGAACAAGAACGAGAAGAAGGTCACGCTCTCGGAGTTCATCCAGGACGTCAAGACCCAGCAAGTCCAGAACGCCGACCTCAACCCGAACAAGCGCCAGGTCACCTTCCAGCTGAAGGACGGGAAGAAGGCCTCGGTCCATTACCCGAGCGACCAGTACGCCGGGCAGCTGACGAACCTGCTCGAAAAGAACCAGGTCGCGTTTGACTCGAAGGGCACCGGAGGGTCGGCCTGGTGGTCGCTCCTCACGGGTCTCCTGCCCTTCGTTCTCCTCTTCGGCTTCTGGATCTTCCTCATGAACCAGGTGCAGGGCGGCGGCTCGAAGGTGATGAGCTTCGGCAAGAGCCGCGCCAAGCGGATGACGCCCGACGCGCCGAAGATCGGCTTCAAGGACGTGGCCGGGGTCGAGGAGGCTGTCGAAGAGCTCCAGGAGATCAAGGAGTTCCTCGAGAACCCGAAGAAGTTCCAGGCGCTCGGCGCCCGGATTCCGAAGGGCGTTCTGCTCTACGGCCCACCCGGCACCGGTAAGACACTCCTCGCGCGCGCGGTCGCGGGCGAGGCGGGCGTGCCGTTCTTCTCGATCTCGGGCTCGGACTTCGTCGAGATGTTCGTCGGCGTCGGCGCGAGCCGGGTGCGCGACCTCTTCGAGCAGGCCAAGCAGGCTTCCCCGTGCATCATCTTCATGGACGAGATCGACGCTGTGGGCCGCCATCGCGGCGCCGGCCTCGGCGGCGGGCATGACGAGCGTGAGCAGACCCTGAACCAGCTCCTCGTCGAGATGGACGGGTTCGAGCTGAAGGACAACATCATCTTGATCGCGGCCACGAACCGCCCCGACATCCTCGATCCGGCGCTGCTGCGCCCCGGCCGTTTCGACCGGCAGATCGTCGTCGACCGGCCCGACCGCGTCGGCCGCAAGAGGATCCTCGAGGTGCACGCGAAGGGCAAGCCGCTCGATCCGGAGATCGAGCTCGACACTCTCGCGGCAGGAACCCCTGGCTTCACCGGCGCGGATCTTGCGAACCTCATCAACGAAGCCGCGCTCCTCGCCGCGCGCCGCGGCCGGAAGACGATCGGCCAGGAGGAGCTCGAGGAAGGGATCATGCGCGTGATCGCCGGTCCCGAGAAGAAGACCCGCCTCTTCTCCGAGCAGGAGCGGAAGATCACGGCGTACCACGAGATGGGCCATGCGCTCGTCGGTCACTACACCGACCAGGACGCCGAGGTGCACAAGATCTCGATCATCAGCCGCGGACAGGCGCTCGGCTACACGATCTCGCTTCCGCGCGAGGATCGGTACCTGACCACCCGCACGGCCTTGATGGACCAGCTGGCGGCGGTTCTCGGTGGCCGCGCAGCCGAGGAGATCGTCTTCAACGAGGTGACGACGGGTGCCGCCAACGACCTCGAGAAGGTGACGCACACCGCGAAGCAGATGATCATGCGCTACGGGATGAGCGAGAAGCTCGGCCCGCGCGTTCTGGGTCGCAACCAGGACATGCCGTTCCTCGGGCGCGAGATGCACTCGGAGCCGGACTACTCCGAGGAGATGGCCCGCGACATCGACGACGAGATTCATCGGGTGATCGAGGAAGCGCACGTGCGGGCGCGCCGGGTGCTCGAGGAGCATCTCGACGAGCTGCACAGGCTGTCCGCGATCCTCGTCGAGCGCGAGACGATCGACAAGGACCAGTTCATCAAGCTGCTGGAGGGCGCTTCGGACGAAGAGGTCTTCCCCGAAGAGGTCTCGGAGAGCTCCGAGCCGGCCAAGCCGAAGACCGAGCGCCGCTCGCGTGTGCCCAAGCCCAAGCCGTTCCCGTTGCCCGGGCAGGCCATGCAGCCGCCCCCACCCGAAGGCGCCAAGAGCTAAATCGGACCTGTCCCGGGACCTGGTCCCAGGCCAGGGCCAAACGGCACAAGTCCCCGGACCTGGTCCCGAGCCCGAGCCAGGTCTTCGCGGATCCTGTCGGCGCCTTCTTCCACGAATGACCGGTAGCGCTCGCGCGCAGTCGTGGAAGAATCGGCGAAGAGGAGCAGGAGCTCGCCGATTGCCAGCCACGGGAAGCGCGGTGTAACACCGATCGCCGCTCGGTAGCTCGACCATGGCCACTGCTCCGGCCGTCCGCAGAGCCCGGCACGCACGGGGTTGCAGACGACGTACCGCGTGACCTCGAGCAGATGCCCCTCGTTTTCGATGAGTTCTGCGCCATACGGGCCCTCGAAAACATGACCCGTCCGGTCGTGCCGCCAGTTGAATCGTTGCGCGTACCACTGGTTGAGCGTGTGCATGCCCAGAGCGATGTTGGGTTCCGGGGTCCGGATCATCAGGTGGAAGTGGTTGCCCATCAGGCAGTACGCGAACAAGTCCCATTGCGACCGACCCACCGCGTGACCGAGTCGTGCAAGGAACGCGGTGCGATCGAAGTCGTCGGTGAAGATCGACGCGCCGCCGTTTCCCCTTGTCGTTACGTGATAAATGCCATCCGCGATCTGGGGCCTCGGCTTGCGTCCCATGCAGCGACGATACGGCCGCAATTGCGGACTGGGCGATAGTCGTTTGGTCCGTGACGCAGCTGGCACTGACGCGTGACGCCGCCCCGAAGGCCATGTCCCGGGACCAGGTCCGTGGACATGCCCCAGGCGGACACGGCCTTGGACCTCGTCCGTGGGCATGGCCTAGGCGGACACGGCTTGGGACCAGGTCCGGGGGCATGGCTCCAGTAGGCGGGTCTGAGTAGGCTCCGGTTGCTATGAGGGAGTCGATCGAGGACCGGTTCCCGCGCCCCTCGGTGATGGGCGTCGTGAACGTCACGCCCGACTCGTTCTCGGACGGCGGGGTCAACTTCGAGGCTGACGATGCCGTTGCTGCCGCCCTGCGCATGGCCGAGGAAGGCGCCGCGATCGTGGACGTCGGGGGCGAGTCGACCCGGCCCGGCTCCGAGGGTGTCTCGCTGGACGAGGAGCTGCGCCGGGTCGTTCCTGTCCTTGAGGCTCTCCAGGGCCGCGTGCCGGTCTCGATCGACACGGCGAAGGCGGAGGTCGCCCGGCGCGCGCTCGCGCTCGGAGCGGAGCTCGTGAACGACGTGACCGCGCTCAGGAACGACCCGGAACTGGCGGAGGTCGTCGCGTCGTCGGGGGCCTACCTTTGCCTCATGCACATGCGAGGCGAGCCGAGGACGATGCAAGACGAGCCGACCTACGAGGACGTGGCGGGCGAAGTTGCGGCCTTTCTGGAGGAGCGGTTGCGCTTCGCGGTCGACGCCGGGGTCCCCGAGGAACGCATCTGCCTCGATCCTGGCTTCGGGTTCGGCAAGACCGTCGAGCAGAACTTCGAGCTGCTCGGGCGACTGGGCGAGATCGTCGCACTCGGGCGCCCGGTTCTCGTCGGGCTCTCCCGCAAGCGGTCCCTGGGGCGCATCCTCGGCGACCCGGAGGCGACCACCGGCCCGCTGTCGGCGAGCCTCGCCGCGGCGGTCGAGGCCTACGAACGGGGCGCGACAATCTTCCGCGCCCACGACGTGCGCGAGCACGTCGAAGCGCTTACCGTGGCGGCCGCGGTCCGATGATTGTCGTCGAGCTCGAGAGCCTGGAGGTGTTCGGCCGGCACGGGGTCCTCGAAGAGGAGCGGCGCGACGGCGCCACCTTTCTCTACGACATCCGGCTCGAGGTCGGTGACGGCGCCCTCTCCGACCGGATCGAGGACGCGGTCGACTACCGCGAGGTTGCCGACTGCGTGCGCGAGATCTCCGACGGGCAGCAGTTCAATCTGATCGAGGCGCTGGCCGCCGCCGTCGCCGACGCGCTGGTCGGCCGTTTCGAGGTCGTGCGCGTGCGCGTGCGCGTCCGTAAGCCGCAGCCCGCCGGCGTGCCGGCGGCCCACTCGGCGGCTACCGTCGAGCGGCCCCGCTAGCCCTCGGCCGGCCTCGCTCCCGCCCGGCAGAGCCGGGCTCCGCGAGGCCTGACGCCGCTGGCGGCACGATGCAGCGCGCGCGGCGCTTGTCCGTACCACCTGTACTGTCCTGCGCGCCGCGCGCTTGCCTCGCACCCCCAGCGGCGCCCCGAGAACTAGCGGGCGAGCTTCTTCTTGACGAGCGAGACCGAGAGGCGATAGCCGAGGCCGGCCACCTTGCGGACGACCGTGCCGCTGCCCGCGCCCACCGACGCTTCGGCGTAGTAGTAGCCGCCGCGCCTGCTCGTGTTCTTGACCCGCAGCGACTCGCGCTTCGTCCCGATCCGCTCCGAGATGCCCTTGAAGTCCCGGGTCCGCGTCGCGCCGGCCTCGAGGACGCTGACGGTGTGGGGGCCCCACAGCGCCAGGTCGACGTCTCCGCCCGCGGGCTGGATCACGACGACCGCGGTGCGCCGGCCTGGAACCCAGACGCGGTAGACGTCCCGCGGGTCCTCACCGAAGTCGAGTCGTGCCGTAATCGAGCCGCGAAGGTGACCCGCCGTCGTCACCGGGACCGAGGCTCGGTGCAGGAGCCCGCTCCGCTTCAGGTACGTGACGTCCTCGTTCGGCTCCTGCGGGTCGCTGGCGGGCGCGGCAACGGTCAACGCCGTCGGGATGTCGAGCCGTCCAAAGCCGGTGAAGGGGTCGAACCCTGGGCTGTCGATGTCCTCGCCCGAAAGGCGCATGACCTCGAAGATCTGTGTGATGTCGAGCGTGGGCCGGACAGTCCATACCCAGGCGGTCGCGCCGGCCACGATCGGCGAGGCGAAGCTCGTCCCGGCGAAGGAGTCGTACTTGGCAGGAGGGTTGTATGTCGCCGGAATCGCGACGGGGATGTCGAAGCCGGGAGCGGCGAGGTCGACGTACTGCGAGCCGCTCGTGAAGAACGCGGGCTGGCCCGACTGGTCGATCGCGCCGGCGGTGAGGACGTGGGGCAGGCTCGCCGGATACTCCAGCGGGCTTCCATCCTCTCGGCTGTTCCCTGCCGCCGCGACGACGAGGGTGCCGGAGCCGAAGGTAATCGCCACCATCGCGTCCAGCAACGGGTTCTGAACCTCGGAGCCGAGGCTGAGGTTGACGACCCCTTGCCCGCTGCGAATTGCCGCGTCCAACCCCTGGATGACGCCGCCGACCGTGAGCCCGTCTCCCAGCGGGCTCGCGTCCCAGACCTGGAGATTCGCCTGCGGATAGACGCCGACGACACCGAGGCCGTTGGTGGGCGCCGCCGCGGTTGACGCGACCGCCGTGCCGTGCTCCTCGAAGCGGGCGGACGTGGACTGGGCGTTCAGGGCGGTCGTGGCCGGCCTGGTCGCGAATTCCTCGTGAGTGAGGTCGACACCCGTGTCGATGATCGTCAGCGGCTTGCCGGGGCCCGGCGGCTCGGCGCGATCGAGTCCGATGTACGAGGGCCACCACTCGAGGCCGTTGACGACCATCGGGTCGGCGAGGTGGTTGGCGAGGCTCATGGGCTGGTCGGGCTCGACCTCGGGGACGAGACCTGCGCGGAGCAAGGCGGGGAGGACTCGCAAGGCGGGGCCGCTGCGTAGGCGCCAGACCGGCAGCGCGTGGGCGAGCTTGACGCCGCCCGCGCGGCGGAGCGCCGGGCCTGCTCCCGGCCGCGCGAGAACGAGCGCCGAGCCGTAGAGACGAAGCTCTGTCTTCTGGTCCCGGGTGAGGCTCGAATGCGCCCAAGCAGAACCCGCCCCGGCAGCGAGCACCAGCGCAGCGATCGCGAGGAGCACCCCGAGACGCCTCAAGGCAGCGAAGATAGCAGTAGGCATGACCACGGCTTTCATCGGTATCGGCTCAAATCTCGGGGATCGTGAGACTCATCTCCGCATGGCGCTCGACCGCCTCGCAGCCGACGAGGGAATCGAGGTCGTCGCCGTCTCCCGCCTGCGCGAGACCGAGCCCGTCGGGCCCGTCGAGCAGGGGCCGTTTCTGAACGGCGCAGTCCAGGTGACGACCGATTTGCCGCCGCGGGAGCTCCTGGCGCGGCTGCTGGACGTCGAGGAACGTCTCGGGCGCGTGCGTGGCGAGCGCTTCGGCCCGCGGACGATCGACCTCGACCTGCTTGTCTACGGCGACGAGATCGTCGACGAGCCGGGTCTGAGCGTGCCGCATCCGCGCCTGCCCGAACGGAGGTTCGCCCTCGAGCCTCTGGCGGAGCTGGCGCCGGCTCTCGTCGTGCCCGGGCGGGGCTCGGTTTCAGCCTTGCTCGCAGAGCTAGAATGAAGGAGTGGCTCTCCCGGCAACATTCGGCGGCGCCAGGCCCGCTATCACGCGGCGCCAGGCGGCGTCCTCAGTCGCGCCGATAGTGAGGACTATCGGCGCTCCCTGCGTCCTTGCCTGGCTTGGTGCTAGCGACCCTGGCATCCACCAATGTCACCGGGAGAGCCACTAGTCATGTCGCACATCGACGAGCTCGACGAGTTCGAGGCCCAGCTCGAGCTCCGGCTGAAGCGCGAATACTCCGACGTCTTCGAGCTGTTCCGGTGGTGCGTCCTCACCCAGGACGCGACCTACCTCTGCAACAAGCTCGACTTCAACTACTCGCCGCAGCCGAGCTACCCCTTCTACCACCTGAAGATGGAGGACGTCTGGGTCTGGGACAAGAACCGGCCGACCCGGCTGATCCCGAAGGCCGAGATCTACACCTCGAGCGACGTGACCGTCGAAGAGCTGCGCGGCGAGGGCGAGGGGCCCAAGCTAACGGCCGAGGCGCTCGCCGAGCGCATCGGCGAGTCGCTCGGCACCGACGACGAGCTCTAGTCCGGACGCGACATGCTGCTGGCCGTCGACGTGGGCAATACCCAGACGGTCCTGGGGCTCTTCGACGGCGAGCGCCTGGCCGCGCACCGGCGGCTGGCAAGCGTTGCGAGTCGAACGAGTGACGAGCTCGGCGCTCTGATCGGTGAGATGTTCGACCTGGAGTCGGTGGACGGGATCTGCCTCTCCTCGACCGTGCCGGCGCTCGTCCGTGAGTTCGAGCTCTTCGCCGAGCGCTGGGCCAAGGCGCCGATTCTCGTCGTCGGCCCGGGCGCGAAGACGGGACTGCCGGTGCGGTACGACGACCCTCGCGAGGTCGGCCCGGACCGCGTCGTGAACGCAGTCGCCGCGAAGGAGCGCTACGGCGCCCCGTGCATCGTCGTCGACTTCGGGACCTCGACGAACTTCGACGTCGTCTCGGCCGAGGGCGAATACGTGGGAGGCGTGCTGGCGCCCGGGATCGAGATCTCGATGGAGGCGCTCTTCGCCCGCGCCGCGCGGCTCGTCAAGGTCGACTTCGTCGAGCCGCCGAGCGTGATCGGCAAGACGACGGTCGCGGCACTGCAGTCCGGTGTCGTCTACGGCTTCGCCGGCCAGGTCGACGGGATCGTCACGGCGATCCGCAAGGAGCTCGGCGCCGACGCAAGGGCAATCGCAACGGGAGGGCTCGCCGAGCTGATCTATCCGCATGCGACCACGATCGAGCGGGTCGATCCATTTCTGACGCTGGAAGGATTGCGCCTCGTCTGGGAGCGCAACCGCTAGAGCTTGCCCGCTACCCGCCGCCGTAGATGGAGATCGGCATCGAGTCGAGCAGGATCTCGTCTGCCCTATCCGGCAGC
>DATHDS010000003.1:0-118332 GCA_035318925.1 Gaiellaceae bacterium
CGCTTGCCAGGTGCATCGTTCCGAGGGTGATCGGCATGACCCTCACGCGAGCCCGAGCGCGAATTCGCCGGGCCCACTGCTCCGTCGGCCGCGTCCGCCGTGCCCGCTCGAGGCGGGTTGGGCGGGTCATCCGTCAGAGCCCGAGGCCTCGCACGAGACTCCGGCGCGGCGGCAAGGTCAGCCTTGTCGTCGGTCGTCGCTGAGGGACCACGCCCTCCGCGTACGCCGGCCATGACGAGCAGCCCGTCGACGGTAGCGGAGGTGATCGAGAGGCTCCGGCAGCTCGCCGAGGGGCCGCGCGGCGACGGCGTCGCGGCTTTCTCAGCGCTCTACCTGCGGGTCACGGAGGGCGTCGACGAAGGGCTCGGCGCGACCACCTTTGAGGAGCCGAATTTCGTCACACAGCTCGACATCACGTTCGCAAACCTCTTCTTCGATGCGCTCGACGCGTATATGCGGAATCCGGCATCGGCTCCACATGCGTGGGTGCCGCTCTTCGAGCAGCGATCCCGCCGCAGGATCGAGCCGCTCCAGTTCGCGCTCGCCGGGATGAATGCGCATATCAACCGCGACCTCCCCGTCGCGGTCGTCTCCACGTGCACGGCGCTACGCGTCGAGCTGCTGCGCGAGAGCCGCGAGCACGCCGACTTCGAGCGCGTGAACACGCTGCTCGCGGCCGTCGAGGCTAACGTCAGGCGCGCGTACCTCACGGGCTGGGTCGCGTTCGTCGATCGCCTGCTGCATCCGTTCGGCCACCTCGACGACGTGCTCGCGATTTGGAGCGTCGAGAGCGCGCGGGACGCAGCGTGGGCGAACGCCGAGACGCTGTGGTCGCTGCGCAACGAGCCCGCGCTCGCCGGAGCGTTTCTCGAAACGCTGGACAAGACGATCGGGTTCGCGGGCCGCGGGCTCCTGGTGCCCACCGTCTCGTGGCTGCCCGTCGTGCGGCGACGCGTGGGCTCCGGCCTGGCGAGATGAAGGGGCGAGGCCTCCTCTTCTACGACGAGGATTGCGGCTTCTGCCGCTGGTCGGCGGCGAAGATCCTCGCCTGGGACCGCGACCAATCGATCCTGCCGGTCGCAATCGGGTCGCCGGAATCAGCGACGCTGCTCGCAGACGTCGAGCCCGACCGGCGACTCGCGTCCTGGCATTTCCGCGATCCGAACGGAGCCGTGTTCTCGGCCGGCGCCGCGTTCCCGCCGCTGCTGCGGCTCCTGCCCGGAGGCGCGCCGATCGCCGCCTTGTCCGCGCGGTTTCCACGCGGAACCGAGCGCGCCTATCGCATCGTCGCGTCCAACCGCGGCGCGCTCGGGGCTCTTGTCACAAGCGGCGCCAGAGCGCGCGCCGACCGGCACCTAGCCGAGCGGCGCCAGCCGCTCGGCTAAATACTTGAGCCCGATCGGGTACCGGTACTCGATCCGGGCGTGCGTGCCGTCGAAGAGCTCCAGGAAGACATCCGTGACGCCGATCTCCTCGAGTACGCGCCGGAACGCCTCGGCACCGAGGTCGAGGTGCCATTCGTCACGCGTGCCGGCGTCGATATAGATCGCCTTCAGCGAGCGGAGCGCGTCGGCGTAGCGGGGCACCATGCGCACGGGATCCCATGCGAGCCAGCGCTCCCAGATCTCGGGGATCAGCTCGCTCGTCGCGGTGTCGAAGGGCAGGCGGACGGTTCCGTCCTCGTCGGTCGAGTAGCACGCGGCCATGCACCAGTCGTTGAGCAGCACGTGGTCGGTCTCCTTGAGCAGGGCCGGGCGGCTGCGGAAGTCCTCCCAGAACTTGTCGTATGAGCCGTCGTAGTGGTCGCGGAGCGCGCGTGCCGACTCGCGGAACTCGGGCAGGTAGACGGCCTCGAAGAGCGCGTCGCCCGCGTGGGTCGCGAGGCCCCCGAAGAGGTCGGGCCGCAGCATCGGGGTGACCATCGCGCCGTACCCGCCGCTCGACTTGCCGGCGATCCCGCGGTGCTCGGGGGCGGCGAGCGTCCGGTAGCGCTCGTCCACCCAGGGGACGACCTCGTCGCAGAGGTACGTGTGGTAGCGGCCGGTGCCCGGGGAGTCGAGGAACTGGCTGCCGCCGAGCGACGTCCAGCAATCGACCCACACGACGATGCACGGCGGCGCCTCGCCCGAGGCGAACAGCTCGTCCACGAGCTCGGGGAACGTGCGCCGGAAGGCGGCGCGGTTGCGCCACATGTCGAGCTGGCCGGTCAGCCCCTGGATCTGGTAGACAGACGGGTAGCTGCGCTCCGGCTCGTCGTCGTAGCCGGGCGGCACGTAGACCCAGAGCGGCCGCTCGTGGGGATCTCCGAGCGGGTTTCCCTCGAGCACGGAGCTCGTGAACACGTGCTCATCGAAACGGCCGGCAGGTGGGATCGACCAGGGGCGCATTGCAGGGACGATTCAACTACAGGCGCCGTCGGCTGCCGAGTTTTTAGCGCCGTCAAAGTTCTAAGTTAGACTCCGCTTTTGGATGCGCGATTTGACGGACGCCATGCAGGACTACCTGAAGGAGATTCACAAGCTCCGGATGGAGGGCCGCAAGGCAACCACCTCGGCGATCGCAGAGCGCATGGCGGTCAGGCCGCCGTCGGTGACGGCGATGGTGAAGCGGTTGACCGCTCTCGGGCTGGCGGAGCATGCGCCTTACCGCGGCGTCGAGCTGACTCCGTCCGGCGAGCGGGTCGCCCTCGAGGTGATCCGCCACCACCGGTTGCTCGAGCAGTACCTCGCCCAGGCGCTGGGGCTCAGCCTCGACGCTGTGCATACGGAGGCCGACCGCCTCGAGCACGCCCTCTCCGAGGAGCTCGAGGCGCGCATCGACCGCTCGCTCGGTTACCCGACCCATGACCCGCATGGGGATCCGATCCCCGATGCCAAGCTTCGGATCGACCGGGCGCACCTGCGCACGCTTGCCAGTCTCGAGCCCGGCGAGGAGGCCACGATCCGCCGCGTGCCGGGCGACGATGACGAGCTCCTCCGCTACCTGACCAAGCTCGCGCTCGTCCCGGGCAAGAAGGTGAAGCTGAGGCGGTCCGAGCCCTTCGGGGGGCCGCTCATCGTTCGCATCGGAAAGGCGGAGCACGCCATCTCGCGCGAGCTCGCCGAGGGGATCGGCGTCACCTGAGCTTGGGCGAGAAGGCTCCACGTCGCGGGTTGCCCGAGGGAAATCGCCTCGTTCACGTCGAGCACGCGCTGCCGGGCGAGGCCCGGGTGCTCGCCGCTGCGGAGCGGTCCCTGTCGGGAGAGCGCCGTGGCCTGCGGGCGCTCCTGCCCTTCCTCGGCCCCGCCTTCATCGCGGCCGTCGCCTACGTCGACCCCGGTAACTTCGCGACGAACGTCGCCGCCGGCTCCAAGTTCGGCTACACGCTGCTGTGGGTCGTGCTCGCCGCGAACCTGATGGCGATGCTCGTTCAGTCGCTCTCGGCGAAGCTCGGGATCGCGACCGGCCAGAACCTCGCCGAGGTCTGCCGCGACCGCTTCCCGCGGCCGGTGGTGATCTTCCTCTGGCTCCAGGCCGAGGCGATCGCGATGGCGACCGACCTCGCCGAGTTCGTCGGTGCCGCCCTCGGTCTCGCGATCCTGTTCCACCTGCCGCTGTTCGTGGCCGGGCTCGTGACCGCGGTCGTCGCGTTCGGCGTGCTGGCGCTCCAGGAGCGCGGCTTCCGTCGCGGCGAGGCCCTGATCGCCGGGCTCGTCGGAGCGATCGTCTTCTCGTTCGCGGTCGAGGTCTTCCTGGCCCCCGTCTCGGGCTCGGACGTGCTCGGCGGGACCTTCGTGCCGCACCTGCCGGGCAACGAAGCGACGCTGCTCGCCGTCGGGATCATCGGCGCGACGGTCATGCCGCACGTCATCTACCTGCATTCCGCGCTGACGCAGCGTCGCCTCGTCGGCGTCGACGACGAAGCACGGCGAAAGATCTTCCGGTTCGAGCTCGTCGACGTCGTGATCGCGATGAGCATCGCCGGGTTCATCAACATGGCAATGCTGACGACCGCCGCCGCCGTCTTCCACACGCGTGGCCTGACCGAGGTCGGGAGCGACCTGACCCTCGTCGCGACCGAGCTCGGGAACCACCTGCATGCGAACTCGGGCACCGTCTTCGGGATCGCGCTGCTTGCCTCGGGGATCTCCTCGTCGTCGGTCGGAACGCTCGCGGGTCAGGTCGTGATGCAGGGGTTCATCCGGCGCCAGATCCCGCTCTTCGTCCGGCGGGGCGTGACCATGGCGCCCGCGCTGCTCGTGCTCGCGATCGGCGCCAGCCCCTCGCACGCGCTCGTCCTGAGCCAGGTGTTCCTCTCGTTCGGGATCCCGTTCGCGCTCGTCCCGCTCGTCCTCTTCACCCGCAACCGGGAGCTGATGGGCGGCCTCGTGAACCGGCGGGTGACGAGCTGGCTCGCAGTCGTCATCGCCGCGCTGATCATCTGCCTCAACGTCTACTTGCTCGAGCAAACGTTCCTCGGCTGATCACGCTTCCCTACCGGCGAGCCCTTCCGCATGACACACCCCGGCTCCGCCCCCGAGCTCTCGAGCCGAACCGACGTTGCAACAGACTGTTGCTAAGTCCAAAAGGCGGCTCAGGGTGCAGCAGGCCAGGAATCGAGCGCCGACGGATCTTCTTTCTCTGACCGGCGAGCCCCCGGACGGCAGAACCCGGCTCCGCTCCAACCTCTCGAGCCGAACCGACTTTGTAACAGTCTGTTGCTAAGTCGAAAAGGTGGCCACGTGTTTCGCAGGTTACGAATCGAGGCCGGTGGACTTGACCGGCGTCGCCCGGCCGGAAACGATCAGCCTTCCTGTTCGGTCGGGCGGATCAGGAGCTCGTTGACCGCCTCGTGGCGGGGCCGCGTGACGATGTACGCGATCGCATCGGCGATGTCCCCGGCCTCGAGCGTCTCGATCTCGTCGAAGGGCGACGGTTGGTTGCGAATCTCAGGGCGCAGATGCGACCGCAGCTCGGTCTTGACCGCGCCGGGCTCGACGAGCGACACGCGCACGTGCCGCGCGGTCACCTCCTGGCGGAGCGACTCGCTGAAGGCGTTGACCCCGAACTTCGTGAGGTTGTAGACGCCGGCGTTCCTGTTTGCGCGGCGTCCGGCGACCGAGCTGATGTTGACGAGATCCGCGACGCGCCTGGGCTCGCTCTCGGCCGCAGTCAGGAGGTGCGCGAGCCCGGCATGCGTGCAATAGAGCAAGCCGAGCACGTTGACGGCGATCATCCGCTCCCACTCCTCGAGCGGGGCATCGACGATCGGGCCGAGCAGCATCACGCCCGCGTTGTTGACGAGCGTGTCGAGCCGGCCGAACTCCGCGACAGTCTGCTCGACGGCGCCCTCGGCCTGCTTTTGATCGGACACGTCGGCTTGGATCGCGAAGGCGCGCCCGCCGTCGGCCTCGATCTCGCCCGCGAGCGCATCCAGCCGTTCCTTCCGGCGGGCGACGAGCGAGACCGCGGCTCCGCGCTGCGCCAACGCGCGCGCCGCGGCCTCGCCGATGCCACTGCTCGCGCCGGTGATGAGCGCGACGGTTCCCTCGAGCTCCGCCACCTCGTCATTATCCTTTCCGGCCGGTTCCGTAGCATGGTGGCGTGCGCAGGACGTTGCTGCTGGGGGCGCTCGTCCTGCCGATTCTCGCGGGTGGCAGCGCGGCGGCGCAGCCGGCCGGAGGTTGGTTGGTGTACGGAAACGACCTCGGGCGCAGTTCCGTCACCAACGTCTCGCTCTCGCCGTCGTCCGTGCGCCCTGCCTGGTACACGCCGGTCTCGGGCCGGATCAGCTCGCAGGCGCTCGTTGCCCAGGACGTGCCCGCGCCGGGCAGGCGCACCGTCTACTTCGCGACCTCGAAGGGCGTCGTCTACGCGATGTCGGAGAACGGCTACGTGCGCTGGCGGGTCGAGCTCGGCCAGTTCGTGCGCATTTGCCCGCAGATCGACGGCTACGGCGTCACCGGCACGCCCGCGATCGACCCTGCCACGCACGCGATCTATGTCGCCGACGCTTTCGGCCGGCTGCACGCGCTCGACCTGACGACGGGGGCGGAGCTGGCAGGCTGGCCGGTCCGGGTCTACGCGGATTTCCCGCAAGAGCTCGTCTGGGGAGCTCTCACGATCGTCAACGGGTCGGTCTATTTCGGCACCGGCTCGTACTGCGATCGCCCGATGGAGGGCAAGGTGTTCAGGGTCGTGATCGCGACGCGGACGGTGTCGAGCTGGATCTCGGTTCCGCGCAGGCTCGGCGGCGGCGGCGGGGTGTGGGGGTGGGGCGGAGTTGCCTACAGCGCCGCGCGCGGCTCGCTCTTCGTTGCGACGGGCAACGCCTTCCGCGGGGGGACGAACACCGGCCGGCGGTTCCGGGAATCGGCCGGCTTCGGCGAACACATCGTCGAGCTCGGGCCGAATCTCAGCGTGCGCGCCGCGAGTCATCCGCGGTCGCTCCGCGCGCTGCGGGACCTCGACTTCGTCGGCTCGCCGGTTCTCTTCCGCCATCGCATCTGCGGCGAGCTTGCGGGCGTGCTGAACAAGAACGGCGTCCTGTACGTCTGGCGAAGCGCGAAGATCAACGCAGGCCCGCTCTTTTCGTTGCGGCTCGCCCGCCCGACGCTCGCCGCGCCGCTCCTCTCTCAGCCGGCGTACTCGCCTCGCACGGGAGCGCTGTACGTGTCGACTCCCAGCCGCCTCGTGCGCATCGATGTCGACCGGCGCTGTCGCGGTCGGGTGAGGTGGAGCCGGCCGGTGGGCATCGGGCTCTTCAACGGATCGCCGACGATTGCCGGGGACACGGTCTGGCTCGTCGAGAACGGCATCAACGGCTCGGCGCTGCTGGGTTTTCGCGCTCGCACCGGCGCCTCTCGCTTCCGCGCGCGGCTGGCGGGCACCGCCTACGTCGCACCGACCGTCGTCGGCGACCGGCTGTACCTCGGGACGTACACGGGTGGCGTCCAGGGGTTCGCGCTCGCCTCCGGTCTCCGCCGGCCTGTCGGCAACGGCGAGAGCGATCTTCCCGAGCACAGGAGCTTCCCCGATCCGCTCGAGGGCTGGGCGAGCCGCGAGGACGGCGTCTATGCGACCGACGACGGTGGACACTCGTGGCGGCTCATCTACTCCCGGAACGCCGTCCGGGTTGCGCGCGTCTCGGCGCTGACGGGGATGATCTCACTCGGCGACCGAGTCTCGGCCTGCGGTTGCCGGCAGGTTCGCCTCTGGACGGCAGACGGAGGCGATACCTGGCACCAGACGCTCGAAGGAGTGGGCAACGGCTTCGTCGGCGGGGCCGGCACGTTGTGGTGGTGGCGGGGCGGGAACCTCTACCGCGCCGTGCGCTGGCCACCGCCCGCCGCCGGGCTCCGGCGCCACCTGGTCGTCTCCCGGCCCGGGGCGATCATCGACGCAGCTCCGGTGCCGGGCGGCGTCGCCGCGCTCATGACTCGCCGCGTCGCGGGTCTCGGCCTCGACGTCTCGCCGCGGGTCCTCCTCGTCCAGAGCGGCCGCGTTCGGGTTCTGCGCCTGCCCCGCGTCACCGGGGACGTCCTGGCGCGCTCGCTCGAGGTGCTCTGGCCCTCGCTGACCGTGCACGCCTTCGACGTGACCGCGTTCACGCGTGGCGAACAAGGCCCCGTGACGTGGACCTCGCCTGATGGCGGCGCCACCTGGACGGTGACGCGCGAGTAGCCGCTACCGGCCGCGGCTGACGGTCAGGTTCACCTTGGCGAGTGGCGCCAGGTGCGTCCCCGGCCGAGGATGCTGCGCCGCCACGCGGCCGGCCCGGGCCCGCGACCGCGCTCGCCGCACCCTGCCGACAGTGCACCCGCGGTGTTTGATCCGGTCGCGCGCGAAGCCGAGGCTATGACCGACCAAGGCGGGCACCACGCACGCGCGCAGGGCGAGCCGCGGCGCCGCGCCCAGCATCAACTGCCCGCTTCCGAAGACCGAGTCCCTGCCGGGCGCGCCGAGGTCGACGGCGTGGTCCTCGAGATAGGCCTGCAACTCGGCCGGGCCGAAGGCAGGATTCGCCTCCTTGACGAGCGCGGCCGCGGCGGCGACGTGCGGCGTGGAGGCCGACGTTCCTGCGAATCCGCTCGAGCCGCAACCCGAGAACGGGCCGAAGGTGAACGACGAGACCGAGTCGGGGCCGACGAGATCCGGCTTGACGCGACTGTCGATGGTCGGGCCCTGGGAGCTGTAGGGCTCGAGCCCGCTTCCCTGCCAGCAGACGGCTCCGACGGTCAGGGCTGACAGAGAGCTGCCGGGCTCGGTGACGCTGCCCCCCGCGACCTGATATTCGAGATTGGGGCCGGGGTAGACGAAGAGGTCGAACCGCACCGGCCGGCCGGTCACGCGGTGGGCGCGGATGCCGATCGCGTAGGTCTGAGTCGCAGACGACGTGTTGGCGAGGCAGGCCTCTTCGGTCGGAGGCTCGAGGCCGGTCTGGGCGCCGGTCGACTCCGCAACGACCGTGCCTCCGGGCGAACGGGTCAGGTAGAGGTCGTAGTCCTCGGCGGTCGCGGGCCAGTCGTCCCACTTCAACGCTGCGCACGTGACCTGGCCGCTGCGCACGACAATCGTGTTCCCCTCGTCGCCGGGGGCGAACTCGTTCCAGCCGTTGGCGTTCGCATCGACGAACGTCCCGCTCCAGTGCTGCTGCGCGCGATTACCGGCCGCGTTCACCCAGAGAATCCCGGCCGCCCGAGCCGCGGCGACGATCCCGGCCGGCGTGTCGGGCCCGCCCGAGCCGTCACCACGTGATGTGTTGAACCAGCTCGCCGAGTGGCTGATGATCGCGATCCCGTGGGCTTCCGCGTAGGCGACGGCCAGGCCGAGCCCGGCGACGTCCTTGACGCACACGAGGTAGAGCTTCGCGTCGGGCGCCATCTCCGCCACGATCTCGGCGACCCCAGTGCCGTGGTCGGTCGCTTCGAAGCCCCCCGGCCCGCAGAAGTCGACCTTGACCGCCGAGCGTGGGAGATCCCCCGTGCCCTGGCTTCGGCGCAATCCGCTGAAGCCGAGGTCGACCACGGCGATCTTCACGCCGGCGCCGCGCGCCCCCACCTTGTGCCAAAGGGCCGCACCGGTCGATGCGACGCCCTGTCCGCGCACCGACTCCGCCACAGGTCGCGCCGGCTTGCCGACGTAGCGGACGTCTCGACTGCGCGCCAGCGCCTTCAGCGCGCTTGCCGGGACGAGCGCCTCGATCACTCCGCCGTAGGTTTCCTCGACCCGCCCGCCTCTGCGGGCGACGGCCGCCCGGGCCCGAGCCGGATGCGTGGCCAGGAGCTCCACCTGGACTCGGCCGGCGCGAAGGGCGACGAGCCGTGAGTCCAGCTTCGCGACCTTGACGGGATTGGTCGCCGGATGGGCCGATTCATGCGCGCGCCCGAGGGTGCCTGCGCCGCTCGCCGCAGCACCCGCAGCAGCGAGCAGCCCACACAGCACCCCCAAAAAGACCCTCCGCACCCAACCTCCCTCGAAAGCCCGTCTCTAAGGGATAGCTCTTATCGGGCGCCACGTCCAGAGGCCGGACGGCCCAGCGCGGCCAATCCCTCGTCCGAGGGAGTGCGGCTGAGACCCGCTGTAGCCAAACCGTTACGCGACCGTGACGGGGTCGTTTCAGGGCGCGAGCACGATGGGGTGCGGCAAAGCAAACAGGAGGAGAAATGAAGAAGCTAACGCTCATAGTCCTCGCTCTCGCCGCGATCCTCGCGGCCGCAACGTTCGCGACGACGCGCCTCTGGGCCGCATCGCCCACAGCCTCGTCGCCGCGTGTCGCCGTCGCCCAGCCGTGCGGGTCACGCGACCAGGTGCTCTTCGGGCACGTCAAGTCGCTCGCTCCGAAGGGCGACCATTTCGAGCTCCAGTTCGACCCCGCCTGGTTCACAAGTGGGCTCACCGCGAGCCGCGCCCAGCTCCAGGACACCGGCTACGGCGACGTCGCGAACGACAACTACATCGTCGACGAAGGCCATCGTCTGCTGACGTACATCGTGCCGGCGAACGCGCACATCACGGTGCTCACGAGGAAGGGCCGCCCCGACAGCAGCGGATTCCCGTCGACCTCGGTCACGCCGTCCCAGCTCGCGGAGCTCCTCGCCGGCAAGGAGCCGGTGAAGCTGTTCGAGGGGCTCGGCACCGGCTTCTGGATGCACGTCCACGTCGACACCGTCTGCTCGCTCCAGCAGCTCTATCACCCATAGCAGCAAGCATCCTCTCTCGCCCCTGCACGGCCTCGCCGCGCAGGGGCGAGGGCCCGGTAGGGGTCCGGCGCTGATCGCCGTAAGCTTGGAGGATGGTCGAGCTCCCCGGTGGGACGATCACTTTCCTCTTCACGGACGTCGAGGGCTCGACCCGCCTGCTCAAGCAGTTGCGAGACGGGTACGGCGAGGTGCTGGCCGACCATCGCCGCATCCTGCGCGCCGCCTTCGCAGAGCACGGCGGACAGGAAATCGACACGCAGGGCGACGCCTTTTTCGTCGCCTTTCGCAAGGCGACGGACGCCGCCCTGTCCGCAGTCGCGGCACAACGAGCGCTTGCCGAGCACGCCTGGCCGGACGGAGTGGAGTGTCGTGTGCGAATGGGCCTGCACACGGGCGAGCCCAGCGTCGGAGAGGAGGGCTACCACGGTCTCGGCGTGCATCGCGCGGCGAGGATCATGGCGGCGGGCCATGGCGGGCAAATACTGCTCTCGCAGGCGACAAGCTCCGTCCTCGAGGACGACGAGCTGCCGGGAATGAGCGTTCGGGACCTCGGCCAGCATCGCCTCAAGGACCTCGATCGACCCGAGCGCATCTTCCAACTCGACGCCGAGGGCCTCCCCGTGGAGTTTCCGCCCCTCCGTACTGCAGACGCTCCGACCGCCTACACCGGCCACGAGGCGGAGCTGGAGAAGGCGGCGCGGGCGGCCGTCTGGCGCGCGCGACTCCGGACTCGGCGCTGGCTCGCGGCGGCAGGCGCAGGGGTGCTCGTTGCCAGCGGATTGATCGCAGCCCTCGTGCTGGCTCTCAGCTCGGGCACCGCGGATGCGCTTTCCCACGTCGATGCAAACGCCGTCGGGCTGATCAATCCCAAGACGAACAGGATCGCGGATGAGGTGCCGGTGGGGGCCACGCCGAGCCACCTCGCAGTCGGGGAGGGAGCGATCTGGGTCACCAACGCCGACGACGACACCGTGTCGCGGATCGACCCTCAGACGAGGACCGTCGTCCAGACGATCACCGTAGGCAGCAGCCCCAGCGGGATCACGACCGGGAACAACGCCGTCTGGGTGGCGAACAGCCTGGACGGGACCGTCTCGCAGATCGACCCCGGAACCAACAAGGTCGTGCAGCCGATTCGCGTCGGCAACGGCCCCGTCAGCGTCGTCTACGCGGCGGGCTCGGTCTGGGTCGCGAACACTGGCGACGACACGATCACGAAGATCGATGCCGACAGTGGAAAGCTGGCGAAGCCGCTGCCCATCCCCGCTGCGGAGCTCGCCTTCGGCGCCGGAACGCTGTGGGCGAGCCAACGGACGGCGAATCGCGTTGTGCGCATCGATCCGACAACCGGAAGCGTCGTGCACACGATCCCGGTCGGGAACGGCCCCGACGGGCTCGCCTTCGGCAATGGCGCCGCATGGGTCGCGAACAGCCTGGACGGGACCGTTTCCCGGATCGATCCGACGACGAATTCGGTGGCGGCGACCATTCCGGCCGGGAACGGCCCGGCGGCCGTCGCGGTCGGGTCGGGCGGCGTCTGGGTGAGCAACCAGTTCGGCGGCACGCTCGCGCGAATCGATCCGGGGACGAACCATGTCGTGCGAGAGATCCGGGTCGGCGACCGGCCGCAGGGAGTGGCCATCTCGGGCGGCACCGTGCTCGTGAGCGTTCGCCAGTCCGGGGCAGGTCATCGCGGCGGCACGCTGACGATGCGCATGAACCGTGACCTCGACTCGATCGACACTGCCGTCGCCTACGACTCGACCTCGTGGCCGATCCTGCGCATGACGAACGATGGCCTGGTCGCGTTCAACCAGGCCAGTGGGCTCGAGGGGACGCAGCTCGTGCCCGACCTCGCCGTCTCGCTTCCGACCCCGACCGACGGTGGCAGGACGTACACCTTTCAGCTGCGGCAGGTCCGCTATTCGAACGGCCGGCCGCTACGGGCATCCGACTTCCGTAGCACGTTCGAGCGCGACTTCGAGCTCGGCAAGCTGCCCGTCCAGTACTACGACGGGATCGTCGGCGCCGCTCGCTGCAAGAAGCGCCCGAAGCGGTGCGACCTTTCTCACGGGATCGTGGCGGACGACGGCGCGAAGACCGTTGCTTTCCATCTCGTCGCGGCCGACCCGGAGTTCCTCTACAAGCTCGCGCTCCCCCTCGCAGACGTCCTGCCCGCGGGGGCGCCGCGGCACGCGGTCCGCACCCAGCCGCTGCCGGCGACCGGGCCGTACGTGATTGCGAGCTACCAGGTGAAACACCGCCTCAGGCTCGTGCGTAATCGATACTTCCACGAGTGGTCGAAGGCGGCGCAGCCGGACGGCTATCCGAACGAGATCGTCGTCGAGATCGGCGGCACGCCGGACCGGGCGGTCAACGACGTGATCCGCGGCAAGGCGGACGCCTTCAGCACCTCTCAGTCGCAAACGCCTCCTTCCGACACCGTGCTGGGCGAGATCAAGACCCGGTATGCGAGCCAGGTGCACACCAACCCGCAGCCGACGACGATCGCGCTCTTCCTCAACACCCGGCTCGCGCCCTTCGACCGTCTCGACGTCCGCAGGGCCGTGAACTACGCGGCCGACCGAGCCGCAGCGGTCCAGGCTTCCGGCGGGCCCGACGTCGCTCAGTCGACGTGCCAGATCCTGCCCCCACACTTCCCGGGCTACCGCCCCTACTGCCCCTACACCGCAGGCTCGACAACGCAGGGGAGCTGGACGGCGCCTGATCTCGCGAAGGCACGTGCGCTTGTCGCCGCCTCCGGCACGCGCGGCATGAAGGTCACCGTCTGGTCCTGGGGGGATCTGGGCCGCCTCGGCCCGTACACGGTGAAGCTTCTTCGGTCCCTTGGCTATCGCACGTCGATCAAGGTTGTCGACGGCTTCGGCTACTTCTCGGCCATCGGCGACACGCGCACGAAGGCGCAGATCGGGACGTCCGAATGGATCTCGGACTATCCCGCGGCGTCCGGCTTCTTCAACGCCATCTTCAGCTGCGCATCGTTCCTGCCCAACAACCCGGTGAACTTGAACGCCTCTGAGTTCTGCGACCCCAGCATCGACCGGCAGATCGGGCGAGCTCTGATCGAGCAAACGACGAACCCCGACGCCGCCCGCGGGTTGTGGGAGCGCGTCGACAGGCAGACCGTCGACCAGGCGCCTTGGGTGCCGCTCGTCAACCCGAAGTCAGTCGACGTTCTCGCGAAGCGTGTCGGGAACTACCAGTACAGCCCCGCCGGCCTGGGCATGCTGATCGACCAACTCTGGGTGAATTAGCGCTCGCGCTGCTGGTCTTGCGGCTGTTTCTGCTCGAGCTTGATGAACTCGAGGTCGTCCTTCGTGACGACGAGACTCGGGCCGACTGTGCCGATGCCGTTCGACTTCAGCTGACTCATCGCATCTTCGAGCGCCTTGCGCGCGTCGTCTTCGTTCTCGGCGACGTCCGCTCGCGTCGTCGAGCCGGATCGGAATCTCACGTAGGCCTGCCACATGGTCGCGGCATCCTAACGGGACTCGCTGGCGACTGTCGGCAAATGAACGGCGCGCCTGGTTTTTCGTTCCTCTCGCTCGGGCAAGATACGAGTGTGCGCGCAGCGCTCGTCATCCTTGCCGCGTGCCTCGTTGCCGGTTGCGGGGCTGCCCGGAACGGCGCTGGGGGCGTCCCGAGCTCGGCCGATCCTGGCGTGATCGTCTTCGGAGGCGTGGTCGTACCGGTCCCCGAGCCACCGGGACAGTCGACCCCATGGCACCAGCCGATCAGCTACTACGCACTGGGGCCGGACGGTACAGGGCTCCGGAAGCTGGCCTTTACTTCTCGGGACCACGAACTCGATTTCTCGCCGGGCGGAGGATTCGCCGTCCTGTCTCGGTACGGCGAAGACAACAGGATCGTCGTCTCCCGCGCCGACGGCTCCGACAGTCGCGTCGTGCCCCTGCCAAAGGACGCGACTGCCGGCGCGCCCGCGGTCTCTGCGGACGGGAAAACTGTCGCGCTGGCGTACGCGCCCAACCTCGATGCCTCGCCGATCGATCTCTGGACGGTCTCCGTCGACGGCTCGCACCTCAAACGGCTCGCCACGACCGGCGATGTGCTGAGCATCGCCTGGTCTCCCGACGGCAAGCACATCGCCTTCGTCGACGGTTCGCAACTCGAGAACAGCTCTTCTGGCGCCGTCGCGGACATTTACGTCGTCGACGCCGATGGGAGCAACCTGCATCGACTTGCGCGCGGCTTCACGGGTCTCGGCCGGGAAGTCGCGTGGTCGCCGGACGGGGCTCGCATCGCGTTCCAGGACACAAGCCAGCGAGTCGCGGTCATCGATGCGGAAGGCGGGATGCCGAAGGTCGTGAGCCAAGAGGGTGAGACGCCGGCTTGGTCGCCCGACGGCACGCGTATCGCCTTCCTTAGCGTCACGGGATGCGGTAGTTACGGGGCTTGCACTAGATCGAGGATCGTGCTCGCGAACGTCGACGGCGGAACAGAGCACATCGTGGGGCCGAAGTACGGCAATCCGGTCTCACTCTCGTGGACCACGGCAACTTTTCAGCCGAGTCCCGCAGGCTCGAAGATCGGCTCGCCTCCGAGCTCGTAGTCGCTACGCAGCGTCTTCGGCGTTGTTATTGCCGAGCTGCTTGTCCCACCACTCGGACTCGCGGCGCTGGAGGGCGCCTTGGGCCTGCGCGACGTAGGCCGCGAGCTGCGACTCCTTGCTGCCGAGCTTCTCTTCGAGCTCGGCGAGGGCCTGCTCGCGGTTTTCGAGCTTCTCGAGGCGGATCTCGTAGTCGGTTTCGTAGGTGGCTTCGCGCCTGCGCAGCTCCTCCTCGCGATCGTCGATCTCGCGCACGCGCTCCCGGACGTTTGCCTCTGTCTGGGCGATCCGCTTCTCGCGCTTGTCGACGCGCTCACGCGCCGTTTCCGAGAGATCGGACTCCTCGGCGATCGCCGACTCGCGGTCGGCGAGACCCTTCTCACGCGCATCGAGCCGGGCGGTCCACTCGTCGAGGTCGCGACCGCGCGCGCTGTCGCCCTCGGTCCGGGTGAGCTCGGAGTCGCGCCGGTTGAGCTCGGCCTCGCGGGCGATCAGCTCCGCCTCGCGGCTCTCGATTTCCATCAGCCGACCCTGCATCTCCTGAACCTCGGCGCCCGATGAGGAGAGCTGGCGCTCGAGCTGCTGGGTCTCGGCCCGGATGCGCTCGTGCCGTTCCTGAACCTCGGCCTCGCGCCTCTTCAAGCCCTCACTCTCGGCGGCGACGCGGGCGCTTTCCTTCGCGAGGCGCTGCTCGGCGTCCGTCAAACGTCTTTCACGCCCTCCGAGATCCTTTTCGTGGCGCTTGAGCTCGTTGTCGCGTGCTTTCCACTGGCCCTCACGGGTCGCGAGGTCGCGCTCCGTCTTCGACAGCTTCTCCTCGCGCGCCGCGACGGCCGAGCCTCGTTGAGCGAGCTCCGAGGAGCTCCGGCCCGCAAATCGCTCGGCCTCAGTCAGCTCGGCGTCGCGCGCCTGGAGCTCCTCCTGTAGCTCGGCGGCAGCAGATTGGGCTGCTGCAACTCCGTCCTGGAGCGCTGAGAGCCGTTGACGCTCCCCGTTCAGCTCCTGGCGCTCGGTCGCGAGTCGCTGCTCGCGTTCCCGGATCTGGCTCTCGGTGCTCGAAAGCTTCGCGCTTCGGTCGTCGAGCTTCGTCTGCTCGCGGGAGACGTCGTACTCCTCGGACATCTTCCGCTCGTAGGCCTCGACCTGCTCTGCGAAGGCGGCGCGCAGCTCTCGCTCGCGCTTCTGGGCCTCGGCGAGCTGGCCGCGCAGCTCCTCGGCCTCCGCACTCGGCTCGTCGCCGTTGATCTGATGCGGTGCCGACGTGTAGAGGTCGACCCGAACCAACGGGGTCTCGGCCTGCTGCGCCGGCGCGGGCGGCGCTGCCTCCTCCGCCTGCTCGCCACGGCGCTTCTCGAGCTGGGCCCGAAGGCCGGTGCCGAAGCCGCCCTCTGTGGCGTGACCCTCCTTCTCTTCTGTCTCGTCGCCGGGCTCGTTCTTCTTGCGCAGTGGCATCTTCTAGCTCCCGAAGATTTTCTGGACGTTGAGGATCGCGGGGCCGAGGATGACGAGGAACATCGCCGGGAAGATGAAGAGGACCGTCGGGAACAGCATCTTGATCGGCGCCTTCATGGCCCGCTCCTCGGCGGCGGCCTGGCGGCGCAATCGCGCGTCGGCGGCCTGAACGCGCAGGATCCGGCCAAGCGAGGTGCCGAGCTGGTCGGCCTGGATGAGCGCGCGTGTGAAGGCCGAGAGCTCCTGTGCATCCACGCGCTCGGACAGGCGCTTCAGCGCTTCCGAGCGGCTTTCTCCGATTCGCATCTCGGACAGGGTGAGCCCGAACTCCTCGGCGAGCGGGCCCTCCATGTTCTCGTTGAGCTTGGCTAGTGACGCGTCGAATCCGAGGCCGGCCTCGACACTGACCGCAAGCAGGTCGAGCGCGTCGGGCAGATCGGCTCGGATTCGCTCCTTCCGGCCGCGGATCTTGAAGGTCAGCGCGTAATCCGGCGCGAGGAAGCCGACCGCGCCGAGGAACAGGGCGCCCATGAGCAGCCCGCCGGCTCCCCTCGCCGCGCCCAGCATTGACCCGACGAAGAGGCCACCGAGGGCGCAGATGCCCTTGATGGCGAGGAAGCCGGTGGGCGACACCTTGCGGCTCATTCCGGAAGCCATCAGCCTGAGCCCGATCGACTCCACATTCGTGCGGGGATTGACCCGAAGCGCCCAGCGCGCGAGCCATTCCCCGGTCGGCACGAGCAGGCGTTCGCGAACGCTTTCGAGCTGTGCGCCGGAGGGCACCTCCAACTGGCCGTATGTGGCTGCGCGCCGAACCGAAAGAGAACGCTGCCGAGAGGGAAGCGTCACGATCTCGCTGACGAAGAATGCGGCGCCGGCGAGGCAGAAGACGGCGAGAACGAGAAGAAGAGTCATGGGTTTCTGTACCTAGCCTTTGAAGGAGACGATCTTCTTGAGGATGACCGACCCGAAAGCCATCATTGCCAGGCCGGAGTAGATGAGCATGTGACCCGTGTGCGAGTGGTAGAGCGGTTCCATGTAGGTCGGGTTGATGACGGTGATCGCGATCGCGATGAAGAAAGGAAGCGCGACGAGCGTGTACGCGCCGGCCCGTCCCATCGCGGTCAGGCCCTTGACCTTGCGGATGAACTGCTGCCGCTGCCGGACCGTGTCCGCGACCATGTCGATCAGCCCGGCGAGGCTGCCGCCGACCTGTTGCTGGATCTTGACGGCGGTGATCACAAAGTCGAAGTTCTTGGAGCCCAGCCGCTCGGACATGTCGAGGAGACCGAGCTCGATTGGGCGGCCGAGCCGACCCTCGGTCAGCACGCGCTGGAACTCCTTGCTTGCGGGTGGAGTGCCCTCGTCCACGATCGTCTGTAGGCCCTGCTTGAAGCTGTGGCCGGCCTTGAGCGCCGCCGCCAGCGTGATCAGGACGTCCGCGAGCTGGTTCTCGAAGGCGGCCAGACGGCGTGTTGCCTTGAACCAGACGAAGCCGACCGGCGCCATCCACCCGGCGGCCATCAGCGCGAGAGTGATGAGCGTCGCCTGCCCTGCCAGCGCGGAGATCAGCGCGCCGACGAGACCTGCTCCGACCATCAGGTAGACGAGCTCGACCGTTCGGATCGGGAGGTCGCTGCGCTCGACCAGGCGCTCGAGTCGCGTCCAGACCTTCCAGTGTGCGAACGCGCTCTCCGTTGCCCGAAAGAGGGGGGCGGCTGCGGCGAAGCGCTCCTTCTCCTGCTTGAGCTTCTTGTGCTCGACGGTCTTGGCGAGGTGCGGGGCAATCTTGCGGCGCAGCCGTGAGCCCTTCACGGTCGTGAGAGCGAGGCTTGCGGCGAGAAGGACGATCAGGAACGAGATGATCGCCATCACCTGCGTGCCGAGGACGGTCTCGTAGAAGACGTCGGGGAGCAGGCGGGAGGGCTTCGACTCGCCGCTCGTCGATCCAAGGTCGCTCGGCAGCTCGAGCACTGATGGGTGTGAGCCCGAGCCGTTCGCGTACGCCCGCAGCGTTGCGTGATCGCCGGGGCGGGCAGATGTGGCATACGTGAGCCGCCAGGTCCGGCGGAGCTCGTTGGCGACCGCCGCGTACTGCCGGCCGAGCCCTGCGCTCGAGGACGCGCCGCGGTAGGCGCCGCCGGTCTCCTTGCTGAGGGTCTGGAGCGGCGCGGGAGAGAACTGCGAGCTCCCGATCGAAATCGTGTAGACGGAGGCACCGGCGGCGCGGGCTTCCTTGGTCGCCTGGTCGATCGTGGCCGTGCTCGAGACGTCCCTGCCGTCGGTGAGCACGATGATCACGCGACCGGGAAGGGACTCCGTGGCGAGGGAGCGAGAGGCGGTGACGATTGCGTCGTAGAGAGCAGTGCCCTGTACCGAGTCGACGGGCATCGAGCGCAACGCATCGACCGCGTCGATCGTCGACGTCGAGAAGCCGGTCAACGCGACGGCGCGAGAGCCGAAACCGACGATTGCCACGCGGTCACCGGGCGCCTTTGCGGCGACGAATGCTCGTGCAGCGGCGACTGCATCCGCCAGGGGCTTGCCTCGCATCGAGAGCGAGCGGTCGAGCGCGAGCACGACCGACTTCGTCCGCCCGAGGTTCTGCGCGTCGTTAATCCTGACCGGACGTCCGTTTTCCGTGAGCCTCGGCGTGCCCCCGCCGATGCGCGAGGTGACGACGCTCACGCGGATGTCGGGATACGAGCTCGTGCTGACGCCCTTGACCGAGATGCTGCCCTGTGCGGCGGGCGCGAGTATTGAGATCGCCCCCGCGAGGGCGACCGCGAGCCATTTGCTGCGATTCACGAGTAACCGCCGAAACTCGCCGAAGACAGGGTCGACCGGTAGCCGGACTCTTCTTCTTCCTCGTTGAAGAAGTTCGGCTGCAGGACGACGCCCTGCGTTGCCATCTTGTCGAGGAACTGGGGCTTCAGGCCTGTGCACGAGAGCGGGGATAGAAGCCTCGCCCCGTTACTCGCTCCGGCGTCGTCGGCCGGCGGCTTCGCGAAGAAGATGTCCTGGAGGGTGATCACCTCGGATTCCATGCGCAGCACCTCGGTGATGTGCGAGATCCGGCGTGAGCCGTCGACCAGGCGCGTGATCTGCACGAGGAGGTCGAACGCGCTAGAGACCTGCTCGCGGATCGCGCGCAGCGGGAGGTCGAGGCCGGCGGTGAGCACGAGCGTCTCCAGCCTGGAGAGCGCGTCGCGAGGAGAGTTCGCATGGATCGTCGTCAGGGAGCCCTCATGGCCCGTGTTCATCGCCTGGAGCATGTCCAGGGTCTCGGCGCCGCGGACCTCGCCGACGATGATCCGGTCAGGGCGCATGCGCAGGGCGTTGCGGACGAGCTCGCGGATGCGGACCTCGCCCTGGCCCTCGATGTTGGACGGCCGGGCCTCGAGCGTGATCACGTGGTCCTGTTGAAGCTGGAGCTCGGCTGCGTCCTCGATCGTCACGATGCGCTCGTCGCCGGGCACGAACGCCGAGATCGCGTTCAGCGTGGTCGTCTTACCGGTACCGGTACCGCCCGAGATGAGGACGTTCAGCTTGCCGCGCGTGCAGGCGGCGAGGAACTGCGCGGCCTTGGGCGTCAGCGTCCCGAACTTGATCAGGTCATCCATCGTGTATGGGTCGCGGGAGAACTTTCTGATCGTGAGCGTCGGCCCGCGTAGCGAGAGCGGCGGGATGATCGCGTTCACACGGCTGCCGTCGGGAAGGCGGGCATCGACCATGGGCGACGACTCGTCGATGCGGCGCCCGACCTGCGACACGATCTTGTCGATGATGCGCAGCAGGTGCGCGTTGTCGGCAAAAGTCGCCGACGACTTCTCGAGCCTGCCGTCGCGCTCGATGAAGATCCGGTCGAAGTTGTTGACCATGACCTCCGTGATGGTGTCGTCTCGGAGCAGCGGCTCCAGGGGCCCGTAGCCGAGGATGTCGTCGGAGATCTCGCGGACGATGCGACGCCGCTCCTCACGAGTCAGCGGGGTGCGGTCGAGCGTCAGCTGCTCGGTCACCTCGCGCAGGACGCGCTCGGAGAGGTTCTCGCTGGTCTCGGTCGTGAAGAGCTGGGGGCCGAGCTTCGCGATGCAGGCGTGATGGACACGCGTCTTCATCTCGGCATACGGGTCTGCCGGCGTGTCCGACTTCGGTTGTTCGCGGAAGTCCGCGCTCGCACCGAGCGCGCTGGGCTGCTCTTCCGGGATGGTTTCGTTCTCTCCGCTCTTGATGCGGTCGTGGAGTCCCACGGCTAGCTGCTCCTGCCGAGGAACCGGCGCTTGCCGTCGGTTGCCGCCGGCGCGGGGAGAAGGCTCTTGGCCATCTCGCGCAGGGCGCGGGCGAAGTCCGACTTCGGATCGGACAGGACGGCCGGGTTCGAGCGGTTGACGGCCAGCGGAACGGCCCGGTCGCTCGGAACCTCGAAGCGCACCTTTGCCTCGAGTGCAGCCTCGACCTCGCCTCGCTTCATGCCCACGTTCGAGTTCGCTCGATTGAGGACGACGCGAATTCGCTCGGGTGGGAACGAGAGGAGCTGGAGCGTCTGGAGGCTCAGGCGGACGTTCTTGATTGTCGGCACGTCGAGCCCGCAGAGAAGCAGCAGGTCGTCGGTCTGGTCGAGAGTCGCCAGCATCGGCCCGTGGAAGAACGGCGAGGTGTCGACGACGATCAGCTCGTACGACTCCTTGGCCACTTCCATCAGGCGTGCCAGCTTCGCTTCGGTGACGAGCTCGGCATCTTCGGGCCTGATCGGCGCCGGCAGGACGTCGAGCCCGGACGAGTGGCGGCACGTATAGCCCGCGAGCTTCTCCGGATCGAGCTCGCCCGGAGCGGTGACGAGGTCCTGGATCGTCTTGTCGGGCTCGATTCCGAGCATGATCGCGGCGTCACCGAACTGGAGGTCGAGGTCGAGCAGAAGGGTGCGCTTGCCGGCGAACTTCGCAAACGAGGTCGCGAGGTTCGTCGCCATCACGGTCTTGCCGGTCCCGCCCTTCGGCGAGAAGACCGTCACGACCCGACCGGTGCCCTGGGGGCGACCGGTCTGGCCTCGACGGCCACTGTGGCTCGCCTTACGGATCGCGAAGACGACGTTCTCGGTCAGCTGTGGAAGCAGGAGGACGTCGGCCACGTCGGCATCGAGTGCGTCCTCGAGCAGCGAAGACGATTCGCCCGAGGCGAGGAGGACGATCGGAGCCTGCGAGTACTCGCGGATCGCGGCCAGCTCGTCGACGGGGAGCGCCGAGCTGCGCGTCGCGAGCAGGACGGCCTGGAGGTGACCCCCGGTGAGCGCGCCCGCGCCTTCGCGGACCTGGTCGGATCGCCCGACGAGCTCGATCTCACCGTGTCGCCCGAGGGCGTCCCACAGCTCGGGAAGCCCTTCGCAGCTACCGGTGATGAAGATGCGGCTCTTCTCGCGGGCCGGTGCTTGTATCTCGACGGTCATTATTTCCCTCCAGTCAGGCGTCTGCGCGCGCCGGCACGAAGCCCGTCGGCGAGCAGAGAGCCGGAGGTCTCGAAGCTGTCTGGGCTATCGGCTGCGTTTGTGATCGGGCGCAGCTGGAGTGCCCAGTCGCCGTTCTTCACGAGCCACCAGAGCTTCTGAGCCTGCGCGTCGGTAACAGCGAGCATCACCGTGAACGGCTCGTTCGGATTGGCGCCGATCTTGCTCTGGATCTTGCTCGTGTCGGGCGCCTTCAGGACGAGCAAGTCGCGGAGGACGACGCGGGCCACATGAACCTGCTTCCCCTCCGGGAATTCCCAGCTTCCGACGACGTCGACGTGGTCGCCGTCGTTGACCGTTCCCGCCAGCAACTCGGAATCCCCGCCCGCGATCTGAAGGGCGCGCATATTGCCCTTCAGCTGGGCTCGGACGCCCTGCTCCTCCGCGGTGCGGAAACGCCTTGTCGAAACCTGCTCGCCTGCATAGATCGGCTCCACTGCGACGAGCTTGTCGATCTGGTCGGGTTTCGCAATCGCGCCTGGTACGACGCTTCGCCGCGTCACGTGCTCAACGCGCATCATGTTGCGCTGGGCAACATCCGCGCCGGACGTTCCGAGTGGGATGTCATGCGAAGCCACATAGACGGAAACTGTCCCCTCGCCATGCTGAACCGTGCGTTTGTAATTCGTGACGTAAAACGTCGTCAGCAGGGCGGCGACGATCGCAAGCGCGACCGCGATTCCGATGTTGCGAATTCGATATGTCATGGTGGCGGTCTCTTTCTCCTTCGTCGGTTAGTTGACCAGTTCGATCTCGTGGACGCCGGTGTCGGGAGGGCCGCCCCCGTTTTCCACCGGGATGCCCTCTGCGATGTAGCGGGTGAATTCCCCGGTGAGTGTCCCGGCGCTCCCCCCGGTGTTGTATGAGCGGATGATGAAACCGACCCAGCCGATGATGTCGTACTGCGCATTCGAGCCTGGGCCCGTGAGCTTGCGGTAGACCGGAAAGAGGACTTCCTTCCCGATGACCGAGTCGAGCGCAGCGCCGAACTGGGAGTTGTTGAAGTTCGCAGACGGTGCCGAGTAGTAGCGCCCGAGCGGCATGTCCTTGTCAAAGCCGTTCGTCAGCCAGCCGGCGAGCACGCCCGCGCCGATGTTTCCGTTGCCATCCTGGTTCAGGTTGATCAGGCCAAAGGCGCCGGAACCGTCCCCTCCACCGGGCTGGTGCAGATCCTCCAGATTCAGCGTCGTCGTGACGCCGAACTCCGGATTGCAGGTGGGGTTGGCCGATCGGGTGCAGTGCAGCAGCGGATGCTTGTAGTGGACGACGATCGGCGCGACGAACCGCGGTGCCGATTCGTTGAACGCGCGTGCAGTTGCGCGACCGGTCACATTGACCGATCCGATTCCGAAGATCTTCGAGAAGAAACCGGGGGCCGGACGCTTCACCGTCACCTTCACGGTGTCGTTGGTCATCCACTTCGTGGAGAAGACGATGCCGCCGGCCGGGGCAAGCCCTCCGCCGTTCTTGTTGGCATAGGACGTGGCCAGAGATGTGGCCGCGCTCGTATCGGTCAGGCCCTGGGCAGCGGCAAGTGCTGCAGCATCGGCGGTCGACTGGGCAGCGCGGTGCGCTCTGTACCAGGAGCCGACGTCGAGGACCAGTGCCGACATGCCCATCAATACCGTCAGGAATACGAGGGCCAGGACCATTGATTGTCCGCGTTCATTATTTGTTCTCATTCGACTCGCTCCGTTGTAGTGCTCGTGATGTTCCCCGACTTCTGGAAGACGCCGAGCAGGCTGATTGAGTACGGATAAGTCGCAGTGACGCGCACGTCTTCTCCTGGCTGCCAGGTCGAGGTGCAGGTAGGCGTGAGTTTCGACTGCGTCATGTTGCTCGCTGAATTTCGGATGGCCGAGACGCACGTGGCGGTGGGATTAGGGTCGCGGCGCGAAACCGCGGCTTTGCGAGCTCCAGCTCGGGTCGCATCGGTCAAAGTGATGTAGTTGTTGAATACGATTCCAAACTGGATGACTCCGAACAGCAGCAAGGCAAGGATCGGCAGGACGAGAGCGAACTCCGTCATGGACTGCCCTTGCTGATTTCTGAGTGAGATTCTCTTTGTCATTCGAAATACCAGTTCTTTGTCGAACGTCGTTGGGATTTGAGGGGGGCGGGCTCTTCACACGGAAGAGCCCGCCCTGGTGCCATGCCGAACAGGGTTAGCTGATGTATGCGGCGACCCTGCTGATGGCGCTGACGATGTTGCCCGAGAGGAGCGCGAGTGCGCCGAAGACGGCGATCGTAATTACGGCCAGAACGACGCCGTACTCCGCCATCGTCTGCCCCTCTTCGCGCTTGAGCGCGGTGAAAAGCTTCAACACCTGATTCACCTCCCTTCGCTGAAACAGGCGGGCCTTTCGGCGCGCCGAGACATAACGGCTCGAGAAAGAGGGAAGAGCGAATCGAGATTTATGGGAAGAGCTCGTACTGGGGGCGAATTGTTCGGTCACGCCGGACTACCTCCGGAAATGTGTCTTCGGCGTGCCGCGCCGCCTTGTGGGCTCTAGTCGATCCCGTTCATCGCCCCACAAGGGTTGCCCGGTAATCCCTCGGTTTGGGGATTCTCGCGGCGGTTCCTCAGATCGAGTGAGCGGCTTCGCCAGCGCAGGCCGATAGTCGTCTCGATTCCGTTGCGGCGCGGGATGTCATCAGATCCGCGTCGGTGTGGCGGCCTCGGCGCTCGAACGAATGGAGCAAGGCAATGCCACAACGGACACCACGAGACGGGAAGGGCCTCTTCCACCTGATCTTCCTCTCGGCTGCGCTGTCGCTTCTGAGCGCCGGGGTGCGACGCGACCGGAGCAAGTTGCTGATGGGATCCAGGAAGCGCACGCGCAAGATCCAAGTTGGACCGCGGCGGATCGCCGCCACCTTCGCGTTGGCGACAATCTTCTTCGCCGGCGCCGCTCTTTCCGCAGGCGCGGGCAACGGCGTTGTCCAGTTGCTCGATTCCTCGGGAGAATCGGCGCTGTCCGCCGATACGACGACCACGACCACCACGACCGGTGAGGAAGAGGCCGTCCCTCCGGCCGACCCCTCGGCTGGCGACCAGTCCGCTCCGCACACAGGTGCGGTAGACGATTCGGACACGGGCGCCCCGCCCGTAGAGCAACAGCCCCCCGCTGAGTCGCAGCCGACGATGCCCGGGGTCTCGCAGGCCGAAGTGCACGCCGCGCTGAGCAAGCAGGTCCACGCCGGGCGCGCAGCGACCGGGTCGAGTGCCACCGGGCGCGGCGCAACCGCTCCACAGGGCGGGAAGGCCCACGGGACGTCTGCGACGAACTACGGCCGCCAGGCTCCGGTAGTCCTGGCGCAGCCGAAGGTGGTGCGCGTCGACCGCGAGCCGGAAGCGGACGAGCCGAACGTGGCCCCCACGATCTGGCTCAACCGGACCCTCCCGGATCCAACGCCCCCGTCGCTGCGTCTGAAGCCGGCCTTCGCCCACCGACTCGCACGCGTTTCCGCGCGGAACCACGTCGACTGGGCACTCGCACTCGCCGTCCTTCGTTCCAGCGGCGAACGGGGAGCCGTGCCCGCATCGAAGGCGCGACTCCTGAGCCTGACGAAGCAGCTCCGGTCGCACCACTCCCAGCGCGACGCCTGGACCTCGGTGCTCTCGATCGAGGGCCGCACGACGTTCGCCGACCGCACGATCGCCTTGCAGCACCTCTATCGGGCCGTCGGCCTCAAGGCGCTCGTCAAGGGCTTCGACTGGGCAAAGCCGTCCCTCTCCAAGCGGATCCTGAACGACCGCCGGATCACGATCTATGCGGGCGGGCGCTCCGACATCCAGTCGGGCCGCGTCAACATCCGCGTGCTCGTCCTGATCGCCTACCTCGCAGAGGCGCACGGTCAGGTGACCGTCTCGTGCCTGATCAGCGGGCATCGGCTGTACGCGCGTCCGGGAGTCGTCTCGGCGCACATCTACGGCCTCGCGGCCGACATCTCGGTTCTCGGCAACACGCCGATCTTCGGGCACCAGCAGCCCGGCGGTGTGACCGAGCACGCAGTGCGCAACATCCTGCTGCTGCCGGCCGAGATGCAGCCGAGGCAGGTCATCTCCCTGCTCGGGCTGGGCGGGCCTTCGTTCCCGCTCGCCAACCACTACGACCACATCCACGTGGGGTTCTAAGAGTTGGCAGGCCGAGAGCTCATCCTCAGGCGGGCCGACGGGACCGTGGTCTGCGGGCGTTGCACGCTCGCAGACCACCCCCTGGCTCGCCTGAGGGGCCTGCTGGGCCGTGAGGGGCTCGACTCGGGCGAAGGCCTGTTGCTCCGGCCCGCCTCGTCGGTCCACACGTTCTTCATGCGTTTCCCGATCGACGTCGTCTTCCTCGACCGGGCGCTCGTCGTGCTCGGCATCCACGACGGCGTCGATCCGTGGCGCGCCGCCTCCCAGCGCGGGGCGAAGGCCGTCCTCGAGCTACCCGCAGGCGAGAGCTCCCTGCGCGGTCTCGCCGTCGGCGATCAGCTGACCCTCGCGGCCTAGTTCTCCCCTCAGCGGCTCTTGGCGCCGCTTGCTACTTTCGAGTAGCTTCGAGGACGTACATCTGCCGAACATTTCGGCTGGAGGGAGAAGCTGGATGCAAGTCAGCCAGGAAGAGAGCGCGCGCACCGAAACGGCGCCGAAGAGTCCGGTTGTCACAGCGCACGAGGTAACACGCCGTTACGGGGAGGGGGACACGGCCGTCGATGCTCTTCGCGGAGTTTCGCTGGAGGTCCTGCCCGCGCAGCTGACCGCGATCATGGGCCCTTCCGGCTCAGGCAAGTCGACGCTGATGCACATCCTGGCTGCCCTCGACTTGCCGACCTCCGGGTACGTGACGCTCGCCGGCACCAAGCTCGGCAACCTCAGCGACACCGAGATCACGAAGCTGCGCCGCGCCCACATCGGCTTCATCTTCCAGTTCTTCAACCTGCTGCCGATGTTGACCGCCGAGGAGAACATCCTCCTGCCGCTCTCGATCGCGGGCCGCAAGCCTGACGAGGCCGAGTTCGAGGAGCTCCTCAACCGGGTCGGCCTCACCGACCGACGCTCGCATCGGCCGTCGGAGCTCTCGGGGGGACAGCAGCAGCGTGTCGCCGTGGCGCGTGCCCTCGTCGCGAAGCCGACCGTGGTCTTCGCAGACGAGCCGACCGGAAACCTCGACTCGAAGACCAGTGACGAGATCCTCCAGCTGCTCCACGAGGCCGTCGACACGTACGACCAGACCATGGTCATGGTCACTCACGACGCGCGGGCTGCCACGATCGCCGACCGCGTGCTCTTCCTCGCTGACGGCCTGATCGTGCGCGACCTCGGCCGGGCCGACGAGGAGCAGATCATGCAGACGGTCAAGGAAGTCACGCTCACGTGATCCGGGTCGCGTTGCGGGGGCTCCTGGGCCGGAAGCTCAGGGCCCTTCTGACGTCGATCGCGATCGTTCTGGGCGTGGCGATGGTCAGCGGGACGTTTGTCCTGACTGACGCGATCGACAACGCCTTCAACAACATCTTCAGCACGTCCTACGCCTCGACGGACGCGGTCGTGAGCGGGAAGGCGGCCGACATCAACTTCAACGGCGACACGGCGCAGAACCCTTCGGTTTCCGAATCGCTTCTGCCCCGCGTTCGCTCCCTCCCGAACGTAGCCGCTGCCTCGGGCAGCGTCGTCGATCAGACCGCGGCCAAGATCCTCGACCGCAAAGGGAAGGTCGTGAACACAAACGGCGCGCCCTCATTCGGCTTCGGCGTCGATTTCACCGAGCCTCGTTTCAACCCGCTCAACTTGACCGAGGGTCGTTGGCCGAGCTCCTCCAAGGAGGTCGTGATCGATGCTGCGACCGCCGCCGACCAGAAGTACAAGGTCGGTGACACGGTCAAAGTGACGAGCCTCGGCCCGGTCCGGTCATTTCGCCTCGTCGGCATTGCGCAGTACGGGACCGTGAAGTCGCTCGGCACCGCGACCTTTGCCGTCTTCACGATCCCGACCGCACAGCAGCTCTTCGACCGCGTTGGGAAGTTCGACGCCATCTCGGCCGCGGCCAAACCCGGAGTGACGCAACAAGAGCTCGCCAACGAGATCCGGGCGAAGCTGCCGCCCACCGTCACGGTCCGCACGGGGAAAGCCGAGGCGAAGGAGCAGCTGAAGTCCGTCTCGTTCACGAAGATCATCAGGTACTTCCTGCTCTCGTTCGGCGGGATCGCGCTCTTCGTCGGGGCGTTCGTCATCTTCAACACGCTGTCGATCACCGTCGCGCAACGCATCCGTGAGTTCGCGACGCTGAGGACGATCGGGGCCTCGAGACGGCAGCTCCTGACCTCGGTGGCGCTCGAGGCGCTCATCATCGGCGTCCTCGCTTCGATCCTCGGGCTCTTTGGGGGGTTGCTGCTCGCGCGTGGGATCAACGCCCTCTTCAAGGCGTTCAACAACGACCTGCCGACGACCGGCCTCGTGCTCCACGTGCAGTCGGTGGTCATCTCGCTCGCGGTCGGAATCATCGTGACCTTCGTGGCCGGCATCTTCCCTGCGATTCGCGCGACGAAGGTCCCTCCGATCGCCGCGGTGCGTGAGGGAGCGACGCTGCCGAAGGGGCGGCTCGCCCCGTATCTGTCCTACATCGCCCTTGCTGTCATCGGCCTCTCGGTGGCGTTGCTCGCATATGGACTCTTTGGGCACAACATCGCGACCGTCGTTCGCCTGCTGTCGCTGGCGGTCGGCGTTCTCCTGCTCTTCGTCGGCGTCGCCCTCGTCTCGCCGCGCCTTGTACCCAAGCTCGCCGCCGGGCTGCGCCCGATTGCAAAGTGGCTGATGTTCGGCGTCGGCGTGCTCGTCTACCCGACGAGGCTGGGAGCGTGGGCTGTGCGCCGGGGTCTCTCCGGTCGTGAGGTCGCGGGGTCGAGGCGCACGCTCTATCTCGTCGGGGGCATCATGTTGCTGCTTGTCATCGGTCCGGGGATCTTGCTCCTCGCCTCGTACTTGCTGGCGCTTGGGATCGGGATGGTGTTCGTCTACTTCGCCGCGGCGGCCCTCGCGGTCACCGAGGTGGTTCTCTTCTTCTGGCTTGTCCTCCGAGTGATTCAGCGATTGCGTGGCCGAGGCTGGCCCAGCGAGCTGCCGGAGCTGCGGTTCGACCCGGCCACGGACAGGCTCTCAGGCGAGAACGCGCGCAGGAATCCAGGCCGGACCGCTTCAACTGCGGCCGCTCTGATGATCGGCCTCGCGCTCGTGACCTTCATCGCGGTGCTCGCGAACGGGATGAAACAGTCCAACCGGGGAGCAGTCGAACGGCAGGTGAAAGCGCAGTACATGCTGACCTCGCAGGACGGTTTCAGTCCGTTTGCGCCCAGCGCAGGCACGGCGGTTGCGCGCTCCCCTGTGGTGACGGTCGCATCGAACATCCGCGGCGGCCTGGCCAAGATCGCGGGCAAGGACGGACAGGTGACCGGCGTCGATCCCAAGACGATCACGCAGGTCTATGCGTTCGACTGGAAGAAGGGCTCGGATGCGTCCGTTCAGGACCTCGGCGAGTTCGGAGCGATCGTCGAGAAGCAGTTCGCCGACGACGCGAACCTCAAGCTCGGCGACCGTTTCAACCTCCTGACGGCGAGCAACAAGGAGGCGCCGCTCGAGGTGAAGGGGATCTACAAGGCGCCTCCCTTCTCTCCGCTCCTCGGCGGCATCAGCATCACGCAGTCGCGCTTCGACCAGCTCTATGAGCAGCCGCGCAACCTGTACACGTTCGTGAACGTGAATGGGGGCGTGAGCGCTGTGGCAGGGAAGTCGCTCGAGGCCGCGGTCGCGACCTTCCCCGATGCCAAGGTGCAGACGCGGAAGGCCTGGATCGACGCGCAGGATGCAGAGTTCAACAAGTTCCTGATCACGCTCTACGTGCTGCTTGCGCTGTCGGTGATCGTGAGCTTGTTCGGGATGGTCAACACGCTCGTGTTGAGCGTGTTCGAGCGGACCCGCGAGCTGGGGATGCTGCGTGCCGTCGGAATGACCCGCAACCAGGTCGCGCGCCTCGTCCGCCAGGAGAGCGTGATCACCGCGATGATCGGCGCCGCACTCGGACTGCCACTCGGCGTGTTCCTGGCCGTGCTCGTCACACGCGCCCTCTCGCAGTTCAACGTGGCGTTTTCGCCCCCGTGGCGGAACCTGATCGCGTTCGCGATCGTCGCGATGTTCGTGGGCGTGCTCGCGGCCGTGGCCCCCGCGCGCCGCGCCAGCAGGCTGAACGTTCTGCGCGCGCTCCAGTACGAGTAGCTCGGGCGAGCACTAGTAAGTACACGCGCGCGCCCCACCCGGGTGGGGAGGAAGGTGTCCACCCGCCGCCCGCCGCAAGCGTAACCAGATGGAGCGCACCGCTCAGTGTCGCCTTTGAGCCAATATCGTGACCGGATGCTCTGGGCGATCTCAGGCGGCGCGGGCTTTCTCGGCCTGCATCTCGGGCGGCGGCTCCTCGCCGACGGCCACAGCGTCCGGTCGCTCGACCTCGCCCCGCTCGACGACGCCGAGCTCGAGCGCGAGGTCGATGCGGTCCGCGGCGACATTCGCGACTCGGCGGCGGCCCGGCGACTTGTCGAGGGCGCCGATGTCCTCGTCCACGCAGCCGCGGCCCTTCCGATCCGAGGCTCGGGCCGGGAGATTCACTCGGTCAACGTCGGGGGCACCGGCACCCTGCTTGCCGCCGCGCTCGAAGCGGGGGTTGGCCGGGTCCTCCTCATCTCGTCCACCGCGGTCTACGGCATCCCCGAGACCCACCCGATCGACGAGAGCTCTCCGCTGCAGGGCGTCGGCCACTACGGCCGCTCGAAGATCGAGGCCGAAGAGGTCGCGAACGGCTTCGGGCGGCGCGGCCTCGACGTCACGATCCTCCGTCCGAAGACCTTCATCGGGCCCGAGCGCCTGGGCGTCTTCGAGATCCTCTTCGACTGGATCCGCGAGGGCCGGCGCATCCCAATCCTCGGCGACGGATCCAACCGCTACCAGCTGCTCGCCGTCGAGGATCTCGTCGACGGCGTTCTCCTCGCCGCCTCCGCGCCGGTCGCCGGCGAGACGATGAACATCGGCGCAACCGAGTTCGGCACCGTTCGAGACGACCTCGACGCGCTGATCGCCCACGCCCGCTCGGGGAGCCGCCTGCGGCCGATCCCGGTGCGGCCGGCCGAGCTCGCCCTCCGCGCGCTCGAGCTCGCCCGGCTCTCCCCGCTGGTCGAGTGGCACTACAAGACCGCCCACCGCGAGTCCTACGTCGAGACCTCGAAAGCCGAGCGGCTGCTCGGCTGGCAGCCGCGCTACTCGAACTCGGAGGCGCTCACGCGCACCTACGACTGGTACGTCGCGAACCGCAACCGGCTCGCCGGCGCCGGAACGACCCACCGGGTGCCCTGGAACCAGCGCGCTCTCGCCGTTTTCAAGCGCCTAAGCTAGCTCCCCGTGGCCGAGCTGACCGACTACCGCGCCCGCTTCCCGATCCTCGCGGAGACGACGTATCTGATCAGCCACTCGCTCGGCCCGATGCCGGCCCAGGCCGAGCGCCGCCTCGCCGAGTACGCGCACTCCTGGAACACGCGCGGCGTACGCGCCTGGGGCGACGGCTGGTGGGAGCTGCCGATGACCGTCGGCGACCGGCTCGCCCGCCTGATCGGAGCCCCGCCCGGCTCGACCGTCATGCACCAGAACGTGACGATCGCCGAGGCCGTCGTCCTCTCGTGTTTCGACTTCCGGGGCGAGCGCAACCGCATTGTCTACGAGAAGGACAACTTCCCGTCCGTGCGCTACCTCCAGCAGGCCCAGCGCGCGCACGGCGCCGAGGTCGTCGTCTGCCCGGACGAGGAGGCGATCGTGGCGGCGATCGACGAGCGGACGCTGCTCGTCCCGATCAGCCACGTGATCTTCAAGACGGGACGGATTCAGGACGTCGAGCCAATCATCCGCCGCGCGCACGAGGTCGGCGCGTACGTCGTCCTCGACGCGTACCAGTCCGTCGGCTCGGTCCCGCTCGACATGACCGCTCTCGGCGTCGACTTCGCGGTCGGCGGCAGCGTCAAATGGCTCTGCGGAGGCCCCGGCGCCGCCTGGCTCTACGTGCGCCCCGATCTCGCCGAGCGGCTCGAGCCCACGCTCGTCGGCTGGCAGGCGCACAAGCGCCCGTTCGCATTTGAGCCCGAGCTCGAGTATGCGGACGGGGTGGCGCGCTTCCTCACCGGGACGCCGAACGTGCCCGCGCTGTACGCCGTCACTGCCGGCTACGACATCGTCGAGGAGGCGGGGATCGAGCGCATCCGCGCCAACTCAGTTCGCCAGACCGAGCTCCTGGTCGCTCTGTTCGACGAGGCCGGCTTCGACGTCGTCAGCCCCAGGGAGCCTGAGCGGCGAGGCGGTTCGGTCGTCGTCCGCACGCCGGACTTCGAGGCCGTGCACGCTGAGCTCGACAGCCGCGCCATCCTCTGTGACTTCCGGCCGGACGTCGGCCTTCGCTTCGGGCCGCACTTCTTCAACACCGACGAGGAGATCGAGCTGGCAGTCTCGGCGGTGAAGGAGATCGTCGGCCGGGGCGCGACGTTGCCGGCCCCGGCCGGTACGGGCTAGCTACTCGATGCCGGTTGCAGCGAGTCGGTACCCAAGCGTAGGTTGTCCCCAACGTCTCCAAAGAGGAGGGCAAGATGACGATGTATTGCGCTCTGACGGTCCGAAAGCTCAAGCCGGGCACTTATGACGAATGGCGAAAGGCTTGGTGGTCCGACGACGACACGATGCCAGAGGGTGGCGAGGCTTACATCGCCCGCAGCCTGACGGACCCCGACGAGGTCGTGGCTTTCGGTCTCATCGAGGGCAACCTCGACGAGATCAAAGCGTCGATGGACGAGGACGCGGAGAAGGCGCGCCAGGAAGCCATGGCTCCCTTCATCGAGTCAGTCGGAGCTGACGCGATCTACGAAGTCGTCGAGCGAGTCGGCGCCAAGAGCGGCGCGGAGGCCTAGTCGGCGAGGAGCTCGAGGAGGCGCTCCGCGTAACGGGGCGCCTCCGGCTCGTCCTCGTGCTTGAAGTAGCAGTAGACCTCGTTTCCATCCGCGAGTAGCGGGCGAATTCGGCCGGCCCATTCGGTGAGCGCCTGCTCGTCATAGGGCGGCTCGCGCAACCGTAGGTAGCGGAACGAGGCGGAAGACTCGAGCTCGTTGACCCGCACCGCGTTCGACGGCAGGTCGACCTCGAGGCCCTCCCACGAGGCGTGCCGGAAGTCGAAGGCGATCTTCAGCCCGGGGTCGAACGAGCCGAGCGTGAGCGTGAGCAAGCCCTCATCGCGCGGCGAGCCGACGAGGACGCGAATCGGGCCGAGCCGGTCGCCGAGGAGCAGCACCCTCTCCTCGAATGTTCCGGCTCCGCCAAGCCGGAACGAGTTGAACTTGACCGCGAAGCGGAATCCGGGCGCGACCTGCTCCGCCCAGCGGCGGAACTGCTCTTCGGCCGGAATCCGGTAGCCGGTCGTGTTCAGCTCGACGGACGGCAGCCGCTCCGAGTAGTGACGGAGGAACTCCGGCGGCTTGACCTCGGCCGGGTAGAAGCCGGGGCGCCAGGAGGGATACGACCAGCCGGAAGTGCCGACATAGGCCCTCGCTAAACTCGACTTCGTGGCAGTCACACCGGAAGTCCTAGCGGAGAACATGATCCGCGTCCTGGATCACGGCTTCGTTCGATTGGACGGCGCGATGGCGGACGACCTCTCCGTCGTCAACGGCGCGCGGGTCAGCTTCGCCCGGCGGAAGGAGGAGGTGGACGAGGCGGACGAGGGCCTCATCCGCTTTCTCATGCGCGATCGACACGGGACGCCCTTCGAACATAACTCCTTCCGCTTCCACATCCGTACGCCGATCTTCGTCGCCCGCGAGTGGTTCCGGCACCGGATCGGGTCGTTCAACGAGTTCAGCATGCGCTATGCGAAAGCGACCGACGAGTTCTACGTGCCGGCGCCGGAGGACGTGCGGTCGCAAGTCGGCAAGCCCGGCGCCTACTCGTTCGAAGAGGTCGCGCCCGAGATCGCCGAGCAGACCCGCGAGGAGCTCCAGGCCGTCTACGAGACCGCCTACGACACCTATCAGCGACTTGTCGAATTGGGGGTCGCTCGGGAGCTCGCCCGTTGTGTGCTTCCGGTCGGCGCCTACACCGAGTTCTATTGGACGGTGAACGCCCGCTCGCTGATGAACTTCATTTCGTTGCGCGCATCGGAGAACGCTCAGCGCGAGATCCAGCGCTACGCCGAGGCGTGCGAGATCTTCTTCGCAGAGAAAATGCCGGTCACGCACGCGGCGTTCGTCGCGAACGACCGCACCGCACCTTAGGTCGTCAGCAACGCAGGGCCGGGCTTCTGCTCGCCCCGGCGCCAGCGCGTCACGATCCAACCGTCGTTGCGCTCGAACGTATACGGGACGCTGAAGTCCACAGTCGTTGTGCCCGCCTTGACGTTGAAGTTGCCGCAACGCAAGAAAAACCCGTCTCGCTTGACGAAGAGCTCGTAGTAGCCGCGCTCCGGAAGGCGAGGAAGGCCCCGCACCGTGACGACCATGGGCCAGTTACCGGCGCTGTCTTGCTTGCCGAGCTTGATGACGCCTTGCGCGCGTGGTGCGACAGAGGTCCCATGCATCGGCACCTCGCGTTTTGCGTCAAAGCTCGAGTGCCTGAATCCGGTCACGTAGCCGCCCAGGAAGGCGACGACGGCGATTGCGGCCGCGAGCGAGAGTACGGCGCCGGCGCGGCGGCGCGGTAATCCGGCGAGAGGCTCCTCGCCGCGACCAGGAGCGTCGGCCAGCGAGGGCGGCAGCTCTGGCGGGGGCCCTGCCTCGACGAGCAGCTCGTGCACTCGCTCGAGCCGCGCCCGTTCCTCGGCGGAGAGATCGTGGCCCACGAGGTCGCGGAAATTCGGCGGGACGGTCATGAGAGCTCTCCCTCCAGCAGGTCGGCAAGGCGGCCGAGCGCGCTACGCGTCCGCGTCTTGACGGTTCCGAGCGGGATGTTGAGAAACTCCGCGATCTCGCTTTGGGAGAGCTCGCCCCAGTACGCCAGCTCGATCAGCCGGCGCTCGGTTTCCGGCAGCCCGGCGAGGGCGCGATGCACCCGCCAGGCGGTCCAGCTCGACTCCGCGCGCTCCGGAGGCCCCGGATCCTGCGCTGCTTCCTCAACCGGCTCGACCGGCGGCTCACCCAGCGCACGCCGCCTGTCGACGATCGCGTTCCGTGCGACGGCGTAGAGCCAGGGCGCGCCGGGCCCTCGCTCCTGCCGGTAGCTGCGGGCCGAGCGCCAGACCGAGGCGAACGTCTCCTGAACGGCGTCTTCTGCCCGCCCCCGATCGCCCAGGCGGCGGAGCGCGAGCGCGAACACGGGTCTCGCGTAGCGCCCGTAGAGAAGCTCGAACGCGCCGGAGTCGCCCTCCCCGACGCGGGCGATCAACTCCCCGTCCGTCATCGGATCGGCAGCCACGACCTGGATGGTGGCGAGTCGAAGCGCAACCGGCAAGCCGGAGCGAAGAGTGGGGGCAGCAGACATCGTCCTTCGATGATGATTACGGCCGCGGCCGTCGCTCGGTTTGCAGGAGGCGGCCCCCGTCCACGACGAGGCTCGTGCCCGTCACGAAATCGGCTCCCAGCAGGTAGAGGACCGCGTCGGCCACGTCGTCCGGTGAGCCGATCCTGCCGAGAAGCGTCTCGGCGGCGCGCCGCTCCTCCTGCCCGGGCTCCACGGCGACCGGGCCAGGCGCGATCCCGCAGACCCGTACCTCGGGGGCGAGTGCCCGCGCGAAGACGCGGGTCAGCATCGCCTGGGCTGCCTTCGCCGCGGAATGTGGCGCGAACAAGGGCCACGGCTCGTAGGCGGCGACGTCTTCGATCATGACGACGAGCCCGCGGCTTTCGCGCAGGTGCGGCGCCGCGGCCTGCGTGACGAAGAAGGTTCCTTTGACCGTGGCTCCGAACGTCGCGTCCCAGTCCGGCTCGGTGACCGCGGCCACAGGCTTGGGCACGAACCCCTCGCCGGCCGCGTTGACGAGCAGATCGAGCCCACCGAGCTCGTCGGCGGCGCGGGCAACGAGTGCCTGGGTCGCCTCCACTTTGGCCAGGTTGCCGTCGGCTCGCCCGGCGGCGATCACCGACCAGTGCTCGGCGCGCAATCGCTCGGCGATTGCGGAGCCGATTCGCCCTGTCCCTCCCGTGACGAGCGCCCTCATCGCCCGGGAGTGTAGGTGTGGTGTGGGTTGCACCGAATACGGGAATCACACGAAGAGCCAGCACAGAAAGGGGTTTTCGAATGAAGAGGTTTTTGGTGATCGCGATCGCGGTGCCGGTCCTACTACTGACGCCTGCGTATGCCGCGACGAAGGCGATCGACATCACCGCGCGAGGGTTCGCGCCGAACAAGGTGACGATTGCTCTCGGCGATGCCGTCACGTGGACCAACAAGGACACCGCAGCGCACCAGGTGGTGGCCGACCAGGCGAAGTTCACCTCGTCGCCGATGCTCGCGGCGGGGCAGAGCTATTCCTTCACGTTCACGAAGTCCGGCGTCTTCACCTACCACGACGGGGCCAACGTCAAGAAGACGGGCAAGGTGACCGTCAAGCCCGGCGTCTCACTCACCGCGGCACCCTCGACGGTCCGCTACGGCGGCTCGACGACGCTCGGCGGCACCGTCTCCACCGGCGTCGCCGCTGAGACCGTGACCGTCAACGCGGAGGAGTGCGGCAAGAAGGGCTTCACGAAGATCGCCACCGTGATGAGCGGGGCAAGCGGCGCGTGGACCTTTGTAGCCAAGCCGACGATCAACACGACCTACCAGGCGGGCTGGAAGGCGACGAAGAGCGCCCCGCTGACCGTGAAGGTCGGCCCGGGAGTCGCGCTGACGCGCGTCAGGCGCGGGCGCTTCACGGCCGCCGTGACGGCGAACCAGTCGTTCGTCGGGAAATACGTCGTGCTCCAGCGCTTCGCCCGTAGCCGGCGGGCCTGGAAGACTGTCAAGCGCGTCACGCTGCGCACGGTCAAGCCCGGGACGGCGCCGGCCATGATCAGCTCAGCGGGCTTCCGGACCCGGGTCGCACGGAAGACGCGTCTCCGGCTGCTACTGATCCAGTCGCAGGCCGGCAGCTGCTACGGCCCGGCTCGCAGCAACACCGTCCGGGCCTAGAGAGGCCGCTAGAACAGGGGCCGTACCGAGTGCGGCCCCTGTTTCGCACAAAATCCTTACAGCCGCAGAGCAACTTTTCGGTCCCTGGGCCGTTCAAGTCAGTAGCCGTCAACGACTGGGGGAACCACCATGAAGAGAACGATCTTGATCGCCACTGCGGTGTGTGCCCTTGCGGGTGCCGGCTTTGCCGTCGCCTCTCTGAGCACGCTGAAGAACGTCAACATCAGAAGCACGGGCTTCGCGCCCAAGAACGTCACGATCGCCGGTGGCGACACGGTCAAGTGGAAGAACATCGACACCGTTCGCCATCAGGTCGTCGCCAACAGCGGCGCATTCGCCTCCGGGCAGCTCGCGCACAATGCCACCTATATGAAGAGGCTGGACACGCCGGGCACGTATCCGTACCACGATGCCCTGCATCCCACGCTGAAGGGCACGGTCAAGGTGACCGGCGCGCCGCCGTCGGTCTCGATCGCCGCGTCGGTTCCGATCGCGGTCTTCGGTGACCAGATTCACGTCGGCGGGGCCATCTCTCCGGCTGCCGTGGGCGACACCGTCAGCCTCTATGCCCAGCCCTGGGGCCAGATGTCGTTCACGAAGATCGCAGACGTCCTGACGACGACGAACGGATCCTGGGACACCGTCCCCGTCGGCTCGCCGCAGCTTCTCACCTCCTACATGGCGACGTGGAAAGGGAAGAACAGCGCGGTCATCCTGGTCGCAGTCTCGCCACGCCTGACGCTCACACGTGTCGGTCACTGGTTCGTGGCTCGGGCTCAGGCCGCGAGGTCGTTCTCGCACCGCTGGGTCTACGTCCAGCGTCTGAACCGCTTCAACGAGTGGGTGACCCTGAAGAAGGTCACTTTCAATAGTCAGGGTGCCCAGCGCTTCCGCCTCAAGTCTCTTCCGTCGGGGCGCAATCATCTCCGCACCTTCATGACCGTCAACCAGGCCGGGACCGGCTACACCTCCGGCACCAGCCGGGTCCTCAGCTTCCGCCGCGGCTAACGCGACGGGACATGCGGAGCCGCCGGCGGAGGGGTCCCGCCGGTCGGCTTCGCTTGCGCTCGCCTTCACGGGGGAACCCCTGGTTCCCCCGTGGGCCCCCTCCTTGCGACTGTTTTCGGTTGGCGACTGCTTGCGGGGCCGGTGGCTGGTGGTTGGGTTCGAGCGCGCGTAGTTGGCCTCCCGCCGGGCTAAGCCCGGCTCCGGGGGTGGGATCGAGGGGTCTCCCGTGGAGTGGTTTGTCAAGAGGTCGGCTCTTGCGAGCCGACCTCTTGATCGTCTCTACGTCGTGGCGGTTCTGACTTTGCCGATCGCGTGCGCATAGCGCTCGGCGACGGCCGGCCAGTTGATGACGTTCCACCAGGCCTCGAGGTAGTCGGGGCGCCGGTTCTGATACTTGAGGTAGTACGCGTGCTCCCACACGTCGATGCCGAGCAGCGGCTCGTCGGACTGCATGATCGGCGAGTCCTGGTTTGCGGTCGAATAGACCGCGAGGCCCGTTCCGTCATGGACGAGCCACGTCCAGCCTGAGCCGAAGCGGTTGACACCGCCCTCGTTGATCGTCTTCTTCAACTCGTCGAGCGAGCCGAAGACATCGGTGATCGCATCGCCGAGCTCACCGTCGGGCTCGCCTCCACCGTCCGGGCTCATGATCTCCCAGAACAGGCTGTGGTTCGCGTGGCCACCCGCGTTGTTGCGCAGGACTTTCTGCTTGTCCTCCGGGAACGTCTCGACGATGGACAGAACGTGCTCGACCGACTCGTGTGCCCATTCGGTGTCCGCGAGCGCCGCGTTCGCCTTGTCGACGTAAGCCTGGTGATGCTTGTCGTGGTGGAGGTGCATCGTCTCCTCGTCGATGTGCGGCTCCAGCGCGTCGTAGTCGTACGGGAGCGGCGGAACTTCGAAGGCCATCTCCAGCTCCTTTCGTTTCGGCTGAGAGTTGAGGCTACACCCCAGGCGCCGACTCGGAGGGCATGCGCCTGCGCGACCCCGGCGGTCTACTATGCTCGCCGCGCCTACGTCCGGAAGGAGCCCGATTTGGCAACCCTCGTCTTCAACGCTGAAGAGATCGCACCGCGAGAGCTCAAGCCCGAGCTGTACGAGCTCGAAGGCATCTCGCGTGAAGCCGTCGAGGCCCACTACAAGCTGTACGAGGGCTACGTCGCGAAGCGCAATGAGATCCTCGCCAAGCTCGCAGATGTCGACCTCGAAGCCGGAAACCAGGTCTACTCGGAGATCCGGGCGCTCAAGGTCGATCTGACGTTCGCGATCGGCGGCGTCAAGAACCACGAGATCTACTTCGAGCACCTCGGTGGCGAGGGCGGCGATCCTAGCGGCCCGATCCTCGATCTGATCGAGCGCGACTTCGGGTCGACCGCCGACTGGCGGTCCGACCTGAAGGCGACCGGCATGGGCGGGCGCGGTTGGGCGTGGACGGCTTACGACTGGGACGAGGGGCGGCTCTTCAACTACATCGGGGACGCCCAGAACAGCTACCCGATCTGGAATGCGACGCCACTGGTCGCTCTTGACGTCTACGAGCACGCGTACTTCCTCGACTACCGCACCGACCGGGCCGCCTACATCGACGTCTTCTTCGACAATCTAGACTGGGCAACCGTGAACGACTGGGTCTCGAAGTACGGGATTCCGCTGAAGTAGCCGACGATCGAAACGCTCGCCTTCATCGTCGCCGGCTACCTGGCCGGCAGCCTCCCGTTCGGACTCTGGGTCGCCCGGTTCGCCCGGGGCGTGGACATCCGCACGCACGGCAGCGGGTCAATGGGAGCGACGAATGTTTGGCGCGCGGCGGGAGCGCGCTACGCGATCCCGGTGATGCTGCTCGACATTGCCAAGGGGTTCGTGCCGGCTCTGGTCGCGACGATGGCGGCAGGGCACGTCGCCGGGGCGCTTGCTGGAGGGGCCGCGATGTTCGGCCATTGGCGCCCGATCTTTCTCCGCTTCGCGAAGGGCGGGAAGACCGTCGCGACCTGCGGCGGCGCTCTGCTCGGGCTGGCGCCGCTCGTTGGGCTGATCGGGATTCTCGTCTGGCTCGTCGTGTTCGCCCTCGCCCGGTATGCGTCGGTCTCTTCGATCCTTGCCGCCTTGTCGTTGCCAATCGCCGCGCTTTTGCTCGAGGAGCCGTGGCCTGTGCTCGTCTTCACGAGCGCGGCAGCCGTCGGCGTGCTCCTGCTGCATCGTCCGAACCTCGCGCGCCTGCGTGCGGGGACCGAGACCCGCGTGCAGCTGCGGCGGAAGGCAGCCCGGGCCTAGTCAGGCGGTGGCGAGCCACTCGCGCAGCTCGGTGTGGTGCTCGAGCGAACCGCCCTGGTCGAGCTCGCGCCGCAGCTCCCCGATCAACCCGTAGCGCTCCGCGAGCACGTCGTGCGTGTGGATCGTCTCGAGGTTCACCTGTCGCGAGAAGACGAAGTCGCCGTCGTCGAGAGCGGGATGCGCGTCGAGGACGCCCTTCAGGGCGAGGCGCACCGAGTCCTCGACAAAACGTGGCTGCAGGTGCGCGTGCTCGACGACGAAGAGCTCGTCCGGCCGCTTCAGAAGCTCGTAGACCGGCGCGCTCATCGAGCCCTCGACGATGCTCACGAGCTGCTCGGCGTCGACTCTTGACTGGGTCCCGACGTAGAGCGTTCCGAGGCCCCGCTGATTGTGTGTCGCGAGCGGGACGAGCTCGAAGATCCGGTCGATGTCATCGTCGGCGAAGCCGGCCTCGAGCAGGCGTTCGCTCGCGCGGCCTCGGACGAGCCCCTGCGCACACGGGCACGCGTTGATCCCCGGTGCCTCGACGCCCACGAGCCGGCGCACGCCGCTCGCTGAGGCGGCCGCGATGCCGATCAGGCTGACCATTTCCTGGGTGGGAAGATCGGTGACCGGCGTCATGCGCTCGATCGGGTATCTCGCGGCGATTCGAACCTCGGCGCGCAGCGCGTCCTGACGCTCGACGATGTGCGTCGCGATGTGCTCCGCGAGCACCTCGACGAGGAAGGACTCGCCGATCACGACCTGCTCGATCGCCTCCTCGAAGAGCTCCGGGAAGCGCGACATGTGCACGCCCTTCTGCGCCGGGTCGAGGTCGACCGTGCACTCGATGTCGGCTGCGATCTGCTTTTCGTAGTCGCCGTACCTGATCCGGATTGCCTTGCTCACGCCGGTGACTCCCGCACGCGAGAGGCCTAGCGCGACCTCGGGTAGGGAGGACTGGATATCGTTTTCGAGGAGGCGGGAGAGATCGTCCATCACAGCGGTCACACTAGTTGCCCGCAACCTAGCAAGGGGATTTGTGGCTACGGAAAACACTTTCTCGCGATTCGTGTCGCTTGCCTGTCACGACCTGAGGACGCCGCTCGCGACGGTCGCGGGCTTCGCGCACACGTTGAATCAGACCGAGACGCTCGGGGAGCCTGCCGGCCGGTACATCAGCATGATCCAGGCGGCTTCCGAGCAGATCGCGGAGCTCCTGGACGACCTCGGGCTCGTCGCTCGGCTCGAGGACGGCCGCTACGCGCCGATCCTCGTGGAGACGGACACCCTCGAGCTCGCGCAGGCCGCGGCGTCTCGGCTCGGCGAGAAGGCGGTGGCCGCCGGCGCCGGCGCAGCCGTTCAAGTCGATCGCGACGCCGTCGAGCGCGGCCTCGCGGGACTCGCGCTCTGCGCCCTCCGGCACGGCGCTCTCAAGCGAGTCGAGTTGACCGCGGACGGCCCCTCGGTGTGGATCGAGCCGGTGGTTCCCGGCGCCGCGCCGATCGTGCTCGCGGAGGACCTCAAGGACCTCGGTGCCGCTGCCGCCAGGCGCGTCGTGGAAGCGCACGGTGGCTCGCTCGCGCTCGAAGGCGAACGCCTCCAGGTCCGCCTGCCAACCTAGCCATGGCCAGTTCCACCATGTCCCGGGACCAGGTCCCGGGACAGGTCTGTTGGCGGCAGGTCGCCGCGAGTGCGGAGCTCACCGCAGGAGGCGCGAGAGGCGGCGGTCCTTCAGGACGCGGCCGCCGGTCTGGCACGTGGGGCAGTAGTAGATCGTGTGCTCCTCGAAGTCGACCTGTGCGATCGGTGTCCCGCAGACGTGGCACGGCTTGCCGAGGGAGCGATGGACGCGGTACGTGCGCTCGTCGCTTGCTCCGGCTTCCCGCAGCGCGAGGCCTCGCTCGAGCTCCGAGTCGATCGCCGCAGCGAGCCGCTCGACCTCATTGGGCGTCACATCCTTCGAGAGCGCGTACGGCGAGAGCTTCGCTGCGTGCAGGATCTCGTTCGCCCACGCGCGGCCGATGCCGGCGACGACACGCTGGTCTCGCAGCAGCGAATGCAACCGCCGCGACTCCGACGCGAGGATCTCGCCCAGGCGCTCAGCGCCCAGGCCGAGCGCTTCGGGGCCGAGATGCTCGAGCTCGGCCTTCGCCTGATCCGGCGTGAGCAGCCAGACTCCGGCGCGCTTCTTCTTGCCGGCTTCGGTCAGCACGAGCTCCGCGCCGCCTTGGAAACGCAGCCGGAACGCTGGCGTCTTCGGCCCTTTTTCTCCCGCCTGCAGATAGCGCAAGCGCCCGGCCGTCATCAGGTGGACGAGCAGGACGAGCTCGCCGTCCTCGGTCGGGAAGAGAAGCCGTTTCGCACGCCGCTGCGCTCCAGACAGGCGCCGGCCCTCCAGCGCCGCCAGCGGCGGGTCGATCGTCTTCAGCGTCGCGATGTGCACGGGCCCGGCCTTCTCGATCGGAAAGGCCGACACCGGATCGCTCAGCTGGCGGCGCCAAGCCTCCATCTCCGGAAACTCGGGCATCTAGGGTTTCCTCATGGCTGAGCCGATCAGCGTAGCCGCGCGCAGGGGCGGAACCGTCGAGTCGGTTCATCGCGTCCACGCGGTCGCCGTTCGCAACGGGGAGATCGTCGCCTCCGCGGGCGATCCGGAGCTCGTGACGTTCATGCGCTCCGCCGCGAAGCCGATCCAGGCCGTGCCTTTGGCCCGGGAGCGTGACGACATGGACGAACGCGATCTCGCAATCGCGTCGGCCTCCCATCTCGCGGACGCGGCGCAACTGGCGGCCGTCAAGGCGCTGCTGGACAAGGCCCCGGCCACGGAGGACGACCTCGAATGCGGGGCCTTCAAAGGCTCGAAGCTCAATCACAACTGCTCGGGCAAGCATGCGGGGATGCTCGCTCTCTGCCGGGCGAAGGGCTGGCCGCTCGAGGGCTACCGGCTCGCCGATCATCCGTGCCAGCAGACGATGCTGGCCGCGGTGGCAACCGCCGCCGGATCCGATCCGGTCGCGACGGCGATCGACGGCTGCGGCGTCGTCACGTTTGCCCTGCCGCTTCACGCGATGGCGACGGCGTTCACGCGCATCGACGAGAGAGTTGCCAGCTCCATGCGCGCGCACCCGGAGCTGATCCGGGGGCCACGCGGGCTGGACACGAACCTCATGCAGGCGTTTCCAGGGTGGACCGCCAAAGGCGGCGCCGAGGGGCTTCTGTGCGCAGCCGCGCCCGACGGCCTCGGTCTGACGCTCAAGGTCGAGGACGGCGCGACCCGCGCGCTGCGGCCCGCCCTCGGCTCCTTGCTCGACGCCCTCGGCCTCGACGGATCCGGTTTCGCAGCGGTGCCCATTAGCAACAGTCGAAACGAGGTCGTCGGCGAGCTCGCAGCCTGTTGAAAAAAAGTCTTCACAGGGCTGTGGATAGGTGTTAACTTCCAAACCGCCGCGAGGAGAGCCGGGGGAAGGATGAACCGGCTTTTTGCGTTCCTGGGGTTCCGTCCACCGAAGCGCGAAAGAGAGGTCAATTGCTCACAGTCGACATCTCCCTCCCGGACGTCGAAGAGCTCCACAAGCTGGTACAGGACGGAACGAACAAGGGCTTCCTCACCTACGACGAGATCGTCGCCGGGATCGAAGAGGTCGACCTCTCGAAAGAACAGATCGAAGACTTCTACACGTACCTGATCGACCACTCGATCGAGCTGGTCGAAGGGGAGCAGCACAAGCATCCACCGCACGAGCAGCCGGCGCTGGCCGAGGAGGAGAAGGGCCCGAAGCTCGACCTCTCCGTCGAGCCGTCGCTCGACTCGCTGCGGCTCTACCTGCGCGAGATCGGCAAGGTGCCCCTGTTGACCGCCGACCAGGAGGTCTACCTGGCCAAGCGGATCGAGCGAGGCGACATGTTCGCGAAGACGCACATGATCGAGGCGAACCTCCGCCTCGTCGTCTCCATCGCCAAGAGCTATCTCGGCCGCGGGCTCTCGTTCCTCGACCTGATCCAGGAGGGCTCGCTCGGGCTGATCCGCGCCGTGGAGAAGTTCGACTACCGCAAGGGCTACAAGTTCTCGACCTACGCGACGTGGTGGATCCGCCAGGCCGTCACGCGCGCGATCGCCGACAAGGCGCGGACGATCCGGATCCCCGTCCACATGGTCGAGAAGCTGAACAAGGTCGTGCACATCGAGCGCCAGCTCGTGCAGCGGCTCGGACGGGAGCCGCAGCCCGAGGAGATCGCGCTCGAGCTCGAGATGACGGCCGAGGAGGTGCGGGAGATCCTGCGCATGGCCCAGCTGCCCGTCTCGCTCGAGAAGCCGATCGGCGAGGAGGAGGAGTCGGAGCTCGGCGATTTCGTCCAGGACGAGCAGGCCGAGTCGCCGTTCGACACGGCGTCCGTCTCGCTCCGCCGGGAGGACATCCAGAGGGCGCTCGACTCGCTGCCCGACCGCGAGCGGCAGGTGATCGAGCTGCGCTTCGGGCTCACCGGCGCGCAGCCGTGCACGCTCGAGGAGGTCGGCCGCGCCTTCGGCGTCACGCGTGAGCGCATCCGGCAGATCGAGAACAACACGCTCAAGCGGCTCGAGACCCTGCCGGAGGCACAGGGCCTCCGCGACAGCGGCTAGTAGCCGAACAAAGTCCGGCGCGCTGCGCGCGCCATGACGACTTTGTTCGGATTCTTCGAAGTCTGAGCGTTCGTGTGCGGACGCGGGCAAAGCCCGCATCCGCGGCGTGCTGCAGCATTCTTTGGTGACGGGTTGGCCGCGCTCTTTATACGAGGCTTGAGCCCGTTACGCTCCGATTCGCTGCATCTTGGCCACGTTTATCTCGGCGGTCGCACGAACGCGAGCCGTTCCACGCGGGGCTAGTCGTCCTCGTCCGGCAAACACTGACAGGAGATCGCTTGCCCGCCGCATCGTGGACACCGTTCGACGTCGCAGCCTGGATGGTGGAATCCGCCCGGTTGGACTCCGCAGTCGTGACAGGTCTTCCCACTGGCCGCTCCCCAATCGTCTTCTTCGGCTCCGATGTGATGGGGCGGTACGTTCCGTCGATTAGCTCGGCGGCGACCTCAATGCAGGAGGCGACTTCGCGCATGTCGCCGCCACAATGCTCGCAAATCGCGCCCAAGGGCATAAGCCTAGAGCGTTTCGCTAGTCGTTCCGCAGACCCGGCTAGGACGTTTCGGCGGGTTCTACGAGGTCCTGCTCCTCCGCTCGCTCGTACGGGACATAGAGGCGGCAGTGCGGGCACTTGAAGCCGCGATACCGTTCATCCCGACCCCCAAGGAGCTCGCTGCGGAACCGCTTCTTGCAGTGCGGGCAGATGACCTCGTAGGAGGCCGGGGCGGAGGTCATCCCGGCGACGGTACCAGGAAGGCTCTCAGGCGCCGCCGGGGCAGCGGCTCGCCTGATAGGCGGTCACCGCAGAGTCGTTGAGGACCCAATCCCACTGGTTCCCGACCTCGACCTCGTGATTGACAAACGTGACGGTCTTGCCGCCGGTCGAGGTGAGCCGCAGGCGGACCGCCTTCGCCTTTTGCTCACCGGCGCCCGGGATCTGAATTGGATCGTCGAAGACATCGAGCACCTCGATCGAGTCGAGCTGACCGACCGGGATCGTGGTCGCGGCGCAGTCCTTGAACTGCGAACGGGTGACGATCTTCTTGTAGGCGGGATGCAGCGTGTCGTAGGCCTCTCCGAAGCGGCCCTTGTAGAGACCTTCGAGGTACTGCACGTCAGCGCGACCGGCTGGAGTGGTCGCGGGATCGACATCGCCGCCGCAGCCTGCGAGCGCGAATGCCGCCAGAAGCACTGGGACGAGGTACCTCACCATCCCATGATCGCTCATGGGCGGGACGGGCTCGGGCGCTACCGGGCTGAACGAGGCTCAAGAACCGGCTGACGGCTCCGGCCTGGAGGCGCCGTTCAGCGTCATCCGCATCAACGTCCCACCGCCCTCGGCGGGCTCCGCGGCGACCTGACCTCCGTGCGCCTCGGCCACCTGCCGCACGATCGCGAGACCGAGCCCGGAGCCGGGGAGGCCGCGGGCCGAGCTCGCCCGGTAGAAGCGGTCGAAAACGTAAGGGAGGTCCTCCGGGGCGATGCCCGGGCCGTGGTCCCGAACGGTGAGCTCTCCGTTGCGAACCGCGACCTCGACCTCGCCGCCGGGCGGGCTCCACTTGGCCGCGTTGTCGAGCAGGTTGGCGACTGCTCGCTCGATCGTTCTCGGGACGCCGTGGACGAGCGACTTGCTGAGGTCGGTCTTGAATTCGACACCCGGGCGGTTCCGGCGTGTGCGCTCCACCGCATCGGCCGCGACGAGATCGAGGCGGACGTCCTCCAGGGCCTCGGGGCTCTGCTCCCCGCGCGCGAGCTCGATCAGCTCCGAGATGAGCGTCGTCATCTCGCCGAGCTGCTCGACGACGTCCGTGAGCAGCCGCTGGCGCTCCCCGGGCGGCAGCTCGCGCTCGGTGGCGAGCACCTCGATGTTCGTGCGCAGGCTCGTCAGCGGAGTGCGGAGCTCGTGGGAAGCATCGGCCACGAGTTGGCGCTGCGAGCGGGTCGATTCCTCGAGGGCGCCGAGCATGGAGTTGAAGCTCAGCGCGAGGCGGCTCAGTTCGTCACGGCCGCCTGCGTCGATGCGCTCGGACAGGTCGCGCGTGTCCGCGACCTTCTCGCTGGCCTCCGTGAGCCGGCGGACAGGTGCGAGGGCGGCTCTCGAGACGAGGAGGCCGAGCGCGGCCGCGATCGCGATGCCGCCGGCCGCGATCAGGATCAGGAAGAGCGCGACGTGTCGGAGGGTGTGATGGACGTCGGTGAGAGGCTGCGCGACCTGGATCGCGTAGTTGTGTCCGCCCACGTCGCTCGCGGGCGCGGTGAACACTCGGACGTCGGTCCCGCCGACCTTCGAATCGCTGAAGAACGTCCCCTCGCCGCGCTGCGCTGTCTCCAATGCCCTCTTCCCAATCGGCAGCGGCTGGGTCTCCTCGAACGTTCGCAGGGCGGATCCGTCGGAGCTGACGATCTGGATGTAGCCGCCGGACCCGAGGATGCTGCGCGCGACCTCGATGTAGCGCCGCCCGTCCGCTGTCTGCTCCAGGTGAATCGGGGGCCCAGCGGTGATCTCCTGCGCTCGGCTCTTCAGCCGGCTGTCCACCTGCCCGTACAGCGTGTCCTTGACCACGAACCAGACGACCGCCGACGCGGCGATGACGGCCAGGGCGACGGCGGCCGCGGCCACCAACGTCAGGCGTGCTCGAAAGCTCATTTGTCGCGCAGGGCGTACCCGACGCCGCGCACCGTCTGGATGAGCCGAGGCTCTTCACTCGCTTCTGTCTTGCGACGCAGGTAGCCGATGTACACGTCGAGCGAGTTCGACGCGAAGCCGAAGTCGTAGCCCCAGACCCGCTCGAAGATCACGGAGCGCGTCAGGACCTGGCGCGGGTTCCGTAGGAAGAGCTCGAGGAGGGAGAACTCCGTCCGCGTGAGCTCCATCTGTCTCGAGCCGCGCCGAACCTCGCGCGTGCCGGGATCGAGCTCGAGGTCGGCGAACCGGAGAACCTCCTGGCTCTCGTCGCTCGTCCTGCGCAGGAGCGCCCGCACACGGGCCAGGAGCTCCTCGAGCGCGAACGGCTTCGTCACGTAGTCGTCCGCGCCCGCGTCGAGGCCTGCGACCCGATCTTCGACCTCGGTGCGCGCGGTCAGCATCAGTACCGGGAGAGTGCGACCGTCGCCGCGCAGCCGTCGACAGACCTCGAGCCCGTCCATGCCGGGCATGAGCACGTCGAGGATGATCGCGTCCGGCTCCTCGCTGGATTCGACGCGGTCGAGCGCCTCGTTGCCGTCAGCGGCCAGCTCGATCTCGTACCCCTCGAGCTCGAGGGCGCGCCGCAGGGAGTCGCGGACGGCCCGTTCATCATCGACGACTAGGATCTTCATTGGTCCAATTCTTGCTCCGGAAGTATGAGAGGCGAATAAGAAGCCGCTCTCTTAGCCAGTTCTTAGGCGGTTCTCAGGCGGTCTTTAGGCAGGACTGCTCTCATACGGCCATCCGAATCGAAAGGAATCCGATGAAGCCCCGCCCAGGACGTATCTCCACTCTGCTCATGGCTCTCGTCGCGACCCTCGCCATCGGCGCGGGTGCCGGAGCCGTCGCCTACTCGACGTTCTCCTCGCCCAGCACGAAGACGGTCGTCCGCCAGGTCGCCGTCGGTAATTCGGAGCCGGCGGCCAACACGTCGGCGCTCAACATCGGCGAGATCTACCGGCGCTCCTACAAGGGCGTGGTCGAGATTACGGTCACGTCCTCCTCCACGAGCGCATTCGGTGGACAGGAGGCTCAGCAGGCGCAGGGGTCGGGCTTCGTCTACGACTCGAAGGGCGACATCGTCACGAATGAGCACGTCGTCGACGGCGCAAAGTCCGTCTCCGTCCAATTCTGGAACGGCGACACGTACAAGGCGACCGTCGTCGGCTCCGACCCCTCGACCGACCTCGCGGTGATCAAGGTCGACGCGCCACAGTCGAGCCTGTCCCCGCTCCCGGTCGGCGACTCGACGAAGGTGCTCGTCGGGGACGGCGTCGTGGCGATCGGCAGCCCCTTCGGGCTCGAGGAGACCGTGACGAGCGGCATCGTCAGCGCGCTGCACCGGCAGATGGAAGCGCCGAACAACTTCACGATCAACGACTCGATCCAGACCGATGCCGCGATCAACCACGGCAACTCCGGTGGTCCGCTGCTCAACTCAGACGGCCAGGTGATCGGTGTCAACGCACAGATCCGCAGCGACGGCGGCGGAAGCGACGGCGTCGGCTTCGCGATTCCGTCGAACACGATCACCTCGATCGCGACGGGGCTGATCGCGAACGGCAAGGTGGAGCACGCCTACCTCGGCGTGTCCGTCCAGACCGTCCCAGCAACGCTTGCTTCGGACCTGAAGCTCGTCGCGGGCGTCGAGCTCTACAAGGTGACGAGCGGGACTCCCGCAGCCAAGGCGGGGCTGCATGCCGCGACCGGCTCGAAGACCGTCGACGGCGATTCGTATCCGACCGGCGGCGACGTCCTCACCTCGTTCGACGGGCAGAAGGTCACGACCGCCGAGGAGCTCCAGCGCGCCGTCGACGCGAAAAAGCCCGGCGACACGGTCTCGATCACGTACTGGCGGGCCGGCAAGAGCCACACGACCGACGTCAAGCTCGCAACCCGTCCCGCGACTCCGCCGGCTCGTTCCCTTCCCGTCAAGCCGTAGCCGGCGACTACGAGAGGGCCGCCCCGAGGCGGCCCCCTCGTCCAACTCCGATTCTTAGCCCTTTCTTAGCCCGGCTTCAGATTGCCCTTAGGTGCCGGTGTTTGGATGGAAAGCAGATCAACGGGAAAGGATGTCCTCCATGAACATGCTCAAGTCGAAGCGAACACTGGCGGTCGTGGGGGCTCTTGCCCTCGTCGGAGCCGGAGGCGCGATCGCAGCGTCCAAGGGCTCGACGACCTCTGGAAACGGATTCCTCGCGCGGGTCGCGGGGCACCTGGGCATCTCGACCCAGAAGCTCCAGGACGCGACGAAGGCGGCTGCGATCGACCAGGTCGACGCCGATCTCAAGGCAGGCAGGATCACGAAGGCCCAGGCCGACGAGATGAAGGCGCGGATCAACGCCGGAGGCGTGCCGCTCTTCTTTGGCGGCCCGCACCGGTTCGGCGACTTTGGTCACCCCGGCGGCCCGGGCGGGCTCGAGCGCGGCGGGCATCTGTCCGCGGCGGCGACCTACCTCGGCCTGACCGTGCCGCAACTGTTTCAGAGGCTCTCCGGAGGCAAGTCGCTGGCCGACGTCGCCAAGGCGCAAGGCAAGTCGGTCGACGGCCTGAAAGCGGCGATGCTCGCCGACGCGAAGACGCACCTCGACCAGGCGGTGAAGGACGGGATGCTGACCCAGGCGCAGGCAAACGAAGAGCTGAACGAGCTGAAGTCGCGCATCGACCAGATCGTCAAGGGGGCCTTCCGTGGCGGCCTCCGCGAGCACCGCGAGTTCCGGTGGCGAGCCGGCCCGCCCCGCGACGCGGGCTTCTTGCCGCCCGCCGCCTAGCTCGCACTTCCCTCCCCACCCGGCGAGACAAGAGGCCCGCTTCGGCGGGCCTCTTTCGCGCGCTCCTAGCGCAGGATGCCGGTGTGCCCGAGCGAGTAGCGGCCCGGCTGGGGCCAGACGCACAGGCCGTGGGGGCCTTGTCCGACGGGGATCCTCGCCAGCAGCCGGCCGGTTCGGGTCGAGATCGCGTACACCTCCGCGTCGTAGCGCCCCGACAGCCAGAGGACCTTGCCGTCGGCCGAGACGTTGCCCATGTCCGGGCTCCCGCCGGGGATCCTCCATTTGTCCACGACCTTGCGCGTCCGGAAGTCGATCACCGAGATCGTCCCCTCGCCGCGGTTCGTCGCGTACAGCAGCTTGCTGTCGCGACTGGGATAGAGGCCGTGGACCCCGACCCCGGTCCGCAGGAATCCCGTCACCCGGAAACGACCGCCGTTGATCTCCCAGAGCCCGTTCGCATGCATGTCCGCGACGTAGAAGACCCGGCCGTCCGGTGAGAGCTTCACGTCCTGGGGCATGCCGCCGCCCGGCAGCGAGAGCACGTCGACGACACGCTCGCGGGCGACATTTACCTTGATGATCTGGCCGGAGAACTCACAGCTCGCGATCAGGTAGGCCCCGTCGGCCGAGAAGTCCATGTGGTCGACTCCGAGGCAGGGGACCGGGACCGAGCGGTGGAGCCGGAACGTGTGTGCATCGCGGAAATCGAGCCTGTGCAGGCGTTCCGCGACAACGATTGCGTAACGCCCGTTGGGGGTGAAATACATGTTGTACGGGTCGTCGACGGCAATCGGCTTGCCCGGCTTCGCCGTCTGCGGGTCGATCGGCGTGATGCTGTTTCCCTCGTCGTTCAGCACGTAGAGCTTCTTCAGGTCCCAGGAGGGCGTCACGTGCTGCGGCAGCGCCCCGACTGCGAAGTGGCCGACAACCTTGAAGCGGCTGGGATCGATCACGTCGACGGTGTTGCTCTGGCTGTTCGGCACGTACACCCGCGGCAGGGCCCGGCGCGCGACCGGCCGAAGCATGTTGGCCCCGTCCGCTGCGTAGAGGTTCTGCCCCGCGGCTCGGGCCTTCCGGCGGACCCTGCTCATTCGCGTGCCGAGCTGGAGCACGGAGGACTCGGTTCCCTGTGCGCTCCTGCCGCCCGCGACGAGGATGCCGTTGCCGAGCGTCGTCGCGACGGCATCCGAAAGCGGCCGGGGGAGCCGACCGACCACGCGCACACGTCCGGTCCGGGGGTCGACCGCGACCATGCGCGCAGTCGCCGAGCCGAGCGTCGCGCCTCGCCCCCCGATCACGTAGGCGATGTTGCCCAGGGTGGCCGCGGTCGCATGCGTCGTCGCGGCCGGGAGGCGTCCGATTCGTCGGATCCGCCCCGACGACGGGGAGTAGCCGAGCACCTCGCTGCTGGCCGCGCCGTTCGGGAGCGAGCCGCCGGCGACGACAAGCTCCCCGGCGACGGCCGTGACCGCCGCGTACCGGACCGGGTGGGGGAGATGCGCCACGACCCTCGCGCGTCCGCCGGGTTTCCACGCCACGACGGTGTCGAGCCACGTGACGCCGGTGAAGCCGCCGACGACGTACGTCGTGCCGCCGATCGTGGCTGCCGCTTGATCGGAGCTCGGGGAGGGCAGGCGTGCGACGACGGTTCCGCCCGTGCGCCCGGGAGCAATTCGAACGATGTCGTCGAGCTGGCGAGCTCCGTTCCCGCCGCCGAAGAGGTAGACGGAGCCGCCGAGTCTGGCTGCCGCCGAGTCGTGCACCGCGCCCGGCAGGCTTCCGCTTCCCCGGTCGTCGTGCGCGGAGATCGTCCGGAGCTCGTCTGTCGAGGTGTCGCTCGCCGTCAGGCCGCCCAGCAGCAGCACGTGCGACCTGTCGAGTGCGACTGCGGATGCGTCCTGGACCGGCTGGGCAAGGTGCCCGACCCGATGGGCGACGAGCACGAGCCGATGGAGGGCCCGCGCGGCCGCGGGCTTCGCTACCGCGGCCGTCGGCCGACTCGGCATCTCGTGGGTCTCGGCGACGACGAGCGCTCCGAGAACCGCGGCGCCGGCCAGCGCGGCCACGACCAGGGCATTTCGGGCAGAACGTCTCACGCTACCGGCCTCTGAATCTAGCGGTGGATCCTCGGCATCTGAGGCGTCAGCGTCAGTTCTCATGCAATTCTCAGGTTTGACCGGTACAACCTGTGGAGTTGTGAGGCTGCTCCGCACGCTCCCGACCAGGAGCCTTGTCCTCCTTGCCGCCGTCGCGGCGATCGTGGCAGTGGGTGGGACGGCGATCGCCGTTGCCGGTGGCGGCGGCGGCGCCACTCCGTCTCCCAAGCCGCTCGCGCAGGCGGTTCGCGACGCCATGGCCGCGCCCGAGCCCGACGGCGTGACGGCTCGGATCAAGTTCACGAACCGGCTCTTTCCGTCGGGCGCACTCGACGGTCAGGTTGGCTCCGCGCTGATGTCGGGCGCCTCTGGGCGCCTCTGGCTGACGAACGACGGGCGCGGGCGCCTCGAGCTTCAGTCCTCGGCCGGCGACGTCCAGATCGTCTGGAACAAGCAGGCCGTGACGGTCTACGACGCCTCATCCGACACCGTCTACAGAGCTGAATTGCCGGCGCGCAAGACGGATGCTCGCGACACCGCAAAGACGCCGTCGCTCGCTCGAATCGGAGACTTCCTCGACAAGCTGGCCGAGCACGCGAGCCTCTCGGGTGCCATCCCGACGAACGTCGCCGGACGCCCGGCATACCGCGTGTCGGTTTCGCCGAAGGAGCGCGGCGGTCTGCTCGGGTCAGTGCAGCTCGCCTGGGACGCGGCGCGGGGCGTGCCGGTGCGCGCCGCGGTCTACGCCCGTGGAAGCTCGAAGCCGGTGCTCGCCCTGGAGGCGACCCAGATCAGCTTCGGCCCGGTCCCGACAGGGGATGTCGAGGTTCTCGCGCCCGACGGGGCGAAGACGACCGATCTCGGCGCGCTCGGGTCCGCGCATTCGGCCAGGTCCCGCCGGCATGATGGGGGACTGCCAGTCCGCCCAGCCGCCGGCTTCCCGGTCACGGCGCCCGCGAAGCTCGTCGGTCTACGGCGCCAAGACGTGCGCGTCGTCGGCAAAGAATCGAAGACGGCGCTCGTCGTCTACGGAGAAGGCCTCGGAGCGATCGTCGTCACCGAGCACAAGGCGGACGCGCCCGGCGGCCTTCTCCGCGGCCTGCCGGCAGTCCCACTCGACGGCGCAACGGGCCACGAGCTCGTCACGCCCCTCGGCACCGTCATCGAATGGCGCCGCGGCGGGGTGAGCTACATCCTTGCCGGCTCCGTGCCGTCGGCCATGGCCGAGGCTGCGGCCCGCAGCCTCAAGTGAGCGGCCCTCCGCCGATCGCGGCGCGCGGCCTCGTCAAGCGTTACGGGAGGATCGTCGCCGTCAACAACGTCGATCTGACGGTCGAGCCCGGCGACGTCTTTGGCTATCTCGGCCCGAACGGCGCCGGCAAGACGACCTCGCTGCGGATGATGCTCGGGCTGATCCGACCGACGGAGGGCTCGGTCGAGCTCTTCGGGCGCGACCCCATCAAGGAAGGTGTGAGGAAGGCGCTCGCTGGGGTCGCCGGATTCGTGGAGGCGCCGCGCTTCTACCCCTACCTCTCGGCGCAGAAGAACCTGCGGCTCCTCGCCGCTTATGACGGCGGCCGGGCGCGCAGCCGGATCGAGGAGCTGCTGGAGCTCGTGGAGCTTCGTGACCGCGCGGGCGACAAGGTCGGCGGCTACTCGCACGGAATGCGCCAACGGCTCGGGATCGCGGCCTCCCTGCTCCGCAGCCCGCGCTTGCTGCTCCTCGACGAGCCGACGACGGGCCTCGACCCCGCCGGCATGCGCGACATGCGCGCCCTCGTCAAGCGGCTCGCGGGAGAGGGGCTCACGGTCCTGCTCTCGAGCCACCTCCTCGGCGAGGTGGAGGAGCTCTGCAACCGCGTCGCGATCATCCGCACGGGTGTGATCGTCTACGAGGGCACGCTCGGCGACCTGCTCGCGACCGCGACGACCGAGTACCGGCTACGAGCGGTCGAGCCCGAGCGCGCGCGCCTGATCTGCCTGGCGCAGGCCGGCGTCGAGAACGTGCGGGCCGAGGATGGCGAGCTTCGCTTCCAGGGAGATGAGGAAGCCGTCGCGGCGCTCTCGATCGCGCTCGGCCAAGCCCGAATCGGTGTGACCGCTCTCGTTCCCGAGCGGGCCAGCCTCGAGGAGCTCTTCCTCGGGATGACCGGCGGGGAGAGCGGAGACAAGAGCCCGACCCGGGAGGAGGTCGCATAAACGTGGCGGTCTACCGCTGGGAGATCGTGAAGCTGCTCGCCCAGAAGCGGACGTACCTCGGGCTCGGCTCGGCGATGCTCGTGCCGCTGATCTTCGTCGTCGTCCTCCAGTTCCAATCGGGCGGGCCGAACGACGTGCCGCTCGGTCGCTACATCCGCGACACCGGCCTCGCCGTCCCGTTCGTCGCGCTCTTCTTCATGTCGTTCTGGGCCTTCCCGCTGATCACGTCGCTCGTCGCCGGCGACATCGTCGCGTCGGAGAGCCACAACGGGACGCTGAAGACGATCCTCACCCGCTCCCGCGAGCGCGGCCAGGTGTTTCTGGGCAAGGTCCTGGCCGCGCTCACGTACACGGCGATCGTCGTCGTCGCGATGGCAACCGTCGGCCTCGTCACGGGTGGGCTCGCCTGGGGGTTCAACCCGCTGACGTCGCTCTCCGGGACGCAGGTCTCCACCGGCCACGGCCTGGCGCTGCTCGCGGCGAGCATCGCCGTCTACTTCCTGCCGCTCGCCGGCATCGCCTCCTTCGCGCTCATGCTCTCGACGGTGACGCGGAACAGCGCGGCCTCCGTCGTCGGCTCCCTGATGTGGGCACTCCTCATGCAGCTGATCGGCGTGCTCCCGGGCATCGAGGGGGTTCGCCCCTACCTGCTGGCGACCCAGTTCGAGGCCTGGCACGGCTTCCTCCGCGTTCCGGCCGACTGGGCGCCCGTCGTTCGTGCGGCCTGGGTCTGCTCGCTCTACGCGTTGATTCCTCTGGCCTTCGCGTACGTCGTGTTCTTGCGCCGGGACGTCACCGAGGATTAGAACCGGCGGATCGTCGTGCGCGTGCCGATCGCGATCAGCGGCTCCTTCGCGGGCCGCAGCCAGCGCAGGATCCTGAGGAGCTGGGGGAGCGGCAGGCTCACGCACCCGAGCGTCGGCCGGCCGGTGCTCGCGTGGAAGAAGATGCCCGAGCCGCGGCCGGGAACGATCGGATCCGTGTTGTAGTCGATCACCGCGAGATGCCTGTAGGCGGTCGGCGATTTCGACATGTCCTCGCTCGTGACCCGGAACGGAGGCCGTGACCCGCAGCGCACGTGGCGAAACTTGTTGTAGTACGGAGAGGCTGGGTCCTCGACCCACCAGTCTCCGCAGACGATGCCGTGGTAGCGGTAGTGCACGCCTGGATTCGCCGCGAGGCCGTACATCACCGGGTTGAAAGGGAAGATGCCGCTGGGCGTCGTGCGGTCCCCCTCATGCTTCACCTCGGAGATGCCCCGCTGGCCCACCCAGGCTCTCCAGGGCCCGCTGACCGGCGTCCAGCATTCACCGGCCTTAGCCCAGGCGCGGAGGGCTCCGGTCGTGGAGCTCCGGCGCTGCGTGACGATCGTGACCAGCTGGGTCGCCGAGCCGGTGTCGGCGAGCTGGTTGGCGAGCGTTGGCGGGCAGGCGGCGGCGATGACGGCATGATCGCCTGTCGCAGCGGCTGCCGGACAGAAGGCGAGACAGGCCAGGAGCACGATCGTCCTCGTCATTTCGTCGTTCAGACTAGTCTCGACGACCGATGAGCTTTGCCCTCCTCGTCGTGCTGGCCGTTCAGGCGCCGCCGTTCGCGCACACCGTCTCGCCGGTGACGAGGGCGCAGCTTCCGCATTCGTGGCATGCGGGCTGCCCGGTCGCGCCCTCCGCGCTACGGCGCGTCCGGCTCTCGTATTGGGGCTTCGACGAACAGGAGCACAGCGGCGCGCTGATCGTGAACGAGAGCGCAGTGCGGGACGTCGTCGTCGTCTTCCGGCGCCTCTACCGGGCGCGGTTTCCACTCCGGCGGATGCGCCCGATTGACCTCTACGGCGGGAACGACGAGCGCTCGCTGGCCGCCGACAACACGGCCGGGTTCAACTGCCGCTATGCCGTCGGCCCCGGCCAGCGCCGGTGGTCGACGCATGCGTACGGCCTCGCGGTCGACGTCAACCCGGTCGAGAATCCCTATCTCGAGAGCGGGCGAGTGCATCCCCGAGCGGGCCGCGCCTACCTGAACCGTTCGGAGTTCCGGGCGGGCATGGCCGTGCGCGGCGGCGTGCTCGTGCGCGCGTTCGCCACGGTCGGCTGGCAGTGGGGCGGCCGCTGGCGGGGGACGCCCGACTATCAGCACTTCTCCTCGACCGGCGGTTAACCGTAAGCCGAATCGCGACGTAGGCTTTAGCCACGATGGACAAGCATCTCTTGCTGGTGGAGGACGATGCCTCCATCCGCGAGATCGCGACCCTCGGCCTCGAGCAGGCCGGCTTTCGCATCACGGCGACGGGGGACGGTCGCGACGCGCTCATTCGCTTCCGGCAGGGCACGTTCGACCTCGTCGTGCTCGACGTGATGCTCCCGTCGCTCGACGGCTTCGAGGTCTTGAAGGAGATCCGGAGTGAGAGCCAGGCGCCGGTCGTCATGCTGACGGCGCGCAGCGAGCTGCACGACGTCATCGTCGGGCTCGAGCTCGGGGCCGACGACTACGTGACGAAGCCGTTCGAGCTGCCCGAGCTCGTTGCGAGGATCAAGGCCGTGCTTCGCCGGGCCACGGCCGGGCCGACCGACGGCACGATCGCAATCGACGATCTGGAGATCGACCCGGGCTCGTTCAGCGTCCGGCGGGGCGGCGAGGAGGTTCCGCTCACGGCGACGGAGTTTCGCCTGCTGCTGGAGCTCGCCAGGCGACCGAAGCAGGTCTTCACCCGAGAGCTGCTGCTGGAGCTGGTCTGGAACTACGACTACCTCGGCGACTCGCGGCTCGTCGACGTGGCGGTCCAGAGGTTGCGGGCCAAGATCGAGGACGACCCGAAGCAGCCGAAGCTGATCCACACCGTGCGCGGCGTCGGCTACCGCCTCAACCCGGACTGATGGCCGGACGGATCTCGTCGGGAGGCCTCCGCCGCCGGCTGACGATCGCGTTCACGCTCGCGGTCGGCGCCTCGGCCGCAGTCCTCGCCGCCGGGTCGTACGTCGTCGTCCGGCACAACCTGCTGGCGGACTCGGTCAACACGGCCGTCAGCCAGTCTCGCCGGAATCTCGTCATCGCTCCGGGATACCTCCAGAAAGGAGGCCCGGACGCATTGCGCAAGGCCTATCTGCGCCGCGGTGATTTCCAAACCGTCTTGGTCTACCGCGGCAACGCTTACCCGTTCAGCTTCTCCGTCGACGTCCGCTCGGTGCCCACAGGTCTACGGCGGCTCGTCCAAGAAGGCAAGCTCGGCTACGCGCGCAGGACGGTCGCAGGCACGCACTACCTCATCGTCGGCGGGCCTGCCGGGAGCGGCACGGAGCTCTACTACTTCTTCTCGGAGCAGGACCTCCGCCACGAGCTCGCGCAGCTCCGAAACATCCTGCTCGTGGGGGTCGGGATCCTGATGGTCCTCGCAGCATTCGCCGGCGCGCTCCTCGCGCGCAGCACGCTGCGGCCGGTCGGGCGCGCAAGCGACGCCGCACGCTTGCTCGCCGAGGGGCTGCTCGAGACACGGCTGCCGGTCGAAGGTCGGGACGAGTTCGGCAGCTGGGCGCAATCCTTCAACGAGATGGCCGCCGCGCTCGAGGCGAAGATCTCGGCCCTGTCCGCCGCCCAGGCTCGCGAGCGGCGCTTCACCGCCGACGTCGCCCACGAGCTGCGTACACCCCTGACAGCGCTCGTCGGCGAGGCTTCGCTGCTCGCGGAGCATCTCGAAAGGATGCCGGTCGAGTCCCGGCGGCCCGCCGAGCTTTTGATCGCGGACGTCGGGCGTCTGCGGCGGCTGGTCGAGAACCTGATGGCGATCTCGCGCTTCGATGCGGGCCGGGAAAGCATCCAGGCCGAGACCGTCGACCTCGCCGCGCTCGTTGCAGCCACCGTGGCCGCGCGGGGCTGGAACGGCCGTGTCCGCCTCGATGCGCAAGAGGTCGTGATCACGAGCGACCCGCGCCGGCTCGAGGGGATCGTCGCCAATCTCGTCGGCAACGCTCTCGAGCACGGCAGCGATGGAGCCTCCGTTCGCGTCGGCCGCGACGGCAACGGCCCCTTCGTCGAAGTGGCCGACGAAGGCCCGGGGATCGCGCCGGAGCACCTGCCGCATCTCTTCGAGCGCTTCTACAAAGCCGATCCTGCCCGTTCGAGCGGTGGAACCGGGCTCGGCCTCGCGATCGCGCAGGAGAACGCACGCCTGCTCGGCGGGCGGATCGAGGTCTGGAGCGCACAGGGGAAGGGCGCCCGCTTCACGCTTCGACTGTGACAGGACTGTTACAAGCCCGTGACCGGAGCGTTTCGCGCGGCGAGCACGATGGGTGCGTCATCCGGACCCGACAACCGGCGTCGTCATCAGCCGCTTCTCACTGAGAGGAACTCCATGAAGAACGTCGTTCTCAGCGGCATCCTCGTTCTCGGCGGCACCCTTTGTCTCGCCGCCTCGTCAGCCGGGTCGGCGCCTTCATTCGGGGCCCCGAGGACCTACCCGACCGGAAACGCCCCCGTTTCGGTCGCGATCGGCGACCTGAACGGTGACCGGAAACCCGATCTCGCGACCGCGAACAGCACAGCGGGGACCGTCTCGGTGCTGCTGAACGGCGGTGCAGGCGCCCTGCGCCCCAAGGTCGACTACGGATCGGGCAACAACCCTCCGTCGGTCGCGATCGGCGATCTAAACGGCGACGGCAAGGGCGACCTGGTCACGGCGAACTGGGCGATGACCGGCCGCTTCCCCACGAGCAACGTCGCGGTGCTTCTCAACCGGGGCGACGGGACCTTCGCGGCGAAGGTCGATTATCCGACGGGCCTCCGGCCGACGTCGGTCGCGATCGGCGACCTCAACGGTGACGGCAAGCTCGACGTGGCCACCGCAGAAGAGGGACACGAGGCAGTCTCGGTGCTCCTCAACATGGGTGACGGCACTTTGCAGCCCCACGTCGACTACGACACGGGATCGCTTCCCGAGTCGGTTGCGATCGGCGACCTGAACGGAGACGGCAAAGCGGACCTGGCGACGGCGAACAGGTTCGCGAGCTCCGTCTCGATCTTTCTCAACAGGGGCGATGGGAGTTTCCAGCCGAAGGTCGACTACGAAACCGGATCCAACCCTGACTCGGTGGCGGTCGGCGACCTGAACGGAGACGGCAAAGCGGACCTGGCAACGGCGAACGCCGAAGTGAGCACAGTCTCGATTCTCCTTGGCAGAGGCGATGGAAGCTTCTCGGCCAAGGTTGATTCCGAGGTCGACCGCGTCCCAGCTTCGATCGCGCTCGTCGATCTGAACGGCGACCGCAAGCTGGACGTTGCGACGGCGAACGGCGGCAGCAACACCATCACCGTGCTCTCCAATCGCGGCGACTCCCGCTTCGGGTCGAGGACCGAGTTTCGAACGGGGCTCCAACCTGATGGCATCGCGATCGGCGACCTGAACGGCGACGGCAAGCCGGACCTGGCCAGCGCAGACGAGGGAGAGAACGCCGTTTCGGTCCTCGCCAACACGATGGTCAACTGCAGGGTGCCGCAGGTGAGGAAGAAGGCGCTGCCGGCTGCAAAGCGAGCGATCGCGCGCGCCCATTGCCGCGTCGGGAAGATCCGCCGCGCCTACTCGACAACGGTCAGGAAGGGCCGAGTCAGCTCACAGCGACCGAGGCCCGGCACGGTGCTGCCGAACCGCGGCAAGGTCAACCTCGTCGTCAGCCGCGGACGGAGGGCCTCGTGAAGTTGCTCGTCGCACTCACAAGCGGGCTGGTTCTCGCGGGCTCGCTCGGCGTCGTGGCGCTGTTCGCCAGCTCGGCACCTTCGTTCGCCACCGCTCGGAACTACCCAACCGGACGTGCCCCTTTCTCGGTCGTGATCGGCGACCTGAACGGCGACGGCAAGCCGGACCTGGCAACGGCGAATGCCCTCTCGAACAGCGTCTCCGTGCGTTTCAACAGGGGCGACGGCAGCTTCCAGGCCAAGCTCGACTACGTAACCGGAAGTTTCCCCACACTCGCCATCGGCGACGTGAACGGCAACGGCAGCCCGGACCTGGCGACCGCGAACGTCGACGCAAACACCGTCTCGGTGCTCCTGAACAGGGGCGACGGCAGCTTCCAGGCCAAGACCGACTACGCAACCGGACGCGTCCCCGAGGCGGTCGCGATCGACGACCTGAACGGCGACGGCAAGCCGGACCTGGCGACCGCGAACGTCGACGCAAACACCGTCTCCGTGCTCCTGAACAGAGGTGACGGCAGCTTCCAGGCCAACCTCGAGTACGCGACGGGACGCGGGCCTTACTCGATCGCGATCGGCGACCTGAACGGCGACGGCAAACCGGACCTGGCGACCGCGAACGAGGGCGCGGACACCGTCTCGGTGCTCACCAATGGGGGCGACGGCAGCTTCCGCGCCAAGCGCGACTATCGAACCGGAAGCGGGCCGTTCTCGGTCGCCATCGGCGACCTGAACGGCGACCTAAAGCCGGACCTGGCGACCGCGAACTTCGACGCAAACACCGTCTCCGTGATCCTGAACAGGGCCGACGGCAGCTTCCAGGCCAAGCTCGACTATCGAACCGGACGCATCCCCTGGTCAGTCGCGATTGGCGACGTCGACGGCGACGGCAAGCCGGACCTTGCGACCGCGAACCGGGAGATCGCGGGCGAGGGTGGTTCGAATACCGTCGCCGTGCTCCTGAACAAGGGCGATGGCAGCTTCCAGGCCAAGCTCGAGTACGCGACGGGAAGGAGCCCGGTTTCCGTCGCGATCGGTGACCTGAACGCCGACGGCAAGCCGGACCTTGCGACCGCGAACGAAGTCGCCAACACCGTCTCGGTACTCCTCAATACGCCGGGCCTCTGCTCGGTGCAGGACGTCAAGCGACAGAAATTGGCGGCCGCGAAGCGGACGATCATGCGCGCCAACTGCCGCGTCGGAAAGATCCTTCGCGCCTCCTCGAACACCGTCAAGAGGGGTCGCGTGATCTCGGAGAAGCCCAAGCCCGGCACGGTGCTGCCGGGCGACGGCAGGGTCACCCTCGTCGTCAGCAGCGGGCGCAGGCGTTGACCATGCGCGTTCCAAGACTCCTCACACTCGTGTTCGCTGCGGCCGTGGCTCTCCTGGGCGCGACCGCGGCGCAGCCGACGTCAGGGTCGGGCAAGCGCGTCCTGCGGCTAGCCGCTCCCGTGTCCGGACTCGCCGCTGACGGGTCGGTTGCCGTTACGACGGCCTGCGGGAAACGTGACTATTGGTTCTTCGCGTGGAATCCCGTGCGGCAGTCATCCACGCTCTTGGCGCGGAGAGCGTGTGATGAGGGCAATAGTTTCATCCTTGCCCAGGGAGTTGCGGGGCGTCGCATCGCGTGGGTGCCGTACGACGCTGGAAACGAATCCGAGTCGCGGCTCGTCACGGCGACGATTGGAAGACCGCGGTCGATTACCCCGCTCACGGGATTCAGGGTCCATGGCACCGACGACGGTGTTGGCGACTGGGTCGGCAACATCTACGGCGACGGTTCGCTGCTCGTCTTCAACACCTGGTCGGAGTGCGAGAAGGACCAATACAACGACTCCTGCCCTCCGGGCACTCCGCCGGGTTATCACATCTACAACGAGAACCTTTGGCGCATCGTCGGCCGGCGCAAGCAGCTCCTCGTGGCCAGCCCGGATGAGCTGACGGTGCTAGCAGTGGCGGCCGGGCGCATCCTCGTCCAGCGCGCCGACGGGTCGCTCGAGATCCGTCGTGGCTCCGACGGGAACCTCGTGCGCGCATTCCCCTTCCGGCACAGCTACGAGCGCGTCGCAGTGCTCGACGCCTCGGAGCTCGTCGTCCTCGACCGCGTCTCCGGCCTTCAATGGCGCGTCTACGACCCGGTCTCGGGCGCGCAGAAGCGGGTGCTGCGCGCGCCTAAGGGCGCGATTCCCGCCGACGTCGAGCGTGGGCTCCTCGTCTACACAGTGGGCCGCGTCGTGCACGTGCAGCGGCTCGCAGACGGTCGGCAGAGGACCTTCGCCGCGCCGGTGCCCAGATCGCGCTACGGCGTCGAGCCCGTGCTCGCGCAGATCGAGCCCTTCGGACTCCTCTACTCATATCAGGTGCGGCGCCGGGGCCGGGTCCGCTTTGTCCCCTTCAACGAGATTGGCTTCGGTAGATGAGGAAGCTCGTCGTACTCGCAAGCTTGCTCGTTCTCGCCGGCCTGCTCGGCGCCGCTGCATTGTTCGCCGGCTCGGCGTCTTCGTTCGCCGCTGCTAGGAGCTATCCAACCGGACGCGAGCCTGACTCGGTTGCAATCGGCGACCTGAACGCTGACGGCAAGCCGGACCTCGTGAGCGCCAACGTCGTTGGCACCGTCTCCGTGCTCCTGAACAAGGGCGACGGCAGCTTCGAGGCCAAGCGCGACTACGGAACCCGACCAAACGCTATCGCGGTCGCGATCGGCGACCTGAACGGCGACGGCAAGCCGGACCTGGCGATTACGAACGACCTCGACTCCGGCACCGTTTCGGTGCTCATCAACCGCGGCGACGGCACGTTCCGACGTCATGTCGAGTATGCAGTCGGCGGCCAACCGGCGTCAGTCAGGATCGGTGACCTGAACGCCGACGGCCGACCGGACCTGGCGACCGCAAACGACGGCGCGGACACGGTTTCCGTGCTCCTGAATAGCGGTGATGGCACCTTTCAGGCTAAGCACGACTACCTGGTCGGAAACGGCCCTTACTCGGTCATGATCAGCGACCTGAACGGCGACGGCCAGCCGGACCTGGTGACCGGCAACGGCTCGGACGACACCCTCTCCGTCCTTCTGAACAGGGGCGGCGGCAGCTTCCAGGCCAAGCGGGACTATGGAACCGGGCTCGGCGCTGGCTCGGTCGCAGTCGGCGACCTGAACGGCGACGGCAAGCCGGATCTGGCGACCACAAGTGGCGCGAGCACCGTCTCCGTGCTCCTGAACAGGGGCGACGGGAGCTTCCGGGGCAGCCGCGACTATCGAACCGCACTCTTTCCTTACTCGGTTGCGATTGGAGACCTGAACGGCGACGGCAAGCCCGACCTCGCGACCGCGAACGGCCACCCGACGAACACCGTCTCGGTGCTCGCCAACAGGGGCGACGGTAGGTTCCAGCCCAAGCTCGACTACGCGACCGGACGCGGCGCTAATGAGGTCGCTATCGGCGACCTGAACGGCGACGGCAAGCCGGACCTGGCGACCGCGAACAGCCGCGCGAACACCGTCTCTGTTCTCATCAACACACCAGGTCTCTGCACGGTGCAGAACGTCGAAGGAAAGAGGCTGCCGGTCGCCAAACGGACGATCGCGCGCGCCAATTGCCGCGTCGGGAAGATCCGGCGCGCCTGCTCGAAGACCGTCAAGAAAGGCCGCGTGATCTCGGAGAAGCCCAAGCCCGGCACGGTGTTGCCGGGCGGCGGCAAGGTCAACCTCGTCGTCAGTCGCGGGCGGAGACCCTCGTGAGGATCGCGCTCGTCTTCGCCGGCCTCGTCGTCCTTGCCGGCTCGGTCGGAACCGTCCTCGCCACCCGAGACAACGGGGGCGTGGTCTCGCTCGGCGCGCCGCCGACGGTGGCGAACTCGCAGATCGCGAGCACGCTTCCGGGACAGCCGTCGTTCGAGGTCTGGTTCTCGCGCGCCGAGAGTCTCGCGCCGGTCGCGCGGACGCACCCGCCGACCCTGGAGGTGGCGACCGCTGCGATCAACGCGCTCGTCGCCGGCCCGACCCGGGCCGAGCGCGCGTCGGGTGTGACGACGGCCGTGCCGAAAGGCACGCGACTCCTCGGCATCGCGATCGCGAAGGGCGTTGCGACGGTCGACCTCACTTCGGAGTACCAGTCAGGGGGCGGTTCGCTCTCGATGCAGATGCGCCTCGGCCAGGTCGTCTACACGATGACCCAGTTCCCGACGGTGAAGGCCGTTCGCTTCAAGCTCGACGGCGCCGCGGTGAACGTCTTCTCCGGCGAAGGGATCGTGCTCGACCACCCGGTCGGTCGAAGTGACTACAAGGACCTCGCGCCGAGCGTCCCGTCCGTGACCGGAACGTGGCGAGAGCTGCCGCCGGCCCCGATCGCGGCGCCCGACCTGCGCCTGAGCGTCTGGACGGGCAAGGAGATGATCGTCTTCGGCCGCGTCGAGAAGCTCGGCTCGACCGGTGAGATCCTCGGCTCGACGAACGTCTCCGCCGCCTACGACCCCGCCGCGAACACGTGGCGCCGGCTGGCTGCTCCTCTTTCGGCACCGGGCTATCCAGGGAACTGGGACGCCGTCTGGACGGGCAAGGAAATGCTCGTCTGGGGCGACGTCAACCAGGCCTTCGACCCGGCGGTCGACCGCTGGCGGAAACTGCCCGCCGCGCCGGCCGGCCGCGGAGGGATCGTCGTCTGGACGGGCCACGAGCTGATCGAGTGGGGCGGCGGTTGCTGCGGCGACGTCAGCTCCGACGGCGCGGCCTACAACCCGTCCACGGACTCCTGGCGGAAGATCGCGCTCCCGCCCGTCGGCGGCCAGCAGTCGCCGGTCGGAGCGTGGACCGGACAGGAGCTCGTCGTCTTCCCGGGGCAGGATCCCGAGGGGAAGACAGTCGCGGGCGCGGCCTACGACCCGGCGACCAACACCTGGCACCGGATCGCCTCCACCACGGCTCCCGGCGGCGCGTACGCCATCTGGGACGGGCGCGAGGTGCTCGTCGCGGGCGGGGCGCGGGCCACCGGGCTCTCGACCGCCGGGTTCGCGTACGACCCTGCCACGAATCACTCGCGGCGCTTGCCTCCGACCGCCGGGCGCGCGGGCGCCGCGGCAGTGTGGACCGGCAGGCGGCTGCTCGTATGGGGTGGGCAGACCTTCCCCGGCGCGACGGTGACCGCGCGCCATGGGCTGAGCTACGACCCGATCGGAAACCGCTGGTCGGCGCTCCCACCGTCGCTCTTGCCCCCACGGGTAGACCCGACCGTCGTGTGGACGGGGCGCGAGCTGATCGTCTGGGGCGGCACCACCACCTCCTGCCGGCGAAACTCGTCGTGCCAGACGCGGCTCCATGCCGACGGGGCGGCCTTCGCGCCGACGGCACCGTGATGAGACGCCTGGCAGCGATTGTCCTTGCCGTTTCGGCTGCCGCCCTCCTGGCCGGCGCGGCCGGTCCGGCGGGTGGCGCTGCCGCCGCGGGGCCGGAGGGCACGATCGTGTTCGCGAGCGAGCGCAGCGGCAACTTCGAGATCTACTCGGTCCGGGCCGATGGGTCGCGGCTGGGCCAGCTCACGCGCAACCGGCTTCAGGACACGGCCCCACTCTTCTCGCGGGACGGGCGGTGGATCGTGTTCTCCCGCGGAGAGGATGAATACTCGTCGCAGAGGCTCTGGCTGATGAGCGCCGACGGGAGCCGGCAGCGCAAGCTGGCCCCGGAAGCAGACACCCCGGTCTGGGCTCCCGACTCGCGCCGGCTCGCGTATACGCGGTCGGGCAGGGGAGACACGGAACCACTCGTGACGGCCGATGTCGACGGCAACAGGCGGATCGTCGTCCGGGGCAAGAACTTCGAGCCTGCGTGGTCGCCGGACGGGACGCAGCTCGTCTTCTGGCACTCGGTCGGTGAGCGGAGCAATCTCACGATCGTCGGCAGTGACGGCCACGGCCTCAGGACGATCCGGCGCAACGTCCCCTACGGCGGCGTCCGCCTCACGTGGCTGCCGAGCGGCGAGATCACGTACTCCACCTACCTGGGCACCTTCGTCATCCGCTCTGACGGCCGGGGCCTGCGGCGTCTCGTGCGGGTCCCACTCACCGCCGTCTGGTCACCGGATGGAAGTCGGTTCGCGGGCGTCGACCAGAACGGACGCCTCCGTGTCGGTTCCGCAGCGGGCCGGGGCCTGCTCGACATCACCCCGAAAGGCGCCGGGCGGATCGACTCCCCGGCATGGTCGCGGGACGGGAACTGGATCGCCGCGCAGAGCTTTCCCGTCGACGCGATCTACCACGACCTCCTAGTCGTCGCTCGGGACGGCTCCTCGTCGCGGCGGATCACGAGGCTGATCCCCTCTCCGTGGGGAAGCGACAACCGGCAGCCGAGCTGGCGTCCTCGCGGAGCAACCTCGGCGCGGCTCGGCAGGCGCCCGGCTGCGCCGTTGCAATCGGAGACCGTTTCGCCGTCGACCTTCCGTGTCGCAGCTCCGACATCGAGCGTGGGGATTGCGGCCGACGGCGGGCGAGTCGCGGTCGTAGCGGGCTACGGGGGCCACTGCGCGAGCATCGAGGTCTGGGAGCCGGCGCGCCAACGCGTCGTTCGTGTTCAGCGGCCCTGCGCCTATGAGGACAGCAACATCGAGATAACGGAGGGTGTGGGGCTCGCGGGCAGGCGCGTGACCTGGCTGCACCTGGCCGGCGGGAATTACACCGAGACGTACGTGACGTCCGCAACGCTCACGCGCCACAAGCCGGTCGAGGTCGCCTATGAGACTTCCAACACCGACAGCGGAGCCGGCGACTTCGCCGATGCGCCGGTCGGGGACGGCACGATGCTTGCCTTCACCGTCGACCGGCGCTGCGAGGAGGGCGAGGGCGGCGATCCTCCGTGCCCACCGGGCCGCAAGTCGGGTGACGTCATCGCCGCGACCGTCTGGCGCATCGGCGGTCACGGACGCTGCCCGTACGAAACCCCGCCGCATTCCGGATGCTCGCGCGTCGCGCGGGCGGACGGGGAGCTGACCGTGCTCGCCGTTGATGCGGGGAGGATCGCTGTGCGCACGGAGACCGGTATCAGGCTGTACACGAAGAACGGGCTCGTGCTGCGCGACTTCGCCCTGAGCGCGACGGCAGCCGCCCTGTCGGGCAATCGCCTGGCGGTGCGGAAGAAGCACGCCGTCGAGGTGTACGACACGGACTCCGGGGAGCTCATCACAAGGTTCCCGGCCCCAAGTCACCTCACGCTCGAGGACCTCGAGGGCGACATCCTCGTGACCGCCTCGGGCCGGAGAGTCACCGTCCGGAGAATCGGAGGCGGCCGAACGATCACGATCCGCAAGAGGAGACTCGCCCACGCGCAGCTCGAGCGGCCCGGGCTCTTCGTCGCCGCCGGCCGCCGGGTGACGTTCACGCCGATGCGCGACCTGCGGCGCAGGCTCCGCGGCGACAATGGAGAAGGAGTGAACTCGTGAAGATCGCACTCATACTCGCCAGCCTGGTCGTGCTCGGCGGCTCCGTCGGCGTCATCTACGCCAGCCGTGAGCCGCAGAGCCCTGTCTCGCTCGGGCCGGCGCCGAAACCGGCCGGCTCGACCGCAGGCTCGACCACCGGCTCGGACTCGACACTCCCGGCCCCGGCCTCCCTCGAAGTCTGGTTCGCGCGCGGCGAGCAGCTCGTCAGCGTCCGGCGGACACACTCGGCAACGCCCCGCGTCGCGACCGCCGCGATCGAAGCGCTCCTGGCCGGGCCGACCGAGGCCGAGACTGCGTCCGGCATCCGCAGCGCGATCCCGGCCGGCACGCGGCTCCTCGGAATCTCGATCGACCGGGGGGTTGCGATCATCGACCTCACCTCGGAGTACGAGTCCGGCGGCGGCTCCCTCTCGATGCAGGCGCGCCTCGGCGAGGTCGTCTACACGCTGACGCAGTTCCCCACCGTGCAGAAGGTCAGCTTCAGGCTCGACGGCACGCCCGTGAAGGTCTTCTCGAGCGAAGGCATCGTCCTCTCCCACCCGGTCGGCCGCGCCGACTACAAGGACCTCCTCCCGGCGATCGTCGTCTCGCAGCCGGCGTCGGGATCGCGCGTGACGAGCCCCGTGACCGTCTCGGGGAGCGCAAACGTCTTCGAGGCGAACGTGACCGTGAAGGTGCTCGACGCTGGCGGGCACGTCATCGGCAGCACGTTCACGACCGCGACCTGCGGGACTGGCTGCCGGGGAACGTTCTCGGTGGACGTGCGCTTCCGCGGCGACAGCGCCCGTCGCGGGACGATCGTCGTCTCGGACGACGATGCCGCCGGTGCCGGCAAGCCGCCGCACGAGGTGCGAGTCCCGGTCGTGCTCGTTCCGCCCCGTTAGGAATCTTGGAGCTCGTCCGCTAGATTCCGCGGGGTAATCGACGCCGAGGGTGCCGCATGTTGAGGCTCTGCACCATCTGGATGCTTGTGGGTTTCGCCCTCGCGCTGCCGCTCGTCGGTTCGGCGGGCGCCGCTCCGTCCAGCCGTGCGGTTCCCGGCACGATCACCGAGTTCCCGCTTCCGGTCCAGGACAGCCGTCCGTACACGATCGTCACGGGCCCGGACGGGGCGCTCTGGTTCACCGAGTCCGACCGCGGAGTGATCGGGCGCATCACGAGGGACGGCTACCTCAAGGAGTTCCCGCTTCCCGATCCTGGAAGCGGCCCGTACGGCATCACGGTGGGGGCCGACGGCAACCTCTGGTTCACGGAGCGCTTCTCCGACCTGATCGGGAAGATCACGCCGTACGGCAAGGTGACGGAGTACGGCGGCCTGTCCGAGAACGCTCAGCCCTGGGACATCACGGCCCTGCGCGACGGAAGCCTCTGGTTCACCGAGGAGAACGTCGATCAGGTCGGAGTCATCTACCCGTCGGGCGAGGTGCTCGAGTTCCCGGTTGGAGAGGGCACGCTGCCCACGAACATCACGACCGGGCGTAGCGGCAAGATCTGGTTCACGGAGGAGCTCGGCAACAAGATCGTCCGGCTCACTCCCGGCAATCCGCCCAAGCTTGTGGAGTACCCCCTGCAGACCGACGGGGCGTTGCCCTGGGACCTCAACCCCGGTCCCGACGGGAATGTGTGGTTCACCGAGTTGGCCGGCCGCCACATCGGGAAGATCACGCCCACCGGAACGATTACCGAGTATCCGGTGTCGGGTGAGTTCGGGATCGACGGAATCTTCGCCGACCCGAGAGGCGACCGCATGTGGTTCACGGAGAACGACAGCGGCGACGTCGGATCGATCCGGCTCGACGGCACCGTCGATGCGGAGCGCCTCCCGACGAGCCCATATCCCTTCGGGATCACCGCCGGGCCGGACGGGAACATGTGGTTCTGCGCCGGTTACGGCAACGCGATCGGTCGCGTCAACCTGAGCCGGGCGCCCTTGCGGAGCAGGGGCGACTGAGCGCAAGCCCGTCCGGCGGCCCGGATTCGGGCGCCGAGCATCACAGGTAGGCTATGCACGGCGCGTCCGACGCGACAGTCCCTCGATCGAGGGACTCCGACTTCCAAACGCGAACGGCGTGCCGAACAGATTTGTTGTGGAGCCCACAACGTAGGCGGGCTCGCCGGAAGGATCCGTCCTCAGCAAACAGGCCGGAAAAGGTCGTCGATCTGAAAGTTCGTGGTTGGCGACGACCGCACGCTGATGGAAGGATCGAACATGAAGCTCTTCAAGTACCGCTCGGGCGCGACGGGCTCGCGCTCTCTCGGACCGCCGGCCCTTGGGCTGCTCTTGCTCGCGATGCTGGTGACGCTCGCGTTCGCAGGCAGCGCGCTGTCTGCGCAGCCAACGGTCGACCTCGGAAACGCAGACTCTTTCGGCGCCCTCTCGTTTGCCGCGATGACCAATGCCGGCGCGAACACCGTTGTCCACGGAAACATCGGCTCGTCGACTTCGATCGGGTCCGGCGTGACCCATCCCGGATTCGCCGCCTATGGAGCCGGCTCCCCTCAACTGGCGGCTGCCCAGGCGAGCCTCCTCACCGCGTACGGCTTCGCCGAGGCGCAAGCGCCGAACCAGCCGACGATCACCGGGGCCAACCTCGCCGGCAGGACGCTCGGTCCGGGCGTCTACAACTCCACCTCAGACATCCTGATCAGCGGCCCGGTCGCGCTGACGCTCGACGGAGGCGGCGACCCGAACTCCGTCTTCATCTTCCAGGCCGCAAGCAGCGGAAACCTGACCGTCGACCCGACCTCCACGATCGCTTACAGGAATGGCGCCCAGCCGTGCAACGTCTTCTGGAAGGTCAACTCGGCGTTCCTGAAGAACACGGACAAGAACTTCGTTGGGACGATCCTGGCCCTGACCCAGATCACGCTGACGGAGCACATCACCGTTGACGGCAGGGTCCTGGCGCGCAACGCCGACGTCACGTTCATCCACGACGTCGTCAACAAGCCGACCTGCTCTCAGACGCCGGTTGCCGGCCCGCCGCCGCCAGTGGTCAAGCCGCCGCCGCCGGCAAAGAAGAAGCCGCCTGCCGCGAGGCAGAAGCCCAAGCCGCCAGTGCATCGTTTCGGCCTCACTGGTTGAGGACGAACCGCTTGAGAGATCGGCCACGAGTGGACGGTGTCGCCGTCCACTCGTGGCCGGCCCCTGCCCAGCGCGTTCGCCTCACGCTCCTTGCGGGGTTCGCGCTCGTTGCAGCCACCTGGATAGCTGCGCCGACAAGCGCTCGCTCGGTTGTGAAGCCGACCCAGGACCTGGTTGCTCTGTACAGCCCGCACAAGGCGATGTCGAAGCCGGATGAGGGCTCGGCGCTGCTCGCACGCGTGTCGGCGAGACGCCCGATCACCGAGCAACGGACCGTGCTTCCCGTGCTCCGGCACAAGACGATCAACGGGCATCGCTGGCTCCTTGTCAGGCTCCCCGGGCGCCCGAACGGGAGAAAGGGCTGGATCACGCGACGCGCAACGGTCTCGTTCCAGACGAGCTGGCACATCGTGGTCGTTACGTCCTCGCGGCGGGTGGTCGTCTACCGCCACGGCCGTCGCATCCGAATCTTCGAGGCGGTCGTCGGTAAGCCCTCGACACCGACCCCGCTCGGCGAGTTCTTCGTCGAGGAGTCGATCAAGTTGCCGGCGAACGCGGTCGGTGCGCCCTTTGCGCTCGCCTTGAGCGCCCGCTCGAACGTGTTCCAGGAGTTCGCCGGCGGGCCGGGGCAGATCGCCCTGCACGGCTTGCAGAACATCGGCGGCACGCCCGGCACCGCGGTCTCCCACGGCTGTGTGCGGCTGGACACGGGCGCAGTACGCTGGCTGGCACGCCGTATCACTCCTGGCGTGCCGGTAACGATCACGCGGTAAGCGCTCTAGCTCGCGGTTTCGTTCTCGAGCAGCTTGCGCACGCTCGGAGAGAGCGGGATCTCCGGCCTCAGGCCGGGCGAGGGGACAGGCGTGCCGAATGAGCTGACGATCGGGACGACTCCGGCCCAGATCTCGAGGTCGGCGTCCGCGGATTCGTCGTCGTCAGGAGGCCCGGTTCGGACTTTGGCCGAGGCCTCGTCGATCTCCATGGCGAGAATCGCCGTCGCCTTGAGCTCCTGCGCGTTTGGCTTTCGAGCTTCTTCCCACCTCCCCGGCAGCAGCCTTTCGGTGAACGATTCGAAGGCGGCCAGCCGTTCGGCCTCGTCGTCGATGCGCTCGAAGGTCCCAAACACCATCACCGCCTCGTAGTTCGCCGAGTGCTCGTAGGTCGAGCGAGCGAGGACGAGGCCCTGGACGATCGTCACCGTCACGCAAGCGGCCGCTCCGTCGGCCAGGGTGCGGATCGCACGGCTCGCGGTCGAGCCGTGGATGTAGAGCTTGTCGCCGAGTTGCGCGTAGAGCATCGGGATGCAACAGGGATCCCGCCCGTCGAGGAACGCCACGTGGGCCAGCAGGCCGCGGCTCAGGACGTCGTCGATCGACACCCGGTCGTAATGCCCTCTCGTCGGGTTGCGCCGCACCCTGACGCGATCGGAAACCTCGTGACGTCTCTGTGCCAATGCCCCGGCGATGGTAGTCGCTGGTCGCGACGCCGCTAGCCGCGGAGGTGGGAACGCGTTGCAAGACCCTCGTCGTGTCCGTGCTCTCGGTGGAAGCTCCGCCAGGCCGGGTAGGTGGCAACGGCGAGAATCACGCCGGCGAGGAGGGCGCCGCTGAGCGCAGCACGCCGGCTGCGCGCTCCCGCGACAACGCCCTCTGCGTGGACGCGCCAGTCTTCGGGGCCCACCCGCAGCGTGCGCATGAGATAGGCGAGGACGTGGACGGACATCAGCGCCCCCCAGACGGCGAAGCTGAGCCCGTGCAAGCCTTTCAACCATCCGCCGTGCCCGACGATGATCAGCGCGACGCCGCTTCCGAAGAGCGATAGCGTCGAAGCGACCAGGAATGGCGCCAGCAACCGGAGCAGAAGCCGCGGCGGCCCTTCCCGCCTGTACGGCTCGTTGCCCATGTAGTAGCGCATGAACCGCCAGCCCGTGGTCGCGAGCTTGAGCGCGATCGGAGGCAGCAACAGGAGCCCGAGAAAGATGTGCACGGACAGGTACGAGCGCAGGGACAGCGTGGTCAACGCCTCCAAACCGAGCAGGACGAGGAGAACGAGCCCGACCGATGTCGTCAGCCGTTCGTTCCCCGGTGGCCCCCAGGCGCGCGCAACGGCGTGCCAACGCCGCGATCCCGAACGTCGGTGCCTTCCTTGCATGTCGCCGAGGACAATAGCCCGGAGGAAGCGCCCGGGTTATCGGTTTCAGGTCATTCTTAGGAAGGCTTCATCAAGCGCTTATCTTGTGCTGCTGAACTGCGCTCTATGTCGAATGAGCTTGGTTCCGGGCCCGCGACCCGCGATGCGGGCGTCGCGCGCGTCCGCAGGGTGACGCGCTTCGCGCTGCTCGGCGCTGCGCTGTTGAGCGGTGCCTTCGCCGGGTTGGCCGCAGCGTCGACGCACTTGCGGAAGGCGGCCCACGTCGGAACGCAGTCCACGCGACGGGCGGTGACGACGGTGCCCACACCGGTGCCGACTCCGGCGCCGAGCTCGGCCCAGATCCCGGCGCCGTCGCAGGCGCCGACGCAGTCGGCTGCACCGCCGGTGGCTTCTTCGGGCAGCTCCTGATGGCGGCGTCCGTCGAGCTGGCGGCGCTCGGCTCGACTGCCTTGCTCTGGTCGAGCGACGATGCCGCGCTCGCCCAAGCCGCGACGGAGCTCCTCCGCGAGCTCGACGCCGTCGATCGCGCCTGCAGTCGTTTCCGTGACGACTCCGAGCTCGCGAGCCTGAACCGCGCGGGGGGCCGGCCGGTCGGGGTCAGCAGCTATCTCTTCGAGGCCGTGCACGTCTCCCTGCGCGCGGCGGCGGCGAGCGGCGGGCTCGTCGACCCCACCATCGGCCGCGCGCTCCGGCTTGCCGGCTACGACCGAACGTTCAGGGTCGTCCGCGGGCGCGATTCCGACGCCGTGCGTGCCCGTTTTGCTCCGGCAGCCGGCTGGCGGCTCGTCGAGCTGGACGAGGATCGGCGCTCGATCCGGATCCCCTCTGGCGTCGAGCTCGATCTGGGCGCGACCGCAAAGGCGCTCGCCGCCGACCGCGCCGCAAAGGCCGCAGCGGACAGAACCGGCGCGGGCATTCTCGTCTCCCTGGGCGGTGACATCGCCGTCGCCGGTCCCACGCCGGCCGGCGGCTGGCCGGTGCGGATCGCCGACGACCACCGCGCGTCGCTCGACGGCCCCGGTCCGGTCGTTAGCCTCGCGTTCGGTGGGCTTGCGACGTCGGGGGTGACGGTGCGCCGCTGGCGCGCGGGAGAGCACGAGCTGCACCACATCCTCGACCCGCGCACCGGGCTGCCAGCCCCGGCGTGCTGGCGCACGGTGACCGTCGCCGCCGCCTCTTGCGTGGACGCGAACACCGCGAGCACGGCCGCAGTGCTGCTGGGTGAGGCGGCGCCGGAGTGGCTTGCGAAGCAGCGTTTGCCTGCGCGACTCGTCGGCGTCTTGGGCGACGTCGTCTGCGTCGGCGGTTGGCCGGCCGAGGAGGTGCTGGCGGCGTGAGCGGGGCGAGTGCCTACTGGTACCTGACGAGGGGGACCGGCGCGGTCGCCCTGTTGCTGCTCACCGTCGGGCTCGTCCTCGGCGTGATGGGGCCGACGCGCTTTCGCACGGCGCGGATGCCTCGCTTCGCAGTTTCCGGCCTGCACCGGAACGTGACGCTGCTTGCGCTCGCGTTCGTCGTCGTGCACGTCGTGACGACCGTCCTCGACGGCTACACGCCGATCGGGGTCCGTGACGCATTTGTCCCGTTCGTGGCTTCGTACCGTCCTGTTTGGCTCGGTCTCGGTGCCGTCGCATTCGACCTGTTGCTCGCGCTGATCGTGACCAGCCTGTTCCGCAACCGGCTCGGCTTCCGCACCTGGCACGCGGTGCACTGGCTCGCATACGCATCGTGGCCGGTTGCGCTCCTGCACTCGCTCGGGACCGGCAGCGACGCCCGCTCGTCCTGGCTGGTCGTGCTCGCGGCCGTCTGCACGATCGCGGTCGTTGCTGCCGTGTCCTGGCGGGTTGCCGTGGCCGCGCAGGGAAGGTTGGTGCTGCGCATCGGCGCGGCGGGTGCGGTGGGCGTTCTGGTGCTGCTCGTGCTCGTCTGGTACCGCGGCGGGCCCGGGCAGGCGGGTTGGGCTAAGCGCTCCGGAACGCCGACGACGCTGCTCGCGTCGACGCGGACCGCGGCGCCGGCGACCGCTGTCGCGGCCACGCTGCCGGCGACGCCGTTCAGCGCTCCGCTCGACGGGCGCTTCGCCGAGTCCGGCACGGATGCGAACGGCCTCGTGTCGATCGCCGTCACCGGTCTCACCCGAGGCGGTGTCGACGGCGAGCTGCATCTCGATCTTTGGGGCCAACCGCTCGAGGGAGGCGGCGTCGCCATGCGTTCGAGCAGCGTGCGGTTCGGGCCCACCAGTGCTCCGTCCGAGTACACGGGGAGCATCGCCTCGCTCGACAGTCAGCGCCTCACCGCCGCTCTGCGCGACGCGGCGTCGCGGTCGTTGACGCTCGTCCTCGACCTCCGGATCGACGCAGCGGCCGGCACCGTGTCCGGTCAGGTGCAAGCGCAATCGTCCGGGGACGGGAACGGATGAGCCGAATGGCCGTGTCCGAGCTCGCACCGCTCGTGCAGTTACCCCGTCTGCTCGCCGGCGTACGCGCCGATCGCGCACCGGTCTCGCTCGACGAACATCTAGACGCGTATGGCGACCCGCCCGTGCGCCACGCCGCGGGGCTGATCGACCTGGTCGAGGCGAGCGGGCTGACCGGCCGCGGGGGCGCGGGATTTCCGACGGCGACGAAGCTGCGTGCCGTCGCTGCGCAGCGCGGGCGGAAATTCGTCGTCGCGAACGGCACCGAGGGTGAGCTCCTGAGCCGCAAGGACAAGGCGCTGCTCGGGCTCGTGCCGCACCTCGTGCTCGACGGCGCCGAGCTCGCAGCTCATGCGGTCGGCGTGTACGACATCATCGTCGCGGTCGGCCAGAGCGCCGTGCACGAGCGGGCGGCTTTGACGCACGCGCTCGACGAGCGCACCCGCAACGGTCTCGACGACGTGCGCTTTCAGATCGCCGCCGCGCCCGACGGCTTCGTCGTGGGTGAGGAAACGGCGCTTCTCTCGTGGATTTCAGGCGGTCAAGCGAAACCGACGTTCGTGCCGCCGCGGCCGTTCGAGCGCGGGATGCACGGTCGTCCGACCCTCGTGCAGAACGTCGAGACGCTCGCCCACCTCGCGCTCGTGGCGCGTTACGGGCCGGGGTGGTTCCGGGAGTTCGGCACCGACGCGGAGCCGGGGTCGGCGCTCGTCACCGTCTCGGGCGCCCTCGCACAGCCGGGGGTGTATGAGGTCGCGTTAGGGATGCGTGTGCGCGAGCTCATCGACTGGGCAGGCGGCGCCACCGAGCCGGTGGGCGCGTATCTCGTCGGCGGCTACTTCGGGACCTGGGTCGCGTCTGCCGACGCGGAACGAGCGGCGTTGCTCGGCTCCGCGCTCGCGCCGCTCGGCGCGTCGCTTGGCGCCCGCACGATCTTCGCGTTGCCCGCGCACATCTGCGGCCTCGTGGAGACGGCGCGTCTCGTCCGCTACCTCGCCGGCGAGAGTGCCGGCCAATGCGGGCCGTGTCTCCACGGGCTCGCCGCGATTGCCGACGGCTTCGAACAGCTGGCCCGCGCAGAGCGCGCCGACGTGCCACAGATTGCTCGCTGGCTCGAGCAGGTGCGCGGCCGCGGCGCCTGCCGTCACCCCGACGGGGCCGTGAGGCTCGTGGCGAGCGCGCTCGAGGTGTTCGCGACCGAGGTCGAGCTCCACGCGACCGGCCGCTGCAGAGGCGACGGTCGCCTCCTGCTGCCAACCGGGATCCCCGGATGAAAAAGGCACTCCGCCTGAACCCGATCGCATGCGAAGGGCACGGGCTCTGCGCCGAGGTTCTGCCGGAGCTGATCAGCCTCGACGACTGGGGCTACCCGATCGTTGACGGGAAGCCGGTTCCGAAGCAGTTACTCGCGCACGCGCGACGGGCAGTCGACGTCTGCCCAACTCTTGCACTAGCGCTATCCCGCGCCCGTGGCGCGGGAGAGATCAAGACCTTGTGAGCTCACCGAGCTTCGTCACAGTCCTCCAGTTCCGGGTCGTTGCGGCTACGCCGAGCTGTTTTTCGAAGTAGGCGTTGGTGAGCTTCGACCTGCCGTAGCCGTTCGGGCAGTGCAGGTAGACCTGCTTCCCGGCGACCCGGAATTCGTCGGGCTCGGCGCGCTCCGCGTCGAGCTTGCCCACCTTGGCGCGTGCAGGGTTCTCCGCCAGGAACGTGACGTGCAGCTTCGCCGGGTCCTTCTTGCCCCTGGCGAAGGGGTTGCCGACCAGCACTTTTGCCAGCTGCGGTCGCGTTAGCACGATGACCGCAATGCTGAGGTCAAGGTCGCGGCGGATTCGCCGCTCGATCGCGTTGGTCAGCTTCTCGGCGCCGTCGGAGCTCTTGAAGACGACGTTTCCGCTCTGGACGTACGTCGCGACGTCCTCGGCGCCGAGCACGTCGAACAGGGCCCGCAAGTCGGCCATGGCGACCTTGTTGCGGGCCCCGAGGTTGATCCCGCGTAGCAGGGCGATGTAGGTCTTCACGCCCGGCTAGGCGGCGGCGAGAGAGCGGCGTCGCTCGAAGCGCTCGATGCGGTCCCCGCTCGTGCCCGTGCGTGCGCGGCCGGTGTAAGCCGGATGGCAGTTCGAACAGACATCGACCGAGATCGCCTCCGCGGTCGAGCGAATGTCAAACGACACGCCGCATGAAGAACAGCGTGCCTCGATCAGATGCAGGTTGGGATGCTGAGTCAATGTTTTCTCCTCGTGTAAAGCGGACGGCTGACTATCGGCCGCCCACTACTTGAAACGCTGAGCAGGCCGCAGGTGTTCCCTAGCTAGTCTTCATGGCTCGTGGGGAACCTGAGCCGGCTGCCGTGAACGCAACGCGCTCGGACCAGCGCAAGAACGCGAGCGCCCCGTCGGCGCCGCGCGGTTCGTCGCCGACCCCCCCGCAGCCGCGCTTTCGCCTGAGCCGCGGCTGGATTCTCTTCCTCCTCGCAGTTCTGGCCTTCAACTTCTACGTGGGCACGCACGCGACCAGGCCCGCGTCGCGCCTCAGGGTCCCGTACAGCCCGTTCTTTCTCCAGCAGGTGCGGGCGGGCCACGTGAAGGACATCACGTCGAAAGGCACGGCGATCCAGGGCACGTTCACGGAGAAGGAGCAGTACGCGGGCTCGAAGCCGACGACGCGCTTCCGAACCGAGATTCCGGCGTTCGCCAACAACGACGCCCTGTCGAGCCTGCTGGAGCGGAAGGGCGTGATCGTCAACGCCCAGCCACTGGACACCGGGGCGCCGTGGTGGCAGAACCTGTTGCTCGGGTTCGGGCCGGCGATCCTCTTCGTCGGCCTGCTGTTCTGGCTGATGCGACGGGCCGGGAACGTCCAGAACGTCCTGGGCTCGTTCGGCCGCTCACGTGCACGCCGGTATGAACCGTCCGGCGACCGGGTCACGTTCGCAGATGTCGCCGGGATCGACGAGGCGAAGGCGGAGCTGGCCGAGGTCGTCGACTTCTTGCGTCATCCCGAGAAGTACCAAAAGCTCGGCGGTCGGATACCCCACGGCGTACTGCTTTCGGGCCTGCCGGGCACGGGCAAGACGCTGCTTGCGCGGGCGGTCGCGGGCGAAGCGGACGTCCCGTTCTTCTCGATGGCCGCGTCCGAGTTCGTCGAGGCGATCGTCGGCGTCGGCGCCTCGCGCGTGCGCGACCTGTTCACACAGGCGAAGGAGGCCGCCCCCGCGATCGTGTTCATCGACGAGCTCGACGCGATCGGCCGGTCACGCACATCCGGCGTCGCAGGCTTCAGCGGCGGCAACGACGAGCGCGAGCAGACGCTGAACCAGATCCTGACCGAGATGGACGGCTTCGACTCGTCCACGAGCGTGATCGTCGTCGGCGCGACCAACCGGCCCGACGTTCTCGATCAGGCGCTGCTGCGCCCCGGTCGGTTCGACCGCAGGGTTGCCGTGCAGCCGCCGGACCGTGCCGGCCGCGAGGCCATCCTCAAAGTGCATGCGCGTGGTCTGCCTCTCGGCGACGACGTCGACCTCACTCGGATCGCGGCGACCACACCGGGCATGGTCGGCGCCGATCTTGCGAACCTCGTCAACGAGGCCGCGCTGCTGGCGGCTCGGCGGAACCACGATGTCGTCGACGAATCTGACTTCAGCGACGCGCTCGAGCGGATCGTCCTCGGCGCCGAGCGGCAGCTGATGATGACCCCGGAGGACCGGCGCCGGACCGCGTATCACGAGGGCGGCCACGCGATCGTCGGCATGCTCACCGAAGGCGCCGATCCCGTGCGCAAGGTCTCGATCATTCCCCGGGGCCTGGCGCTCGGCGTCACGTTCGCAGCGCCGGAGACCGACCGCTTCAACTACCGCAAGCCCGAGGTCGAGGCGAAGATCAAGGTCGCGCTGGGCGGCCGCGCCGCCGAGGAAGTCGCGTTGGGGGAGACGAGCACGGGCGCGGAGTCGGACATCCAGCAGCTCACCGAGATCGCGCGCCAGATGGTCGGCCGCTGGGGCATGAGCGCTGCGATCGGACCTGTCGCGGTCGTCCCACGCGACGGCGCGGGGCCTTTCTTGCCCGGCGTCGCCGAGGTCTCGCCGGAGACTCAGGAGCTCGTCGACGGGGAGATCCGTCGCATCGTCGCCGATTCGTACAAGGAAGTCGTCGCGCTGCTGATCCAGAACCGCAAGAAGCTCGATTCGCTTGCGAGCGCGCTGCTCGAGCACGAGACTCTGGACGAGGAAGACGCATACGCGGCCGCAGGCGTCGAGCGAACTGTCGCGCCCGCTGGCGATTCCCATGCGGTGGCCGCGCGATCGCGGATCGAGAGCTAGGTTCCGCCGACACCGCACCTCGAGCACGTGAGCGTGCGCGCGATCGTACGCCGTCCGGCATCGATGAGTTCTTACCGCTGCGGCCGTCTAACCGGACAGAAGTACCACCTGTCCACCGCCAAAAGAAAGGACGACCGATGCAGAAGCTCACTCCATGCCTGTGGTTCGACACCGCGGGCGAAGACGCGGCGAACTTCTACACGTCGGTGTTCCCGAACTCGAAGATCCGGGACATTGCCCGCTATGGCTCGGCCGGACCGCGCCCCGAAGGAACGGTCATGACCGTCAGCTTCGAGCTGGACGGGGAAGAGTTCCTGGCCCTGAATGGGGGGCCCCAGTTCACGTTCAGCGAGGCCATCTCGTTCCAGGTGAGCTGCAAGAACCAGGAAGAGGTTGACGCCTTCTGGAGCAAGCTCTCAGAGGGTGGGGAAGAAGGCCCCTGCGGCTGGGTGAAGGACAAGTTCGGCCTGTCGTGGCAGATCGTCCCGACCGCCCTGCCCGAGCTGCTTGGCGACCCGGACCCGGAGAAGGCACAGCGTGTCATGGCCGCGATGCTGAAGATGGGGAAGATCGAGATCGCGGAGCTCGAGGAGGCCGCGGCGCAGTCGTAGGTCCCGGCCGTCAGGTCGTGTGGTAGAAGGCGAACGTGGCGATGTTCCTCGTCGTTCTCCGCCGCTCCGGCCCTCAGTGGGACGCCTCGCAGCCGCTCGAGGAGCAGTCCGGCTGGCCCGCGCACGCGTCCTTCATGGACGGGCTCGTCGACGAGGGATTCATCGTCCTCGGCGGGCCACTCGCCGACGAGCAGCGAACTGCCCACGTCGTCGAGGCCGAGTCGGAGGACGCCGTGCGCGCCACGTTCGCGCGCGATCCGTGGAGCGGGACTCATCTCCGCGTCGACTCGATCGACCCCTGGACGATCCGGCTCGACGGGCGGCGCGCCTAGGATCGCGCGGTGCGATCAGCTCATATGAGTGCCAGATGAGGATCAGCGCCGCGGTCCTCGAGGAGTTCGGCGCGCCGCTCCAGGTACAGGAGGTCGATCTGGCCGAGCCACAAGCGGGCGAGGTGCTGGTTCGCCTCGCCGCCTGCGGGGTGTGTCATACGGATCTCTACACGGCGTCGGGCGCGGATCCGTCCGGGTATGCGCCGACGGTGCTCGGCCATGAGGGCGCTGGAGTGGTCGAGAGGGTCGGCGTGGGGGTCTCCTCGGTCAGGCCCGGCGATCACGTCGTCACCCTGTTCAGCCCACAGTGCCGTGAGTGCGCGCACTGCCTCGATGAGCGGACGAATCTGTGTCTTGCGATTCGCGAGCAGCAGAACAAGGGGTTCTTGCCCGATGGGACGACGCGGCTTTCACGCAACGGAGAGCCGCTTCGGCACTTCATGGGCACCTCGACGTTCGCGGAGTACGCCGTCCTGCCCGAGATCGCGCTGGCGAAGATCGCGCCCGAGGCTCCGCTGGCCGAGGCGTGCGTGTTCGCCTGTGGGCTCTCGACCGGGCTCGGCGCGGCGCTGAACACGGCGAAGGTACAGCCCGGAGCGACCTGCGTGGTCTTCGGCACCGGCCTGGTCGGGCTCGGCGCGGTTGCGGGCTGCCGGCTCGCGGGCGCAGAGCGGATCGTCGCGGTCGACCTATCGACGGAGCGGCTCGAGCTCGCGCGCGGCCAGGGCGCGACGGAGCTCCTCACCGCGGGTCCCGAAACCGTGGAGAAAATCCTCGAGTCGACGGGCGGCTTCGGCGCCGACTACACGTTCGAGGCCACCGGCCGCGTCGACGTTATGCGGCAGGCGGTCGAAGCCGCCCGCATGGGCTGGGGCCTCGCGACCGTCTGCGGGGTCGCCGGGAAGGGGGAGACCCTGGATGTCGTGCCTCGCTACCTGATCACGGGCCGCCGCGTCGCTGGTTCGTCATTCGGTGGTCTGAAAGGCCGCGACCAGGTGCCTCGGCTCGTGGACCGCTGGCTTGCGGGCGATCTCGACGTCACTCCGCTCATCAGCCACAGGCTGGCCCTCGACGAGGTGAACCACGCGTTCGAGCTCATGGAGGCGCAGAACGGGATCCGCTCGGTGATCGAGTTTCCCTGATCGCGCCGCCGCCCGCCGCTTACCAGGACGGCGGGCGGCTGGTTAGGAGGCGCGGCCAGAACTCGAGCCGCAACTCCGAGAGTTATGAAGCGGGGTCGGGCTTGATGATCCCGAACGTGGCGCCTTGCGGATCGCCGAGGACGGCGATGCGCCCGACGTTGGGGACGTCCATCGGCTCCATGAGCACGGCGCCGCCGAGCTCCTGTGCCTTTTCCGTCGTCGCGTCCGGGTCGTCGACGGCGACGTATGGCTGCCAGTGCGGCGGGATCGTCGCGTCCGGGAGAGTCATGAATCCGGCGATGCCGGTCTCGCCGCGGTTGAAGATCCTGTAGCCGCCGAAGTCGAGCCCCATGTCGGTCGTCGTCCAGCCGAAGACCTCGCCGTAGAAGCGTTGAGCGTCGTCGGCGTCGGTCGTCCCGAGCTCGTCCCAGACGAAGACGCCCTCGGCACTCGGCTGTTCGCTCGTCGGCTGGTACGCGCTGATGAAGGCCCCCTGCGGGTCGGTGATGATCGCCATGCGTCCGACCTCGCCCATCTCGAATGGACCGGCTGCGAGCTTGCCGCCTGCGCTCTTCGCCTTCTCGATCGTCTCCTCCAGGTTCTCGACCCAGACGTGGCTCAGCCAGTGCGGTGGCGGCGCTCCTTCCATGGCCTTGCCGAAGCCGCCGTGGCTCTGTCCACCTGACGAGATCATCGTGTAGTCGGCCTCGCCGGGCTGGAAGACCTCGGTGTCCCAGCCAAAGAGCTGCGTGTAGAAGTCTTGCGCCTGTTCGGGATTGGACGAGACCTGCTCGTGCCAGACGAACTTCCCGACCGTCGATTCGACTGTGCTCATGGTCGACCTCCTCCTTGTTCGTGTCTGTCGTTCACGCAAATGAGACTCCGATCCGAGCCGGAAATCATCGCTCGGGGCCGAAGACTTCGCGGAGCGCTAGGCGAGCTCGGGCCTGACCGCGGGACGTTCTCGCCGCTGCGATACGCGGACGGCGCCGTAGCCCGACAAGAGGATCAGGGCCGCGCCGGCGAGGCCGATGAAGCCGCCGGCTCCGGGCGAGGCCACGGACCGGTTCTCGATCAACGGAATCACGAGGAACCTCGGCCACATGCAGGCCGCGCCAACGCCGCATGCGACGAGCGCGCCGCCGAGCAACGGTCGCGGGGCGCGGAGGATCGGGGCGAGCAGGCCTATTGCGGCGGCGACGACGGCGATGGCGAGGAGGTCCCAGCGCTCACCGAACCCGTCGAACACGGACGCCGCGTGTGTATGTGCTGGCGCGGGCCCGCCGCCGTTGAAGTCGACCAGCATCCCGATCACCGTCACGGCAGCGCCTAGCAGGGCAGTCGCCCGGACCGAGCGTGCGAGCGGCGGCGCACCTGAGCCGCCGACGAGCCGAGAGACGATTGGGAGGACGACGACACCGAGAAGCAGACCACCGACCAGTGGGACCGCGAACCCCGCGCTGTTTCCCCCGTGAGCGCCGAGAACGCCGGCGTAGAGCGCGACGCCCTGGAGCCCGCAGAGAAGGATGGCGCCGACGGAGGCAGCGCGCTTGCGGGCGTTCCGTTGCGCGACGAGCAGCGCGACGATCGCGATCGCGGCGATTCCGAGCGTCGGCAACGTGGTGAAGAAGCCCGCCAACCGCCAGAGGAGGGTCGAGCGGTGGAAGTTGGCCGGGCCGCCGAACGATGGCTCCAGGAATGTGTTGCCACGGGAGTTATGAACGAAGACCCCGCTCAGGACCATCGCGGCGCCGGCGAGCACATCGAGGACGGTCCACGTGGGGTAGGGAGGCAGTGTCGGCGTCTCCGGCGGTTCTTCCTTCTCTTTCGGCGGCGTTGTCTCACGCATCGGCGTCGCAACGACGCCGTCGAGCGCTTCGATCAGCTCCTCGATTCCGGCGCGCCACTGGCGCTCGGGGATCGGGAGCGCGTTGCGCCTGCGGAGCGGCAGGAGATCCTCGGGCAGCTTCGCCGCCGGCGGCATCTTTGCGTCCTTGACGAGCACGGGGATGACGCGGATCCCGCGCCGAAGGGCGTTCGCGATCTCGAGGCGCACCCAGTCGGCGGGATCGTCGAGGCGTCGATCGCCGTGCTCGTCGACCGCGTCGGCCCAGCCCGGGCCGATGACCGCGATCAGCGCGTCGATCATCTCGACCGTCTGCTCGATCATCTGGACGAAGTCGACGCCCGGCTCGAGAGCGTTGATGTCCATGAAGACCTCGTCCTCGCCAAAATGCCGATCGAGCCAGTCGGTGATCCGCCCCGCCTCGCTCGAAGCGTCATCGCGGCGGTAGCTGACGAAGATCCTCGCCACGCGTCCTGCCTACGCTTCCTGCTCGCGGGCCTTCTCCGGCTCCTTCCGAGCCGAGACCCATTTCGCGTGCTCCTGCGAGATCAGGGACTCGATTCGCTCGGCGAGCAAGCTGTGCGGGTGCTCGACCTCGTAGGGGCCGGCACCGGCGAGATAGAGGAACTTCTCATGCTTCAGCGCCTCGCACGTCGAGCGATAGGTGATCCAGTTGCTCTGGTACTGGTTGACGTGCTGCAAGCCTTCGAGCACGACGATGAGGGCCCCGAGGCCCGCGAGGACCCCGCGCGGGGTGTCGAAACCTGCGAGCAGAGGGATCGCGGCTGCCGCGACGATCTCGACGAACTTCAGCCACTTGTAGAGCCGCTGGCAGCGGCCGCTCTTGCGGCTGTACCACTCGATCTCCTGTTCGAGGCGGTTGAAGATCGGGTCGTCTGCCGGGGCCGGATTCAGCCCCGCCGCGGCCTCACGAGGATCGGCAGTCTCGACTGCGGAATGCGTGGAAATCGGGTCGGCGGCCATCGGAAAACCCTTCGTTTGCAGCCGCAGGACTGCTCGAGCACGCTGACGATACAGCGGCTGCCGCGCAATTTCTAGAGTGGCTCAGGGTCAGGTCAAGGCTGACGGCGGAGCGTCCTCGGCTACCGCCGGCTCCGGCGAGGAGAAATCGACCGTGACCGGCGTGCGATCGGCGGCGTCGGTGATCTCGAAGAACTCACGCGCCTCGAAATGTCCCGCGCCCGCGACCAGCGAGTTGGGGAACACCTGGATCTTGGTGTTGTACGACTGGACGTTGCCGTTGTAGATACGGCGCGCGGCGGCGATCTGGTCCTCGGTGTTCGAAAGCTCGGCCTGGAGCTGCTGGAAGTTCTCGGTGGCGCGCAGCTGGGGATAGGCCTCCGCGATCGCGAACAGGCGTCCCAGGGCCTGGCCCACGATGCTCTCGGCGGCTCCGCTGGCAGCCGGTCCGGAGGCGGAGATGGCGTTGGCGCGAGCATCGGTCACGGCCTGGAACGTCTCCTGCTCGTGCGCGGCGTAGCCCTTGACCGCTTCGACCAGATTGGGGATCAGGTCGTGGCGGCGCTTCAGCTGCACGTCGATCCCGCTCCACGCCTCGTCGACCATGTTGCGCGAGCGGATCATGCCGTTGTAGGTGAGGACCGCGAACAGGATCGCCAGGGCGACGACGGCGAGGACGACGATCAGGGCGATCAGCACTTGTCAGGTCACCTTTGGTGTTGTTGCGCGGGCGTCGGCCAGCCGGGTGACGACGGTGGTCGCTTTGGCCACCAGCCCATCCAGCTGGGCTGCATCGTAACTGTGGTCGGGTATCGCGACCACGAGCGTCTCGCCCTCGATCTCGAGCAGCATCTGGTCGGCGGCCTGGTCGAGGCACCAGACCATGAAGGCCGGCTCGAACAGCAGCCTGACCGCCACGTCCGAGGCTGAATCCGCCACCTCGAGCTTGTACTCGTGCTCCAGCTCGGACGACTCCAGCTGCACCACGCGGTTCGAGGTCAGCGTCGTGTCGATCCGGTCGAACAGGCGGTTGTCGCCGAAGCTGCGCGGGTGCAGGCTGAGACTGGGGATACCGGGGGCGTTGACGCTCGTTTCGATGACCGTGAAGTCGAACGCCTCCCAGTTGGTGGTGGTTCCGCCATTCGAGCTCGTATTCTCGTGGCGAACTTCGTAGGTGTAGTGGCACAGCACCGCCTGGCTGTCGTTGGTCAGGGGGCCGCTCACGTAGTCGCTGGATTCGCGCCGGTCGCCGTCGCGCAGAAGCGGCGTCGCCTCTTCCAGCCACGAGCCGGTGTCCTTGGCCCATCCACGCGAGCGTGCCCAGGCCTCGATGAACGCCGACTTGGCCCGTCTGTCCGCCAGCACGTAGGTCCCGATCAGCCCCGCCAGTGCCGCCGCTGCCGCGACCAGCATGAACACAACCACGGGATTGGGGCCTGAAACGGCGGCGGCTGCCACTGCGCCGGCCACGATCGGCACCAGCACGATCGCCGCTCGCCACCAGTTGTTGGCCGTCAGCGCGCGCAGCTGCTCGCGGCGACCCTGGTTGACCGGCTCGACCGGACCCGGCATGACGGCGATTCTAAGGCCGTCTAAGCGGGACCGCCTGTTTCGGAAGCGGAGGCCGGCACGCGCGGAGCGCGAGTCCGCGCGCGGGCCTCGCGCCACCAGATGAACTCGTACGCGTGCAGTGCGACCCAGACGGCGGCCATGAGCGCGAGTGCGACGAGCGCCGGCACGACGACGGCCACTGGGAACAGCAGCCCGCACGCAACCGCGGCCAGCAAACGACCGCGGCCGAAGGTGCGCGACACGCGGAAGCGGAGCGCGACATACGCGAACAGGTAGAGCGCGGGCCCGCCGCAGAGGCCGACGGCCGGGATCGTGTCGAGCTCGTCGCCGACATGCGCGAGCGTCGTCTTCATTGCGAACGCGAAGAGGACGATGCCCGCCACCATCGGCAGATGGAGGTAGGTGTAGACGTCGCGCGCAAGAGCGATCCGCTGCTCGCCGCTTTGGTCGGCGAGCATCTGCCGCCCGCGCATCGAGAAGAAGTCGAAGTACGCCAACCAGAACGAAGTGACCACCACGAGGCCGAGCACGGCCGCGACGATCACGCCGGTGCCGAGCGCGGTGGCTCTCGCCCCGAGGCCGATGGCGATCAGCGACTCGCCGATCGCAATGATCACGATCAGCCCGTGCCGCTCGACGAAGTGCGCGGGTTGCACCCGCCAGCCGCTCACGCCGACGAGGAGCGGACCGAACAGGCCGACGATGAGCGCGGCCAGCCAGAGCAACGGCCGGAGCCCGCCGTGAACGAATCCTGCGGCGACGATGAGAGCCGTGCCCGCGAGTGCCCAAGGAGCATTCCGCAGGATCGCTCCCAGCAGGTCTCGGTCGCCGTGTGCTCCGAGCGCGTACAGGGTCAGCCACATGACGTTGACGATCAGAAAGGCGATCCCGAAAACGACGCCGTGGCTGCCGAAGGCCTCGGGGACGGCCAGCGATGCGATGAACATGGCCGCCATCGCAACGAGGATCGCTCCCCACACAGCGCCCTCACCCGGGTCGACGGTGTTCGTCAACCAGGCGTATGCGGCCCACGCCCACCAGAGCGCGACGAGGATCAGGAGACCGTGCCCGAGCCCGCTCCACGTCGGATTATCCGAGAAGACCGTCGTCACCTGCGTGAACCCGAACGCGAAGACGAGGTCGAAGAAGAGCTCGAGCGGAGTGACCTGCTGCTCGCGCTCTAGGTACGGGTTGCTCACAGCCGGACGCTAACGCGAACGGAGCGCGACCGCGGGGTCGACTACCGCCCGGTCGAGACTGACGGGGCGGCACGCGCGGCGAGGTTGATCGCCGACCTGCTCTAGGACGCGGCGCCGGCGTCTGCGCGCTCGCCGAGATGCGCCTCGAGGCGCCAAAGGTTGTCGAGATGCTGGCTCGCCCAGAGCAGGACGAGCGCGGCCTTGACCGTTTCATTGTCGCGGCCGCGGGCGGTTTCGCGCACGCAGGCGAGAAGACGCCTGCTGCCCTCGGTGTCGCGGATGTGCGGCGGCGGCACGGGGCGGCCGTTCACGAGCGCGTAGCCGAGAGTGACATACCACGACTGAAGAGCATGGAGCTCGCGGTCGAGGTTCTCGCCGCAGTGCTCGAGTCGTGTCTTGCCGTCAGCCATGCGTCCGAGCGCCGTGAGCGACTGCGCCGCCCGGCGGACGCGCGACGCGCCGCCGACCAGAGCCGCGACGTCCTCCACATCGACCCCGGTCGCGGAGCGCTCGGCGAGGTACTGCCGAAAGGCGTCGTCGAGGCGGTGGAGGGCGGTGTCCGCGGCTCGCCCTGCGCGGGCAGCGTCGTCGGACTCTCCGCCCGCGATCAGCTGCCGGGCTGTGGCGACGACGTAGTCCGCGCTGCGTGCGTACGCGGCGGCAAGGTCGTCGCGCAGGAGTGCGCCGGCACCGCGGGGCCAGAAGAGAAGACCTACTCCGAGGCTGATGGCAAAGCCGATGGCGACGTCTTCGATGCGAACCAGGCCCACCCGCCAGCCGACCGGCTGGATGAGGTTGAAAAGCACGAAGAGGACGACCGTGAAGCCTGCCTGGCCCGCAGCGAACGAGATCGCCCGCGGCGCGTAGGCGGCGAGCAGGACCGCAACGGGCAGCACGCCCCACAGCACCGCCTCGTGTGTGCCGATTCCGATCACGAGCAGCGCGCCGATCACGATTCCGACCGCTGTCCCCGCGAGCGCGCTGAGAATGGACCAGCCGGTGCCGAGCGCGTTCGACCGCAGCACGGAGAGTGTCCCCAGCACGACCCAGAACCCGTGCTGGAGGCCCGTGCGCTGAGCGATGTAGACGGCGACCGCGAGCCCGGCCGCGCCGCGAACGCTGTTCTGCAGCCACACCGATCTCGCGCTGGTGTGCTCGACTGCGAGCCGCTCCGTCGCTTCGAGGGCCGTGCGCGCCGGCCGCGGCTGTACGACGTCGAGGAGATCGAGCTCGGGTACCTCGGCTCCGGTTGCAAGCAGTGCGTAGCCGGCTGCTTGACGCGCGGAGTAGGTCGCCGCACGGATCCGGAACGGCGGATCCAGAGCCTGCGCAACCGAGCCGGCGGGAGTGTCACTGGGCAGCTCCGGTAGCCGTCGCATCAGTGCCTGCGCGACGGCGTCTCGAGCTGCCTCGAGCCGTGCGAAGTCAGGCCGTTCGTCACGACCTTCGAGTCTCCCCGCGCTCGCGCGCAGCACGGCGGCGGCCGCCGTCACCGCTTCCGCGTCCTCTGCGCAGGCCAGCTCGAGCATGTGCGGCCCCGCCGACGGTGCGAGGAAGGAGAGCAGCCAGTCCAGCTCGTCAGGAAGCGAAGCGAGTGCGGCTGTCGGACCGGTTGGCCCGGTGGGGCGGTGCTGGGTGCCGAGGAGGTGCCGGCCCAGAGCGTCGACCGCCCCGCGAGCGAAGCGGGCGCGTTCGGCCATCTGTTCCTCCTCCGCGTCCAGGAAATCCGCCACCGCTCGCAACGCGCCGGCCGCCTCGCGCTGAAGGTCGGCGCGCCGGCGAGGCGGCCAGAGGAGCATGAGCGCGCAGATCCCAACGCCGGACGCGAGACCCCAGCCCTCGAGCCGGTCCGGAATCGCGGAGTTGGGCGCCGGGATCGTCACCGGCAGGACGAACGTCAGGAGCGCTCCGGTCGCGGCCGCGGCAAAGTAGCCGCTGATCACGCCAGAGAAGAGGGTGGCGAAGCCGACGACGAACATCGCGCCCGCGGCCAGCCACTCATTTCGCGAGCAGAGAGTCCCGAGCGTGATGAACGAGGCGCCCACGCACGCCAGCCCCAGGTACGCGACCAGGCGAGTCCGCGGCGGGCCTGCGAACTCGACCAGTACGAGCATCGCAAACGATCCGAAGGCCGCAAAGATGGACGTCTGCGGCTGCCCGATCACCTTGTCTGCGAATACGAAGACCGCAGGCATGACGATCGCGGCGCGCGCGGCGGTCTTCAGCGCTCCGAGATCCAGCACGGCTGGGCGATGATACGTCCGCTCCTGACGCTCCGGAAGACGGGCGTGGATGACGCAGAGCTGTCCCTAGCGGATACCCGCGATGACGGTGTCGACGACTTCTTGGACGAAGCGGTCGTTGAGTGGAGCGTGGCCGTGCAGCAGGCGGTGGTAGATCGGGCCGTAGAGGAGGTCGAGGGTGACCTCGAGGTCGGTGCCCGGTGCGATCTCGCCGCGGTCGATCGCGCGAAGCAGGAGCGGGCGGGTTGCGTCGCGCCGGGGCTGGACGAAGTGTTCTCGGTAGAGCTTGGCGAACTCCGGGTCCGTCTGGGCTTCGGCGACCAGGCCGGCGATGACGCGTCCGAACGGCCTTTGGTTTAGCTGCCGCAACCAGGGGCGAAAGCGAGCCAGCAGGTCGCCGCGCAGGGTGCCGGTGTCGCGCTCGGCGGCGGGCGAGGGCGTTGCCCACTCGGTGGCGAGTGCATCGAGGGCGAGCAGCTCCTTGGAGGGCCACCAGCGGTAGATCGTGGCCTTGCTGACACCGGCCCGCTCCGCGACGTCGTCCATGCTCATCGCGTGCAGGCCCTGGTCGAGCAGGAGCTCGATCGAAGCCGCGAGGATCGCCGTCCGGGCCTTCTCGCTGCGCGGCCGCCCCCGTCTGGGCTCCTCGGCGATGCCGCGCGCGCTCATTCTCTTCCAATCTTCGCGAGTACGTCATAGATGGCCGCGATGTCCTTGTGTTCGTAACCCATTGTCCCCGCATCCGTGAACAGCTCCCTGGCGACCGTAGCTGTGGGAAGCGGTGCGTCGAGCGCGCCGGCAGTTTCGAATGCCAGGTCCAGGTCCTTGCTCATCAGGCCGACGTCGAACAACGGGGTCTCGGGCTGAGCGAGCACAAACGGGCCCCGGCTCTTCAGCATCGGCGACCCGACGGCGCTCTGGGTCAGGACGTCGACAGCGAGTGCCCGATCGATGCCGCCTCTTTCGGCAAGCAGCACGCCCTCGCTGAAGGCGAGCATCTGCACCGCGAGGCTGATGTTCACGGCAAGCTTCAAGAGCAGAGCTTGGCCGTTCTCGCCGATTCGAGTCACCGTGGCCCCGAGCTCTTGCAGGATTGGCTCGACTTGCGTGAACGGCTCTTCGCCGCCCCCCACCATGATCGTGAGGCTCCCGCCCTCCGCAGCGGGAAGGCTTCCGGAGACCGGCGCGTCGAGCATCTCCGCGCCGAGTGCCCACACGCGCTCCGCGAGCTCGCGGCTCACGTGCGGGCTGACCGTGCTCATGTCGACGTAGACCTTGCCCGGCGCAAGGCCGGCGAGAATTCCGTCCGATCCGGAGTTGATCGCCTCGAGGGCCGCGTCGTCGGTGACCATGCTGAAGATCACCTCGGCAGCCTCGGTGACTTCGCGTGGGGTATCGCGCCACACCAGCCCGCGTTCGACCAGCGTCTCGGCTTTGGCCCGGGTGCGGTTCGTGCCGTAGACCTGATGGCCCGACTCGAGCAGGCGCGCTGCGATCCGGCTACCCATTGCTCCGAGGCCGACGAAGCCAATCGTGTAATCCAGCGGATCCATTTGCTTCTCCCTTCTTCCAGCAACTCAACAAAACTAAACTATCAGTTTCTCTATAACTGGGAACGCGGACCCGCCCACGCATATTCCCGGATCAGTCAAGCGGTCGCGGCTTAGGCGCGGCGGTCTTGAAGAGGGCGTCGGCCTACTCGGTTTGGGACACCGGTCTTCGCGAAGCGTGCGAGCGCGTTCACAACCGAATGCAGCTGCCGGCCGCGCGGCGTGAGCCGGTATTCGACGTGGGGCGGACGGGCGTCGATCACCGCCCGTTCGAGCACGCCGGCCTCCTCGAGGTCGGCCAACCGCTGCGCCAACGTGGCCGGCGGGATGGTACCGAGCGCCTGCACGAACTCGTTGAAGCGGACGGCCCCCTCGTGCGAGACCCAGAGGATCGAGACCGTCCAGCGCCGCTCGAGGAGATCCGCGGCGCGGCGGATCTCCTCGGGGAGCGGCGCACAGTTACGACAGCGCATGCGCCGGCTGTGGCTCGAGCGACAGGGCGAGAACCTCGTCGAGGCTCATCACCGGGTGGAAGCTCATCTCGTTGCGAACGTCCTCCGGGATGTCGTCGAGGTCGGCCCGGTTTCGCTCCGGGATGATCACATCGCTCAGGCCCGCGGCGTGGGCGGCGAGCGCCTTCTGCTTCAGGCCGCCGATCGGCAACACCCGACCCTGCAACGTGACCTCTCCGGTCATGCCGACCGTGTGCTTCACCGGCCGGCCCGTGAGCAGGGAGGCGAGCGCGGTCGTCATCGTGATCCCGGCACTCGGACCGTCCTTTGGAATCGCGCCCGCGGGCACGTGCAGGTGGAAGCTCGTGTCCTCGAAAACGTGCTCGTCGAGGCCGAGCTCCTCCGCGTGCGAGCGGACGTACGAGAGCGCGATCCGCGCCGACTCCTTCATGACGTCGCCGAGCTGGCCGGTCAGGACGAGCTCGTCCTTGCCCTGCATCTTGGTCGCCTCGACGAACAGCACGTCGCCGCCCGTCCCGGTGACCGCGAGGCCGGTCGCGACGCCTGGCACCGCCGTTCGCTCCGCCGACTCCTGGTAGAAGCGCTGCCGTCCGAGCGCGTCGCGAACCGCGGGCTCGCCGATCGAGATCGGCGGCTGCGCCGTGCCGGAGGCGACCGTCGTCGCGGTCTTGCGCAGCAGCTTGCCGAGCTCGCGCTCGAGCTGGCGAACGCCGGCCTCGCGCGTGTACTGGCTGACGATGAGCTCGAGCGTGACGTCGTCGATCGACACCTCGTCCTCGCGCAGGCCTGTCCGCTCTTGCTGGCGCGGCCACAGATAGCCGCGTGCGATCGCGACCTTCTCGTCGACCGTGTAGCCGTCGAAGCGGATCACTTCCATGCGGTCGAGCAGCGGGCCGGGGATCGTCTCGGCCATGTTCGCCGTGGCGATGAACACGACCTCGGAGAGGTCGAGCTCGACGTCGAGGTAGTGGTCGCGGAACGAGTGGTTCTGCGCCGGGTCGAGCACCTCGAGCAGCGCGGCCGACGGGTCGCCGCGCCAATCAGCGCCGACCTTGTCGACCTCGTCCAGCAGGATGACCGGATTCATCGTCCCGGCGTCCCGCAGCGCACGGACGAGCCGGCCCGGCAGCGCGCCGATGTAGGTCCGTCGGTGGCCGCGGATCTCCGCCTCGTCGCGCACGCCTCCGAGCGACATGCGGACGAACTCCCGATTGAGCGCGCGGGCGATCGACTCGCCGACCGAGGTCTTGCCCGTTCCGGGCGGCCCGATCAGCGTCAGGATCGCGCCGGAACGCTTGTCCTCGGCGATGCCGCGCTCCTGCCGGAGCTTGCGCACGGCCAGGTATTCGACGATCCGCTCCTTGACGTCTTCGAGACCCGCGTGGTCACTGTCGAGGACCTCGCGTGCGTTGACGGGGTCGAGCCGCTCCTCCGAGCGCTTCCCCCAGGGCACCGCAAGCAGCCAGTCGAGGTAGGTGCGGATCATCGAGGACTCGCCGCTCTGGTCGCCCATGCGCTCCAGCCGGCCGACCTCGCGCTCGGCCTGCTCGCGGACCTCGTCGGGGAGATCCGCCTCGGCGATCTTCTGACGGTAGTCCTCCGAGACCGAGCCCTCGTCCTCGCCGAGCTCCTTGCGGATCGACTCCAGCTGGCGGCGCAGGATGTACTCGCGCTGCTGGCGCTGGGCGCCGTCCTCAACGTCCGCGCGGATCCGTTGGCGGATCTGCAGCTCGGCCAGGCGCTCGCGCTGAAGCCGCACGGCGAGCTCGAGCCGCTCGACCACGTCGACCGCCTCGAGCAGCTCGATCCGCTGCTCGAAGGAAGCTTCCGGGGCATAGGCGGCGGTGTCGGCGAGCGTGCCGGCCTCACCGATCGAGCGCACGAAGGCGGAGATGCGCCCGTCGTCACCGCGCAGCTCGAGGATCTCCTCGACCACCGCGCGATATTCGGTCGTGAGCTCACGGGTCTTCACTCCGGGCGGCTCCTCGTCCGGCCGCTCCTGCACCTCGACCCGGAGCAGGCCCTGGGGATCGGTGTGGGCGGCACCGGCGATTCCGCGGTGCAGGCCGACGAGATTGACCGCGCCGACCCCACCGGGCAGGCGCACGTGCTCGACGACCTCGGCGACCGTGCCGACCTTTGCGTACTCCCCGTCGTGGCGTGGAACGAGCAACACGCGCTCCTCGTCGCCCACGTCGGCGGAGATCGTGACGTTCATATTCGGGAAGACGACGATGTCGTCAAGCGGGACAAGCAGCAGTGTGCTCAACCTTCATCACCCTTCTTTCGTAGCTATGCCGACAATAGTAGCTTCAGGCAATGAAGTTGCGTCGAGAGCTTCGAGAGACCAGGCTGGGAATGCTGCCCCGCACCAGGGTCCTCGCGCGCGCGAGGACCTGATCTTGCCTGCAGCACATGGTTCTCCGGTTTCGGTTTCGCGAGAGCCGGGGTATACGAGCTACGTCTCGCTCTTAGGCGTGACTCGCCCGGTTATCGACTGTAGGGAGGGTGGATCACATGGAATCAGTTCGTTGGCTCGCGCCTGCGGCGCGAATCTTGTTGCTGCTCACGGTGGCAGCGGCGGTCGGTTCTGTGCGAGCCGCGCCGGCGAAGTCCGACACCTCGACACTGACCAATCCCAAGCACTTCTTCTGGGCCGGCCAGACGCCGACGCCCGATCAGCTTTCGAACGACATCATCTACCACGGTGGGAGCGCGGGGCCCGGCGCCATCGGGATCGAAAAGACGCCTGCGGTCTACCTCGTCTACTGGGGCACCGAGTGGGCCGCGGGATTCACGACCAACGATACGAACGGCACGGCCTATTCGAGCGCCACGCTGCAGAACTATCTGAACTCGTTCTTCACCAACGTTGGTGGCAGCCCGTGGGCGGGCGTGCAGACGCAGTATTGCCGCAACGTGCCGGCGGGCACGACGAGCTGCGCCGGGATTCCGGGCGCCGACTACGTCACGAACCCGAGACACCAGTTGAAGGGCGTCTGGACCGACCCGACGCCGGTTCCGTCGGACATCGTCACCCTCGGGCTCGCCGAAAACCTCGTCGACGATCCGCTCGCGATGGAAGCCATGCGCGCGTCGGCCCACTTCAACTACGACCCGAACGCGACGTACGTCGTCCTCACGCCCCCGCGAACAATTGCGACCGGCCAGCCGGTCTACTGCGGCTACCACACGCAGACCACGAGCGTTGACGGGCTCGGAAATCCGTACCGGCTCCAGTACGCGTTCATCCCCTTCCTGAACATGGACTGGCCAGGGCTCGGGGCCGACGGCTGCGGGATGCACAACGTCAACGCGACCAGCAACCGCTTCGGCAACGGGATCTTCGACGGCTACAGCATCGTCGTCGGCCACGAGTACTCGGAGGCGGTAACCGATCCGGACAACTTCTTCTCGGTGCAGGACGGTTGGAACGACGACACCACGAGCGAGAACGCGGACAAGTGCGCCTGGTATCACGACCAGAACATCGCGCTCGGCGGGCACCAGTTCGCCGTTCAGCCGACCTGGAGCAACGAGGCGTTCGACGCGGGCCAGGACGGCTGCGCCGTCGCGCGCTAGCCTGGAGGATCGAAGTGGAAAGGGCCGCTCGCGGCCCTTTCCACTAGCTCGCGCCGAGCGTGCCTTACGACCAGAACTCGTCCCAGGCGCTAGGCGTCGTACTGGCCGCCGAGCCCCGCGGCCTGAGGGCGGCCCTTGTGCCCGGCTTCCTGCAGGATCGGCGGGACCTCCGGGTCCGAGACGAAGCTCTGCCAACCGTCGGCATCCCAGTCGAAGAGCACCCAGACCCGGTCGGCCTCGTTGGGGTCGCGGAAGACGGTCGCGCCCTTGGAACCATGCTGCTTTCGCTTCTCGGCGCCCTTGGTCGAGAAGATGTTCAGGAAGCGGTCGAAATCCTCGACCTGTGTCGTTGCCAGGATCATCTCTTTCCTCCTCTTGGGTTCTCGGCGCCGCAGGTCGACGCCGATGGTGCATCGAGTCTGCAACCCCGGACGCCCGGGGGAAATAGGGCGAATGCCCTACGCGGTGCGAACGAGGTCGTGCTCGAAGGCCCAGAGCGTCGCCGCGGCTCGGCTGCGAACGCCGGCCTTCTCGTAGACGTGCTGGACGTGGTTTCCGACTGTCTTGGCGGAGATGCGGAGATCGGCGGCGATCTCCTGGTTTGACTTGCCGCGCACCAGCACGAGGAGGATCTCCAGTTCGCGCTGGGTCAGCCCCGACGGCAGCTCGCGGGGTCGCTGCGGCACCTGGTGGCCTGCGGCGGCGAGAACCGCGTCGACCGCCTCCGGGTCGAGGCGTCCCTTTTCGACCTCCTGCATGAGCTCCGCCTCAGCCGCCTGCGCAGCGAGAGCCGGCCTGTGCGCTCGGGCCTCGCGCATCGCCGCATAACAGTCGGCGGCTGCGAGGATGCGGGCGGGCTGATCGAGTCCCGGCCCGCGGGTGCCGCGGTGGTACCCGGATCCGTCCAGCCGCTCGTGGTGTGAGCCGGCCAGGGCGCCGATCGGAGCGAGCTCCCGTGACTGCGCGAAGGCGCGCTCTGTGAAGTGCGGATGGAGTCGCACCCGCTCCCATTCCCCGAACCCGAGCGGCCCGGGCTTCTCCCAGATCGCGTTCGACACGCCCACGCGGCCGAGGTCGTGCGCGAGCGCGGCGCGCCGCACGAGTGTCACGGAAGCTGCCGGGAGTCCCAGACGCCAGGCCGCGGCCTCCGCGAGCTCGGCCACACCTGTCGAGTGCTCGCGAAGCCACGGTGACTTGAGACCGGTGAGTGCGGCGATGGCCATGAAGGCGGCGTCGACCTTGTCGCCTCCGATCCAGATCTGCGGGAACGGCTCGATCTCGAGCACCTGCTCCCACATCCGCGTCTCGTCCAGCTCGGCGAGGAGGTCGTCGAAGTTCCGGACGGCGAGCTCCCCGAGCCGAGGCTCGTACGCGGCATCCGTTCGACGCTCGATGACACCGCGTGCCTCGTCGGGACCGGCGGCGGAGAGGAAGAGGGAGATGTCCCTCGCCACGTGCAGGAGACGCATCGGCAAGGGGATCGCGTCGCCTCGGGCGTCCGGGAATCCCCGTCCGTCCCAGCGCGCGAAGACGTACTCGAGCGCTGCCTGGATGCTCGAGCGGAGGTCGAGCCACCCTGCGAACCGCTGTGCAACCTCGCACATCGTCGCAAACCCCGCACGGGCCCTCGGGCCGGCGTTGGCGATCGCCTCTTCGATCATCGCGGCTCGGACTTCCGGGGGTCGGCCCGCCCCGACGTGGGCCTGGTAGAACGCAAGCACCTCCGCGGGGTTGGTCGCGTCGATCAGGAAGAACGCGGCTCTGTGCGCGATGTCGTCGCCGAACACCTGCGCCGCCTCGTGCCCGTTCGACGTGCACCCGGAGGCGTGGAGGAGCGCGACGTAGTACGTGTCCACGAGCTCCTGCGCCGACGCTCCGGCGAGCTCGCCGAGCTGAACCGCGAGCACGGCGGTGCGCAACGCGTGCTCGAGCGGCTGCCCGGTGCCGAGGTCGGTCGCGATCGAGAGGGCGCCAACGACCTCCGCAGCGCGAATTGGCGCCTCGCTTGAAGGCAGCACTGCTGCGGCTACTCCGGGATCTTCCGCCGCCACGCCCAGACCCTACTTCGGTTCCGCTGCCAGATCTACTGCTCCCCGGGGGCACCTTCCTGCAGGAACGTCAGGATCGTCTCCTTCGGCATCACTCCGTGACCGGAGTGCGGAACCACACACAGCTGCGCAGCGGGAATCGTTCTGTACATCTCGACGGCGTGCTCCGGGGTGACGATGTCGCCGTCGCCGACGATGACCAGGGTGGGCGCCTGAATGCTTTGCAGTTGCTCGCGCGTGAAGTTGGGCTCCGCGATCCACATCGGCTTCACCCGTCCCAGAAGAATGGGCCAGTGGTCCTCACCGTCGGGAGAGAGGCGGGCATAGGCGTCGGACACCGGCTCGGCGTCGGGATCGAAGGAGCGCACGAACTCGAGGTTCTCCGCGGTATAGCCATCGGTGCGGCTGTTCGCGCCGGTGACCGCGAGCTTCGTCACGCGCTCGGGATGATGGATCGCCATGTCGAGCCCGATGATCCCGCCGTCGCTATAGCCAAGGACGGAGGCGCTCTCGATTCCCAGTTGGCGCATCAACTCGACCGTGTCCTCGGCCATGTCGTGGTAGTGGAACGGACGATCTACGGCGTCCGCTGTGCGCCCGTGTCCCATCTGCTCCATCGCGATCACCTGGAACCGCGGCGAGAAGTCCGGGATCCACTTCTCCGGGATCGATCCGAGCCCGCCGTGCAGCAGCAGGAGCGGCGGGTCCGCCCCGTGCACCTCGTAGTACATGTTCAACCCGTTGACGGCCGCGTAGGCCAAGATCGCAGCTAGTCGCCGTCCAGGACTTGCGCCAGCCATTCCAGCGCGACCTGGAGGCGCTCGTTTGATCGGCCGCCGTGGTTGCCGGGGTTCTCTCTGTGCTCGTGTGCGATGCCGGCTTCGCTGAGGTGGTGGCTGAGCAGCCGGTGGCCCCAATGCAGGTTGTAGTCGTCGTTGCAGCCGGCGTCGAGCAGGATGCCGGAGAGCTTGCGGAGGTTGTCGAGACGGTCGTGCACGTTGACGACGGGGTCGAAGGCGAGCCAGCGGTCCCAGACCTCCTGGATCAGCTCGCCGCTGGGATGGGCCACTGGGAGGTCGACGTAGTGCGGCGGCCGGTCCGGGTTGGGCGAGTAACAGGCGGCGTAGTCGTAGACGATCTCGGACCAGAAGTTGCCTTCGATGGGACCGTCCGGGGCGTCGGGCCAGATGCTGTCGAGGTACTTGTAGGGCATGAACTTGTGGGTCATGTCCAGGAACGAGTCGGCCGAGAGCACGGCCATCGCGCTGAAGACGTCGGGATTACGTGACGCGAGGTTCCAGGAGCCGAAGGCTCCCGACGAGAAACCGAACAAGCCGCGGCTTCGTGAGTCCGGAATGGTGCGGTAGTGGGCGTCGACGAAGGCGACCACCTCGTTCACGACGAATTGCTCGAAGTTGCCGGTCACGGGCGAGTCCACCCATTGGCCGCAGCCATAGCGGGAGGTGCCGTCGGGGATGACGACGATCATGGGTGGCACCCCCCTGCGGCCGAACACGGGGTCGAGGACGTCCTCGATCGGCGGCGACCAGCGCTGCCCGTCGGTGTCGGGGGTCACCACCTGTTGGGCGGTCTGTCCGTACGCGTGCAGGAGATAGGCGGTCGGATACCGGCGATCCGACTCTTCGTAGCCCGGGGGCAGGTACACGAACAGATCTCGTTCGCTCGGATCCCCCAACAGATTGCCGGCGAGGTGCGAGCTTTCGAGCTCTGTATGAACGATCACTTCTGCTCCCCGGTCGATTGGTGCAGGACTCTAGCTCCGGATCCGAGCTCGGCCGGCGAGTGGGCGTCTACACTCGCCACGCATGCGGCTGTACGTGATCCCGGCCGGCACGATCCGGATCGACAAGGGAGCCGTCTTCACGCCCGGGATCGACGACGGGGTGCTGATCGACGTCCCGGTGCCCGTCTATCTCATCCGCACCGACGACCACGAGAACGTCCTCGTCGATACCGGCATGCATCCCGCACACATCGACAATCCCTCGCACAGCTTCGGCCTCGAGTACGCCGACATCATGCTGGCGCGGATGCAACCCGAGGACCGGCTCGAGCCTCGACTCGCCGAGGTCGGTCTCGAGCTCGCCGACATCACCCACGTCGTCAACACCCACCTGCACCCCGACCACTGTGGCGGCAACTTCCTCTTCCCCCACGCCGAGCTCATCGTCCAGCGCGAGCACTACCAGGAGGCTCTCGAGCACCCCGAGATCGCCGACGAGCTCTTCCACCGGCCGGAGCTCGACTACCGGCTGCTCGACGGCGACGAAGAGCTGTTCAGCGGCGTCCGCGCGATCGTCGCTCCAGGCCACGCGCGCGGATTGCAGGCGCTGCTCGTCTCACTGCCGAACTCGGGGAACATTCTGATTGCCGGCGATGCGATCGACACCGCCGAGCATCTCGAGCGCGACCTCTGGACCCATTGCCCCGAGCCCGAGATCGCACGGGAAAGCGCGCAAAGGCTCCAGCAGATCGCCGCGGAGAAGGACGCACTCCTCCTCTATGGACACGACGCGGCCCAGTGGCAGACGCTCCAACTCTCGCCTCGGTTCTACGACTAGGCGCCTTCAGGGTAAGCCCTCGTCCGGACTCGAATCGGAGAGACCCCCTCCTTGCCATGGAGAATTAGCGCCGCGCGCTACTGGGCAGCCGTGAGCGCTGGCTGCGGTTCGAGGACCGATGCGATGAGTTTCGGAGTCGCCGCGGGTCTCATTTCATGATCCCGGTAACGTCCGGACCAACGATGAATTCGGCTCGCGCGGGAACGCTCGAGTCCGACGAGAGGGAGATGAGATGCCTGAACACAAGGTCGGAACCCACGAGGAATGGCAGGCGGCCCGGAATGAGCTCGCGAAGCTCGAGGCCGAGCAGGCGGAGCGAAACGAGGAGATCAAGAGAAAGCGTCTCGATCTCCCCTGGGTCCCGGTTGAGAAGGAGTACGAGTTCGACACCGAGGACGGCAAGAAAACCCTCGCCGAGCTCTTCGACGGGCGCTCACAGCTACTCGCCTACAACATCATGTTCGGCCCGGACTACACGCTCGGCGCCTGCCCCGGCTGCACGAACCTGGCCGACGGGCTCGAGGGCTCGCTCGTTCACCTGAATCACCGCGACGTGACGCTGCTCTGCTTCTCGCGGGCGCCGATCGAGCGGCTGACCGCCTACAAGCAGCGGATGGGCTGGCAGTTCCCGTACGTCTCCACCTACAACACCGACTTCGCCACTGACTTCGGCCTTGTCCTGACCGAGGAACAGGCGCAGCAGACTCCTGAGGTCAAGGAGATGATCGACAACCCGCCCGACTGGCTCCAGGAGTGGTCAGGCCAGATCGGCGCCGAGCTCAAGGATGGGTTGCGCGAGGCCCCGAGCTGGATCGCGTTCGCGCGCGACAACGGGACCGTCTACCACACCTACACGGTGATGGCGCCCGACCCGTTTGTCGCGCCGTACTACAGCTTCCTGCTCGCGCGAACGCCGAAAGCGCAACCCCCCGAGTTCCGCAACTGGCGGAAGGACGAGTACCCGGACTAACGCTGCGCGGAGGTCTTGAGGTATAGTGAACCTAATGGTTCAGTATCAACCGACCGTCGACCTCGCTTTCGCAGCCCTCGCCGACCCGACCCGCCGCGCCGTCCTCGAACGGCTCGGTTCCGGCAGGGCGACGATCAGCGAGCTCGCCGAGCCCTTCGGCATGTCGCTGACCGGGATGAAGAAGCACATCCAGCTGCTCGAGGAGGCGCAGCTCGTGACCACGGAGAAGGTCGGCCGTGTCCGCAGGTGCATGCTCGCGCCCTACGCCTTCGAGGGCATCAGCACGTGGCTGCAGCGGCTCGACCGCTTCGCGCAGGTCGTCGAACGCACGAAAGGAGAACGATGAGCACCACTGCGAAGAAACGCAAGCAGCAGTCCGCCAAGAGCACCAACAAGAAAGAAGGATTCACGAGCGAGGAAAAGGCCGCGATGAGAGCGCGCGCCCGTGAGCTGAAGGACAACGCGGACGGGGAAAGCGCCGTGCGCGCCGCCATCGCCGCGATGTCGCCGCACGACCGCGCCATCGCCAAGCGGCTCCATGAGCTCATCAGAGCCGCCGCCCCAGACCTCTCGCCGAAGACCTGGTACGGGATGCCCGCCTATGCGAAGGACGGCAAGGTCGTCTGCTTCTTCCGCAACGCGGGGAAGTTCAAGGACCGGTACGCGACCTTCGGTTTCAACGACAGCGCGAAGCTCGACGAAGGCTCCATGTGGCCGGTCGCCTTCGCGCTGACGAACCTGACCGCAGCCGACGAGGCGAAGATCCGCGCGCTCGTGAAGAAGGCGGTGGGCTGAGATGAACGCCACCACCGTCACCACCCCGAACGAGCTCGAGATCCGGGTCGAGCGGCTCTTCGACGCACCGCGCGCGCACGTCTTCTCCGTCTGGACGGATCCGAAGCTGATCCCCGAATGGTGGGGCGACGGCACGGTCGTCGAGGAGATGGACGTCCGTCCCGGCGGCACGTACCGCTTCAGCACCGCCTTCGGCGTCGTCGAGGGCGAGATCCGCGAGGTCGACGCGCCCGAGCGGCTCGTGCAGACGTTCCAGAACCACCTGCAGACGCTCGAGTTCGAGGATCTAGGCGAGCAGACGAAGCTGACGCAGACGATGCGCTTCGCCACAACCGAGGAGCGCGACACGACGATGCAGTACGGCGTCGAGGAAGGAGCGAAGAGCGGCTTCGCGCGCGTGGACGAGCTGCTGCAGCGGCTACCGCTCGACGCGTGAGCCGGCGACGAGCGTGGCGTCGCAGGCCGGAGACACCGACGCGTTCCGTGCCGTCCGCCTCGACGCGGAGTTGGTCGCTATGCAACATGCACCGACGCAGAGGGCAACGCGTTTGGTCTCTTCGAGCCCGACCAGGAGTCGTAGAGTCGCGCATCCGTGGACGGCTACCGCGTCGTGGTGTTCCTCCACCTGGCCGCGCTGGCGGTGTTGGTCGGCGCGATCGCGCTCGTCAGCGTGAGCTACGTGCGGCTGCGTGCCGCGCGGTCGCTCGAGGACGCGACACCGTGGGCGACGCTCGCGGATCAGACCGCTGTCTTGTTTCCGGTCGCGATCTTCGGGCTCTTCGCGAGCGGCGCGTACCTGACGTACGACCGCTGGTCGTGGAGTACGCGCTGGATCGATGTCTCGATTGCCGCTCTCGTGCTGGTCGCGGTGCAGGGGCCGCTGGTCGCCGGCCGGACGACGTCGCACCTCGCGCGTGCAGTGCGCGAGCATGCGCCGGGACCGCTCGGCGAGCACGTCCGGAGTCTCGCGCGTGCGCCGGCGCTCTGGTTCGTCGTCTGCGGAAACCCGGCGATCGTGCTCGCGATCGTCTGGAACATGACCGTGCAGCCGGGCACGGCGGGTGCGATCGGCGCGGTCGCCGCCGGCTACGCCGTCGGCGTCGTCGCGGCGCTGTTCGCGAGGGCATGACCGCGTAGCCAGATCGGCGCGAGGACGAATCACGGTGTGCGGATCCTTCGTGGCGTCGTAGGCTTTGGCCGTGCTGACGTGCCCGAGTTGTGGCAAGGAGAACCCGGACGGCGCTCGCTTCTGCAACGAGTGCGCCGGCCCGCTCCTTGACGAAGAGCGTCCCCTCGGCGAGGAACGGAAGACCGTCACCGTCCTGTTCGTGGATCTCGTCGGCTTCACCGCGCAGGCCGAGCAGCTCGATCCCGAGGACGTCCGCGGCATGCTGTCCCCGTACCACGCCCACGTGCGGACGGATCTCGAGCGCCACGGAGGCACCGTCGAGAAGTTCATCGGCGATGCGGTCGTTGCCGTCTTCGGGGCGCCCGTGGCACACGAAGACGATCCTGAGCGCGCGGTGCGGGCCGCGCTCGCGATCCGCGATTGGATAGCTGAGCAACCGGAACTGCAGGTGCGAATCGCGGTCAACACCGGTGAGGCGCTCGTCAATGTCGGTGCGAGCCCAGCCGAGGGCGAGGCGATGGTTGCCGGCGACGTCATCAACACGGCTGCCCGCATGCAGGGGGCTGCGCCCGTCGGCGGCGTGCTTGTCGGCGAGACGACCTATCGAGCGACGCGCGATGCAATCAGCTACCGCGACGTGCCCTCGATCGAGGTGAAGGGCAAGGCAGAGCCGGTGCGAGTCTGGGAGGCGGTCGAGCCGGTGTCCCGTTACGGGCTCGACGTCTCCGACCCCTCGGCGACGATGTTGGTCGGACGCGACCGGGAGCTCGAGCTCCTCGGCTCGATCCTGGGCCGCGTGCGCGAGGAGCGCTCGGCACAGCTCGTCACGCTCGTTGGCGTTCCCGGAATTGGCAAGTCGCGACTGGTCGGCGAGCTCTTTCGGGCAGTCAACAACGAGCCCGAGCTGGTCACCTGGCGCCAGGGCCGCTGTCTCCCTTACGGCGAGAGCGTGACGTTCTGGGCACTCGGCGAGATCGTCAAAGCCGAGGCGGGCATCCTCGAGACCGACCATCCAGATGAGGTCGAGCGGAAGCTCCATCAAGCGGTGACGAAGGTCGCTCCCGAGGCGAGCGAGGCGCGCTGGCTCGAGGCAGAGCTACGCACTCTTGCCGGGCTGACCGGCGACGGCAGGCAAGCCCGCGATGCGAGTACCTCGATGGCGGCGTGGCGCCGATTCTTCGAAGCGATCGCCGAGCGCGGGCCCGCCATTCTCGTGTTCGAAGATCTTCATTGGGCGGACGACGGGCTCTTGGATTTCCTCGACGACCTCGTCGACTGGCTCCGGGATGTTCCGCTCCTGGTCCTCGGGACGGCCCGGCCGGAGTTGTTGGAGCGGCGCCAGGCGTGGGGAGGGGGAAAGGCAAATGCGACCACGATCTCGCTGCAGCCTCTCGATGACGAACAGACGGCCCGACTCGTGTCGGCTCTGATGGATCACCCTCTTCAGCTGGCGGACGAGCAACGTGCGCTGCTCGATCGAGCGGGCGGCAACCCGCTGTTCGCCGAGCAGTACGTCCGCATGCTCACGGAGCGCGGCACGACCGGAGAGGTGCCGGAAACCGTGCAGGGCGTCATCGCGGCCCGGCTGGACGCGCTCCCGCGCGCCGAGAAGGAGCTCTTGCAGGAGGCCTCGGTCCACGGGAAGGTTTTCTGGCTCGGTGCGGTCGCAGCGGCAAGCGCCGTGCCTACTGACGAGTCAGAGCGCCTGTTGCGCATTCTTGAACGAAAGGACTTCGTCCGGCGGGAGCGACGATTCGCGGTCGCCGGGGACACGCAGTACTCCTTTCAGCACGTGCTGCTGCGTGACGTCGCTTACGGCCAGATTCCACGGAGCGCACGCGCGCAGAAGCATCGCCGCGCCGGTGAATGGATCGAAGGCCTCGGACGCCCGGACGACCACGCCGAACTCCTCGCGTACCACTACGGGCAGGCGCTCCAACTTGCACGCGCGGCCGGAATCGAAGACGACCCGAGCCTCGTGGACCGCGCGCGCGAGGCTCTACGCGCAGCAGGAGAGCGAGCGATGGCGCTCTCGGCGTTTGAATCGGCCGCCGCGTTCTTCGCCGACGCGATCGCCCTCTGCTCTCGCGACCATTCGGCTCGGCCGCGGCTCTTGCTCCACCGCGCCCGTGCGCTCTTGCCGCTCAACGGCCCCGGTCTGGATCTATTGCCCGAGGCGATCGAGGGGTTTCGGGCGGCGGGAGACGCCGAAGGCGAGGCGGAAGCGGCAACGATTGCCGCGCGCTTCTCATGGTTCACCGGCGACCGATCAGCGACGGACCGGTACATCGCCGTCGCCCTCGACGCCGTAGCCGGCCAGCCCGCCTCTCGGGCTCGGGCGGAAGCGCTGACGAACCAAAGCGGCTTCCTGATGCTGGCGGCCCGGTACGACGAGTCGATTCGTGTCGGAGCCGAGGCGCTGCCGCTCGTCGAGGCACTCGAGATGGAGGAGCAGCGCGCTCGTGTTCACATCGTCGTAGGGACAGCACGCTGGGATCTCGGTGACACTCGCGGTTTCGACGAGATCGAAACGGGCATCTCGATCGCCGAGGCGGCTGGGGACTTCGACACGGCCGGCATTGGCTACGAGAATCTCGCCTGCGGGTTCTGGTGCGTCGGGAGGCTCGCCGACGCGAAGCGCGCCTGGACTCACGAGCTCGAGCAGTCCGAGCGCTACGGCCTTGCTCGACTGGTTCGCTTCGGGCGGGCGATGGCCGTCGGATGGGCCTACCTTGACGGCCGCTGGGACGACGCGATCGCTGTCGCGGACGAGCTAATCGCGATGGCCGAGGACGGCGAGCCCCACTACAGCGATCCACAGGTCCTCGCGCACCGCGCGTGGATCCGGTCTGCCCGCGGTGACGCGGCCGGCGCGGATCGTGACAGCGAACGCGCAGTCGCGCTCGCGCGCTCCTCGGACCTCCAGGCGCAATTATCGGCGTACTGCATCCGCGCGGCAATCGCGCACGCGGGCGGAAAGCACGACGAGGCCAACGAGCTCGCGTCAGAGATCGCCTCGTTCGGCGTGGGGATGGTGGGGGCTTTGAACTCGCCATTACCAACACTCGCCGACGTCGCCTGGGTCTTTCGCGACCTTGGACGCGAGAGCGAATTCTCCAACGCGATAGTCGACGCGGATCGGATCAGGGGCCCGTGGAACGACGCGGCTCGTGCGATCGGCGACGGCAACCTGGCTCGAGCAGCGGACATCATCGAGACGATCGGGCACACGGCGGCAGCCGCATATGCGCGCCTCCGGGCCGCGGAGGCGTTTGCGATTGCAGGTCGCCAGGAGGAGGCCGCAGTGCAGCGCGCAGAGGCGGAATCCTTCTACAGGGAGGCCGGCGCGGCAGGTTTCGTGAGCCGCTTCGGATTCCCCGGCAGCGCGTCGGCAGGTAATCAGAGAGCTTCGTCGCACCCCTAGCCGGCTGTCGGCTTGTGCGGCAGTTGCCCACGGCGGATGATTCGTCTGTGGTGGTGCAGCCGTCGGGAACGGTGACGCTCGTGTTCACGGACATCGAGGGCTCGACGGCGCTGCTCGACGAGCTCGGCGTCGAGGCTTATCGGGAGGCGCTGGCCGACCACCGGCGGGCTTTGCGGGAGGCTTTCAGCGCGCATTCCGGTTACGAAGTCGACGATGCGGGCGACGGCCTGTTCTATGCGTTCGCGTCGGCGTCGGAAGCGGTGAGCGCGGTGGCGCAGGCAATGGCGTCGCTTGCCGACGGGTCGGTGCAGAGCCGGGTCGGTGTGCACACGGGCGAGCCGCTGCTCGATGCGCCGAAATATGTCGGCCCGGACGTGCACAAGGCGGCCAGGATCATGAGCGCAGCGCACGGCGGCCAGGTGCTGCTCTCGGGAGCAAGCCGCGAGCTCGTCGCCGAGGATGTGCTCGACCTGGGCAGGCACCGGTTGAAGGACTTCGCCGAGCCGCTCTCGCTGTTCCAACTTGGATCCGATCGCTTTCCGCCGCTGCGGACGATCTCGAACACAAACCTGCCTGTGCCGCTCTCCTCGTTCGTGGGGCGCGAGCAGGAGGTGATGGAAGTTGTCTCGCTCGTTCGGGACGAGTCGGCGAGGCTGGTGACGCTCGCCGGTCCGGGCGGGACGGGGAAGACGCGGCTCGCGCTCGAGGCGGCGGGGGAGCTGGTGAGCGAGTTCGGAGCCGGTGTGTTCTGGATCGGGCTGGCGCCGGTCCGCGATCCGGCGCTGGTCGTCGACACGATCGCGCAAACACTTGGTGCGAAGCAGGAGCTGGCGGCGCACATCGGCGAGAAGCAGCTCTTGCTCGTGCTCGACAACCTGGAGCAGGTGGTCGAGTCGGCGGTCGAGCTGGCGGCGCTGCTGCGTGTCTGCGCGAACCTGCGCCTGCTCGTCACGAGCCGGGAGCTGTTGCGGGTCGACGGCGAGGTCGTCTACCCGGTGCCGGCGCTCGCCGACCCGGAAGCGGTCGAGCTGTTCTGCGCGCGGGCGGGCATCGAGCCGGACGAGACGGTTGCCGAGCTGTGCAGCCGGCTGGACAACCTGCCGCTGGCGCTCGAGCTCGCCGCCGCCCGGGTCAGCGTGCTTACACCCGCGCAGATCCTCGAACGGATCTCGCAGCGACTGGACCTGTTCAGGGCCGGCCGCGACGCCGACCCGCGCCAGCAGACGCTGCGGGCGGCGATCGCCTGGTCGTACGATCTGCTCTCAACGGACGAGCAGCGGCTCTTCGCCCGGATGGCCGTCTTCCGCGGCGGCTGCACGCTCGAGGCGGCCGAGGAGGTCGTCGACGCAAACCTCGACGCCCTGCAGTCGCTCGTCGACAAGAGCCTGCTCCGGCGAACCGTCGAACGCTTCTGGATGCTGGAGACGATCCGCGAGTACGGCCACGAGCTATTGGAGGGAAGCAGCGAGGCCGACGCCATGCGCGGCCGGCACGCCGACCACTACCTTGCAGTCAGCGAGCTCTCCTACACGGAGCGGTTCGACCGCGGTCTGACCTGGGTGCGAAGGCTCGAGCCAGAGCACGACAACCTCCGCGCCGCGCTCGACGACCTGCAAGACCGGGACCCCTGCCGCTACCTCCGGCTCGCCGGCGCGCTGGGCTGGTTCTGGCTCGCCCGATCGCATTTCACAGAAGGCTCACGGAGACTCGAAGACGCGCTGGCGTCACCCGTGGAGGACGGACCGCTCACGGCCCGGGCGCTGACCTATCTTGGGGCGATCGACGCGACGCGAGGGCGGTTCGCGGACGGGCTGAGTCGACTCGACCAGGCGATCGAACTCTGGCGCACGGTTGGGGACGAGACAGAGTTCGCGGCAGCGCGCGACGAGCTGGGCTGGGCTCTGTACGCGGCAGGGGAGTCGCGGCCGCTCGAGCTGTTCGAGCAGAACCTCGAGCTGGCGCGCAGTCTCGGTCACCACGCACTCGTCGGCCGCTCGCTGGCCGGCGTGTGCCAGATGCACGTCGCAAGCGGTGAGTTCGAGCGCGCGGAACCGCTGGCACTGGAGCTCTATGCCTCGAAGCGCGACAACGAAGACGTCGTATACATGGGCGCGGCGGATCACTACCTCAGCGACTGCGCTATGCACCGGGGGGACTACACCCTCGCCGAGCAGCACCGGCTGAGCGCCCTCGAAACCGCGCTCACAAGCGAAAACGTGATGCAACAAGCCATCGAGATCCTCGGTCTCGCCTTGACCGCCGCCGGCCTCGGACGAGACGAACACGCAGTCCGCCTCGAGGGAGCGGTCGACGCGAAATGGGAGGAGCTCGGCGTTTCTTCCGCCCTTCCGTTCTACCTGGCCTGGCGCGAGCGCGACCTCGGCGCAGCCCGTGCCAGGCTCGGCGAGCCGCGAGTCAGCACTGCCTTCGACGAAGGACGAGCGATGACGTGGGACCAAGCCATCGAGCTCGCACTCGCGTCCGAGGTCGCGCCGCTCGTGCGCGCGGTCCAGTAGCCCGTCCCACTGTAGAGCCGACAGACGTAGCCGCTCGCTCATCTGGTGCTACCGCCGGAGCGGCGTCAGTATCCGCAGCGATGGATGTACCGGTCGAACTGCGGGAGCTGCGCTACTTCGTCGCCGTCGCGGAAGAGCTGCACTTCGGCCGCGCCGCACAGCGCCTGCACATGTCACAGTCGCCCTTATCGCGTGCTATCCGCGATCTCGAGCGTGAGCTCGGAGTCGCGCTCTTCGTTCGGACAACGCGGCACGTCGAACTGACACCGGCCGGATTCGCTCTACTCGAGCGGGCGCGGCGGGCGCTCGCCGAGATCGACGGCGCGATAGAGGAGGCACGGCGTACCGCGCGGCCCGATCGGGGGGTGCTGACGGTCGGGTACGGGCCGCTCAGCCGCGCGACGGCGACGCGCGTAGTCGAGGCGCTGGCGTCGGCTCGCCCCGACCTGCCGATCGCGCTCGACGAGGACACTACGCCCGAGCTCTTGACACGGGTTGCCGCGCACGACCTCGATGCAGCCGCCGTCGTCGAAACTCCGGCGGCGGCGCGCCGCTACGGCGTTCGCGTCGACGCGCTCAGGGACGAGCCGCTGTTGGCGGCCGTGCCCACCTCGCATCGCTACGCCGGCGCGGATGCCATTCCGATCGGTGTCTTCGCTGCCGAACGGGTTCTGCTCCCGCGCGAGCCGAGCGGCAGCGCGATCAACGCCTGGCTTCGGGCAGTCGTGCGAGCCGCAGGCTTCGAGCTCGAGCAGACGCTCGAGACACCGAGCGCGGCCTGGGATCACCGGCTTCCGCTCGTTGCGGCGGGCGAGGCCGTGGCCGCCATCGTCGCCGACTGGGAGGACGAGCCGATCGCGGGGGTCGCCGCCGTCGCCTTCGACCCGCCGCTCGAGCTGCCGATCGATCTCGTGTCATCGCTCTCGCCGAACGACGGAATCGCTGTCCTGGTTGAGACCGCCTGCCACCTCAGGGATGAACAAGGGTGGCTGACGCGAAGGGCGGTGCGAACCGAGCTCCCGTCGGATTAAGCGCGATCAGGACTTGATCGGCGCGCCGATCGGACTTTCTAGCGACCGGGCGGGGGACGTAGCGTGGACTGCATCAACCAAGAGCAGAAGGGAGTGGCTGAAATGAGCGATCGTCCGAACATCATTCTCGTTCACGGCGCGTGGGCAGATGGGTCCTGCTGGGGGTCCGTCATCGAGCGTCTGCAAGCGGAGGGTTTCCAGGTTAGAGCACCTCAGTTTCCGTTGAGCTCGCTGGCCGACGACGTCGCCCGGCTGCGCCAGGTGCTCGAGTTCCAGGACGGTCCAACGGTCGTCGTCGGACACTCCTACGGTGGCCAGATCATGACCGCGCTCGGCAGCGACGCACCGAACGTCGTCGGACTCGTCTACATCGCTGCATTCGCCCTCGACGAGGGCGAATCCCTCGGCGCGCTTCTCTCGCAGGGGCCCGTCACCCCGGCGCTCACGCACCTGTTCACCGACGAACGCGGCTTCGGTTGGCTCTCAGAAGACGACTTCGTCAATCATTTCGCGGCCGACGTCGACCCCGTCCGGGCACGAGTGATGTATGCCGTGCAACAGGCTTTCGCCTCCTCGGCCTTCACGGACGTGATGGGCGTTCCGGCCTGGAAAGCGCTGCCGTCGTGGTACCTGGTTGCCCAGAACGACGAGGCGATCCCGCCTGACGCCGAGCGACAGTTCGCCGCGCGGATGGGCGCGACCACCGTCGAAATCCCGTCGAGCCATGTCCCGATGGTCTCGCGCCCCGAGGAGGTAGCGGACCTGATCGAAAAGGCCGCGGAAGCAGTTGGGGTACCGGCAGCCACTCGATGAAGAAGCAGCTGCGCTCGAGCGTCTTAGTCGGGCCAACCCCTCCCACTTGACGGTCAGCGTCTTGCAGCTGTCAAAGTCGCGAGGTCAAGTCCTGTGGGACTTCGGGTTCGCAGGACTTGGCGCTAAGGAGCTCCACCCCGGCAGCCGTCGAGCAGCTCGTCGCCAGCCGAAGAGCGGCGTGCGACCTTCGTGCGGCCTGACGCCCCAAAGAAGGCGCGAACTGCGGACGGCGTCCGCGCGAAACCCCTGCAATTCCGACTCTCGGGCCTCTCGCCGTGACTCCCTCCTTATCCGCGATTCAACACAGACAACAGAAGATGGTGATAGTCGTTGCGAATTGACGAGACCAAGGCCCGCGTTGGCCCGGGGGCTAACCAGTCCATCTCGCCTCCTCCGCGGCAACGCTACCCCGCAGGTAGTCGCATATGCCGCCCGAGGACGCCGGATGTCGACGAGTTCAGTCGAACGACCCAAGCGAGGCCCCGGCCTTCGGCCTATCGTCGCAGCCGAACCGGAGAACCACGTATGAGCAACGACGTGATCATCGGGCACGACCGGAAGCCGCGCTGCGGCTGGCCGGCGCCGGCGATACCGCCCTCGGCCGGTACCACGACGAGGTATGGGGTACCCGCACCTACGACGAGTCCGCGATGTTCGAGGCGCTCACCCTGGGCGTGTTCGAGGTCGGGCTGAGCTGGTCGATCGTGTTCGGGAAGCGGGATGCGTTCCGGAAGGCATTCCGCGGCTTCGACGTCGCCAAGGTCGCGGCGATGACCCAGCGGGACGTCGACCGGCTGGTACAGGACGCCTCGATCATCCTCAACCGTGCCAAGATCGAGGCCACTGTCGACAACGCCGGCGCGATGATGTTCGCGTCGCCGAGCCTCGTGGCGCTCGCGAAGTCCAACGAGATCACGCGTAAGCGGGCACCGCGGTCCCTCGCCGACCTACCTAAGTCCACCCCGCAGGCAGAGGCGTTCGCGAAGCAGTTGAAGTCACAGGGGTACCGCTTCGTCGGGCCCACGAGTGTGTACGCGTTCATGCAGAACGTCGGCGTGGTCAACGACCACGTCCATGGGTGCTTCCGCGGGACCGACTACCCAGCCACGGACCCGAGCCTTCCGATCGGCGTCGCTACTGACGAAGCAACATAAGGAGGACGTAATGTCGACTACGGCGGTGACATGCGCACGCGTGGCTGCGAAGGCGACGCCCGGCGAAGTCCTCGTCTCGCGAACGGTGAAGGATCTGGTAGCGGGCTCAGGAATCGAATTCGTCGACCGGGGCATCGAGCACCTGAAGGGAATCTCGGGCGAGTAGCAACTCTGTGCTGTCAAGCAATGAGCGGCTGAAAGGCGGTGTAGAGAGCGGGAGCGAGGGGACTCGAACCCGCGACCTCCGGCTGTGACAGCCGGCATCGTGATGTGTCACGGAGTGATCCCCGATGACCCCCTCTGTGGAGGGGGGTCGCTCTCTCGCCTACTCAGGCAACGGTCGTGCCGTCTTTGCAGGGATCTCGTCGATCGACGCGATCGTGTCCTTACACGGGAGGTGTGTCGGAAGGCGTCGCGAGACGTCACGATGCGTCGCGCGTACCGCAGATGTGTCCGGAATGTGTCCGCGGTTCAACGAACAGACAACAACCAAGTGCCTATTTGCAGGCACTTTATCGAAACCCTCTGACGGACTCGAACCGTCGACCCTCTCCTTAGCATGGAGGTTTGGGCGCGTCACGCGCGTACACTCGCGATCACTTGCGACGCATTTCCTCCTGCAAATTGAGAGGTTCGCGGCGCATACGATGCGTCGCGAGACGTCGCGCGCGTCGTTTCTGATGTGTCCGTTTTGTGTCCGCGGGTCGTCGTCGATTTAGACAACGTGTCTGGCGAAACGCAGCGGGCCAGTACCGACCGCAGCGGTTTCGCTCTTTCTCGCCGCTCGTGCGGTTTGCGCGATTTGCGAAAGGATCGCCACCGTTGCGCCCGATTGCCTCGAAGTGCTCCATCGGTCTAGCGTCGTCGGTTTCCCCGGTCGACTCGCAGGACTTGCTTGCAAAGCCGCTGCAGGAGGTCGGCACGTCGAGCTTGCCTTCCCGCGGTCCCTGCCACCATTGTTACGAGGAGGATGGCGACCGAGATTGTTGGTAGGGAGGAGGAACTCAGCTCCCTCGGGGCGTTTGTCGACGAGGCGAGGCGCGGACCGGCCACGCTCGTACTCGAGGGCGAGGCGGGGATCGGGAAGTCGACGCTCTGGGAAGCCGGCGTCGAGCACGCGCGCGCGCAGGGATTAACGGTCCTGTCGTCACGTCCGGCCGAGGCGGAGCGCGCCCTCGGACACGTGGGGCTAGTGGATCTGCTTGAGGGGGTCGTCGACGACGCGCTGCCTGCACTCTTGACGCCGAGACGGCGCGCGCTCCAGGTGGCGCTGCTCCGAGAGGAGGCGTCAGGTGATTCCGTCGACCACCGCACGCTCGCGGTTGCAGTGCGCGACATCCTGCAGCTTCTAAGCGAAGGTGGGCCGATCCTGATCGCTATCGACGACGTTCAGTGGCTCGACCCGTCCTCGTCACGTGCGCTCGCGTTCGCCCTGCGGCGGCTCGACGTGAGCCCGGTAAGCCTTCTACTCACACGGCGACTGGCCGAGGGCGCGCAGCAATCGGAGGTCGAGCAAGCGTTAGGTGCAGGGCGCGTCCGGCATTTGGTCGTAGGGCCGCTCAGCGTCGGCGCGCTCCACCGGTTCCTGCGCGACCGCGTGGACAGGCCTTTCGCGCGGCAGACGTTGCTCCGCATCCACGAGCGGTCGGGCGGTAATCCATTCTTCGCGCTCGAGCTGGCCCGCGTTCTCGACGCGGACGTCGACCCGCTTCAGCCGCTCCCGGTTCCGGAGACCCTTGAAGAGCTTGTGCGGACGAGGATCGACGAGCTCCCCGCGGCCACTCGTCAGGCACTCGCGCTCGCCTCCGCCCTGGGGACGCCTTCGGAGTCGGTCCTCGAACGGGCGGGGATTGCGGCAGATGCGCTCAGGCCTGCGTTCGCCGCAAATGTGATCAAGCGCGAGCACGGGACCATTCGCTTCACGCACCCGTTGCTGTCCTCGGTTCTTTACCAGGACCTCGGAGACGAGCGGCGCGGCGTTCACGAGCGTGTTGCGGGCATCGTCGACGATCCGCTCCTCCGCGCCCGTCACGTCGCGCTGTCGACGGAGTCGCCGGAAACGGGCATCGCTGCCGTGCTCGACGACGCTGCGCGTCTCGCGGCCGATCGCGGCGCATCTGCTTTCGCGGCCGAGCTCGCTGAGCACGCGCTCCGCCTGACCCCTCCGGACACGGGCGACGGCCGACACCGACGGCGGATTGCCGCGGCTCGTGCGCATCTCGCTGCGGGGGAATGGACACGCGCGCGAGCGATTGCCAACAATCTGTTGGCCGAGGCGAAGAGCGGTCCGCTGCGCGCCGAGGCCCTCCTCCTCCTAGCCGAGTTCGAGCACGACGACCTCGCCGTTCCGGTTCTTGCGGAAGCCCTGCGCGAAGCATCGTCGCGCCCGGCGCTTCGGGCGCGCATCCATGTCCGCCTCGCCTGGGCGGAGCGCTTCAGGAAAGGATTCGCGGCGGCCCTCGAGGACAGCCGTGGCGCCCTCGAGCTTGCCGACCGTCTCGACGACGATGTCCTCCGATTCGACGCACTCGTGCAGCTCTACTCGCTCGGCGGCATGGTGGGCGACGCGGAGACCCCCGCATACGCGGCGCGCGCGCGCGATCTTGCGACGGCCGCGGGCGACCCATGCCTACTGCGGGAGGCGAACGTTCTCGTCCCAGGGATGCTCATGGACTCCGGCAACATCGACGAGGGACGCGCCGTGCTCGAACAGGAGTATCGAGAGTGGCAGGAGCGCGACGAGCTCTTCAGCGCCCAGGTGCGCTGGGCTCTCGCGTGGCTCGAGCTATGGGCGGGGCGCTGGGAGCTCGCGGCTGAGCACGCCGCCCGCGCCCGCGACGTCAACGTCCAGTACGGGGTCGAGAAGAATCAGGACTACATCCCGATCACGTGGATCGCCGCTCATCGAGGCCAGGTCGAGCTCGCCGCGGAGGAGTCGGAGCGAGCTCTGAAGCTCTGTGAGGAGCAGATCGGGTTCCATCCGCCCCTACTCGAGGCCGTCCCGGGACTCCTCGCGCTCTGGCGCGGAGACGCGGCGACCGCTGCCGAACGCCTCGGCGAGGCCGACCGGCAGGCGTCAGCACTCGGGTGGGGTGCGCCGGACGCGCGGCCATGGACAGCCGACTACGCGGAGGCGCTGCTCGAGCTCGGCCGGATCGACGATGCGGTGCGAGTCATCGACCTCTGGGAAGCGGATGCGACGCGGCTCGCCCGGGAGCGGGTGCTCGCCCATGTGACGCGCTGCCGCGGGCTCGTCTCCGCGGCGCGGGGTGCTGTCGCTGAGGCAGCGTCGTCGCTCGGCCAGGCAGCCGCGCGGCACGAGGAGGTCGGCGATGCCTTCGGACGGGCTCGCGCGCTGCTCGCGCTCGGAATAGTCCTCAGGCGCACACGGCAGAAGCGCCCTGCCCGAGAGGCGATCCACGACGCGCTCGGCGGCTTCGAGCAACTCGGAGCCGCCACGTGGGTCGAGAAGGCGTGTGCCGAGCTGGGGCGGATCGGGGGGCGCATACGGGCGGAAGGATTGACGGCGGCCGAGCGGCGGGTCGCCGTCCTGGTCGCCGCCGGCCGGACAAATCGGGAGGTCGCGGCCGAGCTGTTCCTCGCCGAGCGGACAGTCGCCGGCCACCTGACGCGCGTCTACGCCAAGCTCGGCGTGCGCTCGCGCACCGAGCTCGCGCGCCGGTTGCGGTGACTATCCGGTCCGGGCGGGCAAAGTCAGGACGTTCTTACCTTTCCTCGCCGCTCGCCCGGCCCTAGCGTCGAGGGCGTGCCGAGCTACCTGGTGGAGACCTATCTCGCTCGTGGCAGCGCCGGAGAGCGCTCCGCCCGCGAGCGGCGGGCACGCTCGGCTGCAGAGGAGCTGACGGAGGGGACGACGCGTGTCCGCTTCGAACGCTCGATCCATGTTCCCGAGGACGAGATCTGCTTCTTCGTCTTCGACGCTCCCTCGGGTCGGGACGCCGCGCTCGCCGCTCAGCGGGCGGAGCTCGACCCGATCCGCGTCGTCGAGGCGGTCTCGTCGAGAGAGGAGTCGGCATGAAGCGAAAGGTGTTCCTGGTGACGGCCACGGCGGCGCTCGCGCTCGTTGCCTTCGTCGCCGTGACGCTGGCGTCACCCCCTTGGGGCGTTACCCCGACGCTGCTTGCACGCGGGACGTACGACGCCTTCAAGGTGAAGTCGGCGCCGGGGTCGCCCGTCGAGTTCAAGGCCAAGGCCAAGTCGCCGATCGACATCGTCGTGCGCAAGCACGATTACGCCGTCGGCGGCTACACCGGCTGGCACAGCCATCCCGGCCCCGTGTTCATCACAGTCGCGCAGGGCCAGCTGACTTACTACGAATACGACGATCCGAGCTGCACGCCGCACGTCGTCACTGCAGGCCACGGCTTCGTCGACAACGGGCGCGGGCATATGGTGCGCAACGAGTCGGGCCAGCCCGCCCAGGACGTGAGCGTCATCATCGCGCCGGTGGGAGGCGCGTTCCGCGGTGAGCTCGACGCCCCCAATCCCTACTGCGGTTTCTGACAGGTAGGCGTGGGCGCACAACGGGGAGTTGGCGCAGGCCGGCTCCCCGTTGTGGTCACGGCCTTGAACGTTCAGCTGCGATCGCCGCCGTTCTCATCGAGCGCTGGCGGCGCGCGACGCGCGCTCGCTCGTCGGCCCGTCGGCCACCGGCGCTATGGCGAGGGACGCGAACGCGACGTGATCCTGAGTGCTGGCCCGAAGCGGCTGCCCAGTGCACATTCGCGCTGGCACCGTCGACCCCCTCTCTCGTGAGAGGGGGTCACGATCTCGCCTAGTCAGGCAACGAGCGAGCTTCCTTAGCAGGGACTTTGTCTCAGAACTTGCGCGACACCGCGTGTGGAACGCGTGTCGGAAGGCGTCGCGAAACGTCGCGATGCGTCGCGCGTACCGCAGATGTGTCCGAAATGTGTCCCCGTGTTTGATGTGCAGACAACAACAAAGTGCCGAATTGCAGGACTTTAACTAGAGCCCTCTGACGGACTCGAACCGTCGACCCCCTCCTTACCATGGAGGTGCTCTACCAACTGAGCTAAGAGGGCGCTCCGGCCATTGTAGGCGCCATCCGCAGGCTCCGTTTCTTCCCTCCCGGAGCGTGTTGGGTTGCTTCGAGTTGAGGAAGAAATATGAAAGAGTGCAGGGGAGAAGTGGCCATCGAGGGGAGGATCCATGAGTAGGGGAGTCAAGCTTGCGACCGCGCTTGCGGTCTCGGTCGTCGGGGTTGCCGTGCTCTACGGCGGGACCGCGGCCAGCAGCAATCAGTCGAAGATCGAGCGCAGGGTCCTGCGAGACACGGCGAACGGGAACCAGGCCTCGATCGTGATCAACCTGAAACAGCAGGCGAATCTGAGCGCCGCGTACACGATGAAGAACCAGAATGCACGAGGCTGGTTCGTCTACAGGACGCTCAAGAAGGAAGCCGCACGCACGCAGGGGCCGATCAAGGCGATGCTTGCCTCGCGGGGCGTCTCCTACAAGTCTTACTGGGTCGCAAACGTCATCTTTGCGAAGGCCGACAGGCCACTCGTCAACACCCTCGCCGCGCGCCCGGACGTGAAGTCGATCGAGTCGAACGACGAGTCGAACTGGCTGCAGTCGGTCGATGCCTCCGCCCCGGTGAAGTCGGGCCACTCGCCCGACACGATCGAGCCCAACATCACGAAGATCAACGCGCCCGCTGTTTGGGCGATGGGCGACACGGGCCAGGGGATCGTCGTCGCCAACCAGGACACGGGCATGCGCTGGACGCACCAGGCGATCAAGCCGCACTACCGTGGCTGGAACGGCTCGACTGCGGACCACAACTACAACTGGTGGGACGCCATCCACTCGAGCGTTGGCAACCCCTGTGGGAACGACAACCAGTCGCCGTGTGACGACTACGGCCATGGGACGCACACCACCGGGACCGCGGTCGGAGTCGACAGCGACAATGGCGGTACCCATCAGATCGGCGTCGCGCCCGGTGCCAAGTGGATCGGCTGCCGGAACATGGACCAGGGGAACGGGATGCCGGAGACCTACACGGAATGCTTCCAGTTCTTCATCGCACCGACCGATCTGAACGGTCAGAACCCGAATCCGGACCTCCGCCCCGATGTGATGAACAACAGTTGGGGCTGTCCGCCGAGCGAAGGGTGCGCGCAGGACGCTCTCCAGTCGATCGTCGAGGCCACGACGGCGGCGGGCATCTTCGTCGAGGCTTCCGCGGGCAACAGCGGTTCGGGCTGTAGCACCGTCGTGGATCCGCCTGCGCATTACGCGGCATCGTTCTCGACGGGTGCGACCACGTGGAGCGGGAATCCGGTCTCTCTCGCCGGCTTCTCGAGCCGGGGCCCGGTCACGATCGACGGCTCCGGCCGGATCAAGCCGGACATCGCAGCACCGGGAGTGAACGTCAACTCCGCTCTGAACGGAAGCGACACGCAGTACTCCGGTCAGACCTGGAGCGGCACCTCGATGGCCGGTCCGCACGTCGTCGGCACCGTTGCCCTGCTCTGGTCTGCACATCCTGAGCTGGAGCGGAACATCGCTGCGACGAAGGCACTGCTGGACAGCACGGCGAACCCGAACGTCGCTGTCCCAAACAACGGAGGCGGTTGCGGCGGGATCGGCCACGTCCCGAACAACCACTTCGGTTACGGCCTCGTCGACGCGCTCGCCGCGGTCAACGGCGGGCCGCCGCCACCACCGCCTCCGCCTCCGCCTCCGCCGCCACCTCCGCCACCGC
>DATHDS010000004.1:0-60067 GCA_035318925.1 Gaiellaceae bacterium
CCAGGCGCCGTGGCCGCGGACGACTTCCTCGGCGCCGAGGCCGTTCTGAACGGTCATGACGCTGCCGTCGCCGAGGCGGCCTTCGAGCTGCCCCGCCGCGGCCTCGACATCGTTCGCCTTGGTCGCCACGATCGCGAGCCCGGCATCCGCGAGCCCGGCGGGATCGATCGAGGCGTCGGGCCGGCCGACGAAATCCGCCCTGCCGGAGACGCGAATCCCGTTCTTGCCGACCGCGGCCGCGTGCGCCGGACGGCGACACAAGAGCGTCACTTCCGCCACGCGCGAGAGGTGGGCGGCGAAGAGGCTGCCGATGACGCCGCCCCCGATCACCCAGACGCCGTTAGTCAAGGCGTTCCGCCGGTGAGGATCGTCGCCAGCTTCGAAGGGTCGATGTTCCCGCCGGAGACGACGCAGACGACGTTTCCGGCGCCCCCCTTCTCGGCCAGCGCGGCGGCGAGCGCCAGAGCGCCCGCGCCCTCCGCCACGACCCTGGCCCGCTCCGCGAGCAGGCGAACCGCGGCGGCCGTCTCGTCGAGCGAAACGGCGGTTGCGCCGTCGAGCACGCCGCGCGCCAGCTCCCACATCTTCGGGAGCAGCGCGGGCGAGCCGGAACCGTCGACGAACGAAGGCTCGTACTCGACCGTCCGAGGCTCGCCGGCGGCGAAGGATTCGCGCAGCGGCGCCCCGGTTTCGGGCTCGACCGCGTGCACGCCGGTATCGGGACTCAGCACCTTGACTGCACTGGCGATCCCGACGCTGAGGCCGCCGCCGCCGAAGGGGACGAGCACGGCGTTGGCGCTCGGAAGGTCCTCGAGGATCTCGAGCCCGATCGTCCCGTTCCCGGCCATCACCGCTGGATCACTGAAGGCATGCACGAACAGGCCCTCGAGCCCCTCGTGCGTGCGAGTTCGGAAGATCTCGAACCAGTCGTCGAACGAGACCTTGACGATCTCCGCCCCGAGTCGCCTGATCGCGGCGATCTTCGCCTCCGGAGCGGTGTCCGGGATCACGACCGTGCAGTGCAGGCCGAGCCGCCTGGCCCACCACGCGACGCCCTGCGCCATGTTGCCGGCGCTCGCCGTCCAGACTCCGCGTTCGAGCTCGTCTGGCGAGGCAAGGGCCATGGCGTTGCCCGCGCCACGCAGCTTGAACGAGCCGATCGGCTGGAGGTTCTCGAGCTTCAGATAGAGCTCGGCGGGCGCGTCTGCCACCTCGAGCCCGACGAGCGGCGTGCGGAGGGCCGCGCCGGCGATCCGCTCGCGTGCCGCCTCGATCTCCGCGAGCGGGATCAGAGCTCGACCTCGGTGCCCACGCCGAGCTCGAGCGCACGCCTGTAGACGAGCCCGGCGGCGCTCGCGTCCTCGACCGCGTGCCCCATCGACTTGTAGACCGTGATCTGCTCGGGAGACGTGCGGCCCTCGCGGGTCCCGGCCAGTACCTCGCCGAGCTCGGCCGCAGCCTCGGGATCGAGACCCTTGAGTTCGTGGGCCCCGGCGGGGTAGGGCTCGAACGCCACGCGCGATTCGACCACCAGTAGCCCCGCCTGCACGGTCGCCGGGTCGAGCTCCGGCCCCTCGGCGGAGGCGCCGACCGACGTCACGTGCTCGCCGCCGTCCAGCCAGTCCCGGCGCAGAACAGGCTCGCCGGCATCGGTGCAGACGCAGACGACGTCGGCGCCGCGCACGGCTTCCTCGAACGAGTCGAAGACGGCGGCCCCGAGCTCTGCCGCGAGCGCTTCGGCGTTCTCGCGGTTGCGGCTGGCGATGCGGATCTCCGCGAAATCGCGCACACGCCCAACAGCGTCGAGGTGCGAGCGCCCCTGTACGCCGGCTCCGAGCACCGCGAGCACCTGGGCGTCCTCCCGTGCGAGCGCTCGCGTGGCGACCGCGGATGCCGCGGCGGTGCGGACGGCCGTGATCGCCGTCCCGTCCATGACGGCGAGGGGCGAGCCCGTCTGGTCGTCGAAGAGCGCGATCAGCGCCTGGTGCGTGGGCAAGCCGAGGGCGTGGTTGCCGGCGAAGACGGAGACGAGCTTCGTTTCGAGCACGCCGTCGAGGTAGCCCGGCATCGCGCCGAGGAGCCCCCGGCCCGGCACGAACGCAGCCGTTCGCGGCGGGACGGAGGCGTGACCGGCGCTCAGCTCGACGAATGCGCGTTCGAGGGAGTCGAGGAGGAGATCCAGATCGAGCAGACGGCGAACCTCGGCTTGTGTGAGGAAGAGCACGGTCTAGCCGGGCAACAGGCCGAGGGTTGCGAGCCCGTCGATCGGCTCCTGCGCGCTACAGCTGCCGAAGCCGACGAAGAGCTGCTGCCTGACCTCGGCGATCTCCTCCGGCCCGGCCGAGCGCTCCCGCCAGGTGAAGGCCTCGGCCGTCACCGCAAAGGCGGCTTCGTCCTCCTCGGCCAGCGCGTCCTCCTCGTCGCCTTCGAAGACAACCGAGGCGAGTAGGTTGAGGAACCCGTGCTCGTCGCCGCTGCGGATCGGGTGGTGGAGCCCGGCCGTCGCCTTGAACGGCACGCCCAGCCTGCGGCATGCCGCCACGAACCCGGCGAGGTCCGGAATGCGCGGCGTGGTCGCTCCGCCGCAGCGCACCTTGGCCCTGAGGCCGAGCTCGCCGAGCTGAAGGATCCGGAACGAGACGTCGTAGCGCAGGGGCAGCTCGCAGTAGACCTCCGGCGCGGCGTCGATCAGCACGTCCGGGTCGAGGCCGGCCGCCTCCACCGCTTCGATGCGCTCGTCCTCCGGCGGAAGCCTGCCCTCATCGACGACGACGGAGAGCCGCAGCGGCTCGTCGCCCAGCTCCCGGAGCTTCGAGGCGGGGCAGACGAACCGATTGACGATCCAGCCGGTGTCGCCGTCGCGAACCCGGCGGTGCTCGGCCAGGCCGGCGGCCAGCGGCAGTTGCGCCGGCGGAAACGTGGGAGCGTGGTCGATCAGCCCCGCGAAGAGGGCATATCGAGCGTCAGTTGTCGTGGTGGGCGGAGGCACACCGCTGTCCTGATGCTCAGCCCGAGGTGATGTACTCGGTCAGGTACTGAATCTCGAAGCTCTGCTTCTTCGACTTGAACTTGACGAGATCGCCGATCGAGACGACGCCGACGACCTCGCCGCCTTCGACGACCGGGAGGTGACGAATCCGCCGGTCGGTCATGAGCGCCATGCACTCGTCGATCGACGTCTCCGGCGTGACCACGATCAACGGCGACGACATGATCTCGCCGACGGTCACGTCCGCGTCGGTCTGGCCTTCGACCGCGACGCGGCGAAGGTAGTCCCGCTCGGTGACGATCCCGGCAATCTCGCCGTCCTTCGTCACGAGCAGCGACCCGATGTTGGCCTCGACCATCTGCTTCACCGCATCGAGTACTGAGGCTCCCGCATCGATCCGAAGCACATCGCGACCCTTGTCGCCGAGGATCTCCGACACCTGGTTCACGTCGCCTCCTTAGCCGATAGCAAGCGTGGGCGTAGTCGAACTGATCATTGCACGAACCAAGCTGGCATCACCCGGCGGGCATGACGAGCTCGTAGGCCCGTACTTTCTCGTCGCTCTTTCTGAGCGGCACTTCCCCGAGATCTCGCACCACCAACTCGCCGAGATCCTCTTCCTCGAGCAAGCTGCTCAGCGCCTGTGTGACGAAGATCTGCCCGTTCGGCGGCGTCGCAGAGCTCGATACAGCGGAGGACCGCCCGCCCGACCCAGCCGACCCCCGCCGTCCCCTGCTCGCCCAGGTCGCGCACGGCGACATACGGAATTTGCCCGTCGGCGACGATCCCTGCTGCGGAGCGCGAGAGGAGCACCTGGCCCCCGTGTCCAATCGTGCAGATTCGCGCCGCTCGGTGGACACCTACGCCGACGTAGCTCTCATTGGAAACGTGAGGCTCACAGGTATGGAGCCCCATCCGGACGCGAACCTCCACTCCGTCGTCCCAGGGGTGCGTGGAGAGTGCCCGCTGCGCTGAGACGGCGGCCGCGACTGCATCTCGTGCGCTCGCGAACGCGACGAAGAAGCTGTCACCCTGCGTGTCGACTTCGATGCCGCGGTGCTCGGTGAACGCCTCACGGACAAGGCGACGATGGTCGGCAAGCACGTCGCCGTAGCGTTCCCCGAGACCCTTGACCAGCTCCGTCGAGCCATCGACGTCGGAGAAGAGCAGGGTGACGGTTCCAGTCGGCAGCTCGGCCACTGCAACTCGCATGGTCGCAGGCAGGGCGTCGCTTGTGAAGCTCCCGCCGATAGCGGCCGGCGTACCGGCGTCGAGTTCTTCGAGGTTCCCGTTCAGACCGTGAGCTAGCCGACACTGGAGGGTGAGCAAGGCCCACCCTCCAGTGCGTCAATGTCTAGAAGGGACAGTTCCCGGGGTTTGGTTCGTCGATCCGTCGTGTGGCGCCCGCCGGAACTAGCGAGGCCACGACCGTTACGAGGTCGACAGTGCCCTCGTTTCGTACGACGTGGACGTCGTGGCCGGCGTCGACGAATCCCGATCCGGCCGGGACGACGTGCGGCGTGCAGGTGGGATCGTCGCCCATGTAGAACGTCGCCGTGCCGGACCTGACGATCACGAGGCTGGGACCCGGGTGGCTGTGCCAGCCGAAGGTCCCGCCCGGCGTGATCGTGTTCTGAATGACGTGGAGATCGGACGCTCCCTTCGTCCTGATCTTCGCCGTCCAGTTGCCGGTCTTGGCCTTCGTCTTGATTGGATCGAAGTGCCCGATTCCAATGGTGGTCGTGGTCACCCCAGAGGGCGGCGTCGCCAGGACGGTTCCGCCGTATAGGCCGGCAAGCAGGAGGACGACAAGCAGAGCCCAAGCCCATTTCGACTTCATTTCTACTCCTTCTCCTTTCTGGACGAGACCGCCTCGACGACGCGGAGTGGCTCGAGCCGGGCCCGTTGTGCTGCCAGAGCAGCCTCACGGCCCGACGGAGCGTCGAAGACGAAGAAGCAGATCTCGTCCTCGGGAACGTGGATCGAGCGGTCGAAGCGGACACGCGTTCCCTCCCGCGTCAGCTCCTCTGCGGCCGAGCGTGCGCGCCGCTCCCGTGCGGTGCGTTCTCCCGCACCCCCACGGGCGAGAAAGGACTCGACCAGGTAGCTCGGCATGCCTCGACGCTACGGCCGGAGCCGAGCGTTGGAAACGTCAGAACGTCGGAACTTTGCTTCGGCCGTGCGCCGCTTCAGTCCAGCCGGCGGGCGAGCTCCGTCCGTGAGCGGATGCCGAGCTTGGCGTAGACGTGGGTCAGGTGGCTCGCAATGGTCCGTTCGGTGAGGAAGAGCGCGGCAGCCACTTCCCGGTTCGTGCGGCCCTCGGCGACGAGCGCAGCGACGCGGCGCTCCGCGTCCGTCAGCCCCTCCTGACGCGTACGCCCACCGATCTGCCCGAGCTCGCCGCGCGCCTTCTGCACCCAGGTCGCAGCACCGAGCTGCTCGAAGCCGGCGAGCCCAGCCTCGATCGCATCGCGGGCGCTGCGCTTCTGCCGTGCCCGCCGCCGGACGGTCCCGAGCGCTAGCTGCGCTCGAGCCCGACCGAAGGGGTCTCCCACCTCCTCGTGCTGTGCAACTGCTTGCTGCAAGAGGAAATCGGCGCGATCGACGTTCCCCTGCGCGGCGACAACGAGACCGCGGCATCGCGTCACATGCGCGAGCACCCACTCGCGGCGGACTCGCGCCGCGTCCAAGTCCCAGACGTCGATGAGGCGAATGGCCTCGTCGATCCGTCCATCCTCGAGGAGCAGCTCGGCGTGGTCGGGGGTCCACCAGCGGACGCTGGGCTCGCCCCACCCGAGCTCCGCGGCCTGCCGGTCGGCCTTGGCGAGCCAGTCTCCGGCGGCCGATGGATCTCCGCTCCAGAGCGAGACGAGTCCCAGGATTGCCAGGTGCTGGGGCGGGTGGAGCATGCGCACGAACTGCTCTTCAGCCAGCTCGAGGGCACGCTCCGAGTGTGCGCGCGCGAGTTCGAGCTGGCCCCGATGCACGGCGACGAGCGCGATTGGGAGGTGGTCCTGCGGCACCTCGAGGCCATACTGGATCGAGATGTCGTGGGCGCGGGCGGCGTGCTCGGCCGCGAGGTTCCAGTGTCCGGCCCAGAACTCGACCCAGGAGAGGCCCCAGAGAGCGCGTGCGCTCCGTGGCTCGTCTCGTTCGTGCCACTCGTGGTGCTCGCGCTGGAAGAAGGTGCGTGCCTCTTCCCGTCTGGAGGACGGTGCGAGGGTGTTGGCGACGGCGAGCGTCGCCTCCTGCACGAGCTTCTCGCCACCGACGGAGTCCGCGAAGTCGTGTGCCCGCGCCGGGAGATCCTGCGGCGACTCTGTCTCGCCGGCGAACCAACCGAGGAATGCCTGCACCGCACGGGCACGCCCCCTCAGCACCTCGTCGTCGAGCTTCTCGGCGAGCTCGAGCGCCGCACGGGCGTGCTCGAACCCACGCCCGAAACGCGTCGCCCACGCGAGGCGACAGTGAATGGCCGCCTGAAGCGCAGGGCGAGAGGCCGCTTCGTCCAGGGCTTCGGCGAGCAGCGCGATGGCACGCTCGACGCTCTCCAGTTCGGCAAGGAGAACCAGGGCCTCGGCGCGCAACGAGCCCGTTTGTGTCTGCGCCAGGAGATCGGCGACGATCGTCCGGGCGCGAATCCACTCACCCGCAATCCGGTGGGCGCGCGCCGCAGCGAGCGCTCGACGATGGCGGTCAGCGTGTGCGTCCGGCGGCGTCAGCCGAAGCGCGTGCTCGCCGAGCTCGGCGGCGACGGCTCCTGCGCCTCGACCTGTGGCCAGCGTCGCAGCCTCGTCGAGGATGCCGGCAACGTCGGCGTCCGTGGTATCCGTCGCCAGCGCGAGGTGACGTGCGCGGACGAGCGGGTCGTCCATGATCGCCGCGAGGCGTCGGTGCAGGCTCCCCCGCTCGTCGGAGGACAGGCTCTGGTAGAGAACGGACGAGAGCAGCGGGTGGCTGAAGCGAATGATCTCGTCCTCGCGCTCGATCACGTGTGCATCGACAGCTGCTTCGAGTGCGTCGGGCGCGATGCCCGCCCGCTCCAGGAGCGAGGCCGAGGGTGCACCCAACGCCGATGCGAGCTCGAGCGCCTCGCGGGTGGGGGCGGGGAGACCGACGAGTCTCGCGCGCACGAGCTCTTCAAGCGTCTCGGGAACCGGGAGCGGCCGCAGCGGATCGACGTCTGAGCCGAGAGCCCGGGCCAGCTCCAGCGCGAAGAAGGGATTTCCGCCCGAGGCCTCGTGAATGCGCAGCAACGTCTGGCGCGCGAAGGGTCTCCCGAGCCGGTCGCGCAAGAATCGATGGAGAGCACCGACGCTGAGCGGTCCGATCGCCAGGCGCTGAACACTCTCGGCCTCGAGTGCTCGCTCGAGCTCCGACGGCTGCGTTCCTTCGACGAGCCGGCGGGCCAGGAGCAGGAGCACGCGGTCGGGAGCCATCCGTCGCAGCGCGAACGCGAGCGCGCTCGCCGAAGACGGGTCGAGCCACTGGACGTCGTCGATGGCGAGCACAACGGGCGTCCTTTCGGCGAGCGTCTGCAGGGCCGTTCGGACCGCGACGCCGAGCGTCCGCGGGTCGACCGGCTGCTCTGAAGCCTCGTCCACGAGCAACGCGACTTCGAGTGCATGCCGCCTCGGCGCCGACAAGGCAGGCAGCACCTCGTCGAGCACGCGCTCGAAGAGATCGCTGAGCACGACGTGCGCCAGCCCGCGTTCGGCCTCGGCCGGGCGCGACGAGAGGACGCAAAACCCCCGCTCGCGCGCCGCCTCGACACCCGCAAGCCAGAGCGTCGACTTCCCGATCCCCGCCTCGCCCTCGAGCACGAGTGCCGCAGGTCCTCCCGTCGCTCGGTCGAGCAAGGCGTGGACGGCGCCGAGTTCCTGCTCCCTACCGATGATCTCGAGCGCCATTTCGCGTCGCAACAATGGTGACAGAGGCCGCTACGAGCGCAAACCTCCAGTGCCGCGACTCGACACTAGCCGCACCACTTGGCATGCTCCCGGTAGCTGTCTCGAGAAGACGAGGAAAGGGGTAGAACATGCGAAAATTCGTAGCCGCGGCGCTCGCGGCGGGGGTCGTGCTCGGATCGGCGATTTTCATCGGCAACGCGACCGGCGGTTCGCCACATCGCTCGTGCATGGGCATGACGGCGACAATCGTCGGCACGCAGCACGCGGACGTGATCAACGGCACGACGGGAGCGGACGTGATCGCCGCAGGGGCCGGCAACGACCAGGTCCTGGGCGACGACGGCGACGACGTCATCTGCGGCGGGCCCGGGAGGGACACGATCCAGGGCGGCGACGGCACCGACAGGCTCACAGGTCAGCAGGGCCGTGACCTCGTCGACGGTGGCGTGCTCGGATGTTGCGGCCCAGGCAACAACGGCGACGACCTCGTGTGGGGCGGTCAAGGAAACGACACGCTGCACGCGAGCGACTTCGGCAACAACACCCTGAACGGCGGACAGGGCGCGGACGAGCTGCACGGATACCAGGGCAACGACATACTGAACGGCGGCAACGGCAAGGACGTGCTCGACGGCTTCACCGGCGACGACACGCTGACGGGTGGAAACGGCCGCGACCACCTCGACGGAGGGGACGGAACCGACACCCTCGACGGCGGGCGCGGCCACGACACCTGCGTCAACGGCGAGTCGAACACGAGCTGCTAGATCTAGGCGCTCATGACCGGGCCGCTCTCGGCGGCCCGGTCATGTCTGCGTCTCTCGAATCTCCAGGCTGCCCGTGCCGCTGAGGTCGATCCAGGCGCGGCCGGGCCCGCGAACGATTCGCATCATCACGTCCTCGCAGTGGCAGCAGCGGACGACGACGCCGGGAGCATCGACGTAGACCTCGAGCCGGGCGACCTGCTCGGTTGCGCCGCACGAGCCGCACACGCTCGTCGCCACCGTCAACTCGACACCGAAGAGCTCGAGCATGAGGCCGCCGATTGCGTTGCCGTCGAGCCTGCGGTCTTCGGTGTCCACTTCAGCTCCCCGTGGCGCCGAAGCGCTCCGTCTTGACGCTCTGCGGCTCGTAGCCGAGCGCGACGAGCCCGTCCGCCGTCGTGTCGACGAACCTCGTCGAGCCGCAGACGAACACCTGGGGCTCGTCCGTCGCGGGCCAGGCAACCTCGCGCAGGATCTCCTCGTCGATGCGCCGGCCGTACCCGCTCCAGCCGTCGGGCTGCGACCGCGTCAGCGTGTGAAAGACCTCGAAGCCGTCCTCACGAGCCCCGAGCTCGTCGAGCTCTTCTCGATAGATGACGTCCTCCAACGTCCGCGACGAGTACAAAAGGCGCGTAGGCGCGGCACTCCCGGCGGCTGCTCGGTGACGGATCATCGCCATCAGCGGCACGACTCCGGATCCGCCGCCCACGAGCAGCAGCGGCCCGGGCTCAGACGGGTCCCAGACGAAGTAGCCGCCGATCGGCCCCCGCACCTCGAAGCGATCGCCTTCCCGTGCCTCGTCCACGAGGTACGGCGAGACCTCGCCGTCGTCGAGCCGTTCGACCGTGATCGCAAGCTCACCGTCGGGCGCCGTCGCGATCGAGTAGCTCCGCTCGGCCTGGTACCCGTCCTCCGCGGTGAGCCGCACGTCGAGGTGCTGGCCGGCGCGGTGCCCGGGCCAGCCGTTCGTCTCGAGCCGGAGCGTCCGGACGCGCGGCGTCTCGGCCATCGTCCCGGCCACCTCCGCGGTCAGCCAGGTCAGTCGCCCCAGTACCGCTGTTCCTGCCACGGATCGCCGAGCAAGTGGTAGCCGTTGGACTCCCAGAACCCGGGCTCGTCCTCGTCGCGGAGCGTGAAGCCGCGCACCCACTTCGCGCTCTTCCAGAAGTACAGGTGCGGGACGAGCAACCGAGCGGGGCCGCCGTGCTCGGGCTCGAGCGGCTGCCCGTCGTAGCCGAACGCGACCCAGGCCTTGCCGTCGGTGACGTGCTCGAGCGGGAGGTTCGTCGTGTAGCCGCCGTCGCAGAAAGCGAGGAGATGGGTCGCATCGTGCTCGACCAGGTCGAGGAGGGTGTCGACCGAGACTCCCTCCCAGACCGTGTCCAGCTTCGACCATTTCGTCACGCAGTGGATGTCGGTCGTCGTTGCCTCGCTCGGCAACCCTCGAAACTCGGCCCAGCTCCAGCTGACCGGCTCGGCCCCGCCCTCGATCGTGAACGTCCACTCCTCGAGCGGCGTGTGGGGCGTCGGTCCCGCCGACAGGACCGGGAAGTCGTCCGTCAGGTACTGGCCCGGTGGCACGCGGCCCGGGGGACCCTCTTGACGGCGGCCCCTGAACCCTCGCGAGATGATGCCCATGTCCTGCGAGTATCGCCCACCGAGCCGCTGATCGGCGTCAGTTGTCCCGACTACGGCTTTCGGCCGCTGATCAGACCCTGGCGCTTCGTGACGGTGAATGCGCCCTGGCGAGCGATTGCCTCCTCCACGGTCTTCCGCGCTCCGCAGAGATCCTCGCCGGCGTAGCGCGAGCTCGAGCGGATGTAGGCGAGCACCGGTTCGGCTTCGGTCACGGCCAGGCCGTCCTCGAACCGCTCGACGCGAACGTCGGCGAAGAACGGCTGAAGCTGTTCAGGCCCGGTTTCCAGTCCGAACGTCTCGGCGTAGCGCCCGAGGTCCCAGCCGGGCACGAGAGCATCGAGCTCGGCGAGATGGCCCCGTCCGATCGTCGAGGCATGGAAGGCGCCTCCCGAGACCACCACCCTGCTGATTTCTGCAAATGCGCGCGGCCGGTCTGGTACGTGGTACAGCATGTGGTTGGCCAGCGCGGCGTCGAAGGAGTCGGCCGGGAACGGCAGTTCCTGCGCGTCGGCGACGACACAGACCGCGCGTTCTCCGAGCTCGAGGCGCGCCGCGTCGATCATCCCGGGCGAGAAGTCGGTGAGCGTGAGCGACCAGCTGGGATCGATCCGCTCGCGGTTGGTTCGCCAGAGCGTTGCCGGGCCGCAGCCGAGGTCGAGGATGCGGGCGTCCCGCCCCGGCGCCTCCCGCTCGAACAGCCACTCGGCCCAGTGCGGGTTGGTCGAGAAGGCCGCGTGGAGCGCGATCCGGGCCTGGAGGTTGTCGTCAGTTGCGTACTGCTTTCGCAGGCCCTCAGTCATTGATGCTTGAGCTCGGGTGTGCGAGCGTGCGCGAATGTCGCTCGAGAGGACTGGGTGACGTCTACTCGACGCCCTTCAAGAATGCGAGGGCGCGTTGCTCGAGCAGCGTCGCAGCGCTCTCGTCGTAGTCCGGCAGGCTGTTGTCGGCGAACAGGTGCCGATCGCCGGGGTACAGGAACAACTCCGCGCCGTCGATCGTCTCGACAAGCTCGCGCGCGGCTGGAAGGTCTTCCAGGGCCCACTCGTCGTCCTCCATCATGTGGATCTGGAGGGGGACTCCCGGCGGCCAGGAGCCGCCGAACTCCGAGGCTGGGAAAGCAGCGCTAAACAGCAGCGCTCCCTTGGCTCCAGGACGTGTCTGGGCCAGCATCTGCGCCGGCATGACTCCGAGCGAAAACCCGGCGTAAACGAGCTCGTTCGGCAAGTCTTCGGCGGCCAGTCGACCGCGCTCTTCGATCGTCTCGAAGCCAACCTCCTTCGCGTAGCCGACGCCCTCGTCCAGGTCGGTGAAGGTCTTGCCGTCGTAGAGGTCGGGCGTGTGAACAACGTGTCCGGCAGCTCGGAGCTCGTCGGCGAATGCGAGGAATCCTTGAGTCTGGCCCTGTGCGTGATGGAACAGCAGTAGCTCGGTCACGATGCACTTCTACCATGCTCGGAGACCTCGAAATGCCACGGCCGCACTCACCCTGGCGGCCGGCTGAGACTGGTGTCAGGTCTTGCAATCACGTACGTATGGCACCGCAAGACCTGACACCAAGCTCATTGGGAGGATTTCGGTCGGCTCCTCGAAGCGAAGCGCCCGTTCGTCCGTCGGGACGGCGGGGGCCGCGCGCGCTGCGCGGTTCGTCGTAGACCTGATCTGATGCGCGTATGCAGCCGCGCGGAGTGGTGCTCGTTGAGGGCACGAGCGACCGCCGCGCGGTCGAGGCGCTTGCGCGCCGCCGTGGCCGCGACCTCCAGGCCGAGGGAGTCGCCATCGTGCCGATGGGCGGCTACGGGAACCTGCCACGCCTCCTCGGGCAGTACTGCGACTTTCGACTCGCGGGGCTCTACGACGTCGGGGAGGAGCCGCACTTCTTGCGCGCATTGGGGTGCGACAATCGCGGGGAGCTCGAGCGCGTCGGGTTCTACGCCTGTACGCGCGACCTCGAGGACGAGCTGACACGGGCGGTGGGGCCGGATGGGATGGAGCGGGTGCTCGCGGAGCAAAACGAGCTGCGCGCGTTCCGGACATACCAGAAACAGCCCGCGCACCGCGCCCGGCCGCTCGAGGAACAGCTGCACGGCTTCTTGTGGAACCGCAAGCAGAAATACGCCGTGCTGCTGGTGGAGGCACTCGACCTCGAGCGGGTCCCGCGGCCGCTCGACCGCGTCCTGGCGCACGTCTAGCTCAGCGCACGGGGGAGAGTCAATGCGCGCCTCGGGGGACGCATCGAAGAGGACCCCGAACGGCCCAGCCACCGGCTACTAGCGCCGAGTGACTGGGCTTACGTTCGTTGGGGAACCCCTCAGGGCCTCAGTCGAGCTTCTGAACAAGGACGGAGGCGTTCACATTCGCGAGCGTTCCTCCACCCGTCGTCGGCAGGCCAACGGCCGCACTCGACGTGTGATTCTTGAGCGTCAGGACTGCGTTGGCGACTGTGGTGACCACGATCGCCTGTCCCGCGTTTTGCTGGGTGCCGGCGCCTGACCCGTAGAGCGAACCGGGAACCATCGTTGCGCCGTTGAACAGGGCGAACTGGCTCGTCTCAGTACCGGACACCGAGAACGTGACCCTGTAGACACCGATGTTCACGAGCATGATCCCCACAGCACCGGCGGTATGCGTGATACCGGAGATCATGACGCCATTCGTATCGAGCGTGACATTGGATTCCACCGGCACGGTCTGCACGCTGGCGTTGTAGAGATAGGCGTACTCGGGGGTCGGGCTAGTGCCGGGGATGCCCTGTGGGCCTTCTGGGCCTACCGGGCCTACCGGGCCTACCGGGCCTCCTGCCCCTCCTGCCCCTCCTGCGCCTGCTGCCCCGACGGCTCCGGTGAGACCGGTGGTGCCGGCGTTGCCCCTGTTGCCCTGGTTGCCCTGGTTGCCGTGCTTGCCCTTCAGGCCCCTCTTGCCTGTCAGTCCTCGGAAGCCCCTCGGGCCGCGCGGACCGCGGACAGTCTGAGCTCCATGGCTGGACGTGAGGCTCGCCTCACTGCCGGACGAACGCGACGGCGCAGCCGAGGCGGTCAAGCCGGCCGGCCCCAGAACAGCGAATGCGCCGATTGTGAGGACGAGAATCCTTCTGTTACTCAAAGCGGACATGAATCACATGCCTTTCTCGACTCCAGTTGACCGGGGGTTGCCCAGCCTGGAATTCCATTGGTTGAAAGGGGTGTTGACCGGGCTTCGGCAGCAACGCGGGTCTGCTGAGGGTCACGGACGCTTTGCACTACCCTGATCGCGTCAAAGAGCGCGACCGCCGAAGGGAAACGTGAACGTCGAACTCGACCCGTCCAGGAAGCTAAGACTCGGTGACGCCGAGATCGCGTGCATCGGCCTCGGGACGAACCGGCTCGCGAACACACCCACGAACGTCGCCTTCGTCAAGGAAGCGGTCGCCGCCGGGGTGGGGATGATCGACACCGCCCACAGTTACACCGGTGGAGAAAGCGAGGAGACGATCGGTGCGGCGCTCTCTCCACAGCCCGACAGTTGCGTCATCGCCACGAAGGGCGGAGGCGGCGGCCCCGGTCGGGGACGCCCGGAGATCCTCCGCGCCGAGATCGAGGAGAGCCTACGCCGGCTGCGCACCGACAGCATCGCCCTCTACTACCTGCACCGGATCGACCCGGAGACACCCGTCGAAGAGAGTCTCGCCGCGATCAAGGAGTACCAAGACGGCGGCCAGATCCGGCACGTCGGCATCTCCGAGGTCTCGATCGAAGAGATCGAGCAAGCCCGGCGGGTCGTGACGATCGCCGCCGTCCAGAACCACTACAACCTCTCCGAGCGCAAGCACGAGGCGGTCGTCGACTACTGCGCGAAGGAGAACATCGTCTTCGTTCCCTTCTTCCCGCTGCGCGGGGACGGCGGTAGCGCCCTCGCAGGCATCGCCTCGCGACACAATGCAACGCCGGTCCAGATCACGCTCGCGTGGCTCCTCAAGCGCTCCACGGCGATGTTGCCGATCCCGGGGACGCTCTCGCTCGAGCACCTGAAGGAAAACATGGCCGCGTTGCAGATCGAGCTGACCGACGCAGAGTTCGAGACGCTCCGCTCGTTAGGTTGAGTCCAAGTCCGGGCATCTGATCCCTAATGCTGCTCTGGCGCGCGGTCTTTGTGGGAGTGCTCGCAACTCTGGTCGCCGTCGGTCTGGCGGCTGCGGCACCCGGCACTGTCGATACGACGTTCTCGCAGGACGGCTGGCTCCGGTCGAGGGACTTCTTCGGCGACTTCCAGGAGTACATGCCCAAGGGGGCGGAGGACATCGCCGTCCAACGCGACGGCAAGATTGTCGCTACGGGTGAGATCGAGAGCGGATACGAATCACCCTTCGGGGCTTTCCGCTACACCGCCGCTGGAGATCTCGACCGGACGTTCGGCGAGGGCGGATGGGTGGACACCGACGTGGGCGACCTGGGTCACGCGCACGCGGTCGCGATCCAGAGGGACGGGAAGATCGTCCTGGCCGGAGACAACTTCGAACAAATCCCTCGCTGCATCGTGCTCGTCCGCTACCTCCCCGACGGGTTGCTCGACAAGGGGTTCGGGCGCTCGGGAATCGTCCGGACCTGTCGCAGGTCGTTGTCGCCTCTCGGAACGGACGTGGCCGTTCAGCCGGACGGGAAAATCGTCACACTCGCCTTGAGCTTTCACGACACGCTGCGGCGGCAGTATTACGATCTCGCCGTCCTGCGGTATCGCGCGGACGGCGGACTCGATCGCAGCTTTTCGCACGACGGAATCGGGATCGTGCTGGGCTTCGGCCAATGGCCGCAAGCGCTCGCGATGCAGGCCAACGGGTCGATTGTCGTTGCGGGCTCCGAGTACGGCGCGAACCTGACGGACAACTTCGTGGTCGCCAGGCTCCGGCCGAACGGAGCTTCGGATCGCGCATTCGGCCGCGGCGGGCTCCGGAAGGTGGACTTCGCACGTCGGGACGACCACGCGGATGCGGTCGCCCTCGACGGGCGAGGACGCATCGTGGTCGCCGGGCAGTCGAGCGTGGGGCAATTGCCCAGAGACCGGCGGCTCGCCCTGGTCAGGCTTCGCGCGGACGGGAACGTGGACAGGCGATTCGGTAGGCGTCTGACCAAGTTCGGTCCGCACGGATGCGGAGCCCGGGCGGTCGCAATTCAGCGCGACGGCCGCGTCGTCGTCGCCGGCGTTGCGTACGACGATCCGTCGTGGCTCGGCGGAGCCTGGGTCGTTGCTCGGTACGAGCCCAGTGGCCGAATCGATCGCTCCTTCGGGCAGCGCGGCTTTATCCTCGGCGACTTCGGGACTGGATTCGACTGGGCCGGCTCGATTGCCCTCCAGCCCGACGGGAAGATCGTCGTCGGCGGCCAGGTCTACGAAGACCAAGCGGTCGCACGGTACCTTCCTCGCTAATCCTGCGGCGCGTTGAATCCTTGCCGAACCGCTGCAACACTGGTCTCCTGAGCGGCGACGAGTACGTAGTCGACATCCCTGTTGTGCGGGCGTTCATCGACGCCGTGCGCGCGTCGATCGGGGCGGACACATCGCCCGAGGCTGCGTGCGATGCCATCCGGCCGCGCTTTGCCGAGCTCCTGGCCGATTCTGCCTGGCTTCCGCAGGAGTACCGGGAGAGCGCCCCGGAGAGCGGTATGGGGGGAGGTATCGGGCAGTGGCTCCTCTTCCGCGCGGGCGACCGCTCGCTCTCGCTGTTCTCGCTCGTGGTGCCTCCCGGCGCCCAGACGCCGGTGCACGACCACCTCGCCTGGGGCCTGGTTGGCCTCTACCGCGGCAGCCAGGACGAGGAGATCTACGCTGAGCGGGACGATCGCCTGGAGCTGGTCGAGCGCCGGACGCTCGGCCCCGGCGACTTCTACGCGCTGGTTCCGCCACGGGACGACATCCATCGGGTCCGAACGACTTCGGCCGAGGCCTCGGTCTCGATCCATCTGCTCACAAACGACACCGGCTGCATCTGGCGCCACTCCTACGACCTCGAGTCCGGAGAGCGCGCGCCGTTCCGTTCTGGCTACGTCAACGTGCCCTGTGACGACCAATAATCACTGGCGCTACGAAAAGAGGTTGCGCTCGGCCGGCATGACCACGTCCCGCGCTCGGCCGTCGCCGTCGGCCTTGAGCCCGCGCAGGATCGCAACCGGCGCCCGGTCGAGCTTTCCCATGACGAGCTCGGCCGCGCCGGCGATCTCGTCCGCGATCGCGATTACGGTCGAGCGCAGCTCATAGCCGTTCGGATCGCGCGCGCCCTTCAGGTCGCGCAGCACCTCGACGCCCGCGGCGCCGATGGCGACGTCAGTCGTCCCTTGCCGCCACGGGCGCCCGAAGGAGTCGCTCACAACGACGCCGAGCTCGAGGCGGGTCAGCTCTTGCAATCGAGCACGCAGGCGCGCCGCGGAGGCGTCGGGATCGACGGGGAGGAGGACGACCGTGCCGGGCTCGGGTGCGTTCGAGGCATCGACGCCGCTCGAAGCACAGATGAAGCCGTGGTGCGTCTCGGTGATGAGGAGCGAGGCCCGGGCGCGGAGGACGCGCTTCGCCTCGCCGAGGATCACCTCGATCCGGCGCGCGTCCCCCTCCCCGGCGAGCTCGCACGCCCTGGCCGAGGGCTCGACGTCGTCGAGCTGCACGATCCGCCCTTCGATCTTGGAAATCGCCTTCTGCGCGACGACGAGGATGTCCCCGTCCTGGAGCTGGGCGCGCTCGGTAATGAGGAGCGCGAGGTCGTCTCCTTCGCGCAGCTCCGGCAGTCCGGGAACAGGGAAGATCGTGAGGCCGGTCACAGGCCCTCGATCCGCAGCCCCGCGTGGCCGCGGTAGCGGCGGTTGAGGCTGACGATGACCGCGGTCATGCCTTCGAGCGCGCGAGCGCTCGCGAGCGGGCCGGCATCGAGCGCGCGGCCGGTGACGAGCTGCGCTGCCAGCTCGAGCGCGAGCGCCTTGGCGGCGTCGTCGTCACCGCAGACGAGCGCGTCTCCTGCGGTCTTCCCGGCCGCAAGCGACGCGGCGGCGAGCGAGTGCAGGCCGGCGACGACCGGGCCGCGGAGCAGCTCTTGCGCCCGCTCGGCCAGCGAGAGCGCATCGTCGCCGGGATACGCGGCCCCGCCTGCGACGCGGACCTCGCTCGCAACGCTGAGCACGGGCGTCTCGCCGATCGGCTCGGCCAGCTCGGCCGCCGTCTCGAGCGCAGCCGACGCCGACACGGCGAGCACGACGAGATCGACGCCGTCGACGGCGTCCGCGTTGGCGAGGCCCCGGGCGGCTCCGAGCTCCGCTGCGGTCGCGGCCGCTCGGTCGGGCTCGCGTGACCCGATGCTCACGTCCAGTCCGGCCTCCACCAGCCGTCGCGCGAGCGCCGAGCCGAAGGCGCCGGTTCCGCCGAGCACCGCGACCTTCATACGACGATCGTTCCGAGAGCCGCCTCGGCGAGCCGCCGCCGCGCGGCGGCGTCCGCCATCAGCGTTTGCGTCACGATTGGGCGCACCTCGCCGAGGCCGCCGAGGTCGTCCGCGTCCGCCTCGTCGACGACGAGTGCGTCGATCAAGCCGGGATAGGCACCCGCGACATGGGCAGGCGACGTCCCACCGGCGAGTCGCGCCAGCATGCGATCGGCAGGCCCCTTGACGGCGCGGCCGCCGATCAGGGGGCTGATCGCGACCGACGGGACGCGCCGCGCCGCGAGCGCCTCGCGGATCGGAGCCACTGAGAGGATCGGGCCGATCGAGACATAGGGGTTGCTCGGCGCGAGGAGGATCAGGTCGGCGTCGGCGATCGCCACGAGAACGCTGGGCGCCGGTGTGGCCGCGTCCGCGCCTTCGAAGCGGACGGCGTCGACCTCGTCGCGGTGGCCGCGGGCGACGAACCACTCCTGGAATGAAAACTCGCCCGACGGCGTCTGGATCCACGTCCGCAGCCGGTCGTCCGTTGCCGGGAGCACATGCGGCTCGATTCCCAGCGCGCGCGCGAGCTGCAGCGTGACGCGGGAGAGCGGTTCGCCGGCGCGGAGCGCCTGGGTGCGGACGAGGTGGAGGCCGAGGTCGAGATCGCCGAGCCGGAACCACGTCTCGCCGCCGAGTGAGCCCACGGTCTCGAGCACGCGCCACGTCTCGTCCGCGCGGCCCCAGCCGCGGCGCTCGTCGTTGAGACCGGCGAGCGCATAGAGGATCGAGTCGAGGTCGGGCGAGACGTGCAGGCCGAGCACCTCGAGGTCGTCGCCGACGTTGCCGACGACGGTGACGTCGCTCGGCTCGACGACGTCGACGAGGCCCTGGACGAACCGCGCTCCGCCCACCCCGCCGGAGAGAACAGCGACCTTCATGCCCGGGCCGCGACGAGGCCGAGTTTCGCCAGACACGCACGCGTGCGATGGCCGGAGCGAGGCGCGAGCCGCACGAGATCGGCGAGCTCGTCGGCGTCGTCGCGGAGGCCGGGGCGCGTCACAGAGACGGCGGTAGCGGCGTGCGCCAGAAAGCGCGCGGCGCTCCCAGCGCCGTAGAGCGGCGCGAAAACCGTCGCGTCCGAGAGCCCAAGGGCGTTCGTCGTTCCGTCCTCCGCCGCGGCGACGGCGATACCGGACGCAGGCGTTGCCTCCGCCAGGGCCCGCAGATCTGCGGCGCTCAGCGACGGCAGGTCGGAGTTCACGACCAGCACCGGCCCGGCACCGGTCCGCGCGAGCGCCGCTTCGACGGCCGCTCCCTGCCCGCCGCCCGGATCCGGAACCACCGCCGCCCCCGCCTCCTCGGCGACCGCTCCGGCCGCCGGATCCGGTGTCACGACCCAGGTGGTGCCGATCTCGACGGCTGCGGCGAGCACATCCACGAGCATCGCACGCGACAGCTCCTCCCGCGCGCTCCGGCCCAGCTCCAGACGCGTCTTGCCGGCCGGGCCCGCGTGGGGGATGACGACGAGCATCGCCAGCCTAGTAGTGCCCCATCCAGCAATACATGCCGGCCCCTGGCCCGCGATCACGCGGCGCCAGAGTCCACCCTCGCCCTTGCCCAGGCTGCAAGCCTGGGCCGCGGTCGAATGCGGCCTCTGGCTTGGTGCTCGCGACCCAGGAGCTCGGCGGCATTACTGGATGGGGCACTAGCGAATCGGCCGCACGGCGATCGTCACGCGGCTGACGGCGCACAAACGGCCCGCGTCGTCCGTCAGCTCGACATCCCAGACCCAGGTCGTCCGCCCGCGGTGGACACGGCGCGCGGTGGCGTGGATCGTGCCCTCACGGATCGAGCGCAAGAACGTCGAGTTGTTCGACATCCCGAGGCCGATACTGCCCTCCGCCACGACGCCGACGTTCGTCCCGACCGAGGCGAGCGCCTCCGCGATCGACGCATGGACACCGCCGTGCACGAGCCCGACCGGCTGCAGCACGTGCTCTCGGACCGGAACGTGTCCGCGCACGAGCTCGTCGGTTGCCTCGTCGATCTCGAGCCCGTAATGGCGGTCGAAGGGAGACGGCGGGAGTTCCGGCGACGTCATTGCGTTCCAAGTGTGAAGCTTCTGGCGGAAGTGAAGGTCGGAGTCGGACTCCCTACCACGGTGCCGGGCGCGACGGGCGAGTTGCTGCTCGAGTGGGCGCGGCGCGCCGACGCTGGGCCTTTTTCGTCGGTTGCGGTGCTCGATCGCGTCGTCTACGACAGCTACGAGCCGTTCACAGCGCTCGCCGGCGCCGCCGCGGCGACCTCGCGCGTCCGCCTGGCGACGATGATCGCGATCGGCCCGCTCCGCTCGACGGCGCTGCTCGCCAAGCAGGCTGCGTCCGTGCACGGGCTGTCCGGCGGTCGGCTGACGCTCGGGCTCGCGGTCGGCGCCCGGACCGAGGACTTCGACGCGGCAGGCGTGGACCACAAGGGCCGCGGGAAGCGGCTCGGCGAGCAGCTGGCGTACATCCGAGGCAACGTCGACGGCGATCGCGTCGGGCCCTCGCGCGAAGGCATCGAGATCCTCGTCGGCGGCCTGAGCGGGCAGGCCTACGCGCGCATGGCGCGCTACGCCGACGGCTACGCGCACAACGGAGGGCCGCCGCGGGCGTTCGCGGGCGCCGCAGCGCGCGCGAACGCCGCCTGGAGCGACCTCGGCCGCCCCGGGAAGCCGCAGCTCTGGGGTCAAGGGTATTTCGCGTTCGGGGACACGGCCCGCGGAGACGCGTACCTTCGGGACTACTACGCGTTCACCGGCCCGTTCGCGGAGAAGATCGCCGCCGGCAACCTGACGAGCGCCCGCGCGCTGAAGGACTTCGTCCGCGGGTACGAAGAGGCGGGCTGCGACGAGCTCGTGCTCTTCCCCACGGTTGCAGAGATCGACGAGCTCGAACGGCTCCAGGAGGCACTCGCGTGAAGGTCGAGATAGTCGGCGCCGGCCCGGCCGGCCTCTATCTCGCGATCCTCTTGAAGAAGCTCGACCGCGGCGCCGACGTCCGCGTTCTCGAGCGGAACCCGCACGACGCGACCTTCGGCTTCGGGGTCGTGTTCAGCGAGGAGACGCTCGGCGCCCTGCGCGACGTCGATCCGGAGACCCACCTCGAGATCACCGACACGTTCGCGCGCTGGGACCGGATCGACATCCGCTACCGGGGGCGCGAGCTTTCGTCACGCGGCCATTCCTTCTCCGCGATCGCGCGCAAGCGGCTGCTCGAGATCCTGCAGGAACGGTGCCGCGAGCTGGACGTCGCGCTCGAGTTCGGCACCGAGGTCGAGGAGCTTCCGGAGGCCGACCTCGTCGTTGGCGCGGACGGGGCGAACAGCCTCGTGCGTCGCTTCCGCGACTTCGGCACGAAGGTGCGGACCGAGGGCAGCAAGTACGTCTGGTTCGGCACCGACCACGTCTTCGACGCCTTCACGTTCGCGTTCCGCGAGACCGAGCACGGCCTGTTCAACGCCCACGCGTACCCGTTCGACGAGCGCATGTCGACGTTCATCGTCGAGTGCCCGGAGGCGGTCTGGCGCGCAGCCGGGCTCGACGAGCTGGACGAGCAGGAGAGCCTGGCCTTCTGCGAGCAGCTGTTTGCGAACGAGCTTCGCGGTCGCGAGCTTCTCTCGAACCGGTCGCTGTGGCTCGACTTCCCGAAGGTCACGAACAAGACCTGGCACGTCGGGAACGTCGTTCTGCTCGGAGATGCGGTGCACACCGCGCACTTCTCGATCGGCTCCGGGACGAAGCTTGCGATGGAGGACTCGATCTCGCTCGCGGCAGCCCTTGCCCGCCGTCGCTGGGACCTCGAGGCGGCATTCGTCGATTACGAGCTCGACCGCGCGCCGCTCGTCGAGCGCACGCAGGAGGCGGCGAGCGAGAGTGCGGCGTACTTCGGGCGGATCGCGAGCTACGCGCACCTCGAGCCGATCCAGTTCGCGTTCAACCTGCTGACGCGCAGTGGCCGGATCACGCACGCGACGCTCGGCGTGCGTGATCCGCAGTTCACGCGCGCGCTCGATGCGTGGCTCGGCGGCCGCCGTGTCTCACCGCCGCCGGCGTTCGCGCCCTTCGAGTTGCGCGGTGCGCGGTTCGAGAACCGATTCGAGCTGCTCGAGCGCACGGCTGCGGTGAGCGCAGAAGGTCGTGTGGGGCTTGACGAGTCGACGGGCGAGGGTTGGGGGCCTCCCGAGGGCAAGATTCTGCTGCGCCTGGCCCACGCAGGGCGGCGCGGCGGAACTCGTCCGCGCGCGGAGGGTGTCGACTTGCCCCTCGTGGACGGCTGGCCGCTGGTCGCCCCCACGGCGAGGCCCTACGGCCCGTTCGGTACGATTGCGGAGCCGCCGGACGAGGACTCCGTCCTTGCGGCCTTCGTCGCCGCTGCGAAAGCCGCTCGGGCCGACGTGCTGGAAATCGACATGGCCCACGGCTATCTGCTCGGCAGCTACCTGTCACCTTTGACAAACGACGAGGACGACCGGCTGCGGTTTCCGCTCCGGGTGCTCGAGGCCGTGCGCGTGGCCTGGGCCGGGCCGCTCGCGGTGCGCCTCTCGGTCACCGACTGGCATCCGCGCGGCAACACGGTCGACGACGGGGTCGCGATCGCGCGCGAACTCGCCGGACACGGCTGTGACCTGATCCACGTCGAGGCCGGACAGACGATTCACGACGACCGGCCGCAGTACCGGCGCGGGTTCCTGACCGCGCTCAGCGACCGGGTGCGCAACGAGGCGCACGTGCCCACGCTCGTCGGCGGTTATCTGACGACGCTTGACGAGGCGAACTCGATCATCGGCGCGGGCCGGGCGGACCTCGTCCTGCTCGACCTGCCCGAGGCAGAGATCGAGCGCCCGGTCCCGGCGAGCAAGAGCTCGGTTCTCGGCGAGGTTCGGACGTGAACTACGGATACCTCGCCTACCCGGACCTCCCCGAGAATGCAGTCCACGTGCTTCCGCTCGGTGCGATCGAGCCACACGGGCCACACGCCCCGCTCGTCACGGACACGCTGATCTCGATCGGAATCTGCCATCGCGCGGCGGCGCGCCTCGAGGGAGAGATCCCGGTGCTCGTGCTGCCGCCGGTTCACTACGGGGTCACGCGATACGCCGCCGCGTTCCCGGGCGCGTTGTCCATCAGCGAGGGCACGCTGCGCTCCCTCGTGACCGAGATCGCCGAGTCCGTCGTATCGCTCGTTCTCGTGAACAGCCACTTCGAGCCGGAGCAGGTTCAGACGCTGCGCTCGACGGGGCTCCCGCTCCTCGATCTCACGCGGCGCGCCCAGGCGGAGCGCCTGACCGACGAGTTCCGCTCGGGCTCGTGCCACGCGGGGCGCTATGAAACGTCGCTCGTCCTCGCCGACCGGCCGGAGCTCGTCCACGCCGATCGGATGCAGGCGCTCGAGGAGCGGCACGTCGATATGCCAGCGGCGATTCGCGCCGGCCAGACCGACTTCATCGCGATGGGCATGGATCAGGCTTATTGCGGCTCGCCGGCCGATGCGTCCGCCGAGGAAGGGCGCGAGACGTTCGAGTCGCTGACGGACATGCTCGTCGAGCTGATCCGAGAGGTGGCCGTGTGATCACGCGCGCCGATCTTCCAGGTGAGCTAAACCTCGCGACCTGGTTCGTCGACCGCAACATGGAGGAGGGTCGGGGCGACCGCACAGCGCTGATCAGCCCCTCGCGCACCGCAACCTACGCGGAGCTCGCTCGCCTCGTCAACCGTTGCGGCAACCTCCTCCGTGGGCTAGGTGTGGGTGCCCAGGGCAGGGTCCTCTTGGTCCTCGCCGACTCCGTCGAGTTCGTCGCGCTCTGGTACGGCGCCCAGAAGATCGGCGCGGTGACCGCGGAGGCGTATACGTTCCTGCAGCCGAAGGACTACGCCTACTACCTCGAGTACACCGATGCGGCGGTCGTGGTCGCCGATGAGACCACGGAGAGGGCGATCCGTCAGGTCGCAGGCGAGCGACAGGTTCTCGTCGTCGACGAGACGTTCCGGGAGCGACTCGAGGACCTCTCCGACGACCTCGAGCCCGCTCCTACTACGAAGGACGACGTCGCGCTCTGGAAGTTCACGACCGGGAGCACCGGCCAGCCGAAGGGCGCCGTCCACCCGGTGCACAGCCCGGTGCTCAGCAACGACTGGTACGCGCGAGGCGTGCTTGGAATCCGCGAGGACGACGTCGTGTTGCCCGTGCCGAAGCTCTTCTTCGGGTACGCGCGCGACCTGACCGCGCTCTACCCGTTCGGCGTCGGCGCGGCGGGCATCATCTTCCCCGAGCGCACGACGCCGGACCGGATCTTCGAGCTGATCGCCGAGCAGCGCCCCACGATCCTCGTCAACGTGCCGACGATGATGGCCCAGATGGTCAACCACCCGGACGCCGGAGCTCAGGACTTGTCCTGTCTACGCCTGTGCACCTCCGCCGGTGAGGCGCTCCCACGCGAGCTGCACGACCGCTGGCTCGAGACCTTCGGCGTCGAGGTGCTGGACGGGATCGGCTCCTCCGAGCTGTACCACATCTACATCTCGAACCGACCCGGCCGGGCGCGCGCCGGAAGCACCGGCGAGCTCGTGCCGGGCTACGAGGCGGAGATCGGCGAGACAGGTGAGCTGCTCGTCACCGGTGACACGGCCGCCCTCCTGTACTGGGGGGACGGCGAGAAGACGAAGCGCACGTTCAACGGCGACACCGTCCGCACCGGCGACCTCTTCGAGCGCGACGACGACGGGTACTTCTGGTATCGCGGCCGCGTGGACGACCTGATCAAGGTCGGCGGCATCTGGGTCGCTCCGGCCGAGATCGAGCACTGCCTCGTCGGGCACCCGGACGTGGTCGAGTGCGCCGTGGTCGGCGCCGCGCAGAATGGGCTGACTGTGCCGCGCGCGTACGTGGTCACGCGAAAGCCGGTCGAGGAAGCCGCCCTCCAGAACTTCGTCCGCGAGCGGCTCTCGCCGCACAAGTACCCGCGCGAGGTCGTGTTCGTCGACGACCTGCCGAAGACGCCGTCGGGCAAGGTCGACCGGAAGGCACTCCGCGCGTGAGTCGGATGGTCGTCGTCACCGGTGGCGCGAAGGGCATCGGGAAGGCGGTCGCCGACCGGTTCGCGGCCGCGGGCGAGCGCGTGGAAGCCGTCGGCCATGACGAGCTCGACGTCACCGACGAGGGGCAGGTAACGGCGTTCTTCGAGCGCCTCGGCCGCGTCGACGTGCTCGTCAACAACGCGGGCATTGCGTCCGGCGCGCCGCTCGCCCGCACGACCCTCGACGACTGGAACGTGCACCTCGACGTGAACGCGACCGGCGCCTTCCTCTGCACGCGCGCCGTCGTCGGCGGCATGATCGAGCGCGGAGATGGCCGCATCGTCACCGTTGCCTCGACCGCCGGGCTCGCCGGCGCCCGCTACACGGCCGCGTACGCCGCGTCCAAACACGCTGCGGTCGGGCTCATGCGGGCGACCGCCGCCGAGGTTGCGGGAACGGGCGTCACCGCGAATGCCGTCTGCCCCGCGTGGGTGCGAACCGACATGACCCGCCGCACGGTCGAGCACATCGTCGCGAACACTTCTCGCACGGCCGATGAGGCCAAAGCCGAGCTCGAGGCGATGACGCCGCTCGGCCGGCTGCTCGAGCCGGACGAGGTGGCGGCCGCGGTCGTCTTCCTCGCCTCGCCGGAGGCGGCGGCGATCAACGGGCAGGCGCTTGTTCTCGACGGCGGAGGCATCCAGAGGTGAGCCCTTTCCGCGGCTCCGCGGCATTCACGGAGAGCTGGCAGAACTTCGACTTCGCGCTCGAGGACGGCGTGGCGACCGTCACGTTCTCGCGGCCGGACAAGCTGAACGCGCTGACCTTCGACGTGTACGCCGACCTGCGCGACCTGCTCGGGGAGCTGCCGCACCGTGGCGATGCGCGCGTCCTCGTGCTCACGGGAGCGGGACGGGGCTTCTGCTCGGGCGGCGACGTCGAGGAGATCATCGGCGAGCTCCAGAAGATGAGCGCCGGCGAGCTCCTCGAGTTCACGCGGATGAGCGGGGCCGTCGTGAAGGCGATGCGCGACTCGCCCCTTCCGATCATCGCGGCCGTCAACGGCGTCGCGGCAGGTGCGGGCGCGGTGCTCGCATTGGCTTCGGACTTTCGGTTGCTCACCCACACCGCGAAGCTCTCGTTCCTCTTCACGCGCGTCGGTCTGGCCGGCGCAGACATGGGCGCGGCGTACCTCCTGCCGAGGCTGATCGGCCTCGGCCGGGCAACCGAGCTGCTCGTGCTCGGAGAGGAGGTGAGCGCCGACAGAGCATTCGAGCTCGGGCTGGCGACGCGCGTCGTCGACGACGTTTCGCTGCCGACCGCTGCGAATCACCTGGCCCGGCGGCTCGCCGATGGCCCGGCGCTCGCCCACGCGACGACGAAGATCCTGCTCAGCCGGGAGATCGACATGGGCCTCTCGGACGCGATCGAGATGGAGGCTCTCGCGCAGGCTCTGCTCATGAAGAGCGACGACTTCGCCGAGTTCTATGCGGCGTGGTCGGAGGGGAGGGACCCCGCGTGGCGCGGCCGGTGATCGTAAACCCGCCAGAGCTGCCCGAGCCGGTCGGCTTCGCGCACGCCGTCGTTGCGGGTGGCGCGGTGTACCTCGGGGGCCAGACCGGCGAGGGTGCCTCGCTCGTCGAGCAGTTCGACTCGGCCGCCGGAAAGCTCGTCACGGCGCTCCGTGCAGCCGGAGGCGAGCCGGACCGGCTCGTCTCGCTCGTCGTCTACACGACGGACATCGAGGAGTACCGCGCGTCGACGCGCGAGCTGGGCGAGGTCTGGCGCCGGCACTTCGGGCGGCGCTACCCGGCCATGGCGCTGATCGGCGTCTCGGCCCTCCTCGAGCCCGAAGCGCGTGTCGAGCTGATGGGCGTCGCCGTCCTCGATGGCTGACGTCCTCGAACGCGCCCGCCGCCTCGGGCACGAGGTGTTCGCTCCGCTTGCCGCTCGTGGAGAGCCGGGACGGCTGAACCGCCCGCTCGTGCGGGCCCTCGGCGAGCACGGCCTGCTCGAGCTGGTCTTCGCCGGCTCTGCGGTCGAGCTCTGCGAGCTCCGCGAGGGGCTCGCGCACGGCTGCACCGAGGCCGAGACGGCGCTTGCGCTGCAGGGCCTCGGCGGCTACCCGATCCTGAGCAGCGGGCAACCGGCGCTGCGCGACGACTGGATCCCGCGACTCGCGCGCGGCGAGGCTGTCGCCGCCTTCGCGCTCAGCGAGCCCGAGGCGGGCTCGGATGCGGCGAACCTGACGCTGCGCGCGAAGCGCGAGCGGGGCGGCTTCCGCCTGACCGGCACGAAGACCTGGATCTCGAACGCGCCCGAAGCCGACGTCTACAGCGTCTTCGCCCGGACCTCGGCAGGCGGCGCGAAAGGAATCACGGCGTTCGCGGTGCCGCGCGAGAGCGAGGGGCTCTCGGGCCGGCACCTCGACCTGCTCTCGCCGCATCCGATCGGCCGCCTCGACTTCGACGGCGTCCCCGTCAAGCCCGAGCAGGTGCTCGGCGAGGTCGAGGGCGGCTTCTCCGTCGCGATGGACACGCTGGACCTCTTCCGGCCGAGCGTCGGCGCCTTCGCAGTCGGCATGGCGCAGGCGGCGCTCGACGCCGCGGTCGCCCACACGCGCGAGCGCCGGGCTTTCGGCAAGCCGCTGTCGCACTTCCAGGCCGTCTCGCACCAGCTCGCCGGCGTGGCGACGGAGATCGAGGCCGCGCGGCTGCTCGTCCGCGCCGCCGCCGACCGGTACGACGCAGGCATCCGCCCGGTTCGCAAGGCCTCGGCCATGGCCAAGCTCTTCGCCACCGAGACGGCCCAGCGAGCAGTCGACGTCGCGATCCAGGTGCACGGCGCCCGCGCGCTCGAGAAGGGCCACCTGCTCGAGCACCTCTATCGTGAGGTGCGCGCGCCGCGCATCTATGAAGGCGCGTCGGAGGTGCAGCGCGAGATCATCGCCCGCGAGCTGTTCAAGGAGGGGCAGTGAGCCAGGACAAATCGCTGTCGTACACGTCGTACCTGGCACTGGAGGAGATCCTCGGCGCGCAGCGGCCGAAATCGGACGAGCACGACGAGATCCTCTTCATCGTCGTCCACCAGGTGTACGAGCTCTGGTTCAAGCAACTGATCCACGAGCTCCGCTACCTCCAGCGGACGCTCGAAGACGGGAACGAGGCGCGCGCGTTCGCCACCTTCAAGCGCCTCCTGACGATCCTCAAGCTCATCGTGGCGCAGCTCGACGTGATCGAGACGATGACGCCCGTCCAATTCCTTTCCTTCCGGGAGCGGCTCGAGTCCTCGTCCGGCTTCCAGTCCGGCCAGTTCCGCGAGCTCGAGGCGATCCTCGGCCGCCGGGACCGCGGCGTCCTGACCGCCTACCACGAGGGCAGCGTCGACTACGAGCAGGTCGAGGCGGCGCTGGCGCGGCCGTCCGTCTACGACTCGTTCCTTCGCTACCTGTCCGGCAAGGGCTACGAGATCCCTGTGGAGGCCCTCGAGCGGGACGTCACGCAGCCCGCGCAGGAATCGGAGGGCGTCCAGGCCGCCCTGCTGCGGGCCTACCGCGACGACAGCGAGCCTGCGCAGGTGGCCGAGCGTCTCGTCGACTTCGACGAGGGCTTCATGGAGTGGCGCTACCACCACGTGAAGATGGTCGAGCGGACGATCGGCTCGCGGATGGGCACCGGCGGCTACGGCGCGGAGTACCTCCGCTCGACGCTCCACAAGCCGTTCTTCCCCGATCTCTGGGCGATCCGCGGCGAGCTTTGATCGAGGGGCTCGCGGAGCACTACTCGGCCTTTCGCGTCTCCGAGCGGCTGTTCCTGACGGGGCACTCGCACCAGGCGTGGCCGGATGTGGCCCGCGAGGGACAGCTGGAGGCGTGGCAGGACGCGGCCGCGCACGCCGACCTCAAGTGGGAGCGCGCGTTCGCGAAGGCGGAGCGGGTGCGCGAAGGAGTCCGCCGGCTGCTCGGCGACCCGGGCGCGCCGGTCGCGCTCGCGCCGAACACGCACGAGCTCGTGCTCCGGTTCCTGTCGGCGCTGCCACTGAGGGCGCGGCCGAAGCTCGTCACGACGGACGGCGAGTTCCACACGCTGCGACGCCAGCTCGGCCGGCTGGCCGAGGAGGAGCTCGCGGTCGCCCGGCTCCCCGCCCGGCCGGTGGAGACGCTCGCGGAGCGGCTCGCGGCCGAAGCCGGGGACGCGAGCGCCGTGCTCGTCTCGGCCGTCCTCTTCGAAGACTCGCGCATCGTGCCCGAGTTGCCTGCGCTGGCGGCGGCGTGCTCGGAAGCGGGCGCCGAGCTCCTGGTCGACGCATACCACGCCCTCGGCTGCCTCCCGTTCACGGGTGCAGGCCTCGAGCGGGCGTGGATCGTCGGCGGCGGCTACAAGTACCTGCAGCTCGGCGAGGGAAACTGCTTCCTGCGGCTTCCGCCGCACGCGGACGAGCTGCGCCCTGCGATCACGGGTTGGTACGCGGAGTTCGCCGATCTCCACGCCGACCACGACGCCGGCGCCACGCAGTACCCGATGGGGAGCATGCGCTTTGCCGGCTCGACCTACGACCCGACGAGCCACTACCGCGCCGCTCGCGTCTTCGACTTCTTCGACGAGCAGGGTCTGACCCCCGAACGTCTGCGCCAGAGCTACCTCCACCAGACGACGCTGCTCGCCGAGCGTTTTGACGAGCTCGGCGTCTCGGATGTCACGCGCGACCGCGACACGCCGCTCGAGGCGTTCGGCGGCTTCCTCGCCCTCGATTCGGAGCGCGCAGAGGAGCTGAGCCGCGGGTTGCTCGATGCGGGCGTCGTCACGGACAGCCGCGGCCGCTACCTCCGTTTCGGCCCGGCGCCGTACCACTCCGACGAGCAGCTCGAAACCGCCATCGAAGAGCTCGGGCGCGTCGCGCGCGGCTAGGCCGCGCTGTCGGCGACGGCAGGCGTGACTCGCCGCGTAGCGACGAGCGCCGGGGCTCGGACCGGAAGTAGTAGGACGACGAGGCTCGTGAGGACGACGCCGGCGATCTGCGAGCTCGTCAGCGTTGCGTCGAAGGCCAGATAGCCCACTGCGATCGCGACGACGGGGAAAGTGAGCTCCGCGACCGACGCGACCGACGCCGTCGTGCGCCGCAGCCCGTAGTAGTAGAGCAGGAGGGCGACGAGGCCGGTGACGAACGCGAGCACGGCGATGAAGCCCTCGTCGTGCCACGAGGCCGTGGCGGGAGCACCGAGAACCAGCACCGCCGCGAGCGATGCGGGAAGCCCGAACGCGAAACGCACGGCCGTGACGTGCTCGAAGGGCAGCTCGCGGGAGAGGAAGCGCCCGAGGACCGTACCGAGTGCCCAGAGACCGGCCGCCGCGAGCGCGTAGAGGGCTGGCGTCCGTCCGTGCAGAGAGACGTCGAACGGGCTCGGGAATGCCATCAACCACGTCCCGGCGAGGCCGCCGAGCAGAAACAGGCCGAAGCGGGCGCGCGGGCGCTCGCCGAGGACCGCTCCCGCCAGCGAGACCGCGATCAGCGGCTGGACCTTTTGCAGAACGACCGGCGTCACGGGATCACCGTGCACGAACGCCTGCGTGAACAGGATCGTCGCGAGCGCCGACGATCCCGCGCCGACGACGACCGCCGCAGCCACGAAGCGCGGGCCGGCGTGCCAGAGGGCCGGTAGGGCGGCCGCGACGACCGGAAGGAGGAGAAGGACGAGGATGGCGTGCTCGCCCAGGACGATCGTCGCCGCCTGAGTCGAGCGCGCGAGCGGCCGTCGGAGCAGCGCGTCGGTGCCCCACAATCCCGCCGCAACAGCGACGGCGGCGACTCCGACACTCGCGCTGCTCATCGATCGCATCACGCGACGATATCGGCGCCCACCCACCTGCAACGGCGGGTGCGGCGATCGACATGGGCTAGGTTTTGGCCGCGATGGCCACCCGAGATGCAACCTGTCACTGCGGGCAACTCCGTCTGGACGTTGCAGGCGATCCGTTTTCCGTGTCCATCTGTAACTGTCTTGCCTGCCAACGCCGGACCGGAAGCGCCTTCGGGATGCAGGCGGGCTTCAAAGCGGAGCAAGTGCAGGTCGTCGGTCGCTTCAGCGACTACGCGCGGATCTCAGACGAGGCAGACAAGAAGGAGCACGTCTTCCATTTCTGCCCCGACTGCGGCTCACAGGTCTTCTACACGGAACCGACGGAGCCGGACCTGATCGTCGTCTCGGTCGGCTCGTTCGCCGACCCGTCGTTTCCGCCGCCGACGGAGTCGGGCTACGACTTTCGCCGTCATCCCTGGGTCGGACTGCCCGACTCGATCCGACGTTTCGCCCCCGAGCTCTGGGACCCGGTGCGACCTCTCTACGAGGCCGGCAGCTACGCGGAGGCGGCGGACAGAGGCCGCGAGCTCATCGAGGCCCACCCCGACCAGGGGTACCTCTACTACAACGTGGCGTGCTGCGAGAGCCTCGCGGGCCGGACAGCCGACGCCATCGAGCACCTACGCCACGCGATCGGTATTTGGGAGGGCTGTCGCGACATGGCGAACGCGGACTCTGATTTCGATCCGGTCCGGAGCGAGCCCGCTTTCGAGGAACTGGTCGGCGGCTAGGGCAGCCCTTGCGGCTCTGGCGGCTCACCCGGACGGGCCAGACGGCGCTCGACGGCGCGGCGACGTCGGAGCACGGCGGCCGCTACTCGCCGCCGGGCGCACCGGTGGTCAACTTCGCCTCGGAGGCAGGGCTCGCCGTGTTGGTCGCCCTCCGATACCTGCCGGGCGATCCAGCCGATGCGCCGGATGACTACGTGCTCGGTTGGACCGAGATCGATGCGATTCCCGAGCGCGTCCCCGACGCCGGCGGCGACGACGCGATCCGCGCCTGGGTGACCTGCTGGCTCGAGGAGCGCCGCAGCTTGCTGGCGGCAGTGCGCTCGCAGGTCCTACCGGAGGCGGACATCGTGTTGATGAACCCGCTCCATCCCGATGCCGCCCGGGTACCGCCGCTTGTCACGCGGCCGTTCAGCTTCGCCGAGTGCCTCCACACTCCGCCGATGCTGGCGCGCTACTCCGGTGAGAGCGACGCTCCGACGTAGCCCGCGTCCGGCAACCCGAGGCTTACTCGCACGCGGTCTGACAGCACTTGGTACTGCTGGTAACGATGGTAACGCGGGTGTGCTGGATCGAACGTGTCCGGACGCGGGCGAACAGTCGGCTCGCCGATGACCTCGCCGCGCCTGAATTGGTCGCGGGTCAGATCGACTTCGATCCCTGAAGCGAGACGATTCCACATGTGCGCCTCGATGCGCTCACCGTCGAGAAACACGTCGGCCGCGAGCACCTCGCCGCCGAGAAAATCGTGGACGACCAGCGAGGTGATGTCGCACTGACCACGACTCGGGTTCTCGGGCGTCCAACCGTCATCCTCCTCGGCCGTGTCAAGGCTCCAAGCTCCGCGTATTGCCTCTTCGAGCTGCGCAAGAGTGAGCACGGCGAGACAGTACCGTCGGCTGGCAGGCCCTTGCACAAACCCTCGGCAGGGATTTTCGAGCCCCGGAGCGGGGTATAACGGTCATCGTGAGAACGTTGCTCTTCGGGCTGCTCGCAGCGTCGGCGCTCCAAGTCCTGGCGGCGGCGAACGCGAAGGACTTCCATCCTGGCGATCTCCGCGTGTGTAATAAGACGCGCTGCGTCGCGATCGTCAACCGCGACGTGCTGCCGAAGGTCGGCTCCTTCTACTACAGCGGCGCCTGCCCGGCGCGCGTCCGACGACCGAAGCTCGGAGCGCCCTATTACGAGCTGCGCTTTCGCAACGGCTACGCGACGGGCATCGTCGCCACCGGGCGACTCGATCGCTTTCTCAGTTACGGCGTCAACGCCGACCGATTCGCCCGCGACATTTGGTACACGGTCCCCGGCAAGCTCTCGGCCGAGCTTCGTCGGCTGACTACCGACCTGCGCCCGCTCCGCGTCACCCGTGCAGCGCTCGCAAAGTCGGTCGGATCCAGTCGAGCCCAATGCACGTCGTCCGATTTGCGGTGATTTTCACCGAAATCGGCTCCGTACCGACGATGGAGCGTACCGGGATCGAACCGGTGACCTCCGGCTTGCAAAGCCGGCGCTCTCCCAGCTGAGCTAACGCCCCGCATCCGCATGGTTGAGCCAGATACGACTCCTTGCGGATTTCCCGATCATGTTAGACCTTCCTGCGTTTGCCCGGTGATTTCCGCTTTTTTGGCCTGCAGTTGAAGGGGGGAAGCGCACAGCGATCGATTAGGGTTTGCGGCCTCACCGAGCGAGGGGGAAGACATGCAGCGGAGACTTCTTGTCGCGGGCCTGGTTGCGGTGGCCATCGGATTGGCGGCGATGCTGCCGGCAGTGCCGAATGGCCCCACGAGCGCGCGAGCCAGCGTCGGCAGCTTGCCGGCCAATGTCGACGTCAGCCGGCGACACCTGAACGAGTCCGAAGAGGCGATAGCCGTCAATCCGACCAACCCGAACAACATCGTCGTAGTCACCAACGTGGGGCACCGCGAGGCCGGGCTCTCTGCCGGGATGTTCGAAGGCGTGAGCTTCGACGGCGGCACGACCTGGACGACAAGCTTGATCGGCAACAACGACAATCTGGGCGACTCCTGCTGCGACCCCAGCCTGTCGTTCGACGAGTTCGGAAACCTCTTCTTGACCTACCTCTATCAGGTCGAAAACACGGTTCCGATCGCGCTGAGCACAGACGGAGGCCTCACGTTCAACGTCATCGCAAATATCGACAAGCCCGGGGGGACGAAGGCAAGCGGCGACATCCGAGGCCTGTTCCGCTTCGTCGACCAGCCAACAATCACGGCTGCCGAGCATGAGGTCTGGGTCGTCTTCAACGCGGGCGGCCCCATGTTTGCCACGGGCGCGCCCGTCACCGGCCTTGGCCAGGTGGGCACGTTCTTCTCCGGAGAGGTCGTCCCGGGCAGCAACAACTGCACCTACGGCGATGTGGCGATCGGCCCTGTGGGCCAAGTCATGCAGTCGTGCTCGCTCACCGAGTCGGGGCAAGGCGGCGGCAAGGTCTTCGTCAACGTCGATCCGGATGGGCTCGGCCCGGCCGGGTTCGGCGATCGCGTCCTCGTCGCCGCGACACACGTCGGCGGATTCGACTTCATCCCGGCGCAGCCCGACCGCTCCGTCGATGCCGAATCAGGGCTCGCATGGGATCGCACCGGCGGCTCGCACAACGGCCGGGTTTACGTCGTCTACACGAAGGAGCAGCAGAACGAGAGCGACAACACAGACGTGTACGTGCGCTACTCCTCCAATGACGGTGCGTCCTGGAGCAGCGGCGTTCGCGTCAACGACGACGCCACCAGCACCAGCCAGTTCCTGCCCAAGATCTCGCTGGACCCGACGACGGGGAACCTGGCGGTCGCCTGGTACGACGCGCGAGCGGATCTCGGCACCGGCGGAGCGGGCGATACGGACGGTATCCCGAACGACGACGCGCAGTTCTGGGGCGCCTTCAGCACTAACGGTGGAGCATCATTCGCGCCCAGCGTGCAGATCAGTGCCGGAACCTCGAATTCGCACGATTCCGGCAACGGAATCGACTACGGGGATTACTCGGGGCTGTCGTTCTTCGGCGGCGCAGCTCATCCGGCGTGGTCCGACAACTCAAACAGCACCGGAACGAATCCGGACGGGGCTCTGCATCAACTGGACATCTATACGACGTCGGTCCCACTCAGGCACTGACCGCCTCGACGGCCGAAAAGGGGAATGAGCCCCGGACGGGAGCCGGGGCTCTACCCAAGGAGCTCGACCACGCCCAAAGCGCCGCTTGCGGCGCCGACATAAGAGGCCGTGCCGGCTTTGCCGGCGCGGCCGATTACGCAGCGCGGTCGAGGCGCTCTTCGAGGCGGGCGCGCTTGATGATCACGTCACGGTCACCGAAGCGGCCTCGCACGCGGGCCTCGCGATATTCGTTCCAGAGGGTCGCGATGGTCTCCTCCGCCTCGGCGTGCTCCGCGGCGACAGCCGCGTCGTGGCCCTCGGCGAGGACGTGCAGCAGCTCGGCGCGCCGGTCGGTGGCACGCTCGATCTCGAGCCTGATCTCGTCAAGTGTTCTAGTTGTCATCACTGGATAAAACGTCTCCACCCGCTTTCGCATTCCTGGGAAAACACTACTTCCGTCCGCCCAGGAAGAAGAGCAGGATCACGATCGCGCCGACGATCGCAGCCGCTACCGCCACGACGTTCAATACCGTGATCACTAGCGGTAGCCGAACTCGGCGATCCGCTGCTCGTCGATCCCGAAGTAGTGCGCGAGCTCGTGGAGGACCGTGATGCGGATCTGGCGTTGGAGCTCGACCGGGTCGGGGAACGCCTCCTCGAGCGGCCGCCGGTAGACCACGACCTTCGCCGGCAGGGCGCCGGAAGGCGTCCACGTGCTGTGCGGGTACCCGAAGAAGCTGCCGAGGATTCCCGGGCCAATCGGGCTCTCGTCCTCGACGACGACCGCGACGTTCTCCAGCCCGCGCGCGATGTCGTCGGGGAGCCCGTCGAGCGCCTCACGGACGTGCTCCTCGAACTCCTCCTGCTCCATCAGTAGGCCGGCCGTAACGGCGGGCGCACGGTGAAGAGGCGGACAGTCACCAGGCCGAACACGAAGCCTCCGATGTGGGCGAAGAACGCGACCCCGCCGCCCGCCTCCGGATGGAGGACCGCGAACCCTCCCTCCCAGAGCTGGAAGAGGAACCAGAACCCCAGGAACAGGAAGGCGGGCACCTCGACGATGAAGTAGAAGAGGATGGTCAGCACGCGCGCGGTGGGCAGCAGGACGAGATACGCGGCGAGCACGCCCGAGATGGCGCCGCTGGCGCCGAGATTGGGGACGGCTCCGTCGAGCGCGGTCCCCGCGGTGAGCGTGACGATTGTCTGGAGCCCGGTCGCCGCGAGCCCCGAGACCAGATAGAAGACGAGGAACCGCACCTTGCCCATCGCGTCCTCGACGTTGTTGCCGAAGATCCAGAGGAAGAGCATGTTGCCGCCGATGTGCAGCCAGCTTCCGTGCATGAACATCGCGGTGAACGCCGTGACGAGCCAGCCCTGGCCGGTCGCGGCCCCGGCCGGGCACGAGCTGTCGACCTCGCAGGGCTGGAACGCAAGCTGGTTCACCGAATGCTGCAAGTCGGGGAGCTGGTAGAAGATCCAGACGGCGACGTTGGCCGCGATCAGGGCGACCGTGATGAGCGGAAACGACCGGGTCGGGACGTTGTCCTTGAGCGGGATCACGCGCTCAGGGGACGATCAGCGCCAGGAGCGCCTTCTGGGAGTGGAGCCGGTTCTCGGCCTGGTCCCAGACCGCCGACTGCGGCCCGTAGAGAATCTCCTCGGTGATCTCCTCGCCGTAGTGAGCCGGGAGGCAGTGGAGAACGATGGCTTCCGGGCCGGCCGCCTGGAGGAGGTCGTCGTCGATCCTGTAGCCGGCGAGGTCTTTCCGCCGCCGCTCCGCCTCCTCCTCCTGACCCATGCTCGTCCAGACGTCCGTGTAGAGGACGTCGGCGTCGCGGGCAGCTTCCTTCGGGTCGCGGACGAGCTCGACGGTGCCGCCCATCTGCACCGCAGCGCGCCGGGCGGCGGTCACGGCGTCGGCGTCCGGCTCGTAGCCCTCCGGCGTCGCGGCGACGAAGCGCAGCCCGAACCGAGCAGCGCCGACCATGAGCGAGATGCACACGTTGTTTCCGTCGCCCAGGTAGGCGAGGCGCACTCCCGACAGCCGCCCGAGGCGCTCGCGGATCGTCATCAGGTCGGCGAGCGCCTGGCACGGGTGCGCGTAGTCCGTGAGCCCGTTGATCACCGGGATGCTCGTGTGCTCGGCGAGCTGTTCGACATCCTCCTGCGCGAAGGTGCGGATCATGATCGCGTCGAGGTAGCGCTCGAGGACGGTTCCCGTGTCCTTGATCGTCTCGCCGCGGCCGAGCTGGAGGTCTCCCGCTGCGAGGTAGAGCGCGTGTCCGCCGAGCTGGGCGACCCCGACCTCGAAGGAGACCCGTGTTCTCGTCGAGGGCTTCTGGAAGATGAGCCCGACCGCCCGACCGGGCAGGAGCTGGTGCGGCTCGCGCTTGCGCTGGAGCTCCTTCAGCTCGTCGGCGAGATCGAGGACGGTCTTCAGCTCCTCGGAGCTCCAGCGTCCGATGCGCGTGAAGTCCCGCCCCTTCAGGTGTCCGGCGACCTCGACCATTGCCGCGGGATGTTAAGCGCTCTCGAAACCCGCTTCGACCAGCAGCACCTGCAGACGTTGGAGACCGGTGAACATCCGGCTCTTGATCGTGCCTAGCGGCTGGCTCAGTTGCTCGGCCAGCTCCGATTGCGTGAGCCCGCCGTAATACGCGAGCTCGATCGCCTCTCGCTGGTCTGCAGGCAGCCGGTTCAGCGCGTTCCGCACGATCTCCCGTCGCGAGCGCGTGACTACGGCCTCGTCGGCGCCGGGTCCCGCCGGTTCGGGCAGCGCCCCTTCGGGCTCGCTGCGCCGGCGCTCCTCCCGGCGGACGAGGTCGACCGCTCGTCGGTGGACGAACGTCAGCACCCACGTGCTGGCTTTTGCCCGCTCGGGGCGGTAATCAGTGGCGCCGCGCCAGACCTGGAGGAACGCCTCTTGCACCGCATCCTCGGCGAGCGCCGCGTCACGAAGGATTCGCAGGGCGAGGCCGTACGCGACCTTCCCGAAGCGATCGTAGAGCTCGCCCAGGGCCGCTTCGTCGGATCCGGCGACGGCCTCGAGCAGCGCTTCGTCGGAAAGCTGCGCAGCGTCTCTTCTCAAGATCTCCCGTCCCCTTGCGAGCGGGCGCAACCGTAACTGCGGCAAGGCCGCGGGACGGAGGTCCCCGAAGGTCGTCGACACGTCAAACCGCCTCCGAATGGACGAGGATCCTGGTGGTCGGCTGCTGCGTGCCGCCAGCGCGCTCGAGCGTGACGGCCACGACCGCCCCTGCCGGGACGGCGCCCTCGAGCAGGACCGGCGGGCAGCCGCTACCGCCGCGGAAGAGCCCCGCCGGACGCGGTGTCTTGCCTGCGACGACCCAGGCCTCGTACGTCTTGCCCGCGGGAGCCCGAGAAAGTCCGCACACGACGAGGGCCGCGTTTTCACCGCCGGGAGTGACGAGCAGCCCACCGTGCCCGTCGGCGAGCGTTTTCAGCTGCGCGCCGGCTCCGAGCAACTCGAGGGCACGCGCATAGCCGGCCTTCGCGCTGCGTTCCCGGTCGAGCGAGTGCGAGAGCGAATTCGCCCAGATGCCGAGGCCGACCGCGACGCAGGCTGCGACGGCCGCGATCGTCGCCGCTGCCGGGAAGGCCCAGCGCTTGCCCGGGAATGGAACGACCTTGCCGGTGCTCTCCGCACGGGCGGAATCGAGTATTCGCCCGCGCAGCGACGGCGGCGGCTCCGGACCTTCTGCGGCGAAGGCGAGGGACCCGGCCGCCTGCTGGAACTCGGCGAGTTGTGCCAAGCAGCGCTCGCACCCGGCGAGGTGCCGCTCGAAGCGCTCTCGCTCGTCGGCATCCAGCGCATTGAGCGCATAGGGCGCGGCGAGCTCGTGGAGGTCGGAGCTCATGAGATTCGGCTCAGAAATAGTAGGGGAGCATTCCCTGTGCCCCGAGCGCGTACCAGATGCCGAACGCGAGACTTGCCGTTCCGAGGGCGGGGACGAAGCGGCCCAGCGGCCTGCTCGCGAGCGTCAGGCCGAAGCCCGTCGTGAGCAGCATCATCGAGACCGCGGTGAACGTCGCAAGAATCGCCAGCGCACCGAGCGCGACCGCACGGTCATCGATCGTCGAGACGAGCAGGATGCCGACGCCGGCGCTTCCGCCGACCCCGTGCAGTAGGCCGATGCCGAACGCGCCGAGTGGTGTGCGGCTCCGCGGGTGGCCGTGTCGGCTGTCTCGATGGGAATGGAGATGCGCGTGCGAGCGATCCTCGTGCTCGTGGGCATGCGCGTGGAAGGCGCCGCGGCGCCACCGAACGAGGAGCCACACCGCGAGCCCCGCGATCATGAAACCGATCGCAGTCTCTGCGCCGCGCTGGACCGCTCCCGGCAGGTAGGCCCGGTAGAGGACAACCGGCACGCCGAGGCCGAAGAGCGTGAGCGCGTGGCCCGCTCCCCAGGCGAGGCCGAGCTTGGCGGCGTCCAGCGCCCGCCGCTCGGTCGACGCCAGCAGCGTCGTGACCGCTGCCAGGTGGTCGGGATCGGTCGCGTGGCGAAGGCCGAGGAGGACCGCGACCGCCAGCACGAGAGCGAGCGAGCTGCCGGTGGAGAGATTCGCCAGCGTGTGGTCGAGGCCGAACATGTCAGCTCACCTTCGGGAGGGCCCGCGCGGTCATGGCCACGCCGGCGATGACGATGACGAGCGCGCTCACGGCCGGCAGCAGGCCGATCACCCGCCCCTGGAGCTCGAAGCGGCGGAAGCTGCGCTTCGCGAAGACGGCCACGAGGCCGATGCCCGTGATCGAGAGGGCGAGCCCGGCGCTGAAGGCGACGATCAGCAGCAGGCCGAGCGCGACCCGGTGCAGCGAGATCGCTGCTAGCAGGACGACGAGCGCGGACGGGCACGGAAGCAGCCCGCCGGAGATGCCGACCGCCGTCAGGGAGCGCCAACTCAGCTCTTCGGGCGCGTGGTCGTGATGATGGTGATGGTCGTGCGAGTGGGCGCGGCGGTGCCGGACCCGCGCGAACAGCACGGAGGCGCCGACGCCGATCACGAGCAGGCCGGACAGGAGCCCGATCCAGGGGTAGAGCTGCTCCGGCACGATGAACTGGGAGAGGGCGAGCGTCACGAAGCCGAGCACGAAGACGCCCACCGTGTGAGTCGCCGTCACGATCAGTCCGAGAGCCGCCGCATGCTTGGGGGTGCCGCGCTGGCCGACGAGGTACGCGGTGACGATCGCCTTTCCGTGGCCCGGCGAGAGCGCGTGCGCGGCGCCCCAGAAGAGGGCGACCAGGAGCGAAAGCAGGATGACCCCGGGCCCCAGGTCCCGTTTGGCGATCAGGCTCGCGAAGCCGCCGTCCCCGGTTGCGCGAACGGCGACCCGTGCTGCGAGCTGTTCTCGCGAAAGGAGGGCCGGCGGCTGCCCGGCGCTGTCGCCCGGCTCGATGATCGCCTGCGCTCCGGTCACCTCCGGAGGCGTGGTCAGGAGGTCCTTCGGGTAGGCGAGGAGCTCCTGGCTGATGCTGGTCGACGGCACGGTCGACGAGGAGACCTGCGCGCCACGACCCGCCTGCACGACGACTTCCTTCCAGCCGATCCGGTCGCGGTAGTTCGTGTCCGCAAAGTCGAGCCGTGCTTGTCCGCCGTTCAGGGGAGGCGACGCGTACACGGCTTCGAAGCGGAGCGTGCGCAACCCGGCCATCCCGGGCGGAAAGGCAAGCTCGTGCGCAAGCGGAGTCAGCGCGACGGCCTGGCCGTCGACGCGAAGCTGAAGACCGCGGCCGATCCGCCCGGTGAGCGCGGTCTCGTACGTCTCAACATTGGTGATCTGCTGCCGCTCCTGGTAGGTCGGGATCTCCGCCATGTCCAGCACGTACTTGACGTACGCCCTGTTGCCCGAGAGCTCGACCGCGCTGAAGCGGTTGACCGTGAAGTTGCCGAGCGGGTGCGCCTGGGCCGCAGCGGGAGTGGCGAGCGCTGCGCAGGCTGCGAGGGCCACGAGGAAGCGCTTCATGAGGCATACCTTCGCGCGACGGGGCTCCACAGAAGCGAGAAGTGTGGGTTCAGGCGGAGCGCCCGGTCGAACCAGCCACGTGCGCCGGCATCGTCGCCGAGGCAGCGCTCGATCATCCCGCGGTGGAAGAACTTGAGGGCATCGAGGGTTCCGAGATGCATGGCCGCGCGGGAGTAGGGGAGAGCCTCGGTGCACCGCCCGTTGCGGGCAAGCGCCCAGGCCAGGACGTCGTCTCCGTCGATGCTCGGCCGCGCGCGATGTGCCTTCCGCGCAAGCGCGAGGGCGCTCGGCAGACGCACGCCGTGGTCGACGTCGAAGAGCGCGGTTTCGAGATCCGTCCGGACGCCGTTCGCCACGAGCAGCCGCTTGATGATGTCGACGAGCGCGTACTGCCCGGCAGCTGCGCGCTTCGCGCCGGTCTGGGCGTAGAGATCACCCAGCGTCGCGACGGACTGCGGGAGCGGGAGCGTCTCGGCCGCGCGGCGGGCGAGACGAATCGCGCGTGTGTGGTGGCCCTTCGCCTGCTCGACTTGTGCAAGTGGCTCCAATGCGTAGACGTAGCCCGGGAAGACGATGAGCGCGGCCCGGTAGTGCCGTTCCGCCTCGTTCAGACGCCCATGCGACCACGCGAGCTTGCCGAGCTGCGTGTGCACCCACGCCGTCGGTTCGGGCTGGCCGCCGGCTGCGTCGAGTGCGAGCTCCATCGCTCGCCCCGCGGCATCCGTGCGTCCGAGCAGTTCGCGCGCGTACGCGATGCGCGAGTACGACGAAAGATCGGGGTGCAGAGCGGCCATCTTGTTGAAGGTCCGGAAGGCCTCCTCGTAGCGTCCGAGCTCGATCAGCGAGTCGCCGAGCACGCCGTAGTTGCGGGCGGTGTAAGGAGCCGTTCTCACCGCCTGTTGCCCGAGGCGCAGCGCCTGCCCGAAGCGGTGGCGGGCGAGTGCCAGCGAGCCGAGCGCGCTCGCGGTTGTCGGGTCGCCTGGAACGAGCTTGTCGGCGCGGGCGAGCACGGCTGCGGACTTCGTGTAGTAGACGGGATTGCCGGTCTCGCGCGCGCGCTGCTGGTAGGCGAGCCCGAGGAGGGTGTAGGTGCGCGCGTCGCCGGGCCGAACGCGCAGCTCGGCGGCGAGCCTCGTGACGAGGCCGGCCGTGTCGCCGGCGGCGAATCCGCCCTCGAGCCTGTTGGTCACAACGGCGGGCTGGACCGGGACGGCCTGTGCGATTCCGCCGCCATCCCGGAAGACGCCGCCGACGAGGAGGACGACGGTGGCCGCAGACGCCGCCGTCCCTGCGATTGCGATGCGCTTTCGCGTCCTCGTCATGGATTAGCTAGGGGTTGTCGTGGTGTCGGTTTCGCCCGTCGAACGGCGTGGCGAGGAACGGGAAGCTGCTGGGCAGCGTCGCGTCGTCCGTGTTCACCCCGTCGGCCGCGCGGGCGGCGATGTAGTTGGCGCCTCCGACGACGCGAATTGCGAGGTCCGTCACGTCGTCCTTTGGGCGCCTTCCATTCGGCCACCCGGCCGGATCGCCGGCCAGCACCGTCAACCTGTGCTGGTCCGCGAGCGGCGTTGGCGGCACACCAAGATCCAACCGCAGCAGCTCGGAGAGCTGCCGGTCACCTGGCTGGTACTTCAGCAGCAGGTCGCGGAGGTCGGTCCGGTCGTGCAGTGCGGCGGGGATGCCGTACACGACCTGGAGCGCCAGAGCGAGCCTGGGGTTGAGGTAGTAGTCCTCGAACCGCCGCTCCTGCTGGGGCTCGAGTGCGTTCCACTCGTCCTTGTCGGGAGTGCCGATGATCGCCTCGTTGACCAACGGGTTGGCCAGCCGCTGGACCTGCTCGAACTGACCATGGCCTTCGCCGCCGACCGTGACGTGGGGCCTGCTCGTGCTCGCATAGGCGCCGAGCACGTTCGTCCCCGTGTCGCCCGAGAGAATCGAAGCGGGCATCTCGAGAGCGATCGAGTGGACGTTGAAGCCCGACAGCATGTCGATGCCGTACGGGTTCGTGGTGTCGTCGGCGTCCTCGCCTGCACTCTCGCCGGGGACGAACCGTCGCAGGTTGAGCGTGTCGAAGACGCCGCCCAGGTCGATGTAGAACGGGTCCTCACGCTGGCCGGCAAAGACCTTGATGCCGCCGGCGAGGGTGTTGACGCCCTGAGCTGCGAGTGCGTCGTAGTCGGGCATCGTGCGCGGGCCGACGTTCGAGGGAACTGCGATCAGCCCCTGTGCGAGCCGCGTGCGATGGTTGTGATGGAGCATCGTCAGCGAATAGCGCTGACGCAGGCCGAGACCCTCAGAGCCGGCACCGTCGAGTGCTGTGATCGGTGGCAGCGTGGACGTGCAGTCCGGCCCAGGTGCTGGCGGGGCACATCCCACGTACGAGAGCGGCAGCCCGAGTGCGGCTGGCGCCCCACGGATCTCGTTCCGGAACCGGAGCTCGAACTCGACGTCGTCCGCGCGTCCATCTCGATTGTTGTCGACGCTGAACTTGTAGAGGACGTTCGGGTCGAAGTTCCAGTAGTTCGGCCCCGAGCTTGGCTCCTCGCCCGGGATGACATCCATGATCATCACGACCTTGTCCGCGTTTCCGGGCTCGTAGCTCCGGAACATGAAGAAGTCGGTGATGTCGGCTGTCGGGTCGAGCGAGATCAGCGGTGCTTCACGATGGCTCGCCGCCTGAGCGGCCTGTGGCCCTGTCAAAAGCGCGACGATCGCGAGTACGCCGACCGCCAGGCCCAAAGCCAGGACGACGAGCCTGTTTCTATTGACGGCTTCTGTCATGCCGTCTCTCCTCCCTTGACCCCGGTTGTTTCGCGTGATTCGCACACGCACTCGATTCGGTTCGATGAAGGTCCCGGGCCACGGGCCCGGGACTCGCGCAAAGTGCTTCGCACTTTCCGCGACCTAAAGCACAGGAACCGAGGAACGACGCCTCGAACGGGCCCCCAAAGCCACGATCGACCGTCCGCGCAAAAAGGACCTGTCTGGTGCCTGGCACCACACATGGCCGGAAACTACGGTGTGACGAGGGTGCCGCTGTGGCCTTCGAGTGCTTCGGCCAGGGCGTCGAACGAGGTGATCAGCGTCTCGCCGCCGGTGCGGGCGAAGTCGACCGCGGACTCGATCTTCGGGCGCATCGACCCTTCGGCTAGCTCCGACAGGAGCGACTCGGCCTCGTCGGCGGAGAGCTCGCGGATCTCTTCCTGGTTCGACTTCCGGAAGCGACGGTAGACCGCGGGCACCTCGGTCAGGATGACCAGCCGATCCGCGCTGAGCCGGGCGGCGAGGAGCGCGGAGGCGCGATCCTTGTCGATGACCGCGTCGACTCCCTTCAGGTGACCGTCGCGGCTGACGACGGGAATCCCGCCGCCGCCGCACGCGATCGTGACGGCGCCGCTGGAGACCAGGGCCCGGATCGCGTCCAGCTCGACGATCTCTAGCGGGTCGGGCGACGGCACGACCCTTCGGAAACCGCGTCCCGCGTCCTCGACGAGCTGCCAGCCCCGCTCGCGCTCGAGCTCGCGCGCCTGGTCGGCGGAGTAGAACGGGCCGATCGGCTTCGACGGGCTCGCGAACGCGGGATCGCCGGGATCGACGAGGACGTGCGTGAGCAGGCAGGCGACGTGACGCGAGGACGCAGCGGCGAGCCCGGTTTCGAGCATCGCGCCGATCTCGCCCTGTGTCTGCGCGACGGCCAGGTAGAGCGGGAGCGGAGGCACCTCGTCCGCGGCCCGCTCCTGGCGCAGGAGCTCGTTGCCGACCTGGGGCCCGTTCCCGTGGGTGACGACGACCTCCCCCTCGCGGACGAGCGGCGCGATCGCCGCGCAGGTCCCGCGCAAGGTCGTCAGCTGCTCGGCGGCCGTCCCGCGCCCGAGCGCATTACCGCCGAGCGCGACAACCAGAATCACCCTCGCGCCCCTGGCCGGCCATCGCTCCCGCCCGGCGGAGCCGGGCTCCGCGATGGCCTGACGCCGCTGGCGGCACGATGCTCTACGGGGCCGTGTTCTACAACACTGTCCCCTCCGGCCTCGCACCGCCAGCGGCGCCCCAGGAGCCCGAGGGTGAGGCTGCGCCTCACACGAGAACGGTGCGCTCGCCGATCAGTCCGCGCTCGCTGAGGACCTCCGCCAGGGTCGGCTCACCGATCTCCTCGAGGCGGTAGGTGACCCGCATCGCGGGCACGCCGAAGTCGATCAGCCGGCGGAGGTCGATCGGCGTCCCGATCAGGACGAGGTCGGGCGCCGAGCGCTTGATCGTCTCGGCGAGATCGTCCATCTGCTTGCGCCCGTAGCCCATCGCGGGCAGCAGCGCTCCGACATTTGGGTACTCCGCAAACGTGGCTGCGATCGAGCCCACCGCATGAGGGCGCGGATCGACGAGCTCGGCCGCACCGTTTGCCTTCGCGGCCAGAACCGCGGCGCCGTAGGTCATCTCCCCGTGCGTGAGCGTCGGCCCGTCCTCGATCGCGAGCACTCGCTTTCCACGAATCTCGGCCGCGTCTCCCTCGATCTGGAACGGCGAGGCGGCGAGGACGACCGTCGCCTCGGGATTGTGCGTGCGAATCGAGTCGAGCACCGCGTCGATCCCCTCCTGGTCGGCGCTGTCCACCTTGTTCACGACGCAGACGTGCGCCATGCGCAGATTGGTCTCGCCGGGGTGGTACCGGAGCTCGTGTCCGGGCCGGTGGGGATCGACGACGACGATGTGGAGGTTCGGCTTCACGAACGGCGTGTCGTTGTTGCCTCCGTCCCACACGATCACGTCCGCCTCCTGCTCGGCGGCGGCGAGGATCGCGGCGTAGTCGATGCCGGCGAAGACGAGGTTGCCCTCCGCGAGGTGCGGCTCGTACTCCTCGCGCTCCTCGATCGTGCACTCGGCGGCGTCGAGGTCCTCGTAGCGGGCAAAGCGCTGGACGACCTGCTTCGTGAGGTCGCCGTACGGCATTGGGTGTCGCAGGACGGCGACGCGCTTGCCGTCGTCGCGCAGGAGCTGAGCGACCCGGCGCGTGGTCTGGCTTTTCCCCGAGCCCGTACGGACCGCGCAGATCGCAATCGACGGCTTCGAGGATGTGAGCGCGGTGTCGTGCGGCGAGAGCAGGCTGAAGCTCGCGCCGGCCGCGAGCACGCGCGAGGCGACGTGCATCACGTGCTCGTGCGTCACGTCCGAGTAGGCGAAGACGACCTCGTCCACCTCGTGCTCGCGGATCAGCTCCGTGAGCTCGGACTCGGGCCGGATCGGGATCCCGTCCGGATAGAGGTCACCGGCCAGGAGCGGGGGATAGACCCGCCCAGCGATGTCGGGGATCTGCGTCGCGGTGAAAGCGACGACGTCGTACTCCTCGCGGCCTCGATAGACGACGTTGAAGTTGTGGAAGTCGCGCCCGGCCGCACCTGCTATCAAGACTCGCTTCCGCCGCATGTATACGGATTATGCACCTAGTCACCGGACGTAGCGAGTTAGAGTTGCCGCAATGGCACGCTTTCCGGAGGCGTTGAACGAGCAGGTCGGCTACGAGTTCGCGGCTTCGCAGCAGTACGTGGCGATCGCGGTCTATTACGACACCGAGACGCTCCCGCTGCTCGCCGCCCACTTCTACCGGCAGGCCGTCGAGGAGCGGAACCACGCGATGATGATCGTCCAGTTCTTGCTCGACTCCGATCTCGAGGTCGAGATCCCGGCCGTCGAGGCGCCCCAGACGGCGTTCAAGGACGCCCGCGAGCCGGTCGCGCTCGCGCTCGCTCAGGAGAAGAAGGTCACCGAGCAGATCGTCGCGCTCACCGCCCTCGCCCGCGAGGAGGGAGACCACGTCGGCGAGGAGTTCATGCACTGGTTCCTCAAGGAGCAGCGCGAGGAGGTCTCGAGCATGTCCGACCTGCTGAAGATCGTCGAGCGCGCCTCCGAGTCGAGCATCCTCCTCGTCGAGGACTATCTCTCGCGGAACCCGGTCGGCGACCAGGGCGTGGATCCGGGCGCACCACCCGCCGCCGGCGGCGCGCTCTAGGCCGTCGCTCGTTACGCTCCGAGGCCACGATGGCTGAGGTCCGCCTGGAGCTCGACGCCGCTCTCAAGGAGCAGCTTCACAAGGTGCTGGACGATCCGAAGCGTCCGGTCACCGAGGCGGAGCTACGAAAGCTCTTGGAGGAGGGTCGAGCCTGCACCCTCATCCTTGGCGCAGACCTCAAGCGCCTCGAGCGGCAGCTTGCCGCACTCGACAGCGATCCCACCAGCTCTCTCGGCGCGATCGCAATGACCTTCCGCCGCGTCCACGACTTTCGCGCGCACCTCGAGGACCTGGACGGGCTCCTGTCTGCGCTCGAGGATCGAGCTCGGGAAGCTCGGACGTCCTGGCTGCTCCGCGAGTCGGCTCCAAGCCCGACTCACCGATCAAGGTGAGGCCTTGCAGAGATCAAGGACACGGCGAGCCGGGCCGATGCGGTCCCGTTGACGACGACGACGGCGGTGTCCTCGCAATGATCGCCATCGCGACAAATTTCAGCGGATGGGTGATCGGGCTCGCGATCGGCGGAGCCGTGCCGCGAGTACGGCGGTAAGTCGGCCCTTCTACCTCACGAGCGAGTCGACACGATCGCGATCACCGCAAGCGCGCCGCAGACCACGATGATGCCGGGCAGGCCGACGAAGATCGCGGCCACCGCGAACAGAGGCACCGAGATCGCCATCGCGCCGAGCACCATCTCCTTCTGGTGCTCGCGCTTGCGTTTCAACGCCTGCTCGGTCTGACCTGCGCGCTTCTCCAACCGCCGCTCGATCTGCTCGACGAACGAGTCGACCAACGCCGGCTCCATGTCCTCGCCGAGCTCTTTCCGCGCGGCAATCGCGGCCCGCAGCTCATCCCTGGGGACGAGGTCCTCGCTCACGGCTTCCTACTTGAGCGTCTCGCGCGTGAGTTGCGCGACGGCGTCCATGTCGATCTCCTGGCCCGTCACCTCGTTCAGCACCTCGTCGGCGGTCATGCTGTTGCCGGTCTCCCACAGCTCGTGGACGAGTGAGCCCGCCTCGCGCTTCGCGAACCAGTCGCTGCCGTAGCGCTCGCGGAGGTGCGTCCGGAACTGCGCCTCGAACGCCCACGAGCGCAGGTACCCCGTGACGTAGAAGCTCGAATCGATGTCGGCGAGGTAGTCCGCCGCCGCGGGCTCGATCTTGAGGGCATCGCCGAGGATCTCGACGTAGCGGTTCGAGAGCTTCGTCGCGTCCTCCGCCTGATGGAACTCGAGCTCGTAGAGGAGCTTCGCCGAGTATCGGCGCACCATGTACAGGAGCTGCGTGACGCCCTCGATCTCGAAGTCGTGCGGCTTCGGGAAGTTGAGCTGTCTCGTGAGCCAGGCCGGGTCGTCGGTCAGATGCTGCATGAGCATCGCCCAGCCCTCGGTGACCGCGACGTCGCCGAGGCGCTTCTCCTCCATGCTCAGGTCGGCGGAGGTGTTCGCGTAGTGCTCGGTGTGGCCGGCCTCGTGGAAGAGCGCGCGCCAGTCGTCGGCTCCGCCCATCGGCTGGATGACGAGCACGACGCGGCCCGGAACCTCGATCGGCGCACAGAAGGCACGGGGGCTCTTCTTCGGGCGCTGCTCGACGTCGAGCTCGACGTTCTTCTGCCCCTTGAGGTCGATTCCGAGGTCGGTCAGGGTCGCCTCGAGCGCGGGCAGCATCTTCTCGGCCGGGAACTGCGGATCCCACTCGGGTGCGCGGAATGTGCGGATCACGTCCCAGCGCTTCGCATCGTCGAGGCTGACCCCGGCCCGGGACCGAAAGAGCCTGTCGGCGGCCTGCTCGAAGATCTTCTCCGTCGCGTCGAGCAGCCCGCGACACTGGTCGGCGAGCTCGTCGAGCCGGAAGCCGAACCGTCGGTAGAGCTCCGCGTAGTTCGGCGCCTCGAGCCGCTCGACGCCTCCCTCGACGATATGGACGCCCTCGACGTAGAGCGGATTCAGGTGCTCCTCCGTCAGCTCGACGCGGACGCGGTCGATGCGCTCCCGCTTGTCGCGGTCGGGCTCGTTCGCCATCGCCGGCCGCAGCATCCGGAAAGGAATCGTCTCGCCGTCGATGGTCGCCTCCAGGCTTGCCTCGAGCCTTGCGATCTTCTCCGCCTGGTCGCGGGTGAGATCGCTCAGGTAGCCCTCGGCGGCGAAGCGCCAGAGCTCGCGGATTCCGCGGTCGCCGTTCGCGGCCTCGCCGAGCGCCTGTGCCTGCTCCAGGCGCGTCAGCTCCGAGTAGCGGTCGTAGATCGGCGCCAGCTCGAGCTCGTCCTTCAGGCCGGCGTAGTGGAGGTAGAACTCCTCGTCGAGGTCTGCGATGAACCGATCGGCCCGGTCGCGGAAGCGGTCGAGGTCGGCCGCGGTCAGGGGAGGGGCTGCGCCGGGCAAGGGCCGTAGGATAACGGCGTGCGCGAGATCGGCCTCAATACCGAGCGCAGGACGCAGCTCGTGGAGATCACGCGAGAGGTCGAAGCCGCGCTCGAGGGTGCCGCTGACGCTTCGGCTGCGCTCGTCTTCGTGCCGCATACGACGGCCGGCGTCACGATCAACGAGCACGCCGATCCGGCGGTCGCGCGCGACCTCGAGACCGCGATGGAGCGAATGGTCGGGGACGACTGGGGCTGGCAGCACATCGAGGACGGCGAGGAGAACGCTCCCTCGCATGTGCGGGCAGCACTGGCCGGGCCGCAGGTCGTCATTCCCCTCACCGGCGGGAAGCTCGCGCTCGGCACCTGGCAGGGCATCTTCTTCTGCGAGTTCGACGGGCCGCGGCAACGCAAGGTCTACGTCACGCCGCTCCATTGATCGAGGTCGAGCGCCTCACGAAGCGTTTTCGGACGACCGTCGCCGTCGACGACCTCACCTTCAAGGTCAAGGCGGGCGCGATCACCGGCTTTCTGGGCCCGAACGGCGCGGGCAAGACGACGACGCTGCGCGTCATCCTCGGCCTCGTCCGGCCGACCGCCGGCCGTGCGACGGTCCTCGAGCGCCCCTACCGCCGGCTCGACGCGCCGACGCGCCAGGTCGGCGCGGTGCTCGAGGCCTCCGACTTCCACCCGGGGCGCTCGGGCCGGAATCACCTGCGTGTGCTGGCGACCGCGACGGGAATCCCATTCTCGCGGGTCGAGGAGGTGCTTGAGATCGTCGACCTCAAGGATGTGGCCGGACGGCGCGCTGGCGGCTACTCGCTCGGCATGCGCCAGCGCCTGAGCCTCGCCGGCGCGCTGCTCGGCGACCCCCAGGTGCTCGTTCTGGACGAGCCGGCGAACGGGCTCGACCCACAGGGGATCCGCTGGCTCCGCGAGCTTCTGCGTTCCCTCGCCGCCGAAGGACGCACGATCTTCATCTCGAGCCATGTCCTCGCCGAGGTCGAGCAGATCGTCGACGAGGTCCTGATCATCCACCGCGGCAAATTCGTCGTGCAGGCGACGCCGGCCGAGCTGGTGGCGCGGGCGGCCGGCGGCATCCGCGTCCGCAGCCCGCAGGCGGACCGACTTCGTGCCGCGCTCGAAGAAGCAGGCGTCAAGGTTGCATCGTCCGAGGGCGACCTGCTCACCGTTGCGGACGCGACGACGGCCAGGGTGGGGGAGATCGCCGCCGCGCAGGGCATCGTCCTCCACGAGCTCGCCGCCGAGAGCTCCACCCTCGAGCAGGCGTTCCTCGATCTGACGACTCCCGAGGGCGACGCCTGATGCGGCTCCTCGCGGCCGAGCTCCTCAAGATCTGGACCGCGCCCCGGACGCTCTTCGGGATCCTGCTCGCGGAAGTTGCGATCGTCCTTCTCGGGGTGATCGGGGCGCTGCACTCCGCGGTGAACGATCCTCAGCTGCCCAGGCATCTCGCGAGAGACCTCGTCGGCTTTCCAGGCACGATCTCGCTGCTCTTCACGGTCCTGCTCGGAACCCTGATCGCGACGACCGAATACCGGCACGGAACGATCACGCTCACCTTCCTGGCGGCTCCACTGCGCGAGCGCGTCCTCGCCGCGAAGACCGGCGCGGGCCTGATCGCGAGCGTCCCGTTCGTCGGAGTGGCGCTGCTTTTGTCGTTGGGGATTGCGCAGATATGGGTCGGCGGACGGGACGACTACCACTTGGGGAGTCACGAGTGGGAGCTCGTCGGCCGCGTCTTCCTCGATGCCGCCATCGCTGCGATGATCGGCGTCTTCATCGGGGCAAGCATCAAGCGGCAGCTTGGCGCGGTCATCCTAGTCCTGGGATGGCTGTTCCCCATCGAACATGCGCTCGCGGGGCTCTTCCCGGGGACGAGGGACTACCTGGTGGGGCAGTCGATCTTCGGCATCCTCGGGGCCAGCGGCGGGGAGGACTTGCCCTCGTTCGCCCACGGCCTCGCGGTGATCGCCGTGTACCTGGCCGGTCTGGGCGCCGTGGCGGTTGTCCTCACGCGGCGCCGCGACATCACGTAACGGCGGAACCCTATGCTGGTCCGATGGCCGCACCCGTCCGCCAAGACGACGAGCTGGAGCTCAAGGTCGAGTCGCTCGCCTACGGCGGGAACGGCGTCGCGCGCCTGAACGGCTTTGTTCTCTTCGTCAAGCGCGGCCTGCCGGGCGACACCGTCCGCGCGCGCGTGACCAGGGTCAAGCGCAACCACGCCGAGGCGGTCGCGGTCGAGGTCGTCGAGCCCGGTGCGCCGCGGGTCGACGCGCCGTGCGAGCACTACCCGGATTGCGGCGGCTGCCGCTTCCAGGATCTCGCGTACGAGGCCCAGCTCGCAGCGAAAGCCGAGCAGGTCGAGGACGCGCTGCGCCGGATCGGCCGGCTCGACGATCCGCCGCTCGAGCCGATCCTCCCGGCGGAGTCGGTCTTCCACTACCGGAATAAGCTCGAGTACTCGTTCACCCAGACGCCGGAGGGGCCGGCCCTCGGCTTCCACCGCGCCGGGCGCTGGGACGAGGTGCTCGACATCCGCCGCTGCTGGCTGACGACCGATCTCGGGAACGCGATCCGGGAAGCGACGCGCGACTGGGCCCGGGCCGAGGGACTCGAGGCCTACGACCAGGCCGAGCACACGGGCTTCCTGCGCCACCTCGTCGTGCGCGAAGGCCGGAACACGGGCCAGACGCTCGTCCAGCTCGTGACGGCTCCCGGCAAGCTCGACGCCGAGAGCTTCGTCGCCGCGCTCACTCGGTTCCCCGAGATCCGGTCGATCCACTGGTCCGTGAACGACCGGCCGGCGGAGGTGACGAACCTCCCGACGCAGCTGCTCTTCGGCGACGACGCGATCGAGGAACAGCTCTGCGGACTGCGCTTCCGCGTCCGCCCGAACGCGTTTCTCCAGACGAACACCGGTATGGCGGAGCGCCTCTACGAGCTCGCGCGCGAGTACGCGCAGCTGACCGGCGAGGAGAGCGTCTACGACCTCTACTGTGGGATCGGGACGATCGGGCTGACGCTCGCGCGCGACGCGCTGACCGTCTGGGGCGTCGAGGTCTCGGAGGAGTCGGTCGCGTGCGCGCTCGAGAACGCCGACCTGAACGGGATCACGAACGCCGCTTTCTTCGCCGGCGAGGTCGGCGATGTGATCGCGGATCTCCGTGACCGCGCAGGGGATCCCGACGTCATCGTCGTCGACCCCCCGCGCGCCGGGCTCTCCGGGAAGGCTCTGCGCCGGATCGCTCGCCTCGAGGCGAAGCGGATCGTCTACGTCTCGTGCAACCCGACGACGCTGGCCGGGAACGTCAAGGATCTCCAGGCCGAGTGGGGTTACCGGCTCGAGCGCGCGCGACCCGTGGACATGTTCCCGCACACCCCGCACATCGAGACGGTCGCGCTCCTGACTCGCGCTTAGGTCAGCGGGCTCGCTCCGAGCTCAGGGAGCCCCACGCGTTCTGGGCCCGGACCTTCTTCCAGAGCAGGTCCGCGTTCGGGGCGAGAAAGCCGAGCGCCAGGAGCGGGAGCGCCGGGAGCCCGTTGAGGTCGAAGTAGACGGTCAGGGCCATCGTCGCGCCGAAGGAGAGCGTTAGCGTCACCCACGTCAGCCGGGTGCGCAGGTCCCAGCGAGCGGTCGCGGCCAGGAAGAGGGCGAAGAAGAGGAGGTCGGGGAGGCCGAGCTGCGCGGTGTTCTGCTCGCCGGGCACCCGAAAGGCGAACGAGAACGTGGTGAAGAGCTCTCGCTGGTGCGTGATGATGTGCTTCGTCGGCCCGCGCCAGACCGAGTACGCGTCGACCCACGGAATGATCAGGGCGACGAGCATCACCCAGGCCGGGGTCTCGAAGTAGGTCAGGAACCACCACGCGAGCAGCGTGACGGCCCCGAGCTTCGCGAAGTTCGCGACCGTGTCGACGCCGGCGAAGTCGAGCCCCGCGGCGAGCAGCGCGACGGCGACCCCGGCCGGCAGCAGGTACGGGGCGCGCCAGACCGGGAGCGCAAGGTAGACGAGGCCGAAGACCGCCGGGATGACGAGGAAGGCAAGGATCACAACCTCCCACCAGATCGTGAAGTTCGGCAGCGACTCGGAGACGGCGTAGTAGACGCCGAGGACGACCGCGAGCAGGGCGAAGGCCCCGGCCCGAAGGCTTAGTAAGGAGGAAGCTCGGCCCACCACCCCTCGCGTCCCTGGCCGGCGACCGCTCACGCCGGGCGGAGCCCGGCTCCGCGGTCGCCTGACGCCGCTGGCGGCACGGTGCTCTCCGGGCCCGTGCTAGGAGGCACTGTTCCCTCCGGCCCCGCACCGCCAGCGGCGCCCCAGGAACCCGAGGGGACGGAATCCGCGTTCAATACGGGGGAAGCTCGGCCCACCAGGGACCCAGGGCCTTGAAAGCGTTCCAAAATTGTGTCTTCGAAGGCTGCTCGTCGAGTGCGGTGTCGATGTCGGGGACGTAGAGCATCTGGACTGTTGGCGTCCAGTCCTGGATTGTGCCCGCCTCGGCGGTGATCTCGTCGGCAAGCGGGAACTCCAGCCCGTTCAGGAAGGCGAGCGCGTCCGCGCCCATGACGACGACGAGCTTCGGCTGGACGATGTGCAGCTCACGGACGAGGAACGGCCGAGCCTCGTCCTCGTCCTCGTCGGCGAACTTGAGGCAGTTCGTGCCGTAGATCGAGAGCGGATCGACGTGCAGCCGCTGGAGCGACTTGAGGACCGCCTGGCCCGCCCGGCCGTAGAAGGCCACGCCCTCCTGCACCTCCGCCGGTTGCGGGCGGTGCTTGAGGAGGAAGACGTCCGCACGCGGGTGGCCCGAGCCGAGCACCGGCACGCGCTCGCCCTTGCCGGCGCGCGCGATCTCGTCACCGAGCTCGTTGATCTCGGAGATCGCCTTCTTGAGGTATTTCTCGTAGATCTCGTCGGTGGATGCAGAGGTCACAGAGGCCACGTTTCCAGTTCTCTCCTAGCGGACTCTTTCCTCGCCGGAGCGTCCAAGCCCGATCAGTCGCTCTCGGACACAGCCACTTCCGCTGCGATCTCGAACATCTCCCCAAACGGAGCAGTCTTCAGGCTCTCGCGAATGACATCTTCAGGTTCCCGGTCGTCAGAAAACGGTGATTCGTACGACGACACCGCAGCAATTTGCTCAGCGAGGAAAACCGGCCAGTTCTCCTTTCTCATCTCGACGATCACTCCGCCAATGTCCTGAGCTAGGGCGACAATTGAACTGTTCTCCGCAATGCTGTCGCCTACGACGAACGGCAGCGCGTCAACATTTTCTCCTTCCAGTTCGATCATGCGCTCGAAGCGGGAGATCTTGTCCAGCAAGATCTCTGGGTTTCCGGTGCCGATGAAGCCGATATCGAAGCGGATGGCAACATCATCGCTCACGAGCGCTGTCGCGTCGCTCTCGCGGCGCTCCTTCTCGGATGCAAGCCAGAAGAGGTTCTTGCCGGCCTCAGGCTTGACCTCCCGCTCGCAATACTCAAATCCGAGAACATGAAGAACACCTGCTAAGACCAGTTTTTCAAAGAGTTTTCCATAGAGGGATTTCTCCGAACCCCTGATCGTTAGGGCCGCTTGTCCTATTGCAGTCATGAGGGCAAGAGCGGTCGGCCAGTCCATCTCGGCCCGCGTGCCCTCGATTGTGAGCTCGCCTGATAATTCGCCATGTGCCTGGCGCGCTGCGTCAGCGGCTTGAGACAAAACGGATTCGAAGGTGTCGGCGTAGTCGCTCAGCGCTTCCTGATCTGATCGAAGGACGTTCTGAAACTGCTTGTCTGTTAGACCCAGCCCCCACTGCAGCAGCCAGCGGTGCTCCTTGCTAAGAGGTCGCTGGGTCCTTTCGTGGGCCAGGGTCCCGGCCAACCCCGCCGGGAGAGACGAATCGGCTGCCTTTGCCAAAACGTAGGTCTTGAGCAACGCCGCACTCAGCAGAGTTACGCGGGTTCGTGTATAGGCCTCGGTGACAGCCCGAACGTTGGCTCCGCAAAGAATGTCTCCGACGACGTCAAAGATTCCATCAGGCCCGAGGCGGCGAAGGACATCATCTCCCCGGACATCTACAAGTTCCCGACCAGCCTGGGGGAACAGGTCACGGAATGACACCGGCCTAGCATAGGGGCCTAACTTGTGAGTGGGTCGCACCCGACGCAGCTCACGCGTGCTGCCTCAGAGCCTAGCCAGCCAACCGCGTTCGACCGAATCGCCTCGACGTAGGCCGGATCGATCTCGGACAGGACGAAGCGGCGGCTCAGGTGAACGGCCGCCTCCCCGACCGTGCCGACTCCGGCAAACGGGTCGAGCACCACGTCTTCGAGAAACGAGTAGTAGCGAATCACCCGCTCGGCAAGCTCCATCGGGAAGACGGCGGGATGGAGCGGGTGGCTCGCAGGCTTGATCTTCCAGACGTTCGTGCGCTCGTAGCCGTTTTCGATGCGCGACCGGCGGACGAGCTCCTGGTCGGGGTGCGTTCGAATGTGCCAGTCGATCAGCCGGGGAGTCTGCTTCCGATAGACGAGCACGTACTCCGTTACCGGCACCGCTTTGTACTGAAGTGGGTTCCGGTCGGCTGCGAACCGTCGCCCTCGCCCGGTCGCCCAGCCGGCCCCCTCCGGCTTCTCCCAGATGATGTCGTCGATGAAGTCGAAGCCCTCCTCGATGAAGAGCCGGTGCATGTCGAACGGTACGGCGATCCGTCGCGATGACTCGGAGCGCCTCGCCCGACGTACCAGGATCGGAGCGATGTTCATGACGAAGAAGCGGCCCTCTTGCAAGAGTCTGTGACAGCTCCGGATGACGTCCCGAATGCTTTCTAGATAGGCGTCGTACGAGGCGAAGTCGCTGTAGTCAGGTCGCGCATTGAAGTAGGGAGGCGACGTGAACACGAGATCCACTGAGCCGGGTGGCAACGACTTGAGCGTCTCGTTCGAGTCGCCGCAGAGAATCGTGTTCGGTAGCGACGAGAGCTCGACCTTCGCGCGGTTTGCCCGCTCTCCGACCGGGCTTGGTCTCGTTGCGGCAAGCCGCTCGGCGACGACTTCCGGATTGCTGCCACGGGTCTCGTCGATCGTGCCGGCTCGCGCGTCGATTACGACCTCGCCGACCTTGCTTCCGTGGGCAACAAGAGGCACCCGCCACACGTGATAGCGGTCGTCGATCTCGGGTAGCCCGAATTCGTACGGCTGATCGAGCTTCCAGCGGTCGGTGTGCTCTCGCGCGAGCTCCTTCGCATCGGTCACGGTCCGCACCGCATAGCCGCGCTGGGTTGCAACTGTTGGCATCTTAGACAACTGCATGGACTCTACAACTGGGATCGGACAACCCCAGTCTCATCGCACTCGCTCTTTGACCTGGGCGACCCACTTCAGCGATTGCAGGTAGGCGAGCGACCTCGGGCGGCGCAGGATCTCGGCCGAGCGCAGGCTGAGCATGAACTCCTCCCGGTCGTCGAAAGCCCGCATGCGCAGGCCCCCGGTGCCGAGGCCCTGGACCACGTGAGCGTCCGAGCCCGCGCCCATCGTCAGGTTGTACTTGCGCGCGAAGCGGAGCGCCTCGTCGTTGTAGGCCTCAAAGAGCAGGCGGGCGTTGTAGACCTCGAAGACGTCGATGTCGGCCAGGTGCCGATGGAGGGTGGCGGGGTCCGCGATCGCGTGCAGGCGGTCGAAGGGGTGGGGGACGTAGACGAGGCCGCCCTGCTCCTTGATCGCCTTGACGGTGTCCGCGAACGACATGCCCCGCGGGATCTCCTCGGAGAGGAAGAGCCCGATCACCTCGCCCTGCCCGTCGGTCTTCACCTCTTCGCCCGGGATGACGATGAGGCCGCGCTCGCGCGCGAGCTCGACCGCCTCGAGCGCCCCGCCGAACACGTTGTGGTCGGTGACCGCGATCGCGCCGAGCCCGATCGCCTCGGCCTGGTCGAGCATCTGCTCGACCTCGACCGCGCAATCGCTCGACCACGAGGTGTGCAGGTGGAGGTCGGCGAGGATCCACTCCCGGTCGGCGAGCGGCTGATCCGACTTTGCAACAGACTGTTGCAAAGACCCCTTGCGGCGCTTGCCGAGTCCGGTGTAGATCTCTTCGAGCTCGGCCGCGACATCCGCGAAGGTCTTGCCCTCCACGCTCCGCCGCGCCTCCTCGGAGAGCTGGCGCCGCAGCGGGTCGTTCTCGGCCAGCCGCGCAAGCGCGGCGGCGGCGAGCTCGGGCTGCTCGTGGACACCCGGCGGTGAGGCGATTGCAGCGCCGGCGGCAGCCGCCTCGAGCGAGACGCGGGAGAGGCCTTCGAGGGCGGGGACGAAGATTGCGGCCTCGTTCAGGATCGCCGCGCGGCTTCTCCCGTCCCGAGCCGTGCGCACGTGCGCACGGCCCCGCAGCCTCGCCGGGATCGTCGGCCGCCCGGCGAGCGACTTCGTCCGCAGGAAGACGAGCTCCCAGTCGGGCAGCTGGCGCAGGGCGCGCACAACGGCTCTCGACAGCGGCCGCTCCGCCGGCCGCCACTCGAGGACGACGAGCTTCCGCTTCGCCGCCGGCTTGAAGAGCTCGGTGTCGACGCCCTCTTCGACGATCCGGTACTCGCCGGGGAAGCGCTGCGCGGCCGCGTGCGCGGCTACCGGGGAGGCCGCGACGAGCGCGTCGGTGCGCGTGAGCAGCCGCTCTCGCTGTGCGCGGCCCGGCGGGTAGCCGAGTCGCTCCGGCGAGAAGAAGCTCGCCACGGTGAGCGCACGCGCGTCGCGCAGCGCGACGTACGAGAGGCTCGGGAGCCCGGGCTCGAAGCCGTGGACGACGTCGAACTCGCCCCAGGTGAGCGCCGCCGAGAGGTTCGCCCGCACGCCAACCGGCAGGCCGATCCGGCTCCGGCGGGAAATCGGAACGGCGGGCCCGACCGCAATCAGCGGCGCGCCGGCACCGTCGCGCAGGGCGCGGCGGCCTGCGGCGAGGTCGGCGGCGCGGTTCGACGGGGCGAGCACGGTCACCGTGTGCCCGCGGTCCCGCAGCGCCGTCGCGACGCCGGCTACGTGCTCGTTGATGTCATGGGGCTGCGACCACGCGAACGGGGTCACGAGGCAGATACGAAGGGGCACTTTCCCCGAGTCTAGTCCCCTGTTCTAGAGTTGGATCGTGCCTGCGGCCACTCAGGAAGAGAAGCGACGCCAGATCCTCGACGCCGCAGTCCGCGCCTTCGCGCGCAAGGGCTACCACGCGTGCCGCGTCGGCGAGATCGCCGAGGAAGCGGGGGTCGCCTACGGCCTGATCTACCACTACTTCGGCTCGAAGGAAGAACTGCTCGAGACGATCTTCCGGGACACCTGGACGCAGATGCTGGCGCGCGTGCGCGAGGTCCAGGAGGAGGGCGGCCCGGCCGGCGAGCAGGTGCGCAAGGTGACCGCGCTGCTCCTCCGCACGTGGCGTCGAGATCCCGACCTCGTGCGCGTGCTCGTCCACGAGGTGACGCGCAGCCCCGAACAGCTGCCCCGACAGGTGGAGGAGATCTCTCATGCCTACGAGGCGCTCGAAAGCATCGTCGCCCACGGGCAGCAGACAGGCGAGTTTCGGGACGACTTCGACGCGCAACTGGCGGCGACGATCTTCTACGGCGCGCTCGAAGAGATCCTGACCGGATGGGTGATGGGGCAGCTGCCAGACACGGACGAGGACATCGCAAGAGCGGAGCAGGTCGTGACCGGCCTCATCTGCGACGGCCTCGCCCCCCGCGCCTAGTTTTCGGACCTGTCCAGGGCCAGGCCCTGGACAGGTCCGATTAGGACTAGGCCTTCCCTGAGACGCGCGGCTTGGCGCTCTTGCGCCCGTACTGCTTGATGAAGCGCTCGACGGCGTCGTGCGCGTCGTCGTCGGGGATCTGCTTCGGCGGCGACTTCATCAGGTACGCGCTCGGGCCCTCGAGGGCACCGGCGACGCCGTTGTCCAGGGCGAGCTTCGCGAGGCGAACGGCGTCGATCACGATTCCGGCCGAGTTCGGCGAGTCCCAGACCTCGAGCTTGAGCTCGAGATTGAGCGGCACGTCGCCGAAGGCCTTCCCCTCCATGCGGATGTAGGCCCACTTGCGGTCCGTGAGCCACGGCACATGATCGGAGGGGCCGACGTGGACGTTGCCCTCGCCGAGGTCGTAGTCGAGCATCGACGTCACCGCGTTCGTCTTCGAGATCTTCTTCGACTCGAGGCGATCGCGCTCGAGCATGTTCAGGAAGTCCGAGTTGCCGCCGACGTTGAGCTGCATCATCCGGTCGAGGTGGATGCCGCGCTCGCGGAACAGCGAGGTGAGCACGCGGTGCGTGATCGTCGCGCCGACCTGCGACTTGATGTCGTCGCCGATGATCGGCAGGCCCTTCCCTTCGAAGCGTCGTTGCCAGTAGGCCTCGCGGGCGATGAAGACCGGCATGCAGTTGACCATCGCGCAGCCAGCCTCGAGCACCTGCTCCGCATACCACTTGGTGGCGGCGTCGGAGCCGACCGGCAGGTAGTTGACGACGACGTCCGTCTTCGTGTCGCGGAGGATCCCGACGACATCGGCGGTCTCACCGGGCGCCTTGGTGACGACCTCGGAGATGTACTTGCCGAGCCCGTCGTGGGTCATCCCGCGTTGGACGGTGATGTCTGTCTTGGGCACCTCTGCAAATTTGATCGTGTCGTTCGGGTGCGCCCAGATCGCCTCGGACAGATCCTTGCCGACCTTGTCAGTCGTGACGTCGAACGCGGCCGTGAACTCGATGTCGCGGATGTGGTACCCGCCGAGGTTCACGTGCATGAGGCCCGGCACAAACTGGTCGTCGGGCGAATCCTTGTAGTACTCCACTCCCTGAAGCAGCGAGTTGGCGCAGTTGCCGACGCCGACGAGCGCGACCCGGACGCGATCGTCCTGGCGTGCTTTTCCGTTCTGCTTGCCGTTTTGCTGAGTCATCCTGGGTGACCTCCTATCGCAGTCCTGCTATGCACGAAAGATAGCAGGTTTGCGATATGGCGCTAGGGAAGCCGCCGGGCCGAAGGGCCCGTTATTCCGCGCTTCTGGACGAAGCGGCGGTAGAGGTAGAGCAAGAGCACCGCTCCCAGGAAGGCAAAGAAGAGGCCACCGGTCGTCCCGATGAGAACTTTCGCGAGGATCCCGCCGATCAGCGAACCACCGAGGCCGAGCCCGATCGTCGCGTACCAGGGCATCGGATCGGGCCCCGGAAGCGAGAGACGCGCAAGGGCACCGACGATGAAGCCCCACACGATCAACCCGATGATGAAGATCAGCATGGAATCGTCATTGCTCGCGTGCGAGCAGC
>DATHDS010000005.1:0-57067 GCA_035318925.1 Gaiellaceae bacterium
GATCCCGTCCGGAAGCGGAGCCAGGCTCGTCCAGCTATTGGCGCCCGCGTCGTAGCGGAAGAGGGTGCTCAGCGTGCCGCTCGTGAACGAGTAGCCACCGGCCACGTAGGCGTAGGTGCCGTCAGAGTCGGCGGCCCCGCCATAGAGGTCTTGCGGCATCGGGGCGACGGTCTGCCACGCCCCGCCCGTTGTCACCTCTGCGGTGGTGACGGTCGTCGAGCCGTTGTAGCCGCCGGCTGCGAGCAGCGAGCCCGCTGGCGGTGGCGGCGGCGGAGGCGGTGGTGGTGGCGGTGGAGGCGGCGGTGGCGGTGGCGGTGGCGGTGGAGGTGGTCCACCCGAGCACAGCCAGTTCCCCGCGTTTGCGATCACCTTGCCGAATTGACCGCTCCACTGGCCCGCGTAGTCGCCGGTGTAGGCGCTAATGGCGATGGCCCGGCCCTTGTATGCGATCAGGTTCGTGCCGTCGGTCCAGTTGGCGACGACGGTCGCACCGCTCGCGGCCGACATCGTCATGCGGAAGAACGCGTTCAGCGTCGTCACACCCGCCATCAGCGGATGGCCGGCGTCGAACGAGCCCAACGTGCCGTCGCCGAAGTTGATCCCGCCGAAGTCGTTGAACGGCGTGTAGCCGCCAGTCATCCAGCGCCCGGCGAGACCGAACGGCGGCCCGTACCAGTTGAAGTTCATCCCAACGACGATCCCGTTGGCGTCCTGGTAGTCGGCCAGGACGTCGCCCATCGCCGTTGGATCGGCGTAGACGGAGTTCGAGAACGACACGACCGTGCGGTAGGGCATCAGCTGCGAGAGCGTCGGCGTCGAGACGCCGGCGTCGAAGGTATCGACGCTCAGCACGCCCGGCTCGGCTGCGATGTCCGCCTGCAGGGTCGACGGCGGGGTGTTCACGTCCGAGAACGCGATCAGGACGTGGTGGTCCACGCACTGCGGAGGTGGTGGTGGCGGCGGCGGAGGTGGCGGAGGTGGTGGTGGCGGTGGAGGTGGCCCGCCGCCCGGTGGCGTGTAGACGACGGCCGTGCCGGGGTCGAGCGCACCGCCGGAACCGTCGCAGTTGTACTGGTCGAAGATGCCGCCACCAGTGTCCTGGACACCCGAGGTCGAGGTCGACGCACCGCTGTCGGTGTTGCCGTAGATCGCCTTCAGGACCTGGTTGTTCTCGTTGTAGGAGAACTCGAAGTTGGCGTTACCGGTCCCCGGGAAGTACTGCGCCCGCCACTCGATGTAGAAGGTGCGGTTCGGAGCCGAGCCCGTGGTCGTCGTATAGATGCCGTAGCCCTCGTTGATCGTGTACAGGTCGTCCCAGTACGGGAAGAAGGCCCGCCCGTGGTTCGGGGCCGGCAGGCACTGGTTCGTGAACGTGCTCCCGCTCGTCTCGAACTGGAGCGTCCCGTTCGAGTCCACGTTCACGGCCGTGTACGGGGTGCCGTAGATGTAGACCGGGAACGGGAGCGAGATCCCGGTCGTGCAGTCGTCGCAGTGGTTCCCCGTGTCGTCCACACCCGGCACGATCGACTGGCCGCTCTGGGTCGTGACCACGTAGTGCTGCGGAGGTGGTGGTGGCGGTGGTGGTGGGGGTGGTGGTGGGGGTGGCGGCGGCGGAGGCGGTGGCGGTGGCCCCCCAGTTGGATGCTTGTCGAAGAGGACGTCCTGCTGAGCGGTGCCGCTGATCGACACGCGCCCGTCCACCCAGGCGACGTAGTGCGCAGAGGCGTTGCTGTAGCTGCGGTCGTAGTCGCCCGTGTAGCAGGGCTGGACGCTTCCGTCCGGCTGCAGCGGCAGCGGGCTGACGACGTCGCTCATGACCTCGTCGTTGCCCCAGGTCGCCCCGTTGTCGGCCGAGAGCCTGGCGAAGCGCTCGAAGCTGTTGCCGGAGGTGTTGCGGGCGTCGTACCAGCTTGCGAGCAGGTTGCCACCGGGCGAGACCGAGAGCGAAGGCTGCCACTGGGAGCGAGTGGTGCTGTCCGTGTTCAGCTTGAGCGGTGCGCTCCAGGTCAGCCCGTTGTCGGTCGAGCGCACGTAGAAGATGTCGCCGGCGTCGCTGCCGGGACCGTTGACTGCGTAGACGTAATGGACGATCCCGCCAGGGCCGGCGGCAACGTCGCCCCAGCCCATGTGGCGCCAGTAGGACGGGAACATGGCTGCGAAGTAGCCGCAGGTCGACGTGCCCGGGCCCGGGAAGGCGGCGCCCGTCGTCGAGTTCGTCCACGTCGTACCGCCGTTCGTGGAGCGGTAGATGATGTTCGTGCGGTTTCCGAGACCACCGCCGCCTTCGTCCATGCTGGCGATGAAGACGGTCCCGTCCTGGCCCGTGGTCACCTGGACGTTGCGGTGGAAGGCGCTGCCGTTGTAGACGGTCACCGGTGCAGACCAGGTCGCGCCTCCGTCCGAGGACGAGGTGATCTGGAGCGCCCCGGAGCCGATTCCGAAGTTGTTCCAGGAGATGTACATGTGGCCGTAGTACGGGCTCGACGGGTTGTTGTCGACATAACCCGACTCGCGGTCGTCGCTGCCGCCGCTGTGCGCGCAGGGACCGGCCGCCCAGGTGATGCTGTTCGTCGAGGTCCAGGTACCGATGCCCTGGCCGCCGCAGCCGGACGCGAGGAAGGCTGCGATCCACTTCGAGTGCGCCTCGTCGTAGACGACGACCGGGTCGCCGTAGCCCGTGCCGTGGCCCGTGCAGAAGGGCCGCGCGTTCAGCGGGATGAAGCTGACGCCGTTGTCGATCGAGTACGACCCGCCGGAGTAGCACGAAGGCGCGCTCCGCGAGTCGTTGAAAGCCGTGACGACGGTATTGCCCTCGGCCCAGGTCTGCGTCTCCGACTGGGTCACGTGCGGGAAGGTTCCCTCCCCGTTGGGCGGCCCGGTGATCTCGTTGACATCTGGGCCTCCGTAGGTCGAGGGGCGTAGCAGGCCGAGCGACGAGAAGCTCGTCGAGCGCGCCTGGGCGCCTCCGGTTGAGCGGCCGCAAGAAGCGAGGATCTGCGCAGCGTGCGCGTTCATCTGCTTCGCGAGGTGGAGCCTCTGGATTGACGCACAGGCCGTCTGCCGGCTGTTAGTCGCCGTCTGCCGGCTCTTACTCGCGTTCGCCCCCGCCGCGAGCGCGCCCGTGAGCACGATCACGAGGGACAAGAACGCAGCCAGCCAAGGCCAGCGCACATGCTTTCGCTGTAGCACTGCGAAACCTCCCCTACCCGTAGATGCTTCCTTCCCCCGCGGATTCCGGAGCCTGGGAGGGTTTTACTACGTTGGGACCAGTTTTTCAACGCAGGTCGGTCGCCACGACCAACGAACCGAGCTAGCTGTCCCGCCTGCGGATGAGCAGCATTCCGTCGCGGACGGTGAGCATGACGGAGGCCACCCTCGGGTCGTTTCTGACGTGCTCGTTGAAGTCCTTGATCGCAAGCGTAGACTCGTCGCCGTCCTCCTCGACCACACGCCCGGACCAGAGGACGTTGTCCGCGATGACGAGGCCGTTCTCGCCGAGCAGCGGGAGCACCGCTTCGTAGTACGCCTTGTAGTTCGGCTTGTCGGCGTCGATGAAGACGAGGTCGAACGGGCCTTGCAGCGTCTCGATCGTCTCGAGCGCTGGGCCGAGCCGGATCTCGATCCGGTCCCCGTAGCCGCTCTCGTCCATGTAACGGCGGGCGATCGTGGTCGCCTTCGGGTCGACGTCGCACGTGATGATCGACCCGTCGGGCGGCAGCGCGGAGGCCATCGAGATCGACGAATAGCCCGTGAACGTGCCGAGCTCGAGGATCCGCCGCGCGCCGCGCAGGCGCACGAGCGTCGCAAGGAACTGGCCTTCGATCCTGCCGACCATCATCTGCGGCGCGGTCGTCTCCGCGCGGGTTTCCTCGGCGAGCCGCTCGAAGAGCTCCCCGTCGGGCGAGGTGTGCTCCTCGGCGTACTCCTCGACCTGCGCGTCGACGATGAATGCCATGCAGGCCGGGACGCTACCGTTTCGGGCCGCGGCTCACGAGTAGGGTGATGCGCGACTCCTCAGGCATGCGCGTTCCAGGCACCTGGCGTTGGGCGATCACCCGCCCGCGCTTGACGCGATTCGAGTACTTGCGACGAACCGGGGCGAGGGTGCAGTGCGCGCGCGTGAGCAGCCCTCGGGCAACTGCAAGCGCCCGGCGCACGACTCGAGGCACGAGGCAGACCGTCGGCTGGGGGGCATCCGCTCCGTTCAGCAGAACCGTCACGCTCTTCGAGCCCCGGTTCGCGACCACGAGGTCGATCGTGCCATCAGCATCGAGGTCGTCCGCGCCGAGGGCGGTCGGCGTGCGGCCCACGGTGACGCGAGACTGGGCTTCGAACGTCCCGTCGCCCACGCCCCGGAGGATGGAGATGTCGTTCGAACCACGGTTCGCAGTGACGACGTCGAAGCTTCCGTCCCCATCCAGGTCTGCGATCGCGACCCCGACGGGCGTCCCGCCGACTCGATACGAGACGTGTTGGGGGAAGGTGCCATCGCCGGCATTGAGGAGAACGCCGATCTGGTTTTGACCTCCCGCGACGACGAGGTCGAGGTCTTCGTCCTGATCGAGATCTTCGGCGGCCAGCGAGCGACCGGCCACCCCGGTCGCGTAGCCGATGAACGGATCGAGGGCTCCGTCGCCGGTGCCCAGGAGGATCGTCAGGTTGGAACCGGCCGCAGCAATGTCCGGAGTGTCGTCTCCGTTCAGGTCGGCGACGAGCACCGACGACGCCCGGCTTCCGATCGGGTAGTCGACGGCCGGCTCGAAGGTCCCATTTCCGCGACCCCGTAGAACCGACACTGAGGCGCCCGTCGAGTTCGCCGCGACCAGGTCGAGATTGCCGTCGCTGTCGATGTCCGCGACGGCGAGGGCTGACGGAGCGTGAGCGGGATAACTCGCCCTGCGCGCGAAGCCCCCGTCGATGCCGGAAAAGACAGTGATCCTCGCGCCGGCGGCTACGGCGAGGTCGTCGGCGCCATCGGCATCCCAGTCGCCGAGCACGGCGGACCGCGCCCCGGTCACCGCTGGATAATCGATCCGCCGCTGGAACCCGCCGTCGCCGAGACCCGGCAGAACGCTGATGCTCGAGGCCGACGCGTTGATCGTGACGATGTCATCAAGTGCGTCCTGGGTCGCGTCTCCGAGGAGAACGCCGTCGGGTGCCTGGGCGAGCGGGATCTCGGCCGGACGGCCGAAGTCGGCGGCGCCGGCGAGTGGGACGACCAGCAGCCCGGTCGCGAGGATGGCGATCGCGAAGACCCTCACGTTTAGTTAGACGTCGGAAGCGCCGTTTCGTTCGACCCGGCCGAGGAGCACGCACCCGTTGTGTCCCCCGAGCCCCATTGCGTTCGACAGGGCGACGTCGATCTTCGCCTCGCGCGCCTCGTTCGGGACGTAGTCGAGGTCGCACTCCGGGTCGGGAGTTCGCAAATTGATCGTCGGCGGAATCACGCCTTCGTGAATCGCCAGCACGCACATCATCGCCTCGACCGCTCCGGCCGCACCGAAGCAGTGGCCGGTCATCGACTTCGTCGAGGAGACTGCCAGGGCGTACGCGTGGTCGCCGAAGACGTCCTTAAGTGCCTTCGTCTCCGCGAGGTCGCCGAGCGGCGTCGAAGTTCCGTGCGCGTTCACGTAGCCGACATCGGTCGGTTTCACGCGCGCGCGCGCGAGGGCCGCATGCATCATCTCGGCGACTCCGACCGAGGCGGGATCCGGCGCAGCCATGTGGTACGCGTCGTTCGAGGCGCCGTAGCCGAGCACCTCCGCATACACCTTGGCACCGCGTTTCTGAGCCGCCTCGAGGTCCTCGAGGAGCAGGACGCACGCCCCCTCTCCCATGACAAAACCAGCTCGGGTCGCGTCGAACGGACGCGAGGCGCGCGGCGGATACTCGTCCTCGGCCGCCAGCCCGCGCATCGCACAGAACCCGGCCAGGATCAGGGGGTGCATGCAGGCCTCGGTGCCGCCGGCCAGGATCGCGTCTGCGTCGCCCCGCCTGATGATCTCCGCGCCTTCGCCGACCGCATGGGAGCCGGTCGCGCAGGCCGAGACCGGCGCGTAGTTCGGGCCGCGGAGGCCGAGCGAGATCGCAACCTGGCCGCTTGCCGAGTCGACGAGCACGCTCGGGATGAAGTACGGGGACACCCGATCCGGGCCGCGCTCTCTGAGCACGTCGCCCTGCGCCACGATGCCCGAGAGCCCGCCGATCGCCGAACCGAGGACGACGCCGACGCGCGCTGGGTCGAAGCCGTTGAGTCCCGCGTCGTCCTTCGCCTCGACAGCGGCGGCGAGCGCCAGCAGGACGTTCCGGTCGAGCCGCCGCGCCTCCTTCGTGTTGACGAGCCCGCTTGGGTCGAAGTCCTTGACCTCAGCACCGACGCGGACCGGGAACCCGCTCGCGTCGAACGATTTGATGAAGTCGATGCCGCTCTCGCCGGCGACGGCGGCGCGCCAGGTCGAGGGCGCATCGTTCCCGAGCGGCGTGACCGCGCCGAGACCCGTGACGGCGACTCTCCTCATTCCGGCAAGCTTAGTGACCGATGCCCGGCCCGAAAGTCCCATTTCCGCCGATGGAGGCCGAACTCGTGGAGGAGCTCCCGAGCGGCGACTGGCAATACGAGCCGAAATGGGACGGGTTTCGCGGCGTCCTCGAGAACGACGGCGGCGAGCTTGCGCTCTGGAGTCGGAACGGCCGGCCGCTCTTGCGCTACTTCCCCGAGCTCGAGCCGCTCGGGAAGCTGCTCCCTCCCCACTCCGCGCTCGACGGCGAGATCGTTATCTCGAAGAAGGGACGGCTCGACTTCGACTCGATGCAGCTGCGGTTGCACCCGGCCGAGTCGCGGATCCGGAAGCTCTCGGCGGAGATCCCGGCGCGGTTCATCGCCTTCGACATCCTGCTCTGGAAGGGCGAGCCGATTCACGAGCTGCCGCTCGAGAAGCGGCGCAAGGAGCTCGAGCGCAAGGCGAAGCGGTTCGAGCTCTCGCCGTACAGCCGGGAGCTGAAGGACGCCGAGCGCTGGCTCGACCGGCTCGAGGCCGCGGGGCTCGACGGCGTGGTCGCGAAGAAGCTGGGCTCCCCCTACCTCCCCGGCTCGCGGGACGGCGTCGTCAAGGTCAAGAAGTACAAGACGGCCGACTGCGTGATCGTCGGTTACCGGGACAGCGACAAGGCGAAGGGGCGGATCTCGACCCTGCTGCTGGGTTTGTACGGCGATGACGGCGAGCTCGACTTCGTCGGCCACTGCTCGGGGATGCCGGCGGCGGTGCGGAAGCAGGTCGAGGCGGAGCTACCGAAGCTGCGCGAGCCCGGCTTTGTCAGCGAGAAGCGGATCCCCGGCGGGCAGAGCCGGTGGACGGCCGGCAAGGAACTCGCCTGGAACCCCGTGCGGCCGGAGCTCGTATGCGAGGTGCGCTTCGACAAGCTCGAGCGCAACCGCTTCCGCCACGGCACGAGGTTCATCCGCTTCCGCCCGGACAAGGACCCGGAGCAGTGCACGTGGCACCAGGTCCGCCCGCCCCGGCGCCGAGGCGACCCAACAGTCGAGTCCCTCCTGGCCGCGGGCTCGTAAGACCTAGCCCCAGAAGCCCTGTACCGGGACCAGGTCCCAGGACGCGTCGGGACTGGACCTGGCCCGGGACCAGGTCCCAGGACGTGTCCGAAAGGCGTTACTTGGCGGTGCTGCGTTGGCGCCAGTTCGCGCTCTGGTCGCTTTTCCAGCGCTGGGCGTTGCCGCGACGGCGGCCGCTGTCGAGCTTCTTCGGATCCGCGGGCTCGAGGTCGAGCTTGGCAAAGAGCGGTTGCAGGCTCTTCTTCCTCCGCCACATCCCGGAGGTAAGGTCGCCGACCTCGTCGATCCGCCTGCGCATGGTCGTGAGCGTGAAGCGCTCGGGCTTCACCGCCGGCACCTCGTCCCAGCTCAGCGGGGCAGAGGCGCGCGCATCGGGCGTCGGCCGGATCGAGTACGCGGAGGCGATCGTCCGGTCGCGTGAGTTCTGCCCGTAGTCGACGAAGACGCCGCGGCGGTCGGCGACCTTCCATGTCGTCGTCGCCACCTCCTGGTCGTCGATGCGCCGCTCCACCTCCTGCGCGAGCGCCTTGGCGAACCGGCGCACCTCCGGGAAGCCGAGCTCCGGCTTGATCGGCGACAGGATGTGCAGGCCCGTCGCGCCCGAAGTCTTCGGGAAGCTGGCGAGCCCGAGCTCGTCCAGCACCTCCTTCACGACGAGCGCGATCTTCCGGACGTGCCGCCACGGGTTGCCGTCGCTCGGGTCGAGGTCGATCAGCAGGTAGTTCGGCCGGTCGACGTCGTCCACCCGCGAGGCCCAGGTATGGAGGTCGATGCAGCCGAGGTTGACGATCCACGCCAGCGCCGCCGGCTCGTTGCAGACCGGGAAGTCCGCGGTGCGCCCGGACGGGAACTTGATGTGCACCGTCTCGAGCCAGTCGGGGTGATTTGCCGGGACGCGCTTCTGGTAGAAGAACCACTCCTCCGCGCCATCCGGGTAGCGCAGCATCTGCATCGGGCGGCGCTGCACATGGTTCAGAACATGCGGCGCGACGTCGAGGTAGTAGTTGACGAGGTCGATCTTCTTGAGCTTGCGCTTCGGGAAGAAGACCTTGTCCGGGTTCGAGATGTTGACCTCGCGCCTGCCGATGCCCAGCTTCATGGCTGGAGTATCGAGAATCACCCTTCCGGGGCATGTGCCGAACCGGCCACCACCGCAAGAATGAGTTGGCCGGCTCCCCCCTTCACATCCCGGCAAAACATGCGGCGCCCGCCCTTTCGAACTGCGACTCACAGCTTTTCGAGGCGGGCTTCGCGTTGTAAGGGCCCAAAGCGGAGCGGCTATCCTGTGTCTTCCGGAGAAGTGGCCGAGTGGCTGAAGGCGGCGCCCTGCTAAGGCGTTAAGGGGGACATTTCCTCCTTCGAGGGTTCGAATCCCTCCTTCTCCGTTTTCTCGCTTCCCTGAGCGGCGGCGAACTTGCCGCCACCTAGAGTCCGGCACTATCCGCCGCCTCGCGCCGCTCCGCACCCTCGTGCGAGCGGCCCGTGCGGCCCAGCACTGTCCGCTCGCATACGGGCACGCAGCGACGCGTCAGGAAACCGAGAAGGGGTGCGGGTACGCTTCGTCTTCGGAGGGGTGGCAGAGCGGTCGAATGCGGCGGTCTCGAAAACCGTTTCGGGCCGTTAGGTCCGACGAGGGTTCAAATCCCTCCCCCTCCGCTTCACTAGGCCGGAAGCACTCGATTAGCAGGGTATTCCCCCACAAAGAGAGAGGGCCTTGCGGCCCTCTCTCGTATCGCTTGAAACCGCTACTAACCGCTAGGCCGTGTCGCGCACTGTCGCGCGACTGTCGCGCACTCGCTCCAGCCGCGTCGGATTGTCGGCCCTCTGGAGGAAGCTAGTCAGGGCTTGCGCGTCCTCCAGATACTTCGCGTCCGACTGATGGCTATAGCGGCCCTGCACGGAATGGTCAGCGTGGCCCATGTAGCGATCCACGCGGCTCTCCCGCACGTCAGCGTCCTCGAGGAAGCTCTTATAGGAGTGAAGAGACGCCTGCGGCAGTTTTGATCAGCGGCTTCTGATCAGCGGGGACCGAGAGCGGCGGCCATAAAGAGGCCGTGGCAGATGGCGAAAGCTGTCGGAAAACCGATGACCCAGAGGCGCACCAGGCGCGGGCCGTAGACTTTCGAGGGGTGACGGACGAGATGAGCTCCGACGCCGGCGCGGGCGAAGCGGTCGGCGTCCGCACCTTCCTGATCGCCGATTTGCGCGGGTACACGCGCTATAGCGACGAGCACGGCGACGAGGCAGCCTCGGCGCTTGCGCGCGGGTTCGCCGCGATAGCCAACGATGCGATTAGCGCACAAGGCGGCGAGGTCATCGAGCTCCGCGGCGACGAGGCCCTGTGCGTCTTCGCGTCCGCGCGCTCGGCGGTGCGCGGCGCCGTAGAGCTACAGAGGCGCGCGCGCGTGCGGGCCGAGGGCGAACCAGCACTGCCGCTCGGGGTCGGGATCGGTATCGACGCAGGAGAGGCGGTCGCGACCTCGGGCGGCTATCGCGGCCGCGCGCTGAACGTCGCCGCTCGGTTGTGCAGCCTCGCCAAGGGGGGCGAGATTCTTGCTAGCGAGACCGTCGCCCACTTGGCGGGCCGGCACGACGAGGCCCACTATGCGCCGCGAAAACCGACGATGGTGAAGGGTGTTGCAGAGCCGATTCGCTTCGTGGAGGTCCTCCCGACGGTGGAGCTTCCTCCCCCGCCTGCTCCAGCTCCGTCGCTCAAGCAACGACCGGCCCGGCGGGGCGGGGTCCTGCTGATCGGCGCTTGTGTCGTTCTTGCCGCGGGGGCCGCTGTCGCAGCCGTCAAATTGAGCGAGGGCGGCAATGCGAAGCCGGCCAGATTTCAGACGATCGCATCCGACCGATGCGGGCCTCTTCACTACAAAGGCGCCGGTTCGCCGCAGGTCTTGATCGCAGCCGACCTTCCGCTCCAACAGGGCGTCCTCGAGACAACGACCCCAATGGTCAATGCGATGACGCTCGCGCTCCAGCGCCGCGGTTACAAAGCCGGCCCCTACCGGGTCGGTCTGCAAGTCTGCGATGACGCGACACCACGCAATCTAGGCTTCGACGAGCGGGTGTGCTCGGCCAACGCCCAGGAGTACGTGAAGGACCCGAGTGTCATTGCCATTGCTGGGCCGTTCTCCTCCGGCTGTGCTTTGCTGGAGATCCCAATCTTGAACGGCGCACCGGGCGGTCCTATCGCCATCGTCAGCCCGTCGAGTACGTACGTCGGCCTTACGCGCGAGCCGACGAGAGGTTCGCCCGAGCCCGCTCTCTACTACCCCACCCACCGGCGCAATTTCGCACGCGTCATCCCGGCTGACGACGTGCAGGCCGCCGCCGACGCGATTGTGGCCCGGAGACTCGGCGTCAAACGTGTCTACGCCGTCGACCAAGGCGACGTGCCCAGCAAGTTGTTCGTTACCTATTTCCTCCGTGCAGCACGGAGGCTCGGGATCGCCGTCGCGGGCCGTGGGTTCTGGGATCCGGGGGCGGGCAGCTACGACCAGCTTGCCTCTGCGATTGCACGAACCGACGCCGACGGCGTCTTCCTTGCAGTTCCGTCCTACCCAGAGAGCGTACGGCTGCTGACCGACTTCCGCACGCGCTTGGGGCGTGGAGTGCAATTCATGGCACCTGACGCCTTCGATCCCGCTACGGCTGCGCTTGCCGGCGTAGCCGCTGCGGGCATGACGATCAGTAAGCCCGGCCCGGCGAACGATCACCTCGGCAGGGAGGGCGAGCGGTTCGTGGCTTCGTTCTCGAAGAGGTTCGGCGGAAAGCCGACTCGCTTCGCGGTCGAGGCAGCCCAAGCGATCGACGTCCTGCTGGGCGCGATCGCCCGCTCCGACGGCTCGCGCTCATCGGTGACGATCAACCTGTTCAAGACGCAGGTCTCGAACGGAATTCTCGGTAGCTTCGGGATCACATCCACGGGCGACACGACGCTCAACGTCGTCGCGATCTACCGGGTCACCGGCGGCAAGGTCACGACCTTTACGAACGTGGTCGTTCCGGACGCGCTCTTGGCGCCAAACTGACGCCGTACGGCGAAAAGTTCGGGTGAGGCGTCTAACCGCCGACAGACGCCTACCGCGAGGCGGCTAGACATGTCTGGCGAGGTGTCGCTCGCCTGCGCCAGTGTCTCTAACTGACGCCTGAGCGGCGTCGACCCGGAAGGTCACGACTCAACGCGGGCGCCAGCTCTCGGTGTCGCGCTCCACGTAGCGGTACAGCTCGCGCACGCGGCCCCTCATAAATGACCCGCGGCCGACTGGCGCACAGACTGGCGCACGAGCACAAAAAGCTCTGCAAATCTCCATGTTGGCGGAAGTCTCGAAAACCGTTCGGGGCGGTTACGTCCCGCGAGAGTTCGAATCTCTCCCCCTCCGATCAACCAAGCGGGTCTCGGGTCGAGACCCGCTACGGTGGAGTGGTTTGCGGTCTCGAGGATCTTTCCAGTCAGTCCGCGGGAGTTCACGGTCGTCCGTGAAAGTCCACTGGTTTCAGTGGTCACTGACGCACAACCGGCGCACCGCCGAAGCCAGGTTTAGGCTCCCGCGCGTAAGTATGCGAGCACGGCGAGGACTCGCCGGTGCGACTCGGGATTCGTGTCGAGCCGAAGCTTGAGGAAGATCTGCTTCACGTGCGCCTCGACGGTGCGTACGGTCACGAACAGCCGCGCGGCAATCGCCTTGTTCGAGAGGCCTTCGGCAACGAGTTCCAGAACCTCACGCTCGCGCGCCGTCAGTTCACCGAGCGGGTCCTCGCGGCGGCGACGGCCGACAAGACGGGAGACGATCGTCGGATCGATCACCGTCTCGCCGTCGGCGATTCGGCGGAGGGCGTCGATGAGGATCGCAACGTCAAAGACGCGCTCCTTCAGCAGGTAACCGACCCGTTCCGGGTGCTCCTCGATCAGCCGCATCGCATAGCTCGGCTCGACGTACTGCGAAAGGACGAGCACGCCGACGTTCGGCTGCTCGGCGCGAATCTGCTGGGCCGCGACGAGGCCCTCGTCCGTGTGGGTGGGCGGCATCCGGATGTCGACAATCGCCGCATCCGGCCTCGTGAGGCGAACATGCCGAAGCAAGCCGTCCGCGTCCTCCGCCTCCGCGACCACGTCGACACCCGAGTCTCGGAGCAGGCGGACAATGCCCTCTCGGGTGAGCATGACGTCGTCGGCGACGACTACGCGCACGGCACCACTGCCCGCAAAGTGGTTTCGCCGACTTCGAGCGAGCCGCCGAGGGCGCCGACGCGGTCGGCCAGGTGCACGAGCGGCGAGATACGGGCAGCCCCGTCGTCTCGGAGCGTGACGATGACCCTGCCCTCTTCGCGACCAACGTCTACGGAGACGAACGTCGCTTCGCGCCCGGCCGCATCGTCGATCCCCTCCACGACTGTTCGGTAGGCCGCCGTCTCGACCGGCTCGGTGTAGCGCTCGGGCGTCATGTCGCCCAGCTCGACCGGTAGTGGCGCCTCGTCGGCGAGCGTCGCCAGCGCGGCCTCGAGTCCGGCTTCGGCGAGGATCGCCGGGTAGATCCCGTGAGCAAGCTCGCGGAGCTCGACGAGCGCGGTTTGAGCTTTCGCGCCCGCCGATGAAAGAAGGGTGGTCAGCTCGGAGTCGACGTCTGCCTCGACACGCGCCTGGGCGACGCGGAGGTCGTAAGAGAGGGCGACGAGGAGCTGCTGGGCACCGTCGTGGAGGTCGCGCTCGAGGCGACGTCTCTCAGCGTCGCCGGTCTCGACGATGCGTGCACGCGACGCGCGAAGATCCTCGAGCTGAGCTCTCACCTCGGCCTGGAGCTGCTCGTACTCGACGGCGACACGCGCCGTGGTGAGGACCTCCTCCAGCAAGCCGGGGTCGTCACTCAGGCGGGCGTCGTGTACGAGGGCGGCGACGGGCGTGTCGCCACGCAAGAGTGGAGTGACGGCTTGGCCGCGACCGGGATGGATGTCGACCATGCGGCCGAGGCCGTCGACGTAGCGGCCGGTGTCCGGCCGCCGGTAGGCGAGCTCGAGCCGCGGGTCGCCGAGCGTTTGCGCGAGCGCTTCGCGCACCGCCCCAGGCCTGGGCATCTCGCCGAGCTCGACGACGAGGCGCGCAACCCTGGCCCGTGCTTGCCGCTCCCGGACCAGTCCCCAGACGACCGCCAGCGCGAAGGCGCCGAGCGCGGCCGCCTCGTACCGCCACACGCGCTGGTCGAAGGAGTCGTTGCCCAGGATCCCGCGCGCGAGCGAGTGCTGAAACTCCCACGTGACGAGCGCGACGTACACGATCGCCGGCACGAGGGCGGCCGCCACGGCGGCGACGTGCGCGGAACGGACGAGCCGCCACACGAGTAGGGCGCCCAACGCGACCAGCCAGCCGATCCCGACCCAAAGCCCGTATCGGTTGAACGTGTGGAAGAGCTCGAGATCGCCGCGGATCAGGACAAGGTTCTGCGAGCACTGAAAGCAGCCTGCCGCCTTCGGGTCGAAGACGGTCGTCGGCAGGAGGCCGAGCAGGAGGAGCGCCCCTGCGTACGAGCTCGCTACGACGGCGACGTCCACTCGTGACCGCATTCGTCCCGTGGGGTACGCGAGCGCGGCGTGGGCAACGAGCGGCGTACATAGGCCGAAGCCGACGAGCGCAACCGTGAACGCGAGCGCGCTGCCGACGCCGGGGTCGGTCCACTCGGGCAGGAACCAGGCGAATCCGGCGACCGCGAGCAGGGGCCCGAACCGGTTTTGCGGATGGCGAATCCAGAACAGCAAGCCCGCTCCGACGAGCGCCCACCCGGCACCAAGCTCGGCGATACCACCGAGCGTCGACGCGCCGGCAAATGCCCAAACCGGGTCGTGCCTGGCCGTCGCCAGGCTGAAAAGCCCGGCCGTCGCCGCGAGCGGCACGATCGCGATCCGGCCGTACCGGCCGACTGTCATCCGTTCATCGTCCCACACGGCCGGTGCCAACTTGCGATTCTCGCCGCTGAAACTCCCATTGCGGGGCCTTCGAACCCGTCGTAAGCTCGTGGCCGATGCGCATCGCCTGGCTCCTTCTCCCCGCGCTTGCTCTTGCCGCCGTCGGCTGCGGCGGCGGGACAAAGGCCGGCGGTCAGCGCCAGGACGAGACCGTCATCCTCGGCATCGCGAGCCACGACTATGCGGACCGTGATCTGGCCGAATACATGGCCGCGGTGGGTCGTCTTTCCGACGGGTCGATCCGGTTCGAGCTCAAGGAGGGATGGCGAGCGGAAAACGTCGACAGCGACCGAGGGACGGTCGCAGACGTCAAGGCCGGCAAGATCGATCTCGCGAAGGTCGCGGTCAGCTCCCTCGACACGCTCGACGTGAAGGACTTCCAGGCCGTGATGGCGCCGTTCCTCGTCGACGGCTTGGCGCTCGAAGAGCGGCTGCTCACGAGCGATCTGCCGGCGCACATGCTCGTCGGAGTGGGCCGCCTCGGCGTACGAGGCGTGGCCATGCTTGCCGGCGAGCCGCTGCGCCCGTTCGGGCTGACCCACCGCCTGCTCGGGGCCTCTGACTACCGCGACGCCGTCATCGGCATCGCGCCGTCGCTGGTTTCGGCGCGAACGCTTCGGGCGCTTGGCGCCACGACGCGTGCCTACCTGCCCAGGGATCTGCCTCCATGGGAATTCGACGGCGCGGAGCTCGACCTCCTGACGCTCGAAGGCGACCACTACGACGGCCCAGGCTCCTCGGTCACGGGGAACGTCGCCTTCTCGCCGCGGGCATTCGTCGTCGTGGCAAACCGGAACGTGCTCGCGAACCTGACAGCGAACCAGCGTAACGCCCTTATCGAGGCGGGTCGGGAGGCGGTCGGCCCCGCGGTCGCGCGCCTGCGGACCGAGGATCGCGAGGAGGCGGCGATCCTGTGCGGGCGCGGCCGCCTGGCCGTCGTTCGAGCCACGCCGGCGGATATCGCGACGTTGCGGGCGGCGGTCCGGTCGGTCTACGCCGGGCTGGAACGCGACCCGCAGACGAGGTCGTTCATCCGTGCAATCGAGGGCATGAAACGTCGGTCCCTCGCGCCGGAGGCGTCGCAGTGTCCCCGAAAACGCCCTCGCCGAGAACCGCGAGCTCGGCGTGAGCCACCGGTTCGCCAGCTGGCGGCCACTCCGATCGATGGGTCCTGGGAGATGACCGCGAGTCGTACGCAGGTCATCGACGTCACGCACAGCCCGTACGATTCCGAGGCCGACGCCGGTCGCTACCGCTTCGTCCTGCGCCGCGGACGAGCCTGGTCGTCCCATCTGGGCGAGGCGAGGGGGAGCCATGCGGGCGTGTTCAGCGTCCAGGGTGATGTCGTTCGGTTCACGTTTGGGAACGAAGTCGGCGTCTACCGGTGGAACGTGTACCGCGACACGCTGACCCTTCGCTATGTCCCGGGCGGAGCGAGAGGCGCACCGAATCCGACGTTCGCGCCCTGGCACCGCGTCGGACGCTGAACGCATGCTTAGCTGATCGGCAGCTCGGCGACGAGCAGCGTGCCTTCGCCGGGCGGGCTCGTCAGCGTGAGCCGACCGCCCAGCGCCTCTACACGGTCGACGAGCCCGCGCAGGCCGGAGCCTGCGTCGACACTCGCTCCACCGCGGCCGTCGTCGCGGACGGAGACGACGAGCGAGCCGCTTTGCTGCATCACGTCGATTGCCGCGCGCGAGGCCGCGGCGTACTTGGCGATGTTCGCGAGCGCTTCGGAGCACACGAAGTACGCTGCCACCTCGACGGGGGCCGGGAAGCGAACGTCCGGGACGCTCAGCTCGGTCGGGACGCTGCTCCCGTCGGCGAGCTCTCGGAGCGCCGTGGGAAGGCCGCCCTCGCTCAGGACGCGCGGATGAACTCCCCGCGCGAACTCGCGGAGATCTGACCGCGCCCGCGCGAGTTTCGCCTGCGTCGGCGCGAGGATCGCCGCGAGGCCGTCGTTCGCCTGGTGCTGCGCCTCGCCGAGAATCGTCTCGAGCTCGGCGAGCCGCCGCTCCGCTCCCTCGCGGAGCTCGCGCTCGAGGCGGCGCCGCTCTGCGTCCGCCGCCTCGACGACCCGGCGCCGGGACGCGTCGAGCTCCTCGACCTGACGCCGGATACCTGCCTGCATGCGCGCATTCCCGACGGCGAGTCGCGCCGCGGCCGCAATCGATTCGACGAGGTCGCGATCGGCCAGCACACCGGCGTCGTGCACGAGCGCGGCAACAGGCTGACCGCCATCGCGCACGATCGTCACGCGGCGATCACCTTCTTCGCGTGGCAGCTCGAGCTCTCGGCCGCGCTCGTCGACGTAAACGCCGCGATCCTCGAGTCGGTAGCCGAGGACGAGCGAGCGGTCACCGAGCGCGTTCGCGAGGTGGTCGCGCAGCGCACCTGCCTCCGCAGCCTCGCCCAGGTCGATGACGAGACCGGCGACTGTCGCCTCTACCCAGCGGCCGCGTACGAGATCGAAGGTCAGCCCGATCACAATCCCGACGAGCACGACCTGGTAGGCCCAGAGCACGGTTCGGTCCACCGAGGCGCCGGCGAGGCCGGTCACCCCGGAGACGAGGAGGACGATCGCGAAGGCCGCGCTCGCCGCGGCCGCCGTCCTGCGGGCCCGGCGGTGCGGCCCCGCGGCCCTGAGGTACCGCTGAGCACCGACGCCGAGCAAGGCGACGGCCAACGCGATGGCCGCCCCAGGAGTCACTCCGACGTCCGCGATGGCGCACAGGAGGTACGCGAAGACCACCGTCGACCGCTCGGTCCGGCGCTCGAGGCGCCCGCTCGGGTACGAAAGGAGCGCGTGTACGAGCGGCCCTCGATGGAGCGTGAGGAAGAGCGCCCCGAACTCCGCATACCCGGAACTGCCGGAGCCGGCGAACGTGCCGAGGAACCAGGCGATCCCGGCGAGCGTCAGCAAGAGACCTACTCGGCTCTCCGGTCGCCGCATCCACGCGACGACGCCACAACCGACGAAGACGAGTCCCACGACGAAGTCCGCGACGGCGAGGGCGATGTCGGCGCCCGAGTGGCCCACCGCAAGCGGCGCGCGTACGAGCGCCGCCCGTTCGGCGTAGAGGCCGAGTGCAACGGCGGCCGGAAAGACGGCGATGCGAAGCTCGCGCATCAGGCAATGAGCGCGCGTAGCGCGGCTCCGCTGAGCTCTGCCTTCGGCAGGAAACCGCGCGCTGCCGCCGCCTCGAGACGCGGCCCGTAGGTCGCCGCAGCACGCGTCGAGACCAGCACCACGCTCGGCGGGTGAGGCAGCGTCGCGAGGCGCTCGGCGACCGCGAACCCGTCCAGGTCGGGCAACTGGACGTCGAGCAGCACCACCTCCGGGCGTAGGAGCTCGACCGCGGCGAGCGCCGCGGCGCCGTCCGCTGCGGTACCGATGACCTCAAAGCCCTCGGCCTCGAGCAGCGCGCGCGCCGAGTCGCGGAAGCCGTCGTGGTCGTCGACGATCAGCACGGTCGTCCGCATGACCTGATCGTGGCAGAGCGAGGGCGCCGGCACATTGTGGCCAGCCGCAGTCGTGAGCCCGCCCACTCCGGGGTAGACACGGAGCCAAGACTGTTGCTGGCCGCGTTTCGCGCGTCCCTGGAAGGCTCTAGCATCGTCGGCGAAGTCGTAGACTCAGACCGAAAGGGCACTCCATGAAGCCAAAACTTTTCGCCGTCGTCGCGACGGTGGCCCTGGCAGCGGTCTTCCCCGCAGCTCAGCTCGCGGCTGGCCCGGCAGCGACCACCGTCTCGTGCGGCCAGACGCTGACCGCGAGCACGACGCTCACGAGTGACCTCAGAGACTGCCAGGGCAGCGGGCTCCTCGTCGGCGCTGACAACATCGCGATCGACCTCAACGGACATACGATCGACGGAACGAGCGCGCACAAGCCTGGGACCGGCGCCATCGTGACCAAGGGACGGCATACAAACGTCACGATCAAGAACGGCACGATCACAGACTTCTACTTTTCGGGAGTCGCGCTCAGCGGGCGTGGAGACGTCATCCGAAAGGTGACGATGCGCAACATCGGCTCCGGCTGCAGGGCTGGGGACCAGTGCGCCGGGATCACCCTGGCGAATTGTCGCGGGTGCACGATCGCGGACAGCGTCGTCTCGACCGCGGTTCGCAACTTCCAGGCCAACGGGATCAACGTGTTCGCCTCGCCGGGCACACGCGTTGAGCGAAACCGCGTGCGGGGAACCGCCGGCGAGGGCATCTCGATGTTTCAGTCACCTGGAAGCCGCATCGTCGGAAACAAGTTCGAGGGCAACAGGGGAAACGGCATTCAGGTCAACGGCAGCTCGGACTCGACCTGGGTCACGGACAATGACGCGCGCGGCAACCGCCGCGCAGGCATCGCGGTCGGCGCGAGTCGCAAAGCCCGCGTGCTCGGCAACGAGGTCTCGGACAACGGGGAGGTCGGGCTGCTCCTGTTCGATCTTCGTCAGAGCGTGGCCCGCGGCAACCGGGCGCAAGGCAACGGGACCGGGATCGTCCTCTATGCCGGTCAGGGCGGCATCGCGCAGTTCGGAGGCAAGCACGGCGCCAGCGGCAACGAGCTCGCCGCGAACATCGCCACCAACAACGGCCGCGCTGGGATCCGGGTGCGCGGAGACGGAGGCAAGGATCGAGCCGACAACAACCTTCTCTCCCGCAACGTCGCGAACGCCAACGGCCGTAACGGAGGCATCGCCATCGAGGGGAGCGCGACGAGAAACAGACTGCGTGGCAACACGGCGAACGCGAACGCCGGGCACGGCATCACTGCAGTCCGCGGCACGATCGACGCCGGTGGAAACCGCGCGCATAGAAACCGCCGCCCGCCGCAATGCGTCGGCGTCAGGTGCGCGTGAGCAGCGAGCGCGCGATCGGCGCGGGCTGAGGGCTCCTGGCGCGTAGGCGCCGGAGGCACCGGGGGGTTCGGGGTTGATCGCGCTGGCTGCGTCTGCGCGCCGCGCACGGCGGCGTTGCTGCTGACGTCGGCAAAGCCTTGAGCGCGACGGCATCGTGGACAGCCGTGACCAGGCGGACGCAGATTCCCGAGTTGGCACGGACGTAAGACTGTTGCTGGCCGCGTTGCCGCCCTTGGCGGCGCCTCCTAGCCTCGGTCGGTGTGGTGATCAATCGACCGAAAGGAGAAAATCATGCGTAAGCTGATCGTAGTCGCGTTGCTTACGGCAGCAGTCGCGGTCTTCGTGGGGTCCGCCGCGGCCAAGCCACCCGGCACCAACGGCCTCATTTCCTTCACCCGCTTCGAGCCGGCGCTCGATCAGGACGTCGTGTACACGATCAACCCCGACGGCAGCGGCGAGCGCCCGTTGCTGGTCGGAGGCGAGTCCGGGCAGTGGTCGCCGGACGGCAGCAGGATCCTGGTGGGTCCCGACTGCTGCGCCGAGCGGATCCTCAACCCCGATAGCGGCAGCTACACGGAGTTGCCGACCTACTACCCCGACCTCGGCCTCTTCCTGGGATGCAACGTCTGGTCAGCCGACGGAGGGCGGCTGGCCTGCGAGGGCTTCGGCGACCAACCGAGTGCGGACGGCGTCTACACGATTCGCGCTTCCGACGGCGGCGACGTGCGAAGGGTCACCTCGGGAGCCGACGACGACTGCCCGGGCGACTACTCGCCGAACGGCAAGCGCATCGTCTTCCTGCGCTCGTCGTTCGACCTTGGCCCGTTCGCGCTCTACACGGTGAAGCTGGACGGGTCCGACCTGCGGCAGCTCACGCCTCTCGGGATGAACCTCGACTTCACCTGTGGCAGCTGGTCGACGCAGGGGAACGAGATCCTGTTCTCCGCGAAAGCATCCGAGGGGCAGCGGAGCTCGATCTTCGTCGTCCACGCGGACGGGAGCGGGCTGCAGCAGATCCCGATCCCCGGTTGCGGCACGAGCTCCGGATGCCACGAGCCTGTCTGGTCCCCGGACGGGAGGAAGATCGCCTTCACGATGTTCGTGGCGCAGACGGGGCAGTCAGACCTCTACACGGTCAATCCCGACGGCACCGGCCCCCACCAGGTGACGTATGCGGGCTTGGGCGCGGGCCTGAAGGACTGGGGCACGCACCAGCTCACCCCGTAGGACGACGCTGTGCCGGCCCGGAGCAAGACCTCGTGCCCTGGGCCGGCACCGGTTCGCCCTCGATCGAGATACTGGAGAAGCCCGTGACGCACAATCTTCCCAGCGGCACCATCACGTTCCTCTTCACCGACATCGAAGGGTCGACCCGGCTGCTGAAGCGGCTCGGTGAGGACTACGCCGTCCTCCTGGCCGAGCATCACAGCCTCTTCCGCACGCTCTTCGAGCAACACGGCGGCCGCGAGGTGGACACGCAGGGAGACGCCTTCTTCGTCGTCTTTCCGCGCGCGAAGGATGCCGTCGCCGCGGCACTGGCCGGACAGAGAGAGGTCGCCGCACGCTCGTGGCCGCGCCAGGCAGTCGTCCGGGTACGGATGGGCATGCACACCGCGGAGCCCGTCGTCGCAGTCGAGCGCTACATCGGGCTGGGCGTCCATCGGGCCGCTCGCATCTGCGCCGCCGCTCACGGCGGCCAGATCCTGCTCTCACAGGCAAGCTACGCCGTACTCGCCGACGACGTGCTGCCGGACCTTGTGTTTCGCGACCTCGGCGAACACACGCTCAAGGACCTCGACCGGCCTGAGCGCATCTATCAGCTGGTCGTGCCTGACCTGCCAAGCGAGTTTCCTGCGCTGCGCGCGCTCGGCTCGACCTCGCCCACGCCGGCAGAACCGGAGGCAGGCAACCGGGTCGTGGTCGCAGAAGACTCCGTCCTCGTGCGCGAAGGACTCGTGCGTCTGCTCCGGGACGCCGGCTTCGCAGTTGTCGGCACGGCGACGGACGCGGGCGAGCTCCTGCGGGAGGTGGCGGAGCTGCGCCCATCGGTTGCGATCACGGACATCCGCATGCCGCCGACGCAGACAGACGAGGGGCTGATCGCTGCCCAAGAGATCCGCAGGCTCTATCCCGAGGTCGGCGTCCTCGTTCTCTCGCAGTACGTTGAGCCGCGCTATGCCACGCGGCTGCTCGAGGAGTACCCCGAGCGAGTCGGCTACCTCCTCAAGGACCGTGTCTCCGACATCGCCGTGCTCGCAGATGCCATTCGCCGCATTGCAGACGGCGAGTGCGTCATCGACCCGACGATCGTCTCGCGACTGATGAGCCGTCGGCGCCGCGGAGGCGCGGTCGCCGGCCTCACCGATCCAGAACAGGAGCTGCTGGCGCTCCTGGCAGAGGGCCATTCAAATGACGGGATCGCTGAGCGGCTGGGCATCGATCGGGGCAACGTCGAGAAAGACGTCGCCGGCCTCTTTGCCAAGCTCGAGATCGAGACTTCGCCGAACGACATCCAGCGAGTCTTGGCAGTTCTCGCGTCGATCCGATCGTGAACTTCGTTGGTTTCGGCGTCGGCCCGCGCCGGTCGAAGAAGCGTCGATGGCCGGCTTACAGCACGTACGGGCAGATGGCGCACAACCTGGCGCACGAGTACAAAAATCCCTGGAGATCGGCACTTTGATGGAAGTCTCGAAAACCGTTTCGGGCCGTTAGGTCCGACGAGGGTTCAAATCCCTCCCCTCCGCTTCTACCCAGAAAGACCTCTAGCCGCCGGCCATCGCGCCCACCACCCTGAACGGCTCGGCTCCCGACGCGACCTCCTCCGGCAGCGGGTCGTCGGCAGGATCCAGCGAGAGGTCGCGGCCGCAGGCGAAAAAGCGGATGAAGTCCCGGCGCTCTGCAGTCCCGTGATCGCGAATCGTCCCGCGTAGGGCCGGATACCTGGCCTCCAATGCGTCGAGCACTGTGCGCTGCGTCGGCCGCTCCTGAGAGTCGAGGGAGACCTCGCCCTCAACGCGGGCAAGGGTCCGTAAGGGCTGCGGAAGCACGACGCGGATCACGGGATCGTCTGCGCCTCGACCGAGAGCACTGCGGGCAGATCGCGCACGATCGCCGTCCACTTGTCGCCGCCGTCCGGCGACGCGTAGACCTGACCGCCCGTCGTCCCGAAGTAGACGCCGCCGGGGTCAAGACTGTCCACGTCCATCGCATCACGCAGCACGTTCACGTAGCAGTGTTCCTGTGGCAGGCCGTCGGTGAGCGGCTCCCATTCGTTCCCACCGGTGCGGCTGCGGTAGACACGAAGCCTGCCGTCGGGAGGAACGTGCTCGGTGTCGCTCTTGATCGGCACGACGTAGACCGTGTCCGGCTCGTGGGGGTGAACAGCGATCGGGAACCCGAAGTCCGACGGAAGGTTCCCGCTCACCTTCTGCCACGAGTCGCCGCCGTCGTCGCTTCGCATCACGTGCCAGTGCTTCTGCATGAAGAGCGTGTCGGGGCGGGATGGGTTCATCGCGATCCGGTGGACGCAGTGTCCGACCTCCCTATCCTCGTCGGGCAACTCATTCGAGCGCAGCCCGCGGTTGATCGGGCGCCATGTTTCGCCGCCGTCGTCCGTACGGAACGCACCTGCCGCCGAGATCGCGACGAACATCCGCTGCGGATCGTCGGGGTGGATGATGATCGAGTGCAGGCAGAGCCCGCCGGCGCCGGGCTGCCACTGCGCACCCGTCGGGTGGTCTCGCAGTCCTGACAGCTCTTGCCAGCTTTGGCCCCCGTCGGTGGAACGGAACATCGCGGCGTCCTCGACGCCGGCAAACACCGTGTCGCGATCCGTCAGCGACGGCTCGAGGTGCCAGATGCGCGCGAACTCCCAGGGGTGCTGCGTGCCGTCGTACCACTGATGCGTTCCGGGGACGCCGTCATAGGCGAACTCATTGCCAACCGGCTCCCATGTCTTTCCCCCGTCGTCCGAGCGCTGGACGACCTGGCCGTGCCAGCCGGTGGACTGCGACGCATACAGCCGGTCAGGATCGACCGGTGACGCGTTCAGGTGGTAGATCTCCCACCCCGCGAACAAAGGGCCCTCGACGTTCCACTCATCACGCGTCCCGTCCGAAGTCAGGACGAACGCGCCCTTCCGTGTCCCCACAAGGAGCCGCACTCCGCTCATGAATCTCCTCCTGTCGATCTTGAACAACCGTTCTCTCCGATGACGCCTTCAGCGTCTCCGAGAAGATAGACCGCGGAGCAACGCCAAACTCATCGCCCCTCCGGGAATTGAGCGTCGTGACCTGCGTCACGGCGAACACGAAAACGAGGTCCCAAACGAGCTCGACCGGGCTCGTGCGCCGCTCGATTATCGCCGGGGCCCGCTGCTACCCTCCTCCAGCCCGGAGAGGTGTCCGAGCGGCCGAAGGAACGCGACTGGAAATCGCGTATCTGCCGAAAGGTGGATCGAGGGTTCGAATCCCTCCCTCTCCGTCTTTCCTCTTGCGCGCAGGTGGCTGGAGCTAGTTTTCCCTCGTTCGAGGGAGCGAAAGCGCTAACCCTGCGACAGGAAGGCCACGAGATCGTCGAGTTGCTTGGGCGTCAGCATCTGCCCGAAGGTCGCGGGCATGATGTTCGGCTGGTAGCCCTTCGCGATCACCTTGTTCGGGTCGACGATCGACTCCCGGATGAAGGCGGCGTCCTTTCCCTTCAGCGCGTCGTCGAGGTTCGGGCCCACCGACCCGGTGGAACCTGCAGCCGAGAAGGTGTGGCAGTTGCCGCAGCCCTGGGCGGTGAAGACCTCCTTGCCCGCGGCCGCGTCACCCGCGGGAGCCGGAGCCGGCTGCGTGGCCTGGGTCGTCGTTCCGACCGGCGCCGTGGTGCTCTCGCCGGCAGCTGCTTCCTTCGGCTCCCTCGCGAACACCTCGACCGCCGCGAGCGTCCCGACGAAAAGGACGAGGGTGCCAACGATGAACCAGCGCAGGTTCTCGCCCGGGAAGTCGGGCCAGCGGCGCGGGATGACGAGCGCCGCCGCAAGCGCGAAGAGGATGAAGGTCCCCGCGACGACGGCGAGGCCCACCGCGTGGCCGGTCGACAGGGCGAGCAGCACGGCCGGAACCTACCAGGGTCGTGAGCGGGACTCGGGCGGACGCGCGGACCGTATGGAGCACGCTGCTCTCGAGGAAACGGGCGTTTCGCGACTCTTGCATCCTCCTTTTGCAGGAGGCCGGAAGCGCCGTTCGGGGCGCTCACTCAGGTAGCCGATCATGCGGTGGAAATGCGACCTCGGCCGCGCTACAGCCGGAGGAGCCTGAGGCCGATGCGGCCAGACGAGACCTGCTTGTTCCGGCCTCACTCTCGCCAACCGAAGGGTCTCAAGATGCGGAAGTTTCTGCTCCTGGCCGGCACCTTGGCCACAGTCGTCGCCGCGGTTGCCTTGCCCGCCGGCGCTGCCACCCCGGCCAGCTTCACGCTGACTGCGGGCACGTTTTCAATTAGCGCGCCGACCAGCAGCGTGTCGCTCGGATCGCAGGTCGTCTCGAACGGTTCGAGCACGATCACCGGCTCGCTCGGCGTCGTCACCGTGTCCGACCAGCGCGGCGGTGCAACATCATGGACCGCTTCTGTGATCTCGACCGCTTTCACTCCCCCGGCCGGCCCGGCCGACCCGGCCAGCAACGTCAGCTATGCGGCGGGCACGATCACGCCTTCCGGAGGCGTGACGGCGACGGCGATTGCTGCGCCCGATCTGACCGGTGTCTCACCGGTCGTGAGCGCCACCAGCACGGGAGTCAGCTCCGCCAGCTGGAACCCCAGCATCTCGGTGTTCGTGCCGGCGAACTTCGCCCCTGCCGTCTACTCGGCCACGATCACCCACTCGGTCGCCTGACCGGAGCGCGAGCAAATCCGTGCGCCGGCGCCTGATCGCCCTGTTGCTGGTCACCGGGATCATCATCCCGGCCTCCAGCGCGCTCGGCGCACGGCCCCACGAGACCACGGATGGCTCAGGCAGCATCGGGATTCGGCTCGTCGGCGAGTCGGTGAGTTCGCGCAGCAACCCGCTCGGCCGCTTGTACATCGTCGATCGGCTCGCACCCGGCACGCGCCTCCAGCGACGTGTCGAGATCAGCAACAGCACGGGCTCGACCGGGGACGTCGCGGTCTACGCGGCCGCCGCGGGCTTCCACAAGGGCAGATTCGGATTCGCTCCCGGGCGCAGCCGGAACGAGCTCGCCGGCTGGACGTCGGTGAGTAGGCGCATCCTTCATCTGCCGCCAGACAGCAAGGCATTCGACACCGTGACGATCAGGGTTCCGAAACATGCCTCGTCCGGCGAGCGCTATGCCGTCATCTGGGCCGAGGTATCCGCGCCCGCATCGACCGTCGGTGGCGTCACCCTCGTGAACAGGGTCGGCGTTCGGATGTACGTCTCGGTCAGCGCCGGTGGTGCGCTTCGGTCGAACTTCGTGATCGGCCGGCTCACCGCGAAGCGCTCGGCGACCGGGCAGCCTCTCGTGGTCGCGCGTGTCCGCAACACTGGCCGGCGCACGCTCGAGATCAGCGGCAGCATGACGCTCTCCCGGGGCCCGGGAGGGATTCGCACCGGGCCGCTGACAGCCAAGCTGGCAGCGCCTCTCGCGCCCGGCCACTCGAAGCTGGTGATGGTGCGGCTCGACAGACGACTCCCCCGCGGCCCCTGGCGGGCCCACTTGCGGCTCAGGACTCGACTGATCGAACGAGCAGCGGTGGCGACGATCACCTTCCCGCGCCGCGCCGCGGCCGCGAAACCGCCGATCGCGAAAGTCGGTTCCGGTGGCTCTCGCCGCATGATCCTGATCGGCATCCTGCTCGCCTTGCTCGCGGTCGCGGCTCTTACGCTCATACATCTCGGGCGATGGTCTCGGCGACGCCGCGCCTTTGCTCGGGACGCCGGTCAGGGAAGCGCGGCGCGGATCGCGTCGAGCAGGCTCTCGGGGTCGTAGCCCCCGTTGTGCCGTAGGCCGTTGACGAAGAACGTCGGCGTGCCGTTGACCCCGCTCCTGATCCCGCTCATGAAGTCCTCGCGGATCCGCGGCTCGTGGGTGTGCTGCTCGAGCTCGAGCGCGAACCGGTCGACGTCGAGACCGAGCGCCGCCGCGTAGCCCAGGAGGTGCTCGGTATCGAGCGCGCGCTGGTTCGCGAAGAGAAGGTCGTGCATCTCCCAGAAGCGTCCCTGGGCGCCGGCGGCCTCGGCGGCCTCGGCAGCCTGGAGCGCATGCAGGTGGATCTTGCTGAGCGGAAAATTGCGAAACGCGAACCTCAGATCGTCGCCGAGGATCTGTCGAACCTGCACGACGGACGGATGCGCGGCTCCGCAGTAGGGGCACTCGAAGTCACCGTACTCGACGAGCGTGACGGCTGCTGTCTCGGGGCCGAGAACGTGATCGCGCTCGCTGACCGGGACTGTGAGCCGCGGGGTATGGGCGGTTGCGCTCAGGCCGACACCCCCGCGGGAGTCATCGCCTCGAGCGCGGCCAGGATCCCGTCCGCGCCCGGGTTGACGCCGATCGGCGACACGTAGCTCCAACTGATCACGCCGTCGCCGTCGAGGACGAAGAGCGCCCGCTCGGACGTCCCGATGTTCTCGTCGTAGACCCCGAAGCGCCTCGCGACTTCGCCCTTGGGGTGGAAGTCCGCGAGGAGCGGGAAGTGGAGGTTGCGGTCCCGCGCGAAGGCGACATGGCACCAGGCGCTGTCAACCGAGATCCCTGCGATCGTGGCGCCGAAGCGCTGGAACTCCGAGAGGATCTCGTTGTAGAGGGCCATCTGGTCCGTGCAGACGGGGCTCCAGTCCGCCGGATAGAAGGCCATGATCAGCGGCGAGCCCTTGAAGGCGGCCAGGCTCACCGACTGGTCCGGCGTTGACTGAAGCGTGAAGTCCGGCGCCTCTGTGCCCGCCTGAAGCGCCTGCTCGGGATAGTCGGGCATCGGACGCTTTATACCCGCAGCGCGTGACCTGGGCGCAACGTCTGTCACACGGAACTGGCCGTGAGCGTTTCGTCGACTGCGAACAGGCGCCAAGCGTCAGCGATCCCCTTCAGCTTCCGCTCGCCGCGATCCTCGAAGCTGATGCCGGAGCCTGCGACCAGGTCGCGGACGGTGCTGGAGACCAGAACCTCGCCCGGACCGGCCTGAGTCACGATCCGGGCACCGATGTTGACGGCGATGCCTCCGGGCTTATCGCCTCGAAGCTCGCATTCGCCGGTGTGCAAGCCGGCGCGGACCTCGAGGCCGAGGTCGGCAACGGCATCCCGGATCGCCAAGGCGCAGCGGATCGCTCGGGCCGGCCCGTCGAACGTCGCGAAGAATCCGTCGCCCGCGGTATCGACTTCCCGTCCACTGAAGCGGTCGAGCTCCCTGCGCACGACCGCATGATGCCGCTCGCGCAGCTCGGCCCAGCGCTGGTCGCCGAGCGCCGTCGCGCGCTCTGTCGAGCCGACGATGTCCGTGAAGAGAACCGTCGCCAGCACGGTGTCGGGCTCGTCGGCTCCGGAGACCTTTTGGATGAAGCCCTCGAGCTCCTCGGGCGCACCGGGCGCGAGCCACAGCGAGTTGTCCTCGCCCGCGAGCTCGACGCGCTTCGCACCCGGGATGCGATCTGCCATGAAGTGGGCCGGTCCTGCCATCGACGGCTGGTGCAGGATCAGCGTCGGCACCCGAATCGCCGGCAGCACATCACGGACGTCCACGTCGATCGCCATGCGCTGAATCGTCATCGCCGCGCTCGGGCTCGCCCCATAGCGCATCTCGTTGACGAACCAGCGCCGAAACTCCTCGTCCCCCTCCTTGCTGGGAAAGCTCCGCTCGAGTACCCGGTCGATGTACGAGCCCGACGCCCAGCCGTCCTCGAGCAGAGCCAGTTCGTCGGCCCACTCGTCCTCGGTGCGGCCCCAGGGGTAGTCGGGGCTTTGGACTGCCTTCGCGTAGCCGTTGTACATCGCGAGGGCACTGACCTTCTCGGGGTAGGTCGCTGCAAAGAGCGCGGTCATCGGTGCGGCCTCGAACGTGCCGATGATCACCGCGCGGCGCGATTCAGCGCCTGCCATCACCGCCCGAACGTCGTCCATCCGGGTCTCGAGCGTAGGCACTGCCCGCGGGCGGTCCGAGAGGCCGCAGCCGCGCCGGTCGAAGCGGATCACACGGGCGAACTCTCCGATCCGCTCGAGGAATCGGACGACGTCCGGCTGCTCCCAGGCGTAGAGGATGTTCGAGACGAAACCCGTGACAAGCACGATGTCGACGGAGCCGCCGCCGGAGACCTGGTAGGCGATCGCCACGTCGCCGCTCTTCGCGTACTCGACTTCCGGGACGTTCACGGCCACAGTGTGGCGCGAAGCGCGGTCCTATGGAAGCTGCTTGCTTCTCCGCTCCGGTACGCCTTCAAGTCTCTGCCTTCTGCAGTAGTTGTATATTGCAGGCTATGCCACGCCGAGAGCTACGAGAGCTGGCAGGTGAGCTCTCGCACAGCTGGCACGACCTCGGGCGGGTGCTCGCAAGCAGGCGCCTGCTGGCCTCCCTTCACCCGGGAGCGCCCACGATGACGCCGACGAAATTGCGCGCGCTCGATGTCATCAGCGAGGAGGGCGGCGTCCGGATCGGCGAGCTCGCCGACCGCATTGGCATCGACGAGACGACGGCGACGCGACTGGTCGACCGCCTCGAACGAGGGGGAATGGCGGAACGCAGAAGCGCCGCGGGTGACCGGCGGGTGATCGTGGTCGATCTGACGCCCGCCGGCGTCGCTCTCGTCACACAGATGGCGCGGCGCAGGCAGCGCTTCCTCTGCGACGTGCTGACCGCGCTCGAGCCTGACGAACGCGTCGAGCTCGTGCGTCTGACGGCGAAGGCCGCCGCGGAGCTCCGGAATCGAAGCGAAGAGCTGACGGCCTCCGCCAAATGAGCGTCGCCGCGCCGGCCGTCCTCGTCGACGACCTCGTCGTGCGCTTCGGCGAGGTGGAAGCGGTCCGGGGCGTCTCGTTCGCGGTCTCGGCCGGCGAGGTGTTCGGGCTGCTGGGGCCCAACGGTGCCGGGAAGACGACGACGATCCGCGTGCTGACAACGCTCCTTCGCCCGACGCAGGGCCGCGCCCGGGTTGCCGGCCACGACGTCGTGCGCGAGGGGCTCGCCGTGCGGCAGGCGATCGGCTACGTGCCGCAGGCAATCTCGGTCGACGGCGCGCTGACCGCGCACGAGAATCTCGAGTTCTACGCGCGGGTGACCGGGGTGTCCCGCTCGGAGCGTCCGGAGCGGATCGCGGTGGTTGTCGAGGCGATGGGGCTCGCCTCCTTCCTCGACCGGCTCGGTCGCACGCTCTCGGGCGGCATGCTGCGCCGGCTGGAGATCGCAACCGCCCTCTTGAACCGGCCGCAGGTGCTCTTCCTCGACGAGCCGACGGTCGGCCTCGACCCGACCGCGCGCCGGATGGTCTGGGAGCGGCTCGCGATCTTGCGCGAGGAGGCGGGGACGACGCTGCTCGTGACCACGCACCAGATGGAGGAGGCCGAGCGGCAGTGCGAGCGGATCGCGATCATGGACTTCGGCGTACTCGTCGCGCAGGGCACTCCGGAGCAGCTCTGCGAGGAATACGGCGTCCCCGACCTCGACGAGGTCTTCAGCGCGGCCACGGGCCACGGGATCGAGGAAGGGGGGACGCTCAGAAATGTCCGCGCCGGCCGCAGACTTTCGGGCCGGCTCGGCTGAGCTTCGGCCGCAGTCGCTCCTCGCCCGGCTCGACCGCCTGCGGGACGGCACGGCCGCGATGGGCTGGGCCGAGCTGCGCAAGCTCCGCCACGACCACATCGACATCTTCACCCGCTCGGTGCAGCCTCTGCTCTGGCTCTTCATCTTCGGCACCGCGCTGCGGCGCAACCGCGCGCTGAGCGGCGGCTTCCACGACTACCGCGCCTATCTCGCGCCGGGAGTGATGGCGCAGGCCGCGCTCTTCATCGCCATCTTCTTCGGCCTGGCAGTGATCTGGGAGCGCGACGTCGGGCAGCTCCAGCGGCTGCTGGCGACGCCGATCCCGCGCCTGGGAATCGTGCTCGGAAAGGCAACGGGGGCGTGCATTCGCGCGCTCACCCAGGCGGTCGTGCTGCTTGCCGTGCTGGCGGTGGCCGGGATCGCGATCCGCTGGAACCCGATCGACGTGCTCGGCGCGCTCGTCCTGCTCGTCCTCGCCACCGGCGGCTTCGCCTGCCTCTCGATGATCCTCGCCTCGCTCGTGCGCACGCGCGAGCGGTTCATGGGCATCGGGCAGCTCGTGATGATGCCGCTCTTCTTTGCCTCGAGCGCCCTCTACCCGCTCTCGATCATGCCGCGCTGGCTGCGCATCGTCGCCCATGTCAATCCGCTCACCTACGAGGTGCACGGGATGCGGCAGCTCCTGATCGGCATCTCGGCCGGCGGCACTCTGTGGCTCGATTTCGCCGTCGGGGGCCTCTTCCTCACGCTCGCCGCCGGGATCGCGGCGAAGACGTATCCCCGCGCAATTCTCTAAGCACCGCCCTCGAGGGCATAGAGCCGCCAGTCTTCCGGTACGCCCTTCAGCTGCACAACGCCGCGGTCGCGAAAGCGCAGGCCCGCGCCCGCAACGAGATCCTTGACGGTGCTGGAGACGAGCACCTCGCCGGGCCCTGCTTCCTTGGCGACGCGCGCTCCGATGTGAACGGCGATTCCGCCGACCTTGCTTTCCATCAGCTCGCATTCGCCGGTGTGGAGGCCGGCGCGAATCTCGAGCCCGAGCTCGCGCACAGCTTCGGTGATCGAGCTGGCGCAGCGGACGGCGCGGGCCGGTCCGTCGAAGCGAGCGAAGAAACCGTCACCCGCGACGTCGAGCTCGGCGCCGCGGAAGCGGACGAGCTGCCGGCGAATGAGCTCGTGATGGCGCTCGAGCAGCTCGCGCCAGGCACGGTCGCCGAGCTCGGCGGCCTTCGCCGTCGAGTCGACGATGTCGGTGAAGAGCACGGTCGCGAGCACGCGGTCCGGCTCGGCCTCCTCCCAGGCACCGCTTTCCCAGACGTCCTTGACGAAGCCCTCGAGCTCCGTGCGGATCCGATCGGCGGGCACGCCGCCGAACGCGAGATGCCCCACGCCGGGGATCTCGACGAGCCGGGCGGTGGGAATGCGTGCGGCCATGTACCGCGCCACTTCGACCGGCACCACCTCGTCGTCACTCCCGTGCATGATCAGCGTCGGAACGCGCACCGCCGACAGAACGTGGCGGATGTCGATCTCCTTGTTCATGCGATGGAGCGCTTCGAGCGCACCTGGGCTCGAGCCGAAGCGGACCATGTTGAGAAACGCGTCGGCTTCTTCTTCGGTGAACCGCCCCATCTTCCGGACCGACTCCTTCGCCTGCTCGCGCGGGCCGAATGCCCGCAGCTCGCCCTCGACCTCCCGCACGTACTCCTCTTCGGTCCGGCCCCACGGGTAGTCGGCGGCCCACATCCTGCGGGGAAAGGCGCTGCGGACAACGAGCGCTGCTGTCCGCTCCGGATGCGTTGCTGCGAACAGGATGCTCATTGCGGCCCCCTCGGACAGTCCGTAGAACGCAGCGCGGTGCGACCCGACTGCGTCCATCACAGCGCGGACGTCGTCCATACGGGCCTCCAGCGTCGGTGCCCCTGCGACCCGATCGGACATGCCGGTGCCGCGCTTGTCGAAGCGAATCAGGCGGCTGAACGACGACAAGCTCTCCAGGAACGGGGTGAAGCCCGCTATCGACCAATGGAGCTCGAGGTGGGTGACGTAGCCCGGAACGAAGACGAGATCGAACGGCCCCTCCCCGGTGACCTGGTAGGCGATGTTGAGGTCGCCGCTCTTGGCGTACTGGGTCTCGGGCGGTTCCACCAGCGACAGTGTCGAGCGAAGTCGCCGTTCGCGCAACGTTGACCCGTCGCGAGTGCCCCGAGCCGGGCGCCGCGCCTGAGGCCCTCGACTCGCGGGCTAGGCGGGGCAGAGCGAGGAAGCATCCGAGCGCGCCGGGACTTCGACCCGCGCTCCGGCCTGTGGCAGCGCCGGCACGCGTTTCCGCCGGGTTGTCGTCTTCGAAGTCATCTACTAGGCCTGAAAGAGGGGGACGCCCCTCGGGTCGTCCCCCTCGTTTCGGTCAGCGTCGGAACGCCAAAGGCCGCATGAATCTAAGCGTCGTGGACGTTGATGTTCCCCCTGGCGATAGGTGTCAGGTAGAACTGTGAGTTGTTGAAGTTGCAAGGGCCCGAGGTGAAGAACCCACCCTCGATGGTCATTTGATCCGGGCTGTCGTCTCTCGCTGACAGAGCGATCTCATCTCCGGGATTTCCAAAGAACGGATTTCCTCTCGCATGTGTGATCTGGGAGGTGAACTGCACCAAATTGCCCGTTACTTGGACGCAGTCGACCGTTGAATTGAAGTGGCCTTCACCGCAGAGGCTCATTGCGCCCGTGCTGTTGTTGTAGGTCCCTCCGACGCCTGGTTGCCCGGGCGCCACCGGTGCGTCGTTGGCCACGTGCGCGCTGAAGGAGAAATTCACGAGTCCGCAGATGTTGGTCATCAACTGCCCGCCGCCGACGGCGAAGTCCTTCGGTCCATTTGGATCCCCGCCCGAGGACTGGCTCAGGCTGCAGGCGAGTGCAGGATCGCCGGCTGGGTAGAGATTGACCGCCGTCACAGCGTCCGTGAGCGCGAGCAGCGCGACGGGGTCGAGTGTCACGTTGAGTTGGGTACCGTCGTTGCAGGAAAGCGCCGTGTCTTGGGGATCAGCAGCGCCCGTGGGCACCCACAGGGCGAGCGCCGAGAGCGTCATCGGCACGAGCGCGAGAATCGACCGCTTTAGAAAGCGTTGCATCGGGTTTCCCCCTTTTGTGTGAAGCCTGGGGCATGGTCGTTCTGGAGGCCGGCGACGCCAGGCGCAGGGCGACAAAGCGAATGAACCTCCTTCCCCGAACGAACCTCCTTCCCGACGACTACTCATTAGGTCAGCCGCCCTCGTCTCGATCGCCGACTATCCGGAGGGGGAACGCGACCGCTGCATCGAGGGGTACTCCTCAATCTGATTCGAAAAGCAGATAGTCCGAAGGAAGTTCGCTCGCAGCGCGATTTTTGTCGTAGGAATATTCCGCTGCGACCTCCGGAATGTAGACGCCGCCGCGCAACGAGAAGCAGCCCCGCGGTTTCAATCTGCGGTGGACACCCGAGTAGTACCGGGTGCGCCTCTCGTCCGCTCGTCGGCTCTTAGTGAATCGAGCGTACCGGTCTTCTAGGTTGCGCCGCAGTACCCCCGCGTGGCTCCGGTTCAGGCCGTACTCACCACATCGGCTCACCACACCGCCTTCCGGGCAACTGCCGAAGGGCAGGAACGGCGCGGTTGAGCGATGGGCGCGGCTGGGATCGAACCAGCGACCTCCCGCGTGTGAAGCGGGCGCTCTCCCGCTGAGCTACGCGCCCAGGACTCCGCAGGTTATCGCGACCGCTGCGTTTGCTCGGAGCCTGGAAACACCAGGCGATCCAACTCCGCCTGCGCCTGGCGGAGCAACGCCTCGTCCGGGTGCTGCGTCGCGAAGTAGACGCGCACGTCCAGATTCCAGCCGCCGACGGCGACCCATCGAAGCCGTTGCTGGATGTTGGTCGCAGGCTGCCCCTCCCAGCCCCGGTCGAGCCGGAACGTCGCCAACCGGAGCGGCCACCGCGCACGGGGAAACGGAGGGTACGGTGACGTTTGGACTCCTCCCATCGTCGTCGCCCACACGAGGATGCCCGTCGGGCCTAGGCGCGTGAAACCATCGAACGGAGCGAACGGTTGAAGCGCGGCCGCATCGGGGGCGGTGACGGCGACCGCCGTCTGGACCGACAGAGACGGCTCCGAGGGGCCATGAGCGAGCACGACCCAACCGGGGTCCGGGCGGAATGCCGGAGGCGGTAGCGCAGATTTGGCCGAATGCGAGCGAGCTCCGATTCCCCCGAACGCAAAGATGGCGAGCGCGCAGAGTCCGAACCTGAGCCATGATCGAAAACCCATCTACTACCTCTACGAGCAGCTGCGAGCGAGAAGTCCCGATCGGCTACTCTTGCCTCGCCCGGTCGCGCTAAGCGGGGAGCTAGCGGTTCCCTGAACCCGCAATCCGCTCTAGCGGGGCCTAATTCCCTCTCGAGGGGGTGCCGTCCGAGACACGGGCTTGCGAGGTGAGTGTTGAAGGCCAGGTTCCGCGCACTGGGAGCCTGCGAACCGCGTCAGATCCGGGAGGAAGCAGCGCTAAGCAACCCCTCCCAGGTGCCGCGGGTCGGCCTGGCCCGAGCGAGCGTCGCGGGCACCGGCTGGGACAAGCCTTCAAAAGAGGGTGCGCGACCGGGCATCTCGGCTTAACCGACTTAGCAACAGTCTGTTGCAAAGTCGCAAAGGGTTCCGATCGCGGGAACAGGCGTGTGGGTCAAGCGTCGCGCAGGGACCAGCTGAAGCGCGTGAGCGTGTGCTCCGGGGCCAGGCCTCCCGGACGTAGCCCGGTTCGGACGAGTAACAACGGGATCGTCGTGCGCTCAGCGAGCGCCTGCCTCGTGGGATCGAGCTCGGCCGGTAGCGACGCGACCAGGATCGAGCCGCTCTCGGCGAGGATCCCTTCGGCGCCTGGAGCGACGAGGACGGGCTCCGCTGTCGTTCCGGCGAAGCGTTGGAGCGCGAGCGAGGCGTTTGCCAGCAGGCGGCTCGCATCACGCTGCTCCTCGCTCGCCTCGGCGCCGAGCAGGCGCAGCGGGAGGCCGTGCGCGCGGGCGAGCCAGGCGCCGAGCTCGAGCGCGGCCCACTCTTCGCGGCCGCCGCCGAACGGCACGAGCACCGGTCCTTCCGGCTCGAATCCCAGGTCGGGGCGCGGCGCCAGCGCGACGTCGCACGGCGCCCGCTCTGGCGGGTCGACCCCTGAGACCACGAGCAGCTCGGCCTCCTGCTCGGCGGCGAGGCGAGCGAGGTCGTCGCTCGGGGCACTCGACGTGAAGCACACCGTTCGCGCCTCCACCCCCTTGGCGACCAGGACGCCGCGCACCTCTTCGAGCTCCGCTGCGCGCTGCGAGAGCTCGTCAGCATCCGCTGCGATCTCGACGAGGATCAGCTCGCGGCCGTCGGCGCACAGCGGCGCGAGGAGCTCTGCCAGGCGCGGAGGGCAGATGACGGAACCACGGCGCGGGGCCTGCGGCGCAGCCGAGCCGTCGAGTGTTGGGTCGTGACGCAGGATCGCCCGCTCCAGCTCCTGCACCCTCGGGCTTGGTTCGATCCCCAGTTCCTGTACGAGCAGGCGCCTCCCCTCCCGATAGCGCTCGAGCGCCTCGGCCTGGCGACCGGCGCGATAGAGAGCAAGCATCAGCTGGCGCCGCGGCCATTCCCGCAAGGGCTCCTGCTCGACGAGCGCTTCGAGCTCGCCGACGAGACGCCCGTGCTCACCGAGCTCGAGGTCGGCATCGATCCGCTGCTCCAACGCCCTGAGGCGCAGCTCCTCAAGCCTCCGCGCTGCCGCCGGCGCGAATGCCTCGTCGCGAAACTCGGCAAGCGGCGCGCCACGCCAGAGCGAGAGCGCTTCGCCGAGCAGCTTGGCGCGCCGGGCAGGATCGCCCACGCCGCGGGCCGACTCGGCGAGTGCCTCGAAGCGGCCGAGATCGTGCTCGTCGCGCTCGGCCCGCAGGAGGTAGCCGGGGGCGCGCGTCTCGATCTGACCCGCGCCAAGCACCTTGCGCAGCTGCGAGATGTAGACCTGGAGCACCTTCTGCGCAGTGGGCGGCGCCCGCTCGCCCCAGAGGCTGTCGACAAGCGCCTCGACGGAGACGACTCGCCCTGCATCGAGGAGCAGGCGCGCGAGCAGGGCGCTCGGCTTCCCGCCGGGGAGCACAACGGGCTGGCCGTCCACGGACGCCTCGAGCGGCCCGAGCACGCGAAACCGGGTCATCCGTTCGATACTTTCACCGATGAGCGAGGCTCCAGTGCCCGGACAGGAGGTAGGGCCCTACCGGCTCGACGAGCGCCTGGGCCAGGGCGCGACCGGCGTCGTCTACAGCGCGACTCGGGACGATGGGGAACGCGTTGCGCTGAAGCTGCTCCGGCCGGAGCGCGCCGCCGAGTCGGTCTCGCTCGCGCGTTTCGTCCGCGAGGCCCGCGTCGCGGGGGGAATCGACCCTCGCCACGTCGTCCCGATCCTGGAGCTCGGAGAGGCAGGCGGGATCACGTACCTCGCGATGCCGTACTACGACGGGGGTTCCCTCGCCCAGCGAATCCGGGAGCGCGGCCGCCTGGAGCTCGACGAGACGGTGCAACTCGCGGCCCAGCTCGGCCGCGGGCTCGACGAGCTGCACGGCCGCGGCGTCCTGCATCGGGACGTCAAGCCCTCGAATGTCCTGCTCGACGCCGCGGGCAGCGCGGCGCTCGCGGACTTCGGCCTCGCCCGCGCCGTGGATTCGACGCGACTGACCGCCGAGGGGCAGATCCTCGGCACGCCGCACTACCTCGCCCCCGAGCTGATCGAGGGGCTCGAGGCGTCCGAGGCGAGCGACATCTACGCGCTCGGCTGCGTCCTCTACGAGTGCCTCGTCGGAGAGCCGCCGTTCGCGGGCCGCGGGATCACAGCGATCGGCTTCGCCCATCTGGCCGAGCCGCCGCCCGACCCGCGCGAGCGACGACCGGAGCTCTCCGCCGACCTCGCCCGAGCGCTCCTCACCGCTCTCGAGAAGGACCCCGAGGCCCGGCCGACTAGCGGGACGGCGCTGGCGCGGCTGCTCCACGTTGGGCACAGCGCTTAGCCTGTTTGATCCGCACCCGGATGTACGGACGTTGGACGGAGGGCTCGAGGCCGAGTGCCTTTTCCATTCGAGGAACGGCCTCGGCGCAGCGGCCCAGCTTGAACAACGTGTAGCCGAGGTTGAAATTGGCGTAGGCCTGCGTGAGCGTTCCCGGCTCCACCTTCCGAACCGCCCTTTGCGCGAACGGGAGCGCACGCTTGTACTCGTGCGCGACCAACAAGCTGTAGGCGACGTCGTTGAGGGTGCCGCCGTCGTTGCTCTTCAGCAGCAGGTCGCTGAGCGGCTGCGGCTGCTGCCGGACAGGTGGAGGCGGGGGCGGCGCGGCGGTCTTGGTGTGGCCCCCGAACCCGAGCGAGCGAATCGCCAGCGCCGCGGCCGCGCCGACGAGGACAGCGAGCAGGAGCACAGAAACCGACACCGCGAGCCGGCGCCGGTCGACGATCCGCTCCGCAGCCGCAGCCCGCGCCGCGCTGACGAACTCGCCCGTGCTCGCATAGCGGTCGAGCGGCGACTTCGACAGCGCTTTCGCGATCACGTGCTCCAGCGCAGGCGGCACGTCGGGCGCGGCCCGCGTCAGCTTGGCCGGGGGAGCATGCAGATGGGCGTTCAGCACCGCGACTTCGGATGGACGATGAAACGGCGGCGTGCCGGCGAGGCACTCGTACAGCACGCAGGCGAGCGCGTAGACGTCGGTCCGGGCATCCACCTCGCGCCCTTCGATCTGCTCCGGAGCGCAGTACTCGATCGTGCCGATGAAGCTGCCGGTGCGCGTGGTCCCGTTCGAGGACAGCTCCTTCACCACGCCGAAATCGGAGAGGTACGCGCGGTCGTCCTCGGCCACGAGAATGTTCGCCGGCTTCACGTCGCGGTGGACGAGCCCGCGCGCGTGAGCGGCGTCGAGGGCCGCACCGATCTGCCCCACGATTCGCAGCGCACGACGCGTCGGCAATCTGCCTTCGCGCGCGAGTAACGTCTTCAGGTCGCTCCCGTCGACGCAGGCCATCGCGATGTAGAGCAGGCCGTCCTCCTCGCCCGCGTCGTAGATCGGGACGATGCTCGGATGGTCGAGCGAGGCCGCAAGCTGTGACTCCCGCAGGAAGCGCTCGCTGAAGTCGGCCTCTCCGAGCCCCGGCGCAAGCAGCTTCAGCGCGGCCGGCCGCCCGAGGCGAACGTGCTCCGCCCGGTAGACGACGCTCGTGCCTCCGCTGCCGAGCGGTTCGATGATCCGATAGCCGCCGAGCACCGTTCCTATCCGTCGATCGACTGCCATCGACACGATTTCTAGCGCGCGGAGCCCCCCGGGCACTAGTGATTGACCGCGAACGTCGCGCTGACGACCGCGTTCACGTCCTTCTCGCGGCTACTCGTATCGCTGATCCCGTAGTCGCTCACGTCCGTCGAGTCGCGCGGAGTGACCTGGTAGACGCCAAGCGAGCTGGCCCGCATTCGCCCGAGCTTCCCTCCGAGCCCATGGACGAGGACCTCCGCCCGCTTTCGCGCGTCCTGCGTCGCCGCATCGAGGGCGTCGAGCTTCGCCTGCGTGAGCTCGGTGGAGAGGTACGCGAGCGGCCTGGCCGAGACGTCGATCCCGTCCGCGATCAACCCTGCGATCCCCGGCGAGACGGACTCGACCGCATCGATGTCGCGCGTGCTCACCTCGAGCTGCTGGTCGGCGCGGTAGTAGGTGCGGGTGCGTGTCTTGGACAGGCGCTCGACGACCTTTTCGCTCGTGACGACGGATGACGAGATCGCCGTCCCCTCGATTCGGCCCTTGCGTAGGAACGATCGCACTGCGGCACTCTCGCGCAGTAGGCGCCGGACCGCCGGAGGAGCGGTCGGCGCCTCGGCGTTCACGGTCAGCGTCCATCTCACGAGGTTGGCGGTGATCGGCTTCTTCGCCGACCCCGTCACCTGGACCGTGTCGCGTGAGTGCCTGACATCGCGCACCGTATCCCCGAAGATGTGCGCCATCAGGACGACTGCGACGCCGATGGCGAGCAGGCCCAGGAAGAGCTCGGGAATCTGGGCGGAACGGCTTCGTGGCGGCACGGGCGCGAGGATGAGTCGCGACGGTATAGCGCCGGTTCAGCGGCGCTTAAGGTGGCGGAAGCGCCCGAGGCGCGCGCGGCGCAGACGGCGAGGAGACTGGGCATCGAGCCAGTCGACGAGCTCGCGGAAGCTCGCGCAGCGAACCTCGGGCTTCCGGCAGACGTCGACGAGGAGCCGGCTGACCGCATGGTCGTACGCCCAGTGGTTCCAGGTCTCGAAATGGACGCCGATCGAGAGCGGCGCGCGGTTCCCGAAATAGCTCGCGAAGAAGGCGCGCCGCAGGCTGAGATAGGTCTCGCGCTCGATCGAGCCCGGCGCCATGCTGGTCTGGTTCGCGAGGAAGTTGTAGTCCATCGAGACCACGTCGAAGGTGTGGCCCACGAACGGGATCTCGAGCAACGGCGTGCTCCAGAGACCGCGCTCCCGCTGCGGCCACTCGCCGAGGCGCGCGACCTGGCTCGCGTCGTAGCGGAACCCGTGCGCTACGAGCGCCGGGTAGAGCGCCGGGAAATCCCCTTGCAGGCACGGCGTCCGGTCGCCGATGATCTCGCCCGCACCGAATGGAACTTCGACGGACGGCGGCAGGTGGTTGTTCTCCGCCGCCCCGAAGAAGAGCTTGTAGAACTGGTGCAGCTCCCGGCGCCAGTCAGCGCCGGTCCACTCGCCGACGTTGCCGCCGTACGGTGCACAGAAATGCCCGTTGAAGTGCGTGCCGATCTCGTGCCCTTCGCTGTAGGCGCCCGCGATCTGCGCGAGCGTTCCGCGCACGATCGACCGGGCAGTGCGGTCGCCTTCCGGCTGGGCGAAGCCGATGTCGGAGCTGCCGGGCGAGTGGCGCGGCGGCCGGTACGCGTTGCGGCGGGCTTCGTCCAGCAGGTAGACGCCGCTGACGAAAAACGTGAAGTGCGCGTGGGCACGGCGGGCGACGTCGCGCCAGTAAGGCCAGAGGCGGACGCCACCCGAGCCGTCGAACGAGACGACGACGAATTGCGGAGGGCGCCACGGCCGAGGGTGCACGACGCGGTGGATCCGGGTTCCGCGCGTTTCGCCCGTCGTCGTCGTGGTCACGCCGCAGCCGATGAGCAGAACCGCGACCAGAGAGGCCAGGCCGGTCGCGGCCGCGGCGAGACGCTGCTGCTGGAGCGCCCGCTTTCTGCGCGCCCGGCGAAGCTGCCTGGTGTCCACGACACGATCGTCCGCGAGGCCGGTTCAGAGGCGCTTCAGCATCAGCAGCCCATTCCTCCAGGCGGACCAAGCATTCTTCCCGGTCATGACCCTTGAACCCACGTCCAGCCGGCGGATCCTCGCGAGCGCGAGCTATCGCGTCGTCGCCGATGTCGGCTCGAAGCTCGCCTCGCTCGCCCTCTACGTCCTCATCGGGCGCAAGCTCGGAGCGGCCGAGTTCGGCGTCTTCACCCTGGGGTTCTCGATCGTGACGCTCGCCACCGCGCTCGGAGGCTTTGGCCAGGACCTGATCCTGACGCGCGAGGTCGCACGCCGGCACGACGAGGTTCATCGCTTCTTCGCAAACACGCTCGCCCTCAAGCTCGTTCTCGGGCTGCCCGTCCTCGGACTGACGCTCGTGGTCGGCCTGCTCGCCGGGTTCGGCCGGGAGCTGTTGCTCGTCGTCGCGCTGCTCGGGATCGGCGTGGTCGCGGAGCTCCTCGCCAACACGTGCTTCGCCGTCTTTCAGGCGCACGAGCGGTTTGCGTACATCCCGATCGCGTTGATCTCGCAGCGGTTGTTCACCGCCGTCGTTGGGATCGTGGCGCTCGAGCGCGGAGCCGGAGTCGTCGCCATCTCCGGCGTCTACCTCGTCGGAGCGATGCTCGGCCTGGGGTTGGCGATCCTGCTCCTGCTGCGCCGCATCGTCCGGCCGCGGCTGGAGGTGACGTGGCGCACCTGGTGGCCGTTGATGAAGACCGCGACCCCGGTCGGACTGGCAGTCGTCTTCGGCCTCGTGCTCGCCCGGATCGATACGGCCATGCTCGCCGCGTTCAAGTCGAAGACCGTGGTCGGCAACTACGGCGCCGCCTACCGGTTGTTCGAAGCGCCGCTGCTGCTCAGCTTCGGCGTCACGGCGGCCGTGTATCCCGTGCTGTCGAGGTTGACCAATACGACAGTGCCGTCGGTCGGCTTCGTCTTCGGACGTGCGGTCAAGCTCGCTCTCGCACTGACGCTGCCGATCGCGGTCGGCGCGGCGATCCTGTCCGGCTCGGTGATGGAGCTCCTGTACGGCGACTCCTTCGAGACGGCTGGCGGAGCGCTCAGGCTGCTCGCGCCTGCGCTTGCCCTCTTCCCAATCGGCTACCTCGCGGCCTACCTGCTCGTGTCCCAGAGCCGCCAGCGCGTGCTCTCGGTCGTGTACGGCTTCGTGGCCGCGGAGAACATCCTTGCGAATCTCGTTCTGATCCCGCTGTGGTCGCTCAAAGGAGCAGCGCTCGGGACGTCGGTCTCTCAGCTGCTCATGACCGCAACGCTCGTCTACTACGCGCGCCGAGAGACAGGCCCCATCGACTGGCCGCGCATCCTCGCCGGGACCGTGGTCGCGAGCATCCTCGCCGGCGCCGCGATGGCGGTCCTGCGAGGTGACCTCGAGGTGGCAATCGGCGCAGGCGCGGCGGTCTACGTGGGCACGCTCCTCGTGTTCGAGCAGCTGGTCTTTCCCGAGGACGCCGGCGCACTCTGGGCGTTCATGCGCCGGGCGGCGCGTACCTAGCTAGTCAACTGTCAGCGCGGGCGCGCAAGCGGTTTCTGGTTGAATCGCTTCAGGCCTTTTCTTGACCGCGCTCTACCGCAAATATCGTCCGCAGGGGTTCGACGACGTGGTCGGCCAGGAGCCGGTCGTCCGCACGCTCAAGAATGCGGTCGCGGCCGGCAACGTGCGACAGGCCTATCTCTTCGCGGGGCCGCGCGGGACCGGCAAGACCTCGCTTGCGCGCATCCTCGCCAAGGCGCTCAACTGCGTGCAGGGGCCGACACCCGATCCCGACGGGACCTGCCACGCCTGCCTGGCGATCGCAGCCGGCACGTCCCTCGACGTCGTCGAGATGGACGCAGCGTCGCAGCGCGGCATCGACGACATCCGCGAGATCCGTGAGCGCGTCATCCTCCAGCCCGTCGAGGGGCGCTACAAGGTCTACATCCTCGACGAGGCGCACCAGCTCACGGACGCCGCCTTCAACGCGCTGCTGAAGCTGATCGAGGAGCCGCCGCCGCACCTCGTCTTCGTCTTCTGCACGACTGAGCTCCAGAAGATGATGGGGACTGTTCGCTCGCGCTGCCAGACGTTCGTGCTCTCGCGTCCGCGCCTGCCCGAGATCGTGCGCTACCTGAAGCTCGTCGCCGACGGCGAGGGGATCGAGGCCCCGGAGGCGTCGCTCGCGCTCGTCGCGCGCTCGGCCCGTGGCAGCTTCCGCGACGCGGTCTCGACGCTCGACCAGCTTTCCTCCGCCACGGAGGGGAAGGTGACCGTGCAGGCCGTGCTCCAGTTGCTCGGGGCCGTCGAGGAAGAGGCCCTGTTCCGGCTTTGCGACTTCATCGTCGACCGCGACACCGCCGGCGCGCTCACGTTCGTCGAAGAGCTCGCCGACCAGGGCCAGGATCTCGGCCGGCTCGTGACCGAGCTGCTCGATCACCTGAGGCACGTGATGCTCGTCCAGCACATGGGCGAGGTGCCCGACTCGCTGCCGCTGACGGAGGAGACGCGGGAGCGGCTGCGCGCTCAGGCGAACCAGCTCGGCGAGCCGACGGTGCTGCGCCTGTGCGACCTGCTCGCCGTGGCGGTCGACGACATGCGCCAGGGCGGCGACCCGCGACTGCCGCTCGAGCTCGCGCTCGTGAAGGTCACGCGTCCGGCGGCCGACCTCGAGCGCGAGTCCATCGCGTACCGGTTGGAGCAGCTGGAGCACCGCGCGCCGAGTCCACCGTCGCCACCAAGCAACAGTCTGTTGCAAAGTCCGGTGGTGGAGGCCGAAGCGGCTCCGCCAGCGGGTGAATTGCCCTCGCTCGAGCTCGAGCAGCTCCAGGAGGCGTGGCAGCGGACGATCCTCCCCGCGGTCGAGCAGCGGTCGATCCCGACTGCCTCGATGCTCCGCGAAGCTCACCCCGCGCAGCTCGCCGACGACAGGCTCACCGTCGAGTTTCCGCCGGCCGCGTCCTTCCATCGCCAGCTCGCCGAGGAGCCGAAGAACGCGACGCTCCTCGCCGAGGCGCTCTACGAGGTCACGGGCCGGAAGCTCGCGCTCGACTTCGCCGTCGGCGAGAACGGAGGCGAGGAGCCGGTCGAGGAGGAGCGGCCCGCGGGCGAGGAAGAGATCGTGCAGTTGATGAAGGACACGTTCGACGCCCACGAGGTCGAGGGGGAATAGCCGCAATGAACATGGACATGAACAAGATGCTCCAGCAGGTGCAGGAGCTTCAGGCGCAGATGGAGAAGGCGCAGGAAGAGCTCGCGAGCGAGACAGTCGAAGCCTCCGCCGGTGGCGGCATGGTCACCGTCAAGGCGACCGGCGATCTTCAGATCACCGAGATCAAGATCTCGCCCGAGGCAATCGACCCCGATGACCCCGAGCTGCTGGCGGACATGGTGCTCGCCGCCGTCAACGAGGCGCTTCGCTCCGCACAGTCACTCGCTCAATCCAAGCTGGGCGGGATGGCCGGGCTCGGAGACCTCGGCGGTCTCGGCCTGCCGGGGATGTAGCGCCCGTTACTCCGCGCCGATCAAGCGCTCCCACTCGCCGCGCATCGCGTCACGCTCGCCACGGCGGACACGCAAGAGAACGTCCCGCACGGTGTTGGTCATCGCCAGCGGGTCGAACGGCTTCGTGATGTAGCCCACGCCGCCCGTCGCGTGGCCGCGCCGCTGGTCCCCGCTCTCGGAGCGGGCGGACAGGAACAAGATCGGGATCTCGCGCGTCTCATCGTTCTCCGCCAGCTCATCCGCCACGCGCCAGCCATCCAGATCGGGCAGCATGACATCGAGCAAGATGAGATCAGGCCGTTCGGCACGGGCCAGGGCAATCGCCGAGGCGCCATCGGAAGCCTCGAGCGTGTCGAAGCCTGCGCTGCGCAGGTTGAGCCGGCAGATGAGGCGAATCGAGGATTCGTCGTCGACGATGAGGACGCTCCCCTCAGTCGTGCCGCGGGCGCCCGGGTCCCTCGACGAGTGGAATCGCTCGCCGAGCGCCCGTCGCCAGGGCTCGCTCCACCCGCGGCGGTGTGGCCCCGGAGTCTCGCGGCGGCGCGCATCAAGGCGCGGCGGTTGTCGTCGCGGCTTTGTAGGTACTACGATTTGGGTGGGCCTCGCGCGGCTCAAGCCGCCTGAGACTACAGTGTCGATTCCGCCTGCGGAAGCGTGAACGCGGAAACCGTCAATAACGTTCTGAGCTACGTCACTGCGGCTGGGTTTGCGTCGCTCGGCCTCGTCACGTTTCGAAACTGGCTGGCGCGTCGAGACCCGCCGAGCTTCTGGGCGGCGCTCTGCTTCGGCACCCTCGGCGCGGTCGCCCTCGCGGGGCAGGTTCTCCCCGACAAGGCGACGACGGACTTCGAATTCGTCGCCCAGCGCGTGCTCGTCGTCTTCCTGGTCCTCTTCCCGTACCTCCTCTTCAGGTTCACTGCGGCGTTCGACCCTTCGTCGCGGCGGCTCGGTTGGCCCGCCCTCGCAGTGACTGCGGGCCTCGTCGCCTGGACGATCGCGCTCCCCGACTTTCCGCAGACTGGAGAGCATCGATCCGTCGCGTTCAGCATCTTCCTGTACGCGCTCGTCCTGGAATTCGCGTCCCTCTCGACGATCGCTGCGTACAGGCTCTGGCGAGCGGGACGCGACCAGCCGAGCGTGGCGCGCAACAGGATGCGGATGCTCAGCCTCGCCGCAGTCGCGCTCACGGCGACGATCGCCTTCGCCGTTGCTGTCCCGGCGGACGACCAGGGGCTCCAGATCGCTGTCTCGGGGCTGGCCATCGCCAGCGCGCTCGCGTTCCTGCTCGGATTCTCACCCCCGGGGATCGTGCGCCTCGCCTGGCGCCGCCCCGAGCAGGAACGGTTCCGCGACGCGATCGGGGGGCTGATGGTTGCGACGACGCCGGAGGAGGTGGCCGCGAACGTGCTCCCGCCGATGACGAGGCTCGTCGGAGCACGGGCGGTGCTCCTGCTCGACGAAGAGGACAACGTGATCGCGCATCACGGCGAACCCCGCCCCGTTCCACGTTCGGGCCCAAACGTGCTGCGGCTCGATATCCCCGGCGGCAGGCTCATCGTCTGGGGCGGTCCGTACGCACCATTCTTCGGCAGCGACGAGATCGACCTCCTGCGCTCACTCGGCGCGCTCACGGGGCTGGCTCTCGACCGGACCCGCCTCTATGTACGGGAGCGCGAGCAGCGAATCGCGCTCGAGCGGGCCGACGAGATGAAGACGAACTTCATCGCCCTCGCCGCACACGAGCTCCGAACGCCGGTGACGAGCGTACACGGGGTCGTCCGGACGCTCGACCGGCTCGGCGACCAGCTGTCCGCAGCGGACAAGGAAGAGCTGGAGGACGCGCTTCGGTCGCAGACCGAGCGCATGCGTGGCCTCGTCGACCAGCTGCTCGACCTCTCCCGGCTCGAGGCGGACACCGTGCCGATCCAGCCGGTTCCCATCCCGGTCCGGGCGGAGATCGAGGACCTCGTCGCGGCGTCTGCGAGCGGCCGGGAGGACGAGGTCGAGATCGAGATCCCGGACGAGCTCGAGGCGATCGTCGACAAGACGGTCTTCGAGCGGGTGGTCTCGAATCTCCTGACGAATGCGCTGCGGCACGGGGCGTCGCCGGTCGTCGTGACCGCAGCTCAGAGCGACAACCACTTCCGCCTGGCGGTCGAGGACTGCGGCGACGGAGTGCCGCCCCAGTTCATCAAGGATCTCTTCGAGCGGTTCAGCCGCAGCGACGAGGCCCGGGCGCGCGGGCTCGGCTCCGGGCTCGGGCTCGCGATCGCACGCTCCTACGCGCGGGCCCACGGAGGCGATCTCGTGCACGAGCACGTCAAGCCTCACGGCGCGCGTTTCGAGTTGATCGTGCCGATCGGCCGTGGCCGTAACGACGGTCGCGACGACTAGTCTGACTCCATGTTCTCCCCCGCGGTCGAGAATCTCGTCGCTCAGCTGACGCGCCTGCCCGGAGTGGGAACGCGGACGGCCCATCGCCTCGCCTTCCATCTCCTGCGCGTGCCGAAGGACGAGGCCGGGGCCCTTGCCGCCGCGATCGCAGACGTGAAGGAGCGTGTCCGGTTCTGCGCGGAGTGCGGGAACCTGACCGAGGAGGAGCGCTGCGACATCTGCCGCGACGAGCGGCGGGACCGCGCGCTCGTCTGCGTCGTCGAGCAGCCGGCCGACCTGATCTCGGTCGAGCGCACGCACGAGTACCGAGGGCTCTACCACGTGCTCGGCGGAGCGCTGTCGCCGATCGACGGGGTCGAGCCCGGGCATCTGCGCATCGACGAGCTGCTGGGCCGGGTCGAGCGGAACGGCATCCAGGAAGTCGTCCTGGCGACGAATCCGAACATGACCGGGGAGGCCACCGCTGCCTACCTCGCCGACCGGCTGCGCGGCCGGGTTCGCGTTACTCGGCTCGCGAGCGGCCTTCCGGTCGGAGGAGATCTCGAGTACGCCGACGAAGTCACCCTCGGCCGGGCTCTGACCGGCCGCAGGGAGATGTAACGGCGTCGCCGTAGAATTCCCCGCTAATGACCACCACCGAGTACGAATCTCTGCCGGCGCTCGCGGCCGAGGAAACCGCGACCCGCGCGGGCACGATCGTCATGAAGTTCGGCGGGACGTCGGTCGCCGACGTCGAACGCGTCAAGGCTGTCGCGCATCGCGTCGTGGCAGCGCGCGAGGCAGGAAACCGGGTCGTGGCGGTGCTCTCGGCGATGGGCGACTCGACCGACGACCTCGTCCGGCTCGCGCACGAGATCTCGGCCAGGCCGAAGGCACGCGAGCTCGACATGCTGATCTCCGTCGGCGAACGCATCTCCTGCTCGCTCTGCGCGATGGCGATCCACGACCTCGGGCACGAGGCGATCTCGCTCACCGGCTCGCAGGCGGGGATCGTCACCGACACCGCCCACGGCAAAGCGAAGATCGTCGACATCCGCGCGCGCCGCATCCACGAGGCGCTCGACGCGGAGAGGATCGTGCTCGTGGCCGGCTTCCAGGGGGTCTCGACCGACTACGACATCACGACGCTCGGCCGCGGCGGGTCGGACACGACGGCCGTCGCGCTCGCCGCCGCTCTGGGCGCCGACGCGTGTGAGATCTACACCGACGTCGAGGGCGTTCACACAGCCGACCCGCGCGTCGTGCCCGGCGCGCGCAAGCTGCACGCCGTCAGCTACGAGGAGATGCTGGAGATGGCAGCATCCGGCGCGCGCGTCCTCCAGCTGCGCTCGGTCGAGTTCGCTCGCAACCATGAGGTCAAGCTGCACGTGCGGTCGAGCTTCTCGCAGGCCGACGGCACCTGGATTCGCAAGGAGGACGAACGGATGCTCGAGAAGGCCCTCATCTCAGGCGTGACGCACACCGTCGAAGAGACCGTCTACCGAGTCGAGGGCGCCGCGGCCGCCCAGCTCTTCGAGGCGCTCGCCGCTCAAGGTGTCAACGTGGACCTCGTTGTCCAGACCGGCCCGGAGATCGTCTTCTCCGCCCCCGAGCGCGCCGAGACCGAAGCCGCCCTCGAGGGGCTGGGTGTCGGTTGGTCCGCGCGGGACGATCTCGGTCAGGTGAGCATCATCGGGGCGGGGATGAGGAGCCACCCGGGCGTGGCCGCCAAGGCGTTCGCGACCCTCGACGGCCTCGGCATCAAGCCGGAGATCGTCGTCACCTCGCCGATCAAGATCGCCTGCTTCATCCCGCGCGAGCAGGTCGAGGAGGCGGTCCGGGCGCTGCATGCTGCGTTCGAGCTCGACAGCCCCGAGGCCCTGAGAGCGCATGCCTGATCCCCGGATCGGCGTCGTCGGCGCGACCGGTGCAGTCGGACAGGTCACCCTGGCGCTCCTCGCCGAGCGGGGGTTCGACCAGGTTCGCGCGTTCGCTTCGACCCGCTCCGCCGGTTCAACCGTCTCCTACGGTGACGGCGAGCTCGCGATAGAGGAAGCCACGGTCGAGACGCTTGGAGCCGGAGAGCTCGACCTCTGCTTCTTCTCCGTCGGGACCGGGCCGAGCAGCGAGCTGGTGCCGGCAGCGGTCCGGGGCGGCGCGGTCTGCGTGGACAAGTCGTCAGCGTTCCGGCTCACCGAGGGCGTGCCGCTCGTCGTCCCCGAGGTGAACGGCGAGCGGGCCGCCGCACACGAAGGGATCGTCGCGAACCCGAACTGCTCGACCGTCCAGCTCGTCTGCGCGCTCGCGCCACTGCACGAGGCGGCCGGGCTGCGCAGCGTTCGCGTGGCGACCTACCAGTCAGTCTCGGGGGCGGGCATCGACCGGATGGAGGAGCTCCGCTCGCAGGCACCGGTTGACGGCGATGTCGTGATGGACTGGGAGCTCGAGGGGGACGAGTCCGACGAGGAGTCGAAACTGCGCGCCGAGACACGGAAGATCCTCGAGTTGCCCGAGTTGCGCCTGAGCGCTACGTGCGCCCGCGTGCCCGTCCTCGTCGGCCATTCGCAAGCAGTGTGGGTGGAGACCGATGACCCGCTCTCGCCGGAGCAGGCTCGAGCCGTGCTGGAATCGTCGCCGGCCGTGCGGGTGACGGAGCGGCCAACGGCCCGTGAGGCTGCAGGCGGCGACGAGGTGCTCGTCGGGCGCATCCGGAAAGACACCGCCGGCGACGGCCTCGCGCTGTGGATCGTGTGCGACAACCTGCGCAAGGGCGCGGCGCTGAACGCGATCCAGATCGCCGAGCTGCTGCTGGCCAAACAGGCCCTCGCGGTTTAGGTACCCAAGACCTCCTCCCCACGTCGAGCCTAACGAGAAATTCCGCACACGTGGGTGGCGGAAACGTGCCGATTGTGTGCGAGGACTAGGGGCCGGGAGGCACCGGCGCGGGAGCCGGTGAAAACGCTTCCTTGACGAGCCTGAGCACCTTCTCTCGACTGCCTTCGGCGACCGGCTGCAGCCCGCCGAGGTCGAGGCGCGCGAGCTCCACTCGTCCCTGCGTCCGCACCGTCTGGAACCCGAAGTCCGAGAGGAAGTCCCGCGGGAAGACCGTCCGATGCACGACGAAGCGCTCGTAGGCGGACTCTCCTTCGGGATACCTGTACGCAAACGTCTCGAGCGCCTTCGCTCGCTTATCACGCGCATCGCCGATCGCCGCCAGGAACAGCGACTGCAGGACCCAGGGGCTCGCCCGCTCGACGAGGTACGCGCACGTGACGAGCACGGCATCGTCCGACGGCGGGCCCGCCGGCAACTCCCACGCGCGGGGGAAGAACCCCGCCGGGCCGTACTGCATCGACCCGATCACGCTCCCGTCGTCGTCGCGGTAGACCGCGCCCCAGGCGCCCCAGTCGTCCTCGGTCTTCTCGATCCAGCGGCGCTTGTCGACCCCCCGCCCGCCCTTCGACTGCCACCAGACGCAGCCGTGGCAAACGGTCGGCGCCTCCTCGAGCGTCAATCCGGTCAGGCCGGCAACCCGCGTGCTCACTCCGGGGATTCTAGGAGTAGCTCCGTCGCCTCCGGGCGCGCGAAGAACCGGAAGGGGACGAAGGTCGTGCCGAGGCCAGGCGAGACGTGCAGAACACCCCCCGGCCGGTGGTAGAGGCCTTCCGCGTAGGTCCAGCGCAGGTGCGCGAGCCTCAACTTCTTGCCGCGTCCGTAGGGGATGCAGATCTGGCCGCCGTGGAGATGGCCGGCGAGGACGAGATCGAAGACGCCGGCCGGCAGCTTGTCGATCACGTTCGGGAAGTGGCAGAGCAGGATGCGGAGATCCGCGTCCGGGTCGGCGAGCTGCTCCGGATGGGCCGTGCCCCTCAGATACGAGCGGGGATCGACGCCGACGACCTGCACCCGCCGGCCGCGCAGCTCGACGGTTCGCGCGTCGTCGGCAAGAACCGTGGTCGAGCCGAGCTCGGTGACGGCGCTCGCCTTCGAGAACGGGTCTCGCGAGCTCGCGAGGTCGTGATTCCCCAGGACCACGAAGGAGCCGGGGAGGTTGTTCATGAGCATGCGCAGCCTCGGCTCGGCGCCCGGCCGCGAGAGCAAATCGCCGCTGATCGCCGTCAGATCCGGCTCCCGCGCGGCGGCCCAGTGAACGGCACGGTGGACGGCGTGCTCGCCGCGCGACGGAAACCCGAGGTGGAAGTCCGACAGATGAACGATGCGGAGCCCGTCCAGCTCCGCGGGCAAGCCGGAGAGCGGAACCTGCAACGTGCGCAGCCGCACCCAGCCGGCCTCGAAGTGGCCCCAGGCGAGGGCCCCGCCAACCGTGGCGGCGAGCAGCCGTTTCGCGGTCAGGGCCCTAAACCTCGAGCTTGTCGAGGACCGGCTTGACCGAGACGACGTGGCGCTTGAACTTCAGCTCCGACTCCTCGAGGCCGGCGGCGACCCCGATCAACTGCGAGAGGTGGAGGATCGGCATCTTGAAGTCGCGACCCGTCTTCGCCTTCAGCTTCGACTGCCACGCATCGAGCGAGAGATGGCAGAGCGGGCACGGCGTCACCATCGCGTCGGCCCCGGCCTCGGTCGCCTGCTCGATCGGCTGGATCAACTCGCCGAGCGCGGTCTCCTCCCGCGCCTGGATGATCGGGAAGCCGCAGCACTTGATCTTGGCCGGGTAGTCGATCGCCTCCCCTCCGCAGGCGTCGATGATCGCCTCGAGCGAGTGCGGCTTGTCCGGGTCCTCGAAGCCGAGGATCTTCGAGGGCCGCAGGATCTGGCAGCCGTAGAACGGCGCCACCTTGAGCCCCTTCAGCCCCTTGTGCGCGACCTGCTTGAGATTTTCGTAGCCGTCTCCCTCGGCGATCAGCCACAGGAGGTGCTTGACCTCGATCGATCCCTTGTAGCGCGGAGCGCCGACCGTCTCCAGGTTCTTGTTCACGCGCTCGAGCAACTCCTCGTCGTTCTTGAGCTGCCAGTTCGCCTGCCGCAGATTGAGCGTGCAGACATTGCAGATCGTCATCAGCGTGTCCGCGCCGGTCTCTTCGCCGTAGGCGAGGATCCGCGCGTTCAGGTGCAGGTAGTAGTCGGGCTCGGCCTCGTGGATGTCGCCGGCCCCACAGCAGGTGACCGATTCCAGCTCGTCCAGCTCGATCCCGAGCTTCGGCGCAAGTGCCTGCGTCGAGGTGTCGAGCTCCTTCGCCGAGAGCGACGCGAGGCAGCCCTTGTAGTAGGCAACCTTCACGAGTCGCCGTCCCTCTGCGCTTCTTCGTGGGTCCGCTCGGCCTCGACGTGCTCGATCCGCGCGAGCCCCCGCTCGCCCTGCACGATTCCGGCCGCCCCGTCGCGACCCTGTTCCTTGACGAGCTTGTAGAGCGCCCGCGACTCGTCGACCTCGGCCGCAACGTGGATCGGCCCCGGCGGCGGCACCTTGCCCCGCCGAGCCAGCGCGAGCGCGAACTTCGTCTCCTTCAGCGCGCCGAGAATTCCCTGCGTCTTCGGCACGAGCTCGGTCTCGCGCAGCCAACCAGTGGTCTTCGCCGAGGTGACGAACCAGTTCGCGTGCTTGGCGCCCAGGTCCCAGGTGATGTCGTGCCTGACCGACTCGGCGCCGAGCTTGGCGATTGCGTCGCGCGGGTCGACGCCCTTCGGACAGCGCTCGTTGCAGAAATAGCACCGCGTGCAGTCCCAGATCCCGTGCTCGTCGTTCAGCTCGTTCAGCCGCTCGACCTCGATGTTGTCGCGCGGATCGCCGACGAATCGCATGCCCTTGGCGAGGGCGGCCGGCCCGCGAAAGTCCGGGTCGGACTCCATCGCGTTGCACTCCGAGACGCAGCAGCCGCACATGATGCAGAGCGACTCCTTGGCGATCACGTTCATCTGCTGCTGCGAGACGACGCGCTCCTTCTCGCTCGCCTCGTCGTAACCGGGATCGAGCCAGGGCTTGACGTCGCGGATCTTCTTCCAGAACGGCGCCATCTCGACGACGAGGTCCTTGATGATCGGCATGTTCCCCATCGACGAGATGACCGGGACGTGCCCGCTGTCGACGATCGGCTTCATCCGCTCCTTGCAGGCGAGGATCGCCCGGCCGTCCATCCGCATCCCGCAGGAGCCGCAGATCATCATCCGGCAGCTCTTGCGGTAGGCGAGCGTCCCGTCGTGGCGGTCCTTGATGATGTCGAGCACGTCGAGGAGGCAAGCCCATTCGGGCGCCTCGACCTCGTACGTCTTCAGCGCGCGCTCGCCGTTCGCGTCGACGCGCCAGATCTTGAGCGCGACTTCCATCGTCGACCCTTCCCACGTGTGGACCGCGGCTTCGCTCATTCCGTCACCGGCTCCCGGCCGTGATCCCGTCGCCGAAGGTGAACATGTGTCCGCATGTGTCATACCCATCCGAGGCGCTGCCCGTCGACGACTTCTCCTTCTTGCAGTCCTGCAGCATGAGCTTTCCGAACTCCTCCTCCGTCAGGGTCTCGTCTGCAGGCGGTGCTTTCACGTCGACGGGGATCCCATAGTCGAAGAAGTCCAAGGTCATCTGCGTGGCAGGGCCGTCATTCTCGGGGAGCTCCACCTGAACGCGCCGCAGCCGGTCTTCGGAGTCGATCCAGAAGTCGATGGACGCACTCTTCTGGTCGGGCCAGTATTCACGGAATATGCCCCGAATGTCTGTCCGATCTTTGGCCGGCATCTCGTTCGCCGCGCGCTCGAAGTTCAGCCGCGCCCGGTCGTGCGTGACCTTGACGCCGCGAACCTGATCCGAGGCCATCGTCTCAACGTCGCTCGCGCCGCGGAGGAAGCCGAGAAGCGCGCCCGGATTGCGCGCGAATGGTGAGAGTAGCCCGTCCTCGCTGGCCGGCAGCTTCATCCACTGCTTGCCCTTCGTGGGCGCGAACCGAGGTACCGCCGTATATATGGCGTCCTCGGTGTAGAGAACCTCATAGCCCTCGACATCGTTGAAGCGGCCCACGCCGTGCACGTAGTCGTAGACGCCGGCGATCGCCCACGCCGGCTCCTTTCCCACCACCAACTGAAGCTCGATCCCGGAGGATCCGCCGTTGGTCGCCTTGGGAAGTGGCCCGGAACCGGGATTGCTCGCAGTTCGAGCACCGCAGCCGGCGAGCAGCGGCACGAGCAACAGCGTGACGATGCCTCGCCGCATCAATACTGCCTTTGCCACTCCGTCAGCCTGACTTCTCGATCAGCGTGGCGAGATCGAACACCTGGCCCGCAGGCGGAAGAGCGACGGCGACTGTCGCGCCGAAATCGTAGAGCTCCATGGTCAGATCCATCTTCCTCGGCTGACGCCGGCCCGTGCGCTGGTCTTTGATTCGCATTGTGTAGCTGTACTGCATCTTGCGGACGAGGTGATCGTCGCCAATCCAGACGTCCGCTGGGATCGTCCTCACGCCCGCGAGCTTGATGAGTTGGTCGATCGTCTTGCTCATCTCGTCTCGCCGACCCGGAGGCACGAGGTTCGGATACTTCTGGAGGTCAATCGTGCCGTGATAGTGCGTCGTCTCGACTCCACGCACTGTCTCATGGCCCCTCGCCTCCACCTTCCCGCTGACGGCTCGAAGGTAATCGACGGCCTGAGCGGGATTGGAGCCCCCCAGCGTCGTGAACTGCTGGAAGTCGATGCCGGCCTGCTCACCGAGCCTCTGATAATCGAACTTGACCCAGGGCTTCGACGTTTTCATCAACCGAGTCATGAACGGCATTCGTAGATAGGCCACGAGCCGGCCTTTCGAGAAATCCAAGACCATCTCGCCTCGCCAAGCTTCCGGCGGGCCAACGCGCTTTGCAGCCCCCTTGATGCCTGACATGGCCTCTCTCCTGACGTCGGTCATGTCGATCGTCATGCGGCCGCGCTTGATTCGGCTGTCGACGACTCCTGCTGACGTTGTCGTGATCGCACCCGGGATGCCCGGGACGCTCGTCGTCGTCGTCATGTCGATGCGAACCCCCGAGTACTTGCCGGTCGCCGCGGCAGCATTCGCAACCTGATCGAGCGAGACGGTGTCGCCCGCGCCGCACCCGACCAGGACGATCGTGGATAGAAGGCAGAGGATCAGGGCTCGCCGCATCAATACTTTCGTTCCTCGGGTTGCCATTTCGTAACCGTCACCGGCTTCCAGTCCAGAACCGGCTGGTCGGCGATCCAGCGGACGATCGTGTGCTTCATGAAGTTCTCGTCGTCGCGGTCAGGGTAGTCGTATGGGCGGGCGTGGGCGCCGCGGCTCTCCTTGCGCGCGAGGCCGGAGACGAGCATGCAGGAGGCGAGCTCGAGCAGGAACCCGAGCTCGAGCGCCTGCGTCAGGTCGTTGTTGAAGACCTCGCCCTTGTCGTCGACGACGACGTTCTCGTAGCGCTCGCGGAGGTAGCCGACGATCCGCTCCTGCTCCTTCATCTGCTTCTCGCGCCGGAAGACGCCGAAGTTCTCGTGCATCGTCTTCGCGAGCTCGTCCCGGATCAGCCAGGGCCGCTCGCCGTCGCGCCGGTCGAGCAGCGTCTTCAGCTCGCGCCGGGCATCCGACTCGACCGAGGGCGGAACCGTCACGGTCGTGTGCGTCAGCGCCCAGTCGGCGGCGACGGCGCCCGCACGCTTGCCGTACGTGATCGTCTCCATCAAGGCGTTGCCTCCGAGCCGGTTCGCACCGTGCACCGAGACGCACGCGCACTCGCCGGCGGCGTACAGCCCCTGGAGCTCGGTCTTCCCGTCGACGTCAGTGTCGATGCCCCCCATGTGATAGTGCGCGCCGGGCCGGACGGGAATCGGCTCGTAGATCGGGTCGACGAGCGCGAAGGTCATCGCGAGCTCGCGGGTACCGTGCAGCCTCTCGAGGATCTTCTCCGCCCCGAGATGGCGGAGATCCAGGAGCACGCTCCCGTCCACCCCGCGCCCCTCGTCGATCTCGGTCTGCTCAGCCCGTGAGATGACGTCGCGGCTCGCGAGCTCCATCGCGTTCGGCGCGTACTTTTTGAGGAAACGCTCGCCCTCGGAGTTGAGGAGGTACGCGCCCTCACCGCGCGTCCCTTCCGTGATCAGCACGCCCGTCGGCGAGAGCGTCGTCGGGTGGAACTGCATCATCTCCATGTCCTTCAGCGGAACGCCGACGCGGAGGGCCATCGTCATGCCGTCACCGGTGCACGCGTATGCGTTCGTCGTCCCCTGGTAGAGCCGTCCGGCGCCACCCGTGGCGATGATGACCGTCTTGGCGCCGATCGTGTGCAGGCCGCCGTTCAGCAGATCCCACGTGATCACGCCCTGGCAGCGATCGTCGTCGACGACGAGCTTCCAGGCGAAGAATTCCTCATAGACCTTGAGGTCGCGCTTCATCACCTGCTCGTAGCAGACGTGAATGAGGACGTGGCCCGTGATGTCCGCCGCATATGCCGTGCGGGGCTCGCCCGCCGCGCCGAAGGGCCGCTGCGCGATCCGGCCGTCCTCGGTGCGCGAGAAGACCGCTCCCCAGTTCTCGAGCTGGTAGACGTCGTCGGGCGCCTCGTCGCAGAGGATCTGGATCGCGTCCTGGTCGCCGAGGTAGTCGGAGCCCTTGACCGTGTCGTAGGCGTGCGACTCCGGGTCGTCCTCGGACGCGTTCCCGAGCGCCGCGTTGATCCCGCCCTCGGCCGCGCCAGAGTGGCTGCGCACCGGGTGAATCTTGGAGAGGAGGGCGACGTCGGCGCCTACGTCGAAAGCCTCGATTGCCGCGCGCATTCCCGCGCAGCCGGCACCGACGATCAGCACGTCGTGCTTCGCTTCCACTCGCCCGGACGCTATCGCAAGCGCTTGGGCCCAGGCTTCGTTGCAGGTGCGGCGATCGGCGCGCAGCGCCGATCGCCGCGTCATGCTCCTACGGGCAGCGAGCCCGCCGCTCGGCCGAGCAACGGTCGCGACCGCCGCCGCCGTCCGCGAAGTCGCGGCCGCCGTTACCCGACAGGACCTCGTTGGCTCCAAGCCCAATCAGACGGTCTGCGCCGCCTTCACCCTCGAGCCTGTTCCCGCCGACGGTGCCGAGCAAGCGGTCGGCGTGGTTCGAGCCGTCGACGTCCTCGAAGTGAGAGAGCCGGTCGGTGCCCCAGCCGACGGCCTTGCCGGTGCCGAGGTTGACCACAACGCCGTTCGGCGAGTCGTAATAGACCGCGACGTCGCGGCCTGCGCCCCCGTCGACCACGTCGTCGCCGGCGTCACCGCTGACCATGTCTGCTCCGCCACCGCTCCTGATCGTGTCGTTGCCGTCCTCGCCAGCGATCAGGTTCATTCGTCCGTCGCCCGTGAGAACGTCGTCGAAGTCGGACCCGACGACCGAGTTCAGGTTTGCGAGCGTGTCGGTGCCGTCCCCGCTCGCGGTCCGAGCCGAGAGATCCACGACAACAGGCCCCGGCGAGTCCTTGTAGATCGCGATCGTGAGCGCCGCGTCACCACCATCGATCCAATCGTCGCCCGCGCCGCCGTCAATTCCATCGAAGAAGCCGTCGCCGGCGTCGATCCTGTCATTCCCGTCACCAGCGCAGACGAGATCGTCGCCGCCGTGGGCGTTGATCACGTCGTTGCCTGCGAGCGCAACGATCACGTCGTCTTTGCTCGTGCCCGCGATCAGATCGTCTCCTTCGGTACCGACGATCGTCGCCCGTTCGCCCAGACACGTCGCCGCGGAGTCCGCGGGGGCACCCGAGCTCGTCGCAAGCACTGTCAGGGCGGCGCTGATCAACACCATCGCCACCTTCGTCCTGCCTTTCATCACGCCCTCCTTGTCTGGGCCCGTCCCGACGCCTCG
>DATHDS010000006.1:0-31703 GCA_035318925.1 Gaiellaceae bacterium
GCGGGTATCGCGGCCGCATCGACGCGACTTCCAGTGGTCGTCTCTATACACGGTGTTCACGACGCGCTCCAGCTCGGGCTGCTCGGCGATTGGGATCAGCGCCATCGAGGGAGCGTGTCGCAGTTCCGCCAGAGGGCGACATCGCGCGCGGATCCAAACCAGGCCGGGTGTATCTACAACCCGCGCTAGCGCTTCACCTTGGCGCAGCTCTTGGCGCACGCTAGCGAGGCCTCAATCCGGCAACTGGTGCGGGCTCACGCTCTCGGGTTGGCGCGTCGGCGCGTCGGCGAGCCGCGCCAATGAGAGCAGGGGCGCCGTCGTCACGGCTTCAGCTTGACGTAAGTCGGGCGGGGCGGCGAGCGGAACGCTTGGCGGCCGCGCTGGTTAGTTCGAGGTCTTCGCAGGAGGCGCCCACTCGAGGAGCTCGTCCGTAGTCGCGACGCCATAGCCGGAGAAGTGCACCGTCCCCTCCTTCGTCGTCAGCGTGCAGTCGGTGGCGCTGACGCAGCGGCCGGAGGCGATGATCTCCCTTGTCTTGTCATCCTGAAACAGGAACGCCTTGCCCTTGCCGCGCTGGCTGACGTTGTTGAAAACCCAGATCCAATCCCTGACTCCTTTGATCAAGCCCAGCCAGAGCAGGACGGCGTCGGCGGGAAGTGCGCTCGGCCACGACAGCGCGGGCGCGGCGTGCCTGCTCGCGCTCGGCCGTGGCCTGCTCCTTGGCCTTCCTGCGTAACCTCCTGTTCCAGCCCGCCGCTCGGCCGAGCGGCGGGACGCTGCGGCGCGCTGCTCGGCCCGCAGCTGCTTCGCGACCTCCGGCCCCTCGAAATAGCGGCCGAGCGTCGTGTGCGCGACGTCGTAGTCGGAAGCGAGCTCCCGCAACGGCTCACCGGTCGCCCGGCGCCGAATCAGCTCCGCGTCGGGAACGAGCTTACGCAGTCGACGCCGGCGCTTCATACCGGAGATTCTAGCCCCGCCGCTTAACGCACCAATAAACGCACCAGCTTCCGAGACAGCCGAAGAGCGCAGAATGACCGCAGCTCCCAGAACGAACGGCGATGCGGTGGGCCCGGCGAACAGGAGAGGCCCCCGGGCCCGAAAGCCCGCAATCCCGCTACCCGCGTCAACGCGGCAAGGAGAGGACGCCGCCCCTCTTCAGCGCAGACGGGCACCGACCTCGCGGCCGGGGCGGTTGCGGTGGCCGACGCCAGTTCGGGACCGTTGCCAGTGCGGTCCGGGCCGTTCTTGCCGGGACCGGTTCCGAGATGCGCGTGAAGGCCATCCACGCGGAGGTTGAGCGCGTCTTAGGCGGAAGCGTGTCTCGCTACTCGGTCTCGGACTACTTGCTTACGCGCTCTAAGGGGCCGGAGCCTCTCTTTATCCGAACGCGCCGCGGTCATTACCGGCTCTTGCGCCCACTTGGACATGTTTCGGAATAGCCCCCGCCGGGTTCGGTCCAGACGCGCCAGGTGCTCGACGAAAATCGGGCGGCGCTGACCGAGCGTCAAGTTATGGACGCCGACAAGCTCGGGGAGTGCCGCCGTCAGCCGCTGGCCTCCCTCGTGCCAGGCTTAGCTGGCTGCTGACTTTGCCAGATGTTTCCTTACGCTTCTCTCTTCGCCGGGACCGTACTGAAAACGATTGGTCCGGCGAATATTTACTGGAGCATTGACATGGATTGTCGCGAGGCATACAGTCGCGAACGATTCTTGCGGCAGCGGGCTCCGCGGGTCCCCGGCGCCCCCATGAAGGGAGAAAGCGCGCGATGCTGCGCCGCGCTCCGCGCCCCAAGTCGGAAGATCACGCGAAAGACCGGAGATTCTCCGACTCTTGCACCTCCGAATTAAGCAGGAGGTGATCATTATGCTTGCTTAGTGTGGTTGGTCATGCGCCAACGCCGCACATGAGTTATAGGGTGGCAACTTGACCTTCTCATTCCTGCATTCCGTGTATTCCCAAGCAACCTCGAACTAGGGTTCGTCGAGGGGATCGGATGGAAGCTATGAAGAAACTTCTTGTTACGGGCGTCCTTTTTGCGGCATTGTGCGGGCTTGCTGCTCCGGGGGCGGCTAAGGCGTACTGGGCTTTTCCGACGGCGTACCCCGATCAAATGTGGTGGACGCCGAGCCAGCCGCTGCACGGCACAAATTGTGAATTCATTTACACCAACAAAGGCCGCGCCTGCTCAGGCTGGAATCTCTTTTGGGAGCTGGCAGGGTATTCCAGCGGTCAGTTCGGCTTTACTTGTCCGGGTACGGGTGAAATGTACACGGCTTTCCAAAATACTACGGCTGTCAGAGGAAGCATATGGAATAACTATCACTCACCGTGCAATTCTTGGGAAACGTACATCATGGCCGATATTCTGCCTTGGAACTACTTCACGTCGTGCGCTCACCCGTGTTACATCAAGTCGAGCCAGTACTACTGGACCGGGACGAGCACAGTATCTCGCGTTCTCGGATTCACGTAGAAGAGAGGAATGATGAGACAAACGAGGACACATATTACAGCGGGAGTAATCCTGTCTACCCTCGCGGCTCTTGGCGTGCTTGCCGGGTTCATCACGACCAAGTCCGAGGCTCAGGGCGTAGCTTTCCCCCAGCTCCGGACCGGACAACCTGTGGCTTTAGGCCAGCTCACTTCACCCCGCGTCGAGAAGGCCTATCTTCTTGGAAAGGCAAGCGGGCGGGCGTTCTACCGGGTCGATGTGCGTGGCCAAGGCCAGTGCTTCGGAGTCGGGCCCGCCGACGCGATCGGCGACATTGGAGAGTTCGCTTGCGGGTTTAGTGGCTTCCCCACAGCGGAGTATCCGGTTATCTACGATGCGGTTGTCGGTGCCGATGGTCCCGGACGGGTCCTGAAGGACTCTGACATGCGCCTTTACAGACTGAACGTAATTGCCGCTGACGGCATTACTGAAGTGAAGGTTGCAGGCAGTAGGATTATTGTCCGCAACAACGTTGGCTCAATTACGTTTCGCGAGGCGCAGCCGCTTGGGCTGATCACGTCCTTTGACGCGGCGGGGCACGCAGTGGACACCTACGATCTGCGGCCTCAAGAGTAAAACGTACGTCGAGAAAGAAGCAGAGCTGGCGCTCCGTTAGCCTCGTGGCGAGTTGGAGCGCCAGCTTCTGTTCGCGGCGAGGTACGGTGCTGGTTCTCTGCCGACGCTGTTGGGTTTCAGCGGCTATAGGTGATTCGCTGAACTACGTGATCTCCGTCATCAAGCCCAACTAGCTCGGAAACTCCTCCCGGCGGGTAGGCAGTGATCTTATAGACGTTGTTGTGCACGGCCGCTTCAGCGATAACGTTTCCGTCCAAATCCTTGACGGCAATGGTGCTCACGCCATCGGCTGCGAATCCTTGAATTTGGAGAACCTGAAAGCCGCCTGAACCGCTGGCCTGAATCGGGCTGAGATCCAGAATAGGAAAACGTGGCGCTGGCGTCCAGCAGCTTCCGGCGCCAAGCTCGTACGCTTCTCCGTCTGTTGCCCTCCCGGTGTAGAAGCACGCGCCACCGTCTGCAAGCGGCACACGGAAGTAGGCCGTCGGACCGAGCGTGGCCATCAGGAACGCCTGGGCTGTCGAGTCTGGAAGTGCCCGAAGCCGGCTGGTGAGCGGAACCGGGGTGCCCTCGGTACTAATCGTCGTCAGCGACTCAGGGCTTGCCGAAGGTGCCCCAGACCCAGCCACGGCGTAAGCTGTCGTTAGCGAACCGGCAGAAGCACCGAAGATCACTGCCGCCATCACCGGAACGAGGAGGCGATGGCGAGCCATGCGAAACCGAGTTGCCGACGGGGCTTTCGGATCGACGGATCCGCTTGGCCCGATGCGGTGAAGAACGTTGGTCTTCAGCGCCGCGAGCTTTTCGGTTCGCAGCGTCCGCCCGGCAGGAACATCAAGTCCGCTGAATACTTCGTCACCAGGCTTCATTTGGCACCTCGCTTTCTTTTCGGGGGACAATCACGGGCTCAAGTTTCTCCAGGTAAAGTCGAGCTCGGGACAAGCGTGAACGGACTGTCCCAATTGGGATACCGAGGGAAGCTGAGACCTCTTCGTAACTAAGGCCAGCCCACGCATACAGCGCCAACACGTCCTGCGTGCCGCGCGGTAGAGCGCGGATTAACGAGAGAACCGCCTTCATTCGCTGTGCATCAGCAACGCGCCTCACAGCATCGTCGGCGAAATCAGGTTCGTCGCTGCCAGTGCGCTCGCGCAGCAAAGCTCGGGCGAGGCGAGCTGCGGAACGATTCCGCGTTCGAAGAAGGTTCGTTGCTACGCCCAGGAGCCAGGGCAGCAGGCGCTCGCTCTGGCTCGTAAGTTCGAGGTCGGCTCGACGCCGCCATGCCTCGAGGAATACTGACGAGACTAAATCCTCGGCAGCGGCCCAGTCAGCGGTGCGACGGAAGGAGTAGTTGTAGACCGCCTCGGCATGGCGTTCGAATAGGACGCCAAAGGCGTGGCGATCATTCGCCTGAACGAGCTGCCACAGTTCTTTGTCAGATCCGGTGGGTGCCGTCATCTACAAGGTAATAGCCGATGCGAGGTAGCGAGTTCCATGCGGCAAGCTGCAAACGATACTTGCTGAGGCTATGAGGGCTCGGTGTGCTCAGAACGTCGAGCCCCGTGACGACCGCCCGGCGCGGCGAGAGACTTACGCTTCTCGGGACCGCAGCTGCGGGCCGAGCAGCGAGCCGCAGCGTCCCGCCGCTCGGCCGAGCGGCGGCTGGAACAGGAGGTTACGCAGGAAGGCCAAGGAGCAGGCCACGGCCGAGCGCGAGCAGGCACGCCGCGCCCGCGCTGTCGTGGCCGAGCGCACTTCCCGCCGACGCCGCCCTCGCAGCGAGTACGAGGCCTGGCTCGACGAGCACGATGCACGCGAGCCGCTCACCCGGGCCGATCGGCACAGCCAAAGCGACGAGAAGGCTGCCCGTGTCGTCGCCGATGGGGGCGGGATGCGGGCCGTGATCGAGGCCACCGGCTTGCGCACCCTTGAGAACGTCGTCGGCCTGATCGACCCGGCGATCCTCACGCGAGCGCTCGACAACGACGTGCTCGAGCGGGGGCAGCGTCCGCCGGTGTAGGGAGGAGGCCCGGCGATGCTCCTCCCGCCTTGCCCGCGGAGCAGGCGCTTGCGAGGCGGCCTGCTCCCTCCGCCGAAGCGACCAGGCAGGTAGCGGCTCGCTTGAGCTGAGCGAGCCACTCAGCGATGCCAAGCTCGCGCTCTTGCCGCTCGAGCTGTCGCCGTTCGTTAGTTCGGGCAAAGGCGCCGGACATGCGCACCGTCGGCCGAGGCTGCGCGCTCGATGTCGCACAAGAGCCGGAAGGCGACATCCGTCTCGAGAGGAAACGTCCAAACCCGTACCGAACTAGGTCTGAAGCGGCGTTTTTCAGAATCGCATCATCAGAAGCGATCCGTCGCGCCGCGCGCGGCGGGGTCGCTTGCCGACGCCTTGGGCCTCGAGCGAGACAGGGCCTACGATGTTCTCGCGGCGACGCCACTCGCGGCTCAAGCCCAACGTCGGCGCCAGTCGATCGAACGCGGCGATTACTCGCGACGGTTCAGGCTGGAGCTCGCCCGCAAGGACGCTGCACTGATCGCGGAAGCTGCGAAGTTCTTCGGCGTTGAGCTCCGCATAACGGACGCGATAAGGACATGGCTTGTCGACGCCGACCGCGCCGGCTTCGGCGACCACGACTGCGCAGCCGTTCTTGCCCGCATTCTCAGCCAGCGCGACAGCTCGAAGCTCGAGGGCGATCTCTCGGTCGGCGGGAGTCACCAGACGAGTTGCGAGGCGAGATGACCGGAAGCGTCCCGGTCGAGCGCCAGTTCCGGCAAGTCGACGTCTTTACCGCGACGCCGTATGCAGGCAACCCCGTTGCCGTCGTGCTCGACGCCGACGGTCTGACGACCGACCAGATGCAGCGGTTCACTCGTTGGACGAACCTCTCCGAGGCAACCTTCGTGCTTCCCCCGACGGAACCGGAGGCGGACTATCGCGTGCGAATCTTCACCAGCGCTTCGGAGACCGAGGCACGCACCGGCTCAGCGTCGGAATTGCCGTTTGCCGGCCACCCGACCCTTGGAACATGTCACGCCTAGCTCTCCGCGTCCGGCAAGCCGAAGCACGACGATCTGATTGTGCAAGAGTGCGGTGCCGGGCTCATTCCGGTGCGGCGCGGAGAAGCGGGTCTCGCGTTTGCGGCACCGCCGCTGATCCGTAGCGGTGCTGTCGAGGAAGAGGTCGTCGAGGAGATCGCAGCGAGGCTGCGTATCGACCGGGGGGAGATCGTTGAGGTGGCCTGGGCTGATAACGGGCCGGGCTGGGTCGCCGTTCTGCTTCCAAGCGCGGACGACGTCCTCCGGCTCGAGCCCGGCTTCGTCGAGCTCGACCTCGGCGTCGTCGGGACCATCTGGGTCGGCGGCGGGACGGTTACGTGCATCAGCGGGCAAGTTGCGTTGTGAGCGCAAGAGCTCCAGTACGCAGGGTTCGACACGACCGCAATCGGCGCTCCTAGTAGTCGCTGGCCAGTCGCGACATCAATGCGATCGACGCGCGCACCAGCTCGGCGTTGTCGGCAGCGCGGCGGCCGTCGGGGAGTACGATCGTGTCCTCGAGACCGGTACGGATCCCGTGGCCGCGCCTGAGCCCGCGCTCGTTGACCGCCCAGCTCGCGATGCCGTCGCCGTGGTGCACCTGTTCGATCCTGACGCCGGTTTCTTCGAGGACTTGCTCCATCGCCTCGGCGAGTGCTACAGCATCGTCGGCCTCGGCGTCGAGTGGCTCGATCAGCGCGCGGACGCAGCGGTCGGCGATCCCGGCGCCGACGAAAGCCTCGGCGTCCTTTAGCTCGAGCAGGCCTGCCTCGATCCCGATGCGACGCCCGATCAGGTGTTCGGAGAGCTCGACGATGCCCTCCTCGCCCTGGTTGGCGGTGACCAGATCGGGGAGTTCCCTCCAGCCAGAGATCAGCTCGAGCCGCCGCTTCGGATCGGGCTCGATCTCGGCCGAGGTCGTCAGCGAGATCCGGACGCCTGGGCAGGCCTGACGGATGGCCGCGATGACGGCGTCGCAAGCATCGGCGGCAAACGTCTCCCGGCCGTCGCCGTCGAAGACATGGGTGTGGATCACCATCGCACCGGCGGCGACGGCGTCGCGAGCGGCGGCGGCGATCTGCGTCGGGGTGCGCGGGATCGCTGGGTGCTCGGCGTCGCTGCGCGCACCGTTCAACGCCACTTCGAGTAGCGCGGCCATTGGCGGATTTTGTCGGCGCCAACGCTCTGCCGGCAAGTTTCTCGCTTCGCCGTTGTTTCCACGAGCCCCTTGTTCGTCTCGCTAGGGCTGGCAACGTGGGTCGGCATATCCATTCACGTCGAGTACCACCGCGTGTCGGTACTTCCTTTGAGTGGATATGAAAAAACTGCTGAAGAGGGACCGGTCGGTGCGGGCGTCAATCCCGCCGCGCCGGGAGCCACTCCTCGCGTCGCAGGCCAGGAAGTTGGCGACCCCACCGGGCTCGGAGCGTGGAGCGTTTACGTCTTGGCGAGCGCAGTCACGACGTGCCTTCGGTGTCCTTTGGTGGCGGCATGAGGCGGCGCGCGAGTCGTAGGCTCAGCGACCTGAAGAACTGTAGGCGCCGCTCCAGCGGAAGGGAGTACCTGAAGACCAGCCCACCCGCGACTCCGATTACGGCACCGACGCCAACTCCAATGACGAGCACGTGAGCGCTCGGTCGCGCGTCAGGGTCAAAGATTGCGATTGGGACCGCGACTGCGAGGACCGCCCATCCGACTACCTTTATTGCCCGCAGGAATCTCACGTCATCATCATCGGCACGGGCGACCGAGATCTGAGCCAACGCATGGGGAATCAAGGAACGCTCACGCACAAGGCTGGCAGCGTTGTGCCGGATTCACCGTCGAACGGTCACTAGTGTCGGCGGCGGGCGCGCGAGGCGATGATGCTCCGCAGTGTTGCGATCGTCTCCCGGAGCGGCGACCACGAATGGAGGCTGACCGCACGGTCGATTCCTCCGGCGTTCCACCTGAAGATCAGGTGGTCGCCGTTCTCGCCGCCGAACACGAGAGGAGGTGCCAATATGAGGGTGCCGTTGTGTCCCCCCATCGTCGGCGACCGAGACCTATGGCGCGCGCGCGGTCTGCACGGAGCACCCGATCCGTGACTTGTTGCGCGTGGGTAGGCGGCCAGACGAAGGGGAACATCGCCGTTAGATTGCCGCGGGTGCCGTAGATGATGATGTGGACGTATTGGGGCGGCCGCGTCCGCTGCGGCCCTAGCCGTTTACCGGGAAGATTGGGTGGAGCGTCGGGAGGCAGCCCCGCAGGTGCGCCGGCTTCCAAGATCCACGTCTCGAACTGGCAGGCAGAACTCGTAAGCGCCACGCCCGCCTTTTGCGCGTTGGCGCAGATCGCGATCGCGCCCCGAGCGTCGGCGCCGTGAGTGCTGTCTAACGAGCGTGCTCGAAGGCGAAGGCATCCAAGGCCGCAGCTACCGCCTCGCGCGCCCCCACTAACACCGGCGGCCCGTGCGCAACGAGCACACGATCGATCGCCATTTTCCTTAGCTGATTGAGAGAAGCGGCGAACGCAGGCATGTCTTCGGTTGCCGGAGACGGGCGGACTCGCAGCCCGCCGTCGACTCCGAGGAAGAACTCCGCAACAACGAGCGCCCGTTCGGGAATGACGTGAAACGCCACTTGCCCTTCGTCCATTCCACCGGGCACGAACGCCTCGATCCCGGTCGGCAGCGCCCTGAGTTCAGGCAATGCACCGATGTGACCACGCCCTTGCGGATGAACCCAGACGCTTGCTCCATACCTCGCAGCAACAGCTTGGGCACTACGCTCATGCCACGGAGCCGTGAGCAGCACCGCAGCGGGGCGGCCGGAATCGGAGACCGCGCGATCAAACGGCTGCCAGGCTGCCGGGTCCAGATCGTCCCGAACCAACGGATCGATCAAGACAAAGGAATCCGGCGCTAACCAGCTCGCGAATCCGACGTTTTCCGGCCACTCCGGGTTCGGCCTCCAAGCCGGATGGGGCGCCGTCCAGAACGTAAGCGCCTCGCTGAGTTGGATCGCGTGCATCCGCTACACACTAAATCCGCACGGCGCAGCCGAGCACGCCTCAGGTGAAGTCAGCCATGGCGCGTGTCACCCACCGAATTTGAAGACAACCGCTGTCCTCGCCAAGCGTAGCGGCCACCCGCTCGGATCTTGAGCGAGTTTTTGTACGTGCTTGTCAGGTCACTGGCAGCCCGATGGCCAAGGAACGCTCGAGCCCGGGCACGTCGAGCGCTCACAGCCCGGCGAACTCGTGCACGGGCCAGATCGGCCATCCAGCTTAAGAAGGTCCGCACATAGGCAATACACCGAAGGCGTGAGAGACTCGGAGCCGATGGGAACCGACGCCGGCGCCGACGTCCTCTACGAGGTCGCCGACGAGATCGGCCTCGACGCCGACCGCTTCCGGCTCGCTCAAGGGGCGTCGTTCGACAAGCTCTACCTGACAGGGATCGAGTTGGCGCTCGCCGCCGCCGGGATGATCGCACACCGGTTTCTGCGCGGCTACATCCGCGGCCTGAGGGCGGCCGCGAAGGAGGCGGGCCTCGATCCGGACACGCTCGGCGATCGGCTGGGCCGCGGCACGGTGCGGGTTGTCAACGCGCGTGTCGATGCGCTCGGCGAGCGAGCCGCGTCTCTCCTCGCCGGGCGCCCTGCCGAAGTACTAGAACAGGCGGCCAACCTCGGAGCTGAGATCGATGAGACTCTGCGCGAGGCCGAGGAGCTCGGCGCCGAGCTAACCGAGGCGGCCCGCGAGGAGAGCCGCGCGGCAGGGGTCGATGAGATCGCGGCCGCGCTTGTCGAGAACGGGTTCACGCCAGAGCGGGCGACGGAGCTCGCGCCCCGGCTCACCGACCGATTAGACCTCGGGCGCAGATAACCAATGGGCGCGCCGGGGTTCGCGGACGACCCGCCCCAGGCGCTCCTCGCCCGGACCCTGCACATCGCCCGCCTACTGCTCGCCGAGCAGCCCGTCCAGGTCGACAGCATGATCGCGGGGAGCACGGTCGACCTGCCAGGCGACCCGGCGACCGACCGATTCGTGATGGCCGTCGTCTCCGGCGCATCGACCAGCTACTGGGTGGCGGAGCACGGCACCGTCACGACGCGCCATGAGCTCCCTGACTGGGCGGAGGAAGCCGACGTCCACGTCCTTGCGCTCCTCGACGTCCAGGGCGTCGCCCTCGAGCAGCTGAAGGACACGGCCAGCCGGCTTCGCGATCGCGGTCCCGAGCTGTACGAGGGGCTCCGCGTGCGCGAGACAGTCGATGCGGCCGAGCAGTACTACGGCCTGAGCGACTCATCGGCCCTGCACGGAATCTTCCAGCCGATCCAGATCCCGGTCGGGCAACTCGAGTCGCTGCTCGCGAGCGCCGAGGCAGCCCGAGGCTGGGTGGAGTCGGCAATGAAGGAAGTACGGCAGGAGTTCACGTTCTGGCGGCTCCCCTTCGAGCCCACCTTCGACGCACTCGCGACGCTCGTGCTCCTCCTCCAGGTCGACGACCCTAGGCTCGCGATCTCTGCCGGAGTCCTGCGCACGGTAAGGCCTGACCTGGGCCCCGGGGACGTCCATGTCCTCGCACGCGACGCGACCAAGGTACGCGAGCAGATCGCCGCGTTTCCCATCACCCTCGGGCAGCTCGGGCCGCCGCTCGCGCCGGGCTTTTACGCGCTCGAGCTCGAGCTCTCGAACTCCGGCGGCCTGGAGGCAGCGCGCGACGCCATGCGCTCCCTCGAGCTCACCGCCGACCGGCAGCTCGACTCAACGAGGCGCCAGTCAAGCCTCGAACGCTTTTACCTCGGCCTGGCCGACGCGGCACTGCACTACCGCGCCGCCGACGCGATCTGCGCGTTCCTCATAGACCTCTACGCGAGCACCGACGCCGACACCGGCGAGCTTCGGTCGCGCCGTGTGATCTACGAGGAGCGCCGAGTGACCATTGTGGGCTCCTTCTTCCACGCGAGCGGTCTCGGCGGGAAGCTCGACCCGACGTCGATGCCGAGCATCGGGCCCTGGATCGACGCCCTCTCGACGCTGCCAGCCGGGCAGGCTCGCGCCCTCGTGCACGACCACGCGCTCCAGCTGGTCATCCCCGACTTCATGCGCGATCTCGTCCTTGGGAGCGTGTGGCGTTTGACCGGGCAGGCGGAGGCCGCCCTGGCGGCGCTCGAGCGGGCATACGAGCGGCTCAACACGGATCGCTCGCTCAACGCGATGCTGCCGTGGGAGCCGAACTTCCTCGTGCCCCTTTGCCGCGAGCTCGCCCAGGTGCATGAGTCGCTCGGGCACGATCGCCTCGCGGCCACCATGCGCGAGCGGGCCACCGCCGAATTACGTGGCACACGCTGATGGGCTCGGACTCCTCTGGAAGAGCGGTTTGATGAGTCAGGGTAAGGAGTAGGTCGATCGACGCTGACGGAGCAGCGGGGTGTCAACAAGGTGATAACAAGAGCCACCGACACGGGCCGAAACGCGCCGCCTTCACCTCCGCCTATAAACCACCGATTTGCGGGTGTTTTCTCAGCTACACGGAGAGGCGTCGAAACCGTTTACCGGTCGCTTTTAATCCCCCACAAATGAGAAGGTCGCTCGGCGTTTGCGCTCATGGCGATAATTGCCCTATTAAGCATTTCGGCTGTGAGTCGAACGTCGATCGCGGTGACTACGTGCCCGCGAACGAGAGCCTCTTTCACCAGCTCCCCGCCTCCTCTGGCGCGCCGCTACAACACAGGGTTTCAACCCCCCGACCGCAACGAAGAGTACGGCCCCGTTGTCGGTTGCACCACGCGCTTCCATTTCAAGCTTCAGAAGCGACGCGCCAGAGAACTTGCAGCTCACGAACGAGTGACGTGACCTGCGTGACGGTGGGCTAGTGGTTAGCGCGCCGGCACAGTCGCAGGTGTGGCTTGGCTCGGGTTCTTCGGGAGAGCGGTCCGGTCGGCGAGACTCACGATTGGTGGCGTAGACGCGCGCCGCGCGCGCAAGGGTCACCCGCACCTTGTTGGCTCCCAGAAGCTCGACTACTAACCGCTGTAGGATCTCGCTGATCCAGTCCGGTCCGGCGCGCCGGTCTGACGAAAAGGAGCCAGAGCGAGCATCGAGGAAAACAAGGAACTGGTCCGCCGCTACACCCGTGAGGTATTCGACGAGGGCAACGTCGCCGCGGTCGACGAGTATCTCGCCCCCGACTTCTACAACCACGTCACCGGCAGGACGGGCACGGACGACTTCAAGCAGCTCGCTGCCGACGTCGGCAAAGCTCCGGGGACAGCAAACATCATCGAGTTTCTGGTCGCCGAGGACGACCTCGTCGTCGCCTTCATGGCGATCACGCGCAAAGTGCACAAGGAGCTGCACGTGTTCGGCTTCACGTTCCCTGGCAATGGGCAGTCCTACACCGTGAAGCACATCCACATCTATCGCGTCACCGACGGCAGGATCCGCGAGCATTGGGCGGTGCGCGACGACCTGAGCATGCTTCGTCAGCTCGGGGCGTTCTCATAGCGCGCCGTACGACATCGAAACGAGCGCCTGACGCCCTGAGCGGCAATCAGAGCCGGCGGCGTTTTCGCGGACGAGAGCCTCACTGATCCAATCCACCGGTAGTGCGTCAGCTAGCCTGCGTCGACCGAACCTCCCATGCGGCGCTGATGCACTGCATGTCGCAATGGGCGCCCGCCAAGAATTAGAGCAGCAGCGGGGGGCGCTGATGTTGCCGAACGCATCGCGCGCCCACACTCCCTGGCCTTTGATCGCCATGGAAAGCCCCACGCAGGCTGCGCCGACGAAGGACTGGCCCGAATTCTTCGACCGGTCGAGCGACGCTGTTCATCCGCCCCTGCAACTCGTGGGCACGATCGCAACCCGGTAGCCGACGTGCGCGCACGCAGCACGGCCTCGTGGGCTGGCGCAGATGCACTAGGAGAGCTAGAGGTCGGCTCCACGCGAACCCGAAAGGCGGCTCATGGGACCGTCGGTTAAGGCATGGGTCTGCTCGATGAGCGGCAAAGCAGGCAAATACGCTCGGTTCGAGTTTGAGCGTCGGTTCCTCGTCGAGCACCTTCCCGAGCGGTTGGTGCCCGACAGCGGCTGGCGCATCACCGACCGCTACACCATCGACACGCGCCTCCGGCTGCGGCGGATGCAGCCACTCGCCGGCGGCGAGAGCGTCTTCAAGCTGGGGCAGAAGGAGTCGCCGGCGGCGCCCGACTTCTCGCGCATGACGATCACGAACATCTATCTGTCGGCCGCCGAGTACGAGGTCTTCGCCGTCCTACCGGCACGCGAACTGCAAAAACGCCGCTGTCACCTCGAGCAGGATGGACGCGTCTACAGCCTGAACGTGTTCGATGGGCAGCTGGCCGGCCTCATCCTCGCCGGGCTCGACTTCGAGACAGACGACGAGCTGCGGGAGTACCGGCAACTTCCTGACTGGGCACTGCAAGACGTTTCTGACGACGAGCGTTTTACCGGAGGGGCTCTCGCCTCACTGACGGCAGACGATGCGGCCACGCTGCTCGCGCAGATCTGACCGTAGATGCTCGGGCGAGCTAGCTTTACAAGCGCCGGGCCCGACCGTCGAGTTGCCCGAGCGTGGCCTCGAATTCGTCCGCGCCGGCCCGAATCAATGGACACCGCCGAGGGCGCGCTCGAGGTGCGCGAAGCGGCACGCCTGTTCACTTCCGGGCTTGGGCTGGAGCGACTCCGCCACGGGCCGGCATTCGCGCTCGGCCCGCCCTTATCTGCCTCGACGGCGGCGGGGCCGCGTCCGCACGGCTAAAGTGAGGTCACCAGCGCCATCGAACGCCGGGCCACCCGCCTCGATTGGTACGCCGCGCGCGTTTCGACCGCGTCGAAGTCGGCGAGGACGAGATGTTGCTCGTCTGATCCGCCAGCTAGTTCGGGGTGCTCGTCGGTCTGTGACAACCGGTCTCGCTACTCGATGTGAGTGGATACAAAGAGCCGCACCACAAGGCATCGCAGCGTCACACACGCGCAACTCGAGGCGCCGCGGTCAAACCGCCTGGCGGTAGATCTCCGTCCGCTCCCACGCCAACCGACCCTCGCCAGCGATGCTTGCTGTCACGAAAACGCCGGTGCCGAGTACCCGCTCATCAAAGAGCTTGAGACGGCGCGGGCAGAAGCGGTAGAAGCGATAGGCGCTCAGATCGCTCGTGCGGTAATCGGGGAATCGTTTTGCGTAAAGCGCTTCGGCGTCTTGGACGTCCGCGCCGTCGGCCTCGTGGGCCGAACCGAACAACTGGATTCCGCGATCGGGCTTTCCCCACACCTGACTCGAGTCGTAGACGGCAACCGCGGCCGTGTCATTCGCGCGAACGTTCCGCGAGTGCTTCGCGCGCGGCTCCGACAACCACACGAGGTCGAACTGTGGGCTCCACGCGAAATAGGCCGTGTTGACATGGGCGCGGCCTTCGGACGCCACCGTCGCGATCGCGCAAAGGGGTGAGGCGTTCAGGAGCTTTCGCGCCATCGCCGCCATCCGTGAAGCGGCGATCGGACGTTTCGATCGCTCGATTGCCATCGCGATTCTCCTCCCAGACGTTCTTACCCGAAGACCGGATCTTGGGCCGGGACGGCGGAAGGCGCAAGTCCCGCCGGAGCCGCACCCACTCAAGTCGAGCGTGGACCGGTAGAGCCTTGCACCGTTGACTTCTGGTTGGCCTCACTCGCTCGCAGTTCCGTGACGAGGAGAGCTGTCCGAGCCCGAAGTCACGGAGCCCATGACCTTGCGGCGGTCGCCACAGCGCTATCAGCTCTTCGCCGCGCGGGTCCGTCATGCAGACAGTCAGCCCAGCGCGCGCAAGCGTGTTACCTGGCACTTCGTCGGCCGGAGGCGAAAATGCCATACAGCCCTCCACTGCGAGGGGTATTACAGTTACGGCGGCGGGCTCGGCGAAGGGTGCGTGCGAGGCGACGAAGCCTCAGGCGATTTGCCTGGGGCTTTTTTGTGGACCGACTTATGGACGACGACAACGACATCAACGCTGGGAACCATGCTCGAGGGCTGACGGCGAGCGGCGTTTCTCCGACAGCCCGTCTCAGAGCTGTCCTCGCTCTCGTCGCGGCCGCGCTCATCTGGGGCTCAAGCTTCGTCGTCACGAAGCTCCTGCTCAAGGAAGCCGAGCCGTTCTTCATCGCAGCGGCGCGCTTCGCGATCGCACTCGGCGTCCTGTGGCCGCTACTCGTTTGGCGCGATCGTACGCTCGCGCCGATCCGCTCTCGCCCACACGCTCGAATCATGCTGGCTCGAGCGGCTCGCTCCTGCCTTAGAACGTCGCCGCCGTTGCTAACTTCTTGACCGTGTCCAAACCGGGACTCCGACTGGCCAGTTACTAGCCGAGTCTCCCGCGATGACGGAAGGTTCGCTGACTGCGGGTGACACTCGCAGGGCTCGCCGTCGCCGTCCGGCCAGACGGTCCCGCAGTCAATCTGCCTCATGCAGGTAATCGAGAAACGGTCTCGACGAGGCGCCGCAGATCGCCGTCGTCATTGTAATAGTGCACCGACGAGCGCACGGCCGCCTCGATCCCGCGCGCGTCATAGTCGAGTCGCGCGGACAGCGCCTCCATCACCGACACGTTGACGCGGTCGGACGCAAGGCGCCGCTGCACCTCGGACGGCGAAATGCCGTCGACGGTGAAGGTAACCGTCGCACCGAGCACTTCGCCTCGGTCGAGGACAGTGACCCCGCTGAGCTCGGCCAGCGCCCCGCGCAGCTGGGTCGCAAGCAACTGGATGCGCTCCCAGATCCGGTCGAGCCCGAGACCGAGCGCGTAGTCGACGGCGACACCGAGCCCGACCTTGCCGGCGTAGTACGTTTCCCAGTTCTCGAACCGACGGGCATCTCCGCGGATCACGTAGCTGCCGTCGGCCTGCCAGTCCGCTGCGCGCATGTCGAGAAGCGGTGGCTCGAGCTGCTCGAGCAGGCTCCGCCGAACGTAGAGAAACCCGGTGCCGCGCGGGCCGCGCAGGAACTTCCTCCCAGTACCGGAGAGGATGTCGCAGCCGAGCTCGTTTACGTCGAGCGGTAGCTGCCCGGCGGACTGGCAGGCGTCGAGGAGAAGGGGTACGCCGGCCCCGCGAGTGACGCGGCCGACCGCCGCGGCTGGGTTCACTAAGCCGCTTTGCGTTGGCACGTGCACGAGGGAGACGAGCTTCACGCGGTCGTCGAGCAGGCGCTCGAGCGCAGCGACGTCGAACTGACCGTGCTCGTCGTCGGGGACGATCTCGAGCCGCGCGCCTGTCCGGTCAGCGACCTGCTTCAGCGCGATCCAGTTGGAGGCGTACTCGGCCCGGCCCGTCAGGATGCGATCGCCGGGGGAGAAGCGGAACGCGTAGAAAGCCATGTCCCAGGCGCGTGTCGCGTTCTCAACGACGGCGATCTCGTCGCGCTCCGCACCGAGGAGCCGCGCGAGCGCGTCGTATGTGTGCTCCCATTGGTTCTGCCGCTCAGCTTCAGTTTCGTACCCGCCGATCTCAGCCTCGCGCTGGAGATACTCCACGACGGCGGCGAGCACTTGCCGCGGCGGCAGCGCTGAGCCCGCGTTGTTCAGGTGCGCCACGTGGGCGACGCCGGGCGTATCTGCGCGCGCGCGCGCGACGTCAATCACTCGTCGGCCATCGTCAACTGCATCAGCTGCAATTTGCTCGGCCTCAGTGTCAACACCGACCTCGTCGCTCCCATCCGAGGGTGTCGAGGAGACGTCGACCCTCGCCCGCCGTGGTACCTCGAGGACGAGCTCGGCGCGGGCGTCGTCGCTGTTTTCGTCCGGCAGGGCGACCCTAAATCCGAGCCGGCGGTGGAAGGCCAGCGAAACGATGTTGACCGGTGCGGTGATCGCACGAATCCGGTGCCGACCGTCGCGCGCCACGACCTCGACGAAGCGCTGGTAGAGCAGGCGGCCGAGGCCTTGACCACGTAACGGCGGCGCGATGGCGACGGCGTGGATATAGGCCTCGTCTGTATTCGTCTGCGACAGGAAGCCGACGAGGAAGGCGACCAACTCGTCATCGCGCTCGATGACGAAGCTGGTGTCTCGGAAGTGACTGAAGAACGGAGCCGGCAGAAGCCCGGGCATCGGCCGCCCCCACCAGTCGTCGACGACCGCGAGGACACGCTGCTGATCGCTTGGCTCGAGCTGACGCAGACGCAGCTCAGCGGATCCAAGCGCGGCTGTTTGTACTAGGACGTTCATTGGAAAGTGCTAATGTAATATGCCACGGGTCGCATGTCCGTGCCGGTCGCAACGATCGCTGCGCGCACCGCCCAACCGATCGCGTCGAGCCAGCTGGTGACCGTTGCGAGCAATCGACGACGATCTCGCTCAGGAGTCATTGGCGAAATAGCTGACGAAGGGCTGTGGAACTGCGTGAACCGGGCACGAATCCTTCCGCGCGAACTGCCAACGTTCAGCGCCTGTGGCCACAGCTTCTACAAGCGCCTGACCTTGATCGCCAAGAAACGGCGGATCACCAAGGTCTTCTACCCAATCGCGCCCGACAAGAACGCCGCGGAGGTGCTCGATGGGCTGGCGCGCGCGGCGAAGGAAGCGGATGCCTAGCGCCAAGCGGCGGCGTCTTACGCGCGTGCAGCGGCAGGATCTCGCCACACCCCTCGTCTGGCTGTACGCGTCCTTCGCGGACGGCATCGACGGCGGCAACCCGGCCGGCGTCGTCGCCTCGACCGGACCGATCGACCGAAGACTGGCGCAATCGGTCGCGGCTGTCATGAGCGTGCCGACGACAGGCTTCGCCGTCGTCGGCCCAGGCGCGGCCGCCGGCTCGCCGGTGAATGTCCGCTTCTTCACCCCGGAGCGAGAGATCGACGCCTGCGGCCACGTAACAGTCGCCCTCGCCGTCGCGCTCGTTGAGTCCGGCGTCTGGGAATGGGGTCGCGGCGGCGTCGTGCGCGCTCGCGGCGGAGACTTCCCCTTGCGTCTGCGCAACGGGCAAGTCGAGATCGATCAGCAACTGCGCGTCCTGGAGCCTGCGCCTGTCGGCTGGTCCGACGTCGAGGCGGCGCTCGGGCAAGTACGAGCGCGGGGCGACCTCGCTCTCGAGGTGGTCGGGACAGGTTTGCGCCATCTTGTCGTTCCACTGGCGGACCCGGCCGCACTCGCAATGCTGACGATCGATGCCGGCCGCATAGGCATGCTCGCCGCGAGCGCCGCTGTCGACACGGTCTGCGTTTGGGCGCCGACGGTCGCGGCGAACCGCTTCCGCGTTCGCGATCTATGTGCCGCGATAGGCGCCGTCGAGGAGCCAGCGTCGGGCACGACGGCGGCGGCGCTCGCGCTCTACCTGGCCCACAGCGGCCAGCTCGTGGGTGACGAACTCGTAGTCGAGCAGGGTGTCGAGATGGGGCGGCCGAGCCGTATCGACGTCAGCGTCCGGCCACCAGTCGCCGCGACCGTGCGCGGGACGGCGCGGAAAGTCCTCTCGGGAACGCTCACGCTGCCAATCGGGAGTGGCAACGGCTGATCGCCGTTCCGCGAGCACGGTCGGAGTTGTCGGGCTCGGCACCGTAGCCGAACAGTCGACGGCTGCCGCTGCCGCAGCACTGCCCGTGAAGATCCCCGGTCGCGCTTTCGTCCCGTTCGTTGTCGCCGGCACCGTGCTCGCCGGCGCCTATGGGACGACCTTTCTGCTCGCCGATCACCTCCGCGCACTTGGCCATACCGCGTCGAGCGCCGGTGCTGTTGTCTCCGTCGGCACGGTCGCCACCATCGCCTCGGCTCTCGTCGCGGGCCGGCTGGCCGAGCGCGTCGGGCTCATGCTCATGCTGGCGATGTCCGCCCTGACCCTCGCGGCGGCGATGATCTGCTTCGCGCTGATCGGCACGCACATGGAGATCGCCTACCTCGGCGGTCTTCTCCTGGGGATCGGCTGGTCGGTCTTCTACATCCTCGCTCCCGTGGAGGTGATCCATCATGTTCAGCCAGCGGCGCGGATCAAGTACCTGACGCTGCTCTCGGGCGCGCAGATGTTCGGGCTCGGCTCCGCTCCTCTGATCGGCCGCGCGGTCGAGGCGCAGGTCGGATCGCTCGCCCCCCTCTACGTTGGCTTCGCCGCGACCTGCGCCGCCGCTGCCCTGATCATGATCATCGCGCAGCGCGCGCTGAGGGATCAGCCGCAGCTGCCAATGACGGCGATGGCCCTCACTGGTGCGCTGGTCACTCAAATTGTGCGCGCGCGGACTGCTCTTCCGGTCGCCATGATCGGGCTCGCGGCGTGCGTCTTTGCCGGTCTGTCGACCTTTCAGACGCTCTATGCCGACTCGAGAGGGTTGTCGCCCGCGACCTTCTTCCTCGTCTTCACGCTCACGACCGTCGGCCTTCGCTTCTCTGTAGCGCCGCTGATCGGAAGGGTCGCGTTGGGCAGACTGGTGCTTGCGGTTTTCGTCGCGACGCTGGCCGCGCTCGTGCTCCTACGCGCGAACGAGGGCAGCCTCGTTTCTCTACGTGCTTGGAGCAGCGATCTTCGCCGCGGGCTACGGCCTGACCTACTCGGCGCTCAACAGCATGGTCGTCAACATGGCCGGCGATCGCGGGCTGCCGATCTCGGTTTGCCTCGCAGGTATTCACGCTGTCCTACATCGTCGGAATCTTCGGCTTCCCGTACATCGGTGGCGCCGTCATCCAGCGCAGCGGCATCAACGCCGCCCTTTCCCTGATGGCCGCGATTGTCGTCCTGAATACCTGTCTCGCAACAGCACTTCTGGCCGAAGGACGTCGTGCGCGGCGACGGGTTCCGGAGACGCGAGACCTCTAGTACCAAGAGCGACCACGGCAGGACCAACGTCGCGGTCGACCACGTGCCGCGCGAAACGACCGACTTTCGGGCGGCTTCACGCGTCCTTGTCGTAGAGAGTTCGCCACCGTAGAGGCGCCGGGCTGTTACGAAGGTTTGTTGCTGCGAACATCGCAGGTGGCGGGTAGTGCGCGGCCGACCCGAGTCTCTATCCGTTCCCGCACGGCTAGCCGCCCGGCCCGTGAAGCCGTCTCTGAATATCCTTCGTAGTCTCGAAGTCCGGGGATGTACGAGAGCCGGCGCCTGGATTCGAGCCGGACCTCTTCATTACGAGGGAAAGACAAGTGAGGGACGGCCGTCCACTCGTGGTCACACGGGGGCGCATTTTGGCTGGAAATCTGGCTGTTCCACCAGCTATCGCAGTGGACGCGCGTGCCCGCCCGCGACGGAGCTGACGTACCCGTTTTGTACCCGCACCGAGGTATATGGCATTCGCGGGCTGTGATCGAGCCAGTGCGGAGAGCGTTGAGTGGTAAAGCGGAGTCCGCGAAAGGTCCCAGATTGGTACCTCGAACGACAGGTCCGACTCCAATCCATCGGACCGTAAGCGCTACCTGCGGCTGACGACGAGATTCACACGTGCGCCGATCCGCAACCTCGTGCCCGGCCTCGGATGCTGGGCAATCACGCGGCCGACTCTCGTCGAGCGCGTGCTCCGGATGCGGCCGACCGAGCAATGCGCCCTTCGAATCCATTGCTTGGCCGAGCGGAGCCTCATGCCGATCACGCGTGGCACGCGGCAGCGCACTGGCGGTGGTGGCGGAGGAGGCGGTGGTGGCGGCGGCGGCGGTGGTGGAGGAGGAGGCGGTGGTGGCGCAGGCGGTGGGGGCGGAGGAGGCGGAGGAGGCGGAGGCGGCGGAGGCGGTGGCGGCGGTGGCGGCGGTCCGCCGCAGCTCGGGAACTTGAAGGAGCCGATCCTCGTGCGCCAGTTGAATGTCCCGTTGGCCGGTATGTACTCGGTCGTGTACCAGAACGTGCAGTCGTCGCTCGGGTCGATGCTCATGCTCGAGTAGTCGCCCCAGCGGTGGAGCGTGCCGGTCTGCGAGCCGGCGCCGGCGATCAGCGTGCTCTCGCCCTGCGGCATCGTGCCGGCCGGGTCGGAGACGAGCCGTCCGGTGTACCGAATCTCCGGATGGAGGCTCGAGCTCGAGGTGCTATAGCCGAGCGCCAGATCACCGCTGTGGTCGGAGGCGATGCTGCCCATCCAGCGATAGCTCGCATCCGGCGCATACGTGCCCTGCTGGAAGACGGTGAGGTTGCCGCCCGACGTGCGCAGCTCGTACCAGCGCAGGCCGGTCGAGCTGCCCGCGGTAACGCTGTGATCGGTGACGAGCGCCTCGTGGTCGCCGAAGTTGCGGTACGAGAGCCGGTACATGAGGCGGTCGGCGAGCGAGTCGAGCTGGTTCGTCGTCCCGGTCTGGGGGATGCACGTTCCGCCGCCGCAGGCATCCGCGTACGACGCGACCGAGAGCGCGGTCGGCCCGGTGAAGGTCGAGTTGCCCGGGGTCGCCCAGTCGACGTGGAAGCGCCAGTAGGCGAGCGTGGTGCTGCTCGTGCCCAGGGCCACGGCGTAGTTCGGGGCACCGGCCGGCGGCAGGGTCGAGCCGTCGAGATCCGCGGGCAAGAGGCCGCCGTAGGTGCTACCCGTGTTGAAGCACTGCTGGGTCGCCGAGAGGCCCTGGAGCATGCGTCCACGGTCGAACGCGCAGTCCCGCGCGCCGGTGAAGGTCGCGCCGTTCGCGAAGATGTTGAAGGTCGTGTAGTAGGCGTCCGGCCAGACGCCGATCTTCGGGTAGTCAGGGAAGTCGACGGTGCCGTACGAGAACGAGTAGCGGTAGTACGCCCCGGTGGGATCTCCCGTCTGCGAGACGGCGATGCACTGGAGGTACGGCGTCGTCGAGACCGAGAACTGGCTGATCACCCAGCGGTTGGCGATCGAGTCGTAGACAACCGTGGGATCGCCGTCGTTGTTCGTCTGGCAGCCCCCGCCGAAGCCGCTCCAGAGCGTGTTGATGGTCACCGGGCCGTACCGCAGGGCCCCGGCTTTGGTGTAGACGGCGAAGCTGGTGTTGACGGTCTGCACGTAGTCGTTCGGGCCGACGTCGCCGTTCGTGTCGGGCGGTGCGGCCTGAACGGTGAACCCGGCGACACCGTTGCCGATGCCGTCGAAGTTGGTGGTCGGCGCCGGCATCAAGCCGCGGCCGAAGCGGGACTGGATGACCGGGTCGCGTGCTCCGGTCGTGACGCGCCCGGGCATCTCGTGCTCGGTCTTGAGCCACTTCGTGTGGCGATCGACCGCCGGGGTCAGGTCCCGAAGCGGAGGCGAGAGGTCGTGGTGGACATCCGTCCTCACGATCACCGAGAGCGGAGCCTTAGATGAGCTTTGCGTCGATGCGGCCGCCGCGAGCGCGATGCTGAGCGCGCCCACGAGACCGAGTCCGGCGAACGCAGCGATGCGGACGCGCGAGTACCTCTTCCGGATGCCTGTGACGAGCCGACGGCCAGCTGCCACTTTGTCCCCCCTCACTGGAAAAATGGTCGGCGGGGAGAATAAACCCCTACCCGCCCTCTTGCACACAGATCAGCGTTCCGAGAAGAAGGCGGCGATCGCTCCCGCGGATCCGGCGACGACGATCACGGCCCAGACCTCGAGAGCGACGTCCACGACCCGTCCCCACGTGGTGAGCGGATTCTTGATCTGCGAGGAGACGGTGAGGAGCTGCACGCTGGTGAAGAAGAGCGCGTCGCCGAGCGACGTGATTTCCGTGCCTCTGGCATGGCGCTCGGTGTAGTAGACCGCGAGCGTCCCGAGCGCGTCCACGACGAGCGTCGCGAGGACGACCAGCCCCATCCGGCCGACCAGGCGCCGGTGTCGCTCTTCCCAGCCCCAGATGCGCGAGGCCTCCTCGCGGATCAACGCCACGGGCTCAGTGTCGCAACGGCGGCGGACGAGCGAACGAGGCCGACGCTGAGGTCGGCCTCGCTACCCGGGTCAGGAGCTAGTGGACGGTGACGGTCAGCCGAAGCGTGTAGTCGTCGCCGATCGTCTTCATGTGCTGGAAGGCGGGGTAGTCCTCGCCCGGCCTCGTCGTGAACTTGTAGACACCGCGCTCGTTGAAGCGCACGGTTGCGGTTGCGCCCATGTGGCTCATCCTCGCGTGCACGATCTGAAGGCGCGCGCCACGCGTCTGGGCGAAGCGATGGGGCATGACGTCGTTGTTGACCACTCGGAGCGTCGAGCCCTCTTCGAGCGTCACACGCTGCGTCGGGGCAAAGCGTCCGCCGGCGACGGCCCACGAATGGCAGCCGCGCATCTGGTGGCGGATGGTCATTGTCTTGGAGCTCGGACCGTGCGCGACGGCGCCTATCGCCAGCGTGCCGGCAATGACTGTGGTTGCGAACAGAACGGTGAGAATGCGTTTCATCGGAGCCTCCCTAGGCTGTTTCGCACATCCTCGGCGGATCCGCGGGGCGAGCCATCGTGGCGCAGCCTGAATCACGATGAGCAGTACGCCGCAGAGGGCGAAGGGAAACTACGGATGCGGGCATGTGCCCGGGGCGGACGGTCCGGCGTCTGAGAAACTGCGGCCGTGGCCGGCCAGCTCGCTGCATTCCTCGGCGTCTCCGCGATCGTGATCGTGACGCCCGGGCCCGACACCGCGCTCACGATCCGGAACTCGCTTCTCGGCGGGCGGCGCGCCGGGGTCTTCACGGCGATCGGCGTCTCGAGCGGCCAGGCGGCTTGGAGTCTGGCGACGGCAGTCGGAATTGCGGCGCTGCTCGCTGCCTCCGAGCCCGCCTTCGTGGCCGTGAAGCTTCTCGGTGCCGCCTACCTCTTCTGGCTCGGGGCCCGCTCGCTTGCCGCTGCGCTCCGCGGTCGCTTCAAGGACCGCGCCGAAGCCGTGCGGCGCGGCTCGCTCGGGCGCCGTGTCGCGTTCCGGCAGGGCCTGCTCAGCAACCTCGGCAACCCCAAGATGGCGGCCTTCTTCCCGAGCCTGCTGCCGCAGTTCGCGCCGCAGCAGCACGCGTTCCCCGTCCTGCTCGGCCTCGGCTTCGTCTTCTCGCTGATGACGCTCGTCTGGCTGACTGCCTACGCCTTCGCGGTCGCCAGAGCGGGCGATCTCCTCGGCCGGCCGGCGATCCGGCGCGCGGTCGAGGCCGTGACCGGTGCGGTGCTCGTTGCGCTCGGCGTGCGCCTGGCGACCGAGCGGCACTAATGAGCATCGTGTCGCTCCCGCCGCCGGCGATCGTCTCGCCGGCTCCCCGCGAGGTGTCCTTCGGGCGGATCGAGGGCCGAGCCGCGCCGGGCACGCGCCGGGTCCTCGTCCGCGTGAACGGACGGCTCCTGGCGACGAAGAACGTGTTCAGGCGCAGGTTCGTGCTCGTCGTCTCTCTGCCGCAGCGAGATGTCACCTTGCGCGTGACCGCCGTCGACGCCGAAGGCCACCGCGCTTCGACGCTCGTCGGGCCTGTCTTCGGCCTGCCCCGGGAGACCGCCCCGTTTGCCGGGCCGGTTCCGCCGCTGCGCGGGTACGAGGACCCGGCTCTCGCCCGCACCGTGCGCGGTCTCGCCCACCGCTTTCCGGGGATCTGCGGCTTCTTCGTCCAGGACCTGCGAACGGGTCGGGGAGCGTCGTGGAACGCGCGCGCCCGCTTCCCCGCCGCTTCGACTCTCAAGCTCGCGATCGCGGTCGAGCTCCTGCGTGGCCTGCACGGGGTTCCCGCGTCCGGCACGAGGCTCGCGACCCTCCTGTGGCAAATGCTCGTCTACTCCGACGATCGCGCGGCGAACGAGTTGCTCGAGGCGATCGGCGGCTCGACCTCCGGAGGCTCGGCCCGCGTGAACGCGATGATGTGGAAGCTTGGCCTGACCGACAGCGACATGTACGGCGGCTACATCGTCGAAGGGGACGGGATCGTCCGCTCGCCGATCCCGCTCGAGATCTTCGGCCGGCCCTCCTTCATCGGCAAGGCGACGACCGCGTGGGACATGGCCCGGCTCGAGCGCGCACTGCACCTGGCCGCGGGCGCCCGGGGCGCGCTCGTCCAGCGCTTCCGAGGGGCGCTCACACCCGCCGACGCGAAGTTCCTCCTCTACCTGCTCGCGCACGCGCGCACGCGAGGGGGCCTGACGTACGTGAGCGGCCGGGGCGTGACGGTGCTGCACAAGGCGGGTTGGATCGAGAACGCGAGACATGACACCGGCCTCGTCTACTCGCGTCACGGCGCCTTCGTCGTCACGGTCATGACCTGGAACGGCCGCGGGGTCGGCGCCGCATCGGATCGCCTCGCGAGTCGCGTCGCCCGGGCGGCGCTGGCCCGATTCCGCGACTGATGCGGCTCGTCCCGCAGCTCCTGCGCGGGAATCTCGTCTTCCGGCGCTTCTGGCTGGGCCAGACGATCTCGCTCTTCGGCGACCAGATCACGATGATCGCCGTCCCGCTCACGGCCGTGCTCGTCCTGCACGCGAACGCGGCCCAGATGGGGTACCTGATCGCGGCCGAGCTCGCGCCGAACCTCTTCTTCGCTCTGTACGCGGGAGCCTGGGTCGACCGGCGCGGCCGCCGCCGGGCGACGATGATCGCGTGCGATCTCGGCCGGGGTGCGCTGATCGCGACGATTCCGCTGGCGTACGCGTTCGACGCGCTCAGGATCCAGCAGCTCTACGTCGTCGCGTTCCTCGTCGGCAGCCTGACCGTGCTCTTCCACGTCTCGTACAGCTCGCTCTTCGTCTCGATCGTCCCACGGGAGAGCTACGTCGAGGCGAACTCGTTCCTGGCCGGTAGCCGCGCGTTCTCGTTCGTCGCCGGGCCGAGCGTCGGCGGCATTCTCGTCCAGGCCTTGAAGGCGCCGTTCGCGCTGCTCTTCGACGCGGTCACCTATCTCGTCTCCGCGTTCTACCTCCGCTCGATCTCGCCCGAGGAGCCGCCCACGGAGGTGGCCGAGCGCGGGCACGTGGTCGCCGGCGCCCGGTTCGTCATGCGCACCCCGGCGATTCGGGCGTCGCTGCTCGCCACGGCGACCATCAACCTCTTCAACTTCATCTTCTGGGCGCTGTTCATCCTCTACGCCGTCCGTTCGCTGCACGTCCGGCCCGGAACGCTCGGGCTCGTCCTCGGGGCGGGGGCGGTCGGAGGCGTGATCGGATCGCTGATCACGACACGCCTCGGGAGGAGGATCGGGATCGGCCCGACCTTCCTGCTCGGCTGCATCCTGTTCCCGACGCCGCTCGTGCTCGTGCCGCTGGCCGGCGGGCCCCAGCCGCTCGTCCTCGCGATGCTCTTCCTCGCGGAGTTCGGCAGCGGGCTCGGCGTGATGATTCTCGACATCAGCGCCGGCTCGATCTTCGCCGCGCTCGTCCCACACCGGCTCCGCTCGCGCGTCTCGGGCGCGTACATGGTCGTCAACAACGGCGTCCGGCCGGTTGGATCGCTCATCGGCGGATTCCTCGGGAGCACGATCGGGCTGCGGCCAACGCTCTGGATCGCGGTCATCGGCGCGATCGTGGGCTTCCTCTGGCTCCTGCCCTCGCCGATTCCGAGGATGCGAGAGCTACCCGAACCGGCGGAGTAGCTCGGCCGCGGTGAGCCTCAGAAGAGTGCTCGATCGCCGTCACGAGGTCGCCCGCGCGGCTGAACTTCTTGATGCACGCGTCGGCTCCGGCTCCGAGCGCTCGCTCGACATGCTCGTCGCCGGTGAGCCCGGTCATGACCACGACCCTCGTCCCCGGGAGCCGCCGCCGGATCCGGCGGGTGGCCGAGATGCCGTCCAGGCGGGGCATCCGGATGTCCATCAGCACCACGTCCGGCCGCAGCGCAACGGCCTGCTCGATCGCCTCCCGGCCGTCGCTCGCGATCCCGACGACCCCCATGCCGTCCTGCTGGCCGAGCAGCACCGAGATCGCCTCTGCGTAGAGGAGTTGGTCGTCGACGACGAGGACTCGGAGAGACGGCTGCGTCTGCTCGTCTGCGGTTAAGCGGAGGGCGGTGAGGGGATTCACCGGTGAGAAGACGCCCGAGGACGGCGAAACTTGTTCGCTGCCGGTCGCGAGTAGACTTCGTGACGGAGGTAGCGAGCAGTCGGGCAGACGCAGGGGCTAGTCCTCTCCGCTAAGTCGCCGGCACTTCTCTTCGTTGCAACCGGCCGGTTCCGCAAACGAATGGAGCACGATGCCCGGTGAGACGACACGCATGACGACGAGCAAAGCGCGCTCGGAGGGATTGCTAGCCCTTGACGCGAGCCATGCAAGCGGTGCTCGAGAACCGCGTGGTGATCCAGCAGGTGAAGGGAATGCTGGCCGAGAGGCTCGGGGTCACCCTCGAAGAGGCGTCCGCCTTCCTGCGCACGGCCGCCCATGCGCAAGGGATGGAGTTGGACGAGCTCGCGACCGAGATCATCCAGTCGCTCAAGACGCAAGCGGAGCACTAGGTGTGCCCGAGTCGCTCCACGTAGAGGCGCCGTCGGCGGCGCTGGCGCTCTCGCTCATCGAGCACCTTGACGGCCTCCACGCGGAAGTTGTGCCCTTCGGCGGCGAGCGGTTCCAGGTCTGCGTCGACCTCGACGGTGGCGCCGGAGCAGACCGCGTATTGCTCGACAGCCTCGAGCGTGTCGAGCACTGGCTCGAGTCCTCTGGCCTCGAACTCGTCGAGGTCGGGCTGAACGGCCGCTCGTACGGGTTCAAGCGGCGCGACGGAGCCCAGATCCCGCCGCAGCGGTAAATTCGGGGCGTGCCCGCGCCGCGCACCCTGCCCTGGAGCTGGTACTCCGACCCGGACGTGCTGCGCCGCGAGCAGGAGCGGATCTTCCGGCGCACGTGGCAGTACGTCGGCCACACGGGACCGTTCGAGACCCTCGGAGACCGCTTCGCCGCCTGGGCGGGGGACGTGCCGGTCCTCGTCGTCCGCGCCGAGGAGGGGATTCGCGCGTTCCTCAACGTCTGTCGCCACCGGGGCTCGCTGCTCGCCGACGGCGAGGGGTCGGGCCAGACGATCCAGTGCCCGTACCACGCGTGGACGTACGGGCTCGACGGCTCCCTCCGGGCAGCCCCGCGGTCGGAGCGGGAGATGGGCTTCGAGGCGGAGGGACTGTCCCTCGTCCCGCTGCGCCTCGAGACGTGGGGCCCGTTCTGCTTCGTCAACCCGGACGCCGACGCAGCTCCTCTGGCCGAGACGCTCGGCCCGGTGCCCGAGCTCGTCCCGGTCGACGGCCTCGTCTTCCACGCGCGCGACGAGTATGAGGTCGCCGCGAACTGGAAGATCGGCTGCGAGAACTACCTCGAGTGCTACCACTGCGCCGTCGCGCACAAGGACTTCAGCGCCGCCTACGACGTCGACCCCGACGAGTACCGGCTCGAGCCGACCGGCCAGCACGTCCTGTCCCAGTTCGCGCACACACGCGGCGCGGGGGAGGGGCAGGCCCAGTTCCACTTCGTCTGGCCGAACCTCAGGATCAACATGTTCGCGGGGACGCCGAATCTCTCGATCGGGCCGCTGCTGCCGGCGGGCCCGGAGCGCTCGTCCGGCTTCCTCGACTACTTCTTCACCCCGGATGCCGACGGCGACTGGGTGGAGGAGCTGCTCGCCTTCGACCGGCAGGTGGGCGCTGAGGATCGCGCACTCGTCGAGCGCGTTCAGAAAGGCGTCCGTTCGGGGATCCTCGAGGAGGGCCGGCTGCTCAGCGGGAGCGAACAGCTCGTCGCCCGCTTCCAGGAACTCGTCGGCACAGCCCTCTCTTGAGAGAACGGCAGCACTACAACGTCACGCTCGCGATCCTGACGCTCGCAGGAATCGCCTTTGCGCTTCAGCAGACGATGGTGATTCCGGCGCTGCCTGCGCTCCAGCGCGACCTGGACACGACGACCGTGTGGGCGACATGGCTCCTGACCGGCTTCCTCCTCACCGCCTCGGTAACGACGCCGCTGCTCGGGAAGCTCGGCGACCAGTACGGGAAGAAGCGGCTGCTCGTGATCAGCCTGGGGATCTTCTTCGTCGGCTGTGTCGGTGCTGCCGTCGCGCCGAACATCTGGGTGCTGATCGCCTTCCGCATGGTGCAGGGAACCGGTGGCGCGGTCTTTCCGCTCAGCTTCTCGATCATTAAGGACGAGTTCCCGCCGGAGAAGGTCGGGGTCGCGGTCGGCATCGTCTCCTCGGTCTTCGCAGTCGGCGGCGGGCTCGGGCTCGTGCTCTCCGGGCTGATCGTCGACCATCTGTCGTGGCGGTGGCTCTTCGTCGTCGGAGCGCTCGGCGTCGGCATCGCAGCCTTCTTCATCCACCGCTTCGTGCCCGAGTCGCCGGTCAAGACGGAGTCGCGCGTCGACGTCCCCGGCGCAGCGCTCCTCTCAGTCGGGCTCGTCTGCCTGCTGCTGGCGCTGACGGAGGGTGAGAGCTGGGGTTGGCTTTCGGGACGGATCGTGGGCCTCTTCGCCGGCGCGGCGGTCGCTCTCCTCGCCTGGGCGCTCGTCGAGCTGCGCATTCCTGAGCCTATGGTCGACATGCGGATGCTCGCGCACCGTCCCGTCCTCCTCACGAACCTGACCGCGATGATCGCCGGCTTCGCGATGTTCGGCTCCTTCGTCCTGATCCCGAACTTCGTGGAGACGCCGACGGGCCTCTCGTCCTCGGTCGCGGCGATGGTGGATTACGGTTTCGGCGCGACCTCGACGCAGGCCGGGCTCTACCTCCTGCCCGGTGCTCTGGGCGGGTTCTTCTCAGGTCCGGTCGCCGGGATCCTCGGCAGGCGCTACGGCTCGAAGTGGCCGCTCGCACTCGGGATGCTCATGGCCTCGGGCGGGATCACGGTCCTCGCCATCTGGCACTCGCGTCCCTGGCACATCGTGCTCGGGATGTTCGTCCTCGGTGCGGGCGTGCCATTCGCATTCGCGGCGATGGCGAAGCTGATCGTCGATGCGGTGCGGCCGATCGAGACCGGGGTCGCCACGGGCGTGAACACGGTCATGCGGACGATCGGCGGCGTCGTCGGCGGGCAGGTGGGCGCCGCGATCCTCACGGCCAAGACGATCTCGGGGACGAACGTGCCCGCAGAGGGGGCGTTCGCCGCGGCCTTCTGGATGAGCGCCGTAGCCGCGTTGCTGGGCGCGGTGCTGGCGGTGTTCGTGACGCCGCTGCGTCGGGCCAGGTAGAGGTTTACCTATTACGAAGAGGGGCGTATCCTTCGAGAAGTGAGGGGGACTCGGGGAGTGCTGCTGGCGCTCGTAATCGGGCTGGCCGCTCTGGCGCTCTTCGGGGCGCAGGGTGGGGCTTCGGCCAGCCCGCAGACCATGATGTTGGTCGCGATCCCGGGGTCGCCCTACTCTTCTCCGGTTTTCGTGGCCGGGCCGGCGGGCGACCAGCACCGCCTCTTCGTCGTCCAGCAAGGAGGCGTGATCCGGGTCATCGACGACGGGGCGCTCCAATCGCAGCCCTTCCTCACCGTTCCGAACGTCCACTTCGGTGGCGAGCAGGGCCTGCTGTCCATGGCCTTTGCCCCTGACTACGCGGCGAGCGGCAAGTTCTACGTCTACTACACGAGCAGCCAGGACCTCAACAACCACGTCGACGAGTTTCAGCGGGACGGCATGAACCCGGACATCGCCGATCCGAACTCGCGCCGCCCGGTGATCACGATTCCGCACCCGACCTATTCCAACCACAACGGCGGCCAGCTCGAGTTCGGGCCCGACGGCTACCTCTACATCGGCACCGGCGACGGGGGCGGGGGCGGCGACCCGGATCGAACGGGGCAGAACTTGCAGTCTCTGCGCGGGAAGATCCTGCGCATCGATCCGCTGCGCGGCGAGCCCTACTCGATTCCGCCCAACAACCCGTTCGTCGATCAGCCGCCAGCACTGCCGGAGATCTTCGCCTACGGCGTCCGCAACCCGTGGCGCTACTCGTTCGACCGCCAGACGGGCGACTTCACCCTCGGCGACGTCGGCCAGGACGCCTGGGAGGAGATCGACTACCAGCCGCTGAGCCTCGGCGGGGCCAACGGCGTCGACTTCGGCTGGAGTTGCAGGGAGGGCAGGCACGACTACAACCCGGAGCAACCTCTCTGTCAGCCGCCGCCCGGCCCCCTGACCGACCCCGTCTTCGAGTACCCACACAGCGGCGGGCACAGCGGCTGCTCGATCACCGGCGGCTACGTCGTCCGCGACACCGACCTCGTCGGCATGGACGGGCGCTACATCTACGGCGACTACTGCAACGGGCTCATCTACTCACAGCTTCTGCAGCTTCCCAACTCGGCCGACGACCGGCGGGAGAGCGAGCTCTTCGCGGTGCCCGGCCTGTCCTCGTTCGGCGAGGACGGTTGCGGCCACGTGTACGTCGCCGACCTCGACGGGCCCGTCTACAAGATCCAACAACAGGATCCCCCGCCGCCGAGCTGCTTGCGGGTCTTCCCGAACACGCTCACCGGCGATGTCAACGACGCCGCGATCCACCTACGCGATCCCGACGGCAACGATCTCGACGGCCAGACGCTGCCGGGGGGCACGTACACCGTGCAGATCGAAGACAACAGCACCCTGCAGAACTTCCACCTCTTTGGCGGTGCCGTGCAGTGCGTTGCGCCCTCGACCTGCCTGAGCGACGTCGTCGGCACCGGGTACGAAGCCTGGACGGTGAACCTGACCCCAGGCCCGGCGGAGTACCAATCCGATGCGAATCCCGACACGATCCACGGCTCCTTCACCGTGACGGAAGGCCCGCCTCCGCCACCGCCGCCGCCGCCTCCGCCGCCCCCGCCGCCCCCACCTCCGCCCCCGCCGCATTACGGGATCACGACC
>DATHDS010000007.1:0-21245 GCA_035318925.1 Gaiellaceae bacterium
TGGTGCTCCTCGATCAGCCCGCGGATCTCGGCGCCGGTGAGGACCTGGTCGATGTCCCAAGCGCGGTCGCCGTCGAGCGGCATGAACTCGATGAACCGCACCTCGTACGGGTGCTTGCGCGCGAACTCGGCGAAGCGCACGACCTCGTCCTCGGTGAAGTCGCGCAGCGCGACCACGTTGACCTTGATCGGGCGCAGCTCCGGGTAGCGCTCGGCCTCCTCGAGACCTCGGAGGACGGCGTCGAGCGCGTCCCTTCGCGTCAGCTCGGCGAAACGTACGTGCGAGAGCGAGTCGAGCGAGACGTTGATGCGCTTGAGGCCGGCCGCGACGAGCGGGCCGGCGAGCCGGTCCAGCAGGACGCCGTTCGTCGTCAGCGAGAGGTCGCGCACGCCGGGGATCTCGGACAGGAGCGAGACAAGCACGGGCAGCTCGCGCCGGACAAGCGGCTCGCCTCCGGTCAGCCGCACCTCGTCGACGCCCATCGCGGACAGCACGCCCACGAGCCGCGCGATCTCCTCGTAACTCAGGACTTCGTCGCGCGGGAGCCACTCGAGGCCCTCCGCGGGCATGCAGTAGCGGCAGCGGAAGTTGCACTTGTCCGTGACCGAGACCCGCACGCTGTGGATCTCCCGGTTCCAGGAATCGCGCAGCGGCTCCATGCTCGGAGACTAGCGGAGGTTTCGGCAGGCCCCAAAACGCGGAAAGAGGGGATGTGCGCCCGCCGACGATGGCGGTGCGTCAGGCTCGAAAGGAGAAGGACAGATGTCGCAATGGGAACAGGAGACACCGGAGACGACCACCCCGGACGAAGGAACCACGCCTGAGGAAGGCGGCGGCCAGGAGGGTGGCGGCGGCATGGACGGTGGCCAGGAAGGCGGCGGCGAGTCCGGCGGCGAGCCGACCGACGCGCCGGCCTAGGGCCGACAGCAATCCGCGAAGAGAGGGCGCTTCGTCGAGGCGCCCTCTCCTTTTTTCCCATGTCCAGGGACCAGGTCCCAGGAGGCACCCGGCGCCCGTTTTGGCGAGGCGCGCGACTGTGATACGAACGTGACGTGCGTGGCCTGGTGCGTGTAGCGATTCCTGTCCCTCACAACCGCCGCCTCCGCCTCCCACCCGCGCCTGCCGCGGGTCGTCGGCAAGAAGCTCCCTGCCGCTCGGGTTGCGATCAGGCGCGCGCAGTGCGCGGTCGGACGCGTCCGCCGGGCGCGGTCGCGCCGGGCAAAGGGTCGCATCCTCGGGCAGAGCCCACGCGCGGGCAGTCGGGTGCCCGTCGGCACGCGGGTGAACCTCGTCGTCAGCCGCGGCCACCGCCGCCGCTAACGCATCCGCTTGCACAGCGTCGTAGTTCTTGACGATGAAGCTTGCGACGATCGCTCTCGCGCTCGGCGTCGCCGTGCTGCTGGCCGGCCCGGCCGCCGCGGATGCCGGGACGGTGGACAATCCTCACGTCGCGCTCGACGGTTCCGGTAACGCCGTTGCGGTCTGGCAGAGCGACGGCCTCGTGCAGGCTGGCGTGCGCCCTGCCGGTGGCTCCTGGGGTGCTCGGCAGGACATCTCGGCGCGCGTGGGCGCCACCGACCCGCAGGTCGCCCTCGATCCGGCGGGAGACGCGGTCGTCGTTTGGGTGCGCTCTGACGGCTCCAACTCCAGAGTGCAGGCCGCGACACGCGCGGCAGGTGGCCCCTGGGGGCCGCCGCAGGACCTCTTTGCCGTCGGCCAATTCGGCGGCGGACCACAGGTGGCCCTGGACGCCGGCGGGAACGCGGTCGTCGTCTGGGTGCGCTCCGACGGCTCCAGCCCCAGCGTGCAGGCAACAGTTCGCCCAGCGGGCGGCACGTGGGCAACCCCGCAGGATCTCTCGGCGGCTGGACTGCACGCCTATGCGCCCGACCTCGGCGTCAACGCGGCCGGTGATGCCGTCGTTGTCTGGGAGTCCTCCGACTCGCAGAACGGCTCGAGGGCTGTGGTGCAGGGGGCGGTTCGTCCGGCCGGCGGGATGTGGAGCCCTCCGGAAGACATTTCGGTGGGGGACAGCTCCGACCCGCAGGTGGCGCTCGACTCGGCGGGGAACGCGATCGCCGCCTGGGAGGATTTCCCCGGCGGCGGCTCGCCGGTAGAGGCGGCGGTGCGACCGGCCGGTGGCGCGTGGGGCGACCCGGAGGTCGTCTCGGCACAAGACGACCTCGCCATCCGGCCACGGATCGCGCTCGATTCAGCCGGAAACGCGGTCGCGCTGTGGACCCGTCTCGAGCTCAGCGGCTGGAGCGTGCGAGCCGCTGCGCGTCTGTCCGGTGGGTCCTGGGGCGCCCCGCAGGACCTTTCCGCATCCGGTGAGTTTGCGTTTCTTCCCGAGCTCGCCCTCAACCCGGCCGGGGACGCGGTCGCCGTCTGGTCCCGATTCGCCGAATCAAGCGAGGTCGTGCAGGCCGCGACGCGCTCGGCGGGAGGCACGTGGGAGCGCGCGCTGGACATCTCGCCCTTTCCGGGTTCCTCGTATGTCCCCCAGGTCGCAATCGACTCGAGCGGAAACACCGTCGGCGTGTGGCGGCTGCATACGGGCTCGCTGGCGATCGTGCAAGCGGCGGTCCATCCAGCCGGCCTCCCTTGGGAGCCGCTGCAAGACCTCACGGAACCGCCCCCGCTGCCACCGCTTCCCGACTGCATCGTCCCGGACGTCCTCCGGAAGACACTCGTCCGGGCGAGGACCGTGATCGAGGAGAGCAACTGCCTTCTGGGTCGGGTCCGCCGGGCTTACTCGCGCAAGGTCAAGAACGGCCGCGTCGTCTCGCAGCGCCCCGGGGCGGGCGAGGAGCTCGGGAACGGCGCCCTGGTCGACCTCGTCGTCAGCCGCGGCCGCAGGAGCGCACGCTCGTAGAGAATCGCGGGGTGCCGCTCCTGGCCCTCGTCGTCGTGACCGCGATCTGGGGCGTCACCTTCGTCCAGGTCAAGGACGCGGTGGAGGTCTATCCGCTGTTTGCGTTCCTCGCCGTCCGCTTTGCGATCGCGTCCGTGACGCTCGCAGTCCCTGGGACCCGGCGGCTCAGATCACTGGGGCGCCGCGGCTTTGCTGCGGGGATCCTCCTCGGCACGTTGCTCGCCGCAGGGTATGCGCTGCAGACCGCGGGGCTCGAGCGGACGACTCCGTCGAGCGCCGGCTTCATCACGGGGCTCTATGTCGTGATCACGCCGCTCGTCGCCCTGCTGCTCTTCCGGGAGCGGATCGGCCCGGCCGTCTGGGTCGGCGTCGCGCTCGCCACGATCGGGTTTGCGATGCTCTCGGACATCCGGGCCGGCTCCGCGGTCGGCGACCTGCTCGTGCTCGGCTGCGCGATCGCCTTCGGCTTCCAGATCCCGCTCACGGGCCGTTTCGCGCCGCGCTACGACCCGCTTGCGCTGACGCTCGTTCAGATGCTGACGGCCCTGGCCGGGTTCGCCGTCATCGCCGCCGCCCTCGGCCAGATCGAGATCCCCCGCGGCTGGACGGTCTGGGCGGCGTTGCTCGTCACGGGCATCTTCGCGAGCGCGCTTGCGTACCTGATCCAGACCTGGGCCCAGCGCAGCATCAGCGCGGCGCGCACGGCGCTCGTCTACGCGATGGAGCCCGTCTTCGCCGGCTTCTTCGGCTACGTGCTCGCCGGTGACCGCCTCGGCGCGCTCGGCTGGGCGGGATGCGGGGTGATCCTGGCGGGCATCGCCGTCTCCGAGCCGGCCGCGGCCGGTGTGCTCCGGTTCAGGTTTAGCGCTCGCCAGTCGTAGGTACCCTGGAAGCACGTGCGACGCCCAGCACCTCGGCCACCCGCGGTCCTCGGAGTCATGACGGGAGCCGTCGGCGTCATCAGCATCATCTCGGCCCTCACGCCGAGCCTCACCAACCGGATCGATCTCGTCCAGGGGGTGCTCCCACCCGAGCTTCCCGAGGTCGCGCGCTGGGTCGCGCTCGCCTTCGGGCTCGCCCTGGTCTGGCTTGCCGACTCGCTGATTCGCGGCAAGCGTCGAGCGTGGCAGCTCGCGGTCGGGCTCGTCGCCGTCGTCGCCGTCGCCCACCTGGTGAAAGGGCTCGACGCCGAGGAGGCCGGCGTCAGCCTTGCGCTCCTCATCGCCCTCCTCGCCTATCGAAAGCATTTCGACGTGGCCGGCGACCCGAACATGCGGCCGCTCGTGCTGAACGCTCTCGCGTTGGGATCGCTGGTCGGCGTGCTCGTCCTCCACGAGCTGCACAAGAGCCTCGTACCGGAGGACCTCATCGACCTGCTGACCGCGACTGCGACGCTGCTCTCGTTCCGGGCGCTCTCGCTCTGGCTTCGCTCCTGGCGGAAGCGCGAGGCGCCGACCAGGCGCGATCGTGCGCGCGCCCGCACGCTCGTCGAGGAGCACGGCCGCGACACGCTCTCGTACTTCGCCCTGCGCCGCGACAAGAGCTACTTCTTTTCGTCGAGCCGCCGCTCGTTCCTCGCCTACGGGGTCGTCGGCGGGGTGGCGCTCATCAGTGGCGACCCGGTCGGCAACGCGGCGGAGTTTCCCTTGCTGCTCCGGCGCTTCCGCGCCGACGCCCGCGGCCGAGGGTGGCGAGTGGCGATCCTCAGCGCAAGCCGTGAGCTGCTCCCGCTCTATCGCGCGGCGGGCTTCCACGCGATGAAGGTGGGGGACGAGGCCGTCGTTCGCACTGCCGACTTCTCGCTCGAGGGCCGTCCGATCCGCAAGGTGCGCCAGTCGGTGACCCGGCTGCGCCGCGCGGGCTATACGGCGAGCGTGCTCACGGAGCGTGAGGTTGGGCCCGCGCTGCGGGAAGAGCTGAACAGCGTCTCGGAGGAGTGGCGCGGCAGCTGGCCCGAGCGAGGGTTCTCGATGGCCATGGACGAGCTGTTCGGCGACGCCGGGACGCTGTTCGTGATCGGGCGCGACGGGAAGGGCCGCGTCGGCGGGTTCCTGCACCTCGTTCCGTCCCCCGCATCGGGCGGGTACTCGCTGAGCGCGATGCGCCGTCGGCGGGCGACGCCGAACGGCCTGATGGAGTTCCTTGTCGTCGAGGCCCTGGCCTGGACGAAGGTCAACGGAGGGCCTGAGGTCTCGCTCAACTTCTGCGTGTTCGCCGATGTCCTGCGGGCGGGCGATCGCTCGCTTTCCGGCCGGGTCGCCCGCCAGGGGCTCCAGTCGCTCGACCGCGTCTTCCAGCTCGAGCGGCTCCTCAGTTTCACGGGCAAGTTCTTCCCGGAATGGCGGCCCCGCTTTCTCTGCGTCGAGCGGTTCAGCGACTTCCCGCTCGTCGGGCTCGCCTACCTGCGCGCCGAGTCGCTGCTCACACCGCCGGGGCCGTGGACCCGGCTACGCCGAGCCTAGTGCCTCTGCCAGCAATGCACGCCGGCCCCTGGCCCGCGATCACGCGGCGCCAGAGTCCACCCTCGCCCTTGCCCAGGCTGCGAGCCTGGGCCGCGGTCGAGTGCGGCCTCTGGCTTGGTGCTCGCGACCCAGGAGCTCGGCAGCATCACTGGCAGAGGCACTAGAAGGTCCACTCCCCGTTCTCCTGGACGACCTCGCCGTCGAGCTCGATCCGGCCGCCGTTCCGCAGGTCCTTGACCATGTCCCAGTGGGTCGCGCTCTGGTTCGTGCCGCCTGCGATCGGGATGCCCGCGCCCACCGCCAGGTGGATCGTCCCGTACATCTTCTCGTCGAAGAGCGTGTTGCGCATGTGCCGCTGGATGCCCGGGTTGCAGCCGATCCCGAGCTCACCGAGGACCCGCGCCCCTTCGTCGCGGTCGAGCGCGGTCAGGAGCGCCTCTTCGTTCAGGGTCGCCGATGCGTCGACGACGCGCCCGTTCTCGTAGCGCATCCGGACGCCTTCGACGACGTCGGGCTCCTGGACGGCCGGGAACTCGGAGAAGGTCACGATGCCTTCCGTCGAGTCTTCGACGGGGCAGTAGAAGACCTCGCCGCCGGGCATATTCAGGTGCCCGTCGTCGACGACGCCCTCGCGGCCTGCGATGCTGAAGCGCAGATCGGTCTCGTGGCCGACGATCCGCACGTCCTCGGCGGGATCGAAGCGCTGCTTGATCCGCTGCATCTTGCGGCCCTCTTCGTCCCAGTCGAGTAGCACGGCGCCGTAGAGGAACTCCTCGAAGGCGCGGAGGGTCATGCCCGCCTCCTGAGCCAGAGCCCGCGTCGGATAGCGGCAGGTGACCCACGGAATCTCGAGCGCAAGCCGGCGCGCCATCAGCGCCTGCGCCGCGTTTGCGATCGCGTTCTGGTGCTCGGGGCTGAGATCCACTCCGTCGCGCGTGTTCTCGGGGGCGCCGATGCGGATCCACGCGTCGCATTCGTCGTCGATCTTCAGGCGGATTGGACTGCGCTTCGCCACGAGCTCGGGCGGGGCGGTCTCCGCCCACACGGTCTCGAACGGCCAGAAATCCATCCCCGAGAAGCTCAGCTGGACGACCGGGACCGCACCCCGGCGTCCGATGGCACGGATCACTTCCTCGACGAGCGGTCTCGCCTCCGTGCTCCCGATTACGACGACCTCCCAGCCGGGCTGGACGTCGACACAGCGGTTGACGAGCAGCTCCGCGTACTGCTCAACACGAGGATCGGCCACGCTGCCTCCTACCTTGCTATACTCAGACTTAGATTTCTTGTAATCACAGACTCAAGGAGCAAATCGCATGGCGAAAACCATTGGAATCGACCTCGGCACGACCAACTCTTGCATGGCCGTGCTCGAGGGCGGTGAGCCTACCGTGATCCCGAACGCCGAGGGCGGCCGCACGACGCCGTCCGTCGTTGCGTTCACGAAGGACGGCCAGCGTCTCGTCGGCCCCCCGGCGAAGCGCCAGCAGGTGACGAACCCGTCGAACACGATCTTCTCGATCAAGCGGTTCATGGGCCGCAAGTTCGAGGAGGTCTCCGAGGAGATGAAGATCGTCCCCTACGAGGTCGTCCAGGGCCCGAACGGCGACGTGCGCGTGAAGGCCGAGGGCAAGGAATACGCGCCGCCGGAGATCTCGGCGATGATCCTTCAGAAGCTGAAGACCGACGCCGAGGCCTATCTCGGCGAGCCGGTCGCGGACGCGGTCGTCACCGTCCCGGCGTACTTCAACAACGCCCAGCGCGAGGCGACGAAGGACGCCGGCAAGGTCGCCGGTCTCAACGTCGTCCGCATCATCAACGAGCCGACCGCGGCCGCGCTCGCGTACGGGCTCGACAAGGAATCGGACCAGACGATCCTCGTCTGGGACCTCGGCGGCGGCACCTTCGACGTCTCGATCCTCGAGCTGGGCGAAGGCGTCTTCGAGGTGAAGGCCACGAACGGCGACAACCATCTCGGCGGCGACAACTTCGACAAGGCGATCGTCGATTGGATGGTGGCCGAGTTCAAGAAGGACCAGGGCATCGACCTGGCCGCCGACAAGATGGCGCTCCAGCGTCTCTACGAGGCTGCTGAGAAGGCGAAGATGGAGCTGTCGTCCACGATGACGACGCAGGTCAACCTGCCGTTCATCACCGCGACGCAGGACGGCCCCAAGCATCTCGACCTCCAGCTCACGCGCGCGAAGCTGAACGAGCTGAGCGCCGATCTCCTCAACCGCACGGTCGAGCCCACGAAGAAGGCGCTCGCCGACGCCGGACTCGAGCCGAGCGCGATCGACCACGTCGTCCTGGTCGGCGGCATGACCCGTATGCCGGCCGTCGTCGACGAGGTCAAGAAGCTGATCGGCAAGGAGCCCCACAAGGGGGTCAACCCCGACGAAGTCGTCGCCGTCGGCGCGGCCATCCAGGGCGGCGTCCTCAAGGGCGAGGTGAAGGACGTGCTCCTGCTCGACGTGACTCCGCTCTCGCTCGGCATCGAGACGAAGGGCGGCGTGTTCACGAAGCTGATCGAGCGCAACACGACGATCCCGACGAAGAAGTCCGAGACGTTCTCGACTGCCGAGGACAACCAGCCCTCGGTCGAGATCCACGTCGCCCAGGGCGAGTCGGAAATGGTCGCCTTCAACAAGACGCTCGGCAAGTTCCAGCTCGTCGGCATCCCGCCGGCGCCGCGGGGCCTGCCGCAGATCGAGGTCACATTCGACATCGACGCGAACGGGATCATCAACGTCTCCGCGAAGGACCTCGGCACGGGCAACGAGCAGCAGATCCAGATCGAAGGCGGCTCGGGCCTGAACGAGGACGAGGTGGAGCGCATGGTCAAGGAGGCGGAGTCGCACCGCGACGAGGCGCACAAGCTGCGCGAGCTCGCCGATGCCCGCAACATGGCCGAGCAGCTCGCCTACCAGACCGAGCGCACGCTCAAGGAGCACCGCGAGAAGCTCGACGAGTCCGAGGCCTCGACGATCGAGGGCCGGATCATGGAGCTGAAGGCTGTGCTCGAGAGCTCGGACGTGAACGAGATCAAGGCGAAGACCGAGGAGCTCCAGCAGGCCTCGCAGAAGCTGGCCGAAGCCGTCTACGCCCAGGCAACCGCCACGCAGGCGGGCTCCGCCACCGGCGGCAACGGCGCCTCCGGCTCCGATGACGAGGTCGTCGAAGAGGCCGACTACGAGGTCATCGACGAAGAGGAAGCCAAGAAGTCCTAATGGCAGTCGAGCAGCCACAGGACAACGCCGAAGAGACTTTGCAACAGTCTGTTGCTAAGTCTGAAAAGTCGGCCGAAGAGGTCGAGCTGGAGGCGCTTCGCGTCGAGAACGAGGAGCTCATCGACACGCTCCAGCGCGTCAAGGCCGAGTTCGACAACTACCGCAAGCGGGCCGCGCGCGACCAGGAGAGCCTGGTCGCGCGGGCCGGCGAGCGGATCGTGAAGGAGCTCCTGCCGGTGCTCGACGACCTCGAGCGCGCGCTCGAGGCGGCCCACGCCCACGAGGAAGGGAAGCTCGAGGAGGGCGTCGAGCTCGTCTACCGGCAGCTCGAGCAGCTCCTCGACCGCGAGGGTCTCGTGCCCGTGGCGACGGACGGCAAGTTCGACCCGCACGTGCACGAGGCGCTGCTCACGCAGCCCTCGGCGGCCGAAGAGGGCGCCGTGATCGAGGTGCTCCAGAAGGGCTATCGCCTCGGCGACCGCGTCCTGCGCCCCGCGCGGGTGGTGGTCGCGGGGCCGAAGGAGGACAGCGCCTCCGATGGCGACCCGAGCTAAGAACTTTTACGACGTTCTCGGAGTCTCGAAGACAGCCTCCCAGGACGAGATCAAGAAGGCCTACCGCAAGCTGGCCCGTCAGCACCATCCCGACACGAACACGGGCGACAAGGAGGCCGAGGAGCGTTTCAAGGAGGTCCAGGGCGCCTACGACGTGCTCTCGGACCCAGAGAAGCGCAAGCAGTACGACACCTTCGGCTCCGCCGACGGGCGCACCGGTTTTCCCGGCGGCGGCGGGAACTTCAACTTCGACTTCGGAGACATCTCCGACCTGTTCGGAGGCTTCGGCGACATCTTCGGCCGCGGGCAGACGCGCCAGCGCGCCGGCCGTGGCGCCGACCTCCAGGCCGAGATCAGCCTCTCCTTCGAGGACTCGCTGCGGGGAGTCGAGACCCAGATCCCGGTCGAGGCCGAGGCGGCCTGCCGCGAGTGCGGCGGCTCGGGCGCTCAGCCCGGCTCCGCGCCGATCGTATGCCCGGAGTGCAAGGGCCGCGGCGTCACCGTCGAGAGCCAGGGCATGTTCGGGCTCTCCCACACGTGCCCGCGCTGCCACGGGAGCGGGACGGTCATCGAGAAGCCGTGCCCGCGCTGTCACGGCAGCGGCCGCGAGCGGCGGACGAAGCGCTACAAGGTCAAGATCCCGGCCGGCGTCAAGGACGGGACGCAGATCCGCCTCAAGGGCAAGGGCGAGCCAGGCTACGGCGGCGGCCCACCCGGCGACCTGATCGTCGTCACGCGCGTCTCGGACTCCCCGCTCTACAAGCGGCGCGGCGCAGATCTCGAGGTCGAGGTGCCGGTCACGTTCGCCGACGCCGCGCTCGGCGCGAAGGTCGACGTCCCGACTCCGGAGGGCCCGGTCTCGCTGAAGATTCCGGCGGGCTCGGAGAGCGGCAAGCTGCTGCGAATCCGCGGCCGAGGCGCGCCGAAGCTGAACGGCGCCGGCAAGGGCGACGTCCTCGCGCGCCTGAAGATCTCCGTCCCGAAGAAGCCGAACAAGAAGGAGCGCGAGCTCCTCGAGCAGCTCCAGAAAGTGCAGAAGGTTCGCTGATGGACGACCGGCCGCGCTACATGATCAGCGTCGCCGCCGAGCTCGTTGGCATGCACCCGCAGACGCTGCGGATCTACGAGGCCAAGGGTCTCGTCACACCGCAGCGGACGGCCGGGAACACGCGCCTCTACTCCGAGGCCGATCTCGAACGGCTGCGGCTGATCAACCGGCTCACCACCGAGCTTGGTCTCAACCTCGCCGGCGTCGAGCACGTGATTCGGCTCGAGGAGCAGATGCGCCGCATGCAGCGGATGGTGGAGCGCCTCGAGCGCGAGATGCGTGAGCAGATCGCCGAGGTGCACCGGCAATACCGGCGCGACCTCGTCCCCTATGACCCCAAGAACGCAGAACTGATGAGGACCCGATGGACTTCAACAAGCTGACGATCAAATCCCAGGAGGCGATCGCGGCTGCGCAGGAGGATGCGCGGCGCCGCGGGAACCCCGAGATCTACCCCGAGCACCTGCTGTTGGCGCTGCTCGATCAGGACCTTCCTCGGGAGCTCGTTCCCGACCCCGACGACCTGCGGGCGAAGACCGAGGCCGCCCTGCGCGAGAAGCCCTCGCTCCAGGGCGCGGCCCAGCAGCCGAGCGCCTCGACCGCGTTCTCGCGCGTCCTCGATCGCGCCGAGGAGGAGATGCGAAAGCTCGAGGACGAGTTCATCTCGACCGAGCACCTGTTGCTCGCACTCGACGCCGTCCCACGCGACGAGCTCCTGGCGCGCCTGAAGGAGGTCCGGGGCGGCCAGCGCGTCACGTCGCAGAATCCCGAAGGTACCTACCAGGCGCTCGAGAAGTTCGGCCGCGACCTGACCGAGCTCGCCGAGCAGGGCAAGCTCGACCCGGTCATCGGGCGCGACGAAGAGATCCGCCGCGTGATCCAGGTGCTCTCGCGCCGGACGAAGAACAACCCCGTGCTGATCGGCGAGCCCGGAGTGGGGAAGACCGCGATCGTCGAGGGTCTCGCCCAGCGCATCGTCGCCGGCGACGTGCCCGAGGGCCTGAAGGGCAAGCGCGTGTGGGCGCTCGACATCGGCGCCCTGCTCGCCGGCTCGAAGTACCGCGGCGAGTTCGAGGAGCGGATCAAGGCGGTGCTCCAGGAGATCAAGAACGCGGAGGGCGAGATCGTCCTCTTCATCGACGAGCTGCACACGATCGTCGGCGCGGGCGCGGCCGAGGGCGCGGTCGATGCCGCGAACCTGCTGAAGCCGATGCTCTCGCGCGGCGAGTTGCGCGCGATCGGCGCGACGACGCTCGACGAGTACCGCAAGCACATCGAGAAGGACGCGGCCCTCGAGCGGCGCTTCCAGCCTGTTTTCGTCGGCGAGCCGTCCGTTCCGGACACGATTGCGATCCTGCGCGGCCTCAAGGAGCGCTACGAGGCACACCACGGCGTGCGCATCCGCGATGCGGCCCTGGTCGCCGCGGCGGTTCTCTCCGACCGGTACATCTCGGATCGCCAGCTCCCCGACAAGGCGATCGACCTCGTCGACGAGGCCGGGTCTCGCCTGCGCATGGAGATCGACTCCTCTCCGCTCGAGCTCGACGAGGCCGAGCGCCGCGTGCGCCAGCTCGAGATTGAGCTCGCCGCGATGGGCAAGGAATCGAAGGAACGGCGTAAGCCGGTCGAGCGCGAGCTGGCCGAGGCGAAGGAGCGCCGCGACGGGCTTGCCGCTCGCTGGGCCCGCGAGAAGGAAGCGCTCGACCGGGTCAGCGAGATCAAGCGCAAGATCGACGAGCTGCGCATGGAGGCCGAGCGGGCCGAGCGCCACGGTGACCTTCAGCGCGTCGCGGAGATCCGCTACGGCGAGCTGCCGGAGCTCGAGCGAGAGCTCGAGGAGCGCGCTGCGCCCGAGCTCGAGCCGATGGTCAAGGAGGAGGTCGACGAGGACGACGTCGCCGAGGTCGTCGCCCGCTGGACGGGCATTCCCGTCTCGCGGCTCCTCGAGGGCGAGACAGAGAAGCTGATCCACATGGAGGAGCGGCTCCACCAGCGCGTCGTGGGCCAGGACCAGGCGGTGGAAGCCGTAGCCAATGCGCTCCGACGCGCGCGCTCGGGTCTCCAGGACCCGAACCGCCCGATCGGCTCGTTCGTCTTTCTCGGCCCGACGGGAGTCGGGAAGACCGAACTCGCCCGCGCGCTTGCCGAGTTCATGTTCGACGACGAGCGGGCGATGGTGCGCCTCGACATGTCCGAGTACCAGGAAAAGCACACGGTCTCGCGGCTTGTCGGTGCCCCGCCCGGCTACGTCGGCTTCGAGGAGGGCGGCCAGCTGACCGAGGCCGTGCGCCGCCGCCCGTACTCCGTCGTCCTGCTCGACGAGATCGAGAAGGCGCATCCAGAGGTCTTCAACATCCTGCTCCAGGTGCTCGACGACGGGCGCCTGACCGACGGCCAGGGCCGCACGGTTGACTTCCGCAACACCGTCCTCATCATGACCTCGAACGTCCGCTCCGAAGAGGCGATGCGCGAGACGTTCCGGCCCGAGTTCCTGAACCGGATCGACGAGATCGTCGAGTTCGCGCCGCTGAGCCGCGAGCAGATCGGAGAGATCGTCGAGCTCCAGCTCGAGCGCCTCCGCGCGCGACTCGCCGAGCGGGGACTGTCCCTCGAGCTCACGGACGCCGCGAAGGAGCATCTCGCCGAAGCCGGCTGGGACCCGACCTACGGCGCAAGGCCGCTCAAGCGGGCGATCCAGCGGCTAATCGAGAACCCGCTGGCGCTGCGGCTGCTCGAAGGCGAGTTCGTCGAAGGCGACACGGTCCGGGTCGACGACAGGGACGGCGAGCTCGTCTTCGAGAAGGCGAAAGCCGCCGAGCCCGCCGCAGCGTAGTCCGTTTCGGCCATCTTGCGCAGGGGCGCGCGCGCCGGAACCATCGGGGTCGTGTGGCGAAAGCCCGACCCCGCACCGGAACTCGTCGAGCTCATCGCGGCCCTCCAGGAACTCGGCTCGTTCTTAATGGGAATGGACGCTAAGCTGGAACTGATCATCCAGCTCCTGGGAGGTGAGAATGGCGAGGAAGGAAATCGAGCCGACTCCTGAGGACCGGGAGCGCGTCCTCAATTCCATTGAGCACGCCCACGAGCGTCTGATGGAGACGCTTGTCCGATTCGAGGCTCGCCGCCGGGTCGAGGCCGAGCGGCGCGAACGCAGGCGCAAGCTGCTTCGGCGGCTATTCCCGTTTCGAAGAGCAGCCTAGGCATCAGCCGCCCTCACTAGAGCGGCGATGATGCGCCGTCGTGTCTTTCCCTCGCGCCGAAAGCCAGCCGCCCGAAGACCGCACGGTTGGCCAGCTCATCGCCGATTCGATCCAGCTGTACGGCCGGCGGTTCTGGCGCAGTCTCGCGCTTGGCTTCGCTCCGGCCGCGTACACGATCGGAGCGGCCTTTCTGGACGGAAGCGTCAGGCTCGCCTACGGGTTCGTCGTCGGGCCTCTCGTCCTTGGCGCTACGTACGTCTGGGCAGTCCGGGTGGCGAGCGGGAGCACGGGGCGGTTCGGCCCGGCGATGCTCGCCGGTCTCGTTGCGCTCTGGCCGATCGCCCTGTCGCGCGTCGCCGTGTTCCAGGGCGTCTACTTCGTCGCGTTGGCCTGGTTCGCCTTCGTCGGTCTCGCGGTGCCGGCGGTCGTCGTTGAGGGCCTCTCGTTTCCGGACGCCTTTCGGCGTGGGAACCGGCTCGCTCGCGCCGACTTCGCCCATGCCTTCGGGGCGGTCGCGGCGCTCGCCATCATCGTCATCGTGTCGATCTTCTCGCTCTCCCTGTTTCTGGCCGGCTTCGGCTCGCAGAGCGTCACGGTCTCGGCTGTGCTGGCGGTGGTCGTAATGTCGCCCCTCTTCTTTTTGGGCTCGGCACTCCTGTATTTCGACCAGAAGGCCCGGTTAGAGTCGGGCTCCCCACGACAAAGGAGGCGCGATGCCCGTCTACATCATGCTGACGACTCTGACCGCGCAGGGCGTCCAGACCCTGAAGTCAAACCCGGACCGGCTGCGCGAGGTAAATCGTGACGTCGAGGAGCTCGGCGCGAAGGTGCTCCATCAGTGGGCGACGCTCGGCCCGTTCGACTTCGTGAACGTGATCGAGGCGCCCGATGCGGCGACGATCGTCCGCGTCTCGATGGCGCTCGGCGCGCGCGGGAGCGCGAAGCTGCAGACGCTGACCGCGCTCGAGATCGAGGAGCTGCTGACGGCGATCGGCTAGCACCCACGCAAACTCATCACTGCCGCGCGCGTCCCAGCATGTGCATGGCGCGCCTGGCACTCCTGCTCGTCCTCATCGCCGCTCTCACGAGCAGCGCGGTCGCCTCGGCACCGGTTCGCGTCTCGCTGGTCGGGAAGCGGTCGGTGCCGATTGCCGGTCGCACCTGGAAGGCTCAGCTCGCGGTGCGTCCCCGCACTTTTCGCGGGGCCGTGCGCGTGAAGGCCATGGGCGGAGGTCGAATTCAGGCGCGCGCGTCGCAGCGTCGCGGCTCGTACGTCGCGCGGCTCGTGTTCCCGGCGGCGGGCCGCTGGGTGCTCACCGCCAGCGCCGGCGGCTCGACCTCGCGACTTGGTTCTGTCCGGGTGCTGCGGCCCCGGTTGCCGCTGATCCTGACGGAGCCGACGGCGATCGACTGGGAGCCGGCGGGAACGCTGCTCGTCGTCGAGAACTCCATCGGCCGTCTCCTTCGGGTTGATCCCGCAACGGGACGCGTGGCGGTCGTCGCCTCCGGGCTGACACGGCCGTATGCCGTCGTCCGCGCCCCCTCTGGCGCGATCTTCGTCACGACTGCGAACGTGCTGAAGCGGATCGACGGGACCGGTGCCGCGGCGACCGTGGCCGAAGCCGACAGCGACATCGGCCCGCTCACGGTCGGCGCAAACGGCGACGTCTTCTACTCGACGGCGACGCGAATCTTCCGGCTAGCGGGAGGTGCGGGCCCGCCCGTTCTGGTTGCCGGAACCGGCGTCCAAGGGGGCGGCGGCGACGGCGGCCCGGCCGTGGATGCGCAGCTTTCGTCGCCGCACGGGCTCGCCGTGGCAGCGGACGGCGCCTTGCTCGTCGCAGACTCCGGGAACAACCGGATCCGTCGCATCGATTCCGCAAGCGGTGTCATCACGCGGCTCGCAGATGTCGGCACCCCCCACGGGATGGACGTCGGCGTTGACGGCACGATTTACGTCGTCGAGGCGGACTCCCGCCGCATCGTCCACCTGACGGCGTCCGGCGCGCGAATCGGGCTCGTCGGGCCACGATTTGGCTTGCCCTACGACGTCGAGGTCGCCGCTGACGGCGTGGTCTACGTGCTCGAAGCGGGGCCCAGCGGCAGGGTGCGACGCATCGGCCTCGACGGGAAGGTGACGACCGTCTCGCGCCGGTGAGCGCCATGTCCGACGGGGACCTGTCGCGCGGGTCTAGGCGAGGCCCGCGTACGCGACGGCCACCTGCGCCGCCAGCTCCGCGTTTGCCAGCACGAGCTCACGGTTGACCTTCAGCGTGCGGCCGTCGCTCGCCTCGTGCAGGTACGAGAGGACGAAGGGCGTGATCGCCGGCCCCGTGAGCTCGCGCTCCTCGGCGGCGGCGAGCCCTTGCTCGATCAGCGGCTCCACGTCGTCGAGGCTCTCGTCCGGCGGCCTCGCGAGAACGAGCGCGGAATGGCGGCCTAGCTGCCAGTGCGCGCGGGCGATTCGCGCTGCCGCCTCGGCGGACTCGACCCGCGCCCGCACCGGCGGCCCGCCGTGGGCCGTGTAGAAGAGCGGCAGCTCGTCCGTCCGGAAGCCGAGGACGGGCACGCCGAGCGTTTCCAGCAACTCCACGGTGGCCGGAATGTCGAGCAGCGACTTGACGCCGGAGCAGGTGACGAGCGCCTCCGTCCGCGCCAGCTCGCCGAGGTCGGCGGAGATGTCCAGGCGCTCCCCGCGATGCACGCCCCCGATTCCGCCGGTCGCCATGAACCCGATCCCGGCCACGCGGCAGGCAGCCAGCGTCCCGCCGACCGTAGTCGCCCCGACCGCTCCCTGGACGACGCAGGCGGCAAGGTCGCGCGGCCCGACCTTGCGGGCCTCGGCCGTGAAGCGCTCCAGCTCGGCCTCCGCAAGCCCGATCCGGACGGCGCCGTCGAGGACGCCGACGGTCGCCGGAACCGCGCCCGCCTCACGGACACGGCCTTCTGCCTCGAGCCCGACCGCCACGCCTTCGCCCGCCGGAAAACCGTGCGCGACGAGCGTCGTCTCGAGCGCGACCACCGGAGCCCGTCCGGCGAGCGCATCGGCGACCTCGCGGGCGATCTCGATCACGGCATTGCTCCCGGCTTGGAGACACAGCTAGCCGCCGCCTCGGCTGCGACTCCGGGGCCGCCCACGAGGTACCCGGCCGCGAGCGCGTCTCCCGCTCCGGTCGTGTCGACGACCTCCGTGTCGAGCGCCTCGTACACCTGCCCGTCGACGACGAATCCCTCGGCGCCGCGCTTGAGCACGAGCGTGCCCGGGGTCGTTCCGCCGATCGCCTGGAGCTCGCCTTCGTTCGCGAACACGAGCTCGGGTTGCAGCAGCTCGAGTCGTTTCAGCAGGCGCTCCGGGCCGTAGGCGGCGATCCCGGCAGCAGTGGCGAGGTCGATGCTGATGCGGCCCCCCTGCGCTTGGACGGCGCCGGCTGCCTTCGCCGCGGCCTCTGCGATCGGCCTGCGCAGCAGCGAGTAGCCGGAGAGATGCAGCCACTCGCAACCGCCGAACCAGCGGACGTCGAGCTCCTCTGCGCGGAGGCCCGGAGCGACTCCCCGGTCGGAGAGCATCGTCCGGGCTCCGTCCGGGGCGACGAGCGAGACGACGACGCCGTTTGCGCCCTCCTCGACGGGCCCGTGCAGCTCGACGCCGCGCTCGACGAGCTCGCGGGCGGCCAGCTCGGCCGCCCCGTCCGAGCCGCGCTTGGCGACGAAATGGGCCTCCGCCCCCAGCGAGGCGGCCCAGGCAGCGACGTTCGCGGCCTGTCCGCCCGCCCCGACGCGGATCGCCGCGTTCCCTTCCTCGTCCGGCTTGCCCGTGCCGTCGGTTTGGACGATCACGTCGAGCAGCAGGTCGCCGAGGGTGCAGATGCGCACGCCTAGGATCGTCGCATGTCACGCCGTCGTCTCGAACAGGCGCTCGTTCTCCTGCCCGCAGCACTCGCGGTCGGGCTCCTGGTCTTTCGTCTCGCCCGCGACGTGCACGGCAAGCCGCTCGTCGAGGACGAGGCCGTCGCGGGGCTGATCGGCGCCCGCCCGCTCGGGGAGCTATTCGGAACCGTGGTCTGGGATCGCGGGGGCGCCCCGCTGCATTTCCTGCTCGTGCACGTGGTGCTCGCGTTCGACTCCTCGGCCGACGCTCTGCGCTGGCTCTCGGTCGTCCTCGCGGCCGGCGTGGCGCTCACCTGCTTCGAGCTCGGGCGGCGGCTCGGCGGCCCGGTCGCCGGCGCCGCGGCCGCGATCGCGGGCGCGACCTCGGGGCTGCTGACGATCTACGGCAGCGTCGCCCGGATGTACGCGCTGTTCGCGTTCGCGGGCGGGCTGGCGGCGGTGCTCTTCGTGCGTGCGCTCGAGCGGCGGACCGGAGAGGCCGCCTTCACCGCGGCGCTCGCGGCCTGGCTGCTGCCGGCGACACATCCGTACGGCGGCGTTGCGGTCGCGGCGGAGGCGGCGATCGCTCTCTTCCTCTGGCGAGGGCGGCCTCTGCGGCCGGCGCTGCCCGCGCTTGCGGTGGGCGTGGCCATGCTCCCGTTCGCCTTCTTCGACCTGCGCCTCGCCGATCGGTTCGACGTCGGCGGGCGCGGCCACTCGCTCGCCGGGCCCGGGGAGACGTGGCACCAGCTCACGCTCGTCGTGCGCGGGTCCGCAGGCGGCGCGGGCCTGACGCTCGTTCTCTTCCTCGTGCTCGCCGCTCTCGGGCTCGTCACCCTCGCCCGCGAGCGCCCCGCCGTGGCCGCGCTCACGGCGCTCTGGCTGCTCGCGCCGCCGCTGCTCTTCCTGAGCGTGCAGAGCCACTCCTCTCCGGACCTCTCACCCCGCCATCTGATCTACGTGCTGCCGCTGTGGGCGGCGGCGGTCGGCGTGGGGGCGGCCCGGTTGCTGAACCGGGCGAGCCCGCCCGCTCAGGCCGCGGCGCTCGGCCTGCTCGTCGTCGCGGCGGCCTTCGCGTCGACCGGGGTCCACGATCCGCGCGAGCTCAGGTTCCCGGCCGGGCTCGGCTCCGAGCAGCAGCTCTCCGCTCCGGCCGCCCGCCTCCGCGCCGAGATTCGGCCGGGCGACGTCCTGTTCCCATTCTCGGCTCTGAACCTCGCTGCACTCCCGGAGGCAGCACGCGCGACCGCTCTGCCGCGGGCTCAGCCAGAGCTCCTGGCCCGCGCGATCCGCCGGATCGACCTGCCCGCCGGCTCGATCTTCGTCGCCGTGCCGGTCGCGGGCACGCAGATACGGCTCGACCGGCTGGGCCCGCGCTCCGAGCGGATCGGAGGCTGGCTCATCCTCGAGCGGCCCGGCCCCGCGCGTGACCGGGTCTCGATCGCGACCGCGATCGAGGGCATGCTTCGGGAGGCGCGGGCCGCGACGACACCTCCGTACCACACTGCCCTCGCCGGGTACTACCAGTTGGGGATCGACGTCGCGGTCGGCGCGCGACTACGCTTGGTCCGTGCCGGATGACGCGCAGCGCCTGCGCCGGATCCGCTCCTTCGTGCTAGGAGGGCTCGTCGGCGCGTCGGCCGTGCTCGCCACGGTGCGACGCCGGAGGACGTCGGCGAGAAGCGCACCGGCCGGCCTTGCCGCCTTCGAGGACGCACCGTGCTACCGCGAGACGGTGGAGCGCGAGCGGGAGGCTCGGTCCTAGCCCAACCGCTCCTCGGCGATCAGGATCGTGTGCAGGTTGCCGTCGTCGTCGACGATCCCCAGTTGCTGACCGAGGCGCATCGCGCTCGCGGCGAAGGTGAGGTAGTGAGCCGGCGTCTGCGTCGGCGCGCGCGTCCGTAGGACGAGATACGGGCCGAAGACACGCCCCTCGAAGGCGCTCGACGGAAGCCGAAGCGCGATCGTCGAGCGCGGGGGACGGTTGTTGTTGTCGCCGGCGTCGAGCACCCAGACGCCCCTGCCGAGCGTACGCGCCGACCGGAGCTCCGACAGCGCAAGCTTCGCGTCCGCGCGCGGAACGACCGTCGCCGGAAAGTCGCCGCGGTCGCGCTCCCAGGCTCCGAGGAAGAGCGGGTCGTAGCCGAAGAGGACGTCGTCGCGCCGCGCCGTCGCCGCGAGCCATGCGGACGCCTCCTGCCGCGCCTCGATCCTGGCCGTCGACTCGCCCTCGAAGAGCGCCGGAGTCCGGTGCCAGGCCCAGCCGACCTCGGCGGCGAGGAGAACGACCAGCGCGCCCACTAGCGCGACCCGTCGCCGCAAGAGCGCGACAAGACCGGAGGCAAGCGCCGTGCTGAAGAAGGGCAGGACGAAGACGAGGTGCCGCGATTCGGGCGACGCCGCACTGCCGAAATGCGCCAGCCCGAGCAGGACTGCGGGCACGACGACGACACACGCGGTGAGAAGCGCGGCCGAAGGACGGAGCCGCCAGCAGCCGAACACCGCGAGCGCGAGGACCGGTACGAAAACCGGGAGGAAACCGGACGAGGCATCGCCCGCGGCATCCGCGAGGTAGCCCAGCACCGGCAGGCGGTGCCCCTGGCCGACGCCCGCGTCGAGTCGTCCGGCGAGCACCCGATCCGTGAGCCAGAACGGCGTCGCCGTGAGCGTGACGATCGCCAGCGCCCAGATCGCTTGCTTCGTCCTCGCGCGCGCGAGAACAAACACTCCCTGCGACGCGAGGACGAGCACCCCGTAGGGATGGCTCGCGATCGCCGCGAGCGTGGCGAGCGCCCACAGCGCCCACCGTCCGCGCCCCCCGCGCTCGACCGCGACGAGGAGCGCGAGGTACGAGAGCGCGCTCGTCAGGAGGAAGAGGCTGTACATGCGCCCGAAGACGCCGTGGAAGAGCATGAGCCAGCTGGCGCAGGCAAGCGCCGCCGCCACGAGCGCAACCTGCCGGCCCGCGAGCCGTGCCGAGAGCGCCGCCAGCACCGGGACGCTTGCGACCGCGAAGACCGCCGAGGCGAGCCGCAGCGCGGTCAGTCCGCCTCCGAGGTGGACGACGACCCAGGCGATGAGGAAATGGAGCGGCGCGCCGCCGCGCTCGGCCTGCACGGTGTGGAGGAGCCCACCGAGCGAGTCCCGGCCGACGAAGAGCGCGAGCGTCTCGTCCTCGTGGGGAGGCCAGCGCGTCAGGCTTGCCAGGAAGAACGCCGCGAGCCCGGCGGAGCACGCGGCGACCCCGAGCGGCCACCAGCGCTCGACGAGCACGGCCCGCAGGTCGAAGGATGAAGTCGCGGTCGTGGTCGCCAAAACGGCCGGAATCCCGCACTGGGAGCGGGGTCCCGGAACCTAACACCTCCTGGTGCGTTGCTAGCCTTCTGCTACGTGCCCATCTACGAGTACAAGTGTCCGAACGGGCACGTTTTCGAGCTCTTCCAGAAGATGTCGGACGCGCCGCCCGAGGTGTGCGAGATCTGCGGAGAGGGCCCGTTGCAGCGCGTGCTCTACCCGGTCGCGGTGCACTTCAAGGGCTCGGGCTTCTACTCGACCGACTACGGCAAGGGCGGCGGGCGCAAGCCGTCCAGCGACGGTGAGAAATCCGGCGACTCGAGCTCGGAGAAGAAAGACAAGAGCGAGAAGAAGGACAAGGACGTCAAGAAGGTCGCCGAGAGCTAGAGCCTGGGCCGTGGAGAGACGAGGAGGGCCCTCGGTGAGGGCCCTCCTCGAGTTACGTCTTCGTTAGCGCCGGCCGACCACCAGCTTGACCGGGTAGCCCGCGCGCTTGCTCGCGCCGGCCCTCGGGCTCTGGGCGATCACACGGCCGACTCGCCTCGAGCGAGCTCGGCGGATGCGACCGACCGAGCAGTGCCTCGCCCGGATCCGTGACTTCGCCCGCCGGAGCGTCAGTCCGATCACCCGCGGCACATGGCAGCGCACCGGAGGTGGCGGAGGTGGCGGAGGTGGCGGCGGAGGCGGAGGCGGAGGCGGAGGCGGAGGCGGTGGT
>DATHDS010000008.1:0-114421 GCA_035318925.1 Gaiellaceae bacterium
GGTCGTCATCCGCTCGCGCACGACGCGCTCCATGCGGTAGAGACCGACGCGGAACGCCTCCTGGATCAGCTCGCCCACCGTCCGCAGGCGGCGGTTGCCGAAGTGCTCGTACTCGTCGAGGTCGTTGCGGATCGGGTCGCGTGAGAGCCCGCTAGCCTCGGCGGCGTAGTCCTTCGTGTCGTCGGGCACGCCGAGCAGCGCGGGCAGTTCGACGAGCTTCTTGACCAGCGACACGATGTCCTCGGTCGTGAGGACACGGGTCTCCTCTGGAACGGAGACCGAGAGGCGCTGGTTCAACTTGTAGCGACCGACCTTCGTCAGGTCGTAGCGCTTGGGATCGAAGAACAGGGCGCGCAACAGGTTCCGCGCGTTGTCGACCGTCGGCGGCTCGCCCGGGCGCTGCTTCTTGAAGACCTCGACGAGCGCCTGCTCCTCGGTCGTGGTCGGGTCCTTTTCGAGGGTATTGACGATGAAGTGCGAATTGTCGAAGAGGGCGAGCAGCTTTTCGTTCGTCGAAACGTCGAGCTGGAAGCCGGTCGACGGGTCCTCGGCGGGGAGCGCTCGCAGGAGCGTCGTGATCGGCAGCTTCCGCTTGCGGTCGATGCGGGCGTACGCGATGCCCTTCTTGTCGATCTCGAGCTCGAGCCACGACCCGCGCGACGGCATGAGGTTCGCCGTGAAGACCTGCTTCGTCGCGTCCTTCGGCTCCATTAGGTAGGCGCCCGGGCTGCGCACCAGCTGCGTGACGATCACGCGCTCGGTGCCGTTGATGATGAAGGTCCCGAACTCGGTCATCATCGGGAAGTCACCCATGAACACCGTCTGCTCACGGATCTCGCCCGTCTCCTTGTTCACGAAGCGGACGGTCATCGAGAGCGGGGCCTGATAGGTCAGGTCCTTCTCGCGACACTCCTGGATCGAGAACTGGGGGTCGCCGAACTCGTACTCGGCGAATTCGATCGCCAGCGTGCCTGTGTAATCCTCGATCGGCGAGATGTCGTCGATCGTCTCGCGCAGACCGTCGTCCAGGAACCACTTGAACGAGGCCTTCTGGATGTCGATCAGATTCGGTAGTTCTAGTACGTGCTTCAGGCGCGAAAAAGTCTTGCGCGCGCGGGGCGCAGCAATTCTGCTGCTCAAATGAGGAGCCTCCCTTGTATTACGGCGTGCGGGTGTGCGGGCCTACGACCGGAACCAAACAGAATAGCGAAAGAGACGGTTGCTGCGCAAGGGTTAACTTGGCGGCAAACGTCGCGATAGGAGAAGTGTAGCGAGTGTGTCCAGGGCTACGTCGAGGGCCCGGCGAACCGGGCCCTCGAATGAAGCGTCTGGAGATGTCCGCAGCCCTAGGGGGCCGGCGGCGGAGGTGGTGCGGGCGCGGGATGCGCCTTGACGTGCCTGGCGGTCAGGTCCGGCGTGCCGCCATTCTTGAGATCGGCCTTGCAGGCCTTCGCGTCGAGCTTCACGACGTCGTCCATGGCCAGCGAGTCGAGCGTCTTCGTCGGTGCCGAGTCAGGTGCCTTGCGGCGGACCTTCGTCTTCACGTCGACGTTGACGGTGATCGGCTGGGTGGCCGAGACGTACGCGCGGCCGTGCCGGTTTGCCTTCGTCACGGTCAGCATGAACATCGTGTCGCCGGCGACCGGGTCGTTGGCGAGCGTGCCCTTGAGCACGACCTTGACCCTCGGCCGGCAGTTCGGGCCGGAGGTGGGCTTGCCGGGCTTTGTCACAGGCTTGCCCTTGCTCGGGGAGTTGTGTGCGAACGCGACGGTCGTTGCGAAGAGGGCGGTGACGAGCGCGAGTACGAGAATGCGAAACTTCATCTGTTGAGCCTCCGTGATTTTGGGTTCAGAAGCAGTGTCGGCGCTGCCACGGGGAAACAGGCCCCCCGGTCGGGGGAAATGGGTCTACCGGCCTATTGAGTCGCGCTTGAATCCATGTAAGCGTTCTGTGAATGCGGCTCGTACTTGCAAGCTCGTTCATCTCTCGCTTCCCTGACCGGCTGTGCGCTCCCGCCGGGCAGAGCCCGGCTCCGCGCACAGCCTCGCGCCGCTCAGCCCCCTCCTGCGAGCGGCCCGTGCGCCCCAGCACTGTGCCACTCGCATACGGGGTCTGAGCGACGCGTCAGGAAACCGAGAGGCGTCCCGCCGTGGGCCAGCTCATCTGAGCATCAGCTACTAACGGACGGTGCCGTTTCGGCCATCTTGCGGGCCTGGCTCGGGTGCGCGAGCATCTACGCGTGAGCCCAGCCGAACCGGAACCGCCGATTTCGCGCGAAGAGTGCGTGGCTACGATGTTCAACGTCGCCGACATTGCCTCCGATGTCCGCGTCATCCGGCGCTTACTCGAGGAGAACGGTGAAGAGGAAGAGGAGCAAGAAGGAGATCGCTGACCAGGCCGGCCGCGAGGCGGAGAACAGCCCGAACATCCGCCGACTACGTGAGCTCGCCGAACGCGGGTGGGCGGATCTCGCGGCGCAAGGACGGGTCGAGGGACCTCCACCGGCGCCGGGCGAAGGCGGGGAGCGCCTGCGTCAGATCCTGCTGCGCCGCGAGGCGCGCCGCGAGGGCGACGCGCCTCCGAAGATCTAGCGGCCGGGCTACTTGACCTCGACGGTGGCGCCTGCCTCTTCGAGCTGCGCCTTGAGCTGATCGGCCTCGTCCTGCGCGACGCCCTCCTTGACCGCGTTTGGGGCGCTGTCCACGAGCTCCTTGGCCTCCTTCAGGCCAAGGCCCGTGATCGCCCGCACGACCTTGATCACCTGGATCTTCTGGCCGCCCGCCGCCGTGAGGACGACGTCGAACGCCGACTTCTCCTCCTCGGCAGCCGCACCGTCGCCACCCGCCGGGGCTGCGGCGATGGCCATCGGAGCGGCGGCGGTCACGCCCCACTCCTCCTCGAGCTTGTTCTTCAGGTCGACGAGCTCGAGGACGGTCATCCCGCCCAGCGACTCGACGAGCTTGTCGGTATCTGCCTTTGCCATTGCTACTGCTCCTCTCCTTCCTGGGATTCCTGCGGTTCTTCTGCTGCCGGTTCTTCTGCTGCCGGTTCTTCTGCTGGGGGTTCGTCGGCCACCGGCTCTTCGGCTGCCGCTTCTTCTGCTGCCGGCTCTTCCGCCGTCGGCTCTTCCGCTGCCGGCTCTTCGGCTACTGGTCCTTCGACCGCCGGCTCTTCGGCTACAGGCTCTTCCGCTGCGGCTTTCTCGGCGGCCGGCTCTTCGGCTGCGGAAACTTCCTCAGCCGGTTCCTCCGCCGCCGGTTCTTCGGCCCCATCCACCTCGGCGGCCCCCTCCTCAGACTTTGCAACAGACTGTTGCAAAGTCTCTTCGGCGGCTGTGTCGGCGTCGGGTCCTGCGGCTTCGGGCTCTGCTTCGGCGGCCGGTTCTTCGGCTGCTGGTTCTTCGGCCGCCGGCTCGTCGGCGGGCGCTTGCTCTGCCTCGGCGGCGGGCTCTGCTTGCGGCCCCTCGGCGGGAGCTTCAGCCCCCTCCCCCGTCTCTTCGAGCTGGCGGATCCGCGCGTCGAGCACGCCGACCAGGTCGCGCATCGGAGCTGCGAACAGCCCGACGATGGCGGTCAGCGATCCGGCGAGCGCGCCGACGAGCTGGGCGCGCAGGACGTCGGTCGGCGGCAGCTTCGCGAGCTGCTTGACGTCGTCCGTGCCGATCTCGGCTCCCTCGAGGAGACCGCCGCGGACGACGAGCACCTTGGTCTTCGTCGCGGCGTCCTCGAGCGCTTTCGCGACCGCGACCGGGTCGCCGTCGGAATCGAGGAACGCAATCGCGGTCGGCCCGTCGAGGAGTGCGAGCAGACCCGTGACCCCGGCCGCCTCGGCCGCGCGCTTCGTGAGCGTGTTCTTGACGACGGAGAAGCTCGCGCCGTGCTCGAGCAGCTTTCCGCGCAGCTCTCCGATCTCGGTCACGGTCAACCCCCGGTAGTCGGCGACGATCAGCGTCTCGGCGCCACGCAGACGCTCCGTCAGCTCGGCAACCAGGCGTTCTTTGTCAGATCTGTGCATCCATTCACCTCTCTCGAAACGAATCGACCCGCGCCCAGGCGGGTCATGTCAAAGAGAGGCGGATGCCCCTTCGACTCGACCGCACCTCGGCTGGACTTGCACCCTTTCGGGCTGCCAACTGTCTTCGGCGACGGGCTCTTACGCTGAAACTGCTTCGGGCTTTGCCTCCAGGTCTTCGAGAATTCCCTTGGTGCGGCCCGGATCGACGTGGATCCCCGGGCCCATCGTGCTCGTTAGCGTAACGGAACGAATGTAGCGGCCCTTCGCGGCCGCGGGCTTTGCGCGCAGGATCTCGTCGATCAGCGTCATGTAGTTCTCGGCGAGCTGGCGCTCGTCGAAGCTCTTCTTGCCGATCATGACGTGGACGTTTGCGCCCCGGTCGGTGCGGTACTCGAGCTTGCCGGCCTTGGCCTCGCGAACGGCCTTGCCGACGTCCATCGTCACCGTGCCGGTCTTCGGATTCGGCATCTTCCCGCGCGGGCCGAGGATGCGGCCGAGCTTGCCGACAACGCCCATCTGGTCGGGTGTGGCGATCGCAACGTCGAAGTCGTCGAAGCCCTCCTCGATCTGCTTGCCGAGGTCGGCAGTGCCGACGATGTCCGCTCCCGCCTCTTCCGCCTCCTTCGCCTTGTCGCCCTCGGCGAAGACGGCGACGCGCGACTCACGGCCGGTGCCGTGCGGGAGCATCAGGGTCCCGCGAAGCTGCTGCTCGGCGTGGCGGACGTCGACCCCGAGGTGGAAGTGCGCCTCGATGCTCTCGTCGAACTTCGCGGTTTCAAAGCTCTTGAGAAGCCGGATCGCCTGTGCGGGCGAGTAGAGCTCCTCACGGTCGATCGCCGCTCGAGCGTTCTTGTAGTTCTTCCCGTGCTGGCTCACAGGTCCGTCTCCACGCCCATCGAACGAGCCGTGCCGGCGACGATCTTCATCGCGGCTTCGACGTCACGCGCGTTCAGGTCGGGCATCTTGACCTCGGCGATCTGGCGCACCTGGTCGCGTGAGAGGCGGCCGACCTTGTCGCGGTTCGGCTCGGCGGAGCCCTTCTCCAGCCGCAGTACCTCCTTGATCAACACTGCTGCCGGCGGGGTCTTCGTGATGAAGGTGAACGAACGGTCCTCGTAGACCGTGATCTCGACCGGCGTGATGCGGCCGTTCTCCTGCTGCGTCTGAGCGTTGAACGCCTTGCAGAACTCCATGATGTTGACCCCGTGCTGGCCGAGCGCAGGGCCGACCGGCGGCGCAGGGTTCGCCTGCCCGCCCGGGATCTGGAGCTTGATGAGTGTGAGAACTTTCTTCGCCATCAGTCCAGCTTCTTCACCTGGTCGAACCCAAGTTCTACCGGCACCTGGCGCTCAAAGATGTCGACGAGCACCTTCAGCTTCTGGGCGTCCGGATTGACGTCGACGATCTCGCCGTCGAAGTCGGAGAGCGGCCCGCTCGTGACCTTCACCGACTCGCCGAGGGAGAACTCGACCTGCGCGCGCTGCCGATCGGTGAGCGCGGCGCCCGTCTTCAGGATGCGGTCGACCTCGGGCTGGGAGAGCGGCACCGGCGTGTTGCCCGCGCCGACGAACCCGGTCACCCCCGGCGTGTTCTTCACGACCGACCAGGCGTCGTCGTTCAGGTCCATGTTCACGAGCACGTAGCCCGGGAGGACGCGCTTCTCGGTCTGCACCTTCTGACCGTCCTTCGTCTCGATCACCTGCTCGGTCGGCACGACGACGCGGCGGAACCGCGGGCCCTGGTTCATCGAGACGATCCGGTGCTCGAGATTGGCCTTCACCTTGTTCTCGTGCCCAGAGTACGTATTGATCACAAACCAGCGGAACACGGCTACTTCAGAAGGATGTCGCGGACGAAGGGCTTGAACGTGAGGTCGGCGATCCAGAGGTAGGCACCGACGATCAGGCAGGCGATGATGACGACGACCGTCCCCTGCATCACCTGCGCCTGGCTGGGCCACTCGACCTTCTTCAGCTCGGCGACGGACTCGCCGACGAAGCGGCGGAAGCCCCCGCCGGGTATGCGGCGCGCGCCGGTCTGGGTCTTCGGCACCTGCGCGGCCGGGCGCACGGCCTGCTGGCGCGAGCGCGCCCGCTGGCTGACGCTCTGCTTCTCCTCGCCGTTCTGAGCGCGGCGGCGCTGTCGCCGTCGCTGCCGGGTGTTCCGCGCCATTACCTCGTCTCCCTATGGGCCGTGTGGCGACCGCACCACCGGCAGTACTTCTTCAGCTCGACGCGGTCGGGCGTGTTCCGCTTCGACTTCGAGCTCATGTAGTTGCGTCGTCTGCACTCGGTGCAGGCGAGCGTGATTTTATCTCTGACTCCGGTCGCCATCCGTGTTCCTCAGTGTAGGGAGGTAGCGGCGGGAGGACTCGAACCTCCGACACGCGGATTATGATTCCGCTGCTCTAACCAACTGAGCTACGCCGCCTAGCCGAGGAAGATTAGCAGCGCCTTGACGACGACCGAGTCCTGTTTGCGGTGCGCAGCACCGATGGAATGGCGACATGGGACGTGGCAGTGTCCCAGGTGCCGGTTGAAACTCGGCTGCTGTGAAGGCGAGCAGCAGTCGTGCCCGACGCCCGCCGGATCAGCTAAATAGCGCCCGCGCGAGCGCGGTAGCGACCGCCGCCGCGACGATCGACACGATCAGCGGCGCGCGTAGGCGGACCGCCACGATCGCCGTTGCGACGCCGACGAGACGCCCGTCGAGGACGATCGCCTGCTTGCCGCCGACTGCTTGCGTGACGACGAGCGCCGCCAGCAGCGACGGTGCGAGAAGCTCGAACGCGGCCGTCATGCGCGCGGGAAGCTCTCGGCCGCCCAGGAGGACGGGGCCTGCGGCCTTGAAGGCAATCGTGAACGCACCCACGAGCGCGACGACGAGCCAGGTCGTGCTCATGGGCGCCTCAGTCCGGCGAGGCAAACGGCGCCCGCCGCGATCACGGGCACTCCTGCCGGCGCGACCGGCAGCAGGACGAGCGCGATCAGACCGCCCGCAAACGCCGCGACGATCGCGCGCCGGCTGACCGTGAGCGTGATCAGCAGGACGAGGAAGAGCGCGGGAAAGGCGGCGTCGAGCCCGAGCCGCTTGGGGTTCCCGAGGACGTCGCCCCCGAACACCCCGAGCGCCGTTCCGCCGACCCAGCACGGGAAGAGCAGGAGCCCAGCCCCGATCAGCAGGCGCCGGTCGATGCGGCCGCCGCCGACCTGGGAGACCGCCCACGACTCGTCGACGAGCAGCTGCGACTCGAAGAAGCGCCGGAGCCGGGAGCCCCGGAAGACCGGCGCGATCGCGACACTGATCGCGAGGTAGCGCGCGTTCAGGAGCACCGCCGCCCCGACAGCAGCGAGCACGCTGCCGCCGTCGCGGATGACGGAAGCGGCTGCGAACTGCGCCGCGCCAGCGAACGTCGTCGCCGACATGACGATCGGCGCCAGGACGCCCATCCCGGCGGTGACGGCCAGGACTCCGTAGGCAACGCCGAAGCTGCCGGATGCGGGAGCGAGCGGCGCGACCCGCTTCGCGCCTTCGCGGGGGCTAGGCGGAGCCGCCTTCTGCAACCCAGTCCCGCGTCAGGTAGAGCCAGAAGGCGAGCCCCGCGTACGGGCCGTAGCGGCGGAAGCGGCGCTCGATCGTCGTGTCCTTTGCCTGCCTGGCGCCCGAGACGCGCAGGTATTTCGGCCGCGTCCACGAGTCGAGGATGAGCCGGGAATAGCGGCCGAGCAGCATCATGATGTGCGCCGTCGCGTACGGGCCGACTCCCGGTAGCGCGAGGAGCTGCGCGGCGACCTCGTCGTCCGGAAGCTCCTCCGCGCTCGTGCGACCGAGTACCTCGAGGTCGAGGTCGCCGGAGACGACCGAGGCCGCAAGCGACTGGAGGTACTGCCCGCGGTAACCGGCGCGCGCAACGTCCTTGTAGAACGAGACGTCTGCGGCGGCCATCGCCTCGGGTGTCGGGAACGCTCGGCCGAACGGCCCCTCGGCGGCTCCGGGCGCCGGCTCGCCGAGGTGCTGGACGAGGGCGCTGACCATGCGCACGGTCGCCGACCACGTGCAGTTGGTCGTGCAGATCGTCTTCACGACCTCCTCGAAGACTGTCGGGCTGCGGATCATCCGGCCGGCGCCGGTCGTCACCCAGGCGAGCTCGGGATCGGCCGCAGCGGCCTCGTAGAACGGGCTGAGGTCCTCGTCGAGCCGGAGCACGTGGGCGACAGCTGAGCGAAGCCTGGCCGGGGTGGCTCCGCCCGAGAGCACCCGGATGTTCGCGTAGCCCGTGCGCCCTTCCGAGACGAGGACCGTTCTCGGCCCCTTGCCGTGGAGCGACAGCGTCAGCTCGAGCGTCCAGGCCTCCTCGTCGATCCGGTTGGGCGGCAGGTCGGCGACGCCGTGCGAGGCGACCGTTCGGCGGAAGTCGACGGGCTCGCCGCCTGCTCCGAGGAGCTCGATCTCCGATGCGGGTGCCGCCATCTTCTTCATCAACGATCTTTCCAGCGCGTACATTCGCCGCGTGGGGATTCTCGGCGTCGACGTCGGCGGCACCTTCACGGACGCCGTCCTGATCGAGGACGGGCGGATCGTCACCGCGAAGGTGCCGAGCGCCAGTCGTCAGGAGGAGTCCGTGCTCGAGGCGGCCAACGCGGTCGGCGCCCACGACCTGGAACGTTTCACGCACGGGACGACGGTCGCCACGAACGCGCTCCTCGAACGGAAGGGCGCGCGGACGGCGTTTGTCGGGACCGCGGGCTTCGAGCACCTGCTTCATCTGCGCCGCCAGGACCGGGCGCACCTCTACCGGCTCTGCGACGACCACCCCGCGCCGCTCGTGCCGCTCGAGCGCTGCTTCGGAGTCGACGAGCGGATCGGGCCGGAAGGGGTGTTGCGGGAACTCGACCTCGAATCACTGCCCACGGTCAACGCAGAGGCGGTCGCGGTGTGCCTGCTCTTCTCGTTCCGCGACCCGAGCCACGAGCAGGCCGTGGCGGACGAGTTGCGGCGGCGCCTGCCAAGCGCGCGGGTCGTCGCCTCCCACGAGATCGCGCCCGAGTTCCGCGAGTACGAGCGCGCCTCGACGACGGCTATCGACGCCTACCTCGGGCCCGTGCTCGCGCGCTATCTCGAGGCGCTCGCGAGGCGGTGTGCCGCGGCCGGACTTCCCGAGCCTCTCGTCATGCGCTCCTCCGGCGGCGTTGCGACGGTTGCGGAGGCGGCGGCCCATCCCGCCTTCGCGCTGCTCTCGGGGCCGGCGGCGGGCGTCGTCGGCGCCGCGATCGCGGCGCGGTCGGCGGGCGTGGAGAACGCGATCTCGTTCGACATGGGCGGAACCTCGACCGACGTCGCCTTGATCTCGGGCGGCATGGCGGCGCGAAGCGCCGAGCGTGGCGTCGCCGGCTACCGCGTGCGCCTGCCGAGCGTCGACCTGCACACCGTCGGAGCCGGCGGGGGCTCGATCGCCTGGGTGGACGCGGGCGGCGCCTTGCGCGTGGGCCCCGAGAGCGCGGGCGCTGATCCCGGCCCGGCTTGCTACGGGAAGGGCGGCACACGCCCGACCGTGACGGATGCGAACCTCCTGCTCGGCCGGCTGCCGGAACGACTGGCGGGCGGCCTCGAGCTCGATCGCGCTGCCGCAGAGCGTGCGCTCGGCGAGATCGACCCGGCCGCGGTCGTCGCCGTCGTGAACGCCGAGATGCTGCGCGCGCTGCGCGTCGTCTCGGTCGAGCGCGGGCACGATCCCCGGGAGCTCGCGCTCGTCGCGTTCGGCGGCGCCGGGCCGCTGCACGCATGCGAGCTCGCCGAGGAGCTCGAGATCGGAACCGTGCTCGTGCCCGCCGCGGCCGGCGTCCTCTCGGCACTCGGGCTCGCGGCAAGCGACGAACGGCGCGACCACGTGCGCTCGTACCTCATCCCGCTCTCGGAGGTGGGCGAGCTCCCGGCGGAAGGCGAGGCCGACCTTCGGTACCTGGGCCAGTCGTTCGAGCTCACCGTGCCACTCGGCGGCGATCTCTCCGAGTCGTTCCACCGGGCACACGAAGAGCGCTACGGCTACGCCGATCATGACCGCGCAATCGAGCTCGTCGCAGTCCGTACCGCCGAGATCCGACCGGGCCCGCAGCTCGAGCCGAGCAAGTCGGCCCGTCAAGAAGTGTCGGGCCCAGCCGTGCTGGAACTGGACGGGTCGACCTGCTGGCTACCCCATGGGTGGGTGGGGGTTAGGGATGGTGACACGTGGCGGCTGACCCGAGGGTGACGAGACCGTGAACATTGAGCTCCAAGTTCTCGGCAGCGCGCTGCGCTCCGTCGCCGAGGAGATGGGCGCGGTGCTGATCGGCTCTTCTTTCTCGGCGAACATCAAGGAGCGGCGCGACTGCTCGGCGGCGCTCTTCGACGAGCGCGGGCGCATGATCGCCCAGGCCGAGCACATCCCCGTCCATCTCGGGGCGATGCCGGACGCAGTCGCCGCCGTCATGCGCCACGACCCCGCGCCCGACGACGTCTTCGTCCTCAACGACCCGTACGCCGGCGGGACGCACCTGCCCGATGTGACGCTCGTCTCCCGCACCGAGGTGGGCTTCGCGGTCACGCGCGCGCACCATGCGGACGTCGGCGGCGCCGAGCCCGGGAGCATGCCCGCCGGCTCGCGCACGCTCGCGGACGAAGGAGTCGTGATCCCGCCGACGCGGCTCGACGACGACGTCCTTGCGGCTCTCATCGCGCAGATGCGGAACCCCGAGGAGCGCCGCGGCGACTTCCGCGCCCAGCTCGCCGCCCACGGGCTCGCGGAGCGGCGCGTCCGCGAGCTCTGTCAGAAGCGAGGGCGCGCTCGCATCGTGGCCGCGATGAACGAGCTCTATGCGTACTCGGAGCGGGTCGTGAGAGCGGCGCTCGACCGGCTGCCGGACGGCAGCTACGAAGGCGTGGACTTCCTCGAGGCGCAGGAAGGCGAGCTCGAGATTCGCGTCTCGGTCACGATCGAGGGCGACGAGATCGCATTCGACTTCGAAGGCACAGCACCCCAGCACAACGGCAACCTCAACTGCCCGCTCTCGGTCACGCGCTCGGCCTGCTACTTCATCGTCCGCTGCCTGACCGCGCCCGACCTCCCCTCCTCGGGCGGCGCCTTCGCGCCGGTGACCGTCCGCGCGCCGGCCGGCTCGCTCGTCAACGCTCAGGCGCCCGCGGCGGTAGCGGCCGGGAACGTGGAGACCTCCTGCCGGATCGTCGACTGCATCTTCGGTGCTCTCGGCGCGGCGATCCCGGTCCCGGCCCAGGGCCAGGGCACGATGAACAACCTCACCTTCGGGAACGAGCGCTTCACCTACTACGAGACACTCGGGGGCGGCCAGGGCGCGTGCCCCAACGCCGACGGTCCCTCCGCAGTGCACGTCACGCTCTCGAACACACTGACGACACCCGCCGAGGCGCTCGAGCTCTCCTACCCGCTCCGCGTCGAGCGCCACGCGCTCCGCCTGGGCTCGGGCGGAGCCGGCCGGCATCGAGGCGGAGACGGGGTCGTCCGCGAGCTGCGCGCGCTCGAGCCATGCCGCCTGTCGGTCATCTCCGAGCGGCGCCGCCACAGCCCGCGCGGCGCACACGGCGGGGAGCCCGGGCAGCCGGGCCGCAACCTCCTGAACGGCGAGCAGTTGCCTGCTAAGACAACGCGCAACCTGGCCGCAGGGGACGTCGTCCGGATCGAGACTCCGGGCGGCGGCGGCTTCGGCGCTACGACGGAGTGACGCGAAGCTCGGGCGGGATTCGCCGCTCGAGCAGGAGCGCGCCGCAGCCGGCGAGGACGCACGTGAAGGACGCAATCGGCCACAGCGCGTTCGGCGCCGCGTTGAGAATGAACCCCGCCGCGGTCGGGCCGATCGCGAAGCCGATCTCCCAGGAGAGCGTCGAGAGCGCCATGTACCGGCCGCGCAGCCGAGGCGGCGCGAGGTCGGCGACGAGCGCCCCCTGGGTGGGCCCGTGGAGACACTCGCCGAGCCCGAAGATGATCGCTGCCAGCCCGAAGACGATCGCCGCAGAGCCCGCGTTGAACCAGACGCCGCCGGTGAAGACGATCATCCAGGTCACGGCCCAGACGAAGGTCATGAGCGCGAGAGCCGGCATCCGGCGCCTGCCCTCGAGGATCTTCGTCAGCGGGAGCTGCGCGAGCACGATCGCGAGCGTGTTCACGAAGAAGATGAAGCCGATCTCCCGCTCGGTCACCCCGGCCTGGTTCTTCGCGAACACCGGGAGCACCTCGAGCTGCGCGTACCCGGCGGCGACGTAGGCGACGTTCAGGCCGACGACCGCGAGGAACACCCGGTTCCGCAAGACCTCGCGGTAGTGCCCGGGCTCCTCGGCCTCCGTGCGTGACAGCCCGGGATCTGGAACGAACCAGAGCACCAGCACGAAGACGAGAAACGTGACCGCGTCGAGCGTGAAGAGGACCGTGTAGCTCGTCGGATTCGACGTCGTCGCGATCAGGCCCCCGGCCACGCCGCCGAGCCCGAGCCCGAAGTTCCGCATCACCCGCTGGAGCGCGAAGGACGCGTGGCGCCTGGCCGGCGGCGTCAGCCCGATGATGAGCGCCGACTGGCTCGGCCAGAAGGCGCCGTTGCCGACCCCGACGATGGCCGCAGCCCCGAACGCCTCCCAGGGCCGGTGCACGAGCGCGTAGGCACCGAAGCCGACTGCGAGCAGGAAGAGCGCGCCGATCAGCGTCGGCTTGCCCCCGATCCTGTCGACGATGATCCCCGCCGTCGGGATCGAGGCGATTCCGACCGCCGCGCTCGTCCCGGCGATGAGGCCGACCATCGGCAGCGGGAAGCCGCGCACGTTGTGCAGGTAGATGAAGAGGAACGGGAACGCGAGGCCGTTCCCGAACGCGTTCGCGAAGCCGCCGACCTCCATCGTCCAGACCGACCTCGGCAACCGCGGATCGAGACCGCGCAGGTATAGAAGAAGAGATCTCACCTGTGGTTAGTCTCTCGTCAATGGCTGTCGTAGAGGCGCAGGACCTCCACCGCACGTATCGCACCCACACCGGGACGCTTCGCCGTCGCGTGAAGGAGATCGAAGCCGTGCGCGGCGTCAGCTTCGAGATCGAGAAAGGCGAGCTCTTCGGGCTGCTCGGCCCGAACGGCGCGGGCAAGACGACGACGATCAAGATGCTGATCACGCTGCTCATCCCGACCTCGGGGAGCGCGCGCGTGCTCGGTCACGACGTCGTCAAGGAGGCGCGCGAGGTCCGGAAGCGCATCGGCTACGTGTTCGGCGGCGAGCGCGGGGTCTACGAGCGGCTCTCCGGCTACGACAACCTCCGCTACTTCGCCGAGCTCTACGGCGTGCCCGCGAAGATCCAAAAGGCGCGCATCGAGGAGCTGCTCGAGCTCGTCGGGCTCAAGGGCCGCGAGCAGGAGCGCGCAGAGGGGTACTCGCGCGGGATGAAGCAGCGCCTGCACGTCGCCCGCGGGCTGCTCCACGACCCGGAGGTGCTCTTCCTCGACGAGCCGACGATCGGGCTCGACCCGGTGGGCGCGCGCGAGCTCCGCGCGACGATCGCCTCGCTCACCGACGCGGGCAAGACAATCCTGCTCACGACCCACTACATGTTCGAGGCCGACGCGCTCTGCGACCGGATCGCGGTCATCTCGCAGGGCGAGATCGTCGCCACCGGGACGCCCGGCCAGCTGAAGAGCCGCGTCGAGTCCGGAAGCGTGACCGAGGTCGAGGTCTACGGCGTGCCGGACGAGACGGTCGAGCGCCTGCGCAAGCTAGAAGGCGTGCTCGCGGTCTGGGTCGAAGAGCGGGAGCAGACGCAGGTCCTGAGCGTCCAGACTCGCGCCGACATCCAATTGACGGCCGCGATCCTCGGTCACCTGAACGGCGCGAACGTCGGCCGCGTCTCGCAGCGGGAGCCGACGCTCGAGGACGCCTACGTGGCCCTCGTCACAGCCGAGTGAGAACCCTCCGCCTCTTAGGAGTCGGCTGGCTGTACCACATGAAGATGATCTCCCGGTCGCCGTTCGAGGGCTTCGGGCAGGTCATCTGGCCGATCTTCTTTGCGACCGTGGCGTTCCTCGTCTTCCGGGCCGGGGACAGTCCTCGGACCCTGCTCTATGCCTCGCTCGGCGCGGCCGTGATGGGCATGTGGTCGGCGACGAGCACGACAGCCGGCGGGGCGATGCAGCGCGAGCGCTGGCACGGGACTCTCGAGCTGCTCGTCGCAACTCCTGTGCACTTTGCGCTCGTCCTCCTGCCGGTGACGCTGGCGATGTCGACGATCGGGATCTACAGCCTCGTCGCGACCCTTCTCTACGGACACTTCCTGTTCGGGATCGCGCTCACCATCGTCCACCCGCTGCTCTTCGCGCTCGCGGTCTTGGGGACCGTGCTCTCGTTCGGCGCCCTGGGCTTCGCGTTCGCCGTCACGTTCGTCCGCTTCCGGGCCGCCTGGGCGATCGGGAACCTCCTCGAGTACCCGGTCTGGCTGATCGGCGGCTTCCTCGTTCCGCTCGCGCTCTTCCCCGACTGGGTGCGGCCGATCTCGTGGGTGCTCGCGCCGACCTGGGGGATGAACGCGATTCGCGAGTCGGCGCTCGGCGGCTCGCCGCTTCCCGACCTCGCTCTTTGCCTCGCCCTCGGCGGGCTCAACGTGGCGATTGGAGTCCTCGTCACCGAGCACGTTCTGCGCGCCGCCCGCGTTCGCGCCGCGCTCTCGCTCTCATGACCTCGCTCCGGATCTTTTTCGTCGGCGGCCAGATGAGCTACCGCGCGCTCTTCCACTGGATGACGCCTCAGATCTACGTCCCGAGCCTGCTCGTGGCGCCGATCTTCCAGATCCTGCTCTTCGCGTACATCGGGCGTTCGGCGGGACTCAATTCGGACAAGTTCTATTTGGTCGGGAACTCGCTCCAGTACGCGGCCGTGCCCTGCTTGTTTGCGATGTCCCAGTTGATCGGGGGCGAGCGCTACCAGAACACGCTCAGCGCGATCCTCGTCAGCCCGGCGCGGCGGATCCCGCTCTTCTTCGGTCGCGCGATCCCGGTCGTGGCGAACGGGGCCTTCGTCGCGGCATTCTCGCTCACCGCGGGCGCCCTGATTCTCCGCGTGCACATTCCGTTCTCCGCGATCCCGGCACTCGCTCTCGTCATCCTCGTTGCCGCCTTCTCGTGCACCGGCCTCGGGCTGATCAACGCCGCGCTCTCACTTGCCGTCCGGGAGAACGCCGTCCTCACAAACGTGATCTTCGGATTCCTGCTCATCTTCACGGGCGCGAACGTCCCACTCGACGCCCTGCCCGGCTGGATGAGCACCGCCGCGCAGGGCCTGCCGTTCACGCACGCGATCAAAGCCGCGCGCCAGCTCGCGGACGGCGCGTCGTTCGGCTCGGTCGCCGGGATCATCGGGGTCGAGCTGCTCGTGGGTCTCTGCTACGCGGCAGCCGGGTACGCGCTGCTGCGCTTCATGGAGGTCCGAAGCCGCCGCAACGCGAGCCTGGAGCGGTCGTGAGGCGGAACCTTCGTTTGCTCAGGGTCGCGTGGATGTTGAACGTGAAGCAGCTGACGCGCTCGTCCTTCGACGGCATCCTCGCCATCCTCTGGCCGCTCTTCTTCGCGACCGTCGCCTTCTTCATGTTCCGCGCCGGCGGCGATCCGAAGGCGCTCGTCTACGCGTCGCTCGGCGCCGCGGTGATGGGGATCTGGACAGCGACGAGCGTGTCGGCCGGATCGGCGCTCCAGCGTGAGCGCTGGTTCGGGACGCTCGAGCTGCTCGTCGCCGCGCCGGCGCACTTCTCGCTCGTGCTCCTGCCCCTCGCCTTCGCAACGTCCGCGATCGGGATCTACTGCATGACGACGACGCTCCTCTGGGGCCGCTTCGTGTTCGGGATCGATCTCCACCTCGTGCATCCCCTGCTCATGGCCGCGGCGATCCCGGCGACGATCCTCTCGATCGGCGCGCTCGGGTTCCTGATGGCGGTGTCGTTCGCCCGCTACCGGACAGCCTGGGCCCTCGGCTCGATGACCGAGTACCCGATCTGGCTGATCTGCGGCTTCCTCGTTCCGCTGGCGCTGCTCCCGGGCTGGGTGCACCCGATCTCGTGGGCGCTCGCGCCGACCTGGGGCATGCGGGCGATCCGTGAGTCCTCGACCGGCGGCACGCCTCTGCCGGACGTCGGCATGTGCGTCCTGCTGGGCAGCGCCTACATCGCAATCGGGGTCTTCGTCACCGAAACCGTCCTCCGCGCGGCCCGCCGCAGCGCCAGCCTCTCGCTGACATGACGGTCTCGCTCCGCATCTTCTTCATCGGCGGGCTCACCGCGTACCGCGGTCTCATCAACTGGCTCTCGCCCTGGATCTTCTTCCCGACCCTCGTCATCGCCCCGATCTTCCAGATCCTGCTGTTCGTCTACATCGGGCGGAACGCGGGCGTCCAGTCGGACAAGTTCTACGTGATCGGAAACGCCGTCCAGTACGCGTCGATCCCATGCCTTTTCGCGATGACCCAGGCCATCTCGGGCGAGCGCTCCCAGCAGACGCTCACGTACATCCTTGTCACGCCTGCAGGGCGGTTGTCGCTGTTCCTCGGCCGCGCTCTGCCGGTGATCGCGAACGCGATGTTCGTCGCGGCGTTCTCGTTGCTGGTCTCGGGCCTCATCCTCGGCATCGACGTGCCGGTGTCCGCGTGGCCGGCGATCGCGCTCGTCATCTTCGTCGCGACCTTCTCCTGCACCGGGCTCGGCCTGATCTGCGCGGGCATCGGGCTCCGCGTCCGCGAGACGGCCGTGCTCAACAACATCATCTTCGGGCTGCTCCTGATCTTCACCGGCGCGAACGTGCGCATCGCCGAGCTTCCGGGCTGGATGCAGGCCATCTCCTATCGGGTCCCGCTGACCCACGGGATCGAAGCTGCGCGGCGCGTCGCGAACGGCGCGACGCTCGGCGACGTGTCCCGGCTGCTCGCGAGCGAAGCGGCGATCGGCGTCGTCTACACGTTCCTCGGCTACCAGGTTCTGCGCTTCATGGAGCGCGAGAGCCGCAAGCGGGCTTCCCTGCAGGTCGCATGAGACGCGCCCTCCGCCTCTTCTACACGGGTTGGTTCTTCAACGTGAAGCAGTTGACCCTGTCGGGGTTCTTCATCCTCAGCACCGCCGTTTTGCCGGTCTTCTACGCGACGATCGCGTACTACATGTTCCGCACCGGCGGGCGGCCCGGGTCGCTCCTCTACGTCTCGCTCGGGGCGGGGATGATGGGCATCTGGTCGTCGACGCTCTTCGGCTCCGGCGGTCTCATCCAGTGGCAGCGCTGGCAGGGGACGCTCGAATACGCGATCGGCGTGCCGACGCCGCTCATCCTCGTCGTCTTGCCGATGACGATCGCGACGGCCTCGGTCGGCCTCTACTCCGTGACGACGACGCTCCTCTGGGGCTGGCTCTTCTTCGACGTGCCGTTTCACCTTGCCCACCCGGTGTGGTTCGCCGTCGCGCTGCCGGCAGCCGTGGTCACGCTCGGGTTGATGGGCCTCGTGCTGGCGTCGACGTTCGTGCTCGCGCGGAACGCAAACTCGTTCTCGAATCTCCTGGAGTACCCGGTGTGGCTCGTCACCGGGCTCCTCGTCGGGATCTCGCTCCTGCCCGGTTGGACGCGCCCGATCTCGTGGGTGCTCGCGCCGACCTGGGGGATTCGCGGGATCCGCGAGGCGGCGCTCGGGGGCGGGCCGGGCATCGCGATCGCCGTCTGCGCCGGGCTCGGTGCGGTCTACCTCGTGATCGGGATCTTCACGCTCCGCTACTTCGAGCGGCTCGCCCGGGAGCGGGCGACGCTGGCGCTTCGATGAACTCGATCCGCGTCTTCTTCATCGGCGGCTATCTCGCCTACCGGGGGCTCTTCAACTGGATCCACTGGTCGATCTACGTCCCAACGATGCTCGGCGGGCCGCTGTTCCAGATCCTGTTCTTCGCCTACATCGGGCGCTACGCGAAGCTGCGATCGGACGAGTTCTTCGTCGTCGGGAACGCGGTGCAGATCTCGGCGATGGGCGGGATCTTCGGGATGGCGATGACGATCGGCGGCGAGCGCTGGACGCAGACGCTGTCCTCGATCCTCGCCACGCCGGCGAACCGGTTCGCCCTCTTCCTCGGCCGCGCGCTGCCGAACATCGCGAACGGGATCCTCGTGTCGGCGTTCGGCTTCCTCGTCGGCTGGCTGCTCCTCGACTTCTCGTTGACGCCCTCGGAGATCCCGGCGATCGCTCTCATCGTTGTCGTGAGCTCGTTCGCCTGCACGTCGTTCGGGATGATGATCGGAGCCGTCGGGTTGCGAACGCGCGACGTCTTCTTCCTCGCGAACCTCGTGATCTTCATCTTCCTACTCTTCTGCGGGGTCAACGTGCCGGTCGACTCGCTTCCGGGCTGGGCCCAGGCGATCGGCCGCGTGCTGCCGCTGACCCACGGGATCGACGCCGCGCGCCAGATCGCCGCCGGCGCGTCGCTGGGACACGTCTCCGGGCTCGTGCAGACGGAGGCCGCGATCGGCGTCTTGTACACGGCCTTCGCCTACGCGCTGTTCAGGTTCTTCGAGTCCTCGAGCCGCCGCGCCGCGGCGCTCGAAACGATGTAGGTCGGTTACCGTTCAGGGGTGGACGACGAGACAAGTCGCGCCGCCGCCCGTCTCGATCGGGTCGCAGAAGGCATCCAGATGGGGATGGCCGTCCTTGTAGGTTTGCTGGTTGCTTTTGTGGCCTCGATGACCCTCCTGTACGTCCTTTTCGGCTGGCTCTTAGGAGTGCTTTTCGGTGTAGACGGGTCGGACGGGTCGGACTAGTAGGGACCGAGGTATCTCGAGCGGAGGCGAACGACTAGCGAATCGTGCGTCCTTGCTCTACTAGGGACCCAGAGCCGCATTTCGCGCCGCCGGGAGCTCGGCCCGGACCTGCCGTACACGGGCGCCGCCGATGAGCGCGAAGGCCCAGATCCGAATGCGCGGCTCGTTCGGAGCCGGCTCGACGTGCTCGGTCGTCATCAGATCGTTGCCGCCGACGAGGCCGAACCCGTGCAGCTCGACGTCGATGCCCGCGGGCACGATCGCAGTCAGCGCTCCAATCACGGAGAAGGAGACGATGCGCACGTCCGCGTCGCCGATCACCGCCTGGCGAAAGTCGAAGTCGGGGGCTCCGAGCAGACTGAAGCCGAACAGTCGACGTGCCACCCGCCAGGGGCCGCGCCGTTGCACCGATCCGATCAGGGTGATGAGCCACGAGCGGCGCGCTATTCGCGGCTCGCCTTCTCGCGCGACGGGTAGGTCACGCAGAACCGCAGCGAGCTCGTGATCGTCGCGAACGCGGTAGAGCTCGTCGAGCCGGGCGGAGAACTCCTCGAGCGTCAGCCGCCCGTGGACGCAGTGCTCGCGGAGCACCGTTGCCGCTCGATCGCGATCGGCATCGCCGACTCGGAGAGCCGGTGCGTTTCCGCCGTCGGACGGTTCTTCTGGCACGCACCGAAATCTACTGACCTGGTACTGATCGGCTGATATTCGGCGCCCTCGGATCGGCCGATTGGCTGATGACAGAGACGCCGCACAGGTTTACCTTCAGATCGTGCGCCCGCAACTCGCTCGGCTCCGCCGCTTCGGCCCTGACCCGTTGAAGCTCGATCGGGCCCTCGCCGCTCTGCTCGCGATCGGGGCAGAGCTCGAGGTCTGGCTCGGGAACGGCGCGGCCCACGAGCGGCTCGTTGCCGCGGTCATCGGGCTAGCCGTACCGGCGACAGTCGCAATCCGGCGGCTGTTTCCCACAACTGCGGGCGTCGTTGCCGCATCGCTCATGGCCGTCGAGCTCAGCTTCTGGGGTGATCCGCAGGTCGTCAGCAACGCGATCGCCTCCTTCTGTTCCCTCTACGGGCTCGCGGTCTGGGCTCGGCCCCGCGGGTTTGCACTTGGCGCCGCGGCCGTGCCGGTGGCCGACCTCGCCGCGAGTGCCGGCCCGAAAACGAACCTGCACAACAGCGTGCCCTTCGCAGTCGTCACGCCTCTAGCCCTGTTTCTCGTGCGCCGTGTCGTCCTCGAGCGCGAGCAACGCGCCGAGCTCGCAGAGCGCGAGCGGGACGTGTCCGCACGCGAGGCCGTCGCCGGGGAGCGAGCTCGGATCGCACGCGAGCTCCATGACTTGATCGCCCACCATGTCTCGATGATCGTCGTACAGGCCGGCGCCGAGCGCCGTGTGCTCGATGGCGCCGACGCCTCGACGCTCGAGGCGCTGGAGTCGATCGAGCAGATCGGGCGGAGCGCGCTCACCGAGATGCGCCGCCTGGTCGGAATGCTGCGAGCGGACGCCGACGATCCGCTCACCCCACAACCTGGGCTCGACGACGTGCCCAGGCTCGTCACGCAGATGCGCGAGGCCGGTCTTCCCGTCGAACTGCGCGTCGACGGCGAGCCTCGGAAGCTTGCCGTCGGCGTCGAGCTGTCGGCCTACCGAATCGTCCAAGAGGCGCTGACGAACGCTCTCAAGCACGCCGGCGAGGCGCGCGCGACCGTCCACATCCACTACGGCGCCGACTCGCTCGAGCTCGAGATCGTCGACAACGGCGCGGGAGAGACCGTCTCATCGTCCCGTGGCGGGCATGGTCTCGTCGGGATGCACGAGCGCGTTGCCCTCTACGGCGGCCGCCTGGATGCGAGCCGCCGGGCAGGCGGCGGCTTCGCCGTCCACGCGCTGCTCCCGATCAGATGACGACGATCCTGATCGCAGACGACCAGGCGCTCGTCCGCGTCGGGCTGCGCAAGATCCTCGAGAACGAGCCCGACATGACGGTCGTCGGAGAAGCCGGCGACGGGGAGGACGCCGTCGAGGCGGTAGCCAGGCTGCGTCCCGACGTCGTGCTGATGGACATCCGGATGCCGGTGCGCGACGGGATCGAGGCGACCAGGCGCATCGTCGGGGCGCAGCCGGGCACGTGGGTACTGATCCTGACGACATTCGGGCTGGACAGCTACGTCTACGACGCGCTTCGCGCCGGCGCGAGCGGCTTCATGCTCAAGGACGCGCCGCCGGAGGAGATCGTGGCCGCCGTCCGGATCATCGCCAGCGGCGAGGCGCTGCTCGCACCGTCTGTTACCCGTGCAGTGATCGAAGAGTTCGCGCGCCGGCCCGCCGCCACGGCCCCCGCTCTGCCGCCCGCCGTCGAAGAACTGACGCCACGGGAGCTGGAGGTCCTCGACCTGCTCGCCGGCGGACTCTCCAACCCTGAGATCTGCGAGCGGCTCGTCATCAGCCAGGCAACGGCCAAGACGCACGTCGCTCGCATTCTCCAGAAGCTCGGCCTCCGCGACCGCGTACAAGCGGTGATCTACGCCTACGAGACCGGCCTGATCGTGCCCGGCTCCGCGGTGTCGGTCGAAGATCGGCCAACCGGCTGATCGAAGATGGGCCGACCGGCCGACGACACCGCGGCCGCAGCTCCCTACCGTGTGTCGTGCCAACGACGACTGGAGGAACTGATGGCCGCTGCACGGAAAACCGCAGATTCGATCGCCCGCGACCCGCGCCGCCTGCTCGCGGCGCTCGCGCTACTCCTCGGGCTCGGCGAGCTGGGGGACGCGTTCTTCGTCAGCTTCCCGCCAGGTCCCGCCGTCTTCGGGGCGCTGCTCCTCGTGGGCGCCTTCTGGATCAGGCGAGGCGGCATCGGCGGGCCCGCCTTCGTCGCCGCACTGTTCGTTTTCGAGATCGCAAATGCTCCCTTCTGGCCGCGGACGAGCGTCGCCGACTGGATCACGTCAATCGCGTACCCCGGCGTCGCACTCACGGGTCTCGTCGTTGCCCTCGCCGTGATCCAGCGCTTCTTCGGCGCGCGGAAAGCCACGACTACGGCGGCACGGCTCGAAGCGTGAGCTCGGCCACTCGCCTCGTCGACTCAGCGGCGGCGCTTGACGGTGACGGTGAATCTTTTCTTGGCAGCGTTTCCGCTCGAGTCGGTCGCGGAGCAGGTGACCCTCGTGCGCCCGATCTTGAATCTGCTGCCCGAGCGGGGTTTGCACTTGACGGGAACCGGGCCGTGGCCCTCGTCTGTGGCCATCACCGTGTAGGTGACTCGGACGAACTTTGCCTTCCTCGGCGCCAGCACTCTCTTCGAGATCGCGCCGCTCAGCACGGGAGGAGTCACGTCGAACTCCAGCCCGGGAACAGTCAAGCTCCCGTCGAACGTGTCCGACTCCCGATTCGTCGTCCCGGGGCCGCCTCTCGTCAGAACGGTGCCGGTGCCCGAGGCGCCTGCATACATCCCCGAGCCACCGGTCACCGTGAAGACTTGTGTTGCCTGAAGAATGCCGGTGGTCGACCGCACACAGTCTCCTTGCTGGCGGAGCGAGAGGTCGATCTCGCCCTTGTCCCGAACGGTGAGGACGGGCATCGAATGCCAGTGCTCGCAGTCCGAGTCGGCGTCCTCGACGAAGTTGAAGTTCTGTTCCGAGACCACGCCAAGCCCGGGGACCACGCCTTGGGTCAAGCTCTCGAAGCACGCCGTCCCGTCGGGTGTTCCTGCCGGGCACTCAACCTGCCCTACGCGCCCGTTCAGCAGGGCGTGCGAGAGCACAAGGGTTCCTGCCTTTCGCGTGCCGCCGGCAGGCGCGCTCGCCTGGGCGGAGTCGCTGAGCGCCCCGACGAAGAGGGCAGAGAGGACGACGAGCATGGTGAGTGTCGTTTTTCGCATGCCGGCTAGTCGACGGAGAGCAGGTCGACGACGAACACGAGCGGCTCGTGCGGCTTGATCGCCCCGCCGGCCCCGCGCGCGCCGTACGCCATCGCGGACGGAATCGTGAGCCTACGACGCCCGCCGACTTTCATGCCCGCGACGCCGGCATCCCAGCCGGGGATGACCTGGCCCGCGCCGAGCTTGAACTCGAACGGCTGCCCGCGGTTCCACGATGCGTCGAACTCCTCGCCGGAGGAGAACGCGACCCCGACGTAGTGCACCGAGACCTTCGTGCCCTTCGTCGCTTCGTCTCCCTCACCGACGGTGATCTCATCAACAACGAGCTCGAAGGGGATGTCGCCCTCCGGCTTCTCGATCTCTGGCCGTTCAAGTTCCGTCAAGGGTCCCTCCGGTTAGCTCGCGCCCGCGTTCAGACGCAGCGTATCCCTATCCTGCTCGCCGACCAACCGTGGTGACGATCGACGAGGTTCGCGCGTTTGCGATCACGCTTCCCCGCAGCAGCGAGGGGCTCGTACGCGGCCGGGTGAAGTTCCGAATCGGCCGGATCGTCTATCTCTCCCTCGCACGCGACGGCTCGACGATGGGCTTCGCGTTCCCGAAGGAGCTCCGCGACGCGCTCGTCGAGTCGGAGCACGAGAAGTTCTCGCTGCCGAGTGAGCACGACCTCCGCTACCACTGGGTCCACGTCCGACTCGACGCCATCGACGCCGACGAGATGCGCGAGCTCGTCGAGGACGCCTGGGCTTTTTGCGTGCCGAAGCGCGTAGCCGAGGAATACGCCGCGTCGCGCGGCTACTCCTAACCATCGCCGCTCCGCGCCGCGGCTGGACAGCGTTTGACACTCTCCGCGCAACGGCTAAGAATGGCTCCGCTCATTTCGCCGGGAAAGGGAGGCCGATATGTCCTGGAACCTCAAGGGGAGCTACGTCGAGACCTGCTCGTGCGAGTTGATGTGCCCCTGCAACCTCTCGCTCGACCACGGCGCGACCTACGACTTCTGTCGCGTCACGCTCGTCTTCAACATTCACGAAGGGGAGATCGAAGGCACGGATGTCGGCGGCATCAAGGTCGCCGCGATCGCGGACACCCCGAAGGTCATGACCGAGGGCAACTGGCGCCTTGGCATGTTCATCGACGAGCAGGCTACTGACGAGCAGGCGGACAAGCTCACGGCCGTCTTCGGCGGTCAGCTTGGAGGGCCCATGGCGGCCCTCACTCCGCTCGTCGGCGAGATGTTGGGCGTCGAGCGCGTGCCGATCGACGTCGTGGACGACGGACTGCGACACAGCGTCCGCATCGGGGACGCGATCGACTTCGAGATCGAGGACATCGTGCCGTTCGGGGTCGAGACGGGCCAGCCGGTTCGATTCGACGGCATGTTCCACCCGGTGGGGTCGAACCTCACGATGGCGGAGGCGAAACGCTCGCGGATCAGCGCCTTCGGCATCGAGTACGAGGGCAAGACGGCTCTCTCGACGTCCGAGTTCTCCTGGGCCGCCTAGGCGCTTGACCGCCTCAGCCTACGAACAAGCCTCTGCCCGTGGAGGCCTCGCTCCGGCCTTCACTGCAGCGCGGACCCGGCTTGGGCTCGTCGCCTTGCTCTTCGTCGCCGCCGGCGTTAGCTGGTGGCGGACGCTCGACCAGATGCGAGGAATGGACGGCGGGCCGTGGACAGAGCTCGGGACGCTCGGGTGGTTCCTCGGCGTCTGGGTCGTGATGATGGCGGCGATGATGTTTCCGTCCGTGGCACCGACGGTCGCGCTCTACTCGCGCATGACCAGGAGTCGAAGCCCGGTCGCACCGCTCCTCTTCACTTCCGGCTATCTCCTCTCGTGGGCGGGCATCGGGCTGCTCGCCTTCATCGCCGCAGACGCCGGGGAACGCTTCTCGAGCGACGCGCTCGCCTGGGACCGCGCGGGCCGCTGGGTCGCCGGAGCGACTCTCGTCGTTGCCGCCGCGTACGAGCTGACGCCGCTCAAGGACGTCTGCCTGGGGAAATGCCGGAGCCCGCTCGGCTTCTTGATCGGCTCCTGGCAGGACGGAGCGGGAGGCGGGCTGAAGATGGGCCTGAAGCACGGCGGCTGGTGCATCGGCTGCTGCTGGGCTCTGATGGCGTCCCTCTTCGCGCTCGGCGTGATGAGCCTCGTCTGGATGGCGTTCGTCGCCGGGGTGATCGCCTTCGAGAAGCTGATCCCGTGGCGTCGTGCTGCCACATACGGGACGGCCGGCGTTCTGCTCGTGCTCGGCGTGCTCCTGGTCGCAGCTCCCGACGTGATCCCCGCGCTCACCGTCCCCGGGAGCGGCACGGCGTCACAGATGAGCCAGATGAGCCCGTAGCGCCGTTACTTGACGAGCGTGAGCATCTTGAACATCGGCAGGTACATCGAGATGATGATCACTCCGACCATCAGGCCCACGCCGATCATCATGATCGGCTCGATGATCGAGGTCAGCGTCTGGATCGACGAGTCGACCTCGTCCTCGTAGAAGTCGGCGATCTTCCCGAGCATCTTTTCGAGCTCTCCGGTCTCTTCGCCGATCTTGACCATCTGGCCGACCATCGGCGGGAAGATCGGGTTCTCGACGAGCGGCTGGGCGATCGGCATCCCCGCGTGCACCTGGGCGCGAACGTCCGCGAGCGCCGACTCGACGACCCAGTTGCCGGCCGTCTGCCCGGTGATCTCGAGCGCCTTGATGATGTCCACGCCAGCAGCGACGAGCGTCGAGAGCGTGCGTGAGAAGCGGGCGATCGTCACCTTGAGCACGACAGGGCCGATCTTCATCGGTGCCCGGAGCTTGAAGCGGTCCCAGAGCTGACGGCCGAGCTCGGTCTTCTTCCCGCGGCGCAGGCCGAAGATGAGCAGCCCCATGCCCGGGAAGACGTACATCCAGTCCGCCTTCAAGAAGTTGGACATGTTCACGACGTACTGGGTGAGCGCCGGCAGGTCGCCGCCGAGCGTCTTGAAGATGTCGACGAAGATCGGGACGAGGAAGAGCAGCATTCCGATCAGGACGAGCGTCGCGAAGATGAGGACCATCGTCGGGTAGATCATCGCGCCCTTGACGCGGCGCTTGATCTGCGTCTCCTTCTCGATCTGGAAGGCGACGCGGTCGAGCACCTGGTCGAGGATTCCGGCGGCCTCGCCGGCCTCGACCATCGCGACGTAGAGCCGGTTGAAGATCTTCGAGTGCCGAGCCATCGCCTGTGAGAGCAGGAGCCCGCCCTCGACGTCGGCGCGCAACTCCGTGATGACGGCGCTCAAGTACTTGTCGTCGGTCTGCTCCTCGAGGATGACGAGAGCGCCGACGACCGAGAGCCCTGCGTCGATCATCGTCGCGAACTGGCGCGAGAAGATCTGGAGCGACTTGGGCTTGATCTTCTTGAAGACGGTGCGAACCCCGTCCTCGCCCTCCGCCGGCAGCTCGTTCAGCCATTGCGCGAGCATGCCGCGCATGCGCAGCTGTTCGCGCGCCGCGGTGGGATCCGGAGCATGGATCTCTCCACGCAGCTCGAGGCCCTGCGCATCGATCGCGCTGTATCCGTAGGCCGCCATTCGCTCTACAGGGGGATAGTTGCCGCTAGAAGCACCGGATCCGTTATCGGCAGAGGGATCGAGGGGCTTGAGCGATAGCGGCGGGGTGCCGATAGCGTCAACGTGCGTACACGCCTTCGCAAACAGGGCGGCTTCGGCTTGATTGAGCTGTTGCTTGCGATGACGATGTTGAACATCGGCCTGCTGGCCGTGGTCGCAGCGTTCTCCTCGGGCATCGTGTCCCTCAATCGAGCTAGTCGGATCACGACAGCCGCCGTGCTCGCAGACGGCCAGATGGAGCTCTACCGGGCGCTCACCTACACGTCGATCCGGCTCGAGCCCAGCTCGATCCCGGGCGTAGCTCCGTACACCACGGACACCGCGTACAGCGGCTCACAGGTGACCTCGGCGTGCCCCGGCACGCCGGACGAGTGCAACGCGAGCCGCTCGGCCACGGGTGCCGACGGCAAGACCTACCGGATCGACACGTACATCGTCTCGACGACGCCGGCCGGCGGCCGAGCGGTGAAGAGGGTGACGGTGGTCGTTCGCGACCCCAACAACCTGTCGATCAGCTTCGCGCGCCAGGTCTCGACGTTCGACGCGAGCACCGGCTAGTTCGGCCTCGCCTCCTTCGGCCCACTATTTATTTCGCCGACCACCCGTTAGCGTTTAGGAGTGGGATCGGTCGTCGAAACGACCCCGGCCGTCGGGGTTGGGCGCCGCCGCATCATCAAGCGGCCTCGACTGACGCGCATGCTCGACGAAGGCGGCGCCCGGATCATCCTGCTCGTAGCGCCGGCCGGCTATGGGAAAACCACCCTCGCGCGAGAGTGGCTGGACGAGCGCCGCGCGGCCTGGTACCACGGTGGCCCCGCATCGGCCGACGTTGCCGCCCTGGCCGTCGGCCTTGCGACGGCGGCGGCCGAAATCGTCCCGGGAGCAGGCGACCGAATGCGTCAACGACTGCGCGCTACGGATCGCCCGGAGGAAGACGCCCAGATCCTGGCCGAGATGCTCGCCGAGGATCTCGCGGACTGGCCGGAGGACGCGTGGCTCGCCATCGACGACTACCACTTCGCTTCCAACGCACTTGCGCCCGAGGCGTTTGTGTGCGCATTGGCAGAACTCGCGCCGATACGCCTCCTCATCGCAACTAGGCGCCGGCCAAGCTGGGCAACAGCGCGTCTCCGTCTCTATGGAACCATTCTTGAAGTCGATCGGACGTTGCTCGCGATGAACGACCGCGAGGCACTCAGCGTGCTTTCTCAGCGCGGCGATGCTCCAAAGCTCGTTGACCAAGCATCCGGGTGGCCCGCAGTAATAGGCCTTGCCGCACTCACTGTGCAGTCCCGCATTCCTTTCGATGACGTGCCGTCGGCTCTCTACGACTACTTCGCCGAGGAGCTCTTGCAGGGTTCCGATCGCGACACTCAGCTAGCTCTTTGCCGTCTGGCTGTGGCTCCCTCGATAACCGCCGCCAGCGCCAGCCATCTTCTGGGACCGGCGGCAGCGCACAACGTCCTCGAGCAATCCGTTTCGGCCGGGATTCTTCTGCCGCAAAGAGGCGACGAGTTTGAGCTTCATCCTCTGCTTCGAGCGTTCCTACAGGAACGGCTCGAGAAGCTCGACGAGAACCTGATGGCGTCTACCGTCAAGCGCGTCGGCGAATTTCTTCTAGATCATCGGCGCTGGGACGATGCACTGTCTCTTGCTCAAAAGTCTCAAGACCCAACATTTCTTGGGGATCTGATCGCGTCGGCTTGGGAACCAATTCTTGACGAAGGCCGCCTGGCAACCCTTTCCCGGCTGGCGGAACTCGCACAGGAACTCAGGTTACGCTCGCCGTTACTCGACCTCGTTGAAGCAGAGATCGCGTTCCGCCAAGCCTCGTACAGAAAAGCCGAAACGCTTGCGAGTGAGGCTATTCGCGGTCTAGAAAGTCATCATCTCCTTGTTCGGGCACATACCCGCGCGGGACAAAGCGCGCACTTTGAGGGGCGAGAGGTAGACGCTCTCGAGCATCATCGCCGCGCCCAATCAATCGCCCGGTACGCGTCGGACAAGCGGGAGGCGCTCTGGGGTGAGTTTGTCTGCGCAATCGAGCTTGAGCATGCTGAGTGCGCAGAAGTCTTGACGAAGCTCGAGGCGCTGGGTTCGGATACTGCCGCTGACGCGATACGGATAGCCAACGGCCGCATGCTCTCGGCAATCCGAGACGGTTCGGGAATCGACCCTGAGCTCTTTTCTGCGGTTCACCGTTTGCCCCGAGTTGATGATCCTTTGGTTCGATCGTCGTTTCTGCAGATCTGGTCCTGTGTTCTGACCTGGACTGGACGCTATGCCGAGGCAGTCGACGCAACCGATCAGCAACTGCGAGACGCAGAACAATATCGACTCGCGTTTGTCCTTCCTTACACCCACATACGCCGCGCGATTGCCTTTCGAGGATTGAGGAGGTTTCGCGATGCGCTCGACTCCCTGACAAAGGCTCGGCCGGAGCAGGTCGCCAAAGACGACTACGTGGGTCTTGCGGCCCGGTCGACTCGGATTGGCATTTATCTGGCAAGAGGTGACGTCGGAGCTGCACTAGGAGGGGCTAGCGAAACGACTAGCGAAACGCATCCTAAATCCGCTCCGCGTCGTCTAAAAAACCCGGCGGGAGCGCGCTGGATGCGAACTTGACTTCGATTCCGAGCAGGCGACCCTTCTTGCCGAACTCGAACTTGAAGTCCCCTGCAACATCATGCTCAACGAGGATGTGGTGGCTGACCACATCCTCGTCCTCGAAGTCGGTGAGATAGATGTAGGCCGTGTCGTTGCGTCCGTCCAGCGTCACCCGCACGGAGCGGATGTTACGCAGCGAGCGGAACGGCCCGCGCTCGTGCAAGCGCAGAGGCAAGCGTGGCGAGGATGCAGAGGTCAGCATGGAGCGCGACGCGCTCAAGTCCTCGCACGCGGAGCGGGGCAAGGCCAGCTTCGTTCTTCAACCGTCCGAACGCGCGCTCGACCGAGCCGCGTCCCCGGTAGAGGTCGCCCCACCGCTTCGACTCGCGGGGGACGAGAGGATGCAGGCGGGTCGCCTTGCGCCACACGCTCGCGGGCTGGCACTCGTGGGTCGGGCAGCGCCACTTGGCGAGCTTGCGCTTCGCGTCGGCTCCGGCGAACTTCCAGGTGCCGTGCTCGCACTCGGGCGCGTGATGGTCGCCACGCTTGACAGCCGGGGTCTTGCGGAGCGGGATGATCGGCAGAGCGCCTACGCGCTCGCAGGCGTCGTAGACGGGAGCCACGTCGTAGCCCTTGTCGAGCGTGGCCGTCTCGGGCTGGAACTTCAACTCGCGGACGCGCTGCAAGAGGTCGTCCGCGATGCTCGACTCGTGCGCTCGCGCCGTCTCGACTTGCACGGTGATCGGGAGGTCGGTTCGGGCGCAGACAGCGGCATGGAGCTTGTACCCGTAGAAGCCACCACCCTTGCGAGTCGAGATAGCAGAGCGGTGCCCCCAGGAGGCGTCGGGGTCGGAGTACGTCTCGCGCTCCGGGCCGTCTTTCGACAGGAACCGCTGTCCATTTCCATGGGCCGGGAGATCGCTCGCGTCGATGGCGATGTCCTGTCCGTACTCGGGAAGCTCGGCGCGAAGTGACTCCGTGACGCGGGCGAGGCAGGCGTCAAGCATCGGCTTGTGCTCGCGGAGCTTCGTCGTGAATCGGTAGAGCGCGTAGACGCTCGGCGCGTCTCCGAGTGCGTCCTGCAACGCGCGGTGCTCTGCGATCAATGCAGCGGTTCGGCTCCACGTCGGGATCGCGTAAAGGGACTTCACGAGACAAGCTCCGACGAGGCTGCGAATCGAGTAGCCCTTGCGACCCGTCCAGCGAAGCGACTCAAGTTCGGAGATCAGACCTACGATCTCCTGCGAGTCGAGCAGCTTCGAGATAAGAGCGGCAGCGGAGCCGCGCGGTACAGTGGGGTCGATCAGGGAGGTCACTCTCCTTGGTCCGGACCCCCGGAAGTTCGCGCTTCGCGGGGGTCACTTTTCTTTCAACTTGCAGGGTAAATGCTACAATCCGGGTCGGACGGACAGGGCCGTCCCGGACGATCCCCGCATGGGTGATCGACACCTCTTTGCACCGTGCCGACAGTCTTACCAGCTAACATCGATTAACTGAGTAAGGACTTGACAAAAATACGTAGGTGTGGTAGTTGCGGCACCGAAGAAGGGAAACATGAAAGGTCAGCCGACAATCGAGTTCAACGAGGAGAAGTTCAAGGAACTTGTCCTCTACCTCGCCGAAGAGTCGGAGGACGACCCCTGGTTTGGTGCAACCAAGCTCAACAAACTTCTCTTCTACGCGGACTTCTACGCTTACGGGCATTTCGGTAAGCCCATCACGGGTGCGGAATACCAGGTGTTGCAGCATGGACCTGCACCAAAGAAGCTCTTGCCGATTCGTCTACAGATGATTCGGGACAAGGACCTTCAAATTCGCCGCGAAAGGGTGTTGCGGTTTACTCAGCAGCGACCTATCGCTCTCCGAAAGGCCAACGTCAGCGTGTTTAGTGCTGACGAGCTTTCCCTCGTGAATGATCTCTTGAGGTGGCTCGGGGACCGCACCGCAGGCGAGATCAGCGAGCTTTCTCACGCCGAAGTCTGCTGGCAACTCGCGGATTTGAATGAGGAGATCCCCTACACGGCGGTCTTCCTTTCAAGCCGCAAGCCGACCAAGTGGCACTTTGAGCGCGGCGAGCAGATCGCCGCGCAGATCGCTGCTTAGTTAACACTTTTGAATACCCAAGTAGGCATCTAATGCCTACACTTGGCTGCTGTGCGGACCATCCGTTACAGCGAGCGTTGGGAGCAATGCCTCAAGGCTGTCGGCCCCCTTGCTGAGCGGCTGGAAGAGATCCTTATGGGCGTCGAATGGGCGGTCGCCGAGAACGCAGAGGACTACGGGGATGAGGTTCCCGGCACAAACCTGCTCATCGCGCTGACTGATCCGTTCCCCGGCGCACCGGCGCTTGTCGTCTTTTACTCAATCGAGGACGAGGACTACGCCGTCATGGAGTGGTTCGAGATCGACGAGACCTATCCCGACGAAGAGGCAGAGGCAGAGGACGAGGACGGCGACTGAAGAACCGGGGAGCGGTCGCACTCCCGAATCAGATTTCTTCACTCCCGGCTCGATGGGTAAGACCGGCCAGATTCGTAGGTAAAGCCGCTCACCCCGCTACCGTGGGGGCCGCATGGACAGACGCCTACAGCGTTTCGCTAGGCCCTCCTAGATGTCCCCGAGCCGAATCTCCCTACGTCGGCTCCGGCGAACGCGGTCGCTGAACTAATCGCAACTAGAGCGCTAGCTCTGGCCTGTGCTGGCGAGCGAGCTGAGGCAGAACGCGCCGTTGCTCGATCCCGGTCCCTAAGCTCGGCAGCCGAACCACGCCTCATTGCAAAGCTAGCCATGGCGGTGGCTGAGCTGTCCCAGCCAAAATCCAAGCCGTCTTCAGTGGTTGCCGACGTCTTTGCAGACGTGATCCGCTCGGGGAACATCGACGCGTTTGTTACCGCCTATCGTGGTTGTCAGACGCTCCTGACGGAGGTCGCACTCAATGGCGACCTCCATGGGCAATTGCGGGCCATCTTGTCCAATGCCAATGATCTCAAGCACGCGCTCCCAGCGTTGCCTGACCTTCGCCATTTCAGCGGTGCTGGCGACTCGCTACTTTCGCCTCGCGAAAGAGAGGTGCTCGGATTGGTGTCACACGGTCTCCGAAATCGAGAGATTGGTGAGCGGCTGTTCATCAGCGAAGTGACGGTTAAGGCACACGTCAGGAACATCATGAGGAAGTTGGGTGCGCGATCGCGAGGACATGCTGTCTCTCTTGCGAATCGCCTCGACTAGGCCGCGCTGACGACGTGGAGCTGAGGCGTCCACTCCGCCAGCTCTAGCTTGAAGTCCATCTGGGTACCTCGGCGATACTCCTCACTAGCCCCAGCGAGGATTGCTTCGAAAGCAGCGACGATGGTCGTGTCGAACTGGCTTTCGACAGCCTGAGCCAACCGGAGCCTCGCAACCTGGCTGGGCATCGCGTCACGGTACGGCCGGTCCGAGGTCATAGCGTTGTAGGCGTCCGCCACGGAGATGATCCTCGACAGCAAGGGAATCTCCTCTCCGACTAGACCATCGGGATAGCCCTGGCCATCAACTCTTTCGTGGTGATGACGAACGATTCGTGCAATCTCGGCATAGTCATCGACCTTGGCCAGAATGCGCTCGCCTATTGCCGGGTGCTCCTCCATCTGCCGGCGCTCCTCAAGCGTGAGAGCCCCAGGTTTCTCGAGCAAACCAGGCGGCAGCCCGATCTTTCCGATGTCGTGAACAAGCCCGCACAGATGGACGAGTTGTTGCTGTCTCGGCTCAAGCTCGAGGCGCTCGGCGATGTTCCTGGCGTATATGGCGACCGCCGCGGAGTGTCCAGCTGTGTATCGATCTCGAGCATCCAACGTAGCGACGAGTGCGCTTGCAAAAGAAAGGTTGGCTCGTTCGAGTTGAAGATTTGCGTCGACCAGGTCCTCGGCTAGCCGACGCTGATCTTGGTACATCAAGAAGGATCTCTGGGCGGCCAGAGCCGGAGCTAAGAAGAGAGGGAGCGTCCAAGGCGACATCTGCCTGTAACCCAGCACGAGAAGCGCGACGACGGGTGCATAGAGAGGCAATGCGGTGAGAAGGAGAGGCCCGAAAGTTCGCAGTAGCGAAAGAGGGTTCCCGTGCCCTCTCAGCTTGAAGAGGACCGCACCGAGCGCCATGTCGGATGCTTGCGCTGTCAGAACTGCGCCAACCGTAGCGACAGCAATTCTCGTTGCGTCACTGTGTGAGCCCTCGACATGAACTGCGACGAGGCCTGCGCACGCGGCTCCGAGTGAGCGACCCGACGCATAGCTAAGCCAACGTACGTACGGCCGGGGGAAGACTCCCAGCACGGAGGCGACTGACACGACCATCGCGGCAAGCGGGCCAAAGAGAACTGCTGCGATTAGCTGAGGGAACAGCGAGATTGAGGCTTCTGCGGACAGCTTGAGCTTGCCGCGACCGACATGCGCCGTGCTGTTGAGTTCAATCTTCCCCCGCTCGGCAATCAGTGCAGCCCCAGCAAGAGCCGCGATCGCCCAGAGATTCCCAAGCGTATAGCCCGTAAGGGCAAGAGCAGTCGCGAGCAAAAGGGCCGCTACGGCCAGGGAAAGAGCGAACAAAGCGACTGGCGGCTCGACAGACTCGGACTTCAGTAAACCTTCAGAAATCCCTTTGATTCTCACCCAGAAGGGGTATACCCTCGGGGAGTCGTCAGTCCCTAACACAGGAGTGGGAAAAATGCGCAAAGCTATGCTTCGACTCATTTCTCGGGCAGCTAGCCCGGGGAACATCTCGATCTGGTAGGGGATCCACCGTACCTTCCGTTCTCCACAGGCATCGGGCATCCCCCTGTTGAGGGATATCCACAAAGCTGTGGAAAACTGAAGAAGTTAGAGCCGTGGCGAAGAGGGTCAGAGCCGCGGCTCTAGCCGATTATTGAGCGACGGAAGCCTACGGCGACTGCATGTGCACGAGAGCGCGCTTGCAGCTTCGCGAGTAGGTGTCGCACATGGCTCTTCACCGTCTCTTCCGAAAGGAACAGCCGGTGGCCGATCTCGCGGTTGACCAGGCCCTCCGAGATCAGCTGGAGCACCTCGACCTCGCGGGCAGTGGGCTCCTGCTCGAGCTCCCTGAGCGGCGCGGCAAACGGAATGACCTCCGCGTTGCCCTGGCCCCGCCTCGCGGCCACTGCGTCAAAACGACGCGAGTGGTCGACATAACGGGACAGGATCTCTTTTCGCTCTGCAGCATCCACGACAATCCGCGTATCGGCGCGGTTCGCTGGCTGCTTTAGGAGCCTCGCTCCCTATATCGAGGGTTACCGTTTCCGGGTACCCGGTTGCGCTACACCGCTGGCAGAGCCGGGTGAGGCGCCCGAATCGCCCCGATCGGGAGCCGGCTCGCCCTCCCTGGGCTCGAACCGGCCCGATTTGATGTCCTCGGCCCAGTGACAGGCCGCCAGATGCCCGTCGGCGAGCTTTCGCAGCTCCGGCACCTCGGTCTTGCACCGCGTCGGCTGTACATAGGGGCAGCGCGTGTGGAAACGGCAGGCCGGCGGCGGGTTCGCGGGGCTCGGGACGTCGCCCTTGAGAAGGATCGTCTCGCGCTTCGCCTCGACGTCCGGATCCGGGATCGGCACGGCCGAGAGCAGCGAGATCGTGTACGGGTGCAGCGGATTGTCGTACAGCTGCTCGGCCGGCGAGATCTCAACGATCACGCCGAGGTACATGACCGCAATCCGGTCCGAGATGTGACGGACGACGGCGAGGTCGTGCGCGATGAACAGATAGGTGAGGTCGAACTCGTCCTGGAGGCTCTCCAGTAGGTTGACGATCTGCGCCTGGATCGAGACGTCCAGTGCCGAGACGGGCTCGTCGGCAACGATCAGCTTGGGACGGAGAGCGAGCGCCCGGGCGACGCCGATGCGCTGGCGCTGGCCGCCCGAGAACTCGTGGGGAAAGCGGTTGTAGTGCTCCGGGGACAGGCCGACCGCCTCGAGAAGCTCCTCGACTTTCTGCTTCAGCTTCTTGCCGTCGGCAATCTTGTGGATCTTCATCGGGTCGCCGATGATCGTGCCCACGCGCTTGCGCGGGTTCAGGCTCGCGTAGGGGTCCTGGAAGATCATCTGCATCTGCCGCCGCACCGGCCGCAGGGCGCGTGGGCCGAGCTTGGCGATCGAGCGGCCGTCGAACACGACGTCGCCCGCAGTCGGCTCGAGCAATCGGACGACGCAGCGGCCGAGGGTGGACTTGCCGCACCCGGACTCGCCGACGAGCCCCAGCGTCTCGCCCTTCGCGATGCTCAACGTCACGTCGTCCACGGCATGTACGTGGCCGACCTCGCGGCTCAGGACGCCCCCACGGATCGGAAAGTACTTCTTCAGGTTCTTGATCTCGACGAGCGCGCCGTCGTGCTCGGTCACGCGACCCTCGCCTCTCCGGAGATCGTGCCCTCCCGGAGCCTGCGCTTGTCGTCCACCGACAGCCAGCAGCGGTCGAGGTGGTGCGGCGCCTCGACGCGATTCTCGAGCTCGGGCTCCTCCTGGCACTTGTCGAACACGTGGGGACACCGTGGGCGGAACTTGCAGCCGCGCGGCAGGTTGATCAGCGAGGGCGGTGAGCCCGTGATCGAGTGCAGCTGCTCCGGCTTCGGCCGGTCGAGCCGCGGGATCGAGCCGAGCAGGCCCCAGGTGTAGGGCATCTGCGGGTCGTAGAAGATGTCGGCCTTCGAGCCGCGCTCCACGCCCCGGCCGGCGTACATGACGAAGACGTCGTCCGAGAACTCGGCGACCACGCCCAGGTCGTGTGTGATCAGAATCACGGCCGAGTCGAAGTCGGCCCGCAGCGTGTCGAGCAGCGCGAGGATCTGCGCCTGGATGGTCACGTCCAGGGCGGTCGTCGGCTCGTCGGCGATCAGGATGTCGGGGTTGCAGGAGAGGGCCATCGCGATCATGGCCCGCTGGCGCATCCCGCCCGAGAACTGGTGCGGGTAGTCGTCCACGCGTTTCTCCGGATTCGGGAACCCGACCTGCCGGAGGAGCTCGACGGCTCGCCTTTTTGCCTGCCGCTTCGACACCGACTCATGGGTGACGATCGCCTCGACGATCTGGTCGCCGACCTTGTAGACCGGGTTCAGCGACGTCATCGGGTCCTGGAAGATCATCGCGATCTCGTTCCCGCGAACGTCCCGCAGCCGCGACTCCGACATCGACAGCAGGTCCCGCCCCTTGTAGAGGACCTCGCCCTCGAATGCGGTGTTGTGGGCGCGCGTCAGGCCGAGGATCGTGAGCGCGGTCACGCTCTTGCCGGAGCCTGACTCGCCGACGATGCCGAGCACCTTGCTGGGCTCGAGCTCGAAGTCGACGCCGTCCACAGCGCGCACGATCCCGTCCTCGGTCGCAAAGCGGACCTTGAGGCCCTTCACCTCGAGTATCGGCTCCGGCATCAGGCCGGTCGAATCCGCGGATCGAGGAAGACGTAGATGAAGTCGACGATCGCGCTGAAGACAACGATGAAGAACGCACCGTAGAGCGTGACGCCCATGATCGGCGGCAGGTCGAGGTTGCCCACCGATTGCGCCGCGTACCACCCGACTCCACGCAACTCGAAGACGGTCTCGGTGAGAATCGCGCCCCCGCCGAGCACCGCTGCGAAGTCGAGGCCGAACAGGCTGACGATCGGGATCATCGAGTTCCGCAGGACGTGCTTCAGCAGCACGCGTCGCGGAGACAGGCCCTTGGCCTTGGCCGTGCGGACATAGTCCTCGTTCATGGCGTCGAGCATGTTCGAGCGCAGGACGCGTCCGTAGAAGCCGATGAAGATCACGGACAGCACGAACCAGGGCATGATCAGGTGGTTCGCCCATTGCACCGGGTCCGTCGTCAGCCCCACGTACCCCCCGTCGGGAAAGACGGGGTTGTTCGGCTTTTCGGCCAGGAAGTACCGCAGCACGATCGCGAGCCAGGCCACAGGCATCGAGACCCCGACGAGCGCGAATCCGGTGATCAGCCGATCGGACCAGCGCCCGGCCGTGATCGCGGATAAGACGCCGACGAGGATGCCGAAGAACAGCCAGATCACCCCCGCGCCGATGCAGAGCGAGAACGTGGCCGGAATCCCCTTCTTGATCTCGGCGGCGACGTCCGTCCGCGTGTCGAACGACCGCAAGATGTCGTACTCGCCGTGCTTGCCCGGCAGGAAGCCGTTGCCCGCCTTCTGCATCATCCGCACGTACTGGACGTAGATCGGGCGGTCGAAGCCCCACTTCTTGCGGATGTTGACGATGTTCTGCTGAGACGGATTCTTCCCGGCCATGCGCTCGGCCGGGTCGCCACCGGGGACGAGGACGAAGACGATGAAGACGAGCACGCTGACCGCGAAGAGCACGGCGAACATGCCGATGATCCGCCGAATCGTGAACGCCAGCATCAGTGCTCGATCCTCACTTTGGCGCGAGGGTCGAGCGCGTCGCGCAAGCCGTCGCCGAAGATGTTGAGCGACAGGACGGTGAGCACGATCGCGATTCCGGGCGCGACTGCGAGCCACGGCGCCGTGTGGATCTGTTGCTGCCCGCTCGCGATCAGGTTCCCCCACGACGCGTCGGGCAGACGCACGCCCGCGCCGAGGTACGAGAGCCCCGCCTCCGTCAGGATGTCGGTCGCCACGATCAGCGTGAAGAAGACGAGGATCGTCGAGGCGACGTTCGGCAGCAGGTCGGAGAACATGATGCGGATCGGCCCCGCGCCTTGGCCGACTGCGGCCTCGACGAACTCCTTTTGGCGCAGAGACAGGACCTGGCCCCGGACCGGCCGGCCGATGTAGGGGATCAGCACGTACGAGATGACGAGGACCGGAATCCACAGGCTTCCGGGCTCGATGTGGATGCCGAAGTGGTGGAATCCGTTGACTGAGAGCGCGCTGCCGAGCGCAATCGCGAGCAGAAGCACCGGGAAGGCCCAGATCAGGTCGAAGAAGCGGCTGATGACCCAGTCGACCCAGCCTCCGTAGTAGCCCGCGAGTAAGGCCAGGATCACCGCGATCACCGAGCAGATGAACGCGGATCCGATCCCGATGATCAGGGAGTTGCGGCCCCCGTAGAGCATCCGCACGGCGGCATCCCGGCCGAGGTTGTCGGCGCCGAGCACGAAGCGGCCGTGAGCATGCCACCACGTTGGGCCGAGGACGATGATCGACTTGCTCGTGTCGAAGGTGTTCGTCTTCGGGTCGTATACCGCCCCGCCGCCGATGACCACCTTCTCCTTCCCGCCGACCTTCACCGTTTCGGCAACATGCGTGTCGTTCGGCCCGGTGTGGGCAACGTGGTGCGCGTACACGGGCGCGAACGCGCACGCGAGGACGATCAGGCAGAAGACTGCGAACGCGACCAGCGCCACGTAGTTGCGCCGCAACCGGCGCCAGGCCAGATACCACGGGCTGCGCCCGACGATTGCGACCTCGTGCTCCTCGGCGGCGAGGAGCGCCGGCGTGTCGAGCGACGGATCGACTGCGTGTTCGGCCATGTCCTCCGACTCGGTCGCGAGTGTCGAGAGTGAGGGCGCCCGGAGGCGCCCTCACTCATGTCGAAATGGCTATCCCGCTACTTCCTGCAAACGCGGGACAAGTCGAAGCCGTAGAGGGCCTGCATGTGGATGCAGCCCATCTGCTTGGTGAAGAACTCCGGGAAGACGCGGTTCGACCATGGCGCCCACGGAGCCTGCTGCATGATCTCCTTCTCGACCTTCGTCCAGCGAGCGTTCACGGCCGGAGTCAGGTTCGGTTCCTTCTTGAGGGCTTCGATCTCCTTGTTGATCTTCTTGTTGTTGAACCAGGCGTAGTTGTTGTTGTCCTGGGCGGTGATGCGATTGCCGTTCAGGAGGACGTCGAACCAGTCGAGCGGGTGTGGATAGTCCTCGAGCCAGCGCGCCCAGCCAGTCTGCGCATGGGTGTTCTCGTTGCCGATCGTCGAGTAGTAGGTCGACCTCGGCAGGATCGTCAGCCTCGCGTTCAGGCCGATGTCGTTCAGCACCGACGTGTAGTACTGGCCCGCCGTCACCGCGTCGTCCACGGCACGCGTCCAGACCGTGACGTGAGCGCCCCTGGCGCCCGCGGCCGTGATCATCTGCGTGGCCTTGGAGACGTTGCGCGAGTACAGAGTCAGCTTCTTGTACGACGGATACGTCGGCGGGAGCACGTTCTGCGTCGGCCGCCCGAGCCCGCCCCAGACGAGCGTGACCATTGCCTGGCGGTCGATCGCCATGTTGACCGCCTTGCGCACCTGGAGCTTGTCGAAGGGCGCCTGCGTCGTGTTCATCCAGAAGTAGTACGTGTTCGCAGCCGCGCGCAGCTTCAGCTGCCCTCTGCTCCTGGCGTTCGCGATGCGATCCGGCGGGATGGCCGCGTTCGTGTAGTCGGCCTGCCCGTCGATCACTTTCTGGACAGCCGCGTTGGCGTCACCGTTGAAGGTGACATCGACACGATTCGGATTCCCACGCGGGATGTACTTCGTCGGCTTGAAGTGCGTATTCCGGACCATGGAGAAGCCACGGCTCGGGTCGTAGTTGATGATGCGGTACGGCCCGGTCGAGGGGATCGTGCCGTTCTGGATCGCGCTTGGCGTCCCGGTGGGGACCGGCGCCGCGAAGATCAGCGCGAGGATCGTGAGGAAGTCTCCACGCCGCTTCGTGAGCTTGATCGTGATCGTCCGCCTGGCGTTGTTCGTCTTGATGCCGGGGATGTCGCCGGTGAGGTTCTTCTGGAACTCCTCCGCCCCGACAATGCCCGTGTAGAACCCCACTCCCTGGCCGGTGGCGAGGAAGCCGCGCTTGATCGTGTACTTGAAATCGGACGCCTTCACCTTCGAGCCATCCGAGTACCTCAGCCCCTTGCGGAGCTTGAACTTGTAGGTCAGGCCGTTGGCCGAGACCGTCGGCAGCGATCGCGCCAGGCCCGGCACGAGCTTGTAGCCGGCCCCGCCGTCGACGTGCCGATAGGTGATGAGGGTCTCGTAGACGTCCCACATCGCCCACCACGCCTGGCCTGTATAGGCCTGCTGCGGGTCGAGGAAGTCGACCGTGTCGAGCACGGCCCTCAGCGTCCCGACGGCGTGCGAATGCTGCGGCGCCGCGTTCGAGCGATTGGCCGAGACACCGAATGCGACCGCCATGAGCGAAACCGCGGCAGCGAGCCCGGCAACGCTCGCCACCCACGTCCATTGTCGCTTTCTAATCATTCGCACCTCCAGTTGGCTAGACCCCGAATGTTGCAAGGGGGGAATCTTCGCAAAAGTGGAGACGCGGCGGCTGAGAAACAGTTAGGGACCCCCTGCGCGGGGCCTCATCTTCGTGTTCCGGCTTACACGTTTTCGACGGCGAAAAGGCGCCACTCGCCGGGTACGCCCTTCAGCTCGACAGCCCCACGTTCCCGGAAGCCGATCCCGGAGCCGGCGACGAGATCCTTGACCGTGCTCGACACGAGCACCTCCCCGGGCGCTGCCTCCTTCGCGACACGAGCACCGATGTGCACGGCGATCCCCGCCACCTTGTCGTTGACTTGCTCGCACTCGCCCGTGTGCAGGCCGGCCCGCACCTCGAGCCCTGCCTCCTTCACTGTCTCCGTGATTGCATACGCACAACGCATCGCCCGGGCCGGCCCGTCGAAGCTCGCGAAGAAGCCGTCGCCGGCCGTGTCGATCTCGATGCCGCGGAAGCGGGCGAGTTGGCGGCGGATCAGCAGATGATGCTCCGTGAGCAATTCGCGCCAGCCCGCGTCTCCGAGCTCGGCCGCCCTCGCCGTCGAACCGACGATGTCGGTGAAGAGCACCGTTGCCAGCACGCGGCTGGGCTCGGTCTCGTCCCACGGCGCTTCCCAGGTCTCGAGCAGGAACTGCTCGATCGCGTTCAGGTAAGGCGCCGAATCGCCGGCAAACGGCGCGTGCGCTGCGCCGGGGAGCTCAGCGTGCCTCGCGCCGGGAATGAGACGCGCGGCAAGCCGGGACCCTTCCCGCAGCCCCTCGGGCTCCTCGGCCCGGTTGACGACGAGCGTCGGTACGCGGATGGACGGCAAGACGGCGCGCACGTCGACGTCCTTGTTCATCCGGTTGAGCGCGTCGTGCGCGCCCGGACTCGCTCCTTGCCGGAACAAGGTGACCATCCCCTCGAAGCTCTCTTCGTCGAGGCCTGGAGCGACCCCTTGCACCGTTTGCCTTATGAACTGGACCTCGCCCCAGCGGCGCAGCTCTTCCTCAGACGCTCGCTCCCAGGCATCTTCGGTGTAGCCCCACGGGAAGTCAGGCGCCCACAGCGAGCGGATCAACCCGCCACAGAGCACGAGGGCCCAGGTTCTCTCCGGATATGTGGCGGCGAAAACGATGCTCATCGGCGCGCCTTCGGATAACCCGAGCAGCGCTGCGCGCTTGGAGCCGGCGGCGTCCATGACCGCGCGCACGTCGTCCATGCGCGTCTCGATCGTCGGGGCACCGGTTACCCGGTCCGACATTCCAGTCCCCCGCTTGTCGAAAACGATCAGGCGCGAGAACGAGGCGAGGCGGCGGAGGAAGGCCGCCCAGGCCGGGATCCCCCAGACGAGCTCCACGTGCGAGACCGATCCTGGGACGAAGACGAGGTCGAACGCGCCCTCACCCAGGACCTGATAGGCGATGTTGACCTCGCCGCTCCGGGCGTACTGCGTCTCCGGCGTCACAGCCGCATTCTCGCTCGGCAGGGCCGCCGAGTTCCAGTTCGGGCTTAGACGACTGCGACCGAGCTGAGCTCGCGCAGCGCCGAGAGGCGTGCGAGGGCCTGAGCCTCGAGCTGGCGGACGCGCTCGCGCGTCAGGTCGAGCTCATGGCCGATCGCCTCGAGCGTCCACGGCTCGCCGTCGAAGCCGAAACGCAGCTCGAGGATGCGCCGCTCGCGCTCGGGGAGAGCGTCGAGTGCCTTGCGCACGCCCTGGCGACGAAGCGACTCCTCTGCCTCGTCGAACGGGTCGGCCGCCTCGCGGTCTGCGAAGAGGTCTCCCAGCTCGCCCTCGTCGTCGGCGCCGACCGTCTGGTTCAGCGAGACCGACGCCTGGGCGGCGCCGAGTGCCTCGTCGACATGCTGCATCGGCAGGCCCGTCGCCTCGGCCAGCTCCTCCTTCGTCGCCTCGCGGCCGAGCTCGACCTCGAGCCGGCGCGCTGCGCGCGAGAGCTTCTGCTGGCGCTCGACGACGTGCACGGGCACGCGGATCGTGCGCGCATGGTTGGCCACGGCGCGCTGCACCGACTGGCGGATCCACCAGGTCGCGTAGGTCGAGAACTTGAAGCCACGGCGCCAGTCGAACTTCTCGACCGCGCGGTTCAGGCCGAGGGTCCCCTCCTGGATCAGGTCGAGGAACGGGACGCCGAGGCCGCGGTAGCCCTTGGCGATCGAGACGACTAGGCGGAGGTTCGACTCGATCATGCGGCGCTTCGCGAGCAGGTCGCCGCGCTCGATCGACTTCGCGAGCGTGACCTCCTCGGAGGCGGTCAGGAGCTTGTGGCGACCGACGTCGGCCAGGAAGAGCTGGAGGCTGTCCGCGGAGCCGACGACCGCGCTCGGCGCGGGCGCCTTCGGCTCGGGCTTAGCGACCTCTTCGGCCGCGGGCTCGCCGACCTCGAGGCCGATGGCCTCGAGCTCGCGCGTCAGTTGCTCCACGTCGGCCTCTTCGAGCTCGTGCTCGAGGGCGAATGCCTCCAGCTCGGTCGGCTCGACGTGGCCACGCTCTTCGGCGGCTTCGACCAGGGTGCGGGCACCCTCAGTCTCGAGTAGTTCGGAAATCTGCTGCTGCGTCAACTGCGGTTCCTCTTCCTTTCGTCCTGCTGCGGATTGCTGCACTGTAAGACGGCGCTCGGTCATCGAACTTTCTCACTGTAAGCCGACTGTCCTCGGACTTCCAGCGACAACCGGCTTCCAGTGCGGCGTAATGGTGAAAACGAGTACTCGTACTTGTCTATTCCGTTGCTGCGGGCTCTTTGGATCTCGCCCGAGCGGGAAACTCGAACTCGACCTTGCCCTCGTCATTCAAGACGAGCCGCGCGCGAAAAGGTTTGCCGGCTTTGGAACGGAAGCCGGACAAGACTTCCTTCGTCTTGCCCTCGTCCATCAACTGGCGGGCAAGTTCGGGCGTCAGCGTCCGGCCCGCGACCCGTTTCCAGATCACGAAGCCGCAGCCAGTTTCCTCGCGTGACTTCCAGCTCGTGCAGCCGAAGGCCTTCGAGTTCTCGCGAATGATCTCGCCCGTCTCGGCGCCACAACGGGGGCACAGGCCGAGCTCGACCCGCTCGGGGCGGAGCTTCTCCTTGTCGAGGGCCGCGATCGCCTCGACGGTCGATTTCGTGAAGTCCTCGATGCCCTGGATGAAGTCGTCCTTTTGGCCCTTGCCGTGCTCGATGTCGCCGAGCCGCTTCTCCCAGTTGCCGGTCAGCTCGGGCGAGGTGAGCAGGTTCTCCTCGAGCATCGTGATCACCTGGAGGCCTTTCGGCGTCGGGACGAGGTCCTTGCCGGCCCGCTCGATGTACTCGCGGCGGATGAGTGTCTCGATTGTCTCCGCGCGGGTTGCGGGAGTGCCCAGGCCGTGCTCTTTCATCGCCTCGCGCAGCTCCTCGTCGTCGATCAGCTTGCCGGCGGTCTCCATCGCCGAGAGGAGCGTCGCCTCGGTGTAGCGAGCCGGCGGCCGGGTCTCCTTCGCCTCGCTCTCGGCGGCCACGACCTTCACCTCCTGGCCCTTCTCGAGCGGCGGCAGCTCGACGCTCTCGGGGTCGTCCTCCTTCGGCTTCCCGTTGACGTCGGCCTCGACGCCGTAGACGCCGCGCCACCCGGCCTCGAGCGTCACCTTGCCGCGGGTGCGGAAGCGCTCCTCCTCGACGAGGGTGACGATCTCCGTCCGCGCGTAGCGGGCCGGCGGGTGGAAGACGGCGAGGAACCTGCGGGCGACGAGGTCGAAGATGCGCCGCTCGTCGGGGGAGAACGTGCTCAGGTCGTGCGGGACGTCGGTCGGGATGAGCGCGTGATGGTCCTCGACCTTCGCGTCGTTGACGACGCGTCCGAGCGGGAGCTTGTCGAGCTTCATGACGAAGCGAGCGGCGGTCTCGTACTCGGGGATGCCCACGAGCGTCTCGGCCGTCGGCTTCAGCTGCGGCACGAGGTCGCCCGAGAGGTAGCGCGAGTTCGTGCGTGGATAGGTGATCGCCTTCTTGTCCTCGTAGAGGGACTGCGCGGCCTGGAGCGTGCGGCGCGCAGAGAAGCCGAAGCGGGAGTTTGCATCGCGCTGGAGCGAGGTGAGGTCGTAGAGCAGCGGCGCGCTCTGTGACTGCTCCTTGCGCTCGACCGACTCGACGGCGCCCGTCTTGCCGGCGACCTTGGCCACGATCTCCTCGGCGCGCTCGGCCTCCTTGAGCCAGGTCTCCTGGCCGGTCGGCGTGTCGTTGTCCGCAGCCTTGACCGGGTCGAACCAGAGGCCCTCGTAGCGTGGGTCGAAGCTCCCGTGCACGAGCCAGTACGGCTCGGGAACGAAGGCCTGGATCTCGCGCTCGCGGCGGACGATGATCGCGAGCGTCGGCGTCTGAACCCTACCGAGCGAGACGACGCCGCCGACCCAGGCGCGGCCGCGGATCGTCGCGGCGCGGGTCGCGTTCATCCCGACGAGCCAGTCGGCCTCGGAGCGGGCGCGCGCAGCCGACTCGAGCGGCTGGAGCTGCTCACCGGGGCGGAGCTTCTCGAACCCCTCGCGGATCGCCTGCTTGGTCATGGAGTTGATCCAGAGGCGCTCGACCGGCTTCGGCGCATCGGAGTTGTTCGGCGCAACGCCGAAGACCGACTCGTAGAGGTACGCGAAGATGAGCTCGCCCTCCCGGCCGGCGTCGCAGGCGTTGACGACGTGCTCGACGTCTTCTCGGTTGAGGAGCGTGGCGACGAGCTTCAGCTGCTTCTTCGACTTCGCATCGCGCGGGACGAGCTTGAAGCCGTCGGGCGGGACGATCGGGAGATCGGCCATCCGCCATTTCTTCCATTTCTCGTCGTACTCCTCCGGCTCGGCGAGCTGGACGAGGTGCCCCACGGCCCACGTGATCACGTAGTCGTCGGACTCGAGGAAGGTGGGGTCGTCCTTGCCGCCCTTCTTGGCCTTCGGGCTCAGGTCGGCAAGCGTCCGCTTCTGGAAGACGCCGTCCAGCGCGCCCGCGATGTCGCGGCCGACCGACGGCTTCTCGGCGATTATCAGGGTCTTCATCAGCGTCCCAGGGTAGCGCGGGTCACAAAGGCTGCCGCAACGAATCCGTGCCAGTGTTAGGTCCGACACCGTTCAACGCCTGATGGTTTCCCCCTTCTACTTCATCCTCGGAGCCCTCTCGACCCCGCCGGTCAGGCTGCTCTACAGGCTCCGCGCGAGCGGGAAGGAGAACCTGCCCGCAAGCGGCGGCTACGTGCTCTCGGCCAATCACCTCTCGAACATCGACCCCTGGCCCCTCGGGCTGCCGTTGTGGCCGAAGCGGCAGCTCCGGTTCATGGCGAAGTCCGAGCTCTTTCGCCCGCCGTTGTGGCCCATCCTCAAGCTCGCCGGCGCCTTTCAGGTTCGACGCGGCTACGGAGACGAGGGAGCGGTCAAGACCGCGGTCGAGCTCGCACGGCGGGGCGAGGTCGTCGCGATCTTCCCGGAGGGGACACGCCGTGAGAAGGGCCTCCTCAGGCGCCGCCGGGCGCGGCCGCACACGGGCGCCGCGCGAATCGCCCTCGAGGCCGGAGTTCCGCTGATACCGGCCGCGATCGCCGGCACGGACCGGCTCACCCGCTTCGCCCCGCTCCGGGTCGTCTACGGGCAGCCCGTCGACCTGGACGACCTCCGCGACGGCGACGTGCGCAAGGGAGCTCGCGTTGCGACCGAGCGCCTGATGGCCGCGATCGGCGAGCTCGAGAACACGCTGTGAAGCCGCTGCTCGTCGTGGACGGCGATTCGCTGGCGCACCGCGCCTATCACGGGCTCCCGAAGACGATTCGCCGCGCCGGCGGACGTCCGGCCGGTGCGATCGTCGGCTTCACGAACATGCTGACTCGGCTCTACGACGCCGAGGAGCCGCGCGCCGTGCTCGTCGGTTGGGACACGCTCACGGTTCCGACGTACCGGCACGAGGCGTTCGCCCCGTACCAGAGCGGGCGCGTGTTCGACCCCGAGCTCCTCGAGCAGCTCGACATGCTCCCCGAGCTCGTGCGGGCCTTCGGCTTCGCGGTGGGCAAGGCGCCCGGATACGAGGCGGACGACTTTCTGGCGGCTGCCGTCGTGGCGAAGCGCCGCTGGCGGAGCCCGATTCTCGTCGTCACCTCCGACCGGGACCTGTTCCAGCTGGCCTCGGACCGCGTAACGCTGCTGATGCCGACCCGGGGCGTGAGCGAGCTCGTGCGCGTCGGGCCCGCGGAGGTGCGCGACCGCTACGGCGTCGAGCCCGAGCAGGTGCCCGACTTCATCGCGCTCCGTGGCGACCCCTCCGACAAGCTGCCGGGCGCGCCGGGCGTCGGCCCGAAGGGCGCCGCTCAGATCCTGCGCGAGTACGGCTCCCTCGAGGCGGCGCTGGAGGCGGGGCGCTTCGCGCCGCACGCGGAGGAGCTTCGCCTCTTCCGGCGAATAGCCACACTAGACGCCTCCGCCCCTCTCCCTCCCCTCGAAGATCAGTCCCCCCTGTGGGCGGAGGCGTCTTCTCTCCTCTCGAGCTGGGGCATGAACCAGGTGGCCGAGCGCGTGGCGGCCCGGGCTGGATAGCCGTCAAGGTCCTGACGCATCCCGAGCTCGTTCGGCTGCACCCGACCGGGCACCATCCGGACACTCCGCGCCGGATCGAGGTGCTGCTCGACTCGATCGAGGACTGGGAGGAAGCCGGCCCGGCGTCGCCCACCGACGTTGAGCGCTGCCACACGCCCGAGTACGTCGCGCACATCCGGTCTGTGGACGAGCCGACCTGGCTCGACGGCGACACGATTGCCTCCGAGACAACCTTCGAGGCAGCACTCCTCGCGGCCGGCGTGGCGATCGCGGCTGCCGAGCAGGGCGGGCTCGCGCTCATCCGCCCGCCGGGCCATCACGCCCTCCCCCACGCCGCGATGGGCTTCTGCGTCTTCAACAACATCGCGATCGCAGCCCGCCTGATGCAGGCGGAGCACGGCATCGGGCGAGTCGCGATCGTCGACTGGGACGTCCATCACGGGAACGGGACGCAGGCGATCTTCTGGGACGACCCAACCGTCCTCTTCGTCTCGCTGCACGAGTGGCCGTTCTACCCCGGCACCGGGGGGCCGAACGAGCAGGCCGACACGACGATCAACATCCCGCTCTCCGCGGGATCAGGCGACGAGGAGTACGAGCGTGCCTTCGAGCACGTCGTCGAGCCGGCGGTGCGGGCGTTCGAGCCCGAGCTCGTCCTCGTCTCGGCCGGCTTCGACGCCCATCGGGACGATCCGCTCGCGAGCATGACCCTCACCGAGGACGGCTTCCGCGAGCTCGCCCGCCGGAGCGCTGCGCTTGCCCCACGGTACGCCGCCGTGCTCGAGGGCGGCTACAACCTCAGCACGCTTCCGCGCCTAGTCGCAGCTGCTCTCGAAGGCTTTGGCTAAACGAAGACCGGCCCCTTGTGAGGGCCGGTCTGAGGAGAGAAAGAGCCAGAGAGCCACCGAGTCCTCATTCCGCGGCGAAGGGGAAGAGGAAGCTGCGATAGTCGAAGTATCGGCTCGCGGTGCCGAAAGCGCATCCTCCGGGCATCCCCCGCTGTGGGGGATTCGGGATCCCCCAACATGGGTGAAATTCGAGCGATTTACGCCGCGCGGGCGTCTGCGAGCGCTTCGAGTGCCTCGCGGCGCGAGGACACCTCGAGCTTCCGCAGGAGACTCTTCACATGGGAGCGAACCGTGTGCTCCGAGATGAACAGCCGCTTGGCGATCTCGTCGGTGGCGAGGTGCTCGTCGAGCAGGAGTAGGACCTCGAGCTCTCGGGCGGAGAGCGTCTGGGCGATCGAATCGGGCACGCCCGAGTGCGCGGTGCCCTCGCGCACCTGCTCGAGCAGGCGACGGGCAACCGTGCCGGAGAGCGCGGCCTCGCCTTCGGCGACGCCGTTCAGGAACTCGACGATTCGCTCCGGCGACTCCGTCTTGAGCAGATAGCCGGCGGCCCCGCCCCGGATCGCGGCGAGCAGGTTCTCCTCGGTGCCCGAAGCCGTCAGCACGACGACCTCGCACTCCGGCGCCGCTTCGCGCAGGCGCGGCAGCGCATCGAGCCCGTCCAGCCCCGGCATCGACAGGTCGAGCAGCACGAGATCGGGTTGCAGCTCCCGCGCCAACTCGATCGCCTCGTAGCCGTCCGCTGCCTGGCCGACGACTCCGAACCCGTTCTGCCCGAGAAGCGTCGCCAGGGCATCCCGCGTCAAGGGGTGGTCGTCCACGATCAGGATTCGTGTCACAAGGCGCCTATCGGCGGTTCCGCGAGAAGGTTGAAGCGCCTGCCTAAGCGGAAACGGTTCTCGTGCCGATTAGAGAAACGTGCGGCGAGACGAAAATGCCTATCAATCCTGGCTCTGGGGCGAAGTCCTCCTGCTCAGCCTGCTCGGGGCTGCGCTCGCGCTGTTCGTGACATATCCCTCGCTCCGCGACGCCTACGAGCTTCCGCAACTCCGCCTCGTGCTCGACACGGGCGTCACCTTCGCTGCCTTGATCGTCGCCGTGCTCGCGGGCATCCGCTTCACCGTCGAAGGAAGGCGACTCGACTTCCTGCTCTGCGGGGGGTTCTTCGTCGTCGCCGCCTCTACGATGGCGTTCGCCGTCGCTCCGGTGTTCGGCGGCGGGACGGTCGGCAAGAACGAAGCGTGGGCCGCCGTGGGCGGGAAGCTCCTCGCGACGTCCCTGATCGCGGCTGCGCCGTTCTCGCGCGGCAGGATCCTCGGGCGCCGCCGGGCGCTGCGCTGGTGGATCCTCGCGCTCGTCTGTCTCGAGGTCTCGATCTGGCTGCTCATGCGCGCGCTCTCGATCGGGATGCCGCAGCTGATCAGCGGCAACGACCAGCCGCCGCTGCTCATTGTCGCCCTCGCCATCCAGGCCTTCCTCAGCCTGGTCGCGCTCATCGGCTTCGGCCTTCGCTTCCGGAACTACGGCGACGATCTCTACCGCTGGCTCGGGCTCGCCGCGACGCTCTCACTCTTCGCCGAGCTGCATTACGTTTTCACGCCGGCGGTTTCGAGCTCGTTCGTCTCCCAGGGCGACTTCCTGCGGCTCATCTCGTACACCGTTCTGATGGCCGGCGTCTGGCGGGCGATGCGGTTCGCGGAGTTCGGGCGAGCGGTCGCCGAGGAACGGGCACGCGTCGCCCGCGAGATCCACGACGGGCTCGCCCAATATCTCTTCACGATCTCGACCCACGCGAGCATGCTCGCCGCCGGAAACGCCCCCGAGGGAAGCGTCGAGCAGATCAAGAAGGCGGCGGCACTGGCCCAGCAGGAGGCGCGGTTTGCGATCCTCGCCCTCTCCTCGGCCAGCGGCAACGCGCCCTTCGACGCCGCCCTGCGGCGCTACGTTGAGGTCCTCACCGCAGACGGCGAGCTCGACGTGGAGCTGGAGGTCGATCCGGGGCTCTCGCTCGCGCCCGACGAGCAGATCGAGGTTTTCCGGATCGTGCAGGAGGCGCTCGCCAACGTGCGGCGGCACGCCGGCGCCGGCCGCGCCTGGGTCGTGATCGGCCAGCGCGGACTGAAACGGCTCGTCGTCGTCCGGGACGACGGCGCCGGCTTCGACGGCGACACGGATCCGGCCGGGCAGGGACTCAGAAACTTGCGGGAGCGAGCTGCTGCGATCGGCGGCGTCTTCTCGTTGCGCTCGACTCCGGGCCAGGGCACGGCACTGGAGGTCACGCTGCGCGCATAGGGCAGGTTTGATCTCAGCCGATTCGTCGCGTACGCTTAGTGCGTTCCGCGACGAAAGGAGGCCATCGATGACTGAGTTTTCCGTTGCCCGGGCCTCCGGACGCGGGCGTTAGGTCTAGCCGGCGCTCCTGAGGCTCATCGCTCGCGCCCGTTCCGGGTGCTTTGTGGTGTTCCTACTCCCAAAGGAGTTCGTTTGAACCTCGAAGAGCTCGGCTGGGATGCGTTCTTCGCAGACGCGTTCGAGCCACACGAAAAAGACAATCTGATTCCAGCGCGCGTCTCGGCGCGTCATCACGGGCCGTGCGAGCTGTTCACGGAGCTCGGCCCGATGGGCGGTGTCCCCTCCGGCAAGCTCGCGGACGACGAGCTGCCGGCGGTCGGCGACTGGGTCGCGGTGCGGCCGGTCCCGGGCGAGAAGAAGGCCGTGATCGAGGCGGTGCTCCCGCGCCGGACGGCGTTCACGAGGAAGGAGGCCGGGCAGAGAACCATGACCCAGGTGGTCGCGGCCAACGTCGACACGGTCTTCGTCGTCACCGCGTTCGGATTCGATCTCAACCCGCGCCGACTCGAGCGCTACCTCACCGCCGCGTGGGACAGCGGCTCGAATCCCGTGATCGTCGTCAACAAGCTCGACATCGCGGAGGATCCCGAGGCTGAGCTCGTGGAAGTGGAGCCGGTGCTGATGGGTGTTCCCGTTCATTCGGTGAGCGCCGTCAGCGGGGAAGGGCTCGACGGTCTCGATCCCTACCTCGGGCTTGGGCGGACGATCGCCCTGCTCGGTTCCTCCGGTGTCGGGAAATCGACGCTCGTGAACCGCTTCGCCGGCCGAGAGGTGCTCGTAACTGCCGAGACGAGCTCCGGCGGCCGCGGGCGGCACACGACGTCTCATCGCGAGCTCGTGCCCCTGCCCTCGGGCGCGGTCCTGCTCGACACGCCGGGCATGCGAGAGCTCCAGCTCTGGGCCGGTGAGGAGGTGCTCGACACGACGTTCGGCGAGATCAGCGAGCTCGCCGCGAAATGTCGCTTCTCGGACTGCGCCCACGAAGAGGAACCCGGCTGTGCGGTGCGCGAGGCTCTGAGCAACGGCACGCTGGCCGCGGAACGCTTTACGAGCTACCGCAAGCTCCAACGCGAACTCCGGGCACTGGAGATCCGGAAAGACAACCGTCTCCGCTCGGAGGCGCGCAAGGAGAGGGCTCGCTTCGCCCGCGCCCAGCGAAAGAGCCGCTGGTGAGCTAACTCGTCGGGACGACTGGGCTCGCCACGGTACGGGGGCCGCCGCTGTCTGCGGCGGCCTCGGCCGCCTGCGCGATCAGCTCGTCTGCCGAGCGCGCGCGCGCCGTCTCGAGCGCGGCCAGGAACCCTGCGTCCGCACGGATCGGCGTCAGGAAGCGCTCCTGGATCATCGCCTCGGCCGGGTAGATCTCGGCGCCCGTGGTCTCGCGGAGCGCCTCGGAACAGGCGGCGAGGCGAACGGCATCCTCGCTGCGGCCGTCCAGGGCAGAGGCCGCCGCCAGGGCCTGGGCCCACTCGGCGCTGAGGCGGCGGTCGTTTCGCTCGCGGGCCAGTCGCAGCCCCTCGGCCAGGAGCGAAGCGACGCGGTGTCGATCGCCGCCGGCGCAGAGCAGGATCCGCGCCAGGTTGCCGAGAGCGACCGAGGCGACCCACGTGTCCTTCACGCGGCGAGCGAGAGTCAAAGCCTCCTCGAGGAGCGCCGTCGCACGCGGGAAGTCCCCCTCCAGGAGCTGAGCGCGCCCGAGGCCGACGAGCGAGTTCGCGACGAGCCGCTGGTCCCCGAGCGACCGCCGCAGCGCGAGGCCGCGCTCGTAGAGCTGGATCGCGTCTTCGCGCTTGCCGTCCGCGACGGCGAGATCGGCGAGCGTCGTCACCGCGCCCGAAGTGGTCAGCTTGTCGCCCGCCCGCTCGGCCAGCTCGGCGCTCTGCTCCGCGAGCTTCCGAGCGCGGTCGCTCTCGCCGGCTGCCATCGCGAGCCACGCGAGCTGGGCCAGAGCTGCGCCCTCCGCCCGCTCGTTGGAGGCCTCCTTCGCGTGCTGGAGACTGAGCTCGAAGTCCGCGCGCGCCTGCGGGAAATCCCCCTCGCCGACAGCCGCGTAGCCGGCCGCAAAGAGGGCCTTAGCGAGCGTCGCAGGAGCAACCGACCCCGGGGCGGCGAGCGCTTCTGCCAGGCGGCCGCGGCCCTCGCGCATGAGCCCGCGGGTGCTCCAGAACCGAACGAGGGCGCCCGCGAGTCGCAAGGCCAGCTCGCTTTCGCCGGCGCCGGTTGCCCACGCGAACGCGGCGCGGATGTTGTCGTTCTCCTCGTCGAGCCGGTCGAGCCACATGGCCTGGTTCTCGCGCGTGAGCTCGGGCTCGGCCGCCTCGACCAGCTCGAGGAGCCGCTCGGCGTGGCGGCGGCGCATCTCTTCGAGCTCACCGCGCTCCTCGAGCTGCTCGAGCGCGTACTCGCGGATCGTCTCCAGTTGGCCGAAGCGAGGCTCGCCCTCGACGCCGTCCCATTGCCGCACGAGGCTCTTGTCGACGAGCGACGCGAGCGTCTCGAACGATGCGCCGAACGCCATTCCCTCGCCTGCCACGGCATCCGCGAGCTCGAGCGTGCAGCCGCCGGCGAAGACGCCGAGCCGAGCCAGCAGCGTCTGCTCGGACGGCTCGAGCAGGTTGTAGCTCCACTCGATCGCGTCTCGCAGCGTGCGCTGGCGTTCGGGCAGGTCGCCCGCGCCGCCGGTGAGCAGGTCGAGCCGCTTCTCGAGCCGGCTCACGATCGCCTGCGGGTTGAGCAGCTTCACGCGCGCGGCCGCGAGCTCGATCGCGAGTGGCAACCCGTCGAGCCGGCGGCAGATCGCGGCGACGGCTTCCTCGTTCTCGGCGGTGAGCTCGAAGCCGGGCTTGACGGCCTGCGCACGGTTCAGGAAAAGCTGAACGGCGGGCACGTCCGCGAGCGGCATGTCCCCGGCCGGGAGATCGAGGGGCGGGACCGGGAACTCGTGCTCCTCCCGCAGGTGCAGCGGGGCCTGACTCGTCACGAGCACCTTCAACGCGGGCGCGGCGGCGAGAATCTCGTGGACGAGAGCGGCCGCCGGCAAGACCTGCTCGAAGTTGTCGAGCACGAGCAGCGCGGGCGTGTTCGCGAGCCGGCGCGCGATCGCCTGGGCGACCGATTCCTGCGCCGACTCCTGCACGCCGAGCACTTTTGTGATCGCGGATCCGACGATGCTCGGCTCCGAGACCGGGGCCAGGTCGACGAAGAACGTCTGGCCGAGCGTGGGAGCGAGCTTGCCGGCCGCCGCGAGCGAGAGCCTGGTCTTCCCGGTGCCGCCCGGTCCCGTCAGCGTGACCAGGCGCACGTCCGCCCTGCTGGCGAGCGCCACGAGCGCGGCGAGCTCGACATCGCGGCCGATCAGAGGCGTGGGCGCCGCGGGCAGGGTCGTCGTGATCGCCGGAGTCGGCGCGGTGGGCGTTGCACCGGGTGGAGGAACGAGCAGCTTCCCGCCCAGGCACGAGCGAGCGGCCTCGACCACCTCGCGACAGGTTTCGAAGCGGTCGCCCTCCTCCTTCGCGAGCGCCTTGTTGAAGACCGCGTCGAGCGTCGCCGGGAGGTCGGGGCGCACCGCCAGCGGGGAGGGCGGCGGATCGAGGAGGTGTGCATGCATGACCGCGACGTCCGTGTCGCGCTCGAACGGCTTGCGACCGGTCAGGCACTCGAACATGAGGCAGCCGAACGCGTAGATGTCCGCGGGCGACCCGACGGACTCGCCGCGAATCTGCTCGGGGGCGGCGTAGTCGAGCGTGCCGACGAAGAAGCCTTCTTGCGTCAGGCCCTGGCTCCGCGAACGCTTCGCAATCCCGAAGTCGGTCAGGTAGACCCGGCCGCCGGACTCGAGCAGCACGTTGGCGGGCTTGACGTCGCGGTGGACGAGGTCGTGCGCATGGGCCGCGTCGAGCGCGCCGGCGACCTGCTCGAGGATCGCGACCGCACGATCGACCGGGAGCGGCCCAGCCTCGAGCAGCTGATGGAGGTCGCCCCCACTCACGTAGCGCATCGCGATATAGACGATCCCCTCGGCCTCGCCCGCGTCGTAGATGGGGATGATGCTCGGGTGGTCGAGGGCCGCGACCATCTGCGACTCGGCGATGAAGCGCGAGCGGAACTCATCGTCTTCGGTGAGATCGGGCAGAAGCGTCTTGAGTGCAGCCTTGCGCCCGAGGACGGCGTGCTCGGCCTCGTAGACGAAGCCCATTCCGCCCCGGCCGAGCGTGCCCGCAATGCGGTAGCTGGCGACATGTGCCCCGGGGGCAAGCGTGTCGCTCATGCGCAGCAGCAGGAGAGTTTGGCCGTCAGCACCTCCTGTCCTATGCTAATCCGCGCAACTGGAAGCACAAGGCCCAGGAGGGGTGGAGGCAATGCCGGAGTATGTGCTCGAGATCGTCGAAGGCCCGGAGGCAGGACGGCGCTTGTCGTTGACGGGACCGCTGGAGCTGGGTCGCGATCCCGCGGCCGGCGGGCCACTCCTTCAGGACGAGCTCGTCTCCCGCCGGCATGTCCGCGTCACCCCCGTCGAGGACGGCGCGCGCATCGAGGACCTCGACTCGCAGAACGGCACCTTCGTCGACAGCGACCAGATCTACGACCCCGCTCACCTCGCGGTCGGAGGCCAGCTGCTCGTCGGCGTCACGCTGCTCGAGCTGCGGCCGGCGACCGAGGCCGCAGGCCTGACGAGCGTGCGGGCGATCCCGTCGAGCCTGACCCAGTTTCGGGCGCTGCCCGCCGAGAACCCCGGGGCGACGACCGTTCGTCAGGTGCCCACGCTCACCGCCGAGGAGGCAGAGCCGGATTACGTGCCTGCGAACGCGCTCGACACCGGTGCGTCGGCCGGCGCGCTCCTGTCGCTGCTCGACACGCACACGAAGGGCAAGGCGCGCGGCGCGCCGATCGGGATCTTCGTGCTCGTGGCGCTCGCCGTCATCCTGTACCTCGCCCTGCGGTAGGAGGCTAGCGCGGGTGGTCCGCGAAGTAGATCGCCAGCGCGACGGCGGTCCCGGCGACGGCTGCCCAGGAGGTGAGCATCGGCAGGAGCTGGCGGCTCGCAATGCCGCGGCGGCGACCCATGCCCTCGGGCGCCGCGTACGTGCCGAACGGTTCCGACGGCACGCCTGAAGCAGCCGGTGCGGCAGCAGGCGCCGCGGTGGGCGGCGTTGGGGCGGCTGACATGACCGTGGCGGGCGCCGACGCCGCCTCGAGCTCCAGGACGCTTTGTCCGAGCTTGATCGAATCGCCGCCGGCCAGCCGGGTCGGTGCGTCGATGCGCCGGCCGTTGACGTACGTCCCGTTCAGCGAGCCCAGGTCCTCGATCTCGATGCCGCCCTCGACGGGCCGGACGGCCGCGTGGCGGCGCGAGAGCTCGGAGTCGTCGATCGTGATGGCGGCGCCCTCACGCCCGATCACGAGCTCCCCCTCGAGCTCGAGCCTCTGGCCCGCGAGCGGCCCCTGGGTGACGACGAGAACAGCGGTCATGCGGGTCTCCCTTCCTCGTGGGCGGCCCGGAGCGCTTCTGCGAACGCGCCGGCGCTCGCGGGACGCTGCTCCGGGTTCTTCTCGAGCGCGGACAGAAGAGCGGCTGCCAGGCCCGGTGAGAGCTCCGGCCGGTCGGCGGACGGGTTGGGCGGCGCCTCCTCCAGGTGGGCAAGGCCGACCTCGAACAGCCCCTTGTCGGCGAACGGAGCCTTGCCCGTCGCGCACTCGAAGGCGAGGCAGCCGAGCGCGTAGACATCGGTGAGTGGCGTCGCGGGCTGGCCGCGGATCAGCTCGGGCGCGAGGTAGTCGAGCGTTCCCATCACCTGCCCGGGCTTCGTCAGCACGGTGTAGGCAGGGCCTTTAGCCAGGCCGAAGTCGGTCAACATCGCCGTCCCGTCGGCGGAGAACAGGACGTTGTGGGGCTTGATGTCACGATGGACGATGCCCGCCGCGTGGAGCGCGTCGAGCCCGGAGGCGACCTCGGAGATGACCCGTACGAGCTCGGCGATCCCGAGCGTTGTCGAGTCCGCGATGCGATCGCCGAGCGTGCCGCCGGGAACGTAGTCGACCGCCAGGTAATGGCGCCCATCCGCTTCCGAGGCCTCGATGATCGGCACGAGATTGGGGTCGTGCACCTCGGCGGCCGCACGCGCCTCCTGGCGGAAACGGTGCTGGAAGACGAGGTCGCCGGCGAGCTCGAGCTTGAGCACCTTCAGCGCGACTTCGCGGCCGTCCGCGGCCCGGGCACGGAACACGAGCCCCATCCCTCCCTCGCCGAGGGACTCCTCGAGCCGGTAGCTGCCGAGCGTGTCGCCCGGCTCGAGCTCCCGCTTCGTACTGCCGGAAACGGCCATGCGGCAAGCATACGGCCGCCCGGCCGAGAACTCCAAGTCTGCTGTCGGCGGTCTACCGACTAGGCGCTACGCGCGCGACCATGCGAACTTCGTCACGTCGCCGGTGCGCGGTGCGAGTGCGCCGGGGCGCGCTCCTCGGCGGACGAAGAGGATCGGTGCCGGCGCGGCCTTCGCGATTGCCGCCCGGACCGGGCCGAGCCCTTCGCTCTTCCAGCGATCGGAGAGACCGACGACCAGGAGGCCCGCGCCCTCGGTCGCCGGAACGATCCCACCGTTCGACAGGTTGACGAGTACGGGCTCGGTCTCGATCCCCGCGAGCTGACGGACGACGAGCGAGGCCGAGTCGAGGACGCGGCTCGCGTCGGCACCGTTGCCGTTGCCGGCGCCGATGAGCTTCAGCGGGGCGCCGGTCGAGGATGCGATCCAGGCAGCGAGCTCCAGGGCCGCCCAGTCGTGGTCGCCGCCTCCGAAGGGCACCATCACCGGATGCTCGGAGTCGATCGTCGGGCGTTCCTGACGCTCGACGAGCACCGCGACGTCGCACGGCGCCTGCTCGAGCACCTGGCCGACGGCTCCCCGCGGGACGCCCTCGCCGAGGAGAGGACGGCGCCCGTCGAGCATGATCAGGTCGACCTCCTCCTCGGAGGCGAGGCGCACGTAGTCCTGCCCGGGCAGGATCGTCGTGAACGCTGCGACGCGGGCGGCAATGCCGCGCTCGAGGAGCTCCGCTCGCTTCTCTGCCAGCTCATCCTCGACCTTGGTCACGTCGTCCTGGTCGCGCAGCGCCCCGGTCACGAACCGGTCCGGCATGACGGCCTGGGCGATGATGATCTCGCGCGTGGGCGGCGCCTTCGCGAGGGGCTCGGCGAGCGCAAGCAGCATCTCGAGGTTCGCCGGGTCCTGCGGCGCGACCATGATCGAGCGGGTGGGCACAACCGTGATGTCGTCCGAGGTCGCGCGGCGCGCACGGCGCAGCTCCTCTTCGATCGGCTCGGACAGTTCGTGCCGCGGGTCGATCAGCCGCAGCACCGGCCCTGCCATGAATGTGGTCACGAGCGCCATCACGACGAGCATCGTGAAGAGCTGCGTCGAGATCACGCCGAGGTCGAGACCGATGTTCAGGACGATCAACTCGGTCAGCCCGCGCGTGTTCATGAGCGCGCCGATCGCGGCCGAATCGCGGAGCTTGAAACCGCTGAAGCGCGCCGCGAACATCGCCCCCAGGAACTTGCCGGTGATCGCGACGCCGATCAGAAGCAGCGTCAGCAGCCAGAGCACGGGCCGGTTCAGTGCGGTCACCTGAGTCTTGAGGCCGGTGACGACGAAGAAGAGCGGCAGGAGCACGAGGACGACGAAGTTCTCGAAGCGACGGCTGACGTCGCCGGTCAGGCCGGCGTGCCGCGGCATGATCAGCCCCATGATGAAGGCGCCGAAGATGGCGGCGATTCCGATCTGCTGGGTGACGAAAGCAGACAGGAGGACGCAGACGAAGATCAGGCCGAGCCAGAGGACCGAGACCTCGCCCACCTCGTCGTAGGCCTTCGAGAGCCGGCCCAGCAGCCGGCGGCCGATCAGGAGCATGGCCGCCGTGAAGATCGCGGCGAGCAGGATCACCTGCACCGCATGTGACGGCTTGCCCGTGCCGGCGATCGCCGTCGCCAGGGCCAGAAGCCCCCAGGCTGTGACGTCGTCGATCGCGGCGCCCGCCATCGAGAGCGCGCCCACGGGTCGCTTCAGCATGCGGCGCTCGATCAGGATGCGGGCCAGCACCGGGAAGGCGGTGACCGACATCGCGACGCCCATGAAGAGCGCGAACGGCAGATAGCGGACGTCCGGAGCCAGCAGTTTGTAGATCGGAATCGCGACGAGGAAGCCGAGCGCCATCGGAAACGCGACGCTCGTGTTCGAGATGAACGCGGCCTGCCCGATCCGCTCACGCAGGACTCGCGGGTCGAGCTCCATCCCGACGAGGAAGAGGTAGAAGGCGAGCCCGATCTGCGCCGCCCCGGAGAGCAGCGGCACGATATCCGGCGGGAAGAGGTAGTCCTTCGCCTCGGGCCAGACTGCGCCGAGGAGCGTCGGCCCGAGCAGGATCCCGGCGAGCACCTCGCCCATCACGCGCGGCTGGCTCAGCCTCGCGATCACCGAGCCGACGAGGCGCGCCGCGAGGAGCACCGCGGCAATTGCGAGCATCAATCGGCCGAACGTCTGCTCGCCGGTCCGCTTGGGGGGTGTCTTGGCGGAGGCTCCCGGCTTCGGGAGAGCCTTGACGAACTTGCCCGTCGCCTGCTCCGTGCCGACCGTCCCCGAGAAGGCGGCGGCCGCGCCCTTTCCAGCAAGCGCCAGGTTGACTGCGGCAGTCCCACCGCCCGCGCAGTGGGCCGTCCCGCGGAGGTGTCCTGAGCGGAGGCGGAGCTTCCCGGTCGAGCCGCCGCTGAGGTCGACGAACTGCCCGGACTGGACGAGCTTGAAGTTGTCGCCGAGGCAGGCGGCGCTCGAGCTGTAGAAGCCGCCGATCGCGGGCTCCGCATGCCGGTCGCTCCCGATCGAGATCGACGCGCCGATGGCCGCGATCAGGAATGCGGTCACCGCGACGTAGCCGCCGATCAGTCTCGTCTTGCTGAACTCGCCCATCGTGTCCTTCGGAATCGCAGATGTCTGGCTGATGGCTAGGAGTCTCCTCCTCGGGGTACGATCGCGGAACATACGGCTTTCTTTTCGCGATGTCTAGTACGTCTTCTCAGACCCGGCCCTGGACCTTCGTGACGAACCACGCGGCCGTGCTGCTCTGCCTGGCCAGCGACCCCGAGCTGCGGACACGCGACATCGCGGACCGGGTGGGCATCACCGAGCGGGCGGCTCAGCGCATCGTTGCCGACCTCGTGGCGGAGGAATACGTCACTCGTCGGCGGGTGGGCCGGCGGAACGTCTACGAGGTGCAGTCCGCTCGGCTGATGCGACACCGTCTGGCCCGCCACCGCCAGGTCGGCGCCTTCCTCGAGTTGATGCTGGACGGACTCGACCTGGACGACCTCGAGGACGCGCCCTCGTAGCCTTCTCTGGAAATGCGCGCAAGAGGAAAGTACGCTTGCGCAGATGCCGGTCTCCACTCCGCGTGACTCGACGATCGCAGTCGTCGGCGATGGCTTCGGCTCGCTGATCGTCTACGCGACCGCGGTCTACCTCGGCTTCCGCCCGCAGGAGATCACGATCTATGGGCCGAGCGACAACCCGGTCAAGACGTACCAGCAGTTCGCCTTCAACCTCGGTCAGACGGTGCTGCGGTCGGAATCCGAGTCACACTTCCTCCCGGCCGACTGGCCCACGTTCGCGGAGCTCGAGGCCTGGTCGCGCCGAAGCCTCAGCCCGCTGATCCGTTCCGCCCGGCGGCAGTACAACCCCGGCGTACCGGACATCCTGGGCATGGCGAACGTCGTCGCGCGGCGGCTCGGCTGGAACGACAACCGCTACGACACGAAGGTCGGCTGGCTCCAGCGCGCCGATTCGGGAAACGGCGACTCGCCTCATTTCGTCCTCTTCGACGAGGAAGCGCAGTACATCGGCCGGGCGAAGCACGTCATGCTCGCCTGCGGCCACGGCCCGTTGTCTTACCCGCCCGTCCTCGCGAAGGCGCGGCAGGATCCCGCCCTGGCCGACCGCATCGTCCAGGCCTACGCGCCGAAGACGTACGACCCGAGCGGGCGTTACATCGTGATCGGCTCGGGGATCGCCTCGGTTAACGAGTGGGCGAACGCGATCGACCTGGGCGCGAAGTGCATCTCCCTCGTTCGCAACCCGACGCCGGACGAGCAGGACCTGAACACGCCGCGCTGCTTCTTCGAGGCGCTGGGGATCGACGCCTTCCAGTCACTGGACTTCGACCAGCGCATGGAGTTTCTCGGGCGCATCCTCAAGGGGACGGCGCCCCACCGCCGCGGCTGGGACGCGAAGATCGCCGACGGCCGCAAGGAAGGCCGCTTCGAGCAGATCATCGGCGAGATCGACCAGATCGAGCCGGGGCCGCTCGGCCTGCGGGTGCACATCATGAGCAAGCACGGCGAGGACCCTGGCTGGCTCGACGTGACCGGCGTCGTCACCGGGACGGGGTTCAACAAGTCCGCGCTCTCCGTGCCGCTGCTACGGCGGCTGATCGAGTTCTACAAGGTGCCGATCGACGCCGGCCGGATGAAGCTCCAGTCCAACTGCGGGCTGCCCGGGCTCGACCGGCCCGACTCGCGCTGCGCGGCGATGGGCATCCATGCGAACGCGGTCATCACGCACGGCGACACGATCGCGGGCCTCAAGTACATCGGGCGCCGCTTCGTCGCCGATTGCTTCGAGGCGGAGAAGCCGACTCCGCGCCGTTTCCCGTCGCGGCTCGCGATGCAGCTCCGGCTCTCGAGCGAGACAGCGCGCGTGATTCGGCACGTCCGTAAAGCGGAGCAGCTCGCTTAGTGCCCTCTCCAGCAATCCAAGCCCGCTTCTGGCCCGCGATCACGTGGCGCCAGAGTCCACCCTCGCCCTTGCCAAGGCTGCAAGCCTTGGCCGCGGTCGAGTGCGGCCTCTGGCTTGGTGCTCGCGACCCAGAAGCTGGGCTCAATTACTGGAGCGGGCACTAATGTGCCCGACCGTCCTCGGCCGCGTACAGACGCGGGTGGCGATCCTGATCGGCCCGGCGATCCTGGCCACGATCCTCTCGCTGGTCACGCAGAACGAGGGCTGGATCGTGACGATCGGGATCTACCTGCTCCTGGGGGTCGCGCTGGACACGGTCGTCTACCCCTACCTGATCAAGTGGCAGCCGCCCTGGCTGACGTTCGTGCTCGCGGTCGGCGAGTTCGTGCTGCTCTTCATCCTCGTCAAGACGCTGAAGCCGGGCCACGCGCCGTACGGCGACCCGAACAACTTCCTGGGCTGGGCCGACTGGCGCCCGATCGGCCTCTACTGGGTGAGTTGGCTGATGGCAATCACGACGAAGATCGTGATCCTGCCGCTCTTCTCGCTGTCCTGGATCGAGAACGGCGGCGAGTTCCGCAAGGTCGGCTGGTCGGTCGCGCCCGACTACCAGCCGCTCCCCGTGCTCGCGGCGATCGACGAGCGCCCTTCCGAGGGAACGCTCACGCGCGAGTTCTCCGCCACTCACGCGGTGCCGGATCAGAAGATCGCGCGGCCGCTCACGAGCGTGCACCAGGCCGTTCCACCCACCGCGCCGTCGAGCTAGCCACGCGCGTTTGAGCAGCGACCTGACCTCGGCAGACTCGCTCAGCGAGAGCCTCCGGCGGCTCGCCCTCTTCGCCGACCTGCCGCCCGACGCGCTCGCTGCTCTGGTGGACACAGTGCGAGACGAACGCGTCGAAGAGGGCGTCTGGGTTCTGAACGAGGGCGACGAGAACGCCGACCTCTTCCTGATCCTCGAAGGAGAGGTCGGCCTGGTGCGTGACGAGATGGAGCAGGCCGTCATGCACGCCGGCATGTTCTTCGGCGAGATCTCCGTGCTCCTGGACGAGCCCGCCACCGCCGGCGTGGTCGCGCGCACGCCCCTGCGCCTGGCGGTGATCGACCGTGCAGCGCTCATTCCCTTCCTGCTCGCCCACGCAACCGTGACGCTGCGGCTGCTGCAAGCCGAGGCGCGCCGAATCTCCGATCTGAGCCCGTGGCGCGCCTAGACGAACGCTCGTTCAGCGGGGCGATCGACCTCTCGTTCTCGGCGGCGAGCCAGTACCTCCCGATCGCCGAGCACGGCGTCGTCGGGGACCTCCGCACGGTCGCGCTCGTCGGCACGGACGGCACGATCGACTGGTACTGCTGCCCGCGCTTCGATTCGCCGAGCGTGTTCGCGGCGATCCTCGACCGCAAGCGCGGCGGCCGCTATCGGATCTCGCCGACGGTCGGGGTCGGCACCGTCAAGCAGCTCTACTTCCCGGACACGAACGTCCTCATCACGCGCTTCCTCACCCCGGTCGGCGTCGGGGAGCTCCAGGACTTCATGCCCGTCGAGGAGCGGCAACGGCTGGTGCGCCGGGTGCTCTGCGTGCGGGGCGAGATGAGCTTCCGCGTCGAGGTCGACCCTCGCTTCGACTACGGGCGCGAGCCGCACGAGACGGTCGTGCACGAGCACGGCGTTGTCTTCAAGACGCCCTCATTGGCGCTCGCGCTCGCCTCGGGAATCGGCTTCCGCGTCGGCGATGAGGGCGTCCAGGGCGAGTTCTCGCTGCAGCCCGGTGAGAGCGAGTCCTTCGTTCTCGAGACGGTGGCGGAGAGCCACATACCTCACGCCTTCACCCCTGAGGAGACGATGAAGGACTTCGAGGACACCGTGTCGTACTGGCGGCGCTGGCTCTCGCAGTCGCGCTACCGCGGGCGCTGGCGGGAGACCGTGCACCGCTCCGCACTCGTGCTCAAGCTCCTCACCTACGAGCCGTCGGGGGCAATGGTGGCGGCGCCGACGACGAGCCTCCCGGAGCAGATCGGCGGTGGGCGCAACTGGGACTACCGCTACACGTGGATCCGGGATACCGCGTTCTCCCTCTACGCGCTGCTCCGGCTCGGGTTCAGCGACGAGGCGGCCGGCTTCATGGACTGGCTGACGGCCCGCTTTCGCGAGCGCGTCGGGCACGAGTCGGGCCCCCTCCAGATCATGTACGCGGTCGACGGGACCGCCGAGATTCCCGAAGAGGTGCTCGACCACCTCGAGGGCTATCGGGGCTCGGCGCCGGTTCGGATCGGGAACGGCGCCGCGAACCAGCTCCAGCTGGACATCTACGGCGAGCTGATCGACTCGGTGTACCTCTTCAACAAGTACGGGACGCCGATCTCGCACGGAGCCTGGAGCGACCTCGCCCGGATCGTCGACTGGGTCAGCGAGAACTGGGACCAGGCCGACGAAGGCATCTGGGAGACGCGTGGCGGGCGCCAGCACTTCACGTTCTCGCGCCTGATGTCCTGGGTCGCAGTCGAGCGCGCGATCCGGATGGCGCGGCAGCGCGGACTGCCCGCCGACATTCCGCGGTGGTCGGGCGTGCGCGACGACATCTACCACCAGGTCATGGACCGCGGCTGGAACGCCGACCGCGGCGCCTTTGTCCAGCACTACGGCTCCGAGGTGCTCGATGCGTCCGTGCTCTTGATGCCGCTGACGAAGTTCATCGCGCCGACCGATCCGCTCTGGCTCTCGACCCTGGATGCGATCTCGGACGAGCTCGTCTCGGACAGCCTCGTCTACCGCTACAACGTCGAGGCTTCGCCGGACGGGCTCATCGGTGACGAGGGCACGTTCTCGATCTGCTCCTTCTGGTACGTCGAGGCCATGGCCCGGGCCGGCTACGTGGACGAAGCGCGGCTCGCGTTCGAGAAGATGCTCACCTACGCGAACCATGTCGGCCTCTACTCCGAGGAGATCGGGGCAACCGGCGAGCAGCTCGGCAATTTCCCGCAGGCCTTCACGCACCTCGCGCTAATCAGCGCCGCGGCAAATCTCGACCGCCAGCTGGGCGCCTGAGCCAGCGGCCGCGCAGACACGCGAGGCCAACGGGACCTGGCCCGGGCCTGGCCCTGGACATGGCTCAGTAAGGCGGGAAGGCGGTCAGGCTGGGCCGTCGCTGGTCTTGATCGCGTGGCCGCCGAACTGCTCGCGTAGCGCGGCCGAGACCTTCGCGGCGAAGCTCTCGTCCTGACGCGACGAGAAGCGGGCGAACAGGGCGGCCGCGATCACCGGCGCCGGCACGGCCTCGTTGATCGCCTCCTCGATCGTCCAGCGCCCCTCGCCGGAGTCCTGGACGAAGCCAGCGATGTCGTCGAGCCCCGAGCCGTGCTGCTCGAGGGCCGAGTGCAGCAGCTCGAGCAGCCATGAGCGAACGACGGAGCCGTAGCGCCAGATGCCGGCGATCTCGTGCAGGTCGAGCTCGTATTCGGAGGCGTGCATGATCTCGAACCCCTCGGCGTACGCCTGCATCAGCCCGTACTCGATGCCGTTGTGCACCATCTTCACGAAGTGGCCGGCGCCCGCGGGGCCGCAGTGCGCGTAGCCGTCCTCGGGTGCGAGCGTGCGGAAGGCCGGCTCGACGATCGCAATCGTGTCGTCGTCGCCGCCGGCCATCAGGCAGTAGCCGACCTCGAGGCCCCAGATCCCGCCGGACACGCCGGCGTCCGCGAAGCCGATTCCCTTCTCGCGCGCCTCCGCGTGGCGACGCTTCGAATCCCGGAAATTCGAGTTGCCGCCGTCGACGATGACGTCGCCCGACTCGAGCAGGCCAAGCAGCGTGGTGAAAGTCGTCTCGGTCGCGTCTCCCGCCGGGACCATCATCCAGGCCACGCGGGGCGGCTCGAGCTCGGAGACCAGCTCCTCGATCGTCGACGCGGTGCCCCCGCCCGAGCGCGTATACGTGACCACGTCGTGGCCGTCCTGCTCGAGGCGCAGGACCATGTTCCCGCCCATGCGGCCGAGCCCGATCATGCCGAGCCTCATCACCATCCTCCTTGCCCTTGGGAGTGCCGGTGGAGCTTAGGGCGAGCGCCGACCCACTTCAAGACCATCTGCTTGACTTCCCAACCGGGCCATGCCAGAAATGTTGGTTCAAACCTTGGGAGAGGAGCAGGACATGAGCATCAAGAAGACCAAGTTGCTCCGCAGACGCGGAGTTCTGATCGGCTGTCTGGCGATCGGTGTCGCGGCGCTCTGGGCGCCGACCGCGCAGACCAGCGGGCAGCATGGGGGACCCGGCGGGCAGCACGGGCGGGCCGGCGGACAGCACGGACGATCCGGCGGTCACCCTGCGCGACCCGGCGGGCACCACGGAGCAGGAAACGGCGCTGTGTATGTGCAGTCGAACTCGGCTCCGTCCAACACGGTGCTCATCTTCAACCGGAACCACGACGGCACGTTGACACCCGCCGGCAGCGTCATGACCGGCGGCGTGGGTCAGCCCACCGGAAATCCGCCGGGTGGGATTCCGTTCATCGACACGGCGGGATCCGTGACGTTGAGCCATAACGGGCGGTTCCTGCTTGTTGTCAACGCAGGCGACAACACAGTCTCGTCGTTCCGGGTGACCGGGCACGGCCTTCAGCTTGCCAGCGTCGTGCCGAGCTTCGGCGAGCGGCCGGCCAGCGTGACGGTTCACCACCACCTCGTGTACGTGCTCAACTCGGACACGGGCTCGGCCAGCATCTCGGGTTACCGCCTCGGCGGCCACGGTCAGTTGACCCCCATTCCGGGATCCGTACAGCCGACGACCAGTCCCGCCGACGCGCTTCCGGCACAGATCCAGTTCGACGCCAAAGGCAAGGTGCTCGCGGTCAGCGAGCGGTTCGCGGGCGGAAGCGGCGATATCGACACGTTCGCGATCGGCCACAACGGCGCCGCGCAACCGGGAGTCGCACACCCGTCGCAGGACGTGACGCCGTACGGAATCGCGTTCACTCACAGGAACGTGATGATCGTCTCGAACGAGCACGCCCCGGATGGGATCGGCAGCTCCGTCTCGTCCTACAACCTGTCTCATCACGGCGACGTGACGCCGATCGAGACGGAACCGACCAACTCCGGCGCAGCCTGCTGGAACGTGATCACGAAGAACGACAAGTACGTGCTCATCACGAGCCCGTTCACGCTCAACATCAACAGCTTCCGGATCGAGCACAACGGCCAGCTCACTCCGGTCAACGGCGACTCGATTGTCGCGACCGCTCAGGGCGTGACGCTCGACGAATCGCTCAGCAGGAACAGCAAGTACCTGTACGTCCTCGTCGACGAGCCGACGGGGTTCGCGTACTCGCAGCTCAACTCCTACAGAGTCAACGGAGACGGCACGATCACGCTGCTCGGGACGACGGACCCCTTCGGTTTCGGGGGCTCGTCTTCCGGCACAGCTGCGTGGTAGACGCCTCTGGTAGCAACGGGGGTCGGCTTCGGCCGACCCCCGTTGCATACCTGCGGGCAGTCAGCGGCCCGGCCGCCGGGCTCACTCTTCAGATTGGCGACGAGCTTCTGCTCGGGCGCACCGCTCCCGGGCTCGAGCGGCTCGCCGACGACGCGGAGCTCTCGCGTCGTCACGCCTCACTTCTGCGCGGCGAGGACGGCCTCGTGATCGAGGACCTCGGCTCGCGCAACGGGACCACGGTCAACGGCGTGCGCGTCGAGCGGCAGCCGCTCGTCGCCGGCGATCGGATCCGCGTCGGGGCGACGACCTTCGAGCTCATGCAAGGGGCGCTGCGGAGCGATCTCTACGACGACGAGGTGATCCGGCCCTGGTACGAGCACGCCGTGCGCGAGCTCGCGGCCGGGGCGACGCTTCTCGACATCCACGGCCACACGGGCTTCAACGACCCTGACGGCTTCACCTTCTCCGGCGACCAGCTCATCGCCACACTTGCCGCGGCCGAGGCGCGTGGCGTCGTCATGCCGATGCACGAGCCGGACGGCTATCCCGCCGCAAACGACCGCGTGCTGGCCGAGTCAGAGGCCAGCGGCGGCCGCTTCGTTGCGTTCTGCCGCCTCGACCCCAAGCGTGACGCGGTCGCAGAAGCGCGCCGCTGTGTCGAGGCCGGGGCACGTGGGATCAAGCTGCACCCTCGCGCCGAGGAATTCCAGCTCTCCGACCCGGAGATCGAGCCGATCATCGCTTTCGCGCACGAGCGGCGACTGCCTGTACTCGTACACGCCGGGCGCGGGATCCCGACGCTCGCGAAGGACGCCGTGCAACTCGCCGGCCGGTTCTCGGACGCTCGGATCATCCTCGCCCACGCCGCGATCTGTGACCTGAATTGGATCTGGCGCGTCGCCCCACAGCACAGGAATCTCTTCATCGACACAGCCTGGTGGAATCCGAACGACCTCGCGGCGCTATTCGCCCATATCCCGCCGGGGCAGCTCCTGTTCGGAAGCGATCTCCCGTACTTCACGCCGTTCATGTCGGCGACGATGGCCGTGCGCTTCGGGCTACAGGCCGGCCTCTCCCCGGAGCAGCTGAACGGTGTCCTGGGTGCACAGGCCACGCGGCTGTTGGACGGCGACGAGCCCCTCGACCTCGGGCCGGCGCCCGGTCCGGAGCGTTTCGCCTACAGCCTCCTGCTCGAGCGGCTCACATCGCTGCTCGTGGTCGCCGTCGGGCGGATGGTAATGGGGCGAACCGGCTACGAGCCGCTCGCCCTCGCCCGCCTCGCCTGCAATGTGGGCGCTGACGATGCGCCCGAGGCCGATGTGACCCGCAGCGTTCTCGCACTGCTCGAGGGACAGGAGCGCTTCGCGCGCGAGCATCCCGGCGACGGCCCGCCGCTCGCGCCCGGGATTCGCTCGATCATGCTCGCCGCCTGTGTCTCGCGCACACCAGACGTGCCGCTGCCGGCGCTTCCGGACTTCGCGCACGGAGAGCACTTGCGCGCGGAGGAGGAGGCCGGCCACCGTTCGTTCGAGGCGACGCGACTCCACCGGGTTCCGCTCGTCCTGCAGCCCGATCTCCGCCACTCGTCCGCGGCAGACCACCTGATGGTTGACGGCGAGGATTATTGAAATAGAAAAAGCCCCGTTGCCGGGGCTTCTTCCGTAGCAGGCCTGTAAGCCGGATTCTGTCGAGGGTGACCATCTGTCTAGGCCGCCGGTTGCCCGACGGCTCGAGCGGTGTACCCGGCTCCTCGGCGGGCAGCGTCGGCGGAGCCTGTTTCACCTTGCACCGGACGGAGTTTGGCTAGCCGCTGTGTCACCACAGCGCTGGTGGGCTCTTACCCCACCGTTTCACCCTTACCGTCAGCGTCTCCGGAGAGTATTCGCTGCCGGCGGTCTCCTTTCTGTGCCACTTTTCGTCGGCTTTCGCCGCCTGGGGTTTCCCCAGCGTCCTGCCCTTCGGTGTCCGGACTTTCCTCGAGCCGCGAACGGCTCGCGGTCACCCGGCCTGCAAGCTCAATTGTAGCCGCGCTTCCTGGGGCGGTTGGATCGCGGTCCCGCACTCGGCGCACGAGATCGCTCCGCCGCGCCTGAGCACGAACTCGCCGCAGACAAGGCACTCGAGGCTCGCGCCTCGCAGGAGCGCGAAGAGCTCCTGTTCGAGCGTCCGGTTCAGGGTCTCGACGCTCACAACTGGCGAAACACTCCGGTCACCTTGCCGAGGAGCTGGACGTGCTCGGCATAGATCGGCTCGAACGCGTCGTTCTCGGGCTGGAGCCGCACCCGCCCGTTTTCGCGGAAGAGCCTCTTCACCGTCGCCTCGTTGACCGACTCGTCCTCCCCGGCCAGGGCAACGATGATCTCTCCGTCGCGCGCGTCCTGCTGCCGACGGACGACGACGAAGTCGCCGTCGAGGATGCCGGCGTTGACCATCGAGTCGCCCTTCACGCGCAGGAGAAACTCTTCCCCGCCGCGCGAGAGCGGCTCGGGCACGGCGAGGTAGTCCTCGATGTTCTCCTCGGCGAGCAGCGGCCCGCCCGCGGCGATCTCGCCGAGGAGCGGGAGCCGATGGACGTCGGGGGTCGGCAGAGCCTTCGGCTCGCGAAACAGCTCGATCGCGCGCGGCTTGGTCGGATCGCGCTTCAAGAGGCCGGCGCGCTCGAGGTTCGCGAGATGCGCATGCACGGTCGACGGCGAGGCGAGCCCGACGGCCTCGCCGATCTCGCGGACGGTCGGCGGATAGCCGTGCTCGTCCACGTACGACGCCAAGAAGTCGAAAATCTGCCGCTGCCTGTCGGTCAGCACGGGGTCTCCTTTCGCGAACATGTGTTCGATCAAGGTAGCGACAGCCACGGACGGCGTCAAACCCAGATGAGCGCAAGGAGCACGAGCGCCACACCAACGACGAAGCCGGCCAGTTCGCGGCTGTACGGAGCATTCACGGCCAGCCAGAGAACCGCGAAGGCCGCGGCGGGCAAGAGAAAGACGCCGATGCTGAGGCCGGCCAACAAGCTGAACATGAACAGGGCTCCGGCGAACGCCCACGCGGCGAACCACGGCCACCCCCTCCGCCCGAGGGCGCGCTGACGGCTCTTCCGGACCAGCACCGCGGCACCGATGAGCATGAGAGGCCAGAGAACGAGCATGCGAATTGGATTCTCGCCAAAAACGCGAAACCCCCTTCGCCGGGGGTTCCGATGCGCTGGAGAGGACTTGAACCTCCACGGGGCTTTAACCCCACAAGGCCCTCAACCTTGCGCGTCTACCAATTCCGCCACCAGCGCGCGCGGGGCCAGTGTAGCGGCGGCGAGTTCTAGCTACGCAATCGCAAGCCGGGAGAGGCGCTCGCCGATTCGCGCGGCCATGACGACGTTCCCCTTTTGCTCGTGAAGCTCGATGGCTCGGCGGAAGACATCACCTGCTTCCGCGGGACGCCCGGCGAGCTCCAGGACCTCGCCCAGATCGGAAAGAGCCCACGCGTGATGCATGAGGAACTCCGTCGACTCCATCAATGCGACGCCCTCGCGAGCGAGCCCCTCCGCGCGAGCGAGCTCACCCCTCCTCGCGAGCACCTTGGCTTTCACCCCGCGCCACAGCGACTGCGACGAGACATCGTCCGTGGCGGCAGCCTCTCGACCGGCCTCGGCGAACTGTTCCGCTTCGTCGAACCGCGCGAGCTCATAGAGCGATTGAGCGAGTTCCCCTGCGAGCGTCGAGCGATAGGCCTTCTCGCCGTAGCCTTCGAGGATGTCGTATCCGGTCCGCTGTACCCGCTCGGCAGCAGCGTAGTCCCCGGCGAGCAGTTCGAGGTATCCCTCCCACTCTGCCTGCGCCATGACGACGTACGGCCCCGGCCCCAGATCCCCCAGGATCGCGTTCGCACGACGCATCGAGTTCCGACCTTCGTCGATCCGCCCGCTCATGGCCAGAGTAACCGCCGACACCCGGAGCATGAAGTACTCGCGCAGCCGGAGACGGTGGCGGCGAAGGAAGCCGTCGAGCTCGGACAACTCTTTCTCGACCTCAGCGACGGGCGTGTGGCCCCAGAATCCATCGGAGACCAGTGACGATCTGATCTGCGGTTCGAGCTGAGGATCACCCGAACGCCCGGCATGCGGAAGAGCATCGACGAGAACTCGACGGGAGCCTGTTAGGTCTCCGCGCTGGAAGAGCACCTGGTGTGTCAGCAGGGCGGTCTTGGCAATGCTTCGATCGTCGCCCAGCTCTCTGAAGACTCTCGTGGCCTCCTCGGAGACGCGCAGTACGTCATCTCCGCGCCCCTCCGGATCGCTGAAGAGTTGCACGAACGCGAGAACGACCTGCGCTCTGGCCGCGATCCCACGGTCGCCGGCCGCGTCGGCTCGCGCGATCGCGTCCGAGAGAGCGGCCTCGGCCTCGCCGTACAAGCCCTTCTCTGATCGTGCTTCTCCGAGATCCAGCAGGAGCTCTGGACGCTCCGGATCATCGTCCTCGTAGAGAACAACCGCACGTTCGAGCAGCTTTTGCGCTGCGGTCCAGTCTTCTCGGAGCACCGCACGCCGCCCCGCCTGCGCGAGGTGTTCCGCCGCAAGGCGTGCGAGCCGCCCAGAGTGTTCGTCCTCGGGGCCGAGCTCGACCCTGTACCGGTAAGCCTGTTCGAGGTGGTAGCCCAGGATCTCCTCGTACTCGAGCGCTCGTTCTCCGGCCGCCTCCTCGAGCCAGAGGGCGAAGCGTTCGTGCAGCTCTGCGCGCAGCTGCTTGGGCAGGGCCTCATAAGCCGCATCCCGGATTAGGAGATGACGGAACCGGAAGGCGTCGTCGCCGGCGAAATCCGACCGGCTCGGCCTGATGAGCTCTTTCCGCTGCAGCGTCAGCAGATGGTTGGGGACGTTCTCGCGGAGAATCTCCGGAGCGAGTTCGAGCAGCGCGCTCCGGTGGAACACCTTGCCTTCCACCGAGGCTCGCTGGATCACCTCTCGCTCCGAGCCGTCGAGTCGATCCAGGCGCGCGGCGAGGAGGGCATGGATCGTCGGGGGCACCGAGACGTCGCCGAGGCCCTCTTTCGCGATCCACTCCCCGTTTCGGGCCTCCAACAGCCCCTCGTCGATCAGCATCCCGACCATCTCCTCGACGAAGAGCGGGTTTCCCTCTGCGGCTTGCGCGATTCGCTCGATCGCCTCGCCCGAGAGGCCCGAGCGGCCGAGCAGGTTCTCGATCAGAAGAGCGGATTCCTCCTCGCTGAGCGGCTCGAGGAGGATCGAGGTCGCGTTGAACTTGCCGCCGCCCCACGTCGGGCGTTGATCGATCAGGTCGGACCGAGCGAGGCAGAGCACCAAGATGGCTTCGCGAGCCCAGTCACCGACGTGCTCGACGAGGTCGAGGAAGGTCGGCTCCGCCCAATGAATGTCGTCGAGGACGACGATGAGCGGGCGCAACCTGGCCAGCGCCTCGAAGAGCTTTCGGACGCCCCAGAACGTTTCCTCGGACGAGACGAGGCCGGAGCCGAAACCGACCGCCTCGCCGACGCGCTGGGCGATCGTCGGTGCGTCCTCGGCGTCTCCGAGCAGCGCTTCGATTTTCGATCGCGCCTCCTGCGGCGAGTCGCCTTCCTCCAGCCTCGCCGCCTGGCGCACGATCTCTACGAGCGGCCAGAAAGTGATCCCTTCCCCGTACGGCAGGCACCGTCCCACGAGCACTGTGGCGTCATCGCCGATCTGGTTGACGACTTCCGCGGCGAGCCGCGACTTGCCGACGCCCGCGGGCCCGAGCAGCGTGAACAAGTGGCACGACTGTTCCCGGACGACCCTCGAATACGCCTGCTCGAGGAGTGCGCGCTCGTTGTCCCGTCCGATCATGGGCGCATCGAGCCGCCTTCCGGTTCCGCGCGGTTCGGCCCCGACGTCGAGCAACCGGTAGGCGGCAACGGGCTCCTTCTTGCCCTTCAGCTCGAGCGGCTCGACCGGCTCGACGGTGACCGCGTCGCGGACAAGGCGGTAGGTGCTCTCGCCGAGGAGGATCTCGTTCGGCTGTGCAGCTTGCTCGAAGCGTTTCGCTACGTTCACTGCATCGCCCGTGGCGAACTTCTGACCGCCGGAGGAGTCGCCGGCCACGACTTCCCCGGTGTTCACGCCCGTGCGGACCTGCAGCTCGACTCCCCATTCGGGTAGGAGCTCCTCGTTGAGCACCTCGAGCCGGTCGCGAAGCTCCGCAGCGGCCCTGACGGCGCGCAACGCATCGTCCTCGTGAAGCTGCGGGATGCCGAAGACGGCCATCACCGCGTCGCCGATGAACTTCTCGACGGTTCCGCCGTGCCGTTCGTGTACGGCCTGCGCCTCGTCGAAGTAGCGCGACATCACACGGCGCATCGACTCTGGGTCGCGGTCTTCTCCCAAACTCGTCGAGCCGATCACGTCGGAGAAGACGACGGTCACCGTCTTTCGCACGTCGCGTTCGAGGCCGGGCTCCGAACCGAGGGATGCTCCGCACGCAGAGCAGAACCGTGCGCGCTTCGCGTTCTCCTCGCCGCATCGGGGGCACACGGCCATGAGAAGAGTCTAGGCCGGTCGGGCACTGAATCCGAGCCGCGTTAGGGTACGCCGCGTGAAGGCGCTGGCCGAGGCGGCGGTCGATGCGGCATTGGGGGCCGGAGCCTCCTATGCCGATGCTCGCGCGGTCACGCTTCGGCGCCAGTTCGTCGTCACGAAGAACGGCCAGGTCGACGACGTCAGCGACTCGGACAGCGAGGGCATCGGCGTCCGCGTCCTCGTCGACGGCGCCTGGGGATTCGCCGGCGAAGGCCGGCTCGACGAGGCGGGCGCCCGCGAGGCGGCCCTGAGGGCAGCCTCGTTCGCCAAGGCGGCGCCGGGCCGGCACCAGACCTCCCTCGCTCCCCTCGACGGGCAGACCGGCGACTACCGGACGCCGCTCGAGCGTGACCCGTTCGACGTGCCGCTGTCGGGGAAGGTCGACCTCTGCCTCCGTGCCGAGGAGGGCATGCGCCTGCCGGAGGTCAAGGTCACCCTGGCGATGGTTCGCGCGCAGCGCGAGCACAAGGTGCTCGTCTCCTCCGAAGGAGTCGCGATCGAGCAGGAGCTCGTCGAGTGCGGGGGTGGCATCGACGCCTACGCGACCTCCGACGGCATCTCGCAGGTTCGGAGCTACCCGAGCCAGCACAGCGGGGTCAGCGGCCAGGGCGGTTGGGAGTTCGTCGAGGGACTGTCCCTCGTGGACGAGGCGCCGCGCGTCGGCGAGCAGGTCGTCGCACTCCTGCGGGCCGACGAGTGCCCGGCGGGCCGGACGACGATCGTCCTCTCGCCCGAGCAGGCGATCATGCAGGTGCACGAGTCGGTCGGCCACCCGACCGAGCTCGACCGCGTCTACGGCACCGAGGCGGCATACGCGGGGACGAGCTTCCTCTCGCCGGACGACCTCGGCACGCTCCGGTACGGCTCGCCGAAGATGAACATCACCTCCGATGCGACCACGCCGCTCGGCCTCGGCACGTTCGCCTTCGACGACGAAGGCGTGCCGGCGCAACGGGAGGGGATCGTCGAGGAGGGCGTCCTCCGAGGGTTCCTGACCTCTCGCGAGACGGCTGCGCGGATCGGGGCGGGCAGCGGCGGCTCGATGCGAGCCGACGGCTGGAGTCGCATGCCGCTGGTGCGGATGACGAACCTCCATCTCGAGCCGGGCGAGGGCTCGTTCGAGGAGCTCCTCGCCGACGTCGACGACGGTCTCTACCTCGAGACGAACAAGAGCTGGTCGATCGACGACAAGCGCCTGAACTTCCAGTTCGGGACCCAGATCGCCTGGGAGATCAAGAAGGGCAAGCTTGGCCGGATGCTGCGGGACGCGACCTACACGGGCGTGACGCCGGTCTTCTGGGGCAAGCTCGACGCCGTTGCCGGCCCGGACGAGTGGCGGCTCTTCGGCCTGACGAACTGCGGCAAGGGCCAGCCCGGCCAGGAAGCCCACGTCTCGCACGGCGCTGCACCGGCCCGCTTCCGCGACGTCGAGGTGGGCGTCTCCAGTTGAGTCGGGCGCTGGATCTTGCAGAGGCTGCGCTGCGCGCGGCCGAGGGCGACGAGGCCGAGGCACTTGTGCACGCGGAGCGCTCGGGCGTCGCTCGCTTCGCGGGCTCCGTCGTCCACCAGCCGACGCTGATCGACAACGCGGTCATCCGCCTCCGCATCGTTCGTGACGGACGCGTCGGCTGGGCGGCGACGAACCGAACCGACGGCCTGGCCGACCTCGCGCAACGAGCCGGTGAGGCCGCCGACCAGGTGCAGCCCGATCCCGACTTTCCGGGGCTCGCTCTGCCCGCCGAGTATCCGGCCCTAGCCAGCTTCGACGAGGAGACGGCCTCGCTCGGCCCCGAGGATCAGGCGCGGCTCGCCGGGGTCGCGATCGAGGCGGCCGGAGACTTCGAGCTCTACGGGTACTTCACGAGCGGAGTGACCGAACTCGCACTCGCGTCAACGACCGGGCTCGTCGCGGACCAGGCTCTCACCGACGCGACCGCGCTGTGCCTCGCGGCGGTCGAGGGCGCTTCGGGCTGGGCGGAGCGGAGCCATTGGCGGGTCGCGGACGTCGACCCCGCAGCTGCTGCCGAGGAGGCCTCCGCAAAGGGCGCACGAACTCGCAGCGCCGTGGAGATCGAGCCCGGCGAGTACGCCGCCGTCCTCGAGCCGTACGCCGTGGCCGAGCTGCTGCGCTGGTTCTCGTACGACTCGCTCGGCGCCCAGGGGTACCTCGAGGAGCGCAGCTACTTCTGCGGCCGGATCGGAGAGCGGGTCTTCGACGAGCAGGTCTCGATCGCCGACGACGCGCTCGACGAGACCAACATGCCGAAGGCGTTCGACTTCGAGGGCACGCCGAAGCAGCGGGTCGAGCTCGTCGAGAACGGCGTCGCCCGAGACGTCGTCTGGGATCGCGGGACCGCGGCGAAGGCGGGCGACGGCCGGGTCTCGACCGGCCATGCTGCGCCCGACGCGTGGCGGTTCTACGGGCCGTTGCCGACAGCCTTTTCGATGCCCGGCGGCGACGCAGCCTCGCTCGACGAGCTCGCCGAGCGCGTCGGCGACGGCATCTACGTCACCCGTCTCCACTACCTGAGCATCGTCCACCCACGTGACGGAGTGCTGACGGGGATGACTCGCGACGGGACGTTCCGGATCCGGGACGGCAAGGTCGCCGAGCCGCTCGTGAATCTCCGCTTCACGGTGCCGATGGCCGATGTCCTCGGCGAGCTGCACGGCCTGACGAGCGAACGGCAGCTCGTGAACATGAACGAGCTCTACGACGAGCGCTTCCCCCATGCCGCGCTCGTGCCTGCGCTCGCCACCGCCCGCTTCCACATCACCGGAACCGGTTCCGGGCCCGGGCTTTAGTCGTTACGCGAGTAGGTGATACAGGATGACGGTGTTGATGAAGAAGATCGTGCCGACGACCACCGTCAGGCGCGTCAGGTTCCGCTCGACGATGTGCGTCCCGCCCTGGGACTGCGGGACGTAGCCCATTCCGGCCATGCCCGCGTCGCGGCCCGAGTGCATGAGCACGAGGCCGATCAGCGCCAGGGCCGTCATGAAGTGGAAGAAGACGAACGCTGGGCGGCCGTAAGCATTTGCGAATGACAGCAGCGGAAGCACGCCAACAGGGTAGCGGAGCTAGCTCGACCCCAGGTCGAGGATCGCGTCCACGAGCTGCGTCCCGAGCCGGTCCTTCGTGAGGAACGCGGCGACGCCGGCCTGGCGCGAGCGGTCGATGTCGGCGGAGATGCTCGAGCCGGTGAGCACGAGGATGCGCGCAGTCGGCTGGTGCTCTCGGATCTTGCGCGCCGCCTCGATCCCGTCCAGCGTCGGCATCGAGATGTCCATCAGCGTCACGTCCGGCTGCAGGGTGCGGGCGAGCTCCACCGCCTCCTCCCCGTCGCCGGCGGTCCCGACGACCTCGATGCGGTCGTCGCTTGCGAGCAGCGCTTCGATCGTCTCGACGAAGAGCGGCTCGTCGTCGGCTATGAGCACGCGAACGCGCCGCGCACGGGGGTCAGGTGCGACGTCCACTGGTTGAGAGGGTCTACCCCGCAGACGCCAAAGCTACGCTTCTTCGTGTGAACGAGTCTCGCGAGCAGATTCAGAAGCTGCTCGTCACCGGGGACAACCGGCTGAAACAGGGCGTCTCTCCGCAGAAGGCGCGCGAGAGCTACGAGCAGGCGCTCGAGGTCGCTCGCGAAGCCGGACTCGAGGAGAGCGTGCGACCGCTCGTTGAGATCAGGCTCGCCGATCTCGAGCGGCTCTATCCAGGATCAACTCGATCTTCTCCGCCTGACGCTTGACGTCGTGCTCGGCCGCGGCGGCCCGGGCCGCCGGGTTCGGGCTCGGAAGGGCGGCCGCGCGACGCATCGCATCCGCGAGGGCGGCCGTGTCGAGAGGATCGACGAGGACGCCGGCTTCGGGCGGCACGAACTCGGGCGGCCCGCCGACCCGGGTCGCGACCACCGAGCGCTCGGAGGCCATCGCCTCCAGGAGCGCCTGGCCGAACGGCTCGATCGTGGACGGCTGGCAGAGGACGGTCGCCTCGGACAGGTAGCGCGGCACCTGATCGTGCGGGACGCGTCCGGCCACCTCGACGTTCGGGCGCCCTTCGAGCTGCGAGCGCAGCGGCCCGTCGCCCACGAAGACGAGGCGGCCGGCGTCCAGGGTCGCGAACGCATCCGCGAGCCGGACGACGTTCTTGCGCTCGATCAGGCTGCCGACGCAGACGAACACGGGTCCGTTCCGGACCTGGTCAGGGCCAGGCCCTGGCCAGGTCCGAAAGACCTCGAGGTCGACGCCGCAGTCGACGACCTCGATCTTGCCGCGGGCTTCCGGGATCTTCGTCTCGAGCTCCCCGCGGAGGTAGTCCGAGACGGCGATCAGCGACGAGGCGCGGCGCGCGACGAAGCGGGTGGCCGTGGCGATCCCGGGATAGGCGCCGATGTTACGGACGTCGCGGCCGTGGGCGGTGACAACCAGCGGGGCCCGGCCGAAAAGCGCCGCCGAGAGCCCCGTGGGGACCAGGAAGTGCGCGTACACGACGTCGGGGTCGAATTGGCGAGACGCCCGGCGCACGTCGCGCGCAAGCCGGGCGTGCCGGCGCTTCCCGCCGCCTCGTCCACGGGTGACGGCGAGCTCGATCTCGTGCCCGCGCTCGGCGAGCGCACGCTCAATGCCCTGGACGAACGCCCCCAGGTCCGGATCGTCCGGTCCGGGATACATCTGCGAGACGAGCAGAATCTTCATCGGCGAAGCCGGCTACGCACGCTGGGCGTCGTACGTGCCGAACACCTCGCGCAGCTCGTTGCAGATCTCGCCGATCGTGCTGCGGGACCGCAGCGCCTCGCGCATCGGCGGCAGCAGGTTCTCGTCGCTCTCCGCGACGCGCCTGACCTCGGCCAGGGCTTTCGCGGCCTCGTCCGCGTTCCGCTGCGCGCGCACCTCCGCCGTCCGCCGGAGCTGACGCTGCTCCGCCTCGGGGTCGAGCTTGTGCAGCTCGATCGGCTTCGCCTCCTGCTCCTGATAGCGGTTGACCCCGACGATCACCTTCTCGCCGGCCTCGACCTCGGCGGTGTGCTTGTACGCCGCGTCCTCGATCTCGCGCTGGACGAATCCCTGCTCGATCGCCTCGACGGCGCCGCCGACCTCGTCGACCCGCTCGATCAGCTCGCGCGCGGCGGTCTCGAGCTCCGCCGTCAGCGCCTCGATGAAGTAGGCGCCGCCGAACGGATCGGCCGTGTCCGTCCCGCCCGCCTCGTGGGCGAGCAGCTGCTGGGTGCGGAGGGCGATCTTCGCCGAATGCTCGGTCGGGAGCGCAAGCGCCTCGTCGAAGGCGTTGGTGTGAATCGACTGCGCCCCGCCGGCGACGGCGGACAGCGCCTGGATCGCGACGCGCACGATGTTGTTCTCGGGCTGCTGCGCCGTCAGCGTCGAGCCTCCCGTCTGCGCGTGGAAGCGCAGAGCCTGGGCCTTCGGGTTCGTCGCATCGAAGCGGTCGCGCATGATCTCCGCCCACAGCCGCCGGGCCGCGCGGAACTTCGCCACCTCCTGGAAGAAGTGGTTGTGCGCGTTGAAGAAGAAGGAGAGCCGCTCGCCGAAGTCGTTCGGCGAGAGGCCCGCGTCAACCGCCGCCTGCGCGTAGGCGATTCCGTTCGCAAGCGTGAACGCGAGCTCCTGGACCGCCGTCGATCCCGCCTCGCGGATGTGGTATCCGGAGATCGAGATCGTGTTCCAGCGCGGCAGCCGCTCGTCCGCGTAGGCGAACAGGTCGGTCGTGAGCCGCATCGAGGGCCGCGGCGGGAAGATGTAGTTCCCGCGCGCGCAGTACTCCTTGAGGATGTCGTTCTGGACGGTGCCGCGCAGCTGGTCGCCGGAGACGCCCTGACCTTCGGCCACGAGCTCGTACAGCAGGAGGAGCAGCGCCGCGGGCGCGTTGATCGTCATGGAGGTCGAGACCTCGCCCAGCGGGATACCGTCGAAGAGAAGCTCGACGTCCGCGAGCGAGTCGATGGCGACGCCGGTCCGCCCCACCTCGCCCTCGGCACGCGGGTCGTCGGAGTCGTAGCCGAGCTGCGTGGGCAGATCAAACGCTACGGAGAGGCCGGTCTGCCCCCGGTCGAGCAGGTAGCGAAAGCGCGCGTTCGTCTCCTCGGCCGACGCGAACCCCGCGTACTGGCGAATCGTCCACGGGCGCCCGCGATACATGTCCTTGTGCGGCCCACGGGTGAAGGGGAACTCGCCCGGGAGCTCGAGCTCGAGCTCCGCGACGTCCTCGTCCGTATAGACCGGCTTGATCTCGATTCCGGAGTCGGTCTCGCGGCGATCCTCAGTAGTGGCCATCACCCCAATCTACGCTACCCCCGCAGATAGCGATCAGCCTGTTCGCGGATTGCGTCAAAGGCGAGCAAACCGGAGAGTGGATCGCGCTGGGGGACGTGCGAGAGGTCAGGCCTTGCCATCTCCGCGCAAGGCCTGACCCCGATTCTCCCCGGTTAGCGCGCGGAGGCGGTGCCAGCCGCCGCCGGCCCGACTTGCTCCGGCGAACCCGCCGGCCCGGTCGCGGCAGGTGCCGTGACCGCATAGGTTCCGTAGTCCCAATAGTTCCCTGCCGCCGCCGCAAAGACCTCGAAATCGAAGCCGTATCGGCCATCCCCGCTATTGGCCTCGAAGATGACCACTGCGCTGACGTTGGCGTGGTTGCCACCCTCGTAGACGCACAGATGACCGGGAGATGCCTGCGGATCCGCAGGCGTTCCAGGACAGCCTGCCGGCGGAACCCCTCCGTCGGGAATGAAATCGCGCGTCGGCGCCGCTGGAAGGCGGAGGCCGAACATCACTGTCGAGCCTCGATAGTCGCTTGAGCCCGTGGAAGAACCCTCGGCGCCCCAATCCCCTCGCAGGGTTACGCCAGCCGGCAGGTTGCCGGTGATGGGGCCAGCAGGGCCCGTCGCGCCGGTGGCCCCGGTGGCCCCCGTGGGGCCGGCGGAGCCGGCTGGCCCTTGAGCGCCGCGAGGCAGTTGACCACTCTTGAAATCCACGGCCAGGAGCGAGCGGTTCTTGACCTTGGACGAGATGACCGCATTCTTCTTGAGTTGCTTCGTTCCTACGCTGTTCTTCGGCAGCGTGATCGCGGCATAACTCGTCCCAGCGAGAGCGATCCCGAGCGCGAGACACGCGACGACCATGGCCGGCGACGGCCCGAGCCGTTTTGGATGCTTCATGATCCTCCTAAAGGTTGGCGGAAAAAACTGACGACTCGTCACTATCGCAACAGGATCCGATGGCGCACAAGCCCACCGTACGCTAGAAGCGTGAAAAAGAGCATGAGAATCAACGTTCGCCTGTTCGCGGGCCTGCGCGAGAAGGCCGGAACCGGGCAACGCGAGCTCGAGCTGAGCGAGGGCGCAACAGTCGCGGACGTGTGGCCCGAGCTCGAGCTGGGAGACGAGCCGCCGGGGCTCCTCTATGCGGTCAACCGCGCCTACACGGAGCCGGAACGGCCGCTCGCAAACGGTGACGAAGTGGCGCTCATCCCGCCGGTCTCCGGCGGCGCGTTCCGGCTCACCGAGGGCCCCGTGAATCTGACGGCAGTCGTCGTCGAGGTCGTCGAGGAGCAGGCCGGTGCGATCGCCACCTTCCTCGGCACCGTTCGGGCGCAGTCACGGGGCCGTGAGGTGATCGCACTCGAATACGAGGCTTACGAAGACATGGCCGAGCAGGTCATGGCCGAGATCGCCGATGAGGTTCAGGAGCGCTACGACCTCTGCAAGGTGGCGATCTCACATCGCACCGGCCGGGTCGAGGTCGGCGGGACGAGCGTCGCGATCGCAGTCTCCGCGCCGCACCGCCAGGACGCGCTCGCGGCCTGCGCGGACCTGATCGAGGCCCTCAAGTCACGGGTGCCGCTCTGGAAGAAGGAGCTGTACGAAGGCGGCGAGGAATGGATCGGCCGGGGATCGTGACGCCGGCCGCCTAGCGTGCCGCGCCGTAGAAAGACGGAGGGCCCCCGCTCGGCGGAGGCCCTCCGGTCAGACGTCTTGCGAGGTTAGCGCCGTCCCACCACCAGGTTGACCCGGAAGCCGGCGGGCTTGACCACACCGGGCCTCGGGCTCTGGCGGATCACGCGGCCGACTCGCCTCGAGTGAGCACGGCGGATGCGTCCGACGGAGCAGTGCGCCCGGCGGATCTTCGTGCGGGCGCGCCCGAGCGTGAGCCCGATCGCCCTCGGCACATGGCAGCGCACCGGCGGTGGAGGTGGAGGTGGTGGCGGCGGTGGAGGTGGCGGAGGTGGAGGCGGAACGCCGGTGACCGTGAACATGCCGTGCATCTGCGCGGGGTGCGCATCGCACTGGTAGTTGTAGGTTCCGGGCACGAAGGTGACGTCCCAGGTCACATCGCCGGTCCCGGCGATATCCGTGGCCTCGTCGACGCCCGTTCCCATCAGGTGGTAGTTGTGGATCGTCCCGAGATCGTGGATGAGGATCGTGTACTCGCCCTCCTGCAGGGTCGTGATGTCCGTCCCGTTCGGGTACTTCAGGTCGATGGTGAAGCCGGGGCCGACGGTCCCGATCAGATCGGTGCTGTTGACGGCGGCCAGCGCATCGACCAAGCCGTAACCGAAGTGGTTATTCGGCACGTGGTCGATGCCGCCGCACTGCGTCCCGTTCGAGGACGTCAGGTTCGGATTGGCGGTGCCTTCCAGGATCGCCTTCGTCGCGGCGATGTTCCTCGCCAGCTCAGGGTGAGCCGACCAGAGCAGGGCGACGACGCCGACGACATGCGGGCCGGCCATCGAGGTGCCGCTGAAGCTCGCGTACGCGGTATCGCTTGTATTCACCGACGAGCGGTTGGGGTTGCCCGGTGCGGCGATGTCGGGCTTGATGCGGCCGGAGCCGTCGACCGTGACCGGGCCGCGGCTGCTGAAGCTGGCGACACTCGTCTGGCTGGTATTCAGCGCTCCCGTCGAGAAGGCCGCCTGGTAGATCGCGGGCGGGGCATTGACGGTCTCGCAAGCCGAACCGCCGTTCCCCGCGGAGGCCTCGACGAAGATGCCCGCGGCCTGCGTGTTCTCGACGATCGTCTGGAGCGTCTCAGGTGCGCAGCCCTCGCTCGGCGGGCAGATCCAGCTGTTGTTGATCACGTGCGGCCGAAGCGTCGGGTTGGGGTTCTGATTGTTGAGGTCGGTCGGCGCGATGAACCATTGGAAGCACTCCGTGTAGGTCGCGGGTGTTCCATTCCCCTGATCCATGTTCCGGCAGCCGATCCACTTGGCGCCCGGCGCGACGCCGATCTGATTGCCGGCGCCGTCGTCACCGACCGCAAGGCCGGTCGTGTGCGTTCCGTGAGCGTTGTCGTCGCAGGGCTCCATGTGATTCGGGGTGCAGATCCCGCCACCGGAGTGGATCGAGTCGTGCCAGTTGTAGTTGTGGTCTGCCGTCGAGCCGTTCCAGCCCCGGTAGTGCGGCTTGATCGCGTTGTGCGTCCAGCGCATGCCGGTGTCCTCGTTGCCGACGACGATGCCCTGCCCGGTGTAGCCGAGGGCCCAGACGGCTGGTGCGTGCACCTGGGCGGGGCCGGGCTCGACCGTGCCCGGCACGTGGGGGGGCGCCTTCGGCGTGGCGGTGTCGACGCCTGCGAGCCAGTTCGACTTCGTGCTCGCTTCGAGCGTCTTCACGTCTGAGCGAGCCGCAATGGTGTCGACGAGCGAGCGGTCGCCCGTGGCCATGATCACGTTCGCGATCCAGAACGACCTGTAGGAGACGCCGCGCGACGCGAGCATCGCCTTGATCGGCGCCTGCGTGCGCGCAGCTTCCTTCTTGAGGGTCCTGTAGACGTACCAGCCGCGCGCGTCCTGGTTCTTCATCTTGTCGGCGGCGCTCAGATCGGCCTGGTCCTTCAAGTAGATGACGAAGGACGCTTTGCCGTGCGCGGCCAACTGGTCGAGGATCTTCCCGTCAACCCGCGCGGCCGTGAAGTGCTCGGTCGTGCCTCTGGTCGCCAGAACAGGTGCCGCGCCGGCGATCAACGCGGCCAGCAGTAGCGCTGCGCCGAGCGCGATGCGCGGCGTTCGCCCCTTCTCTCGTCTCCCCATCGGGTCTCTCCCCCTCGTTTGGCTGAAAACGGTTAAGCGATTGACGTTAATCCGTTCGCGCAGATTTCACAAGGTCTAGAAGGCGATATTTGGACGCCGTGAGGCAACGGAGCTCCAGAGCCCCGCGCCTCACGGCGCACGGTTACTGGGCGACCACGCCGGTGCCCGCGAACTGGCACCGGCCGGTGCCCGCGAGCGAGTACTCCTCGGCCAGGAAGGAGACGGTGACGACGGACGTTCCCGTGGGCGAGCGGTAGACGATCGTCCCCGCGATATCGTCGTCGTCGGATCCCAGGACGTCGTAGTCGGAGCTCGCATCGAGATCGTCGTCCTCCCGGTAGAACGCGCCGGTGTCGGCGACCCCAGCGATGTGCAGGCGGGCGTTGTCGAGTGTGGACCGCGCCGTGATCTTCATGTCGCCCGTGCTGGAGCACGCGGCTCGCAGGATGAGGCCGCCGAACGTGAGCACGGTCGCCACCGGGGTGTTGGCCGGTACGTCGTGACTGACCTTCGCCGCTGCCGGGCCCGCGGCTCCGGGAGGCCCTGCCGCTCCCGCAGGCCCGGCCGGGCCCTGTGGCCCGACGGGCCCCTGCGGCCCGGTGAGACCACGGGTGCCGCGCCGGGACGGTACGACCGAGGCCGGGAGCTTCGCGTTGCGCCCGAGCGGGACGAGTCGGCCGGGTTTCGGCGTTCGCGCGGCCTTGATGCCGTTCACCGCCCCGGCGTTGGATGCGAAGGCGGCGATCGAGCGCCTGGCCGCGCCGCCCGCCGGACCGGCTGCCAGCGCCGTCAGCGCGAGCACGGCTCCGGCCAGGCCGAAGATGATTCGAGCTTTCCGCACGAGTGACCTCCTGAGCTGGGTTGGAACGAGTCGTCACCTCAAGTACCGGCTGCGGCGCTCAAAAAGGCCCGGCGCGCGCATCTCGGTGCGCTTTCGGCACAGAGTCGTAGCGGGGGGCCGTCGCTACCATGAGCTTGTGACCGAGCTCACACCGGAAGAGCGCGCCCGCCTGGCCGAACTGGCCTACTACGACGCGCCGGAGCCCATCCGCCACGAGCCGCGCTTCCCGCTCCTGCGCAAGATCGCCGGACCGTTCGTCGCCGTGGGAGCGCTGCTCGCCAAGTTCGGCGGCCTGCTCTTCAAGGCGAAGTTCTTCTTCTCGATCTTCATCTCGGCAGCGTTCTACGTGTGGTACGGAGGCTGGTGGTTCGGGATCGGCCTCATCGTGCTGCTGTTCGTGCACGAGATGGGACACGTCATCGAGGCCAAGCGACAGGGCCTCCCGGTCTCGGCCCCGGTCTTCATCCCCTTCCTCGGCGCGGCGATCATCATGAAGGAGATGCCCCACGACGCCTGGAACGAGGCGAAAGTGGGGATCGCGGGCCCGCTGCTGGGCTCGGCAGGCGCGCTCGCCCTCTGGATCGCGGGCGAAGCGGCGAACTCGAACTCGCTGAAGGCGATTGCCTTTCTCGGATTCCTGATCAATCTCTTCAATCTGCTGCCGGTGATCCCGCTGGACGGAGGGCGCATCGTCGGCGCACTGCATCCGGCGCTCTGGGCGGTCGGCTTCCTCGCTCTGCTCGGACTCGTGTTTCTCCGGCCGAACCCGCTGCTGATCCTGATCCTCGTCCTTTCGGGCATGGAGCTCCTGAACCGCTGGCGGAACCGCAACCACCCGGAGCTCGAGTCCTACTACCGGGTCAAGCCCGCGCAGCGGTTGACGATGGGCGTGCTCTATTTCGGGCTCGCGTTCCTGCTCGTGATCGGGATGCACGCGACGCACGTTCCGCGCGATCTGTTCAAGTAGATGGACGACGAGCATCTCCTGATGCCCCACGAGGGCGCGCTACCCGAGAACGTCCTCTCGATCGCCAGGGAGTTCTGGGCCGGCTTCGCGGCCGTGGACAAGATCGATCGCCCGGCGGTTTCGATCTTCGGCTCTGCGCGCGTGCGCGAGGACTCGCAGGCCTATCGCGACGCCCGCGAGGTCGGGCGGCGATTCGGCGAGGCCGGCTGGGCCGTGATCACCGGCGGCGGGCCGGGCGTGATGGAGGCAGCGAACCGCGGTGTGAAAGAAGGGGGCGGGCTCTCGGTCGGCTTCAACATCGAACTGCCGCACGAGCAGGGCTCGAACGCCTACCTGGACATCTCGTACACCTTCAAGCACTTCTACGCGCGCAAGGTCTGCTTCGTGAAGCCCGCGGAGGGGTTCGTCATCTTCCCGGGCGGCTTCGGCACCCTCGACGAGCTCTTCGAGGCGCTGACGCTCATCCAGACGGGCAAGGCCGAGAACTTCCCGGTGGTGCTCGTCGACACCGACTACTGGGGCGAGATGCTCGACTGGGTGCGCGGAGAGATGCTCACCGACGGGATGATCTCGACCGACGACCTCGAACTCCTCTACGTCACGGACGACCTCGAGGAGGCGGTTCAGAACGTGGTCTCGAGCTACGGGACTCGCAGCGCCGAGATGCTCGACGAGCCGAAGGCGGACGCTCGGTGAAGCTCCGCGAGTTGCCCTCGGTCGACGAGCTGGCCCGCTCGAGCGAGGACCCGCTCTCGGTTCAGGCCGCCCGTAGTGTGCTCGCGCGCGCACGCGAGGAGATCCAGGCGGGCGCGGAGCCCGGCGACCTCGAGGAGCGCTTGCGTGAGGAGCTCGAAGCCGCCCGCTCCGCCCGGTTGCGCCGCGCGCTGAACGCGACCGGCGTCATCGTCCATACGAATCTCGGCCGCGCGCCCCTCGCCGAGGCGGCCCTCGAGCGCGTGCACGAGGTGGGCCGTGGCTACTCGAACCTCGAGTACGACCTGACGGCAGGTGCGCGCGGCTCGCGCCAGGATCACGTCGCCGGCGTGCTGCGGCGGCTCACGGGTGCGGAAGCCGCGCTCGTCGTCAACAACAACGCCGCCGCCGTGCTGCTCGCGCTCGCGGCGCTCGCCGAGGGACGCGAGGTAATCGTCTCGCGCGGCGAGCTGATCGAGATCGGGGACGGGTTCCGGATTCCGGACGTGCTCGCCCGCTCCGGCGCCCGCCTCGTCGAGGTCGGGACGACGAACCGAACGCGGGCCGCCGACTACGCCCGTGCGGTCGGGCCCGAGACGGCCGTCCTCCTGCGCGTGCACCAGTCGAACTTCAGGGTCGTCGGCTTCACCGAGCTGCCGTCGGTGGCGGAGCTGGCAAAGGTCGCGCGCCAGCACGAATTGCCGCTCGTGGACGACCTCGGGTCGGGCGCGCTCGCGCGGGTCGAGGACGAGCCGTCGGTGCGGGAGAGTCTCGAGGCCGGCGCCGATCTCGTCTGCTTCTCGGGCGACAAGCTGCTTGGAGGCCCACAGGCGGGAATCGTGGTCGGCAGCGCAGAGCTCGTCGAGCGGCTGCGCCGCCACCCTCTGCAGCGGGCCGTGCGGGCGGACAAGCTGACGCTCGCAGCGCTCGAGGGGACGCTCACGCTCTATCTCGATCCCAACCGGGCCGCGCGCGAGGTGCCGGTGCTGCGAATGGCCGGCGAGAGCGCCGACGCGGTGCGCGCGCGAGCCGAGCGGCTCGCGGAGCTCGTCGACGGCGAGGTCGAGGAGACGGTGGCCAGGATCGGCGGCGGCGCGCTGCCGCTGGCGGAGCTACCGAGCTTCGCGTGCGCGATCGAGGAGGAGCTCGCCGGGCCATTGCGCCACGGGGAGCCGCCGGTGATCGGGGTCGTCCGCGACGGCCGCCTGCTGCTGGACTGCCGGACGCTGAGCGACGCCGAGATGGATGAAGCCGCCACGGCCGTCCTCTCGGCCCGCGGATGAGCACGCGCGCGCCGCAGTCAGAGCTCTGGGATGTGCTCCGCGGCGCGCTCGCCACCAGGGCACTCGCAATCGTCGCCGACCTGAGAATCTCCCAGGCGCTGGCCGAGGGCGCGCGGCCAGTCGATGACCTGGCGCGCGAGGCCGGCGCAGATCCGGACACGCTCCACCGACTTCTCCGCGCGCTTGCGAGCGACGGCGTCTTCATCGAGGAGGAGTCGGGCATCTTCGGCAACACACCGGTGTCGGAGCAACTGCTGGACAGCGGCTGGGGAGCGTTCGCCCACCTCTTCGGCGGCGCTTTCTACCAGGCTCTCGGCGCGCTCGACGAGTCGGGCAAGGCGGCCTTTCCGAAGCTGTACGACACAGATTTCTGGTCGTGGCTCGCCGACCATCCGGACGAGCGCTCGATTTTCGACAGCGCGATGGAGCAGGGCAAAGCGCAGAGGGTCGATCGTTTCGACGGCGTCGAGTGGCGCGGCGACGAGACCGTCGTCGACGTCGGAGGCGGAAACGGCTCGCTGCTCGTCGCGTTGCTGGCCCGACAGCCAGGTCTGCGCGGCATCGTCTTCGACCTGCCGGAGACGGTACGGGACCACGCGGCGCTCGGCGACCGGATCGAGTTCGTCGAGGGCAGCTTCTTCGAGCGCGTGCCGGAAGGCGACGCCTACGTCCTGTCGACGATCCTTCACGACTGGAACGACGAGCGCGCCGCCGCAATCCTCCGCACCATCCGCGCGGCGGCATCGCACGACACACGGCTGATCCTTCTCGAGGCTGTCGTTCCGGCCGGCAACGAGCCCGACGGCGCCAAGTGGCTCGACCTGCTCATGCTGGCGCTCTTCGCCGGCCGCGAACGCAACGAGGCTCAGTGGCGGGAACTGCTCGGGACCGGCGGTTTCGAGCCGACGAGCATCGAAGACGGGCTGATCCAGGCGCGATGCCGCTGACGGTCGGCACGGCGGGCCACATCGACCACGGCAAGACATGGCTCGTCCGAGCGCTGACGGGCAAGGACACCGACCGGCTTCCCGAGGAGCAGGCGCGTGGGATCTCGATCGACCTCGGCTACGCGCCGCTCGACCTGCCCGGCGGCCGGCGACTGTCGGTGATCGACGTTCCCGGCCACGAGCGGTTCATCCGCAACATGGTCGCGGGCGCCAGCGGGATCGACCTCTTCCTGCTCGTGATCGACGCGACCGAGGGCGCCCGCCCGCAGACGCACGAGCACCTGGCAATCCTGCGGCTGCTCGGGATCGACCGGGGCGTCGTCGCGGTGACGAAGGCCGACGCGGCCGATCCGGCCCTGCTGGAGCTCGTCCTGGCCGAGGCGCGCGAGCTCGTGCCCGGCGCGGAGGTCGTTCCGGTGAGCGCGAAGACCGGCGAAGGCCTCGACGAGCTGCGCACCGCGGTCGAGGCGGCCGCCGCGAGCCGTGAGCACGCGGCGCTCCTCGGCGCGACGCGCCTCTATGTCGACCGCGCCTTCACGCTGCACGGGATCGGCACCGTCGTCACCGGCACGCTCTGGTCGGGCTCGGTCGGCGAGGGCGACGAGCTGCGAGCCGAGCCGGCCGGGCTCGACGTCCGCGTGCGCAGCGTGCAGGTGCACGACGAGCCCGTCGAGCGCGCGGAGGCGGGGCAGCGTGTGGCACTGGCGCTGCCCGGCGTGGAGCGAGACGCCCTCGGGCGAGGCGACGCACTGATCGAGGCGGGGGCGTACCCGGTCAGCTACCGGCTCGACATCGAGCTCGAGGAGCTGGAGCCGATCCCCGCCCACGCCCGGATCCAGGTGCATCACGGGACGGCCGAGATCCCGGCGCGGCTCGTCCGGGTCGGCGAGCGCTTCGGGCAGCTTCGTCTCGCGACACCGGTCGTTGCGGCCCGTGGGGACCATGTTGTCTTGCGAGGCAACACGACACTCGGCGGCGGACGCGTCCTCGACCCGGCCCCGCCGCGGGCGCCCGACTCTGCCCGCCTCGCGCTACTGGCGACGGATGACCCCGCCTCGATCGTGCGGGCGCTCGTCCACGAGCCCGTACGCGCGGCCGATCTCACCGCTCGTGCGCTGCTCTCGCCGGCGGAGCTGGCCGCCGGGCTAGGCGCGGTCGAGCAGGCCGACGGCTGGCACTTCTCGGCCGACTGGCTCGACGGGGCTCGACGGGAAGCGCGGACCCGGCTGACCCTGCGAGCCGAGGCGGCGCCGCTCGATCCCGGCCTACCCGCGGGAGAACTGCTCGCCGGCGCACCCTGGGCCGATGCGCTTCTGCCCCTCATGCAGCTCGACCAGCGCGACGGCAAGGTCTATCTCCCGGGCAAGGCTGCGTCTCTCGGCGAGCGCTCCGCCGATGCGGAGGAGTTGGAAGCGAAGCTCGAGGAAGTCGGACTCGAGCCGACCCGCATCGACGATGCGGAGCTCGCGCGCTTCCTGGAAGCCGAGGGCCGGCTCGTCCGGGTCGGCGACGGGCTCGCCGTCGGCATCGGCCCCTACGAGGCAGCCAAGCGGGCCCTGATCGAGGAGTGCGAGGCGGCCGGCAAGATCACGCTCGCCCGCTTCCGGGACCTGATGGGCATCTCGCGCCGGCCGGCCCAGCTCCTGCTCGAGCGCTTCGACGCCGACGGCGTGACGCGCCGCGTCGGCGACGCGCGGATCCTGCGCGGAGCCGTTCGCCAATAGCCGGATGCCGGTGTTCGAGATCGACACTCCGACGGGCCCGGCACGCGCCCACCTGCACGTCCCCGAAGAGCCCCGCGGCGCGCTCGTCCTCGGTCATGGGGCCGGTGGTGGCGTCGAAGCACCGGATCTGCGGGCGTCGACCGAGGCTGCACTGTCAGTGGGGATCAGTGTCGCGCTGATCGAGCAGCCCTACCGAGTGGCGGGCAGGCGCTCTCCACCCCGCGCGCCGCAGCTCGATGCAGCGTGGCTCTCCGTTGTCGCGCACCTGCGTGCGACCGAGCTGGCCGACCTGCAACTCGTCGTCGGCGGTCGCTCACTGGGCGCCCGGGTCGCCTGCCGCACGGCGGAGGAAGCCGGCGCCGTTGCGGTGCTCTGCCTCGCATTCCCCCTCGAGCCGCCGCGCCGCGCCGGGAAGCCGCCGCTGAGTCGCCTCCCCGAGCTCGAAGCCGTGACGGTGCCGACGCTCGTCGTTCAAGGCGTACGGGATCCGTTCGGCATGCCGCCCCCCGGGCCTTTTCGCGAGGTGGTGAAGGTGCAAGGCGATCACGGCCTCAAGGCGGACCCCGAAGCCGTGGCTGCAGCAATACGAGCGTGGCTTCCTCAGGTGGTTGTTCAGGCGACGCACGCCAGGTAGCACGGGTGAACCCCTGGTTCCCCCGAGGGCGACTCATGGGTTAGACAAGGCTTCTGCGAGCAAATCCCGGCGCGACGTCTCGGGCCTGATGCGGACGAAGTATTCGCGCCCCAGGAACTCGTCGGCGAGGTCGTCCGGGAGCCCACTCAGCAGGTGGCTCGGGCCGATCTGGCTGGCGTAGGCATTGAGCGCCGCCAGCTTCGCAGGGAGGAACCGGCGCACGTCGAGCGTAGTCGTGACGGAGTCGGCCGGCGCACCAAAGGCGTCGGGCTCGATGCCCCAGAGATCAGCGGGGAGGCCACGGGCGCGCATGATCGAGCCGAGCCGGCCGGCATGCCCCTCCGGCCAGGTGGCCCCATAGAGCCACTCCGGTGCGGCGGGCCCGAGAAGCTCGAGGGCGGTATCGAGAAAGCGCGAGACCGCGAGGTGGTCGGGGTGCCAGTAGAGACCCTCCTCGGAGAAGCTGATCACCAACTCCGGCCGCTCGCGCTCCAGTAGGCGAGCAAGCGCCCTCGCCGCCTGTCCCTGGTCCACGTCCGCCAGCTCGCCGTCGGGAAAATCGAGGCACTCCGCAGAGGAAGCGCCGAGCGCGCCTGCCGCCGCCAGCAACTCCGCCGCGCGGGCCTCGCCCAGCGCCTCCCGACCGACGAGCTCGGGTAGCTCGGTCGGTCCTCGCTCCCCTCGGGTCATCGACACGATCGCCATGCGACGGCCCGCGGCGGCGCAGGCCGCGAGGACTCCACCCGCGAGCAGCGACTCGTCGTCGGGGTGGGCAAATACCCCAAGCACACCGCCGGCCATCAGCCGGCGTGGCCGCTTGGTTGGGCGAGCCGCCGATAGAGCCGCTCGTAGGCGTCCACCATGCGCCGATAATCGAAGCGCTCGACCGCTGCCTCCCGCACTCGGCCCCGGTCGAGCTGGACGGCGCTCTGGACAGCCTCGGCGAGCCTCTCGCCCGGCGGAACCCAACGGCCGCCCACGCCCTGCTCGACGACCTCCGGCACAGCACCGACGCCGAAAGCGGCGACCGGCGTACCACACGCCATCGCCTCGACCATCACGAGGCCGAACGGCTCGGGATAGGTGATCGGGTAGACGAGCACAGCCGCTCCGGCCAGCAGCTCGTTGCGACCGGCGGCGTCGACCGTGCCCTCGTAGCGGATGAACCGGCCATCGATCTCGGGCCGCACGTCGCGCTCGAACCAATCCGTGCTGGGCCCGGCCATGACCAATGGGATGTCGAGCTCGCGTGCGACGCGAACCGCCTCGTCCGCGCCCTTCGAGGAGATCATGCGCCCGAGGAACGCAAGGTATTCGCCGCGCTCGGCGCCGAACGGGAAGGCGTCTGCGTCGATCCCGTTGTGGATCACCGGGATGTCGTCGAAACCGTCGAGCTCGCTGCGTTGGAAGTTGGAGATCGCGACGAGATGCGCCTCCGGATAGCGCCTGAACCCCTCCAACACTTCGGGGCCGAGCTGGACGTGGTAGGTGTGAACGACAGGGGTCGAAACGAAGCGGCTGAAGGGCAGCGCGAAGTGGTAGGTGTGGCTGTGCATCACGTCGAACTCGCTCGCGTGCTCGAAGGCCCAGGCCGCGTTCAGCGTCTCGGGCACACGCCAGTCCCAGACCTCCTCTCGCTCCCGGTAGCCCTGCGCGTAGCACGAGCGCAACTCGGCAGTGGTCACCGAGTCGCCGACGGCGAACAGGGTGACGTCGTGCCCTCGCCGCACGAGCTCCTCCGTGAGCAGCGAGACGAGCTGCTCGATCGAGTCGCCCTCCCCCGGCCTGACGGGCATCGCGACGGGCGCCAGCTCGGCAATCCTCAGCTTGTCCATCAGCGGCGGCGCGAACCTAGTGACCGGGCATCGCCGTTAACATCGTGCGCCTTATCCGACCCAAGGAGGTGTCTCGAATGACCAGGCAGCTGCTCGCAGTTGTGGTCGTGAGCGTCGTCCTGAGCACGGTGATCGGCTTCACGCTCGGATGGGTCACCAACCCTCAGAACGCCAACGCCGCGACCGGAAACGCAGAGGTGATCCGGCAGCTCAAGAAGCTGAACGTGCAAATGGTCTCGCTGAACTCGAAAACCGGAGACACGCAGACGACCGACGGGAGCGTCAGGGGATTGCTCACGATCATCTGCGACTACACGGCCCCCATCAACTGCAAGCCACATTGAGTTAGCGCGCGTAAAAGCGACCCGCCGCGAGGGGCCCGGGCTCAGGGCGCCGCCCGGGCTCACGCCATCCCCGCGGTCTCGAGCAGCCTGCGCAGGACGATCTCTCCCGCGAAGTGCTCCTCCGCGATCTCCCGTGCGCGCCGGCAATGAAGCTCGTACTCGGCGGCGATGCGCTCGATGCCTTCGAGGATGCCTTCTGCGTCGTCGAACGAGAGCAGACCCTCGCCCACCGGTAGGAGGTCGCTGAAGCCTGTCTCCCGGACGAGTGCCGGTCGGCCGCTGGCCAGATAGCACTGTGTCCGGTCGCTGAACCAGCCGCTACGCGTCTCGACGTACATGCCCTTCGCGAAGCCGAGCTCCGCCTTTGAAGTCTGGATGAAGCGCCGGTAGGCCTCGGTGTCGATCGTGGCGCGAACCGCGTCGGTCAGCTCCCAGCCGTGCTCGGCGAGCAACTCGGTTGGAGGCTTCCCGGCAATCGCAAGCAGGATCTGCTCGCTCGTCTGCCCGGGCAGCGCGATCAGTCGAAGCAGCTCGTCGCCCTTGCCCTTGCCGATCCCCGGGAAGCTGTCGGTGGTCCAGCTGAGGATCGTCGTGAACGGCGCGTCTCGAGGCGCGGGGGTGACGGGCCAGAAATCGAGCGCGACCGGCTGGATCGTGGGATGCCAGCGAAAAGGCGTCTCGGCCAAGGTGCAGGTCGGGTCCTCGACGCGTAGGGCAAAGGTGAAGAGAGCATCGTGCGCTGCGAAGAAGTCGCGGTACCACCCCTCGCCTGCGTCCGCGATCGCCTGTTGAGTGAAGCCGGGATCGGTGTCGATGAAGATCTTCGGGAGCCCCTCGTACTCGGGCCTGACCATCCAGCACCCGCCTGAGAGGTTGACCATCAGATCGGCGCCACTGCAGGCCTCTGCGACCTGCGGCCGAGTCTTGCCGTGGTAGCCACCCTCGTAGTCGACGTAGGCCCAGGAGTCTTCGAGCCCTACGAGCGCGAGCTCCCGGTGGATGTAGTCGAGCGCGTACGCGGGGTCGGTCGCGATCGCGTTTTGCGCCGGGTCGAAATTGCACTCGCCGGTGTCCTCCAGGTAGAAGACGTCGTAGCCGAGGCGCTGGAAGCCGGCGATGTACTGGAGCGCGCACCAGGTCACACCGCCGACGGGATAGCGGCCGACGATGCCCGCGAGGACGAGTCGCTTACGAGCCACCGTCGTTCCCGCCTGGTTCGAGCGCTTGATCGAGATCGGTGTCCGGGCCCATCGGGATGCGCTCGAGACGATAAGGGTCGTCCGCAGGGATCGCGAACGGTCCCCCTCCGTAGCCAAACGCCGCGCGATAGCCCGCCCGCGCCAGGGTCTCGCGCAGCTCCGGCGGGACACCGGCGTCGTCTCCGTACGGGTAGGCAAACAGCTCCACTGCCTGCTCGAGCTCGGCCTCGAGGGCAGCCTTGGAGTGCTCGAGTTCCTGGGCGCGTCCGGCTGGTGCGAGCTCGGAAAAACTCCGATGCGAGACGCCGTGCGACTGCACCGCGACGCCCCGCCGCAGGAGCTCACGCAGGTCATCCCAATCGCACAGCCGCTCGTCAGGCTCGCTGTCGAAGTCGTTCGTCCCGCCAACGAAGTCGGTCGGCATGAAGAGGACCGCCGGGTAGCCGAATCGCTCGAGCACCGGCAGGGCGACCTCCCGCACCGAGCGCTGGCCGTCGTCGAAGGTGATGAACGCTGTTCGCTCCGGAAGAAGTTCCGGCTCCGTGAGGCCCTGCACGAAGGTGGCGAGGTCGACGGCTTGCCAGCCGCAGTCACGGAGCGTCGCGAGCTGCTCGGCGAAGACCGCCTCGGGGATGTAGAACCAGGTTTCCCAGCCGCCCGGAGCCGGGGGGCCGATTTTGTGGTAGCCGAGGACCGCGATCCGCTTCACGCCAGTGCCAGCTCGAGGACCCGCCGGACGACCTTCTCGCCGTCGAAATGCTCCTCGGCGAGCTCGCGCGCGTGGCGGGAATGGCTCTCGTAGTCGGCCTCCACGGCCTCGATCGCAGCGGCTGCCTCATCGAGGTCGCGAAAGCGCAGCAGCCCCTTTGCCTCGGGAAGGAACCGGCTCGGCCCGGTGTGCTCGACCACCGCGGGCTTGGCGCTCGCGAGATAGCAGATCGTGCGATCGCTGATCCAGGCGTTGGCCAGCAGCCGGCAGGACGGTTTCGCGCAGCTGAACTCGGCCCGAGAGCCCTGGATGTAGGCGCGGTAGTCCTCCGGCGTCGGGCACGCCTCCCAGGCGTCCCGCACGTTCCAGCCACCTTGCTCCAGGACCGGAACGTCTGTCTCGGCCGTGTAGTCGTCCAGTGTGACCGCCATCTCGAGCGGTTGATTGGCCTGCGCGGGAAGCTGCGCGTAGGCGAGAAAGGCGCTCCGCTTGTCGTTGCAGACGGCCTCGCCGTCCAGTTCGATCCAATCGCCCCACCAGTTCGTCACCGTCGTGTACGGGCCGGGGGCGGCATCGGCGGCCGGCCACGCGGCCAGGAACACCGGCGAAGGGGTGTGTTGCCAGCGCAGGCCGCCATCGGGGAAGCGGGCCTCGCTCGTGCCGACCGTCTCCCCGATCGTCAAGTTGAGATCATGGTCGCAGACCTGCAGCTTGCCCTGGCTCATCCAGAGCTGCAGGAGACCGGGATCGAGGTCGACGAGCGACGTTCGCCGGAACATCTCAAGCGCCCACGTCGGCGTGTCGTAGGCGAAATCGAGCATGAGTTCCGCCTCCGCCGCGGCGGCCTCGAGGTCGAGCCGGCCGTCCACGAGCCGGGGATCGAGCTCCTGGCCGGTGAAGCTCGTCAGGGCGAGCGCTGGGCCCAGCCCGTAGAACTCGAGCCGAGCACTGAGGGTGGCGATGTCGCGCTCCACCTCAGCCCTGGGTCTCGTCGCCGCGAGCTCGCCGATGTCCTCGAGCCAGATGACGCGGCAGCCCAGCGCATGTAGCGACAGGGCCCAGTTGAGATAGACCCAAAGATGACCGGCGCCCTCGGGATAGCCGAGCGTAAGGGGGGTCATGCAGACGGTCGTGCTCACGGATCGAATATCGCCCGGCGGTGCGTGGGCGGCCGCTCACCCGCCTGAAGCGACGGCTTCGGGCGGCAGCTCCAGGTCGTCCGTCGGAACACGAAGGCGCGCACCGCTCGGACGCACGAGCCGCCCGTACTCGATCTCGAAGCGCGCGTCACAGTTCTCGAGGGTACTCAGACGGTGGGCGATCATCAGCGACGTGCGCCCCTGCATGAGGCGCTCGCTCGCCTCCATGATCGCGGTCTCGGTCTGCGTGTCGACCGAGCTCGTCGGCTCGTCGAGGATCAGGATCGGCGCGTCCTTCAGGAATGCGCGAGCAAGGGCGATCCGCTGGCGTTCGCCACCCGAGAGCCGCATGCCGCGCTCGCCGACCACGGTGTCGTACCCGTCGGGCAGCTCGCTGATGAAGTCGTGCGCGTTGGCGGCCTCGGCGGCGGCCATGACGTTCCGCGAGCCGGCTGCCGGCCGCGCGTAAGCGATGTTCTCGGCGATGCTGGTCGAGAAGAGGACCGGCTCCTGCAGCACGATCCCGAACTGATTCCGTAGGTCGGCGAGCCGGTAGTCGCGCAAGTCGACGCCGTCGAGCAGGATCGCTCCCGCCGTCGGGTCGTAGAAGCGCGTGATCAGGCTCACGAGCGTCGTCTTGCCGGCGCCGGTCTTGCCGACGATGCCGAGGCGAGTGCCGGACGCGATGCCGAACGAGATGTCACGCAGGACCGAGAGCTGCCCGTCGTAGCCGAAGGAGACGTCGCGGAACTCGATCGCGCCGCGCGCTCGCCCAAGCCGGCGGGCGTGCGGCTTCTCCACGACGTCGGGAATCTCATCGAGCAGCTCGAATGCGCGCTCGGCGCTCGCGAGCGAGGACTGGAGGTCGCCGACCTTCTGGCTGATCGTCTCCAGCGGCCCGTACAGCTGCGAGAGGTAGGCCATGACGATCAGCAGCTCGCCGACCGTGAGCACACCGGTCTGCACGTGCCGGACGCCGAAGAACAGCACCGCGGCCGTCCCGATCGCGATCGCGGTGTTGACCGCGAGCCCGAAGGCCGCCTCGGTGAACGAGAGGCGCACCCGCGCCCGCACCGTGCGGTCAGAGCGGGCGATGTAGCGCGCGTGCTCGTCCCGCTCCTTGCCGAAGGCCTTGACGACGCGCATCGAGGTGAGCACGTCCTGGAGGACGCCGAGGGCCGAGCTCTCGAGCTCCTTGAGGTCGTGGTACCGGCGGTGCACACGCCGCGTGTAGAAGCGCGAGAGAACGAAGAGCGCCGGGACGACCCCGAGGGCGATCAACGCCAGTTGTAGGTCGATGAGCGAGGTCACGTAGAGCGCCGAGAGGAGCATCGCCGCGGCGCCCACGAACGGGATCACGCTCTCGACGATGTGCTGCATGGCTTCCGCGTCGTACTGGATGCGGTAGATCGAGTCGTGGCTTCCGCGGGTGTCGTGGAACGAGAGCGACAGCCGCTGGACGTGGCGGAAGAGCCGGCCGCGGAAGTCGAGCGTCAGCCGCTCGCCGGTCCGCGTCTGCAGCACGTAGCTGACGAGCGCCTGGAGCTCGCCCAGAAGCACGATCAGAACCTGCAGGACGGCCACGACCACGAGCAGACTGATGCTCGTACGCACAACCGACGCCGGCAACAGCGTGTCGACGAACCCGGGGAGAGGGTGGTTGTCGATCACGCTGTCGACCGCGATCTTGAGCGGTACCGGCGTCAGAAGCAGGAGCGGCGTCGCGAGCAGGTCGACCACGAGAAGAACGAGAATCTGGCGCCAGAACGGCCTGAGCTGGCCCAGGATCCTGCGTGACATGCGCTGGTTGTTCACGGCGGGCTCGCTCACGAGTCCTCCGTCGACAGCTCGATCGCCTTGAGCGCGCCCGCGATGCCGGTGGCGCACTCCTGAAGCTCCCGCAGCGCGAGCAGCAGCGCGGCGCCGCCCAGGAGGGAGGCGGCCGCCCACGCGCCGCTCAACGCGGATGCGGCGAAGAGAGCTCCGACGAAGATCACGACCAGGGCGCCTGCCTTCGACACTCTCGGCCAGAGGCGGAAGCGTGCGAGCTGCCGGCCGCCACCGTGCTCCTCGACAGCGAGCAATAGGCGCGCCGAGCCGAGAGGGCCTCCGCGCACCTCGAGGTCCCAGCGGTCGAAGTCGCCACCGCGAATGACCGCGGTGCTCGTCTTCTTCAGCGTCGTCTCGATCGAGCTCAGAAGCCCCTCGGCCGTCTTCCCGCGCTCGCTCCACAGGGCGCAGCTCCGCGGAATCGGGAGCACGGATCGCCCCGCTCCGCGGCGGCGCCAGGGAGTGAGGCCGGCACGGAGCCGTCCCACGAGCCGAGCGAGAGGCTGCGCGAGGTAGAGGCCGGCCGTGAGAGCCCGCAGACCCACCTCTCTCGTCCGCGAGCCGCCGGCACTGACGGCCTGTGGCTTGAGCGCGCTCAGCAGGGCCTGGAAGAGCGTCCCGGCGATCGCCACGACTAGCAGCGGCAGCGCCACGAGCAGCGGCGTCCACAGCGCGCCTGCCGCGGACAGGAAGGCAAGCGCGCCGATGACGAGGTACCACTCGGGCAGGAGAGGCATGAACCCGGACATGCGCCCTTCGGGGTGGTAGATCGACTGGAAGGGGCCGCTGCCCCACGAGCCGTAGTAGATGCGCCAGCGCCGGCGCGCGGAGTTCCGGGCGAAGCCGTCTCCGTACAGACGGCCGCGCCACGTGACGTGTCCTCCGGTGGTGTACTTCTCGGGCCACTTGCGCTCGAGGTCCGCCTCGGCATTGCCGTAGCCACGCTGCTGGCGCCAGTAGGCGCGGACGGAGTTGCGCCGGTGGTGCCAGACGACCGCAGCCGGGCTGAAGCCGATGGTGAGGCCGCGTTCGCGCAGCCGCCAGCAGATGTCCACGTCGTCACCCGCGGCGCGAAACCGCGGATCGAAGCCGCCGACCTCCTCGAGCACATGCCGGCGGAAGGCCATATTGCAACCGGGGATGTGCTCCGCCTCCCGGTCGGAGAGCAGCACGTGCGTCGGGCCTCCGGGCGCATTGGCGACGCAGCGGGCGATCAACCCATCCTCGGGGCAGGCCAGGTTGGGTCCCCCTACGCCCGAGTGTTGCGAGCTCATGAACGTGTAGGCGAGATACTTCAGCCAGTCGCGATCGGGTCTCGCGTCATCGTCGATGTAGGCGACGATCTCCCCCGAGGCGGCACTGAGCCCGGTGTTGCGTGCGGACGAGAGGCCGCGATTCTCCGTTCTGATCAGGCGGCAGTCGAACTCGGAAGCGATCGCCGCCGACGAGTCGGTCGAGCCGTCGTCGACGACGATCACCTCGTACGCGGGGTAGTCGAGTGCGTCGAGGCCGTCGAGAGTCTCGCCGAGGGTCGCCGAGCCGTTGTACGTGCAAACGACGACCGATACTCGTCGCCAGCTCACGCCAGGCGGAAACGGCGTCCTGCTGAACGCTTCCTCGACAGCGGCCAGCGCCGGCTTCGGCTGCCGGTCGCGGTCCGTGAGGCCGAAGTCCCAGTCCTCGATGTCGTGACCGCCACGGTGCCACTCGTCGGTCCACGAGAAGACGAACGCTCCCGCGCACCCCGCCGCGAACGCGGTCGAGATCTGCCAGCTGAGGGCAAAGGCCTGGTCGCGGAGCCCGTGCCGGCGGCTGTCGAGCCCGATCTCGGCCATGACGAGCGGCCGGTCCTCGGCCACGTTCTGCAGGCGCGCGAGGTAGGCCTCGAGCCGATCAGGCTGCTCGAGGAAGACGTTGAAGCAGACGAGGTCGAGGAACGGCAGCTGGAGGTACTCCGTCGAGGGGTAGCTGACGTAGGTGACGAGCGCGTCAGGATCTTCGGACTTGGCCGCCCGATACAGTCGCTCGAGGAACGCCTCGATCCGGCGGCGGCCGTGCCAGCGCACGATCGGCGCCGGGATCTCGTTCCCGATCGTGTAGCAGAGAATCGCCGGATGCCCGGCGCACGCTCGAACGGCCTCGCGCACGCGTTGTTCGATCGAGTCTGCGCGGCCGGGGTCGTCGAGGAACGCGATGTGCTGCTCCCACGGCACTCCGACCATGACGTAGAGGCCGTGTCGCTGCGCCAGGTCGAGGAGCCAGCGCGGCGGCACCGTGTAGGTCCGGACCGCGTTCAGGCCCGCAGCGGCCATCTGCTCGAAGTCGCGCTCGACGGTGAGCTCGTCCCCGTATTCGGATCCGTGCTCGCCCTCGCGGAAGGTGCCGTACGTGACACCGCGCAGGTAGAGCTTGCGGTTCCCGGCATAGAGGAACTTCCCGCGCACGTGTGGGCGTGTCGCCAGGGCAAGGCGACCCGGAACGTGGCCGTTCGGAGCGGCCGTCGTTCCCCGATCGGGCTTGGTTTGGGGCCTCGTCGACATAGGGGCCGCCTAGGCCCTCAGGATCACGATGTCGTTGGCCACCCGACCGCCTTTGCTACGGGTCACGTAGACGGTCTGGCCGATTGCGATGTCGCCGATGCGCCCGAGGAGGTCCTTGGTCACCGTCGGCTTGTTTGCGAGCCGGTAGGTCACGACTCGACCGTTCAGGTAACGCACTCGAATCGTCCTCGCGGAGACCGCCCTGATCTGCGCCATGCGGTTCTTCAGCCGGCCCTTGCCGTTGCCCTGCCCCCAGGATGGAGGCACTTCGCCGAGCTTCGTCCCCGCAGGCGCTATGTGAAGCTGGGTGACGCGGCCGGTCCTGGCGCTGCGAATGAGCTCGACGATCTGGCCGCGGCGCAGGTCGGCGACGGTGCCGCTGACCATGCGGATGACGCGGGTCTCGTCGGTAATCGCAATCGTCACCGCCACGCTTGTGCTCTGGACCTCGATCTCGTCCCTCGAAGCCCCGATCACGACGCCGCGGACAGGCGTGTTGCCTCCGCGGGCGGCGAGGCCTGGCGTCGCGCAGAGGCCGAGCGCGAGCAACGCTGCGGCGACAGCGGCGACGCGTGAATACCCATGCGGCGACCGGGTTCCCATGCCCACGATCGTAGGAGCAGAGCCTTAAAGCAGACGGTTTTGATCCTGAGAGGTTCCTGAGACCGAGGCGAACATCCGTTTGGAGCTCTAGCGCCGGCGCTATCGTGACGTCCGATGCGTGCTCAGGGGCTCAGCGGGGAAGCCTCGACGAACGAGCCCCAGGAAAACGATCCTCTGCGCATCCTCGTCGTCGAGGACGAGCCTCAAATCGCAAACTTTCTTCGCGTCGGGCTCGGCTATGAAGGCTTCTCCGTGGCTGTCGCCGAGGACGGCTACGAGGCGCTTGCCGAGCTGAAGAACTTCAAGCCGCAGCTCGTCATCCTCGATCTGATGCTGCCGGGGATCGACGGCATGGAGCTGGCCAGGCGCATGCGGCAGGACTCGGGCCTGATGATCATCATGTTGACCGCCCGTGACCAGGTCGAAGACCGGATCGCGGGCCTCCGAGCGGGCGCCGACGACTACCTCGTCAAGCCGTTCGACTTCGAGGAGCTCGTCGCACGGATCCACGCCGTCACGCGCCGCCGGCTCTCTCCTGAGGCGGGCGTCCTGAAAGCCGGGCCGGTCACACTCGATCAGGAGCGTCACGTCGTCACGCGCGGCGGCTCTGAAGTCGAGCTGACGGTCAAGGAGTACGACCTGCTGTTCCTCTTCCTCAGGCACGCCGGGCGCGTGCTCTCACGGCGATTCATCCTGGATCAGGTGTGGGGCCACGAGTTCTACGACGAGAACAACGTCGAGGTGTACGTCCGCTATCTCCGGCGGAAGCTCGACGATCCCGACCATGAGCTGATCGAGACCGTGCGCGGCGTGGGCTACCGCCTCCGCGGCTGATCGATGATCCGATCGTTCCCGAACACCCTGCGCGGGCGAATCCTGCTCTCGCAGCTCGGGCTCTTCGCCGTCCTTCTGCTCGCGCTCGGCATCGTCCAGTCGTCGATCCTGTCCGGGTACCTCCACGACTCGACCATCGACAGCATCAGGGAGCCGGCCCGGACCGAGCTCGAGGTGCTCGGTCCCTGCTTCGTTCGCACCACAGCCGGCCTGGACCGCAACGCGCAGGTACTGGCACAGCTCCTGGGAACCGGCAATTCGGGCGTGAAGATCGTCGATCGCCGGGGGGCGGCGCTCGCGGATCACGCGGTCGGCGTGCCCGGCGCCGCCAAGCCGCTGGAGCTCTCAGCAGCCACGGTCCACGAGCTCATCGCTTCCGTCCCGACGCCGAAGGCGCGTTCCGGCACCCGCCGGCCCAGGTGCACGGCCGGATCCGCAGGCCCCGTGACCCGCGCGCAACCGCCCGCGACTGCGAACACGTCGGCCGACGATTACGAGCTCGTCGCCGTCGCGCTCGGGCCGCCGGACAAGCCCGTCGGCTTCGCGATTCTCGGCCGCTCGCCGTCGGGGGCGGAGGCGACCGTCCACCGCGTCCGAAACATCTTCGCGGTCGGCGCCGTGGCCGCGCTGCTCTTGGGCGCCCTCGTATCGCTCGTGCTGACCGGTCTTGCCCTGCGTCCGCTGCGCAGCGTGACGACGACGGCCGAAGAGATCGCCGCGGGCGATCTGCACCGGCGAGCGAACATTCAAACGCGGGACGAGGTCGGGCGCCTGGGCTCGGCGTTCGACCGGATGATCGGCCGCCTCGAGGAAGCCTTCGCCAGAGTCACCGAGTCGGAGCAGCGGATGCGACGCTTTCTCGCCGACGCGTCACACGAGTTGCGCACACCGCTGACGGCTCTGCGCGGGACCTCGCAGGTTCTTCTACGCCACGGCCACGCCGACCGCCCGGAGGTGACCGAAGCCGTCCGCGACATCCACGACGAAGCGGTCCGACTCTCACATCTCGTCGACGACCTGTTGACGCTCAACCGTCTGGACGCCGAGGAGCCCTTGCACCCGGAGGACATCGCCTTGACGGCGTTCATCGACGATTTCGCGGACCGGTACATGAGCGCGTGGTCCAACCGCGAGTTCGATTTCGACCGGGAAGCCTTCGCGAGAGCTCACGTGTGGGCGGATCCCGAGGCGTTGAGACGGATGCTGCTCAATGTCGTCGACAACGCCGCGAAATACAGTTCCGCGGAGAGCCCGATCAAGGTGACCGCGGAAGCGGGATCGCAGACCGTGGCGATTCAGGTCAGCGACGAGGGGCCCGGGCTCAGCGCGGAGGATCAGAAGCATGTCTTCGACCGGTTCTATCGCGGAAGCCAAAGCAGATCACGCCGCACCGGCGGCAGCGGACTCGGACTGGCGATCGTTCAGGCCCTCGCGCAAAGAAGCGTGGGTAGCGTCTCCCTCGATACAGGCCCGGGCCGCGGGACAACCGTCTCGATAACTCTTCCGACCACGGCCGAATAGCCTCGCGTTCCCACCCGACCGCCCCGCGGAGCTTCAACGGTACGATCGATTCCAGGGAGCGGCATGGGCCCGGTGGCCCAGCTGGTCTTCAAAACCGGTGCGGTCGTGCAACCCACGGCTCGGTAGGTTCGACTCCTGCGCCGCTCCGTAGAGCGGAACGTCTCCGCCAAGCGGGACGACGTTCCTCGCGTTGCCCTCCACCATCTCTGCGATAACGTCGCTTGATGGATCCCGATCGGGCACGCGAACTTCTGGCATCCGAGCGCGAACGTATTGAGCGCGCGTTGGCCGAGCTGCGGCATCAGGACACAGGCGCGCCGGCCGATGAATTGGATCCGGCGAATCTCGCATCCGACCTGTACCAGGAGGAGCTCGACGAGGGTCTGGCCGACGATCTTCGAGACCAGCTCGCCGCGGTCGAGCGGGCCGAGGCCCGCATTGCCGCCGGTACCTACGGTGTCTCGATCGAAAGCGGGAAGCCGATACCGGACGAGCGCCTCGAAGCGGTGCCAACAGCCGAGCGGACGGTCGAGGAGGAAACGCAGTAACCCTGCCGGCCGAGGGTCACTTCGGCTGGCTCGGGTCGAAATCGTCAAAACCGGTGAGGCGTGGCAGCCCCACGCTCGGTCGGTTTCGACTTGGGCGACGCTCCGTCGAACGGCGGGTGGAAATCCATCTGTTGCGATCTGGTGAAGGCCTTGACCGGTAGTTGCGGCATCTGAGAGGGTCGTCATTGGATCGTCGCCGCGTTCTCGTGACGCGACGGTCTCAGGTCATCGAGGTCGTACATGCGACGTCCAGAAAACGGAGGTCGGCATGGCAACGATCGAAAGCGCAACCGAGGTCCGTCCGTTCAGCATCGAGGTCCCGGAAGAGGAACTGGACGACCTCCGCAGGCGCATCGCCGCGACCCGCTGGCCCAGCAAGGAGCTCGTCGAAGACCGCTCGCAGGGCGTGCAGCTGGCCACGATGCAGGCGCTCGCGAGCTACTGGACGAAGGAGTACGACTGGGGCAAGGCGCAGGAGAAGCTGAACGCGCTACCCCAGTTCACGACCGAGATCGACGGGATCGAGATCCACTTCATCCACGTCAAGTCGGAGCACGAGGACGCCTTGCCGCTGATCATGACCCACGGCTGGCCGGGCTCGGTCGTCGAGCTGCTCGAGACGATCGGCCCACTCACCGATCCGACCACGCACGGCGGCAGCGCCGAGGATGCGTTCGACCTCGTGCTGCCGTCCGTTCCCGGATACGGCTTCTCCGCCGAGCCGACCGAGCTCGGCTGGGAACTGGGCCGGACCGCACGGGCCTGGACCGAGCTGATGCGCCGCCTCGGCTACACCCGCTACGTGGCCCAAGGCGGCGACGTGGGCGCAGGCGTCACTGACGCGATGGGCCGCCAGGCACCCGAGGGGCTAATTGGCATCCACACGAACCTGCTCGTGCCGGCGCTTGGCGGCACGATGCCGACGGACACTGACGCGGAAAGCGCCGCGGCCGCGCAGCTCGCCACCTTCGGGAAGTCTGGAAACGGCTACTTCGTCGAGATGGCCACTCGACCGCAGACGATCGGTTATGCCCTGCTCGACTCCCCCATAGCCCTGGCCGCCTGGATGCTCGACCACGACACCGACGCCTATTACAAAATCGCGGGCGCCTTCGTCGATGGGCAACCGTCGGGCAACCTCACCCGGGACAACGTCCTGGACAACATCACGACGTACTGGCTGACCGGCACCGGCGCCTCCGCGGCCCGGTCGTACTGGGAGGCCTACGGGCCGGACGCGCCCGCCGCGGGTAGCCAGCCTCTGCCGCCGCCGACGATCCCGGTCGGCTTCACGACGTTCCCGGGCGAGATCTGGCGGACGCCACGCAGCTGGGTCGACGCGAGCTATCCGAACGTCATCTACTTCAACGAGGTCGATAAGGGCGGCCACTTCGCAGCCTGGGAGGAGCCGGAGCTCTTCTCCACCGAGGTGCGAGCCGCGTTCAAGTCACTCCGATGAAACTCAACCTCAGAAAGGCGGTGTCTCATGTTCGATTGGGAACGCAACTGGCGCGGTAGCGGAATCTTCTTCGTCGTACTTTTCGCCATCTGTTGGGTCATCTACGGCAGTCAGCCGAAGGTGGGCGCCTCGGCGGACAAGCTCGTCTCGTTCTATGACGGCGATCGCACCCGGATCCTGATTGCCGGCACCCTGCTCGCGTTCAACCTCCTGAACCTGTTGTGGTTCGCAGCGGCGCTCTCGAGCGTTCTCCGTGATGCCGGGATGGGCGGTTGGGGGAGGGCGGCGACAGCCTCCAGCGCAGCCCTCGGCGCCGTCTTGTTTGTCATCTACACGGTGAACCTGACACTGGCGTACTCGATCGCGGGCTCTGGGAACGACCAGGTCACGTCCGGTCTCAACGACCTGTCGTGGATCTTGGCGATCGTTGCGTCGTTCCCGGCGGCGATGCTGGTCATGTCGGGATCGTTCGGCCTCTGGCGGGCGGGAATCATCTCGACCGCGCCCTTCCTGGCGGGAGTGACGGTCATGGTGCTCGTCCTGCTCCGCGCAACCACTTGGGCGGGCGACGGATTCTGGGCGCCCGACGGTGCATATACGCAGTACATCTCGACGATCGTCACTCTTGCGTGGGTCGCCGTCGTCAGCGGCTTCCTCTACATGCGAAGCCCTGCGACGGCGAAAGCGCCTGAGCGGGCGGCCGTCCTCGCGCCGTGAGCACCTACGACACCACCGTTTCGCCAGTTGCCGAGCGCGACCAGGCGCGCGCGCTGTTCGGCCAGACGATGGGGCTCGTGGCGGTCACCGCGGGCCTCTTCGCGCTCGGTGCCTACCTCGGCCGCGATCTCTCCTACGGCTGGGGCTTCGTCGCGTTCATCGCGAGCTTCGGCCTCCTGATCGGGATCAACATCGCGGTCTCGCGCTCGGAGCAACTCGCGATCGGCCTGCTCTTTGGCTTCGGCGTCCTGGTCGGGCTCGGAGTCGCGCCGACGATCGCGTACTACGCGTCGACGAACCCGCAGTCGGTGTGGCAGGCGGGCGGGGCGACGGCGCTCTTCATCGCCGGCTTCGGCGCGGCCGGGTACGCCACGCGACGCGACCTCTCGGGACTCGCCCGGGTGTGCTTCTGGGCGCTCCTCCTGCTGATCGTCTTCGGGATCGTGACGATCTTCGTGAGCATCCCGAACGGCGCATTGATCTACTCGATCGTCGGCCTGGTGATCTTCGCCGGGTTCACGATGTACGACTTCCAGCGACTGAGGCGGACGCAGGACATTCGCGCCGCGCCGGGGCTCGCCGCCTCGATCTTCCTCGACGTCCTGAACGTGTTCCTGCTCTTGCTCACCCTGTTCAACCGCGACTAGCCACGACTGGAACGGAGTTTCGTCATGAGTTCCACCGAGACCACAGCGAGCGAGACCGAGAGCAGTACGGCGTTCGGACCGCTGAACCTGCTGGCGGCGGAGGGCTACCGGGTAGTTAAGTGATCCTGACCGCCGCAGCCGCGGTCCGCCGGCCAACCGCAGCGGCGGCCCGCTAGCCGTGGAGCAGCCGACCCAACACATGGTCGACTTGCCCGTCGAAGGTGAGCTCCCATCGCTCGGCGGCGCCACGGGATGGCTCAATTCGCAACCGCTCGCGGCGGCGGACCTGCGGGGGAAGGTCGTCCTCGTCGACTTCTGGACCTACACCTGCATCAACTGGCTCCGCACGCTCTCTTACATCCGCGCGTGGGCGGAGCAGTACGCGGATCAAGGGTTGGTCGTCATCGGAGTCCACACGCCCGAGTTCCCATTCGAGGAAGACGTCGACAACGTACGCGAGGCCGCGAAGCAGATGGCGGTCGAGTATCCGATCGCGCTCGACAGCGACTACGCGGTCTGGCGCGCCTTCGACAACAACTACTGGCCGGCCGTCTACATCGCCGACGCACAAGGCCAGATCCGGCACCACCACTTTGGCGAGGGCGGATACGAAGAAGCGGAAGGGGTCATCCAGCAATTAGTGCGCGAGGCGGGGCTGGGCGATGTGCGCGACGACCTGGTCTCCGTAACCGCCGACGGTTTCGAGGCTCAGGCAGATTGGGCGAACCTGGAGTCACCGGAGACGTACCTCGGTTACGAGCAAGCGCAGAACTTCGCGTCCCCCGGTGGCGCCTCGCTTGACGAGGCTCGCAGCTACGTCGCTCCGGACCGCTTGGCGCTCAACGAGTGGGCCCTGACGGGGGAGTGGACAGTCGAGAGAGGGGCGAGCGTGCTGAACCAAGGCGAGGGTCGGATCTCCTTCCGCTTCCACGCCCGAGACGTTCACCTCGTCATGGGGCCGCCGGAACGAGGCACGTCGGTGCCGTTCCGCGTGCTCGTCGATGGAGAGCCTCCCGGCGCCGCTCACGGGCTCGACGTCGACGAACAGGGTCGCGGGACGGTGGTCCAACAGCGGCTCTATCAGCTGATTCGCGAGCCGCGATCGATCACCGACCGCACATTGGAGATCACGTTCCTCGCGCCCTGCGAGGCCTACGCGTTCACGTTCGGCTAGCCGCTACCGGCGCCCGACGACCAGCTTGACCGGGAAGCCGCGGCGCTTGCTGACGCCCGGCCTCGGGCTCTGGCCGATCACACGGCCGACTCGGCGCGAGCGGGTGCGGCGGATCCGTCCCACCGAGCAGTGTGCCCTGCGGATCCGCGTCTTCGCCTTGCCGAGCTTTAGCCCGATCACCCGCGGCACGTGGCAGCGCACCGGCGGAGGTGGCGGCGGTGGCGGTGGTGGTGGCGCCGGCGGCGGCGGCGGTGGTGGCGGAGGTGGTGGAGGCGGTGGTCCGGCCGGTGTGTAGATGACCGCGAGACCGGAAGAGATCGCGCCGCCGTCTCCGTTGCAGCCGTACTGTGCGAAGAGGCCGGTCGGCGAGTCCTGCACGCCCTCGGTCGAGGAGGTGCCGCCTGTGTCGGTCGCGCCATAGATCGTCTTCAGCACCTGATCGTTCTCGTTGAAGACGGCCTCGAAGTTGGCGTTACCCGTCCCCGGGAAGTACTGCGCCCTCCACTCGATGTAGAAGGTGCGATTCGGGGGCGAGCCCGTCGTCGCCGTGTAGATGCCGTAGCCGGAGTTCGCCGTGTACAGGTCGTCCCAGTAGGGGAAGAACGCGCGCCCGTACGGCTCGGCGTTCAGGCACGTGTTCGCAAAGTCGTTCAAGTCGCCGTCGAACTGGATCGTCCCGTTCGACTCGACGACGCCCGCGGTGTACGACCGGCCGTAGACGTGGACCGGGAAGGGGAACGTGATAGCCGTCGTACAGTCGTCGCAGTGGTTGCCGGTGTCGGCCGTCCCGGGCACGATCGCCTGTCCCGTCTGGGTCGTGATCGTGTAGTTCGGGCACGGGGCCGTGGGCACGGTGAAGTTGACGTTGTAGGTGCCCTCGGTGGCCGTCAGCACGAGATGGAAGCTGACGTTCACGCCGCAGACGATCGACTCGTCGGCGTTGCCCTGGAAGCGGGTCGAGTTCGTCCCCGTGCCACCCACAGGGATGTCCGGGTAGGCCGAGTTACCGGTCGTGATCGTGATCCCGGCGGTCGGCGAGGTGAGGACGCCGCTAATCGAGTGGGCATCTGCTTCGCCGGCGTTGCGGATCCGCTCGTCGAGCCCGAAGCTCTCACCGGGGTCGATGTAGCCGTTCGAGTTTCCGTCGAACAGGGTCGTCAGGTCGTGCACGAGGTTGGGCTCCGGCGGCGGAGGCGGTCCACTCGAATTCTTGTCGAAGAAGACATCCTGCTGAGCGGTGCCGTTGTCCAGGACGCGCCCGTCCACCCAGGTGACGTAGTGGCCGGCTGTGTTGCTGAAGCTGCGGTCGTAGTCGCCCGTGTAACAGGGCTGGACGTCTCCGTCCGGTTGCAGGGGGAGCGGGCTGACGGCATCGCTCAGGACCTCGTCGCCCGCCCAGGTCACACCGTTGTCCGGCGAGATCCGCGCGAAGCGCTCGTAGCTGTCGCCCGTGGTGTTTCGGGCGTCGTACCAGCTGACGAGCACGTTGCCGGTCGGTGAGACCGAGAGCGACGGCTGCCACTGGGAGCGAGTCGTGCTATCCGTGTTCAGCTTGAGCGGTGTGCTCCACGTCAGCCCGTTGTCGGCCGAGCGCACGTAGTAGACGTCGCCGTAGTCCGAGCCCGTCCCGTGCTGCGCATAGGCGTAGTGGATGATCCCGTCGGGACCGGCGCCGATGTCGCCCCAGCCCATGTGCCGCCAGTAGGCGGGGAACATGGCGGCGAAGTAGCCGCAGGTCGACTGGCCCGGGCCCGCGAAGGACGCGCCCGTGTTCGACGAGGTCCAGGTCGTGCCGCCGTTCACGGAGCGGTAGATCCTGTTCGTGCGGCTGCCGAGCCCGCCCTCGCCTTCGTCCATCGCCGCGATGAAGACGGTGCCGTCCGGGCCGACGTCGATCTGCACGTTGCGGATGAACGCGTTGTTGACGGTCACAGGCGAGGTCCAGGTCGCCCCGCCGTTGTCAGAGTGGATGACCTGGAGTGCGCCCCCGGTTGTGAAGTTGTTCCAGGAGAGGTACTCGCGGCCGAAATAGGGGCTCGAGGGATTGTTGTCGACGTAGCCCGACTCGCGGTCGTCGCTGTCGCCGTTGTGCGCGCAGGGGCCGTTCCCCCAGGTCACGCCGTCGGTTGAGGTCCAGACGCCCAGGCCCCCTCCGCCGCAGCTCGAGGCGAGGAAGACGGCGATCCACTTCGAGTGCATCTGGTCGTAGAAGACGACCGGGTCGCCGTAGCCCGAGCCGTGGCCGGTGCAGAAGGGCCGCGTGTTCAGGAGGTGGAAGGTCACGCCGTTGTCGGTCGAGTACGACCCGCCCGAGTAGCATGAAGGTGCCGTCGCCGAGTCGTTGTAGGCCGTGACGACCGTGTTCCCCTGGGCCCAGGTCTGGGTCTCCGACTGAGTCACGTGCGGGAAGGTTCCCTCGCCCAGGGTCTCGTTGACGTCCGGGCCACCGTAGGTCTCAGGGCGGAGCAGGCCAAGTGACGAGAAGCTCGTCGAGTGCGCCTGGCCGCCTGCGTTCGAGCGCCCGCAGGAAGCGAGTATCTGCGCGGCGTGCGCGTTCATCTGCTTCTCGAGCTGGAGCCTCTCGATCGAGGCGCAGGCTGTCTGCTGGTTCTTGGTCGCGTTCGCCCCGGCCGCGAGCGCGCCCGCGAGCACGATCACGAGGGCCAGGAAGGCAGCCAGCCAAGGCCAGCGCACATGGGGTCGCTGTTGCACTGCGATACCTCCCTCCCCTTCAACGTTCCCCCCTCCGACTCCGGGAGCTTGAGGAGGTTCTACTCCTTTGCGACCTGCTTTTCAACGAGCCTCGCGCTCGCTGAGGACGGAGCGCACCGTCCTGCGGCGCAGGCCTTCGGGCCGAGTCGGTTATCGTTGACAAGAGTGAGGTCGCGGCGCCTCCGGAATCGCACAGCAAGAGGGAGGGAGAGGCTGTGACTGAATCCGTCGAGAACGAGATCGTCGCCGACGTGGCGCGGGGGCTCGTCGCCCAGACCGCACCCCAGGAGCTCCCGCTCTTCCGGGCGATGAGCGAGGCCTATTTCAAGGATCCGCAGAAGGTCCTCGAACAGAAGCAAGGCAAGGACGAGATGCTCGGATTCGGCGTCGAGATCGCCATGTTCGTTGCGCCCGTCGCGCTGGAGGTCGCGAAGACCGTGGTCACATTCCTCGTGGCTGAGCTCCGGAAAAGTGCGGAGAAGGAGGCCTCGGGCGCGATCCAGGAGCGTGTCCACGAGCTCTTCCACCGAGACACAGGCGGTGGCGAACCACAGCCCGGGCTCACTCGCGAGCAACTCGCTCGCGTCCACGAAGTGGCACTCAAGAAGGCGAGCGAGCTCAAGCTCCCGAAGCCCCAGGCTGACCTGCTCGCCGACTCGGTCGTCGGCAGTCTCAGCGTCGCATGAGCCCGGAGACCGGGGCGGCGGCGCGGCAGACCCGCGTCGACCCGTTCGCGTTCCCCTCGGACACGACCTTCCGCTTCGTGCTGCTCATCCTCTCCGTGCTCGGAGCGAGCCTCTTCGCCTTCAACTGGGTCTACTGGAGCGTCCACGACGTGAACCGCGAGCTCGCCATCACGTTCCGCTGCGTTCGCGAGGCAGGGCCGGTCTTCTCCGGGACGGGCGACCCGACGGCCTACGCGGCGCGCACGAGCCGCCTCCACGCTTGCCTGGCCGGCCTCAACCACGAGAAAGGACGTTGGATCCTCGGCGCTGTCGGCTTGCTGCTCCTAGTGGCGCTCGTCGTCTATGCGGTCTGGCCGAAATGGAAGCTCTGGCGAGGCAAGCTGACACCGCTCACGGCCGAGGATGCGCCTGAAGTCGTCGCCTACCTGGACGAGCTCTGCCGCGAAGCCGGCGTCCCGACTCCACGCTTCGTCTGGAACCCACTCGCCGCAGGCGCGAGCGGGCTCGCCTTCGGCCGTCTCGGAAGCCGCTACGTCGCCTTGTCCGGTGGCCTAGTGACGACGTTCTACACGGACCGGGACGCCTTCCGCGCGGTCGTCCTCCACGAGCTGGCGCATCTTCGCAACGGCGACGTCGACAAGACCTATTTCACGATGGCGCTCTGGTACTCGTTCCTCGCGATCGCCGTCCTCCCGCTCCTGCCCACGTTGCACGACGAGGGAGCGGCGACGATCTGGCGCGTCTCCTGGCGCCTCGCGGCACTCGTCGTGCTCGTCTACCTCTCACGAAACGCGGTGCTCCGGGCTCGCGAGGTCTACGCAGACGTCCGCGCCTCGCTCGGGCCCAACGGTGCACCCGGCCTCGAGCGCGCGGTCGGGAAGCTCAAGAGCAGCGGCCGCCGACTGGGAATCCCGTTTCTCCACGTGCACCCGAGCCCGAAGGAGCGCCTCGCCGCACTCCGGGACAACGACCGCCTGTTCCGGCCGGGCCTCTGGGAGGCGTTCGGCGCCGGCGTCGTCCTCACGCTCGTCTACCACCAGCTCGTGACTCTGATCACGTTCTATTACACGAGCGACACGGGCGCGTTATGGCTGGCCGCGCTCATCGTGGCGCCCTTCGCGGCCGGCGTGGTCGTACTGGGGGTCTGGCGAGGCGTGTTCTTGGCCACGGTGCGCAATGCGACGCTGTCGCCCCTGTGGCGGATCGGGCTCGCGCTCGGGGCCGGCTTTCTGATCGGAGAGTTCCTCTCGCTCCAGAACCTCGCGAGCGGCAGTCCAACCGGGGAGGCGCCGAAGGCACTCGCCAAGATCATCGACGTGCCTCCGACACGGCCGGTGGTCGGGACCGCGCTTTTCGGGCCCGGGCTGGTCTGGGGCGTGATCCCCCTCGTAAGCCTTCTCCTCTTCGTCCTCTGGATACAGACCGGAGCAAGGGTCTGGCTGGAGCGCGGTGGCGAGCGCGCAGCCCGTTGGGCGGGACGGCTCGCGATTCTCGCCGCGGGCGCCGTCCTCACGGTCTGGACCGGGATTTTCTTCCTGCTCCACGACCTGTTGGTCCAGGTCGCGCCGGTGACGGCGCGAATTGTAAACGCTGACTACGACGCGATCGGCACCGTCACCTGGACGGGCCCGCGATTCCTCTACCGGCTCGTGATGGACCCCGAGGCGCAGTATCTCGGCTCTCGCTGGCCGGTGGTGCCGGCGTTCGCGCTTCTCTGGGCGTTCCCCCTCGCTGCGGTGGCGGCCCGGGCTCGTGCCCGGTCGGCGCCGCGCCCACGCCTATTTGTGGGGCGAGCTCTCCTGGTAGGCGCGGCGAGCGGGGCGAGCGCGTGGATCCTGCTGCTCGTCCTTCGAGCCCGCGTTCACTCGGGAGTCGATCTGTCGATCCGCAAGCAGGACACTTTCATCCTTGGCTTCCAGTACTGGCAGCTGAGCCTCGCGATCGCTACGCAGGTCGTCGCCTCCACAGTCGCGGCTGCGGTTTGTCCGAGGCTGCGGATCCCGCACGGCCTCCTCGCCGGCTTCGTCGGCGGTGTGATCGGAGTGGCTGCGCTCCTGCTCTCCGTGACGATCGGGACCTGCGTCCGCCCGCTTTCGCTGGGAGCCTCCGGCACGGCGGACTGCCCGTTCTTCGTACAGGGCGTTTTCGTACGTCAGGTCTTCTACCAGGTAGTCGGGCTCGGCTCGGCACTGGCCCTAGTCGCGGCTCTGACGACGCGTGGAGCCGTAATGCTCGCTACAGGCCGGCGCGAACAGCGGGGTCCCTCGGACTGACGAGAGGACGCGCGAGATCGCACGCTTGACCCAGACCTCCGAAACCGGAGGGGTCGTGTAACCCACGGCTCGGTAGGTACGGCTCTTGCGCCGCTCCGTTCAGGCGGCCGTCAGGGCTTCACCATGATCTTGATCGCTTCGCGCTCGTTCATCGCCCGGTAGCCGTCTGGCACGTCGTCGAGCGAGCCGCCGCGGTCGAAGACGCGGCCCGGCTCGATTCTTCCCTCGAGGACGTCCGGGAGCAGTTCCTCGATGTACGCGCGCACGGGCGCGGGCCCGCCGCCGATGGTGACGTTCTTGAAGAAGGTCGCAGCCGCCTCGGGAACGGAGTCTTCCTGGGGCAGCCCGACGCGCCCGGCTGCGCCACCTGGACGAGCGATGTGAAGGGCCGTCAGGGTCGACTGCTCCAGACCGACGCACTCGAGGACCGAATGGGCGCCGAGGCCGTCGGTCAGCTCGCGTACGCGCTCGACCGCCTCGTCGCCGCGCTCGCCGACGACGTCCGTGGCGCCGAGCTCCGTCCCGAGCGCGGTCCGGTCGGGATTGCTGCCGAGGAGAACGATCCGCTCGGCGCCGAGCCGCTTCGCCGCGATCACGCCGCACAAGCCGACGGCGCCGTCTCCGACGACCGCCGCTGTCTTCCCGGGGCCGACGCCGGCGACGACTGCGGCGTGGTGGCCCGTTCCCATCACGTCCGACAGGGTGAGCAGCGAGGGCATCAGCGCGTCGTCGGCGCCGATCGGCAGCACGAGGAGAGTCCCGTCCGCCTGCGGGACGCGCACGGCTTCGCCCTGACCGCCGTCGACGTCGTCGGAGCCGTACCTGCCGCCATGGAGGCAATTGCTCTGCAGACCCTCGCGGCAGAACACGCACGTTCCGTCGGACCACAGGAACGGCGAGACGACCAGGTCTCCGGCCTTGACGGTCCGGACGTCAGCGCCGACGGCCTCGACGACGCCGATGAACTCGTGGCCCATCCGGCGGCCGGCGTCGCTGTGCTCCATCGTCTTGTACGGCCAAAGGTCGCTGCCGCAGATGGCGGCGTGGGTGACGGCGACGAGTGCGTCGGTCGGTTCGATCAGGTGCGCGTCGGGGACGTCCTCGATCCGGACGTCGCCGGCGCCGTACATGACAGTTGCGCGCATGTCAGCTTTCTATCAGCGGCGCCGCCGCGTACTCGTCGTCAGTGACGTGGTCACCCCAGGTCGCGGGGTTGCCTTCGTCGTCGACGTCGAGCATCGCGAGGTGAGTCATGAAGCGATTCGGCGCAGCGCCGTGCCAATGATCCTCGCCCGGCTCGAAGAACACGCGGTCGCCGGGCCGGATCACCTCGATCGGGCCGCCGCGGCGCTGCGCGAAGCCGAGGCCTTCCGTGACCCAGATGGTCTGGCCGTTCGGGTGGGTGTGCCACGCCGTTCGTGCGCCCGGCGTGAAGTGAACGCTGCTCGCGGTCAGGCGCGACGCACCTGACGGCGTTGCAACGGGGTCGATGTACACCACGCCGGTGAACCACTCGCTCGGCCCCGCGGTGGTCTCGACGCTGTTCCTGGTGACCTCCATGGTCATTCTCCTATCGTCCGAAAGACTGGCGCGCACACCCTCCCGTACTCACGCGACGAGCTTGCAGAGCGGGCCGCCAGCGCGACTAGCGGCCGACGATTCGGAAGCTGCTCTTACCGACCATCCGGCCATAACGCGGATTCGCCTTCGTCCCGAATGCGGGCCAGACGACCCATGCGTAGAGGCCCGGGCGTAGGCGCCCGGGCCGTCCGTTGTACGTCCAGCGCGAGGGCACCTTTTGATGTGTCCGGCGTGGCCAGAGACTCAGGATCTTGCGGCCTCGTCGGTAGACCTGAACGTTGTAGAAGCGCGCCTTCGCGACCGGGCGCCATGCGAGGAGCGGCGGTGAGGTGAGCCGCGCTCCGGCGGGGGGCG
>DATHDS010000009.1:0-38449 GCA_035318925.1 Gaiellaceae bacterium
CATCATCTTGACCGGCATCGTCATCGGTGGCGTCACCAAGCCGCTCCACGACCTGATCGAGAACATCCAGAAATCGAAGGAGGACAAGGAGAACCCGAACGAGGTGTCCGGCCAGGCGGCGAGCTAGCAGCAGTCGCGCCCGACGACGCCAGAGAGGCAGAGTTCGCATCCGACTACGACGTCGCGCACACGACGCTCGGCCGCTATTTCGAGCGGCCGAAAGTCGCGAAGCAAAATGTCGGGACAACTCGGTGGCAGTCCAACTTAGGCTTCGGAGGAGGCTCCCACGGCTCGAGTGGGTCGTTTGGCGGTGCTGCGTACGTCACTGTCATCTAAATGCCTCTGAACGAAGTCTACCCCAGCTCAGCAGGGATCGTTTAGCCCGCGGCGCCACGGTCCGCTGGCGTCGGAGCCTTGGCTCGAGCCGAGGAAAACTTCTCTGGTAGCGGCCAACCCCAGAGGAGGCATCTATTGATGGCACGCGCGATTTCGTGCTCCTCGGCGAAGCTCCGGGGCAGTCGTAACCCGAGCTTCTGGTAAAGCTCGAGCCGGTGAAGATCTATGCTCGCTCGTTTCCGCCTCCCGAGCCGGTCGAGAGCGGCGACTGCTTGCCGGTATAAGAGAGCGACGGTGAGAAGCATCAGAGCGTATGCCCAGGCGAAGCGAGCCGAATGCGGGTGGTTGAGTATCTCGTCCGCGACGAGGGTCCCGAAGACCGCAAGCGCGCCGAGAGTGCCGTTTACGAAGAAGGCGAGGTCGGTCCTTGCCTCCTCGTAGAGTGCGCGTTCGCCGTCGGACATGAGTGCCAGGATGTGGTCCTCGATCGCGTCCATATCTAAGCGCCAGCGCGACCAGGCGTAGTTCGGTGTTGCTTTGTTCGTGTTGCCGTAGGCCGTCGGCATGAGCGCATCAGACTGTTGTGGATAGCGCCGGTCGAGGTGCCAAGCCAGCTGCGTCTGGCGAGCTTGGTCTTGTGAGGCGTCCCTCGCCTTCACGAGTCGGCTGAACGTCCGCCTCGAGGGCAACATCACAAGCCATGTGAAGGGTTGAATGAAGCGCGCGATGGGCGACCCCGGTCGTGGCATGAGGAAAACGCCAGACAAGAAGAGCTCGACGAGATTTCTCGCCCCTGCCGCCATAAGCCCGACCAAGAGAGCTGCCCCACCGACGATCAAGACTTGTGCGCCCTCGCTATGCCGCTCGTACACGTTCGGAAGAAGATCCGACGTCAGTGAGTGCGCGAGGACGAAAAGACTGAAGAACGACGGAAGGAAGAAGCCGACAACGAAGTAACGGCCGAATACGCTTGCGACGTCCCTCAGTGCCATGGGCAGGCCGGTCCTTACGGCTTGCCTGAAGGAAGGCCGCGGTCCCGCATCGCGACCGCAAAGGCCGTGAACTCGCGCTGGAGGTCCGTTGGTTCCCAGTCCTGGCCCGCACCATCTGGCTCAGGAGCGGGCTGCCCCGGCGCCGCCGCCCGGCGCGCAGCTCGAGCGTCCTTTCGCCACTTGTCGAGCTCAGAAAGCAACGACTCGTGGCCGGGAAGCCCCACCCGCGGCGTATCGTCGAGCACGACCCCGAGGTGCTGAGCTCGTTCGACTCGGAGACCCATTCGCCTGATCGCAGTCGCGGAATCGCTCGCGAAGCGCAGCAAGATCGTCTTCATAAGACTCGTATGGTCGAAGAGCTCGTGACAGACGAAGTTGCGGACGCGCGGTCCGATGACAAGTGCGGGCACGCGCACGCCATAGGTGGCAAAGCCTGAGCCGTCGTCGACTGGCGGCGGCGGGACGTGGTCATAGAAGCCGCCGTGTTCGTCGTAGGTGATGACGAGTAACGTGTCTGCCCAGTCGGGGCTATTAGCAAGGGCGTGGTAGAGCTCGAGCACGAGCTGCTGGCCGGCGCGAATATCTGAGGGCGGATGATCGTCGTTGGAGGTCGTGTCGGAGACTCTGAGATCGACGAAGTTCGGGTCAATCCAAGAGATCTCCCGCAATCCGTGCTCGCCCTCTTTGGTCGCGTCATCGAGGAAGCTGTCCTGAAACTCGAACGACGCCTCGGCAGCGCGCAAGGGCAGACTGATCTCTTTGCGGTTGAAGTAGGCGAAATTCTTGCGGTCGGGGCGAAAGAAGTCCCGGTAGCGCTTGTCGGCGCCGCGCAGCGTCGCTGGGTCATGCGAATACCAGCGCCACTGTCCTTCGTCGAGTTGGCGCGTGAAGGCTTCGACCTCGAAGATCGGCGCGTTCTCGATCGCGTGCAGCGGTCCCGCTCCACCCAGGCGACGGAAGAAACGCTCCCAGGGGCGCAGGCGATGCCCGACCGACTCTGAGGTCTTCGCAGCGAGCGCGTAGAGACGGTTGGGCCAGGTATCCCCGGGAATCGAACTGTGCCAGGAATCGCAGACGCAGTAGTTCCGCGCGAGGAAGTCGTAGACCGGCAGATGCTCCCGCGTGTAGTGGCCCATCGGTAGCGAGCGGAACTCCTCCGGCGGCGCCTTCTCGCGGATGAAGTTCTTGACGAAACCGCCGTTTCCACCGGCCAGCTGTTCGGCAACAGAACTCGGTCCGTGCTGGGGATCAAGGGTCTTATCGAACGGTTTACCGGGCAAGTGGAAAGCGGTCTGCTCCTTCGGAAAGGGGAAGACCGTGATCCGCTTACCCTGGCCATCCTCGTTCGACTCGTCGCCGGTAAGACCATTTACCTCGGGTAGGCCATCACCCTTCAGGTAGCCAAGCATGTGGTCGAAGGAGCGGTTCTCCATCATCAGGACGACGATGTGCTTGATCTGCGCGAGTCGCGCGAGGGCGAGATCTTCAGCCATCAGATCCTCACTGCTCGATCACCAGCCGAGTCTGTTCGGGCTCATCGCCCGGGGCTGACCGGAGTCGGTTGCTTCGGTGCCCGCTTTCCGGCCGCGGCCGCTGCCATCTGCTTCAGCATCCAGTCGTGGTTGAGGTCAAGAACCGACCGGGTCTCGGCGGCGATCACTGCGTTGCGGCTGAGCGTGAGTTCGTTGTCCTGCTCACCCTCCCCGGAGAGGCTCCAGTTCGTCGAACCCCGCACGGTGTAGACACCGTCGACGATGACAATCTTCAGGTGGCTGATCGCGTGCCCGACGGCGCTCGTGCCGATTGCGATCGAGTTTCCGAATGCATCGTTCGCCCATTGCTTGAGGATCGCCTGCTCGTGCTTTCCCCCTGCTTGCGTCTTGTCGAGTGAGAGCTGCACATAGACGTGCTGCTCCTTCAGCTTCCCGCGAATGATCTGATCGAGCTCGTCGTCGTCGTAGCCGAACATGTTGAGGACGACCGAGCGCTGGGCACTCTGCAGCAGCGTCACGAGCAACCCGTGCACATCATCGCGCGGCGACCAGAATGTGCGGAAGTCGTCCGGGTAGTGGTCGAGGAAGCGCTTTTCTTGCTTGTACTGGGCGAGCTCCTGCCAGTTGAAGCGGGGAGCGGTCTTCGCCGCCCGAGGCGTCCTTTTCCTCCTCGGCGGAGCCATCGCGGCAGACCTCCTTTCGGGGACTTCGGTCCGATCGTACGCCTCGCGCTGACCAGAATCAATGCCTTTCATTGACTTCTGTTGGCGGGTCTGGTACGAACGCTGTCCCGCGCGGCTCAGCAGTCCGCGTTACATCGGGTCGATGCGTATTCGGGACGGGTCGGCGGGTTTTCGGCTCTGTGAGGCAGTTCGCTGCGAATAGGGGGCGGACGTCGTGCTCACATTCTGTAACGCGAGCGCCGTCTCATGCTCGGATGTCGCGTCGATCTCTCGTCGTGTCGCTCCGTCGTCCTCCGACAGGCACGCGTTCGTCATTGCGCCGGGGCGGAGCCGGCGCTCGTTGTCGCACAAGAGCCGAACGACGACACGGGCCCGAAGCCTGCTCCGTAGAGCGGATCAGCTTCACGCGCACGCGTGAGTAATCAGCGAGGACCGGCCTGCCTGCTCAACGCCGGGCGTTGGACACCCACGGCTCGCGCCGGCTCGGGCTGGGTCCAGCTAAGCCCGACTCTCCGACTGGCGCAGTGGCGCACTGGCGTGCTGCACCAGTGAGAGCGCATCGGCGCTCGAGTAATGTCGACAAGTGCGTCCACGAGAGGCGTGCCCAAGAGCGAGAGGAGAAGCTCGATGACAGGCAAGGCTGAATTCACGGCCGAGGAGTGGGAGACCGTCCTGCAGGGACCGCCAACCGCCGGGATGATCGTCATTACGGCACAGCGGGGAGGGACTTTCCGCGAGACGCTCTCGATCGCGAAGGCGTATGTGGAAGCGCGTCAGCACCACGGCGAGAGCGAGTTGCTCGACGAGATCGTGTCGGCGAGGCCGGAACTCGAGCACACCCGCTATCACTCGGCCGAGGAGCTCAAGGAGCACGGCTTGCAACATCTTCGCGACGCGGTCGGCTTGCTCGAGCGGAAGGCGACGCCCGAGGAGCTCGATGCGTACAAGAGCTTCGTCCTCAGTCTCGCGGACAAGGTCGCCAACGCACATCGAGAGGGCGGGAGCGCCGAGGCCGTCAGCGAGGCGGAGCGGGCGGCCATCGGGGAGATCGCCGCCGCGCTCGAGGCAACGAACACCTAGAGCTGCTGGGGCGGCGGGCGACGAGTGGGGCCTCCTTGACGCGGGCTCGAGGCGCCACAGCGACGGCAGTAAGCGAAGGCCACCCGAAAGGACGGCCTTCGCTTTTCCGCACGTGTCGTACTTCCAACAAAGGGCGACAAAGCCCCCTCACGTGTGGCAGGAGCTGCGGGCTTCGGAGCGGAAGCACGACCCGCCGTCGTCAGCGCAGGCTGAGGCCTGCGGCGACGGCCTGCTCAATCGAGCCGAAGCGCTCGACGAGGGCTTACACGCGCAGCGGGCTAGAAGTGGGAAGTCACGCCTGCCGGATCATCGTCCGCCGTCGCCGCCGAATCCGGCTCCTCGTACCAGGAGTAGGCGTACTTCCCGTCGTCCAGCTTCTTCGCCAGCTTCGTCAGCCGCAGCGGGTGGAACGTGTCGCACATCACAGCTAGCTCGTGCGTCTCGGTCTGCCCTATCGACTTCTCGGCGAGGCCGGGGTGTGGCCCGTGGGGTATGCCCGACGGATGAAGCGTCACCGAGCCGACCTCGATGCCACGGCGCGAGCCGAAGTTGCCCGAGACGTAATAGATCATCTCCTCGGAGTTCAGGTTCGAATGGTGATAGGGGATTGGGATCGCCTGCGGGTCGAAGTCCAGCTTGCGAGGGCAGAAGGAGCAGATCACGAAGTTCCGCCCCTCGAAGGTCTGGTGCGAAGGCGGCGGCATGTGGATGCGCCCCGTGATCGGCTCGAAGTCGCTGATGTTGAACGTCCAGGGATATACAAAACCGTCCCACCCCACGACGTCGAACGGGTGATAGTCGAGCACGTAGGTCTGGAAGCCGTCCTTGACCCGCACCTTGACGACGTGGTCGCCGCGGTCGCGATGGGTACGGAGCTCCTCCGGCGGATGGATGTCGCGGTGGTAGTACGGAGCATGCTCGAGCAGCTGCCCGTAGTCGTTCCGGTACCGGCGCGGGATCTCGATCAGGCCGGGCGACTCGAAGACCACGTAGCGCTGCGGCCCTTCGGAGGCGAACCGGTAGGTCGTGCCGCGCGGGACGACGACGTAGTCGCCCTCGCGGTAGGGAAGATCGCCGAAGATCGTCTCGATCGTCCCTGAGCCCTCGTGGACGAAGATCACCTCGTCCCCCTCGCCGTTGCGGTAATACGTCTCCATCTGCTCGACCGGGCGGCAGAGCGAGATCTCGACGTCGTCGTTCCACATCAGGAGCTGCCTGCCCGACACGGCATCGCCCCCCTCGTCGATGCCGGACGTCTTCATGTGCCGGTGCGCATGGGCGTCCGGCACCCACTCCTCGCGCTCGATCGGCTCGAAGTCGCCGAGTTCTTTGACGCGGCAGGGCGAGATGAGGTGATACAGGATCGACTCGTTGCCCGAAAAGCCCTCGAGGCCCATGACCTCTTCGGTCAGGAGCGTGCCGTTGTCTCGGAACTGAATGTGCCGCTTTCGAGGGACGTCGCCGCGGCGCTGGTAGGTGGGCATGCCCAAAAGGATAAAGAAGACCCCTCGTTCGGGTGCCCTCGATGGGGGGCAACAGTTCGAGGGAACTCTCGCGAGGGATCCGCCGGCCGCCCCGATCACAGGGGCAGGTGCCGTACTCCGCCCTCTCACTTCTGCCCCGCCGTCTTGCAGTCGCCGGCCTCGCCGCCGGCCTCGCGCTCGCGCTGGCGGCGTCGTTCTCAGCGCACGCCTCGGCGGCCTCGCGGTCGACCTGCAGTGTGCAGAAGCGCGCGGCCCGAATCGTCTCTCTGAGCCTCTTCCAGGGCCAGATCAAGCCTGCTCGGGCAGCGTTCTATCGCAAGCACAGGCGCGCGCGGGCCCGTCACAAGTTCCTCGTCGGCCAGCAACGAAGGCTCACGGCTCTGAAGCGCGCCGTGATCCATTGCGGCACATCCGGAGGACGCGCGGTTGCCGATGCCGTCCCCGATCCAACGCCGTCGCCCTGCTCCCCGTCGCTCTATTCCGCCCCGTTCACGGAGATGAACGAGGGGACGACGAACTCCGCGCTTCCACTGCGGCCGAGTGGCCCGATCCGCGCCGTGATGCTCTTCGTGGACTTCTCGGATCTCCATGCGAGCGAGTCGACGAGTGCCCTCTACAACCAACTGGTCCCGCGCTCCCGCGCCTGGTACAACGAGGTCTCGTACGGGCGCGCACGGCTCGACGTCACCCCTGTCAACCACTGGGTCCGCATGCCGCGCAGCCTGGGCAGCTACGGGCTCCGGGACGGCATCAGCTGGCCCGAGCACCACGACTACCTCGCCGACGCGATCGGCGCAGCCGACGCCGGCGTCGACTTCTCGGCCTATCAGGTCGTCTACGTCGTCGCTCCGAAGGGCACATTGGTCGAGCGCTCGCCGGCCTTCCAAGCCTATCCCGGCTCGGGCATCCAGGCAGACGGAACGGAGATTCGGTACGGCGCGACCTTCTTCGACGACACGAAGTCCGACGCGAGGTACGGAGCCAACGTCCTGATCCACGAGACGGGGCACATCCTGGGTCTGCCCGACCTCTACGACGTCCCCCACCCCACGTACTGGTCTCTCTTCCGCTACGCCGGAGGCTGGGACATGATGAGCTGGAACGACCCGGGCGGGCACTTCCTCGCCTGGGAGAAGTGGAAGCTCGGCTGGCTCGATGCTTCGCAGCTCACCTGCCTGACGGGCCCCGGCGAGCTGACGACGACGATCACCCCGATCGAACGGGCCGGGGGCTTGAAGGCAATCGTCGTGCCGACCGGTCTCTCGTCTGCCTATGTAATGGAGGCGCGCAGGCGGATCGGCCAGGACGGTTGGGTGTGTAACTCGGGTGTCCTCATCTACTCCGTCGATGCTTCGGTCCGCACCGGCCTCGGTCCGGTCCACGTGCGCGCGGCACGGCGTGACGGGAGCGGCGACGCGCTCAGTCGCTGTGGCCCCCTCTACAACGCGACGTTCGACAGTGCGAGAGGCGAGGTCGCCCGTTTCACCGACGACGCCGCTGGGCTCACCGTGCAGGTGCTCTCGTCGAACGCGACCGGCTACCGCGTCCACGTGACGCGGACGTCGCTCGGAAACCAGGAGCTGACCGGCCGGCGCGCGCAGGGCGGAGTGGGTGGGCAGACAGAGGATCTGGCGCCTCCGCAGGCTCCGTTCTCGGCGATCTCGTACCCGTTCGGGGTCGGCTGGGACCTCGGCCCGCTCACCGCGGACTAGCAACGCGGTTCCGCAGCACGCCGATCCCTTCGATCTCCAGCTCGACGACGTCTCCTCGCTCGAGCCAGCGTCCGTCGCCGTGCTCGAGGATGCAGCCCGTGCCGACGGTGCCCGAGCCGAGGATGTCGCCGGGACGCAGGCGCGTGTTGCGGGCGGCGTGGGCGACGATCGCGTCCCACGAGTGGTGCATCGTTCCGCTCGAGCCCCGGGAGCGCTCCTCGCCGTTCACACGCGCGACCATCTCCAGCGAGAGGTCGCCGAGCTCGTCGGGCGTGACGAGCACCGGGCCGATGCTCGTGGCGAAGTCCTTCCCTTTCGCAGGGCCGAGTCCGATCTTCATCTCGGGCCGCTGCAGGTCGCGCGCCGACCAGTCGTTCATGACGGTGAAGCCCCCAATCTCGCCGCGTGCGCCGATGACCGCTGCCAGCTCGAGCTCGTAGTCGAGCTCCTGGCTTCCCTCCGGATATGGGATCTCGTCCTCAGGCCCGTAGATCGCAGCCGGATTGGAGAAGTAGAAGGCCGGGATCTCGTACCACTCGGGCACCATCCCCAGGCCTCGCAGAGCACGCGCCGTCTTGACGTGCTGCTCGAACGCGTAGAAGTCGCGCACCGACGGAGGGTGGAGGACGGGCGGCCGCAGGTCGACCTCGTCGAGCGGATACTCGGCGTGCGCCCTGGCATCGCCGCCGCCGGTGAAGAAGGACTGGAGCGTCTGCGCCGCGAGCTGGATCACGCGGTCGCCCTCGATGCGGCCGGGCCACCCGCGTTCGAGGTTCTCGCCCTTGGGGCTGAACATGCAGAGTCTCATGGTTCGGTGTGCACGCTAACGTCGGCGAGCCTCGGCAGGGCGCGGCGTACGTCCTCCTCGACCTCGCTCGCGAGCGCGTGCGCTTCGGCCAGCGGGCTCCCCGGATCGACGCCGAGGGTCAGGAACGCGACCAGCCCGTCGTCGGTCTGGAGGAACCGGAGCTCGCGCGGAGGCGACCCGGTTCGCTCCTGCACGATCCGCCGAACCGTGTGATCGTCAGCCTGGACGTCGGCCTCCTCCGGTGCGCGGCCGGTGCCCGGCTCACGGAGCGGCTCCATATGGGTCTGGACGGAGATGACCTCGGGCACCGCGTCTGCGATCGCGCGCTCGACCTCCGAGGCGACGGTGTGCGCGTCCTCCAGCGTCAGCTCACCGGGAAGCTTCAGGTGCAGGGCGACCTGGAGCCCTCCCTCGACCGCGACGACGCGCAGGTTGTGCACCTCTCGCACGCGCGGGACGGTGAGCGCTGCGGCGTGCACGCGCTCGCGCAACGCCGCCTCGTCCGCCGTCGGCTCGACGTGGACGACGATGTCGCTCTCCGGCAGCGCGCTGTGGACTGCCGCCTCGACCGCATCAGCAGCCGCGTGGCCCTGCCCCACGCCCGCGTCGGGCGAGACTCCGATCACGACGTCGGCGAAGTGCTGCCCAGCCGCCTGGCGCATCCGCAGGCGTCGGAGCTGCACGCTCGGTTCGAGCCTGGCGATCGCCGCCCGCGCCGCCCGCTCGGCATCGGCGGGAACGCGGTCCATGAGCACGTCGACGTTCCGCTTCATGAGGCGCCCGGCGGCGATCAGCACGAGCAGCGCGACGAACAGAGCGGAGGCGGCATCCCCCTGCGGCCACCCCGCCCGGGCGAGCAGAAGGCCCGCGAGCACAGCAGTCGAGCCCGCCATGTCGCTCCCGAAATGGAGCGCATTGGAGGCGAGCGCCGGGCTCTGGTAGCGGCGCGCCGCCCGCCGCGAGACCGTCGTCCGGCTCGCGTCGACGGCGATCACGACCAGCACGACGACGATCGCGTACCACGTCGGGTTGACGGTCGACTTGGCGGAGCCGACGAGCACCGTCAACGAGCGGTAAGCGATGTAGAGGCTCGCGAGCACGAGAATCCCTGCCTCTGCGAGCGCAGCCAGATGCTCGGCCTTCCCGTGCCCGTACGGATGCCCCCGATCGGCCGGGCGGCCGGCAACCCCGACCGCAAACAGCGTCAGCAGTGCGGCAACGAGGTCGGTGCCGGAGTGAACCGCCTCGGAGATGAGCCCGAGGCTCCCTGTAGCAAGCCCGGTCCCGAGCTTGAGCGCAATGAGAACGCAGGCAGCGGCAACCGAAACAAGAGCAGTACGCCGCTGCGGAGTCACCCCCGGAAGGCTACGAGGAAACGCAGGCCTGTGGCTCCAGCCTCACCGAGCGTGGCATGGGCGGGCCGGTCGAGGCGTCGTTCCTCGGTTCCTGTGCTTTTGGTCGCGGAAAGTGCGAAGCACTTTGCGCGAGTCCCGTGCCCGTGGCCCGGGACCTAGTACCAGCGGCCTCGGCGGAATCCACCGAAGAGCAATCCGAGGATGACTAGGAGCAAGCCAAACCAGAAGTGGCCGACGATGATCAAGACGATTCCGACGATGATGAGAACTGCGCCGATTCCCACTGGTTCTCCTCTCGCTAGAGATTGCCCCGCAGGGCCTGTTCGCGTTCGATCGCTTCGAACAATGCCTTGAAATTGCCTTCTCCAAACCCGCGGGAGCCGTGCCGCTCGATGACCTCGAAGAAGAGCGTCGGCCGGTCCTGGGCAGTCTTCGTGAAGATCTGGAGCAGGTAACCCTCCTCGTCGCGGTCGGCGAGGATGCCCAGTCGCTTCAGGTCGTCGTAGTCGGCGTCGATCTCGCCGACACGCTCCTCGAGGTCGTCGTAGTACGCGGTCGGGGTCTTCAGGAAGCGGAGACCGCGTTCCTCGAGCGCCTCGACGGTAGCGACGATGTCGTCGGTCGCCAGCGCGACGTGCTGAACGCCGGGGCCGCCGTAGAAGTCGAGGTACTCCTCGATCTGGCTCTTGCGCTTCCCCTCGGCCGGCTCGTTGATCGGGAACTTGATCTTGCCCTCGCCGTCCATCATCACCTTCGACATGAGCGCCGAGTACTCGGTCGAGATCGCCTTGTCGGTGAAGTGGATGAGCTCGGTCATCCCGAACGAGCGCTCGTAGAACTCGACCCAGTGCTGCATGCGGCCGAGCTCGACGTTGCCGACGACGTGGTCGATCACCTGGAGCCCGATGCCCGTCGCGGGCGCACCGTTCTCGGTCACCGACCTGTACCCCGGCAGGTACGGCCCCGCGTAGTCGTCGCGGTTGACGAAGGTGTGGATGTTCTCGCCGTAGGTCGCGATCGCAGCCAGCTCGACGCGCCCGTTCTCGTCCTCGACCCAGTGCGGCTCGACGACGCTTCTCGCCCCGCGCTGCACGGCCTGGCGGTAGGCCTCGGTCGCGCTCGGAACCGTGAGCGCAACGTCCTTGACCCCGTCGCCGTGTGAGCAGGCAAAGCGGGTGATCTCGCTGTCGGGGCGCAGGCCGCTCGTGAGGACGAGCCGGATGTCGTTCTGGTCCAGGACGTACGAGGCCCGGTCGCGCAACCCCGTCTCGGGGCCCGCATAGGCCGTCTGGGTGAACCCGAGCGCATGCTCGTAGTAGTAGGCGGACTGCTTCGCGTTGCCGACGTAGAGCTCCAGGTGGTCCCAGCCCTTGATCGGCATGAAGTCGGTCGAGCTCATGCCGTGATCTTAAGCCCTCTGGCTCGCTTCCTGGGTCACGACCTCCGGCTGGGCGGCCTCCGGCGTAGTCGCGCCGGGCATCTCGTCGAGCTCCTTCCGCAGCGGTACCTCCTCGAGCCAGAGCGCGACGATCACGAGGGTGACGAGGCAGAGCGCCGCGGCGGCCAGGAACGCGGGCTGGAGCGCGTGCGCGAGACCGTTGCGCAGGTCCGGGGGCAGCCGGTGGATGCTCTGACGGTGGATCTGCGCCGCCGCGGGCAGGCGCTGGTTCACGATTACGCCCATCAGGGTCACGCCGAGCGTCGCGCCGATCGAGCGGGCGAACTGGGTCAGCGCCGTCGCCGTCCCCATCTGCCGGACGGAGACGACGTTCTGGACCGCAATCACGAACACCTGCATCATCAGCCCGAGCCCGACGCCGGCGATGACCATGTTCCTCGCCGCCTCGAGATTCGTCGTCGAGGCGTTCATGCGCGAGAGCAGGAAGAGCCCCGCGCCGAGGATCACCGGCCCGACGAGGGCGTTCGGGCGGTAGCGGCCGCTGTGCGAGACCCATTGCCCGGAGAGCGCACTGGCGATCACGGCTCCGAGGAAGAGCGGCGTCAGCACGGCGCCCGAGGAGGTCGCAGACGTGCCGATCACGCCCTGCACGAAGAGCGGCACGTAGGCGATCGTCCCGACCATCGCCATGGCCGAGAGCCCGATCGCGACCACGCCGGCCGCGACCGTGCGCGTCCTCAACAGGTCGTAGGGCAGGATCGGCTCGGGCGCACGTCGCTCCACCCAGGCGAACACGGTGAGCAGGACGACTGCGGCGACCAGGGCGCCGACGACCTCGACGGAGGCCCATGGGTACTGCTGGCCGCCCCAGACGAGCCCCAGCAGCAGCGAGGTCGTCCCCCCCGCGAGCAGAGCCGCGCCGAGGTAGTCGACGGCGTGCTCGTGCCGAGGTGAGCGCTTCGGGATCGCGACGGCGATGACGGCCAGGGCGACGAGCCCGACCGGCACGTTGACGTAGAAAATCCAGCGCCAGCTCGCGTTGTCGACGATCAGCCCACCGAGCGCCGGGCCGCCGATCGAGCCTGCAGCGAAGGTGGCTCCGATCAGGCCCTGGTAGCGGCCGCGCTCACGGGGCGGGACGATGACCGCGATCGTCGCCTGCGCGAGCGCGAAGAGCCCGCCGGCGCCGAGCCCCTGCACGACCCGGAAGGCGACGAGCTCGAGCATGCTCTGCGCGAGCCCGCAGAGGGCGGAGCCGAGCAGGAAGACCGGGATCGCGACCATGTAGAGCTGGCGGCGCCCGTAGATGTCGCCGAGCTTCCCGTAGAGCGGCACGGTGACCGTCATCGCGAGCACGTAGCCGGTGATCACCCAGGAGTAGTTCGTGAGGCCGCCGAGGTCGGAGACGATCCGCGGGAGGGCCGTGGCCACGATCGTCTGGTCGAGGCTCGCGAGCAGCAGTGCGAGCATCAGCGCCCCGTAGATGGCCAGGACGCGCCCGATCGTGAAGCGGTATCCGGGCGGCTTGTGGGCGAGACGAGCGCGCAGCGAGGCCACGAGCCCAGACTAGCGGCGCGCGTTAGGCCGGCTCAGGGGGTGGCCGGCGGCCGCGCGAGAAGACGATGCCGGGCCGCGATCAGGAAGCCGCCCGCGAGCTCGAGCCGGGTCAGGCTCTCGTGCAGGAGGAGCAGCGCGATGACCGCAGCCAGGAAGGGCTGGAGGTTGGCGAACAGGGACGCGCGGGACGGGCCGACGCGGTCGATCGCCGAGAACCAGAGCAGGTTCGTGATCACGAGCGGGCCCAGGATCGCGTACACGAAGCTCACCCAGACGAGCCCGGAGAGATGGAAGCTCTGATCCCCGAGCTGCGGCGCCGAGGCGGCGAGAAGCGCGACGCTGACGACGACGAGGAAGATCGCGCTCAGACGGAAGGGCGAATAGCGGCGCATGAGTGGGGCGAGGGCGACCGAGTAGGCACCCCAGGTCGCCGCCGCCAGGATGGCGAGCAGGTCGCCCCAGAGGTTCCCGGAGAGGCCCTTCCCGGAGCCAACCGTGACGAGCGTCACCCCGCCGAAAGAAAGCGCTGCCGCAATCCAGAAGCGCGGGCTCAGCCGCTCCATCCCGACGACCCGTGCGATCAGCGCGGTGAAGATCGGCAACGTCCCGAAAAGCAGCGCCACGGTCGTCGCCGTCGTCAGGTCGACCGCGAAGACGAAGCCGATCTGGTTCAAGAACAGGAGCACGATCGCACCGGCAACGAGCGGCAGGTCGCGCCGCTCGATCCGCAACGAGCGCTCGCGCGGCAGGACGATGGCGAGGAAGATCAGCGACGCTAACGAGTAGCGGATGCCCGAATACGTGAGTGGCTCGAAGCCGTGGTCGAGGATGTACTTCGAGGCCGTGAAGTTGAGCGCCCACAGGCAGACGGTCGTCAGCAGCATCGCGTCTGCAACTGAGCCCCGGCGCACGATCGCGACCCTAGAGGGTTCGGCGCGATATGGCTGAGCCGCCGTGCCGCCCTGCTCGCCCCGATGCCGGGTCCTCAGTCGCCCCGATAGTGCGACTATCGGGGCTCCCTGCGTCCGCGGCCTCGGAACGAGCAGCGCACCCCGGCGACGAGCAACATCACGCCGAACCCTCTAGCGATTAGCCTTCGCCCGAATGGCCGAGCCGACCAGAGACGACGTCGACGCGATCGTTGGCCCTGCGACCCCGCACTTCGCGTACCAGCTTCGCGCCCGCGTCCTGGAGCTCGTCGAAGACCTGCCCGAGTCCCATGAGGTTCGCCGCTACGCGGAGGAGAAGGCCGAGCTCCTCGACCGTCTCGGCTTCGCGTCCTCGAAGGCCGAGGAAGGCCCGCGCGAGGCGCGCACGCGACCCGGCTGGGAGACGATCCCGAGCGCCGCGCCCGCCGACCAGCCGCTTCCTCGCAACGAATGAGCTTCGAAGGCGCCACCGTGTTCGTCACGGGGGGCTCGCGGGGGATCGGCAAGGCGATCGCGCACCGCTTCGCCGATTTAGGCGCGGCTCGCGTGGGCATCGGCTACATGCGCAACGACAAGGCCGCCGAGGAGACCGCGGAAGAGTTGCGGACCAAAGGCGCCGAGCCGGTGCTCGTCCGCGGCAACGTCTCCTCCGAACGCGTCGCCCGTGAGGTCGGCGAGCTCGGGCCCCTGCGTGCCCTCGTCCACAACGCGGCGACCGGGGTCATCCGACCGGCGCTCGAGACCGAGGACAAGCACTGGGACTGGACGCATCACGCGAACGCGCGCGCGCTGCTCTCGCTCACACGCGCGGCTGTGCCGCAGATGCCAAACGGCTCCTCGATCGTCGCGATCTCGAGCCTGGGGTCGACGCGCGTGCTCGAGGATTACGTGCTCGTGGGCACCTCGAAGGCGGCGCTCGAGGCGCTCGTCCGCTATCTCGCCGTCGAGCTCGCGCCGCGGGGAATCCGCGTGAACGCCGTTTCGGGAGGCGTCGTCGACACGGCGGCGCTCGATCACTTCCCGAACAGGGAGCAGATGCTCGAGTGGGGCAAGAAGCGGACGCCCGCCGGGCGCCTCGTCGAGCCCGAGGACATCGCCCACGCGGTCGCGTTCCTCTGCTCACCCGAGGCGGACATGATCCGCGGCCACGTCCTGGTCGTCGACGGCGGCTTCTCGCTGCCGGCATGAGCACTTTGCAACAGTCTGTTGCAAAGTCGGAGTAGGAGGCCGCAAACGGAGCCGACCGAGCAGAACCGGAAGGCGTGGGACGAGGTCCACCGCAGCCGGACCAAGGCAATGTCCGGGCAGCTCGGCATCCCCGAGCAGATCCGCGAGCTCCTGCCCGACATCGAGGGCCGGCACGTCCTCCATCTCCAGTGCGCGACCGGCGAGTCGACGGCACAGCTCGTCGAGCTCGGCGCGCTCGTCAGCGCGGTCGACATCTCCACCGAGGCCCTCGAGCTCGCCCGCGAGCACGCACCCGACGTCGCATACGTCCACGCCGACGTGCACGACCTGCCGCTCGAGCTCCGCCGCGGGCGCTTCGATCTCGTCTACACCGGCGGCGGAGTCCTGATCTGGCTCCAAGACCTCGGCGCCTGGGCGACCGGAATCGCCTCGGCGCTCAAGCCCGGCGGAACGCTCTTGTTGTACGACAGCCATCCGGTCAGCAGGTGCCTCGATCCGCTCGGCCACTGGCGCGACGACTACTTCGACGAAAGCCCGGGTGCGAGTGAGGACGACGAGCGGCACTGGCAGCTCGGTCAGATCGTCGCTGCGGTGACCGCGGCAGGGCTCGTCATCACCCGCCTCGTCGAGTTCCAGACCCTCCACAAGTGGCTCCAGAGGGACCGCCGGGTTCCGTGGGACTTCGCCCTGATCGCCGAGAAGCGCGCATGAGCGAGCCCGCCAAGTGCTTCTGGTGGCAGAAGCCGCGCCATCGGCGAGGTTAGGTCGCGCAGTTGATCGGGCAGGAGAAATCCGATGGGACCCGGCGGACGGGCCGCCTCCTCCTCCATAGACCCGCAGCTCCGCAACGCGCGATCCGGTGACTCCGTCGCCGTCGCGGGGCTGCTCGGCGAGCTTGGCTACCCCACGAGCGCCGGGCAGGCGGCGGAGCGGATCGCGACGATCGAGGGCGACCCCGCGACGCACCTGATCGTGGCCGAGGTCGAAGGCGACGTCGCAGGCTTCGTCGCGCTCCACGTCCAGAACCTCGTCGAGCGCGACGAGCCCGGCTGCGAGGTCGCGGGTCTGGTGGTCGGCAAGCGCTTCCGCCGGCAGGGCATCGGCGAAGCGCTGATGGAGGCCGTCGAGAGCGAAGCGCGCCGGCGCGGAGGCACGCACCTCGTCCTGAACACGGCCCATCGCCGCGCGGACGCGCACGCCTTCTACGAGGCGCTCGGCTACGAGCACACGGGCCGGCGCTATATGAAGGAGCTTTAGTTTAGGAGGCTTTGACGAAATATGGCTGAGCCGCTGGGCCGCGCTGCTCGCCCCGAGGCCGGGTCCTCACTCGCCCCGGTAGTGATGACTACCGGGGCTCCCTGCGTCCGCGGCCTCGGAACGAGCATCGCACCCCAGCGACGAGCAATATCCCGCCAAAGCCTCCTAGACCGTCGCGCCGGTCTCGACGGGCAGGCCGTAGATCTCGCCCAGCTTCTCCCGCAGGTAGCGCAGGTACGGGGCCGGGTCCATCGGGCCGCCTACGATCCGGTCGAGCGTCTCCTTCGATGTGTACTTGCGCCCGTGACGGTGCAGATTCTCGCGGAGCCAGTTGCCCAGCTCGCCGAACTCGCCCTGCTCGAACTGGGTGTCGAGCTCGGGGATCTCCGCACGCAGTTGATCCCACAGCTGCACCGAGATCACATTGCCGAGCGCATACGTCGGGAAGTAGCCGATCGCGCCGCCCGACCAGTGGACGTCCTGAAGGACTCCGTGAGCGTCGTCGGGCACCTCGATTCCGAGGTACTCCGCCATGCGCGCGTTCCACGCTTCGGGCAGGTCTTCGAGCGCCAGCTCGCCGGAGAGGATCTCCTGCTCCAGCTCGAAGCGCAGGATGATGTGCAGGTTGTAGGTGGCCTCGTCCGCCTCGACCCGGATGAGCGAGGGCTGCACCTTGTTGATCGCCCCGTAGTACGCGTCGAGGTCGACGTTGCCGAACTGGCCCGGGAATGCCTTCTGCAGCTTGGGATAGAAGAAGCGCCAGGCGGGCAGCCCCCGGCCGACGAGGTTCTCCCACATGCGGCTCTGCGACTCGTGCAGGCTCATCGACGTGACCGACGAGAGCGCGGTCCGCTCGAGGGCCGGATCGACCCCGGCCTCGTAGAAGCCGTGCCCGAACTCGTGGATGCTGGCGAAGAGGCTGACGGCCAGGAGCTCCTCGTCGTAGCGCGTCGTCAGGCGGATGTCCGTCGTGCCCGCGCTCGTCGCAAACGGATGAACCGTCGGATCGAGCCGCCAGGACTCGTGGTCGAAGCCGAACCGTTCCAGCATCACGAGCGCGAAGTCGCGCTGCTGCTCGATCGGAATCTCTCCGTGCAGGCTCGAATCGTCGACCCGGTCGGCGTGCTCGGCGATCTCCGCGATCAGCGGAACGAGGCCGGTCTTGAGCTCGTCGAAGACCTCGCGCACCGCATCGGTCTTGAGGCCTTCGTCGAAGTCGTCCAGCAGGACGTCGTACGCGTTCTCGTAGCCCATGCCCTCGAAGCACTCGATGTACCGGTGCTGCAGCTCGACGTTCTTCTTCAGATAGGGGAGGAAGATCGAGAAGTCCGACTTTTCGCGCGCTTCGACCCAGGCCGCGAGCGCGATCGCCCCGGAACGGGTCAACTCGGCCCGCAGGTCGGAGGGGACGCGCTTCGCCTTCTCGTAGTCGCGGCGCGTGATGCGGATCAGGGATGCCTCGTCCGAGTCGGAGTCCAGCCCCTCCTCGTAGCCCCGGAGGTCTTCGAGCAGCGTGCCGATCTCGTCGTCGATGAACAGGTCGTGCGACAGATGGTCGATCGTCCCGAGTTGCTCGGCCCGCAGTGGACCGGCCTTCGGCGGCATCTTCGTGTGCTGGTCCCAGCCGAGGATGGCCCTCGCCATTCGCAGGTCGTGGATGCTGGCGAGGCGCGTCTTGAGCTCTTCGTACTTCTCGGTCACGGTTCCTCCGGACGTCGCTTGGCGCTCGGAGCCTACTTATTTGAGGACTTCCTCCGTGTAGACGCCCCTGGGGTTCCAGAGCAGGAAGCCCTTAGCGTGGTACCTGCGCGCAGCTTCGATCTGGGCGCGCACCTGCTCGGGCGGGCGCCTGGCGCTCGTCAGCGAGAAGTCCTCCAGCCACGGGATCAACATCGCTTTCCGGCCGAGCAGCGCATTCCGGAAGTCCTGGAGCGAGAGCGCGACCGTTCGGCCGGGGGTTGCGCTCGGGTGGGGCAGGTTGAACTCCCCGGGGTTGTAGTGCGATGGGTAGACCATCGGGTACACCGCGTCCACGTACTTCGCGAGCCGCCCCGGCACCTGGCCGATGCCGAGGTCGTGAGTGGCCGAAAGCCCGAAGACGTCCACCGACACCCGCACGCCGAGCGGCCTGAGCCGACTCGACGCATAGTGGACGAAGCGGGTGATCGTCCAACCCATCGGCTCGGCGACCTTGTGCGAGAAGAGCGCCGACTCGATCGGGCCGTCGCTCGGGAAGCGCACGTAGTCGAACTGGATCTCGTCGAAGCCCGCGCGGGCGGCAGCCTTCGCGACTGCGACGTTGTAGTCCCAGACGCGGCGGTCGTACGGGTTTGCCCAGCCAAGCCCTGCGTTGTTCTGCCAGACCGAGCCGTCACTCGTCCGGATCGCCAGGTCCGGCCGCGCGGCCGTCAGTGTCGGGTCTTCGAAGACGACGACCCGTCCGATGAGGTAGACGCCTGCCGCGTGCGCCCTCGCCGCGACCACCCTGGCCTTGTAGTAGCGCTGCGCGGCTCCGATCTTGCGGGCAAGGCTCCCGGCCGGAAGCAGGAAGCCGACCTTCCCGTACTCGTCCTTTACGTCGAGCTCGACCGTGTTCAGGCCCGGGATCGCGAGGTACTGCTCGAACTTGCCGCGGAGCGAGGCGAGCCCCATCGTCACGTGCACGCCGCGCACCTCCTCCGGCATCGGTCGCGGGCCCGTGGGCTTCGCCCTCTTCTTCGCGGTTGCCGAGTGCCTCATTGCGCGTCCGCCGTGCGTGCCGATCATGGTCGCCCCGAGCGCGACGAGCGCCGCGGCGACGATCAGGACGGCCAGCGCAACCGTGCGGTGCCGCCGGCGGCGCTTGCGCGCCTCTTCCCGTCGGGCGCGGTAACGCTCGTTCGGCGGAGCAGGCTCGGACTCGGGCAGCACGCTGTGGAAAACCTAAGTGGGCCTGGGCATTCCCGCAACCGTCCATTCCGCCGAGAGGTCGCCGTCAGGGCCACCTCACCGCCCGTTTGCGCCGAAGAGGCGGTTGACCGTGTCGGCCGCGATGTAGCCCGCCATCTTCGGGTTCTCCTGGAGCCGCCGCACCGAGTAGCTGTACCAGTGGTCGCCGAACGGCACGTAGATCCGCAGGCGATGGCCTTCGCGCACGAGCCGGTCGCCCAGGGGCTCGCTGACCCCGAGCAGCATCTGGAGCTCGTACCTGTCGCGAGCGAGGCCGTGCTCGGCGACGAGGCGCAGCCCCTCGGAGATCAGCCACCTGTCGTGCGTCGCGATCCCCACGTACGACCCCATCCGGAGCAGTTCGGCGAGGGCGAGGACGAAGTTCTGGCGCACGGCGTCGAAATCGCGGAACGCGATCAGCGGCGGCTCGACGTAGATGCCCTTGCACAGGCGGACGTTCGGCTTGTACGGCGCGAGCGCCCGGATGTCCCTGATCGTCCTGCGTAGGTACGCCTGGAGGACGACGCCGACGTTGTCGAGCCCGGCCTCGCGCAGCTCGCCGTACATGCGCAGCGTGTCGGTCGTGCAGCTCGAGTCCTCCATGTCGATCCGGACGAAGTTGCCGCTCTCCGCTGCATGGCGGACGACCGTCTCGAGGTTCGTGCGGCAGAGCTCGTACCCGAGCTTGAGCCCCAGCGCGGTCAGCTTGACGCTGACGTTCGAGTCGAGCTGCTTCTGCTCGATGGCCTCGAAGACGTCGTGGTAGGCGCGGACGATCTCGAGCGCCTCCTCACGGCCGCGGATCTCCTCTCCGAGGACGTCGATGGTCGCCGCCTTGCCCTCTTCGTTCAGACGCTTGACGACGCGGCAGGCGTCCGCGAGGTCGGTCCCCGCGATGTAGCGCTCCGAGATCCTGCGGACGATCGACCGGGGGACGGCTGGAAGAACCCGGACGATGGCGCGATCGATGAGAGCCAAGGGCCAGGCGATTGTAGTTGTGGCCGCACTTGACGAAATCCCCCTAGTGGCGCAAGACCGAAGTAGGAAGGCGAGCGGGAAAACACCCGGAGGGGGAGCTTTTTGGCGTCTGTAGTCACGTACTTCGTGTTCCGCACGAGCCTGGGAGCGGTCTGCCTGCTGGCCGGGCTCGAGAAGGCGCGGGCGCCGCGCAACTTCTTCGAGGGCGTGCGCCAGTACCGGCTCGTGCCGAAGCGGCTCGCGCCGGTCGTCGGCGGCGGGCTGATCGCGGTAGAGCTCGGGCTCGGCGCGCTCCTCCTCAGCGGGCTCGTCCCGACCGTCGCCGCCGTCGGGCGCTGGCGCGCCGCATTCAAATCGAGTCGTGGTCGCCGGGCACAAGTTCCCATCGCAGGGGATCGGTCGTACCTCGTTGGGCACGAAGCTCCCGTAGCGCCCCGGCGGGATTCTCGAACACGAGGAACCGCGGCAGGTAGGGGCCGCGCCTTAGCCGGCGCTGGATCGCCTGGTAGCGAGGCGAGAAGCCGAGTGACGCCAGCCCTCGTTGCTCCGGCCCCGATGGGCGCACCCAGGTAATCGCCACGCGCGCACCCCGGGACCGCAGTCGCCGGAGTGCGTGGTACACGAGGAAGGCGGCGGCCGGGTCGGAGCCCGGCAGCACCTGGAGGTCGAGGACATACCCGCGAGCGAGCCTCTTGGTTGCGTCCACGGAAATCACGCAGTACCCACGGATCTCTCCGTCCCGCTCGCAGACGAGCGTCTCGTACGCCCGAGTGGGATGCTCGAAGAAACGCCACTGGAGATAGTCGGCGTCGCGCACAACGGTGAGCTCCGAGTCTCTCCCGGCATTCGAGAAAGCGTCGAACCGGGAGTCGAAGCTCGTTGCCGTCTCGAGGGCGAGACCCTCGAACCTGCGCCGTCTCCGTGCGCCGATCAGCAGCGGGCGATGCACCGAGAAGACGGTCAGGCGAGGCTCGAAGCCGACCCTGATCTGCCCGCGGAATGCGGCCTCGACCGGGAAGGCAAAGACGAGCGCCAGCTCGCCGGTGGCGTCGTCGTCCATCGCAGTTCGCGCCAAATCGGTGAACACACCGTGCCCACGGTAGTCAGGGTGGACGGCCGCATCGACGGACTGCGCGGCGAGAAACGTCGTCTCGCCCCACCGAACCTGGACGGGGTTCCAGATGTAGCAACCCGCGATCCGGCCGTCGTCGTCACCCACCCAGATCCGCCCCGGGCCGCACGGGTTCCGCTCGAACTTCCACTCCCAGTAGGCCTCGGCCCAGTCGCCCTGCCAGTCGTCGATGCTCTTACGGAGAACCGAGATCACCGCTGCCTTGTCCTCGGGCCGAAACCGTCGGGAGATCATCCCCGCGTCGATGTCTGGCCCGTTGCCCGCACGCGCACTACCCTTCGCGCATGAATCCCTGGCGGGCTGCACTGACGAGGGCGACCGCCTCGGGGAAGAGGACCCTCATCGCGTCGCGGAGGGCGATCGCCTGCTCGTCGGGGCCGCCTTCAACGTCCATCCGGCGCAGAGCGGCCCCGGTCAGCTCGACGGCTGTGCTCAAGGTCAGCGTCGCGAACTGCTCGCGCTGAGCCTCGGCGACCGACTCCGCCTGGCGCGCTGCGAACTCCTGGAGGTTCTTCATGAGGTCCTCCGGGTCGCCTCCGAGCGGGAATCCGAATCCACCTTCCACGAGGCCAACGATACCGACGCGGCCAGGGCCGGGCCCCGGACAAGTTTCGGGCGGACCTGGCCAGGGCGAGGCCCTGGACGTGGCTCCAGCGGCGCCCTCAGTCGAGTGGGAGCTTGTAGTTCGACTCGACGTCGTGGGCAAGCTCCTCGACGGTGCCCAGGCCGCTCTGCATCGCCTCGGCGAACGGCGAGCCCGACGACGGGCCGAGAGCGTCTTCGAGCCGCCTCGTCGCAGCGCCGACCCGGTCGAGATAGGCCGGCTCGGCCAGGCGAGGCGGGGCGCCGATCGCCTGCTCGAGGGCGAGCGCCGCGTCCTCGGCCTCTTCGATGCCCGGTGGATTCTCGGTCAGCCTGAGCGCCACCAGCCGCGCACGGAGCTCTCCCAGCTCTCCCCCGCCCGCGCTCTCCTCGGCCAGTTCACACATGGCCGTGATCGACACGGTCCGACGGACGGCGTCGCGGCCCGTCAACGGCTCCCCGCGATCGTCCAGGACGAGCCACGTCCGCTCCTCGCCGGCCGTGAAGGCGCAGAGATACGTGCGCTCGCCTTGCTCGGGCTCGGCCGGGACGACGCCAATGAGCTTCTCGCCGGCCCCGGCAAAACGCTCGGCGGCGGCTGCGGCACGTTCGAGATCGTCCCGGAGCGCCACGGCGGCAAGCATAGACTCGGCGCCATGGCCCTCCCGGAGCGGTCTCAGGTTGCGCAGGGGCTCTTCGCGCCGCTTGGGCCCACGTATGACCGCTGGAGCAATCTGCTCTCGCTTGGCCAGGACCCGCGCTGGCGCAGCTTTCTCGTCTCCCGGATCGAAGCCGGGCCCGGTGACGAGGTGCTCGACGTGGCAACCGGCACGGCGGCCGTCGCGATCGAGCTCGCCCGGCAGACGGGCTGCCGGGTCGTCGGCTTCGACCAGGGCGCCGAGATGCTGGCGACGGGCCGCCGACGGGTTGAGGCGGCAGGGCTGACGGAACGGGTCCGGCTCGTCCAGGGGAGCGCCGACCAGCTTCCCTTCGAGGACGGCTCGTTCGACGCGCTCACGTTCACGTACCTCCTTCGCTACGTCGAGGACCCCGCGGCGACGCTGCGCGAGCTCGCGCGCGTCGTCAGGCCCGGCGGGGCAGTCGCTGCGCTCGAGTTCGGGCTCCCGCGGGGCCTCTGGCGCGCGCTCTGGGAGCTCTACGTCCGCGTCGGGCTCCCGGTCGCGGGCCGGCTGATCTCGCCCGGCTGGCACGAGGTCGGGGCCTTTCTGGGGCCGAGCATCCGCGAGTTCCACGCTCGACTGCGGCTCGAGCAGCAGCTGGAGCTCTGGCGCGCGGCGGGGATCGAAAACCCGCGGTTGCGTAAGCTCAGCCTCGGCGGGGGGTACGTGATCTGGGGACGGCGGGCATGAGCGCGGAGCCGCGCCCGGCCTTCTACGCGCTTGCCCCGGGCGGCTGGCGCGACTACGTGACGCTCCTCCATCCCCCGTACACGCTCTGGCATCTCTCGTACGTCGCGATCGGCGCCGGTCTCGCGCCGCACCTCGAAGCGCGGCGCCTCCTGGTCGCGCTCGCCGCGTTCTTCCTCGCCGTCGGCATCGGCGCACACGCCCTCGACGAGCTCAACGGCCATCCGCTGCGGACGCAGATCCCGGATCGCGTCCTGGTCGGTCTCGCTGCGACCTCGATCGGCGGAGCCGTGGCCGTCGGGATCGTTGCCTCGGTCCTCTACACGCTCTGGCTGGCGCCGCTCGTCGCAGCGGGTGCCTTCATCGTCTGCGCGTACAACCTGGAGCTCTTTGGCGGGCTCTTCCACTCGGACACGTGGTTTGCGGTCGCCTGGGGCTCGTTTCCGGTGCTGGCGGCCTACCTCGCCGTCGCCGAGCGGATCACCGTCGAAGCTCTGCTCGCCGCCGTCTTCGCGGGCTTCCTCAGCCTCGCCCAGCGGCAGCTCTCCACGCAGGTGAGAACCGTGCGCCGGCGGGTGGCGGCGGTCGACGGGACGATCGAGCTGCTCGACGGCGGCCGTGAGCCCGTGACCCCGGAATCACTGACGGCGGCGCCTGAGGCTGCCCTGCGAGCGCTGACGATGGCCGTGCTGGCGCTCGCCGCCTCACTCCTCGTTCTTCGCCTTCGATGAGCAGGCGTTTTACGATGGCCGGGTGACAATCGAGGTCGCATTCGAGGTCGTGTTCGCCTGCGCCGTCCTGCTCGCGGCGGCGACGCTCGCCGGCACCGCGCTCGAGCGGGTCGGAAAGGGGGCCATCCTGGGCGCTGCCGGCGCCACGGGAGCGGCCGCCGCCGCCGCGTGGGCCGCGTTCGGGCTGCGTCCGGAGGTGGAGCTCGCGATCCCGGCGACCGGCCTTCTCGCCTGCTTCGTGGCGATCGTCGGGGCGCTCGCGCTTCGCCGCGGGCTGACGCACGGCCGAGCGATCGAGCGCCAGATTGCACAGGCGAAGGCCGAGATCGACGCCTTCGTACAACAACAGCTCCGAGAGCGGTCGGCGGATCTCGAGCGAGGGCTCGCGCGTGGACGAGCCGACTCGCTGTCCGCGTACGCCGAGGACGAGCGGCGCCTGGCGGAAACCCGGCGCAACGCGTTGGGAGAGAGCGAGCAGCGCCTGCGGCACGGGCTTGCGGAGGCCTTCTCGAAGGTGCAGGGACAGGTCGAGCAACGGCTCGCAGGCTGGCACCAGGACCTCGATCGAGCACAGCGGCAGCTCGGCGGCCGGCTCGAGCAGATCGCTGCCAGGGAACGGTCGCTCATCGAGGCACTCGAGGCGCGGCTCGACAGCGACGCGGAGCGGCTCAAGACCGCGGACGAGGAGCAGCGGACCGCCCTGGTCCGGCTCCGTGACGAGCTGGGCAAAGCAGCGAAAGAGGCTGCCGCCGCGGCGGCGGCAGAGCTCGAGGCGCACACCACGGAACGTCGCCGCGCACTGCACCAGGTCGCCGAGCGGCTGACCGCGAGGGAGCGCGATCTCGTTCGCCGGATCGAGCACGAGGAGACCGACGCGTCCCGCCGGATCCAGTCGACGTTCGCCGACGTCGAGCGCCGACAGGTCGAGCAGCTCGAACGCGTGCTCGATCGCGCCGCGGGACGGTTCGTCGACGCTGCCGCCCATCAGTTCGAGGGAACGGTCAAGGCCGCGCAGGAAGACGCGGCCCGGCGCCTCTCACGCGAGCTCGAACGCGCCGCCCAGTCCTTTGCGCGGGAGGGCGAGTCACTGCTCGCCGACCGTCTCGGCCAGGTCGGCGACGCCGGGGCGATGCGACTCGAGAAGAAGCTTGCTCAGGTGGCGGCGGGCCTCGAGCGGCAGCGCGAGGAGTTCGTTGCGTCGCTCGGCCGCCGACTGACGGAGGTCGAGACGGAGTTTCGGGAGCGTCTGGCGGCTCTCGCCGGCGACGAGGAAGCGGAGCGCGCGGCACTCGAGGCGCGGCTCGCGGAGATCGCCCGCCGCATCGACGAGACGGTCAGGCGGGCTGAAGAGCGGCTCGATTCGCTGCACGGCTCGGCGCGTTAGCTGCAGACTTTCGGCGGCAGGGTTCGTCTTAGGGAGCACGAATCTCGGCCCAATGAATCACATGACTCAAATCGCCGAACATGACCAGAGCGAGAGCGACAAGGTCGCGGGGTGGCGACTGCACGTCCTGATCGAGGCCGGGTACCCCCTCCCGCTGGCCGAGAAGCTCTCGCGGAGCGAGGCCGACCTGCACGGCGCCGTCGAGCTCGTCAGGCAGGGCTGCGACCCCCTGACCGCGGCCGCGATCCTCCTCTAGCGCGCTCTTCCCCACCCGGGTGGGGAGAAGTTCCACCCGCCACCCGCGATGAGCGTATCGGGAGAGAACGCACGCAGTTCGATCGGAAGGCAAACAATTCACGCGCCGGCGAACGGCATGCCGGAGCCCGTGGCGACGAGCCTCGGCGCAGGGCGTAGCATCCGGGCGTGAAGGTCGAGGCGATCGAATACGGGGACCGGCGGGTCTTCACCGTGTCCTCCTTCAACCGTGGCATCGGCGACTGGCTCTCGCGCCTGCCGACGGTCTGGGTCGAGGGCGAGGTGACCGAGCTCCGGCGCCAGGCGCGCTGGCAGAGCGTCTTCCTCACGCTCAAGGACCCCACGGACGGCGCCTGCCTCGGCGTGACCATGGCCCGCGGCCAGTTCGACGCGCTCCGCCTCGAGCTCGTGAACGGGGAGCGCGTCCACGTCTTCGGGCGTCCCGAGCTGTTCGAGGCCCGGGGCGACTTTCGTCTGCGCGCCCTCTCGATCGAGCGCTTCGGGCTCGGCGACCATCTCGCCGCCCTCGAGCGCCTGAAGCGGAAGCTCGCGGCCGAAGGCCTCTTCGCGCCGGAGCGGAAGCGGGCGCTCCCACGCCTTCCGCGGCGCATCGGGCTCGTGACGGGCAACGACGCCGCGGCCAAGCGAGACGTGCTGACGGCAATCACCTCGCGCTTCCCGCCCGCCCGGATCCTCGTCGCCGAGACCTACGTCCAGGGCCCGCGTGCCGCCACCGCGATCGCCGAAGCGCTCCGCGAGATCTGCGAAGCGCCCGAGATCGAGGTCGTCGTCCTCGCCCGCGGCGGCGGAAGCTTCGAAGACCTCCTTCCCTTCAGCGACGAGCGGCTCGTCCGCGCCCTCGCAGCCTGCCCGGTGCCGATCGTGTCGGCCGTCGGCCACGAGCAGGACACGCCGCTCTCCGACCTCGTCGCCGATGCGCGAGCGTCCACGCCCACGGCGGCCGCACGACTCGTCGTCCCGGACCTCGCCGAGCTGACCGCACGGCTCGAACGCTCGCGAACCGCGCTGGGGCGTGGGACCCGGGGCGCGCTCGACCGAGAGAGACGTCGCCTCGATCTCGCCCGCGACCACCTGCGGCGCGCGCCGCTGCTCCTTCTCGAACGCCGGCGAGCGGCGCTCGAACACTCGGCCGGCCGCCTGCGTGCCCTCTCGCCGCGGGCGACGCTCGAGCGCGGGTACGCGATCGTGCGGGCCGCCGGCGAGATCGTGCGCTCGAGCTCGCAGCTCGCCTCCGGTACCAGCGTGGACGTCGAGCTCGGGACCGGAGGCTTCGGCGCCCGGGTCGAGGAGACGCGATGAGCGAGCCGACCTTCGAGGAAGCACAGCGCGAGCTGGAGGGGATCGTCCAGCGCCTCGAGAGCGGCGAGGCATCACTCGACGAGGCGATCACGCTCTGGGAGCGGGGCGAGGAGCTCTATCGCCTGTGCTCCACCAAGCTCGACTCGGCCCAGGGGCGGATCGAGGAGCTCGCGCGCCGCGTCGAGGCCGTCAAGCCCTAGCGCTAGCGGCCGCAGCCTGCGTAGAATCCGGGCATGGCTGCCCCGGCAGAGCTCATCCAGCAGGTCCCGCTCTTTTCCGACCTCGACAAGAAGGAGCTCCAGGGGCTCGCGAGCTCGATGAAGGAGCGCATCTTCAACGAGGGCGACACGGTCGCGGTCGAGGGCCAGACGGGAGTCGGCTTCTTCATCATCGACGAGGGCGAGGCGACGATCAGCGTCAAGGGCGAGGAGCTCAAGACGCTCGGGCATGGGGACCACTTCGGCGAAGTCGCCCTCATCGACGATGGGGCACGGACGGCGACGATCACGGCCAAGTCTCCCCTCAAGTGCTACGGCATCACGTCGTGGGAGTTCAGGCCGCTGGTCGAGCAGAACGCCGACCTCGCGTGGAAGATGCTCCAGTCGATGGCGAAGTTGCTACGCGCGTCCGAGAAGCGCTCGGGCTAAGCGCCGGCCGAGCTCGACGAGGTCATCCGCAGTTCGGGCCGGGTCGCCGCTCAGCGCGTGCAGCTCGACCCCCGGCAGTGCCTCGTCCACCTGCCCGCCGAAAACGGCGCAGCGCACGCCGTCCTCCCGGCAGATCCGAACGACCTCGCCGACTGCCTTCCCCTCTCCGCTCGAGCGATCGATCGTCCCTTCGCCGGTGACGACGAGGTCGGCGCCGGCCGCCAGCCGGCGGAAGCCGATCCGCTCGAGCACGAGCTCCGAGCCCGAGACGAGCTCGCCGCCGAGCGAGGCGATCGCGGCACCGAGCCCGCCCGCGGCCCCCGCTCCCGCCAGATCCGCGTAAGGGCGTAGGTCGGCCATCCCCGCAAGTTGGGCCTCGAGCTCCTCGACCTGCTCGGGCGAGGCGCCCTTCTGCGGCCCGAAGGCGCGCGCCGCGCCCCGGTCGCCCAGCAGCGGATTGCGCACGTCGCACAGCGCGCGTAGCTCGCGATCGGAGAGCCCATCGCCGACGACCTCGAGCAGCCCGGCTCCGCCGTCGACCGTGGCCGAATCGCCGAGCCCGACGAGGATCGGACCGGCGGCCGCCGCGGCGACCGCGAGCAGAAGCTGACCCAGCCCACGGCTGGAGGCGCGCATGGGATCGCGCTCGCCCTCCGCCAGCCGGGCGAGGCCGATCGCCTCCGCCGCCTCCACGACGGCGGACCCATCTTCGAGCACGAGAAACCGGGCGGCCACCACGCGCCCGAGCGGATCGGAGGCCGGCGCGGTCCGCCATTCGCCGCCGACACTCGCCGCGAACACCTCGGCCGTTCCCTCACCTCCGTCGGCGACGGGCACCTCTTCCGCCTCGAGGCCCCCGGCGTGCAGCCCCGCGGACAGCGCCAACGCCCCCTCGACTGCGGACAGGGCTCCTTTGCAGCTAGCCGGAGAGGCGAGCGCGCGCACGAGCCGGTTCGTCGATGAGGTCGTCCTCCTCCTCGTCTGCGGGCGCGACCTCTGCCTGCTCCGCACCGGGCATTCGCTTCAGCATCGCGAACGAGAGCCCCTCACGGGCCAGGAAGATCAGGCCGACCCCGACGCCGACCGACATCTCGATCGCCTGAAGCCCGATCCCGTACGCGAACCCCTTCGGGTAGTCGACGCCGTAGGAGACGAGCGGCAGCGCAATCGCCGCCTGCACGAGGCCGACGTTCCCGGGCCAGAGCGGGAAGAGCATCGCCACGTTCATCAGCACCAGCACGAGCCCCGCCGCGGGGAGCGGCGCGTGGATGTCGAACGCACGCATCGCCGCCCAGACCGCGACCAGCTGACAGGTCCAGCCGGCGCACTGAAGCAGGGCGGCTTGGGCGGCAGGCACCGGTGCGCGCATGACGCCGAGGCCGTGCCTGGCCATCGTCACGAGGCGCCGGACGCGGCCCGCCTCCTCGAGCACCGAGCGGTGGTGCTTGCCCCGCGCGCTCGCGAGTGCGAACGCGAAGACTCCGAAGCCGACGGCAACGAAGATCAGCAGGCTCGTCAGTGCCCAGTGCGGGATCTTCGCGGTCGCCAGCACGTACCCAATCAGCAAGAGCGTCGGGAACAGGTCGAAGACCCGATGTGCGAAGACGGTGCCGACGAGCGTCGCCCAGGCGTCGCTGCGCCGTGGCTGGCGGCGGGTCAGGACCGCGACCCGCGCCAGCTCTCCGATTCGGCCCGGGAGCACGGCATTTGCGAAGAGACCGACTCCGAAGGCGGAGAAGACCGTCCGAAAGCGCGGGGTCGGCGGCGGCATCGCCTGCTCGATCACGCGCTCCCAGGCGCCGGCGCGCGCGAGCACGGAGAGGAGGTTGAGGGCGATCGCGGCCACCACCCACTGCCAGGCGACGAACCGAAAGGCGTCGGCGACGAGGGTCCAGTCCGGGCCGCGCCAGATGAAGAGCGCGATCATCGCTCCGAACACCGGCACGATCAGCGCCAGCCGTCCCCAGGTCGTCCCGGGGAGCCTCACGCGGCAACCGCGTTCCGCGAGCCGGCGAGAGCTTCGTAGAGCTCGGCGAGCTGCTGCGCGATGCGATCCCACGAGTAGCGCTCCTGCGCGATCGTGCGAGCAGCGCGACCGCGCTCCTCGCGCCGGGGCTCGTCCGCGAGCAGAGAGACGATCGCATCCGCGAGGGCGGCCGGTTCGCCGGGGGGCACGAGCAGGCCGGCCTCGGGCTCCATGACGCCACGGTAGCCCGAGATGTCGGAGGCCACGACCGGGGTCGCGCAGGCGAACGCGCGTGTGAGCACCATGCCGAAGCTCTCGCCACCGAGCGACGGCGCGACGAGCGCCTTCGCCGCCAGGAGCTCCGCGGTCAGCTCGGCCTGCGAGAGGAATCCGAGCACGTCGACGCCCTCACTGGGCACGCGCAGGCGGGCGAAGAGGAGGCGCACCGCGAGCGGGTCGGCGCCGATCACCCGCAGGCGCGCGCCGGTTCGGCGCCGCACCTCGGGCCACGCGCGGAGCAGGACCTGGAGGCCCTTGCGGGGCTCCTGCCGCCCAACGAACACGATGCGCTCCTCACGGCCGGCTGCATCCGCCTCGTCCGGGACGAGGACGCCGTTCGGGATCAACTCGTAGTCGCCGGGGAAGTAGCGATTGGCCGTCTCGCGCGCGGCCTCCGAGACAGCGATCCGGTGATCGATCCGGTCGAGCAGGAAGCCCCAGACCGGCTTCGCGAGCTTCAGCCACGAGAGTTCACCCGAGGCGTGAAAGGTCGCGACGATCGGGCATTTGGCCAGGGCCAAGGTCGCGGTCCCGGGCGTCGGCGTCATCGGCTCGTGGATGTGGACGAGGTCGAAGCGCTCCCGCTCGAGAACCCGCCGGATTCGCCAGACCGAGCGCGGGCTGAGGATGATGTTCGGCAGCGACCCGTTCGCAGGCACGATCACCGAGCGGCCGATGGGGATGACCTCCGGCGGCGGCTCGTCGTGCCGTCCGAGCCGCGGATGGAGGATGCGCGTGAAGCTCCCAGGCGGGTCGTTGCCCATGACGAGCCGCACGTCGAGCCCGAGGCGCCGCAGCGCAGCCGCCTGGAGCTCCGCATGCTCGACGACGGCTCCCCAGAACGACCAGGAATACGGAACGACGATCCCGACCTTCATCCGCAGGAACTATGCACGGCTCGGTAACTTTCGGCACTCTGCTCGTCAGTCGACCGCCCGGAGGGCCAACATGACCGAAGCGATGTCTGCCACCCGCCGCCTGCGCACAGTTGCGCCCCTCGCGCTCGTCGTCGTCCTCGCGGCTGCCTGCGGAGACGACAACAAGGGCACGGCGACGCCGAAGACGCCTCCGACGACCACGGCGGCGACGGTCATCCCGACCAAGCCTGCCCCTCCCAGCGGCCGGGGCAATGCGGCAGGCAAGGGCAAGCTCCTGATGGGGAAGCGCAACCTCCTGCCGCTGCTGACGAGCAGGATCAGGCGCTTCGCCCCGACACAGGTCGAGGGCACGTCGCTCAAGGTCGTCGCGCTCGCCGGCCCGACGTCGTTCTGGGCGGGCAACAGCCGCAAGCAGCGGATCCTCGTCACGATGCGGCTGAAAGGCGGAAAGCCGCCCAAGATCACCGTCGGCCAGAAGGTGAGCTTCGTCGGGCTCCTGAGCGTGGCGCCCGCAACCGCCGGGGCGCTTGGCGTCAGGAAGCCCGCCGACACGACGCTGCTCGAGACGCAGGGTGCCTATGTCGACGCAAGCGCTGCCGACGTGAAGCTGCGCTAAGCGTGAAGGTTGCCCTCGTCGCGGGCGGACTGCTGGCCGCCGGCGCGATTGGCCTCGCAGCCACTCTTGCCCTGCGCGGTACGGATTCGGCCGAGCCTCCTCCGGCTCCGACGACGTCGGTTCGGCACGAGCCGACCCTCGAGCGAGTCACGGAGCTCGCCGCTCGCGTGCCGCCCGGCAACCAGGTGGCGCTGCGTGCTCGTCCGAACGGCCGCATCTTGACCCTGGTCGGAGCGCGAACGGAGTTCGGCTCTCCACAGACCCTCGCCGTCGCCTTCCGGAAGGGAGACTGGCTCGCGGTCCGCAGCCCCGCGCTCGGGAACGAGCAGCTCGGCTGGGTGCGCGCCGCTCCGCTGCGGCTCTTGCGGCGGCCGGTCGAGCTCGAGGTCGACCTCTCGCGCCGCGAGCTTTCGGTCCGAGACGCAAACGGAGTCGAGCGCCGGATCAGCGTCACGATCGGCGCCCCCGACACGCCCACGCCACCGGGGGAGTACTACGTCACCGACAAGCTTCCCGGGGCCGATTTCGGCTCCTATTTCGGCTGCTGCATCCTGGCGCTCTCGGGCCGCCAGCCGAACCTGCCGCAGGGGTGGTCAGGCGGCGACCGCCTCGCCATCCACGGCGCGCCAACCCCGACGTTTGACCGGGCGGACTCGAACGGCTGCCTCCATGCCGACGAAGCCGACCTTCGCTACCTGATGAAAGCCGTCCCGCTAGGGAGTGCTGTCGAGATCCACGCGTAAGACCGGGCTAGACTCGCCGGATGGAAGGCCTGGCCGAGCTGCACACTCACCTCGGCGGCTCCGTTGCCTCCGACATCCTCTGGAGCCTCGCCCACGAGCAGGGGATTGCGCTCCCGGTCAAGGACTTCTGGGAGTTCGACCAGCTCGTCACCGTGTCCGACCCGCAGGGCGTCCAGGATCTGAACGCGCTCGACGCGATCTACCACTGGACGGAGCTCATCCAGTCGAGCCCGCTCGCGGTCGAGCGCTCCGTCCATGCGGCGATCGGCGGCGCGTACCGCTCGCAGGGGATCACGACCCTCGAGCTGCGCTTCAACCCGATGAAGCGAAACCGGGGCGGCGAGCGCGACCTCGACCACATCATCATGGCCGCCGTCCGCGGGCTCGACCGCGCGAGCCTCGAGTACCCGCAGGTACGCGTCGGCCTGATCCTGATGATGGACCGCACGTTCTCGGAGCGGCAGAACGGGATCATCGTCGAGAAGGCGATCCGCTACGCCCCGCGCGGGGTCGTCGGGATCGACATCGCCGGCCCACGGCCGTCGAGCGACGGCCCCTACCCGTACCGTGACCTATTGCCGCTTGTCGAGCAGGCTCGCTCCGCCGGGCTCGGCGTGACGATTCACGTCGGCGAGGAGGGCGGCGAGCACGGAATCGCCGAGATCCGTGATGTCGTCGGTTCCCTTCGCCCCGACCGGATCGGGCACGGAATCCTCGCGGCGCAGGACCCGCAGCTGATGACCGAGCTGCGCGAGGCCGAGATCACGCTCGAGATCTGCCCGACCTCGAACCTGCTCACGAAGGCGCTGCCCGACGAGGACGCGGTGCGCGAGGTCTTCCATGCCTTCAAGAAGGCAGGCGTCCCCTTCACGATCGCGACCGACGGCCCGGAGATGATGCGGACGCACCTGCGAGACGAGTTCGAGCTCCTGCTCCGGATCGGTGCGCTCGAGGAGGGTGAGCTCGCCGCAGCGAACCGGCGCGGGCACGAAACGAGCTTCGTACCTCCTTCGGAGTAATCGTCGGAATACGTCGTTCGGCCTATATTCGTCGCGTCGCGGCACTGGTAGCGTCGGCGACATGGCACAGGTACTGAGCGGGCGGGTCTTGAAGATCACAGAGAGGCAGCGCGAGGTCGTGGAGCTCATCGCCGCCGGCCTCTCGAACGACGAGGTCGGCGAGCGGCTCGGCATCTCGCCCAGAACGGCGAAGGCGCACTGCGACGTCCTCCGCCAGAAGCTCGGCGTCCCGCGCCGGCGGCAGATTCCGATCGCGTACCGGCTTCTGACCGGCGAAGACCCGCTCCTGCAAAGCCTCGGATCGAACCCCTCCGACTCCGGGGACTGACGGCCCCGTACCTACGGTCGTGCGGACCGTAGGTACGGGCAGTCCTCGCCGGCAGATGACCTCCGAAGATCGGGCCACCCGAGCCCGGCACCTTTGGGACTTAGCAACAGACTGTTGCAAAGTCGAGATGGTGGCTGCGAGGTGGCGACGGACCTCGGCGACCGTGCGGGAGCCTAATGCGATCAGGGAAGGGAGACGGCCTAGAAGACCGCTACGAGAACGAGCTCGTAGCGCGTGCCGTCGGCGGTGTTCATGAGCGTGACCTTCTTGCCCTTCGTAAGGGTGGTGGTCGCGCCCCCGGTCGACAGGGATCCGCCGGCGATTCCGATCTTGGCCGTCGTCCTCATCAGCGAGACGAGGCGGAAGACCGGGTCGGACGATGGGAACGTCTTGCCGACGTCGACCAACTCACGCGTGCCGTTGACGGAGATCCGGGCCGTGGTCGGCGCGGGCGTCGCCTGGGTGGGAGTCGGAATCGCCGGGGTGGTCGACTGCTTCTTCGGCTGGGTCGCCTTCAGCTTGCCGGCCGGAGGACGCGCCGCGCCGGTCACACAGGTCGGAGCATCGGAGGTCGTGGGGTCGGTGTTGCAGACCTTGGCATCCACCTGCTGCACAAACGGGTCCTTGGTCGAGAACCGGTCGAATGACAGGAGCTGTCCGCTCCCCGCCTGCACAGCCGGGTCGGAATCGGAAAGGGTCGTAACCGGCGCGAGCGCTGCTGCAGGGGCTGCGGTCACCGGACCGCCGGCAATGGGAGGGCCGGGTGTCGGCGCCGCGGCGGTAGTGGGCGCCGGCGGCTTCTTGTTCATCGACTTCATGAGCGACGGCACCTCGTACGCGAGCACCCCGAGCAGCAGAACGCCGAGCACTGCCGCGATGATCTTCTGCCGCTTGGCCTTCGCCTTTGCGTCGAATTTCTTCGCCATTACGGGGTCCCCGGGGCTGCGCTCGCGCCCGCCGGCGGCGTGTCGGTCGAGGCCGCGGTCGTGGTGGGCTCGGTAGTGGTCGACGTGGACGTGGTGTTCGTCGTGGTGGGCGCGGTCTCAGCGGCCGGACGGGCCGCCATCGAGACGTCGCCGTACACGAAGGCGTGCACTGTCAGGCTCGCCTTGATCATCGGGAACGAGTGCGTGCTCTCGCCGAAGCTGACCGAGTCGACGACAAACAGCCGCCCCTGCGCGTCCAGTTGTCCCGCGTGGACGCGCACGAGGTTGCGGAGCCGGAACAGGAAGTCGGACAGCTCGTAGAAGTTCCCGTCGAACTCGACGGAGAGCGGGACGAGCGAGTAACCGGAAACGGGCGTCGCTCCCTGGGGCGTGATCGAGTCGAACTCGATGCCGCTCTCACGCGCGACGGCGCTGAGCTCGAGGATGACGCCGGCCATGTCCACGGTGTCGGGCATCGCCTTCGTCAGCCGGAACAGCTCGGCGACTCGGATCGGGGGGGTCGCGCGGGCCTGGGCGGCAAGCGTGCGGTACTGGTCGATCTGCTGCTGCGTCGCCTCGGTCTGGCGCTTGAGGTCGGCGGCCTTGCCCTTCTGGGGGGAAATGAGCAGGAAGTAACCGGCCAATCCATACATGATCAGCCCGACCACGACGCCCGCGATGACGGCTGCTGACGGCTTCGTCCGCATCAGGCCGATCCCACGCCTTTCAAAGTGGCGTTGATCGAGAATTCGACCACCTTGCGCCCCGTATCGCCGATCGCGGCGGAGCTGTGCTGGAGCTGGATATCCGAGAGATGAGGCACGACGGACAAGCGCGCGAGCAGGCGCGCGACCCCGTCGTGGGAATAGGTCTTGCCGTTGATGACGAATCCGGCGGTGGTAGTCGCGGATGCGGCGACCGGCGCCGTCGCCGAGAGGCTCGTGAGCCAGACGTCGTCGGGCAAGACGAGCGAAACCTCACGGAGCACGCGGTCCCAGGCCAGTCGCCCGGAAAGCGCAGCCGACAGCGCCGCGATGCGCGCGTTCTTCTGCTGCTCGAGCTCGGAGGTGCCCGGAACGGTCGGCGGGGGAACGGGGGTCGCGGCGAGCTGGGCCTCCACAGCATCATGGCGCTTCTGGTTGTCGGAGACGCTCGTGCTCGCGGTCAGGAACATGGCAGCGAGAATGGCCGTGACGAGCACGAACCCGACCACGCCGCCGATCACGAGCGGGTTCTCGCGGACGGATGCGCCCCGCTGTCGCCCGTCGTCCTTCGGGAGGAGGTTGACGGCTCTCAAACTTCCATCCCTAGTCCGATCGCGACGGCAAGCGATCCGGCCGCGATGCCGCTATCGACCTTCTTGCCGAGCGTGACGCGAGAAAGAGGGTCACCGAGGCGGACCTTCACGCCGAGCATGCGCCCAAGCTCGGTGTCGAGCCCGGGCAGCTGAGCGGTGCCGCCGGTCAGGACGACCTCGCCGATGCCCAGTGAGCCCGGCTGTCCCTGGTAGAACTGAAGCGAGGAGACGAGCTCCTGCGCGAACAGCTGGATCTCCTCGTGGACGGCCGTGCGAACCTTGGCCGCGCGCTCCGGGTCGAGATCCATCGCCTCGGCCGGCTCGAGGAGTGACAGAGAAAGCTTGACCGGCTCGGCCTCGGAAGGCGTCGTATCCATGGCCCGGGCGATCCGGACATTCAGGTTGTAGCCACCCCATTCGATGACGCGGGTGAACTCGCAGGTCTCGCCGTTCGAGACGGCCAGCGTCGAGCGCTCGGAGCCGACCGTGACCACGACGATTGCCGCGTTGCCCGCATCGGCAGGTCGATCGCCGAGGGCGCGCAGGAGCGCGAACGCCTCGAGGTCGATGCCGACGAGCTTGATGCCGGCCTTTTTGCAAGCGGCCACATAGCGGTCGACGAGGTCGCGGTACGCGACGACGAGGAGCACTCGATGGATCTTGGCACCCTCGTCGTCAACGGTCTCGCCGAGGATGTGGTAGTCGAGGACGGCTTCTTCGAGCGGAATCGGCAACGTCTCCTGGGCGCGAAAGCGGATCGCGTTCTCGAGCTGTTTCGGGTCGGTGATGCCACCGATCTCGAAGGTCCGGACGCCGATGCGATTGCTCGCGATGCCGAGTCGCACGGCCTGCTTCGGAAGCTTGTTGTCCTTGAAGAAGAGCTTCAGCGCCTCAACGAGCGCTTCGGGCTCGCGAAGCTCGCCGCCGACGACGATCCCCGGATCCAGCAGCTGCTGTGCGACCTGGACGAGCTCGCTGGAGCCGTTGTTCACGACTCGTGCGGCCGACAGCTGGGACGCGCCGACCTTGAGCCCGACGAGCCGCTTGTGGCGGATCGACTTGGCGCCCGTCAGCTTCTTCGGCTGCTTGGCCTTCTTCGGCTGCTTCTGCTTGGCTTGCTTCTCCTCGCGAGGCTGCCCCTCGGCCTGCTCGCCGGAGGTCTTGGCCTTGCGGGAAAACCAGAGACTCCGCTTGGACTTGGGTGGCTTGGCCTCGGCCGAGGGAGCGTCTGTTGAAGCCTTGCTTCCGCGCTTCGGCACCAGGTCTCGGAGCTTGATCTCTTTCTTCAAATCCATGATCTAGGCCTGCGCAACCCGCAGCGGGGTCGCCTCTCCGTCCGCGCCGGCGGCTCGATTGAGGAGGCCCATCAGCATCTCGGTGCGGCTCGAGCGGCCCACGGCAACCTCCTGCGTGATGATCCCGCGGAGGACGAGCTCGGCAAGGGCCTGCTCCATCGTCTGCATGCCCTTCTTGCCGCCGGTCTGCATGATCGAGTAGACCTGCTCGATCTTGGCCTGCCGGATGAGGTTCCGCACGGCATCGTCGGGAACGAGCACCTCGATCGCCGCGACGCGGCCCTGGCCGTCCGCGGTCGGAAGCAGCGTCTGCGCGATGACGCCCTCGAGCGTCCCGGCGAGCTGCGTCCGGATCTGGCCCTGCTGTCCCGCCGGGAAGACGTCGATCACGCGGTCGACCGTCGATGCGGCATCCTGGGTGTGAAGCGTTGCGAACACGAGGTGGCCGGTCTCGGCCGCGGTCAGGGCGGTCGAGATCGTCTCGAGGTCGCGCATCTCGCCGAGGAGGATCACGTCGGGGTCCTGGCGCAGCGCGCCGCGGAGGGCGTCGGCAAAGCTGGTCGCATCGGGGCCGAGCTCGCGCTGGTTGACGATGCAGCGCTTGTGACGGTGCAGGAACTCGATCGGATCCTCGATCGTGATGACGTTCACCCGGCGGTGCTGGTTGATGTGGTTGATCATCGAGGCCAGAGCCGTAGACTTGCCGGAGCCCGTAATGCCGGTGATCAGTACCAGCCCCCGAGGACGCAGGGCGATCTCCTCCAGGACAAGCGGAAGGTGAAGCTCGCGTACGGTCTTCACCTCGTAAGGGATGGCACGGAAGGCAAAGGCGAGGGTGCCCCGCTGCTGGTAGATGTTGGTCCGGAAGCGGCCCACACCCGGAACCCCAATGGCGAAGTCGGCTTCCTTCCTTTCGGCAAACTCCTTGACTTGCCGCGGCGTCATGATCTGTTCCGCGAGCAGCTTCAGATCTTCGGGCTTGAGCGGCGGCATCTCCAGGCCCTGGAGATCACCGTTGAGGCGGATGGTGGGCGGCCGGCCGACCTTGAGCAGCAAGTCGGACGCGTTCCGCTGGACCATCTGGGCAATCGTGTTCTTGAAATTGAAGGTGGACTGTGGAGCGGCCTTGGCATCAGCCATTGGGATCGACCCGGAAGAGAGCCTGCCCGAATTCGACGGGCTGCCCATCTTCCACCGAGATCTCCCGCACCACGCCCGCAATCTCCGCTTCGATCTCATTCATGATCTTCATGGCCTCGATGATGCACACCGTTTGGCCCGGTGTGACCCGGTTGCCCACCTTGACGTAGGGCTCGGCACCGGCCTCAGGCGCCTTGTAGAAGGTCCCGACCATGGGCGAGCGGATCTCCTTCAGGTGGGCCCCAGCGGGAATGGCCCGGGCTCCGGTGTCCCGGTGTTCCGGCTCGGCACCGTGTGCCGGCAGAGCCAACGGAGCAGGCAGGGGTGCGGCAACGGCGGGTGCGACTGGTGGGGCGGCCGTCCGG
>DATHDS010000010.1:0-2341 GCA_035318925.1 Gaiellaceae bacterium
CATCATCTTGACCGGCATCGTCATCGGTGGCGTCACCAAGCCGCTCCACGACCTGATCGAGAACATCCAGAAATCGAAGGAGGACAAGGAGAACCCGAACGAGGTGTCCGGCCAGGCGGCGAGCTAGCAGCAGTCGCGCCCCAATCGGCCCGACGACGCCAGAGAGGCAGAGCTCGCATCCGACTACGACGTCGCGCACACGACGCTCGGCCGCTATTTCGAGGGGCCGAAAGTCGCGAAGCAAAATGTCGGGACAACTCGGTGGCAGTCGAACCTAAGCGTTGTCGGGGTCCACGGGTAGGAGGGAACCGCCGCCCGGCGCGTTACCCTTCTTCTCCACCGGTCAGGTTGTGTGCATCTTTCGTGGCCACTTGGCGGTATGGGAACGAGCTAGGGCTTCATGCGCTTACAGGTCGAGCTCTCGAACGCAACCACCGGGTGCAGCTCGATCCCGTACGGAGCGACGCCACCCTGTCTGTGAACCGGATCGAAGAAGCCGACACCCGCGATCGTCGCCTGCCCGGTCAGGGTCACGAATTTGTTCTTGGGCGGTTCGCCGTCGCAGGCAGTTGCGATTGCGTCCCGCGCCTGCTTCATCAGCAGGCGGCCCTCGGAGCTCGCTCCGGCCGTGCAGGCCTCGGCGGGGAACTCCGCGATCATGCTTCCGCCAATCCTCGGGTCGGCGATCACGAGGTGGATGTCGGAGTCGTCCTCCCGCGTCATCGACATGAGCAGGGCCTTCACGCGGTAAGTTGTCGTCTCGACCGGCGAGAGGCGCGGCGACTTGATCCCCCAGCTCTTTGGCCTGCTCAGCCGCCGGAGGTCCTCAACCGTGATCATCGTCTCCGGATGCGTGAGGTCGACCTTCGCGGCATCAGAGCCGTCCGTGAGGGTCTTTACGGCCCACCGCTCCTTACCACACGGTTGAACTTCTGCGTCTGCAGCCGCGGGCTGTGCGCTTCCAACGGCAGCGGCAATCAGAAACGGGGCCGCCGGAACTGCCAGAGCGAGCAGGGAACGAACTGGGGTCCCGTTAGGCAGCGCTCTTCCTACACCGAACCTGGCCAAGATCAGGCCTGCTCGACGGTAAAGTCGTGCGCGTCACTCTTGAGGCCTCGGTAGTTGACGACCGACACGGGTGCGGGGCCGGTCGGAGCGCTGGCGGGGATCGTCAATTCAATCTTGGTCATGACATCACCGACGACGACGTGCCTGGGTGTGGGGTCTAGCACGAGCTCGCCGACCTGGACGGAGACGTCTTTCTCGTCTCTGGTCGCAAGGTTCACGCCGCGTATCGCGATCGTCTCCCCGGGCTTCGCCGCTTGCGGAGTGATCGAGCTGATGACGGGCGCCGTGTCCTGCTCGAGGCCCTTCTTTCCGAGGTAGCCGGCAGCGGAGACGCCGCTGAGCGCAACGAGCGAATCCGGAAGGTCAGGCAATCCAAGCGCCTGGTGACCCAAGAAACGAGTGAAGAAGTACCCGAGCAGAATCAGGTTGAAGCCGAAGTATTGAAAGTCCAGGAGATCGGGCTGGCCCGAGTCGTCGCTGACAAGCTGACCGACACCGCTGACGAGATTCGTCTCCGTGCCGTTCTTGGCCTTGGTCGCGACCTTCCCGCGATCGACCTTGTTCTGAGTGATCCCCTTCGCGACGACGGCGGCGGCCACGGGCAAGCCCATCAGCACGAGGTACTGCTGCTTGAGCACTGCGTGCTCCACCCCCTTCCCATTCGTGTGCAGCAGGATCGCGATGAAGGCGAACCAAACCGCGTACGTCCAGAGAACCGCGCTCGCCTTCGACGTCGACCAGCGTCCGTCCCTGCCGTTCAGGAGCGCGACGAGAAGCACCGTCGGCTTCGTAGCAGCGCCCTGACCCTTCTCGCTCGCCTTCTTCTCCACCTCGACCGGAACCAGCGAAACGACGAGCAGGACGAGGAACGCCCACAGCTCGGCCCAATTCCAGCTCGGCGTCTGCCAGAACCAGAACTGGCCTGCGGTAGCGACCATCGTCGCCCCGATCCTTTCACCGATGATGACGCCAGTCAAGCTACCCGCCCTGACCCACGGGCACACTTCGGCGACGCCTCGATCGGGCGAAGCATCAAGATCGCTTCCCGATGATGCAATTCTGAAAAACGCCGCTTCAGACTTTGGTCGTTGCGGGGTTTGAACGTTTTGGTCTCGAGACGGATGTCGCCTTTCGGCTCTTCCGCGACAACCAGAGCCGGCTACGCCTCCGGCGGTTGAACGAAAGCGCGAGGCCCCTCAGGTCGGCTGGGGCCTCTACCCGGACCGCCGACGACGCGCCGTGGCAACGTTCAGGATCGGTCGAAGCTGTCGGC
>DATHDS010000011.1:0-66967 GCA_035318925.1 Gaiellaceae bacterium
GCGGTGGAGGAGGCGGCGGTGGGGGTGGAGGCGGCGGTGGAGGAGGAGGAGGCGTCGGCGGCGGTGCTGGGGGCGGTGGCTGCGAGCCGGTTACGGTCGGCGGGCTCGGCGGCGGGGGCGACTCGCCGCCCGTTCCGAACAGGGCGAAGGCCACGCCGGCCGCGGCGAGGATCACCAGCGCAAGGAGCGCTGCGAGCGGCGCGGTGATCCGGCGCCCCGGGCTGGGCCGCATCACCTGGGTGACCGCAGGCGCACTCAGTGCAACCGTCGGTGCCTCGCCCCCGCCGAGCCGGTCGACGAGCGCGCCACCGTCCGGGGGGCGCCGCGCCGGGTCCTTCGCGAGCGAGCTCTCGGCCAGCGCTGCGAGCCCGGGTGGCGCATCGGGGCGCACCGCGGAGAGGGGAGGCGGCGTCTCGTGCACGTGCCGGCGCACCACCTCGACGGCATTCGAGGACTCGAACGGCAGCCAGCCGCTGAGCATCCGGTAGAGGATCACGCCGAACGAGTAGACGTCGCTCGCCGGAGTGACCGGCTGTCCCAATGCCTGCTCGGGTGACATGAACGCCGCCGTCCCGAGGAGCGTCCCATCCTCGGTGAGCGTGTCGGCGCCGGTCACGCGCGCGATCCCGAAGTCGGCGATCTTCGCGTGACCCTCCTCGTCGAAGACGATGTTGCTGGGCTTCAAGTCGCGATGGACGAGGCCGCGTTCGTGGGCGTGTGCGAGCCCGGCGGCGATCTCACCCGCGATCCTCTCCGTGCTCTCGTCATCCAGCGGCTTCCCCCGTGAGAAGTGATCCTCGAGGGTTCCTCCCGGGAGGTGTTCGAAGACCATGTAGGGACGGCCGCCCTCGTTGCCGTAGTCGAACAGGCGGCAGATGTTCGGGTGCGAGAGCGATGCGACGGTGCGCGCCTCGCGGTCGAAGCGCATCGGATCGGCTCGTGGGCCGAGGAGCTTGACGGCGACTCGCCGTTCGAGCTGCAGGTCGTGGGCAAGCCAGACCTCGGCCATTCCCCCCGCGCCGAGCGGCTCTTCGAGTCGGTAACGACCCGCGATCGTCTCCCCCATGACCCGAGTAGCTTATGGCGCGATGGACGGACCGACCCGCAAGCTCGCCTCGATCCAGGAGGCGCAGCGGCTCGTCCTCGCTCGGGTCGAGCGCCTGCCCGCGGAGAGCGTTCCGATCGCACACGCGGCGGAGCGGGTGCTGGCCGAGCCGGGCCTTGCCGTGGTCGACTTGCCGCCCTTCGATAGCTCGGCGATGGACGGCTTTGCCCTGCGCGCCGCCGACAGTCCGGGGCGGCTGCCGGTCTCGTTTCGCATCGCTGCCGGGAGTCCCGCCCCGCGGGCGCTGGAGCCCGGCGAGGCGATGGGGATCGCGACGGGCGGAGTCGTTCCGGCAGGAGCGGATGCCGTCATCCCGTTCGAGTATGTTGTCGAGACTGACAACACGATCGAACTTTCCGAACCGGTGACCGTCGGGGCGAGCATCCGCCCGTCAGGCGGGGATGTGCGCCGCGGCGAGTTGGTTGTGGACGCCGGCGTGCGCCTCGGGCCGGCACAGCTCGGCGCGCTTGCCGCCGCCGGCGTGGCCGAGGTGCTCGTAGCGCGGAAGCCGCGGGCCGCCGTGCTCGCCACGGGCAGTGAGCTTCGCCAACCGGGCGAGGTGCTCGAGCCGGGACAGGTCTACGAGGCAAACTCGCTTCTGCTCGCCGCGCAGCTGGAGTCGGCGGGCGCCAAGGTCGAGCGACTGAGCCCGGTCGCAGACGACGAGGCCGCGCACCGCGAGGCGCTCACTCGAGGGCTCGCAGCCGACGTGCTGGTCACCTCGGGCGGCGTCTCGGTCGGGCCGCACGATCTCGTGCGCATGGTCGAGGCCGAGCTGGGCGTCGAGGAGGTTTTCTGGGGCGTCGCGATGAAGCCCGGTAAGCCGATCTCGTTCGGAGTGCTGGGAGGCCGGCTCGTCTTCGGCCTCCCCGGGAACCCCGTCTCGGCGCTCGTCGGTTTCGAGCTCTTCGTCCGACCGGCTCTGCTCGCGCTCCAGGGCGCGGCCGATCCGCTTCCCCGCTTCGAGCGTGGCCGCCTCGCCCGCGGGCTCGAGCCGAACGCGCACCGCGACGAGCTCGTCCGCGCCCGGCTCGGCTCGGACGGCGTTGGGCCCGTGCTTGACCCGCTCCCCGGACGTGAGTCGCACATGATCGTGCGGGCCGCGGCGGCGGACGCGCTCGTTCTCATACCGATGGGAGAGAACCCGCTCTCGCCGGGCGATTCGGTCGAGTTCCTCCGGCTCTAGGGACCGACAGCGCGCTTCCGCTCGGGCGCGGAGGTGCGCCTGCGCTGAGCTGCAAGGAGGGCCGTACGGACGAGACGCCGCCCCGGCCCGAAACGAGGCCGGTCGGCTGCCCTCGGATACGGCGTGTAGCGGCCGGCGGTGATGGCCGTCAGCTGGGCGGCGACGGCGAGCCAGGCGCCCACCACGATCAGCGAGGTAAACGGGACGTAGCCGACCGCAGCGAGCTGGGCGAGGTACCACGGCGCGTCGAAGCCGAGATCGAACCGCACGGCGAACGAGCCGAGCAGCAGCAACGGGCCTCCGAAGCCGGCCGTGAGCACAATGGCCTGGAGGGCTGCGGGCCGGCGACGCAGCTGTGGCAGCCAGATCCAGGCGTGCAGCGAGGGCAGCACGAACAGGACCGAGTACGGATTCATCGCCACGAGGAGCAGGGAGATGACGGCGAGGGCGAGCAGTGCGCCGATCTGGCCGGCGAGCGCGTCTTCGTCGCCGAGCGGCCTCCGTGGCAGCAGACGGTCGCGCGTGAAGAGCCAGGCCCCGGCGAGCAGGCACGACCACAGGGCCAGGCCCGCGACCGGCCATTGCGTCCCCGGCGAGAGCTCGGGCGCGAGCGGCCTGGCCGCCCCGGTCTTCCAGATCCCGAGGATCGAGAACAGCTCGAAGAGCAGGACCGCGAAGATCCAGAATCCGAGGCGGCTGCGATAGCTTCTGAGCGCCGGCAACAGTGGAATGTGCCGCCGGCGCAAGCGGGCAAAGAGGTCGACGATCACGGCGAGGCAGGGCAGCAGCGCCGCACAGAGGACGAAGACGATCGCCCAGCCGCGCACGGTCCGTGAGCCGAGGTACACGTAGCTCGCCGTGCCCTCGGCGAGCTCGACGCCCCCGTCGAGCGATCCCAGCAGGGCCTGTCCCGCCCGGCCCATCCCCGTCAGCCGCTTTCCGTTCAGGTGACTGTCGCCGAACGCCGGCGGCGGCCGGTCGCCTGCGGACGTCAGCGTGATCGCGGCAATTCCCTTGTCGACGAACGGCGCCTGCTCGTAGAGGCTGAACGGGAACGCGAGATCGACGAGCTGCGCGAGCGGGCTCGGCCGCGTCGGTTCGACGTGCGTCTGCTCGCTGACGCGGGCGAACGCCGTCCGGACGAGCACCGCAGAGGGTGAGCGGGGCCGATCGGACCCGAAAGCGAGGTGCGGCGGTCCTTCGCCGGCGATCGAGTCGAGGTTGATCGCTGCGACCACACGGTTCCGGTAGGGGGAGTGCGCCGCGAACCGCGCGGCTCCTAGCCCTCCGAACGCGCCGCCGTCGGTCGAGAGGAAGAGGATCGTGTGCTGTGGCTCCGGAGGCCGCGGCGGCACCTGCGGTGCCGCGTAGATGCGGGCGAGCTCGAGCAGTGCCGCCGTACCGGAGGCGTTGTCGTTCGCGCCCGGCCCCGCCCCGGAATTGTCGCGGTGCGCGATGACCGCGATCACGTCGTTGGAGCGCCCCTGGCGAACGGCGAGCACGTTCTCGAGCTGCACCCTCCCACGGCCGGGGATTTTCCCGTGAAAACGGTCGAATTCCGTCTGGAATCCGTACTGGGAGAGCTGATCCGCCACCCACGAGGCCGCTACGGCGGCGGTTGGTGACCCGGGAGTCCGGTCGGGAAACTGGTTGGCGAAGTCCCGGGCCACGACCCGTGCCGCCGCGCCGTCGAAATCCGGCGGCAGGTCCGGTTTGGGCAACGGCTGCGGCCGGGAGACGGCAAAAGCGGCGATGAGCAGGGGAATCCCGACGAGCAGCCAGGTTCCGCGGTACATGCGGCTGTTCACCGGGCGGTCGACCGAGCCCGGGCGCGCCCGGTGCCGCTGACGGGAGGGCGGTAGGGCGGCCATGCGCGGCTATAGTAGGGATGGCCCTTAGGTAAGCGCTCTCAGGCCAATGCCCGACTCCTCGACCATCCTCCTCGTAGACGACGAGGACTCGGTGCAGAGCCTTCTGACGTATCCGCTCGAACGCGACGGTTTTCGCGTCGTTTCGGCCCGGGACGGCGAGGAGGCTCTTCGGCTCTTCGCCGCCGAGCCCATCGACCTCGTCGTGCTCGACATCATGTTGCCGAAGCTCGACGGCCTCGAGGTGTGCAAGCGGCTTCGGGCCGAGAGCTCGGTGCCGATCATCATGCTCACGGCCCGCGACGACGAGTTCGACACGGTGCTCGGGCTCGAGCTCGGCGCGGACGACTACATCACGAAGCCGTTCTCGATTCGCGAGTTCAGGAGCCGGGTGCGGGCTCTGCTCAGGCGTGCCGGCGCACCCCGGCGTGACGCGCCCGAGGCGGAACCGCTGGTTTCGGGCAACGTCTCGCTCGACCCCGACCGGCGGCTCGCCACGGTCGACGGCAAGGCGCTCGACCTCACGTACGTCGAGTTCGAGCTCCTGCGAACGCTCGTGGCGCAGCCGGGGAAGGTCTTCAGCCGCCGCGCCCTGCTCCAGGCGATCTGGGGCGACTCGTCGTACCGTGAGCCGCGCACGATCGACGTCCATGTTCGCCATCTACGAGAGAAGATCGAACGGGATCCGAGCGAGCCGGAGCTGATCCTGACCGTGCGCGGGGCCGGCTACCGGCTGCGAGAGCCGTGAGCTGGTTCCGGACCGTCGGGGCCCGGCTCAGCCTCGCGCTGCTCGTCGTCGTCGCGGGCGTCCTCGCTTTTGTCTACCTGATCGTCGTCCCGTCGCTCCAGAACCGGCTCGTCGGGTCGAGAGAGGACCAGATGGCGACGGTCGCTGCGCGCGTTGCCGATCAGTTCAACCAGAACTCGCTGACGCCGGATGATCTGGCGCTTCGCTTCGCATCGGCGACGAACACGCGCGTAACGATCTGTGAGGTGTCCACCCGGACGCCGCTCGACCTCATCTGCATCGCGGACCAGGGCGGCGGTGGAGCGGTCGGCGGCATCGCCGACGATCGGATCGCAAACAGGGCGGCTATGACGCTGGACAACGCGCGCGGCGTGGTCACGCGCGGTGGCCGGCAGTACGCCGAGGCCGCGACGCCTGCGAAAGCTACCCACGTGATCCTGGTCTCCAGCTCGATCGAGGACTCGCTGTCCAGCGTCAGGCTCGTGAAGCGCCGCTTGCTGATCTCGGCGCTGATCGCCCTCGCGGCGGCGCTCGGCCTCGGCTACGGCGGCGCGCGGCTCTTTGCCCGGCGCATCCACCGGCTCGAGCAGGCGGCCGAGCGAATCGCGAGCGGGACGTTCGACGAACCGATCGAGGATTCGAGCCCGGACGAGCTCGGACAGCTCGCCCGCGCGTTCGACCGCATGCGACTCCGCCTCGCCGGGCTCGAGCATGCGCGCCGCGAGTTCATCGCCAATGCCTCGCACGAGCTCCGGACGCCGCTCTTCTCTCTGGGCGGCCACCTCGAGCTGCTCCTGGACGAGGACCTCGACGATGCGACCAAGCGCGAGTTCCTCGTCCGCATGCGTGAGCAGGTCGACCGTCTGACGAAGCTCGCCGGCGAGCTCCTCGATCTCTCCCGCCTCGATGCGGGGCGCCTCCGCGTCGACCGGGACCCTGTCGATCTCTCGCGCGTCGCGGAGCTGCTCGTCGAGGAGTTCGAGGCTCGCGCCCAGGGGAGCGACCATCGCCTGGAGCCCGAGATCGACGGCAGTTCGACAGGTCTCGGCGACGAGCAGCGGATTCTCCAGGTCGGTCGCGCCCTCGTCGAGAACGCCCTTCGCCATACGCCGGCCGGCACCCAAGTCCGGATCCGCACCGGTCGGAACGGCGATCAGGTCTCGCTCGTCGTCGAGGACGACGGGCCCGGAATCGGCGCGCAAGAGGCCGTCCAGGTCTTCGAGCGCTTCTATCGCGGGGACGGCACCGGCCGAGCGTCGGGGAGCGGCCTCGGCCTCGCGATCGCACGCGAGCTCGCCGAAGCGATGCAGGGCGAGATCGTTCTCGACTCCCAGCCCGGACGAACCTCCTTCACGTTGTCCCTGCCGGCTTCCTCGCGCACCTCCTCGCCGCCTGTCGAGTAAGTTGTCAGGATAGACAACGAGCCGGACGACCTCTTGCGGAGGGAGGCTGGCTACAGTTGGTGGATGCGCAGAACCTCGCCGGTCGTCCTCGCCGCGCTCGCCGCCGCCGTTCTCGGCGGCTCGCTCGCGCTGCTCGGAGCGAAGATGACGGGGCTCGCGGACCGCCAGACGAGGACGGTCTACGTGCCGCGGGATGCGCGTGGGCTCGGCCTCGGCGGTCCCAACGAACCGATCTCCGCGAGCGCCCGTCCGTTGCTCGGCAACGGCTTCGACCCGTCCCGAATCTACGCGGCGCGCTCGGCGGGCGTCGTCACCGTCTTCGCGTTCTTCGACAAGAGCGACCCGCACGGGGCCCAGGGCTCCGGGTTCGTCGTCTCGGATCGCGGCTACATCCTCACGAGTGCCCACGTGATCAGCAACGCGGGCGATGCGGCCAAGACGACGGAGGCGAACAGGGTCTTCATCGGCTTCAGGGACGGGGACCGGGTCAAGGCCGAGATCACCGGCTGGGATGTCTACGACGACGTGGCGCTGCTGCGCGTAGCGCCCGACGCTCATGCGCTCTCGCCCGTTCCGCTCGGCGACTCGTCTCGGGTCCGCGCCGGCGACCCGGTTGCAGCGATGGGCAGCCCGTTCGGGAACGAGGACTCGATCGCCGTCGGCGTCGTCTCGGCGGTGCGGCGCTCGATCCTGTCGCTGACGTCGACCTACAAGGTCGTGGACGCGATCCAGATCGACGCGCCGATCACACACGGAAACTCGGGCGGCCCGCTCTTCGACGCCCGCGGGCGCGTAATCGGGATCAACGCCCAGATTCGCACCGACAGTGGGACGGCAGAGGGCGTGGGTTTCGCGATCCCGATCAACGCAGCGCAGCGCTCGATGCAGCAGCTCGCAGCGGTCGGCCACGTGGTGTACGCCTACCTCGGCGTCACGACCGAGACCCTGACGCCGACACTCGCCCGCCACCTGGGCTACAAGACCGCTCGCGGCGCCATCATCAGCACTGTGCGGGACGGCAGCCCCGCCGACGAGTCCGGTCTGCGGGGTGGGAGCGGAGACGAGTTGTTCAACGGCGAGGCGATCACCAAGGGCGGCGACCTGATCGTGGCTGTCAACGGGCAGGCCGTGCGCAGCGCCGATGACGTCGTCCGCCAGGTGGCCGCGAGGCTTCCGGGAGAGCGCGTGGCGCTGACGATCGTCCGGGGCGGCGAGCGGCGGGTCGTGCGCGTGCGGCTCGGGTCACGGCCGATCGCGCCGGAGACGAGCCGCTGAGGCACCATCATCTTGGTTAGGAACCCCGCGCTGGGGTAAACCAAGCCGACCGATTCGATGTCTGCACATACACAGTCTGCGGCGGGTGTGGGCTACGGGCCCACCGTCCGGCTAACCATTCCGGCGAAGCCCGAATACATCACGCTCGTCCGCCTGGCCCTGAGCGGCCTCTCCCGCCTGCGCCCGCTGAGCGAGGAGACGCTCGGCGACCTCAAGCTCGCCGTCACCGAGGCCTGCTCGAACTCCGTTCGGCACGGATACGGGGACGGCGAGGGGACGGTCGAGATCCTCTACGAGCTGCAGCCGGACCGGTTCGTCGTGGAGGTCGCCGACGACGGTCCCGGCTTCGACGTACAGGGAGACCGGGGTGACGAGACCGATCTCGAGGAGGGCGGCCTCGGCATCGCGATCATCAAGGCCGTCTCGGACGAGTTCGAGGCAGGCGACCGGAGCGACGGCCACGGTTCACGGCTCCGCTTCGTCAAGTTCCTCGACAACTAGCCGCCCGGCCTGGGTATCGTGGGCAGCCGCCGGGATTCCCATGCTCCAGCTCGTAGACGTCGGAAAGAAGTCCATCGCGGACTATGCGTCGCTCGCTTCGCGTGGAGTGATGGACGAGATCCGCACGCTCGCGGAGCCGCTCGCGGGCAAGCGGGTCTTGCACCTGTCCGCGACCGCGTTCGGCGGCGGCGTGGCCGAGATCAACTACGCGCTCGTGCCGTTGATGAAGGACGTCGGTCTCGACGTCGAGTGGCGGATCATCATGGGCGACGACGAGTTCTTCGGGGTCACGAAGGCGATTCACAACGCCCTCCAGGGCGACCTGCACGGCCTGACGGCGACACAGGAGGACATCTTCCGCCGGTACAACGCGATGAACGCCGCGGAGCTCCAGGACGACTACGACTTCGTGATCGTCCACGACCCGCAGCCGGCGGCGATCATCGACCACTTTCCGGAGTCATCAGCGAGCTGGATCTGGCGCTGCCACATCGACCTCTCGGCTCCGAACCGCGCCGTCCTCGACTTCCTGGCCCCGTCGCTCGAGCGCTACGACGCGTCGATCTTCCACATGCCGGAGTACGTGCCCCAGCACGTCCCGTTGCGCCAGGCATTCATCTGGGCGCCCGCGATCGATCCGCTGACTCCAAAGAACATGGCCCTCTCGGCCGAGGACGCAGCGTACGTCGTCGACCAGTTCGGCATCCATCTCGAGCGGCCGCTGCTGACGCAGATCTCGCGCTTCGATCCGTGGAAGGACCCGCTCGGCGTGATCGATGCGTACCGGCTCGTCAAGCAGACCCATCCGAACGTGCAGCTCGCGCTCGTCGGCTCGATGGCCCATGACGATCCCGAGGGCTGGGACTACTACAACCGTACCGTCGCCCACGCAGCCGGCGACCCCGACATCTTCATCCTCTCGAACCTCAACAACATCGGTTCCGTCGAGGTCAATGCCTTCCAGGTGCACTCGGCCGCGGTCATCCAGAAGTCGATTCGCGAAGGCTTCGGATTGACCGTGACCGAGGCGCTGTGGAAGGGGCGGCCGACCGTCGCGGGCCGCGCCGGCGGGATCGTTGCGCAGATCCGCGACGGGGAGACCGGCTGGCTCGTCAATTCTCCAGTGGAGTGTGCCGACGCGTGTCGCGAGATCCTCGACGGCCCAGCCGCGGCGTCGGCTCGCGGGCGGCGGGGGAAGGAGGACGTCCGCCAGCGCTTCCTCATGCCCCGTCTGCTGCGGGACTGGCTGGCGCTGTTCAATCGCCTCGACGGGAACGAGCTCGGCGAGACCGGCCTCGTCACCGTCGCCACGACTGCCTCCGCGCGCTAGAGCGCTAGGGTCCCCCGCGATGGTTGAGCGCCGGCGGCTGATCGTCGTCTCGAACCGCGGCCCCGCCTCGTTCTCGCGCGACGAGGACGGCAAGCGCGTGGCCCGGCGCGGCGGCGGCGGGCTCGTCACCGCCCTCCGCAGCCTGGTCGCCCATCACGACGTGACCTGGATCGCGAGTGCGATGACGGAGGAAGACCGCGCGGTCGTCGACGAGGCCGGGGGCGAGGCGGTCGAGGAGCTCGCGCGCGACGGGTCTTCGTACCGGCTGCGGCTCGTCGCCCACGACCCTGCGGCCTACGACTGGTTCTACAACGTCGTCGCGAACCCGACGCTCTGGTTTCTCCAGCACTATCTCTGGGGGCTCGCCTACGCCCCGGATATCGACCAGGGCCTCTATCACGCCTGGGACGAGGGCTACGTCCCGGTCAACCGGGCCTTCGCGGACGCGACGCTCGCCGAGCTCGAGGCCCAACCCGACGCGGCGGTGTTCTTCCACGACTACCACCTCTATCTGGCGCCCCGGTACGTCCGGGAAGCGCGGCCGGATGTGCCGATGGCCCACTTCGTCCACATTCCCTGGCCCGGGCCGAACATCTGGCGGGTGCTGCCGGAGCCGATCCGGGACGCTCTCCACGACGGGCTGCTCGCAAACGACGTGCTCGGCTTCCACGCGCAACGCTGGCGCCGGAGCTTTCTCCGGTCGAGCCGCGACCTGCTCGTCGCCGACTGCGACTTCGAGCAGAGCATCGTCACGCACCGAGACGGCCGCACCTTTGTCGCCGCGCGGCCGATCTCGGTCGACCCCGCCGAATTCGAGGAGCTCGCCGTGAGCGAGCAGGTTCGGCGTTGCGAAGCCGACCTGGCAGCGCGACGGCCGGAGTTCCTCGTGCTGCGGGTCGACCGCACCGACCCGTCCAAGAACGTCGTGCGCGGGTTTCGGGCGTTCGAGTTCTATCTGCACGCCCACCCCGAGATGCACGGGCGGGTGGGGATGCTCGCGCTCCTCGACCCTTCGCGGCAGGACATCCCCGAGTACGCGGAGTACGTGGGCGCGATCCAGCGCGCCGCGCGGGTCGTCAACGATCGGTTTCAGCGCAACGGCTGGACGCCGGTCGACCTGCGCATCGAGGACAACTTCCCGCTGACCGTGGCTGCCTACAAGCAGTACGACGTGCTGCTCGTGAACGCGATCTACGACGGGCTCAACCTCGTGGCGAAGGAGGGGCCGCTCGTGAACGAGCGCGACGGCGTTCTGATCCTCTCGGAGAACGCCGGGGCGCACGAGGAGCTCGGGCCCTGGGCGCTCTCGGTCAATCCGTTCGACATCGAGGCGCAGGCGCAGGCGATCCATGCGGCGATCGAGATGCCGCGGGACGAGCGCCGCGCCCGGCTGGAGGCGATCCGCGAGCAGGTGCGGGCCCACGACGTCGCCGCCTGGCTCGAGACCCAGCTCGAGGATCTCGACCGCTGGTCGGCCCGGGCGGCGACGTGAGCGACCTCTCGCACGTCGACGAGACCGGCCGTGTGCGGATGGTCGACGTTGGCGGGAAGGACGTCTCGCGGCGGCGCGCGGTGGCGCGCGCGAGCCTGCGCATGGCTCCTGCGACGGCGCGGCGCCTGCGCGAGCTGCCGAAAGGGGATGCGCTCGCGGCGGCGCAGATCGCCGGGATCATGGCTGCGAAGCGGACGAGCGAGCTGATTCCGCTCTGCCACCCGCTGCCGTTGACCCACGTGGACGTGGAGCTCTCCGTCGGGGAGGAGTCGGTGGAGATCACGGCTTCGGCCGAGACGACGGCGCAGACCGGCGTCGAGATGGAGGCGTTGGTGGGTGCCACGGTCGCTGCGTTGACGGTGTACGACATGGCAAAGGCCGTCGACGACGGCATGGAGCTGACCGAAGTGCGCCTCGTCGAGAAGACGAAGGCGCCGGCGTGAAGGCCGCCGTCCTCACGGTCTCGGACGGCGTTGATATGGGGACTCGCGATGATGCGAGCGGCGATCTCCTAGAGGAGCTGCTGCGCGGCGAGGGCTACGACGTCGTGCGGCGCGTCGTGCCCGACGAGCGGGACGCGATCGCCGAGGCGATCGAAGAGCTCGCGGGCGAAGCGAGACTCGTCCTGACCACCGGCGGCACCGGCCTTGGGCCGAGAGACGTGACGCCCGAGGCGACGATGACCGTCCTCGAGCGCATGGCGCCGGGGATCGCGGAGGCGATCCGCGCCGACTCGATCGCAAAGACGCCGCACGCCCTGCTCTCCCGAGGGGTTGCCGGTGTCCGCGGCCAGACGCTCGTCGTCAACCTGCCGGGCTCGACCGGAGGCTGCCGCGACGGGTTCGCCGTCCTGCAGCCGGCGCTGGAGCATGCGCTGAAGCTGCTGGCCGGCGAGGAGACGGCCCACCGCCAGTCGTGATCGCCGCCGTTCCAATCCGGCCGGGCAGGCGAAGCCCGCCCGCCCTTTGATGCGGATCCGCCCAGTCGGCTCCTTGGCCAAGCGGTTCGCCTCGCTCGTGAAGATCGAGCACACGGTCTTCGCGCTCCCGTTCGCCTACGTGGGGGCGTTCCTCGCCGTCGACGGCGTGCCGAGCGCGCACGGTCTCTTCTGGATCACGGTCGCGATGGTCGGTGCCCGCTCGCTGGCGATGGGGCTGAACCGACTGGTCGACGCCGGCATCGACGCGCGCAACCCGCGCACGGCGACCCGCGAACTGCCCGCCGGGCGGCTGACCGGCTGGCAGGTGGCGCTCTTTTGCGCCGCGTCGCTGGGTATCTTCCTGCTCGCCGTCTACCAGCTCGACCCGCTTGTGCGCTGGCTGTGGCCGATCCCGGTCGTGGGCTTCGTCATCTACCCGTATCTGAAGCGCTTCACCTGGCTCTCGCACCTGTGGCTCGGAGCCGTGGACGGTCTCGCCCCGGTCGGCGGCTGGGTTGCGATCAAGGGCGAGCTGCCCTGGCAGGCCTGGGCGCTCGGAGGGGCCGTCGCCTGCTGGGTGGCGGGGTTCGACCACTTCTACTCGCTCCTCGACGTCGAGGTCGACCGGCGAGAAGGGCTGCGCTCGGTCGCGACCCGCTTCGGCGAGGGCGGCGCGTTCTGGGGCGCGCGGCTGCTCCATGCCCTGACCGTGGCGCTGCTCGTCGCCGCGGGACTCGGCCTCTCGGTCGGCATCTTCTACTGGCTCGGCGTCGCTGCGGTCGCGGCGCTCCTCCTCTACGAACACTCCCTGGTCAGCCCGGGAGACCTGCGCCGCCTGGACACCGCGTTCTTCACGATGAACGGCGTCATCAGCGTGGCGTTCTTCGCGTTCGTCCTGGCCGACTCGCTCTAGGCCGGACACGTCTCTGCCCGACATGTCCGGTGCCTGGCACTGGACACGGCCTCTGGTGACAGGCTGATGGAGCGGTCCTGGCTAGGGACGCCGAACCCTCCGGACTACACTCGATGCCGTGATTCGGGCCCGGGAGCTGTCCAAGCGGTTTGGCGACAAGCGCGTCCTCGATGGGCTCGATCTCGAGGTGCCGCGTGGCGGGTTCGTGCTCGTGACGGGGCCGAACGGGTCCGGGAAGACGACCCTGCTACGCCTCTGCGCGGGGCTCGCCGCGCCGACCGGCGGCGAGCTCGGCGTTCAGGCGCCGCGGGCGGCGATCGGGTTCCTTGGCCACGAGGCGCTCCTCTACCGGGAGCTGACGGCGCTCGAGAACCTCGATCTCTACGGGCGCCTGTACCGGCTGCCGGAGCGGCGCGAGCGCTCCGGCGCCATGCTCGAGCGCTTCGGGCTCTGGCGCGTGAGGAACGAGCGGGCCGGGACCTTCTCCCGCGGCATGCTCCAGCGCCTGGCCCTCTGCCGCACGTTCCTGCATGACCCGGACCTGCTCCTGCTCGACGAGCCGTTCGACGGCCTGGACGCCGAGGGCACTGATCTGCTCCACCAGGAGCTCGCCGAGCGCGCGGGCTGCACCGCGCTCGTCGCGACGCACGACCCGGGGTCGCTCGAGACCCGGGCAACCGCGCGGCTCGCCCTCGTATGAGCGGCTACGCCGCAGACGTCGCCGCGCTCGCGCGGAAGGACCTCCTCCTCGAGCTCCGCTCGCGCGAAACGCTGCCGGCGATGCTCCTCTTCGTCGTCTCGGCGCTGACCGTCTTCCACTTCGCGCTGCCGGCCGGCTCCTCGGCCCGCGCCGAGACGGGCCTACTCTGGATTGCGATCGTCTTCACCGCGCTGCTCGGCCTCGGCCGCGCCTTCGCCGCGGAACGCGAGCAGGGAGCCCTCGACGGCCTCGTCCTCGCGCCGTGCGACCGCAGCGCGATCTGGCTCGGGAAGACGCTCGGCGTGACCGCGTTCCTCGTCCTGGCCGAGCTGGTCGCGCTGCCGGCGTTCGCGCTCTTCTTCCACTCGCTTTCGTGGGAGCTCGTGGCCGCGGTCGCCCTCGCCGACGTCGGGATTGCCGCCATCGGCACCTTGCTGGCCGCGATGGCCGCCGCGAGCCGCGCGCGCGAGCTGCTCCTGCCGCTCATGTTCCTGCCGCTCGTGATTCCGGTCGTGATCGGTGGAGTCGGCGCGAGCGTCGCGGCCAATCCCGGCTCTTTCCTCGCCTTTCTCGGTCTGTACGACGCGGTTTTTGCGATCCTCTGCTGGGCGAGCTTTGAGTACGTGGTCACGGAATAGAAACGGTCGAGCCGGCAAAGCCGGCGACGCCTCGGTTGCCGCGGCACTTGCGGTCGCAGCCACGGGCCTCCTCGTCGGGGGGCTTGCGCTCGCCTTCTTCTGGGCGCCCGAGGACGCCGACCAGGGCTTCAGCCAGAAGATCTTCTACATCCACGTTCCGATCGCGCTGACCGCGTACGCCTGCTTCATCGTCGGTGCGTGGAAGGCGCTGCGGCTGCTCGGCACGCGCGACCGGCGCTACGACCTCGAGAGCTACACCGCGATCCACATGGGCGTCATCTTCGGCCTGCTCACGCTCGTCACCGGCTCGATCTGGGCCAAGGTCTCGTGGGGTCAGTGGTGGACCTGGGGTGAGCGTCAGCTCGTACTGTTCCTGATCCTGTTCCTCTTCTACTCCTCGTACTTCATGCTCCGCTACTCGACGGATCCGGGGCCGCGGCGCGAGCGCAACTCGGCGGTCTATGCGCTCTTCGGTGTCGTGTTGATCCCGGTCAGCTTCCTCGCCGTGCGAATCGCGGGGACGATCCTGCACCCGACGATCTTCACGCACAAGGGCGCGAACCTCCCAGGCACGATGCTCGTCTCCGTGGCCGTCTGCTTTGCGGGAATGCTGACGCTCGCCGCCACCCTCTACCGCGTCGAGCTCGCGGGGAAGCGCATCGACGCGAGCCTGCGCGAGCTGCGGGAGCTACTGGCGTGACGACGTCGGAGAAGTACGTGACCGCGGCCTATCTCGTTCTGCTGGGGGCGCTGCTCGCCTACCTGCTGATCATCGCGCTGAAGGTCGGGCGGCTCGAGCAGGAGCTGGCCGACCTGGCGCGCGCGGCGCGGGAGAAGCGGGGTGGCTGAGCTCCTCTTCTGGCCGGCGCTCCTGGCGTACGGAGAGGCGGCGTTCGCCTACGCGGGCGATGCGCGGCACCCGGGCTCGCTGGGCCGTCTCGGGACCTGGGGCGTCCGCGTCGGGTGGCTCGTGCAGACGGCGCTGCTCGTCGCGCAGGCCGCGCGCGCGGACGGCTTTCCGTGGGACACATGGGCCGGCTCGCTCAACCTGTTCGTCTGGCTCGTCGTCGGTGCGTACCTGATCTGGGGCTGCCGGCCGCGGTACCGGCTGCTCGGGCTCGTCGTGATGCCGCTCGCGGCGCTCCTGCTCGCCGTGTCGTATGCGGCGGGCGGCGTCGCCGGATCCGGCAAGTCCGGGTACTCGACGCTCTTCCTCGTCCTCCACGTCGGGCTCCTGCTCGCTGGCTTCGCGGGCCTCACGCTGGCCGCCGCGCTCGCGGCGCTCTACCTCTGGCAGGAGCGGCAGCTCAAGCGGCGCAGCTCCACGGTGCTCCGCTTCCGGGCGCCGTCGCTCGTCACGCTCGAGTCGCTCGTCGCTCGAACCGTCGCGTTCTCCCTGCCCGTCCTCACCCTGGGCATGGCCGCGGGCTTCGCGCGCCTGCGGCACGGGTCCGACCTCGATCCGCTGATCGTGCTGACCGTGCTCACGTGGGCCGTGTACGGGGCGTTCCTGGCCCTGCGGTTCGGTGTGGGCTGGCGGGGCCGGCGGGCCGCGTACACGGCATTGATCGGCTTTGCGCTCGTGATCGCGCTCCAGCTCAGCCTGCAGACGGGGCATTTCGCATGAACCTCGTTCTCGTCGGCACTTCGCACAGGCTGGCTCCGGTCGAGGTGCGGGAGCGGGTCGCCCTCGACCTCGACGGCGCGGCGGAGCTCGCGCGGCGCCTTGCCGACGGAGGCGAGGCGGTCTGCCTCTCGACCTGCAACCGCACGGAGCTCTATCTCGCTCACCAAGATCCCGACTTGGCGGAGCGCCTCGCAGGCGCTGCCCTGGCGGAGGGGGAGATCGAGCTCTACCGGCTGCGCGACGAAGCGGCTGCGCTCCACCTTTTCCGCGTTGCCGCCGGGCTCGACTCGCTCGTGCCCGGCGAGGGCGAGATCCTGGGCCAGGTGCGCGCCGCCTACGAGTCCGGCGCGTGCGGTCCGGTCCTCGACCGGCTCTTCCGGCAGGCGCTGCACGCTGGGAAGAAGGTCCGCGCCGAGACCGCGATCGGCGAAAGCCCCGCGTCGGTCTCCTCGGCGGCCGCGGCGCTCGCCCAGCAGGTGTTCGGCGAGCTTGACGGTTGCCGCGTGCTACTTGTCGGCGCGGGAGACGTGAGCGAGCTCGCAGCCCGCAGCCTCGCCGCGCGGGGCGCCTCGATCTCGGCGGTCACGAGCCGGACGCAGGAGCGGGCCGAGGCGCTGGCGGCGCGGTTCGGGGGACAGGCCGTCGCGTTCGACAACATCGAGGGCGAGCTCGCCCGCGCAGACGTCGTCGTCTCCTCGACAAGCGACCCGGGCTATGTCCTGAACGCGGAGCGAATGCCGGAACGTAAGGGCCGCCCGCTGTTCGTCATCGACCTCGCCGTCCCGCGCGACGTCGAGCCTGCGGTCGCCGACCTCGACGACTGCTACCTGTACGACGTCGACGACCTGCAGGCGGTCGTCAGCGAAAGCCTCAGCGGCAGGTGGCGGGAAGCGGCGCGCGCCGAGTCGATGGTCGCGCACGAGGCCGGCCGGTTCCGCGACTGGCAGGCCTCGCTCGACGTCGTCCCGGCGATTGCATCGCTCCGCGAGCGGGCCGAAAGCATCCGGTCGGGTGAGCTGGCCAAGGCCGCGGGCCGGCTCGACGGCCTCTCCGAGAGCGAGCGCCGAACGGTCGAATCGCTGACGACGCAGATCGTGAACAAGCTCCTGCACGTCCCGATCGTGCGGCTCAAGGAAGCGGCCGCGACGGAGGGCTCCGGGTATGTCGACGCGGCCCGCCATCTCTTCGGTCTGGGGGAGGACGAGGATGCTGCTCCGGGTCGGAAGTCGCGGAAGTAGGCTCGCCCTGACCCAGGCCGCGCTGGCCTGCGACCGGCTGCGCGGGCCCGGAATCGAGATCGCGCTCATCCCGATCACGACGGCCGGCGACCGCGACCGGACGAAGCCCTTCGGCGAGATCGGCGAGCGCGGCGTGTTCGTGAAGGAGCTCGAGGAGGCGCTGCTCGACGGGCGCATCGACGTCGCCGTCCACTCCGCGAAGGACATGACCTCGACCGACACCGACGGCCTCGTCGTCGGCGCCTACCCGGCGCGCGAGGATCCGCGAGACGCGCTCTGCGGCACCGACGCCGTCCGGCCGGAGATGAGGATCGGGACGGCCTCCGTGCGCCGCCGGGCCCAGCTGCTCGCGCTCGAGCCCACGCTTTCGATCGAGCCGCTGCGTGGGAACATCGACACCCGCCTGCGCAAGCGGGGCGAGCGTGGTCTGGACGCAGTCGTTCTCGCCGCCTGCGGGCTCGACCGGCTCGGGCTCGGCGCCAAAATCGGCCACCGCTTCGAGCCGGAGGAGCTGCTCCCCGAGGCGGGCCAGGGTGCGCTTGCGCTCCAGGTGCGGGTCGGCGAGGAGGAGCTCGTGGCCGGGGCGAACGACCCCGAGACCCACCGGCGGGTCGCCGCCGAGCGGCGCTGCGTCGCTCTGATTGGAGGGGGGTGTCTGGCGCCGATCGCCGCGTACCACGATGGGGAGACCCTGACCGGTCTCGTCGCGGATCCGGACGGCGGCTGGGTGCAGCGGCGAAGCGGGGACGATCCCGACGCGCTGGCCGCCGAGCTGCTGTTGCTGGTTCCTGCGTGAAGGTGATCGTCACGCGGGCGCGAGCGCAGGCCGACCTGCTCGCTGCCCGCCTGGAAGAGCTCGGTCACGAAGTCGTCGAGTGCCCGCTGATCCGGATCGAGCCGCTGGCCGGGCCGGTCGACGTCGAGGGGTACGAGTGGGTGATCGTGACGAGCCCGAACGGCGCCCGCGAGCTCGTCGCCCGGGCGGACGGCGAGCTGCCGAAGATCGCCGCCGTCGGCCCCGGGACGGCCGAGACGCTGCGCGAGCTCGGGGTCCAGCCCGCATTCGTCCCCACCGTCTCCTCGCAGGACGGCCTCGTTGCCGAGTTCCCGCGGCCGGAGGGCCGAGTGCTCTTTGCGGCGGCAGAGGGCGCACGCCGGCGGCCGGTCGAGGAGCTCGGCGCCGACTTCGTCGCGCTCTACCGCACGCATCCCCTGCGTCCTGCGGCGCTGCCGGAGGGCGACCTCGTCGTGCTCGCGTCCGGCTCGGCGGCCCGCTCGTTCGCCGAGCTCGGAACGAACATCCCGGCAGTCTCGATCGGCCCGCAGACAACACGCGCGGCAGAGGCCGCCGGGCTTCAAGTCGTCGCCGAGGCCGGCACGCACGACATCGACGGGCTCATCGCCGCAGTCAGTGCTTTAGCGTGGCCCTGACGTGTTCGTCACCTTCCTGACCGACTTCGGGCTCGAGGACGACTTCGTCGGCACCTGCCACGGCGTGATGAAGCGGATCGCGCCCGAGATCGAGATCATCGACATCACCCACGGGATCCAGCCGCAGGGCGTGCTCCAGGGCGCGCTCGTGCTCGCGAACACGCTTCCGTACCATCCGGAAGGAGTTCACCTCGCGGTCGTCGATCCGTATGTCGGCACCGAGCGCCGCGCTCTTGCGCTCCGGTCGGGGGACGGGCGTCTCTTCGTCGGGCCGGACAACGGGCTGCTGATCCCTGCCGCGAAGAAGCTCGGAGGGATCGATGCCGCCCACGAGGTGACGAATCGCGACTACGCGCTCGAGCCAGTCTCGGCGACGTTCCACGGCCGGGACGTCTTCTCTCCGGCCGCGGCGCATCTCGCGAACGGGGTCGCGATCGAGGAGCTTGGGCCCGCGATCGAGCCGGGCTCGCTCGCGCAGCTCGACGTGCCGCAGCCCGAGGTCAGCGACCGGCGGATTCGCGCGTGCTGCCTCTACGTCGACCGCTTCGGAAACATGCAGCTGAACCTGACCCGGGAGCACCTCGAGCGACTCGGTATCGAGCCGGGCACCCAGGTGGAGCTCGAGCTCGGATCGGAGCGCTACTACGCGATCGCGGCCCGCACTTACGCCGATGCGCGAGCCGGCGAGATCATTCTCTACCAGGACGCCTACGACAACATCGCGATCGCGATCAGTGGCGGCAGCGCGGCCGAGACGTTCTTCGCGCGTCCGGGAGTCGACGTTCGGGTCCGGGTCGCCGAGTGAGCGTTCTCGAGGGGCTCGGCCGCAAGTTCGCGCGCTTCACGACCAACCAGGTCGTGCGCCGCCCATGGGCGTGGCGGCTGCTTCGTCGGTTGACGCGGCTCCAGTTCAACCGGATCGCCCCTCGCTGGGACCAGATGCGGGGCCCGGATGCGTTTGGGTCGCTCGAAGCGGCGCTCGACTCGATCGACAGGCCGCCGAAGCGCGTGCTCGATCTGGGAACCGGGACGGGCAGAGCCGCCTTCCTCCTGGCGAGGCGCTATCCGGACGCGGAGGTCGTGGGCGTGGACCTCGCGGCCGCGATGCTCGCTGAGGCCCGGGACCTGACGCCGCCGGAGCTCGCCGACCGCGTGCGCTTCGAGGAGGCCGACGCGGAACGGCTTGCCTATCCCGACGCGTCGTTCGACCTCGTCTCGCTTGCGAACATGATCCCGTTCTTCGACGAGCTTGCGCGAGTCGTCGCTCCCGGCGGCAGCGTCGTCTTCTCGTTCTCCGGCGGGGCCGGCACGCCGATCTACGTTTCGCCCGAAGTTCTCCGGAGGGAGCTCTCGCCGAGAGGTTTTACGGACTTTGCAGACTTTGCGGCCGGGATGGGAACGGCACTGGTGGCGAGAAAGTCCGACCGCGCGTAATCTCGGGGCAAGAGGACGTTCGCGGCACGGTAGCACCGGCCCGGACGTCCTTTTTTCGCGTCAGACGGAGGTGGCGAGGGCCGGAATCGAACCGGCGACACCACGGTTTTCAGCCGTGTGCTCTACCAACTGAGCTACCTCGCCGCGCAATGAAGCGGATTCCAGCGTATCGAACACACTGCCGAGTCATTTTCGGGTGGTTCGCAGTGTGGCTAGAGCGAAGAGAGGAAACCGCGAGCGCACCTTTTTGCTGGTTCCGGGGCTGATCGGACGGCGCCCCGGAGGCGAGCCTCGCCTGCGGAGTCCGACCCAGACTTCGACGCAGAATGGCCGCAACAGCTATTCCGGCTTGAAAGCCTTGGTGGTCGTACCATGCGCCCCGAACTTGATCGCCTTCCGCCGGGTGTCCTCGAACTTCGAGCGGGCGTAAGTGGCCACGAGGTTGCCGGACTCGATCCGCTCGAACCCGTGTTTCTCGAGGAGCTTCGCGTACTCTGCTTCCAGCAGAGCTCCGGCTATTCAGCCCGTCCAGAGGTCGATGTTCCGCCGACCCTCTTCGCTCACCGGTCGTTGGATCGTCACGTCGGCGATCTGCATTCGCCCACCCGGCGCAAGCACGCGGTAAAGCTCGGAGAAGACCGCATCCTTGTCGGGGATGAGGTCGATGACGCCGTTCGAGATCACGACGTCGAAGCTCGCGTCCCCGAACGGAAGCTGCTCGGCCTCGCTCTCGACGAACTCGACGTTTCCGGCACCCATTTCACTGGCGGCGCGTTGCGCCTTGTCGAGCATCTCGCGCGTCATGTCGATGCCGACCACGTGTCCCTCGGGGGCCACCATCTGGGCTGCGACGAGCGAGTCCGTCCCGGCACCGCAGCCTAGGTCCAGCACCCGCTCGCCGGGCTCTAGCCTGCCGAGCGAGAAGGGGTTGGCGACGCCCGCGAAGGATTCCACCGCGAGGTCGGGGACGCCGGCGAGCTCCACGGGATACTCGAGATCCTCGGCCCAGACACGGCCCGTCGGGAACATGAAGTCTTCCTCGGGCTTGGTCGAGACGCGCGCGTAGGTCTTCTTGATCTCGCTCTTGAGCGTTGCGACGTCGATCTCGACTTCGAGGGCCATCGCGCTAAAGCTACAACCCGCCGAAGCGTTCTGTGAGGCGCGGCCGATGCGTTTCATTCGTCACGCCGATGGTTCGGGGCCACGCTGTCGCCGCAACCCAGAGGCCGCTCCCGGCTGTCAGGGCCGCGACGAGGATGATCGCCTCGCCCATCCCAAACGCGTCCGCTATGAACCCGCTTGCCAGGGCGCCGGCAACGAGACCGAAGTCGCGCCAGAACCGGTATACACCGATGGCCTGCGCCCTGTCGATCGGCTGGACTGCATCGGAGACCGCGGCAATCAGGGTCGGGTAGACGAGGGCCGTTCCGACACCGAGGAGGGCGGCCGCCGCGAGCGCCGCGGCGAAGGTCCCCCCGCTGGCTACGAGCAAGGTGAGCGCCCCCGCCTGGACGATCATTCCGCCGACGATGAGCGGCTTCCGGCCGGTGGAGTCCGAAAGCCATCCGGTCAGCAATTGCCCGAGGCCCCAGACAGCCGGATAGACGGCTGCGACGGCGCCGATCTGACCGACGCTAGCTCCGTTCGCTGCGAGGTAAAGTGGCGCGAGCCCCCAGGCGAGTGCGTCATTCAAGTTGTTGACGAGCCCAGCCTGCGAGCAGGCACGGAGCACCGGCTGACCAATCGTTCCGCGCGTAAGCGCGGTCAGCAGCGAGCTTCGGTTCGTGCGGGGATGCGCCCGTTGCTCCTCGACGACGTGGCCTGCCGTGTCGCGTACGAAGACGACCGTCAGCACCAGACCGAGGATCGCCAGGGCTGCCGCACCGACCCAGATGACCGTGCGCGGTGCGAAGGTCGCCGCGAGCGCGCCACTCGCGAACGCCGCCACCGCCACGCCAAGGTAGCCGGCCGATTCGTTCAGGCCGAGGGCGAGCCCACGGCGTCGCGGACCGGCGAGGTCGATCTTCATGACGACCGTCATCGACCAGGCGAGGCCCTGGTTGACACCGAGCAGCAGGTTGGCCGCGATGATGAACGACCAGGAGGGGGCGAGCCCGATCAGCAGCGGCACCGGCAGCGCCACGAGCCAGCCGATCACCAACAGCCGCTTGCGCCCGACGCGATCGGCCAACTGGCCGGCGGCGAGGTTGGTGAGCGCTTTGGCGGCACCGAAGGCGAGGACAAATGCGAGGATCGCCGAGCTCGAGCGCAGGCCGAAATCCTGTTTGCCGACGAGCGGCAGCACGCTTCGCTCGAGTCCAACCATGCCGCCGACGAGTGCGTTCAGCCCGACGAGGAGCGCGAATTGACGGCCGTTTGCCCGAAGGCCCAGACGGACCTCCCTCATGCGGGGGCGGCCACCTGTCCGGAGCGGTTCGCGGCAACGATGCGTTCCTGATCGACCGGGCGCGGCGGCATGTCAGCGACAAGTGCGTCGGCGAACGTCTCCGTGTCAGCGAGCGCGAGCAGAGGGTTGTGGGCGCGCTCGAAGCCGATCGAGGAGACGGCGTTGCCCGAGAGGCCGCGGCCACAGACCGAGCCTGCGTAGTGGCTCGGGTAAAGGAGGACGTAGTCGGGCAGCTCCAGCAGCCGGCGCACGCTCGCGTGCAGCAGGCGCGCCTGGCCGTGGACGTCGTCGTCGACGTGGAGGTCGGGGCGGCCGACGTCGCCGATCAGGAGCGAGTCGCCGCTGAACACCAGCCACGGCTCATCGCTGCCTCGGCGCCGGTCGGTGACCGCGTAGGCGTGGTGGGCGGGCGCGTGGCCGGGCGTCGCAATAGCCGTCACGAGCGTGTTCCCGAGCTCCACCACCTCGCCGTCGGCAAGCGCAACATGCTCGAACTCGACACCGACGCTGGCCGGCAGATAGGCGGTCGCGCCGGTACGCTCGACCAGCGCGGGCAGACCGGAGACGTGATCAGCCTGGACGTGCGTCTCGAAGACCGCCACGATTGGCGAGCCCAGCGCGGCTGCGGTGGCGATGTAGTCGTCGACGAGGTCGGTGTGCGGGTCGACGACCGCGAGCTTGGCGTGCGTGCCGCAACCGAACAGGTAGCTGGCACAAGAAGTTGCGTCGTTCAGAAACGGGCGTAGCAGCATCGGGGTCTCCTCCTCATCAGCTCGTTTCGACCGGCAGGCCCGCCCGCCGCCACTCGGGAAAGCCGACGTCCAGGCGCCGCGCCTTCAGTCCGCGCGCTTGCAGCAGGCGAACGGCTTCGTCGGCATAAACGCAATAAGGGCCCCGGCAGTAGGCGACGATCTGTCGGTGGCGCGGGAGCTTGGCCGCAAGCGACGCGAGCGCGTCCACCGGCATCGATTGCGCGCCCGGAATGTGCCCCGCCTTGTATTCGGGCTCCGGCCGGACATCGAGCACAACGACGTCGCCTCGGGCCAGCCGCTTCTGAAGCTCCTCGGCGGAGACATGCTCGACACCGTCCCGCTCACCCAGGTACTCGTCCGCCAATTGATTCACCTCTGCAACGTGGCGCACCGCGACATCGCGCACCGCAGCCCAGAGATCGCCCACCCGCTCGCTCGCCAGCCGATAAATGATCCGCGTCCCCTCCCGGCGCGAACGAACCAGACCCGCCCGAGCCAGAACACGCAGGTGCTGCGAAGTGTTCGCAACGCTCTGCGAGATCTCGTTCGCGATCTCCTCGACCGAGCGCTCGCCCTGCGCGAGCAGATCAACGATCTCCGCCCGGCGGCCGCTGCCGAGCGCCTGCGCTACAGACGCGAACGCGTCGAACAAGGCCACTTTCGCTGCGCCACTTGCCACATTCTCAAGTTATCACTTGAATAGTTGAAGATCAAGCGTTACGCTCTGCCGCGACCAGTCCTTACTCGCACAGAACGGAGGCAACCATGTCCACGACCATCAACCCGAACAAGGCACTCTGGGAGAAAGGCGACTTCACTCGCATTGCAGAAAGCATGCGGGAGAGCGGTGAGGCGCTAGTCATGACGTTGGGAATCACTGACGGGCTCGACGTCCTGGACCTCGGCTGCGGCGACGGGACCACGGCCCTGCCGGCAGCGAGGCTCGGGGCGAACGTCCTCGGCGTCGACATCGCCAGCAACCTCGTCGAGGCGGGGAACGGACGAGCACAAAGCGCCGGCCTCACCAACTGCAGATTCCAAGAAGGCGACGCGTCCGATCTGAGCGAGCTTGAGGATGACAGCTTCGACCTCGTTGTCAGCATCTTCGGCGCGATGTTCGCTCCGAGGCCGTTCGACGTGGCAAAGGAGGTCGTTCGTGTGACACGGCCCGGCGGCCGGATCGTCATGGGGAACTGGATCCCCAATGACCCGACGTTCGTCGCCCAGATCCTGAAGATCAGCTCCTCCTACTCGCCTCCACCTCCGGAGGGGTTCGTCAGTCCCATGACGTGGGGCGTTGAGGACAACGTGATCGAGCGATTCGCGGCCGCGGGAGTGCCCGAAGAAAGTATCTCGTTCGAGAGGGATACCTACACGTTCAACTCTCCGGACACACCATCGGAATTTCTGGTTGCGTTCAGGACGTACTACGGACCGACCATGAACGCGTTCGAAGCTGCAGCGGCCGACGGCCACGAGGCCGATCTGCAGGCCGAGCTGGACGCCCTCTTCAACGCCCAAAACGCAAGCTCGAGCGACGAGGCCACCTCCATTCCTGCAACCTTCCTGCGCGTGACGGTCGCGGTGTGAGCCGGGCGTAACGGGAAACGCGACCGCATAGCCGCTAGACCGACACCCGAAGGTCAATAATTCACGGACGCGAGCGCTCCGGGATGTCTCACGTCGGTGCGAGATACTTCATGCTCTGCCCGGGTGCCACGCGAGTCCCAATGCCGCGAACCGGTCAACGGCCTGCTCGATGAGCCGGAGGTGACCCCCGCCGAGCGCTGGCTAGCCACGCTTTGGCCGCTCGTTAGGGCCAGGCTCCCTGCGCCCCCTGCGCGCGTGGTCGATATCGGCTGTGGCCCACTCGGCGGCTTCGTACCGATGCTGCGCGCCGAGGGCTACGACGCCGTCGGCATCGACCCGCAGGCACCCGAGCAACCGCCCTACCGGCGGATCGAGTTCGAGCGCGCTGAACTTCCTCTGCAAGTCGACGCAGTCGTCGCCTCCACCTCCCTCCATCACGTCGCCGATCCAGCCGACGTGATCGACCGAATCAGCAGCACGCTCGCGAGCGGTGGCGCAGTCGTCATCGTCGAGTGGGCCTGGGAAAAGTTCGACGAGCAAACCGCGGCGTGGTGTTTCGAGCGACTCGGACCGGAGGACGGAGCAGGCTGGCTACACCGCCGCCGAGAGGAATGGCTTGCCTCAGGCCGCGAGTGGCCGAGCTACCTCCGTGATTGGACAGAACGCGACAGGCTTCATCCTGGGGAGGTGTTGCTCCAGCTCTTGGACGAGCGGTTCGAGCGGCGGCTACTCACGCACGGGCCCTATTTCTTTCCCGATCTCGTCGACACGACTGAGGCCGACGAGCAGGCCGCGATCGATGCTGCGCTCATCCAACCGACGCGCATCGACTATGTCGGCACACGTCGTTGAACGAACGACTCGGCGGTCGTCCCGGGGCGACGGAGTACGGGCTAGCAAGCGTCGCAGCAGCCCTCGCCCCGCCAACTCTGGAGGCCCTCACGGGTAGCGACGCCTGCAATCACGAGCGCGGCGGCGGGGTCGGCCCACCACCAGCCGAGCACGGCGTTCGCAAGCAGCCCGATTAGCAGAGCAACCGCGAGGTAGGCGCACAGCTGCGTCTGGGACGCCTCCTTCACGGTGGCCGCCGAGTGCAGCTTGTTCCCGATGCCTCGCTTCACGTACGCGAGCAGCGGCATCGTCGGGATGGTGAAGGCAGCCAGCCCGATTCCGAGCCAGCTTGCGTCCGGCTCAAGCCCTCCGACGAGACTGCGGATGGACTGTACGCCGACGTAGGCAGCGAGCACGAAGAAGCTGCCGGCGATCATCTGTTGTGCCCGGCGCTCTGCCGAAGCCGAGCCGATACGCATACCCGTGAACAGCCACAGCACGACGAACCCGGCGAGCGCCTCGATCAAGCTGTCGGCTCCGAACCCGATCAAGGCGATGGAGCCTGCCGCAATCCCGGCGATCAGCGCGATGGCAAACTCAACGAAGTGGTAGGCGATCCCGCCCCAGGCGAGGAGGCGAGCCTGACGCTCTAGCCGAGCACGCTCGGGCGTGGACACTTGCGGACTCAGCGTGACGATCGGGAGGGCGCGTTCGGTCATGACATGAGGGTACCCCGGCTCCTAGACGCGGGCTGTTTCGGAAGTCGTAGCACCCTGCTTGGCTAGACACTCATCGCAAGTACAAGGCGCAGGGCTGAGCAATCGTGTTGCAAGTCCGAAAGGTGTGTTGCTCCGAAGCCGCGCCCGAGGACTGAGTTCTGCGTTCTTGGAAACCCGCTGCGCAAATGTTCCCCTTGACATCGGACACCTCTGTCTGATTTAGTAGTCCAGACAATGATGTCCAACTTAGAGGGGATCAAGCAGATGCACATCAAGACCAACCGAACCAATGCAACATCGAAGAGCGCTCATGGCCCACACCATGGGCACGGAGCCTCCGGCCACAAAGCGGCCGGAGGCAAGAAGAGTGGCGCGCTGCTGTTCGTGCTGCTCATCGCCCAGCTGATGGTCATCCTCGACATCACAGCGGTGAACATCGCGCTGCCGAGTCTCGCAACCGACCTTCACCTGACCGGCGCCGACATCAGCTGGACGATCACGAGCTACTCGCTCATCTTCGGAAGCCTGCTGCTCTTCGGTGGCCGCGCCGCCGACCTCCTCGGGCGACGCCGGATGTTCCTGACGGGCCTCAGCATCTTCATCGCATCCTCGTTCGCCTCAGCGATGGCCGGCAGCGCCGGTGCGCTCTTCGCGGCTCGGGCAGGCCAGGGTCTCGGCGCCGCGATGCTCTCCCCAGCCGCCCTCGCGATCATCATGACCGCATTCCAGGGCAACCAGCGAGCGAAGGCGCTCGCCGCCTGGGGAGCCGTCGGCGGCGCAGGCGCTGCAATCGGCGTGCTCGTCGGTGGTCTCCTGACCGAGTTCACCGACTGGCGGATGATCTTCTACGTCAACCTCCCCGTAGCAGCCGCCCTCGCAATCGCCGCACTGAAGATCATCCCGGCAGACACCCGCAAGCCTCGCTGGAAGGGTCTCGACCTCCGCGGCGCCCTGCTCGCAACCACGAGCCTCGCCGCGATCGTCTTCGGAATCACTCAGGCCGAGGGTGCCGGTTGGACCTCAGTCCAGACTCACCTGTTCGGCCTCGGCGGCCTCGTCGGCCTCGCGGCTTTCGCGGCCCTCGAGCGCCGCACCGACACCCCGCTCCTGCGGATCGAGCGGCTGGCCGATCGCGCAGTCGGCGGCGGCCTCTTCCTGATGCTCGCCGCAGCCGGCTCGATCTTCGGCCTCTTCCTGCTCAGCTCGCTCTACCTTCAGAACGTGCTCGGCTGGGGGCCGCTCTCGACCGGCCTCGCCTTCATTCCCCTCGCTCTCGCGGCAGGAGTCGGCGCGCACGCATCCGGCCACATCGTCAGCAAGCACGGCGTCCGCGGCCCCCTCGCCGGCGCCTTCCTGGTCGCCGCGGCCGGGATGACCCTGCTCGCTCACGTCGGCGAGAACGGCAGCTACGTCCGTGACGTCCTGCCGGGAATGCTCGTCGCCGGACTCGGACTCGGAGTCGCCGTCGTCTCAGTCTCGATCGCCATCCTCACCGGCTCCCGCGAAGAGGAGACGGGGATGATCTCCGGACTCAACTCGACCGGGCACGAGATCGGCGGCACCATCGGGATCGCGATCTTCTCGACGATCGCAGCCGGAAGCGGCGCCATCGCCGGCCCGCAGGCCGCCTCAGGGATCGCCCACGCCTTCATCGCAGGTGGGCTCCTCGCTACTGTCGCCAGCTTGGTCGCTCTAGCCGTCCTGCCGCGGGCACGCCACTTCGTGCCAAAGATGCGGCTGAACCCCAGCCCGATGCCCAGCCACTAACGATGCCGAAACTGACGACGACACCAGCCGAAGCGTCTGCCCCCAAGCGCCGCCGCGCCGACGCCGAACGCAGCGTCGCCGCCATCCTCGACGCCGCCCTCGAAGCGCTGGCGAGCGATCCCGACAGCAGCATGTCGGAGATCGCTCGCCGCGCCGGGGTGGTCAGGGCAACCATCTACGTCCACTTCCCGACTCGGACGGATCTCCTCGACGCCGTCATGGAGTACGCAGTCGGGCAGGTCGTCGAGGCGATGAGAGGCGCCGAACCCGAGCGCGGCGAGCCGGTGGAGGCGCTTGAGCGAGTACTCCAAGCGACCTGGCGACAACTCGCGCAGTTCCACGGCCTGCTCGCAATGAACACCGCCCGGCTCTCTGCCGAGGAGCTCCATCGGCGCCACATCCCCATGCTCGACCAGATAGAGCCGTTGATCGAACGCGGGCAGAAACAAGGCCTCTTCCGGAGCGATCTCCCGGTCGCCTGGCACCTCGCAGTAGTCCGAGCGATCGTCCACGCGGCCAGCGCAGCAATCCAAGGCGGCCGCATCCCGGAGTCCGAAGCCGAGGCTGCCATGCTCACAACGGCGATCAATGCGATTGCGACGCCCCGTGTCTGAACCAACGAGCTCGGCGAGCAATTCGAGCGTCCTGGCGAACCGGGATGAAGGGAACCGCGGACACATCGGACTGATAGTGCTTGGGTCAATCCTCGGCGGCCTGGTTCTCGGCCTCGTCCTTGTTCTCGTTGTGTTCGCCGGCGCACGCGAGCCGGTCATCACGGGCGCGGCCCTGATCTCATTCGCCTGCGGCATGCTGACGCTCTACGCGCTCTCCGTTAGGCGAACAGACCAGCCGCAGCAGTGGGCTCTCGCTCCTGCCGTGGGCCTCGGGGTCGTAGGCGTCGCGCTCACCGCACTGACGCCAAGCGATCACGTTCTCGGCTTGCTCGGGTGGGTATGGCCTCCGCTGCTCGCCATCCTGGTTGCCTGGTCGGTGCTGGGAGCGCGCCGATCCCTCCACAACTGGTCGCGTCGCGCGCTTCTCTACCCAGCGTTCGTCGGCCTGGGGCTAATCGCAATTGGCGGAGCATTCGAGACGGTCGCCGAGGCGACGACGAGCAACTCGCCCTCCGCCGGTCGCATCTATCTGGTCGATGGCCACCGTCTCTTCCTGAACTGCGTCGGCTCAGGATCTCCAACCGTGGTGCTGTTCAACGGCCTCGGCGAACGAACCCCAAGCTGGGCTTGGGTTCAACCGACAGTCGCGCGCGAGACTCGCGTTTGCACCTTTGACCGTGCGGGTCAGGGTTGGAGCGGCGAAGCGCAGGAGCAGCAGGATGGACACGAACTCGCCGCCGACCTCCACCGGCTTCTCTCGGCTGCCCACGTTCCTGGCCCTTACGTCCTTGCCGGTCACTCCGTCGGTGGCACCTACGCCCTCGTGTACGCGATGGACTTTCCGAAGGAGACCGCCGGCGTTGCGCTGATCGACTCCGCGTCCCCGCACCAGTTCAACCTGCCGGCGTATCCCGGCTTCTATTCGATGTGGCGCCGTGTTTCTGCTCTCCTTCCATCGCTGGCGCGCGCTGGCATCGCCCGGCTCACGAGCGGCCTGAGCTTCAGTGACTTGCCTGCTGATCCCCGTCGCGAAGCTCGCGCGTTCAGTTCCTCACCACGAGAACTGCGGGCCGATCGCGATGAGTTCGCCGAGCTACCGACGGTCTTCGATCAAGCCAAGGCCCTCACGACGCTCGGTAGAAAACCACTCTTCGTCTTGACGGCAGATCTGGGGCAGCAATCGGGCTGGTTCGCTTTGCAGAACAAGCTCGCCACCCTCTCCGCTAACAGTGTCCACCAGACGACCCACGGCGCGACACATGCCGCGCTCCTGGAGGACGAGAGCATCTCCACCGCCACGAGCCGAGCCATCGGCGACGTTGTGCGTTCAACCCGATCTGGTGCGGCGATCGCTCGCTGATCTGACCAAGGCCCAGTCGTCCGGGCGATGCTCCGGCACAGTTCTCTACCAACTGAGCTACCTCGCCGCGCGTCGCAGTCTAGCCAGGCCCAGTGCCGGCCCTTGCCGCGATGACTCGCGTCGGGCGTCAGGCGGACGGGCGAACGACGGAGTACCTCGCGCAGGCGAAGTCGCCGTTCCGTCCCAGCTCGTCCAGACGCAACTCGATCCGCCGGGGGAGCAGAGGCGCACCCCCGCCGAGCGTGACCGGCGCGATCGACACGATGACCTCGTCCAGCAGCCCCGCGTCGGCGAACTGACCGACCAGGTCTCCTCCGCCGACGATCCAGATGTTCCGGTCACCGGCGGCGGCGGCCATCGCCTCGTGCACCGTTGCGACGTCTGCGTTGGTGAACTCAATCTGCGCGTCGGGCACCACCGGCAGCTGGCGGTGGGTGAAGACCCAACAGGGGATGTCATACGGCCACTTCCACTCCTCCGGGGCCCTGTCCGCGAGCACGTGGTCGATCAGCCATTGGTATGTCGTCGACCCCATCGCCAGCGCGCCGACGCCGGCGATGAACTCGCCATAGTTCAGCGGCCCGTCGTCCTCGCGCTTGCGACTGAACAGCCAGTCCAGCGAATTGTCGGGGTCGGCAATGAAGCCGTCGAGGCTGGTCGCCGTGTAGTACTGAGTGACACTCAAGGTGCTCCGCCTTCGCCGCGGACTGCGAACAGGCGGCGAGGCTCATCGAACCCCTTGAGCTCGTGCAGGCCACGGTCTTCGAACTCGATACCGGAGCCGGCCACCAGATCGCGCACCGTCTGGGAGACGAGCACCTCGCCCGGGCGCGCAAGCGCGGCCACGCGTGAGCCGGTATGCACCGCGATTCCGGCCAGCTTGCCGGCGACGACCTCGCATTCGCCCGTGTGCAGGCCGCTCCGGGCCGGGATCCCGAGGTGAGCGAGCGCGTCGAGCACCGCGAGCGCGCAGCGAATCGCTCTGGCCGGCCCGTCGAAGCTGGCGAGAAAGCCGTCGCCTGCGTTGTCGATCTCGTTGCCGCGATAGCTGGCGAGGAGCCCACGGACCGCGGTGTGATGCTGCTCGAGGAGCTCGCGCCAGCGACTGTCGCCGAGCTCCCTGGCACGGTCGGTGGAGCCGACCATGTCGGTGAAAAGCACCGTCGCGAGCACTTGTTCGGGCTGAGGAGGCTCGCGGAACCCGGTCAGGAACTCACGCGTCTCGCCTAGCACCTCCTCGGCACAGTCGAACCACGGCGCGTGATCCTGGCCGGACAGCTCGACGAAGCGGGCCCCGGGGATCGTCTTCGCCAGCCAGCGACCCTGTTCGAACGGGACGACAGTGTCGCGCGGCGAGTGCATGACCAGCGTCGGAACGTGAATCGACGGCGCAACGTCACGGACGTCGATCTGGCTGCCCATGATCATGAACGCGACCGCGGCCGCGGGCGAAGCCGCTGAGCGCTCGAGCCGGCCGAGCCACTCCATGAGCACCGGGTCGCGTAGGCGGCTCGGCGCGAAGAAGGCCGGGGACGGCACTCCCCAGGAGATCTCACCGGCGAGTATCCGTTCCATGCTCTGGTCGTACTCCTCGCGGGTCGACTGGCCCCACGGCCAGTCGTCAGCGATCACTTCCTTGACCTCGCCGCCGCAGAAGATCAGCGCCGCGGTGCGCTCGGGGTGGCTGGCCGCAAAGAGCATCGAGAGCGGCGCCCCCTCGCTGTTGCCCATCAACACTGCTCGCTTCGAATCCGCGGCGTCCATCACCGCGCGCACGTCGTCCATCCGCTCCTCGAGCGTGCCCATCGTTGTGCGATCCGAGAGCCCCATCCCTCGCTTGTCGAACAGGAGCACCCTTGTGAAGCCGGCCAGTCGCTGGACGAAGCGCCGGAAATTCTGCTCTTCCCAGAGCACCTCGAGGTTCGTCAGCCAGCCCAGTACGAGCACGAGGTCGACGGGGCCGGATCCGACGACCGTATAGGCGATCTCTACGTCGCCCGAGTGTGCGTATCTGATCGGAGGAAGCGCGTCAGCCACGCGCCGAGTATCCCATCGTGCCGCCTCGAGCTACGCGTGCACGCGGGTGGCCGACAGGCGCTCTAGAAGGAGGCTGACGAGATCGCTCTTCAACAGCGCGTCGTCGGCGCCCGCCTCCCTCGCGGCGTGGTGAAGCGCGGGCGCTTCGTCGCCGGTGAGCGCGATCAGACAGAGGTCTGGATGGTCGCGCCGCAGGTGGGCGACGGTGCTCACGCCGTCCAGGAGCGGCATGTGTAGATCGAGCACCGCCGCGTCGGGCGCGAGCTCCTCGACGAGCTCGATCGCGGCCAGGGCGTCCGTCGCTGTTCCGACCACGGAGAACTCAGGCTGGCAGGCGATCAGCTCGTGGAGCGCGGCGAGAAAGACCTCGTCGTCGTCCGCCAGCAGAACCCTGATCCTTCCCTCGGAACCCTGCGCCGCCACAGGGCTCCAATCACATCGCTTCTCGAGCGCGACGTCAAGCAGCCTCGGAACGAGCTGTTCCCCTCGCGCGAGCTGGCCATTGGTGCGACCCTATCCGCGGTGCTCGGAGTCCTCTACGACATCCACGGGAACCTGCCGGCGCTGGAGCGCGTGCTCGCGGAGGCGGAGCAGCTGGACATCGACCGCTGGCTGCTCGGCGGCGACTACGGGACGCCGAGCCCGTGGCCCGACGAGACTCTCGCCCGCCTGAAGGAGCTGCCAGAGGCGACATGGATTCGCGGAAACGGTGAGCGCTGGCTACGAGAGCCGCCGCTCGACCGCCCGGAGGTGATGGCGAGCTACGACATCTTCCGAGGCTCTCTGGCAGAAGAGGTCGTCGAGTGGCTCTACTCGCTTCCGCCGCAGGCGGAGCTGGACGGGATCCTCTACGTACACGGTTCGCCGCTGTCGGACGTCGATTCCTTCCCGCCTCAGCCCTCCGACGACGACGAGCGCATGCTCGCGGGGGTCAGCGACCGGACGGTCGTCTTCGGGCACAGCCACCAACAGTTTCGGCGGCCCGGCCCGAACGGGACCGACCTCGTCAATCCCGGCAGCGCCGGCATGCCTCTCGACGGGGACGTGCGCGCGGCCTGGGCAACGTGGGACGGCGACTTCGAGTTCCGCCGAACCGAGTACGACGTGGCGCGCGCCGCGGCCGGCTACCGATCCCTGGCCGGCGAGTTCGGCGAGTTCGCGGCCAGGCGGATCGAGCGCGGGTCGGACTAGCCGCTAGAGCAAGTGCGCGTCGAGGGTGACCTCGACGTTGCCCTTGAGTGCCTGCGAGACCGGGCAGTTCTCCTTTGCGCCTTCTGCGGCTTGCTGGAAAGCCTCGTCGTCGACCCCCTCGACCTGGCCTCGGATGCTGAGCGCGATCTCCGTGATCTTGAAGCCCTCGCCGACCTTCTCGAAGATCGTCCTCGCCTCCGACTCGAGCTTCGTCGGAGGAGTCCCGGCTCGTGCGAGCCCGCCCGCGAGCGCCATCAGGACGCAGCTCGCGTGCGCTGCGGCGATCAGCTCCTCGGGACTCGTGCCGCCGCCTTCCTCGGCCCGGTCCTTCCAGGTCACCGACTGGTCGGTCACGGCGCCGCTGCCGAGGCTAAAACGGCCGCTGCCCTCGGCCAGGGAGCCCTCCCACGTCGCCCGTGCTGTCTTCTCAGTCGCCATCTCTCCCCTTCTTCATTCGTCTGCTTCGCGGTGGCGATGCTACCGGGATGCTGCTATCAGGGCCGCCAGGCGGGTTCCTCGCCCCAAGTTTTTTGAGGCGTGAGCTTGGTCACGCGACCCGTGGCGACCACTACGACGTAGATGCTCGTGGAGTCGGCGAACGCGATCCTCTTGCCGTCCGGAGACCAATCGATCGAGTAGGCCGCCCATTTGCCGAGAAGGCGCTTACCACCGCCGTCTGTCGGTCCCTCGTAGATGCCGGCCCCGTTTGCCCATGCCATGCGTCGGCCGTCGTGGGAAACGCCGTAGCTTCCTACATGCTCGCCTTTGGTCAGCTGCCTCAGGTCCGACCCGTCGGGTTGCACGACCCAGAGATCTGACTGGTCCTCGTCCAGCCTCAGGAAGATGATTGTCTTTCCGTCAGGCAACCAGGTCGGTTGGTAGTCGGTTGCGCGGCCGCTCTTCGTCACCCGGGTGCGATTGCGGCCGTCGAGATCGATTGAGTAGAGCCCCGCATCTGCGATCCGCGCCTCGGAATAGTTCCCGAACCATGGGTGGACTGGTCGTTGCGTGTACACAAGTCGTTGACTGTCCGGCGACCAGGCGGGCAAGCCGTAGACGACGCTGTCGTACGAACTCTCAGGGATGTCCGGAAGACTCAGGTGGTGAAGCTCACCGCCCTGTGCGGCCACCAAAGCGGCCGTGGACGGCGCGAGATGAGGGCCGAGATGGACCGTCAGGGCGATCCACCGGCCGTCCGGTGCCCACGCCAGTGCGGACTCTTTCGACGCGTACTTTGTTACGAGCCTGCGCTGCATCCCGTCGACCGTGAGCGTGTAGAGACCGTTCTGTCCGCCATCCACGTATGCGAGCTGTTTCCCGTCAGGCGACCAAGCCGGTGCCATGTACCACGAGTCGGTCGGAGTGACGAGACGCTCTTCGGTTCCGTCAGGCCGAGCGACGTAGATTCCAATCGGGCGCTCGTCACGGTAGGTCTGGGTTCGCGAGAATGCGATGAGATCGGCTTGATGGTCTGCTTGCTTGGGGGCCTCGCCGCATGCCGCGATTGCGAATGCGAGGACGAAGATCGCAGTGACCCTAGTCGCCATCGGCCTCCTCCCCTGAGCCCGATGGTCGGTAGTACTTCTTGCCCTGCAACGGCTCCGGCATGTTGTCCACTTCGAACCCGCGAGGGTCCGAGTGGGGATAGACGTAGCCCTTCCCGCGCCCGAGCTTCTTGGCTCCGAAGTAGCTGGTGTCCCGCAGCGCGTCCGGTGGACGGGCATGACCGTGCTCCTTCACGTCCTCCTGGGCCTCGCGGAGCGCGGTGATGACAGCGTTCGACTTCGGCGCCCGCGCAAGGTAGATCGCCGCCTGAGCGAGGTTGAGCTGCACCTCCGGGAGGCCGACGTGCTCGACGGCGTGGGCCGCGGCAACCGCCACGAGCAGCGCGCGGGGATCGGCGTTGCCGATGTCCTCGGAGGCGAGGATGACCATGCGGCGCGCGACGAAGCGCGGATCCTCGCCGCCCGCAAGCATCGCGGCCAGGTAGTAGACCGAGGCGTCGGGGTCCGAGGCGCGCATCGACTTGATGAAGGCCGAAGCGAAGTCGTAGTGCGCGTCGCCGCCCTTGTCGTAGACGAGCGGGCGCTTCCGGGACGCATCCTCCACGTGGGAGACGTCCAGGGCCTGGCCCTGGACGGTGGCCGTTTGGGACGCGAGCTCGAGGATGTTGAGCGCGTTTCGTGCGTCCCCTCCGGCGCGCCGCGCGATCAGCTCGACGAGCTCCTCCGGCACCTGGGTTTCCAGCGCCTCGGCGCCTCGCCGGACGATCGTCGCGAGCTCCTGGTCCATGAGCGGGACGAGCTCGTAGATCTGGCTGCGAGAAAGCAGGGCCGAGTTGACCTCGAAATACGGGTTCTCCGTCGTCGCGCCGATCAGCGTGACCGTCCCCTCCTCGACCGCCGGGAGGAGCGCATCTTGCTGTGCCTTGTTGAACCGGTGGATCTCGTCCAGGAAGAGAATCGTCCGCTGGCCCTGCGCTCCGAGCCGCTCCCGGCCGGTCTTGAGCACCTCGCGCACCTGGGCGACGGTCGCGGACACGGCCGAGAGCTCCTCGAAGGCGGCTCCGGTCGTGTTCGCGATCACCCTCGCGAGCGTCGTCTTACCGCTGCCCGGCGGGCCGTAGAGGATCGACGAGCCGACGCGGTCTTCCTCGATCGCCAGCCGGAGGGCCGAGCGCTCGCCGAGCACCTGCTCCTGGCCGACAAAGTCCTCGAGCCGCTGCGGCCGCATGCGCAGCGCCAGCGGTGCCGTCTCCGGCAGCCGCTCGTCCGCCGCATCCGAGAAGAGGTTTCCCACAGCCCAGAAGTATGCTTCTCGTGTGACGAGCCGCGACGCGAGCGACTGACGTGGCGGCCGTCTCCGTGCGCGACGAGGCAGCGGAGCTCCTCCGGGAGCTGATCCGGCTCGACACCGTGAACCCGCCCGGGAACGAGACTCGGGCGGCCGAGTTGCTCCGCGACTACCTCGCGGAGTCCGGGGTCGCCTGCGAGCTCTACGCAAAGGTGCCCGAGCGCGCCAATCTCGTCGCGCGGATCCCGGGCCGGAGCGACGGGCCGCGTCTCGCCCTGCTTTCGCACACCGACACGGTGCCCGCCGATCCCGCTGAGTGGCAGACGGATCCGTGGTCTGGCGAGCTGCGCAACGGAGAGATCTGGGGCCGCGGCGCGCTCGACATGAAGGGCCAGGTCGCCGCCGGCGCGGTTGCGATCGCCTCGCTTGCCCGCCAGGGCTTCGAGCCGGCCGGCGACCTGATCTTCGTCGCGGCGGCCGACGAGGAGGTCGGTGACGGCTTCGGCCTGGGCTGGCTCTGCGAGGAGCACACGGATGCCGTTCGGGCCGAGTACTCGCTGAACGAGGGGGCCGGCGATCGAGTCGAGCTGAGCGGCCGCTCGTTCTATCTGGCCTCGACGGCCGAGAAGATGAGCTCGCCGTTCGTCCTCCGCGTGCGCGGTCGGAGTGGCCACGCGTCGATGCCCGGGATTGCCGACAACGCGCTCGTGAAGGCGGCTCGGCTCATCGAGCGGCTCGGAGAGTTCTCACCCGAGCCGCGCCTCGAGCCGGAGGTGGTCGCACTATTCGAAGCGGTCACGGGCGCGCAGCCGGGGGACGCGGCGCAGGTCGTCGAGCTCGCGCGGGCGGTTGATCCGATTGCGGCCGAGTTCATCGAGCCCCTCGTTGGCATGACCGTCTCCCCGACGATGATCGGCGCGTCGCAGACGCGGAACGTGATCCCGGCGCTCTGCGAGGTGACGGTCGACTGCAGGCTGCTGCCGGGGCAGACGCAGGCGGAGGCCGAGCAAGTCGTGCGCGAGCTGCTCGGCGAGGGCGACTACGAGCTCGAGTGGATCGAAGGGCGCGGCGGTACCCGCTCGCCGATGGAGGGCCCGCTCTGGGACGCGATCGGTTCGTGGGTGGCGAAGACCGAGCCGGGCGCGACGGTGGCGCCCATCTGCCTCGCGGGGTTCACGGACAGCCACTGGCTGCGAGCCGCGTTTGGAACCGTCGCGTACGGGTTCTTCCCGATGCGGTACATGGACCCGCAGGTCGCGACGCGGCTCGTGCATTCGGCCGACGAGCGGGTGCGGGTCGACGACCTCGAGCTCGGCGTCGAGTTCCTGCGCTACGCGGCGCAGGCCATTGGGTGACCACGGCAGTCGCCGGGTGACCCCCAGCGGCTACCCTCAGAACGTGAGCGACGAGCAACTTCGACTCGGCGGGATGGCCCTCTCCAACGGAGTCCTCGTGCACGGCCCGAACGCCTGGGCCTGCGCGATTCGCCACCCTGATGGACGGCTCGAGGTTGCCGCCGAGCTCAAGCGCTACCGGTCCGCAGGCGTCACCAACCTGCTCTTGCGCGGCCCCGCGCGGCTGGCCGAGGCGCTGGTGCTGTTGCCCCAGGTGCGGCGGCGGCTACCGGCCGCCAAGCTTCCGTTCCAGCGTCCGCGTGTGCTGACCGCGATGATTGCCGGCACCGTTGCGACGCAGGTCGCCCGCGGCTCGCGCCGCCTGAACCCGGCTGCCCAGGAGCTCGTGGCGGCGATCGCGTCGCTCGCTCCGGCGGCGCTCGCACTCCGGAGCTCCGAGCTCGCCGCCTACCACGGCGCGGAGCACATCACGATCGGCACCTACGAACACGGCGAGGCGCGCGAGAAGGAGCACGAGCGCTGCGGCTCGCACCTGCTGGCTCCGCTGCTCGGATCACTCGCGATCGGAAACGCCCTGGCCTCGCGCGCACCGGTGCAGTTCAGGCTTGCTGCCCGCGGCCTTGCCTCTCTGGGCGCGGTCGCAGCCTCGACCGAGATCTTCTCGTGGATGGTGCGCAATCCCGAGCACCCGGTTTCCAGGGCGCTTGCCCGCCCGGGGCACGAGCTTCAGCATCGCCTTGCGACCGCGGAGCCGACCCCGGAGCAGCTCGAGGTGGCCGAGGCCGCGCTCGCCGCGTGCCTCGAGCTCGAGCATGCCGACGACGACTAGAGCGAGCCGGCTCCCGCCGGAGATCTTCGACCTGCCGGTCGAGAAGATGCGCGACGGCTACTACACGGATGCGTACTTCAACCACGCCCGCGCGGCGCTCCTCCAGGACGGCCGTCGCCCGCGGGTCGTCATGCAGGTCTTCCAGAAGAAGCACTCGTACCTGGGCGGGATGGACGAGGCGATCGCGATCCTCAAGCTTTGCTCGCACGACTGGGAGCAACTGACCGTGCACGCGCTCTACGACGGCGATCGCGCCGAGCCCTACGAGACGGTCATGCACATCGAGGGCGACTACACGCTCTTCGCCCACCTCGAGACGGTCTACCTCGGCACGCTCGCCCGCCGAACGTTGATCACGACGAACGTCATCCACGTGCTCGAGGCTGCGAACGGCAAGCCGATCATCTTCATGCCGGCTCGGCACGACCACCATCGCGTGCAAACGGGAGACGGCTACGCGGCGTACGTCGCTGGCCAGGTCGTCGGTGCGCCTGTGGGCGTGACGACCGACGAACAGGCGTCGTGGTGGGGCGGGAAGGGCGTCGGCACCGTCCCGCATTCGCTGATCGCCTCGTACGGCGGGAACACCGTCCTCGCTGCGACGAGGTTCGCGGAGTGGGCGCCGGAGGATCTGAACGTCACCGTGCTCGTGGACTTCGAGAACGATTCGGTGCGAACCGCGCTCGAGGTGGCGCGCGCGCTCGGCCCGCGGCTATGGGGCGTGCGCTTGGACACCTCCGAGAGCCTCGTCGATCGAGCCCTCTGGGAGGAGATGGGCGACTTCAAGCCGACGGGGGTCAACGAGCGGCTCGTGCGGAAGGTGCGGGACGCCCTCGACGCCGACGGCTTTGAGCACGTGAGGATCGTCGTCTCTGGCGGGTTCACGGTCGACAAGATCCTGGAGTTCGAGCGCAACCGCGTGCCCGTCGACGCATACGGTGTCGGCTCGTCGCTGATCCGAGGCCAGAACGACTTCACGGCGGACGCGGTCCTGACCGACGGCCGCCCGTCGGCGAAGGTCGGTCGCCGCTTCCGGCCGAATCCGCGACTCGAGCGTGTCACTTAGCCCGGTTCCCGCGGCCTCCTCCCCGATGCGATCGTATCGGGGGATTTCGTGCTCGTGGGTGTCAGCTCTGTGACGAAAGCGAACGGCCACGTCGTGCTCTGGGACGTCGACACACAGGTCGACTTCATGCTCCCGACGGGGAAGCTCTACGTCCCGGGCGCGGAGGAGACGGTGCCGGCGATGAGCCGCCTGGTCGCCGCCGCTCGCGAGGCCGGGATCGTCCATGTCGCCTCCGCCGACGACCACGAGCTGACCGACCCGGAGATCTCCGTCGATCCGGACTTCCGGAACACGTACCCGCCGCACTGCCTGCGCGGGACGCCCGGTGCCCGGAAGATCACAGAGACCGACCAGGCCAATCCATTCCCCTTCTCGATCGTGCCCTACCCCCCGGGGCTCGTGCCCGGGCTCGTCACCGAGCACCGCGAGCTCCTGCTCCTGAAAAAGAACTTCAACGTCTTCACGAACCCGAACACCGAAGCGCTCCTCGCTGCCCTCGATCCGGCCATGATCGTCGTCTTCGGAGTCGCGACCGACGTCTGCGACGACGCGGCGATCCGTGGCTTCCTGCTTCGGGGCCGCCGTGTCCGCTTCGTCGAAGATGCCGCGCGCGGTCTCGACGAGGGGCGAACGAAGGCGTGTCTGGCCGCCTGGCGAGAGGCCGGCGTCGAGTTCACGACGGCCGACGACGCCGTCGCCTCGTTCGCGTAGCTACAGATCCCGCGCGCGGATGCCGATTAGCAGGTCTGCATGGATGTGCGTCAATTTACGAGCGACTTTGGCTCGGCGGCCCTGATCTGGCTACCCCTGGTCATGGTCGGCCTGATCATCTACCTGCTCTGGCGCACCCTCCAGGTGATGCCGCGGGTGAAACCGAAGCACATCACCGCGAGGTCGAAGTCGTCCGTCACCTGGGACGAGGTCGCCGGCCTGGAAGAGGCGCGCGCCGAAATGGAGGAGATCGTCGACTTCCTGCGCGATTCGAAGCGGTTCGCAGCCCTCGGCGCCCGAGTGCCGAAGGGGATCCTCCTCTACGGCCCCCCGGGCACCGGCAAGACGTTGCTCGCAAAGGCCGTTGCGCACGAGTCCGGCGCGAGCTTCTACTCGCAGAGCGCCTCGGCCTTCGTCGAGATGTTCGCGGGCCTCGGTGCCGCCCGCATCCGCAAGCTCTTCGAGGACGCGCGCAAGTCTGCTCCCGCGATCGTGTTCATCGACGAGCTCGACGCCGTCGGCACGGCCCGAACGGGCAAGGGCTTCAACCGCGAGCAGGATCAGACGCTGAACCAGCTGCTCGTCGAGCTCGACGGCTTCAACAACCGCGAGCAGGTGATCGTCATGGGCGCTTCGAACCGGCTCCAGGATCTCGACCCCGCGCTTCTGCGTCCGGGCCGCTTCGACCGCCAGGTTCTCGTCTCACCGCCGGATCTGGCGGGTCGCGAGGCAATCCTGCACGTGCACACGCGCGGCAAGCCGCTCGCCTCCGACGTCGACATCACCGCGGTCGCGCGCCAGACAGCGGGTCTCACGGGCGCCGACCTCGCGAACATCGCCAACGAGGCGGCGATCTTCGCCGGGCGCGACGACAAGCAATTCATTTCGCAGCGCCATTTCGACGACGCGCTCGAGCGCATCATCGCCGGCCTCCAGCAGCGGAAGGTCATGTCCGAGAAGGAGAAGCGAATCCTCGCCTTCCACGAAGGCGGCCACGCGCTCATGTCGCATCTGATGGGCGAGGGCTTTCCTGTCCACAAGGCGACGATCGTCCCGCGCGGCAACGCGTTGGGCTACACGTACAACCTGCCCGAGGAGGAGCGCTTCCTGCACACGCGGGAGGAGTTCATCGACTGGATGAAGATCGTGCTCGCAGGCCGCGCGGCCGAGCAGGTCGTCTTCGGCCGCGTCACGAACGGCGCCGCGAACGACCTCGAGAAGGTGACCGAGCTGGCGCGGGCAATGGTCTTCGAGTATGGAATGTCGCAGGGCGTTGTCTCGCGGACGATGCGCGCCGACAACTACGCGCTCTCGGAGGAGACGAAGCGCGTGCGCGACCAGGAGCAAGCTAGGCTGACCGACGACGCCTATCTTGAGGCAGTGCGGCTGATCACCAAGCATCGGGCCGCACTCGATCGCCTCGCGGGAGGGCTGCTCGAGAAGGAGACGCTCGTCCGTCACGAGATGGAAGCGATGCTCGCCGACGTCGAGCCCGAGTCCAGCGCGAGCGCGATGGTCGGCCAGGTCGTTCCGATCAAGCGCCTCCAGGCCGAAACGCCTGAACTGTCGGACGCCTAGCAACGGATACGATCCTCTCGCGTGCACGCGAAGGGGATTCATCATCTCGGAGTCGCCGTCGAGGATCTCGACGACGCGGTCGACACGTATCGGCGGCTCTTCGGCGCCGAGGTCGAGCATCGCGACACGGTTGCCGAGCAGGGAGTCGAAGCAGCGTCGGTCCGCGTTGGCGACAGTCGCGTCGAGCTGCTCGCGTCGCTAGGCGAAGGGACCCCGGTCGGCAAGTTCCTCGCCAGCCGTGGGCCCGGCATGCATCACGTCGCCTGGGAGGTGGCAGACCTTCAGCGCGAGTTGAAGGGGCTCACCGAGCAGGGAGTCGAGCTCATCGACGAGGAGCCGCACCGTGGGCTCTTCGGGCTCGAGGTCGCCTTCGTCCACCCAGACTCCGTCCACGGAGTCCTCGCCGAGCTGGTTGCCAGTGGCTGAGTCCCGCGTCCGGATCGAGGTCGGCTTCGACGGGGGCCAGGTGATGAGCGCGCACGTCGAGACGGCGGCCGCGGACGAGCTCGAGCGGTCGCTCGCCGCCGGCGGAGGTGGCACGCTCCAGCTCGACGCCGAGGACGGCCGTTACACGGTCGCTCTCGCCAGGATCGTCTACGTCAAGCGTTTTTCCCGCGAGGGCCGGGTCGGATTCAGCGAGATCTAAAGTTAGGGGACGCGCCGGTCCGGGCATTCCCCTTTGAGATGACAGCGGAAGAGATGACGGCGGCCAACGGTCGCAACCCGGCCGCGAACGTGCGAGCGCTCGTCGAACGTGCGCAGCGGGGCGATCGCGCTGCGCTCGAGGAGCTCTACCTGCTCCATTTCGACCGCATCTACAGCTATCTGCACATGAGCGTCGGCAACCGCCACGACGCGGAGGACCTCACGACGCAGACCTTCGTCAGGATGCTGGAGGCGATCGGCCGGTTCCAGTGGCAGTCCGCTCCGTTCTCCGCCTGGCTGTTCCGGATCGCCCACAACCTCGCCATCGATCACTTTCGAGCCGGGCGGCGGGTGCGAGCCGAGGAGGACGTCCCAGAGCCGCGTGGCGCAGAGGAGTCGTCTGCCGAGGAGCAGGCGCTCGACTCGCTCGGTGACGCGGGAATGCTCGAGTTGATCGCGCGGCTCTCGGCCGAGCAGCGCCAGGTGTTGACGCTGAAGTTCCTGTTCGGCTTCGCGAATGCCGAAATCGCGGGCATCCTCGACAAGAGCGAAGGGGCCGTGAAGTCGCTCCAGCACCGGGCCCTCTCGGCGTTACAGAATCGCGTCGTCCGCACCTGAACGCGACGCAGAGTCGGCACGAAGTCGGCACCCATGCGTGCGCTTTCCGCGGCTAGGATCGCGGTGGGGAGGAGGTCGGCGGTACCTTCTTTAGAGTGCCGCTCGACGTTGGACTCGTCGGCTTGCCGGGCTCCGGCAAGACCTCGCTCTTCACAGCCCTGACCGGGGCGCCTGCCGACGCGTACGGGAAGGCGCACGTCGGGATCGCGCCGATTCCGGATGAGCGCCTCGCCCCGGTTGCCGCGATCGAGAGCTCGGCGAAGACGACACCCGCCACGATCCGAGTGGTCGACCCGCCCGGCTTGAGCCCCGCGGTTCTGGGTGAGCTGCGGCGCTCCGATGCGCTGATCGCCGTGCTCGGCAACTTCGCCTCGAATTCCGATCCCGACCGCGACCGGCAAGAGCTCGAGCTCGAGCTCGTCGTCGCCGACCGCGATCACGTTGAGAAGCGCCTGGAGCGAGTCCGCTCGCAAGCGAAGTCCGGCGATCCTCAGCTGCGCAAGGAGGTCGAGGAGCTCGAGCGGGTGCTCGCCCACGTCGAAGGCGGCAACTCGCTCAACGAGTACCCGGGCACGCTGCCGGCGGCGCTCGATCCGCTGACGACGAAGCCGCTGATCCCCATCGTCAACGGAGCCGGTGGCTTCGACCTCAAGCTCGAAGCCGAGCTCGCCGAGCTTTCGGAGGAGGACGCATCCGAGTTTCGCGACGGCCCGGCGAGCTTCGAGGCGGTTCTCGCCGGAGTGTTCGACGGGGTCGGGTTGATCGTCTTCTTCACAGCGGGCGACACGGAAACCCGAGCCTGGACCCTGCGGCGGGGCCAGACCGCCCTCGACGCCGCCGCGACGATTCATACCGACATCGCCCGCGGCTTCATCCGCTGCGAAGTGATCGCCAGCAAGGACCTGGTCGAGGCGGGCAGCCGAGCCGAAGCCGCCCGCCGCGGCCAGCAGCGCCTCGAGGGCAAGGACTACGTCGTCGCCGACGGCGATGTCCTCAACGTGCGCTTCAACGTCTGATCGCTAGCAGCAACCGCCGCCGCAGCAACCGCCGCCTTCGCAACAGGACAGGGCAGTCATCGCTTCCTCCTTTCATCGAAGGATGTCGATGCAACGCTAGTTGCTATATTGATAAGTGTCGTGATTGTATACTTGACGCAAGGGACGAACTCATCTAGAATCCTTCTTAATGGTTTGGCTATCCGCTTTCTTGACTTCTTTCTTGGCCCTAGTTACGACTCGTTTCGGGAACAGGCGCTTTAGGGCTTCCTCGGTGGTCAGTTCGGCTGGCGGCTTTCGCGGTCTACCCATAGGAGGCTCCTTGTGAGCGCGGTTGAGCAGGAGTTCGATCTAGTCCAACTGATCGAGCAGTTCGGTTCCGAGGACCGCTGCCACGAATACCTAGAGGGGCTTCGCTGGCCCGACGGCGTGAAATGCCCACGCTGCGAGTCGGACAAAATCTCGAGGATCGCCAAACGCCGGCAGTTCGATTGCGACTCATGCCGCTACCAGTTCTCGGTTCGCGTCGGGACGCTCTTTCACGACTCCAAGCTCCCCTTGTGGAAGTGGTTCCTGGCCGTCTACGTCATGGGCGAGTCCAAGAAGGGCATCAGCGCTAACCAGTTGAAACGGATGCTCGGCGTGTCGTACAAGACCGCGTGGTACCTCTGTCACCGAATTCGCGCCGCGATGCACGACGAGAGCGGGGTACTTCTTGACGGCATCGTGGAGGCCGACGAAACCTACGTCGGCGGCAAGCTCGGAGGGTTCAAGTCCAAGAAGGACTCTGCGCGGCATCGGCGCGACAATAAGACCGTCGTTCTCGGCGCCGTCGAGCGCGGCGGCAAGGTTCGGCCGCGCGTTGCTCCCGACGCCTCTAGTAAGTCGATCAAGGGCTTCCTGGCCGACGTTGTGAGCGACGACGCGGAAGCGATCTACACAGACTCCAACCGCGCCTATCGCGGCATCGCTGACGAGAACACCGAGCATGAGTGGGTCAATCACTCGGCAGATGAATGGGTACGCGGCCAGATCCATACGAACACGGTCGAGTCCGTGTGGAGCCTGTTCGACCGATCGGTTATCGGCGCATACCACAAGCTCTCCGTCAAACACCTTCCCGCTTACCTTGACGAGGCAGCGTTCCGCTGGAACAACAGGACGAACCCGTTTCTCTTCCGCGACACCGTCCTCGCACTGGTCGAGGGCGACGCGCTGACGTACAAAGAGCTCGTCGCTTCCAAATAGGCCATTTGCAGGACCTCTGTTGTCCGAGAGGTCCGATGAAATGGAACGAGGCGACCGTTGCGGGTCGCCTCGTGGTGGGCGTAGCTCAATCGGCAGAGCCCCGGATTTGTAATCCGGTGGTTGCGGGTTCGGTCCCCGTCGCCCACCTTTAACTCTAGTCCTCATTCGGCTGCCGTGGTGGGCTTCCTCCAAAACTCGCAGACGCATCGGACGTTGGTCCCTACTAACTTGAACCGAGAGCTCGTAGCGCCGAAGTCGTGACATTACGGCTCTCGCCTTCCGGCTTCAGCCTTCTGGATCTTGTCCACAAGCGTTTGACCGTTATTTAGCGCTCCCGTCTCGAACCTTCGCAACGTCTTTACTACGCCGTCGAGCGCCGCGCTCTGCCGTCGACACGCCAGGGTTACCGTTCTCGCGAGGTTCTGCCTCTCTATATCCCTGACTGTTTCGCAATAGCCATTGACTGACACGATGGTCTCAGCCGTTGTCTCGCGGCTATCTAGCAACACCTGAGCGAATTCTTTAGCTGCACCTATGTCCTCGTCGGTTTGAATGTCCGCCGACCCAACTACGCCTTCAGTGTTCCTCCTGATTTCCTTTACGACGGCGTCGAGCAGTTCAAGGCGCTTTTCGGTGAAGACAGCGCTCTTGTGGATTTCTCTTGCAGAGCGGTTTGCGAGCCGCTGTTTCTTTCGCCCGCTCTTTCCTGCTGACCTTTCCATCCGTTTAGCGTGCCTCCCTAGCTTCTCGCCAAGTCTTTCTGTGTCGGCATTGAGCTTGTTAAGGACCTCAATGAACCTCTCGTTTGCGTGAGTGGCGTCCGGCTCGTAATCGAGTAGCCCTGGTGGCTCGGTTGAAACCCACGAAGCGGTTGTGTCGCGGTGTTCGAGATAACGACGAAAGCCACGGACAACGTCGTATCCGATCACCGCTAGCGCGGCAAGCAGCATCGCGATTAGGAGAACGATGAGAGTGATAGCTAGCGGTTTGGGCATCTTCCATTCCTGCACCTGGAAGAGGGCGAGGAGAAGCCCGATTGATGCGCTTGCAAGCGCCGCGCTGATGCCGATGCGAGCCGACGCGCCCGACTCCCACCAGGAGGGGCCAGCTCTCTTCGTTGTATTGATAGATTTCGATGTACCCATGAGGCCCGATCAGAGTCTACCTTGCGTGTAGTACACAATCCCGATAAGTGTCAATGAAGAAAATCGCCACGGTCACCTGTTGTTCCCCCGGAGCCCCACCGCTGCGGGCGAAGGAGTTCGAGGATTTGTCAACGCGCTTCAAGGCTCTCGCCGATCCGACGAGGCTTGCGATCGTGAACCGCCTTGCGAACCGCGGAGACGCCTGCGTCTGCGAGTTCAATTCGCTCGGGCTCTCGCAGCCGACGATCTCGCACCACCTGCGCATCCTGCGCGAGGCGGGGTTGATCGAGGTCGCGCGCAAGCGCGGGACCTGGGTCTTCTACCGGCTCGTCCCCGAGGCCGTCGAGGCGCTCGCCTTCGCGCTCGGCGGCGCACCGGCGCCGGAGCTCGTCCTCGCCACCGCAGAGAGCACCGTTGCCCGCTAGCCGCGTGCTCTTCGTCTGCATCGGCAATGCGGGCCGCTCGCAGATGGCGCAGGCGTTCTATGAGCGAACAGGCGGCGAGGCACGCTCGGCGGGGACGCAACCGTCACCCGCTGTGCACCCGGAGGTCGTCGAGGTCATGCGCGAGCTCGGGATCGACCTCGAGGGACGCATGCCGCACAAGCTCTCGACGGAGGACGTCGAGTGGGCCGAGCTGGTCGTGACGATGGGCTGCGGCGACGCCTGCCCCGTTCTGCCCGGCAAGAAGTATCTCGACTGGAACCTTCAGGACCCCGCGGGGACGCCGGTCGAGGTCGTGCGCGGGATCCGCGACAAGATCGCCGGTCTCGTCGACGAGCTTCCGCGCTAGTCCGGCACGGGTCGCGTCGCCGCGACCGCGTCGAGCTGGTTCGCGTGATAGAGGACGGCGGCTTCGGCCGTGCGCGCGGTTCGGCTGTCGTGGTGCGATCCGACCGCGTGCAGGAGCTCTGCGCGAACCGCGGCCTCGAGCGGCGCGGCGCGCGCCTCGATCAGGCGCAGGCCGAGGTGGACGTGTCCGAGCAGCCGCCCCTCCTCGGTTGGGCGGAACGTCGGTCCGCGCGTGAGCTCGACGGTGCGTCCGACGTCGTGCAGAAGCGCCGCCGCCAGCAAGAGGTCGGTGCGCAGGCGCGGATGGAGCTGCGCGACCTCGCGGCAGATCGTCGTCACGCCGACCGTGTGCTCGAGCAGGCCTCCGGCGTAGCTGTGATGCCCCTCGACCGTCGCCGGCAGTGAGCGCAGCCGGCCGCGCAGCTCGTTGTCCTCGAAGAATCGCCCGACCGCGGCCTTCAGCCCGGGGTGCGAGATCTCGCCGGCGAGGAACTCGAGGAAGCCGTCCAGTTCGGCGGCGTCGCGGCGCATCGCCGGCGCGAGCGAGGCCGGGTCGAGGTCTTCCGCGGGCTCTAGCGAGCGCACCTCGAGCTGGAGGCGATCACGGAAACGATCGACCCGCCCGAGCACCCGAACCGCGTCGCCCTCGGCGAAGCGGCTGTCCAGGAGGTCGACGTCGGTCCACACCCGCGCTTCGATCCGCCCGCTCGGGTCGACGAGCTCGAGCGCCAGGTACGCCGCGCCGCCGCGTGTCGTCAGGCGCTCCTTCTTCGCGACCGCGTAGACGCCCTCGACGACCCGGTCCTGCTCGAGCTCGGCGATCGCAGACACGCACTGAGTCTAGGCCCGGAAACGGACGTGTCGCGTGCGTTCCTGGGGCGTCGCTGGCGGTGCGGGGCCGGAGGGAACAGTGCTGCGTGGCACGGGCCCGGAGAGCACCGTGCCGCGAGCGACGTCAGGTGCGGCGGAGCCGGGCTTGGCCCGGCGGGAGCCGACACCGGCCAGGGGCGCACGCGATGCTACGGTCCGCCGCGATGGCCGACGTGAAGCCGTTTCGAGCCCTCCGCTACAACAGTGAGCGGGCGGGGCCTCTATCGACCCTCGTCGCGCCGCCGTACGACGTGATCGACCCGGCGCAGCGCGCCGCCTTGCTCGCGAAGAGCCCGCACAACGTGGTGCATCTGACGCTGCCCGACTCGGAGGAAGAGGCCGGCCGAAGCTTCCGTGAGTGGCGCGAGGAAGGGATCCTCGTGCCGGAGGAGCGGGGCTTCTGGGCGCTCTCCCAGGACTACGTCGGCCCGGACGGCGTCGCTCGCACGCGCGCGGGCCTGGTCAGCTCGCTGCGGATCGAGCCCTACGAGGCCGGCACGGTCCTGCCGCACGAGCGAACGCATCGCGGGCCGAAAGAGGGCCGGCTCCGCCTGCTGCGCGAGGTGCGCGCCGAGCTCGAGCCGATCTTCCTGCTCTATGAGGGCGCCGCTCCCGCCGAGACGCCCGGGCGCCCCCCAGACCTCGAGGTCGAGGGCACGCGGCTCTGGCGGCTGGCCGACGAGCAGCTCGGTGTGGCCTTTGCCGACCGGCCGCTCCTGATCGCAGACGGGCATCACCGCTACGAAACTGCGCTCGCATACCACCAGGAGGTTGGAACCCCGGCCAGCGGATACATGATGGTCGTGCTCGTCAGCCTCGAGGATCCCGGCCTCACGATCTTCGCCACGCACCGTGTTTTTCGGGAGCCTCCGCAAGGGGATCTGCTCATGGGCGATCCGCGGCCGGACCCCGAGTCGGCGCTCCGTGAGCTCGGCGAGCTGCCCCGAGAGCGCGCCGCGGTCGTCGTCTACGACGGGACCACCGAGCTCGCGGTCGACGGCGCCGGCGAGCTCGACGTCCAGCTCGTCGACCGGCTCGGCCACGAGGGTCTCTCGTACACGGCCGATTGGCGCGACGCGGTTCGCGCGGTCGACGAGGGCGAGGCCGCCGTGGCCGTCCTGATGCGGCCCACCCGGATCGAGGACGTCTTCCAGATTGCGGCGCGCGGCGAGACGATGCCCCAGAAGAGCACCTACTTCTATCCCAAGCTGGTCTCGGGCCTGCTCTTCCACCCACTCGAGCCGTGACGAACGATCAGTGGCTAGCGTTCTGCCGGGCCGCGGTCGAGGACCTGCGCGGCGTGTTCGCGGGCATGCCGACAAGGATCGAGCGCGAGCCGGTCCTCGGCACCGGTGTCGGCGGCGACGAGACGACCGAGGTCGACGCCGCGGCCGAGGATGCGATCGTCGCCCGTCTGGAGCGGTTGCACTTCGAGGAGGGGCTGGACTTCCACCTCGTTTCGGAGGAGCTCGGCGAGCGTCTCTACGGGCGCGCACCGACGCTGCGCGTGGTCGTCGACCCGATCGACGGTTCCTTGAACGCGAAGCGAAACATCCCGTTCTTCTCGGTCTCGATCGCCGTTGCAGAGGGCTCGACCATGGAAGACGTCGTGTTCGGCTTCGTGCACGACTTCGGCTCCGGCGAGGAATGGATGGCGACAAAGGGAGGCGGTGCCTGGCTGAACGGAGAGCGGCTCGGAGCAGTTCGTCCGAAGGACAAAATCGAGGTTCTCGCGCTCGAGGCGACCGTGGCGGCCTCGGTAGCCGACAAGGCCGAGGCCCTCGCCGGTTTTGCGCGGCGCCTGCGGATTATGGGCTCGCTCGCGCTCTCGCTCTGCAATCTCGCCGCCGGGCGTGTGGACGCGGTCTGCTCGCTCAGGGAGGCACGCGCGGTCGACATCGCGGCTGCCCAGCTGCTCCTGCGTGAGGTCGGGTTGCCGATCATGTTCGTGGACGCAGCCCCGTTCGAAGCCGGGCCGCTCGACACGGCGGCGCGCTCGCCGGTCGCCGCCGCCGGCACGCAGGAGCTCTGCGAGCGGCTGGCCCACATCGTTGCCACCTGAGCCGGACGCACGCCCAATGAGGAATCTTCCTGTCTCGAGCGGCGTTACCTCGTACTTCGGTTGATTCGATGACCGCTGGTACGCTCGAATCGTGGAGCAGCCCACTCGCGAGCAGATCACCGAGGCCCTCGGCAAGGTCATCGATCCCGAGCTGAAGCGCCCCGTCACAGAGCTCAACATGGTGCGCGAGGTGCGCGTCGAGGGCGGGAACATCGCCGTCACGATTGCGCTCACCGTCGTCGGCTGCCCGTTGCGCTCGAGCTTCGAGAGTCAGGTCAGCGAGCACCTGCTTCCGCTCCCGGGAGTCGAGTCGGTCTCGCTCGACTTCGACGTCATGAGCCCCGACGAGCGCGCCGCGCTGACGCAGAAGCTCCGCGGTGGGGTCACCGAGCGCACGAAGGGGATCTCCGTCGACGCGTCCACGCGGGTGCTCGCGGTCGCGAGCGGCAAGGGCGGCGTCGGCAAGTCGACTCTCTCAGTGAACCTCGCGGCCGCGTTCGACAGGCTCGGGCAGCGCACCGGGATCCTGGACGCGGACGTCTACGGCCACTCGATCCCGCACATGCTCGGAGTCACGCAGCGCCCGGTCGTCGTCGACAAGATGATCGTCCCGCCCGTGCGCGGCGACCTGAAGCTGATGTCGATCGGTTTCTTCCTCGAGGAGAACTCGCCGGTCATGTGGCGCGGGCCGATGCTCCACCGCGCGCTCGAGCAGTTTCTCTCCGACGTGCACTGGGGCGCACTCGACACCCTCGTCGTCGACATGCCGCCGGGGACCGGGGACGTCTCGATCTCCCTCGGACAGCTACTTCCGCGCGCCGAGGTGATCGTCGTCACGACCCCGCAGCCGGCCGCGCAGCAGGTCGCGCTCCGGGCGGCGCAGATGGCCCAGAAGACCGGGATGCGCCTGATCGGCGCGGTCGAGAACATGTCCTACCTCGTCGGCAGCGGGCAGGAGCTCTTCGGCTCGGGCGGCGGGGAAGCGCTGGCGGCGGCGATCGACGCGCCCTTGCTGGGCAGGATCCCGCTCGACCCGCGGCTGCGGGAATCCGCCGACGAGGGGGAGCCGCTCGTGTGGGCAGAACCGGAGAACGAGACCGCGCGTACGATCGTCGAGCTTGCAGAGGCGATCACGGCAAGCGGCCGGAAGCCCGGGCGGGTCAAGAAGCAGCTTCCTCTCGTCTCCTGAAAGACGAAGGGCGCCCGCAGGCGCCCCTCGCAGTTCCATTTGCCGCCTCGTTACGGGCAGCCGCGGGCAGTGAGGTAGAGCACCGCGGAATTGTCGGGTGCGATCGGAGCGTCTGCCCCGAGCTCACCGCTCAGCTCGTTGCCGACGATCGTCGCCGACCAGTTGCCGAGCAGATGTCCGCCGGCGTGCCGCACGACGCCGGTCGCCAGACCGTCGAGATGATTCGCGTTGTCGATCACCGCGGACAGACGCGCGTTCGACTTCGCTCGCAGGCGCGGGTTGGCGGGCGTGCTGTTCGTCGTTCGCCAGGTGCCGGTCGCCCAGCCGTCGCCGGTGGTCTCGTTGGCCACGGCGTGCGTGGTGACGACGAGCGTCCCGGCCAAGCGCGGCTCGGCGCTCGCCGAGGTGCCGCGCCAGGTTGCGTTCGTGACGCGGAACATGTCCCCATTCACGGTGCAGGTCCGAGTGCGCATCGCCGTCTGAGTTGCGGAGAACGCGGCGGACACGTCGGAGCTCGAAGGGTGCGGCCTTGACGCCGAAGCCACCCCGACGAGGACGAGCATGCCGAGTGCGGCGAGTAGAACAAAATGCTTGGAATGGCGCATGCTGATGATTCCCCCTTTGTTGGTTCTGCAACAGGAGGATCCCCCGCGACCGTGAAGAGTTCGGGTGCTACTCGTAAAGATTTCGTGAGGACTCTCCGCACCCGCGCCTGAAGCGGGCGGTTGAGAGCCTCAGCCTTCGCATCCACCGCCGATCTTGTCAGGGTTTGCACGCGATGAGCAACCGCGACGAGGTCCTGGAGAAGCTCGGACGGCTCGGTTTTGCGCCGGCCGACGTCGAGATCCTCGCCGATCACTTTCTCGACGCAGAGGCGCGAGGTCGGGTGGGGCACGGTCTGACCCGGGTCGACTGGCTCGCGACCCTGCCGGACCTGAGGCCGGATGCGCGCCCGGAGCGTGTGCTCGCGGAACCGGGCTTCGAGCGCTGGGAGGGCCGCGGCGCGCTCGGCTACCTCACTCTTGCCGCCATCTGCGAGGCCCAGCTCGCCGATCCGCCGGCTCACGCGCGAGTCGTCGTTGCCAAGGACTGCTTCCCGACCGGGATGCTCGGCCACTGGGTGCGGAAGCTCGCCGACGGCGGGCTCGTCGCCGCTCTGACCGCGACCTCGCCTGCGCGACTCGGCCATCCGGAGGGCGGGCCCGCGCTTGCCGGCACAAACCCGCTGGCGATCGCGATTCCCAGCTCGGACGCGCATCCGGTCGTTGCCGACGTGTCGATGGGCCGCGTCACGTACGGCGAGGTGATCGCGGGCGAGGCGAGCGAGGAGGACCTCGTGCCGTTCGGCGGCGAGCAGGCGCACAAGGCGTTCGCGCTCGCGATCGGGCTTCAGCTGCTCGTCGATGCGCTGGCAGGTGCTGAGGCGCTCGCTTGCGACGCCGACCATAGAGGTCGTGCCGGCTCTGCCGGCGCGACCGTCTTTCATTACGGCGCCGTCCTCGTGGTCGCGGCGCCGGCGGCGGACCCGGTGCCTGCGCTACGCGCTCGAGCCGCTGGCGTCCGGCTGCCCGGCGACCGCTGACACGAATTCCGGCTCGTCCCGGATCGCGTCGAAGTCGGAGTCCTTCTCGGCCGTCGCGCGGAAGTCGGGATCGAGCTCGAGCGACCGCTTGAGGTGGCCGAGCGCCTCTGCTCGCTTGCCGCTCAGGCTCTCGGCACAGGCGAGGTTGTAGAGGACGCCGGCGTCGTCCGGGGTCTCGGCGAGGAGCTGCTCGAAGGCCTCCGCGGCTTTGTCGTAGTCCCCCGCTCCGAAGTCGGCCAGGGCGGGGGCGTTCCGTTCCCATGGAGACGGCGTGAAGGCCTCGCCCGGCTTTCCGCCTACGACCACGACCGCCGTGGCGTCCTGCCTCGCAACCGCGCTGCGTTTAGCCGCCGGGTCGCGGACAAAGACAAACGTTCCGGCCGGCGCGTCGATCTCGTCGCCGTCGACGGTGAACGTCGCGTGGCCCTCGGACACGAAGTACAGCTCCTCGTGGTGGCCGGCCGCCTGTCCCAGCTCGTCGTGCTCGCCGATCAGCTGCCCGCCCGCTTCGTCGGCGACCCACGCGTTGACCCCAAAAGCCTGGATTCCGAAATGCGTCCGAACCATCGCCCAGCGGGCAGAGCCGATCTGGAGAGCGAGGTCGGACAGACGGGCCGTTCCGCTCATGCCGGGAACTCCGGGTCATCGCGGAGCCAGTCGAAATCGGAATCCTTCTGCGCGAACTCGGCGGCTTTAGGATCGAGCTCGATCGCGCGGCGGAGGTGGTCGAATGTTGCGGCGCGGTTCCCCGTCAGGCTCTCGAAGCAGGCTGCGTTGAAATGTCCCTGCCAGGCGTCCGGCCGCTCGGCGACCGCCCTCGCAATCGCCCTGCGTCCTTCCTCCTCGTTTCCGTTCCTCAGGTGCCCGAAGGCGACGAAGATCTCCTCCCAGCCCGAGATCTCGTGTGGCACACCCGGCCTCGCGCCGAACGCGACGATCGTGGTCTTCGGCTCGGAGGCGATCGCCGCGCGCTTCGTTCCGGGCTCCGCGTAGATGAACGTGCCGGCCGGTGCGTCGATCTCCTCGTCGCCGAGCGTGAACGTCGCACGGCCGCCGGCGACGAAGTAGAGCTCCTCGGCTCCATCGCGCTCGTAGTGCTCCTCGACGACCCGCTCGTCTCCTCTTTCCGCGGTGTACGCGTTCGTGCCGAAGGTCGTGATCCCGAGCCTGCGCCGGACGGGACGCCACAGGAGCCCTTCGTCGTCGACCGGAAAGCGGTCGAGATCGTCGATGTGCGCGACTTCGTATGCCTTTTCGCTCACGTGCGGCTCCTCAGCGCTTCCAGGACGACCGGATCGATCTGCTCGACTCCGTCAACGCGGTCCTCGAGGTTCTCCTTCCCGGCCCAGCTCGGAAACGCTTCCCCGAGATCGCCGTCGTAGCCGAGCTGCCCGAGCCGTTCGCCCAGCTCGGTGCCCAGCTCCTCGTCGACGGCGAGCCACTGTGCCCGCGGTGTGGATCCGAAGATCTCGTCGTGCAGGACGTAGATGCGGCGTAGCTCCTCGATCGGCCGCTCGTGGTCCTCCACGCGAAGCTCGACGACGACGTCCGACATGCGCGCGTAGCCGCCATCACGCTCGACGACCAGGAGCGCCGAGGACTGCTGCCCGCGGCTGTCGCCTCCGGCTGCCTGCCCCGCGGCGAGGCAGTCGATCAGGCGCTCGGCGAGCGGCCGGCCGGCGCTTCCCTCGAACGACTCCGCAATGGCGTCGACCGTCTCACCCGAGACGAGGATGTTCCCCTGCGCCGCGTAACCGGCTCCGGTGCGGCCGCCGGCCCAGTCCAGGCACTCCTGGCCGGTGTAGGTGGCGGCGTTGCCCTGCTCGTCGACGATCCCGAGCTGGCGGTGCTCACGACCTTCGTCCTCGGCGGTCAGCCGGTCGACGGCCTCCTGGGCGGAGAGCCCTTCGCGCAGGAGCTGCAGCCCGTTCGGGCCGTAGCGCGGGTTCGCATAGGCCTGCGTCGCAATCGCGCCCACGTGCGGCTCGGCCCAGGGTACGACGGATCCGACCGAGAGGAACTTCGACTGAACAGCGACGCCCCACCGGGCCGCCTCCAGGTCGGCCGCGACGATCGAGTACGTGGAGACGATCGGCCCAGGCCTAGCCATACGTCGCCTCGACGAGGTCGATTGCCAGCAGGTCCGGCGTCGGCACCAGCACGGTGGCAACCTCCGGGCGGGCCAGTGCCGCGAGCACCTTCTCCTCGGTGTCGGCGCGAATGACGACGGGCGTCCCGTCGGCGTGCGCCTTCCGCAGCAGGGCGTCGTCGACCTCGTCCAGCACGAGCGGCTCGGCCGGGAACTCGATCTCCCCTTCGACGGCAAGCTGGGGCACGCGCTGCCTCGTCGCCCCGAACCAGCGCTCTCTCACACCTGCACCGTCTCTCCGGGCGCCGGGTCGAGGATCTCGACCTCCGGCGCCAGCGCGCGCAGCTCGTTGGGGGTGCCGCGCAGGAGCGGGAACGTCCCGTAGTGGCACGGCACGCAGCGGCTGACACCGAGCAGCTCGAGGGCGACTGCCGCCTCGCGCGGGTCCATCGTGAAGTGGCCCCCGATGGGCAGGATCGCGATGTCCGGCTCGTAGATCCGCGCGATCAACTGCATGTCGCCGAAGACGCAGGTGTCGCCTGCGAAGTAGAGCTTCGTGCCGTTCTCGACCTCGATTACGAGGCCCGTCGCCTCGCCCAGGTACGTGAGGTCGTTGGCGCTCGACGAGTGCTTCGCGTCCGTGAGCGTGATCTTGATCCCGTCGACGTCGACGGTGCCGCCCTTGTTGGGCGAGTGCTCGATCTTCTCGGGGAGGCCCTGACCGGAAAGCCAATCGCGGATCTCGATCATTGCGACGACGTCACAGCCGTGCTTCTCGGCGAGCTCGAGTGTGCTCCCCACATGATCGGAATGGCCATGCGTGATCGTGATCAGGTCGACGCGTTCTGGTTCCCGCTCGTCGTCCGGGCACTTCGGGTTTTCGAGGAATGGGTCGACGTACACGCGCTTTCCGCCCGGCGTGTCGAAGCGGAAGGCGGCGTGGCCGAGCCAGGTGAGTGCAACGTCGGGCATGCAAGCTCCTTTCGGGCGACGCGGCTGAGATTAACCGCTCAGCTCGACCAGAACGAACGCTTCGACGGGCTCGCTCTTCCCCTTCAGGTCGAGCGGGCCGAGCGGCTCGAACACCGCCAGTCCGACGAGTGCCGCTTGGGTGGCCGGCCCGATCACGACGCGGCCCGGCTCTGCGGCGGCCTGGAGGCGGGCGGCGAGGTTCGTCGTGTCGCCGATCGCGGTGAAGCTCTGCTGCTCGGCGGCGCCGACGTTTCCGATCACCGCGGGGCCGCTGTTGACGCCGACCCGGAACCGGGGCCAGTCCGGCCGTCCCGCCGCCACGGCCTCGGAAGCGTCGGCGAACGAAAGTGCGGCCCGCGCCGCGCGCAGCGCATGATCCGGCTGGTCGGCCGCCGCATTGAAGACGACCATCACCGCGTCGCCCGCAAAGCGCTCGATCATCCCGTCCTCGGCCGCGACGACGGGCACGACCTGCGCCCAGTAGGCATTCAGCATGGCGACGACCTCGGGCGGGGTCGACCGCTCGGAGAAGGCCGTGAAGCCCTGGAGGTCTGCGAAGAGGACGCTGACGTCCCGTTCCTCGCCTCCGAGATCCGCCGCACCGGGCAGGTCGCGCAGCCGCGTTCGGAGCTGAGGTGAGAGGTAGGGGCTGAAGAGCTGGTCGAGGCGGCGCAGCTCGCCGCCTGCCCGCTCGAGCAGTGTGGCCTCCTCGTCGCTGAGCTGGTTCCGGCTCCGAACTGTCGCGAGGGCGGTCTCGGCATCCTCGCCCCGCTCGAGCGAGTCGACGAGCTCGCTGAGTGCGCCCGCGTAGCGCCGATCGACGACGTCCGCTGTGTGCTCGAGGTAGAGATCCTTGAAGACGGCCGCGGTCGAGCGGCGGCGGCGGTACTCGTTCCGCGCCGCGAAGGCGACGATCCCGAAGGCGGACGCCATCAGGACGTGCCACTCCCACCAGGACGCATGCCAGTTGCGCCCCAGGGCGATCGCGGCCATCGCCTCCGCCAGCAACGTGAAGGCAATCGCAACGGCAAGCGGCATCGTGGCCGGGCGGCGCCGGTAGAGGAGGAGGTAGCGAAAGGCTGCGTACCCGTAGAGCGGGACTCCCAGGCCGGCGAGCGTGTAGAGCGGGCCGTGAGCCTCGGTCACAGAGAGGTTGTGATCGAGAGGCGGCAGCGAGGCGAGCGAGTACGCGGCCCAGGCGGCCAGCAGCGCAAAGACAGCTCCGCGGAGCAGCGCCTGTCGTCGCATGATCGCCGCGGACCGCTCGGGAGAAAGGTCGATCGCAGAGGCCGCCGCGAACAGGCCGGCGATCAGCAGCCCGACCGGGGTTGCGACGACGAAGCCGGCGTTCTTGCCCTCAAGCAGCACGCCGGGCGTGGCCAGCGCGTGCAGCCCGAGGAAGCCCGCGCTCGTCATGAACGCGAGCGAGACGAGGAAGAGGCGCGCGTCCCCCAGGCGGCGGGCCGCCTCGCCGGCAAGGTAGCCGAGCACGAGGCTGACGAGCGCCGTGATCAGAACGAGCCAGAAATGCGAGGGGTGATGTTCCCAGTGGGCGTCCGCCTGCGGCCGGGCAAGGAGCAGCGCGAGCCCCGCCAGAGGAAGTGCGAGTGGAAGGAGCCAGCGGGCCACGGCCGACGCTCACCATAACCTGGAAGGATCGCTGTGAGCATCGTCGAACCTCGGTCCATGCGACGTTGGCTTCCAATCGCGATCGCGCTTGCCGCCGCAGGCGCGGAGGCCTCCGGAGCGCATGGGCTGGCCTTCAATCTCGTGCTTCTGGCCGTGCCGGTGACCGCTGTCGGCGCGCTTACCGCTCTCGGCGAATTGCTCGACAATCGGGTGCTGGCGCCGGTCGAACCGGCTGAGGCACTCGAGCCGTTGCTCTTCGCGGTTGCGCTGCTCCTGCTCGTCGCGGGCGCCGCTGCGGGCGCGCCGGCGTTCGCCGTCTCCGGTTGCCTTGCGGTCTTCGGCGTTCAGGCCGTGCTCGGGCTGAGCGTCGAGCTCAGGCGCCCGGCGTCAACCGTCCTAGAGCGGTAGCACCTTCGCCGCGGTTCTCGTCAGGTCGACGAGCGGCTGGATGGCGAAGAACGCGCCCACGTTCACGATCATGGCTGCGACCACGGCACTCGTGAGGAGCACCTCTCGCGGCGGCGAGCCGCCGATCGGCGCGAGGCCTAGCTCGGCGGCGGGGCGCATGTACATCGCACGGATGACGGCGAGGTAGTAGTAGAGGCTGACGAGGGTTGCGGCGACGCCGACGAGCACGAGCCAGTTCCAGCCTCGCTGCGAGGCTGCGGAGAAGATGAGGAACTTGCCCATGAAGCCGCCCGTGAGCGGGAAGCCCGCGAAGCCGAGCATGAACGTGAACATCGCGGCGCCCAGCACCGGCCGCTCCCAGCCGAAGCCGGCGAGGTTCTCGATCGTGACTGTCTCGCCAAGCTCGCGCTCGCGGGCGGCGACAACGGCGAACGCTCCGATCGAGATCGCCGAGTACGGGATCAGGTAGTAGAGGAGCGCCCGCGTTCCGAGCTGGTTGGCGGCTGCGACCGCGATCAGCATGAAGCCCGCGTGCGAGATCGAGGAGTAGGCGAGGAGCCGCTTCACGCGGCGCTGGACGAGCGCGGCGAGGTTGCCCCACGCCAGCGACGTGCAGGCAAGGAACGCGACCGCGATCGTCCAGAGGTCGTGCTTCTCCGGAAACGCCACGCTGAGCAGGCGCAGCGCGAGCACGAGCGCGACGGTCTTCGTCGCTGCGGCCATGAACCCGGTCACCGGCGTCGGCGCGCCGTCGTAGACGTCCGGCGTCCACATGTGGAACGGCGCGGCCGAGGCCTTGAACGCGAGGCCGGCGAGGATCATCGCGAGGCCGACGAGCAGGATCGGATCGGCGGCAAGGTCGTGTGCGCGGGTCGCGTTCGCGATCTCCGAGAAGCCGAGCTCGCCCGTCGAGCCGTAGACGAGGGCCGAGCCGAAGAGCAGCACGGCCGAGCCCATCCCGCCGATGATCAGGTACTTGAGCCCGGCCTCGAGCGAACCGACGAGGTCGACCTCGATCGCGCAGAGGATGTAGAGGCAGACCGAGAACCACTCGAGACCCAGGAAGAGGGTCATCAGGTTGCCCGCCTGGACGAGGAAGGCCATGCCCGCCACGGCAGTGGCCAGCAGCGCGTAGTACTCGCCGATGTGGTCTTCGCGCATGCGCGCGGAGTAGGAGACGCCGACGGTGAGCAGGCCCGAGGCCATGACGATCAGCTGGGCGACCGCAGCGAACCGGTCGCGGCTCGCCGCGTCGGCGACGATCAGGTGTGCGTCGGGGCTGCGCCAGTAGACGAGGGACGCCATGACGAGGCCGCCGACGAACCCGAGCGCGCAGACGAAGGCCGCGAACGGCCGCAGGAGCCACCGCGGAGCGAGCACCGCCGAGAGCAGGCAGATCGCCGCGGCGCCGAGCGCAACGAGCGAGGGCGAAAGCGCGAACCAATCGACTGAGGGCGTGTTGATCACGGCTTTAACTTCGTGAACGCTGGAAAATCGCGAGAGTTCCGGATGACACGGTCGCTGATTCCCGCGGGCCAGGCGGACAGGACCAGGAGACAGGCAATGAGCGGAACGAGGATTCCAAGCTCAGCGGGCCTGAGATCGAGAGCCGCCTCAGGGACCGCCGAGCCGGGCTTCGTATGCAAGACCGCCGAGATCAGTCTCAGCATGTACATCGCTGCCAGCACCATCCCAACCGCACCAACGACTGCCCATCCCCAACCGGAGCTGAAGACTCCGGCCAGGATCAGGAACTCGCCGGCGAACGCTGAGGATCCCGGTACGGCGAGCGCGATGATCCCCGTTGCCATCAGCGCTGTTGCGAGGGCAGGGCGCCCTCGCGCCATGCCGCCAAGCCTGCTCAAGCTGCCGGTTGAGGTTCGTCGCTCGATCGTCCCGGCGAGTAGGAAGAGCGTCGCGGACAGAAGACCGTGATTGACCGACTGCAGAATCGCACCGCTAACGCTGGCGATGTTGAACGCAAAGATGCCGATGGTGATCAGCCCCATCTGCGCCAGGCTCGAATAGGCGATGACACCGCGGATGTCGGGTGCCCGAAACGCGAGCAATGAGCCGTAGACGAGGCCAACTGCAGCCAGCGCCAGAATGACGTTCCGGAAGTCGTCAAATGGACCCGGGAACTTGACCACGCAGATCCGGGCGAAACCGAAGATCGCCGCCTTCGAGATCACGCCCGAGAGCACTGCGGCTACCTCGGGGGAGGACTCGCGGTACGCATCCGGGAGCCACCCGTGCAACGGGAAGAGCGGGGCCTTGACTGCAAAGGCGATCGCGAAGCCGAGGAAGAGCCAGGTGCTGTTGCTCGGCCCGGTGCTGACGAGGTCGAACGAGTTCTTCGAGAGCCCGAAGACGATGACCGCCGCGAGCATCAGGAGCGAGCCCGCCATCGTGTAGATGACGAACTTCACGGTCGCGCCCAGCCGACCGGGGCCGCCCCAGACCCCGATCAGGACGTAGAGCGGGATCATCATCGCCTCGAAGAAGACGTAGAAGAGCAGCAGGTCCTGCGAGCTGAAGACGCCCACGACCGCGGACGTCAGGAACAGCATCAGCCCGAAGTAGGCGCGCGGGCGGTCGCGGCCGACCCAGTAGCCGTAGGCGATCGCCGCAGCCAGCACGACGACCGCGAGGCCCGCCAGCCAGAACGAGAAGGCGTAGAAGCCGACGTGGTAGGAGACGTGGAGGTCGCTGAACCAGACCGTGTGCTGGTCGAAGTTCGGCGTCGAGCTCGTCCGGTCGAAGTCCATCTTCGTCAGCGCGTTGATCCAGAAGCCGACCTCGGCGAGCGCGACGAGCAATGCGAACGACCCGGCGAGACGCCCGACAGGCAGCAGCCAGACGAAGAGCGCGCCGCCCAGCGGGAGGAAAATCAGGATGGTCGCCAGCCAGCCCGTCACGTCACTTCACCCACACGAAGACGAGAGCGAGGACGGTGACGCTGCCCGCGATGGCGAGCGCGTAGGTGCGCACGAGCCCGGTCTGGAGCTCCGTCAGCTGGTCGCCGATGCGCCGTGCGCCTCCTGCGAGCGTGTCGATCGAGCCGAGGAGGACCGGCCGCTCGACGAAGTCGCGCAGTGTCCGGGCGAGCAAGGCGGTTGGCCGGTAGAAGACCCAGTCGTAGAGCTCGTCGAAGTAGAACTTGTGCTCGAGCGTTGCGCGCACGGCCCGGGCCTGCGGGACGGGGATCGTGCGGGCGGAGTAGACCGCCCAGGCGACGAGGGCTCCCGCGACTCCCAGGCCGACCGCGAGGGTGCTGGCGAGCACCTCCTGCGCCCCGCTCGGCTCGACGAGGGGCTCGGCGACCGGCCTCAGGAAGTCGCTGAGCGGCGCCCAGAGGTTGGCGAACTGAATCCAGCCCGCGACGACCGCTCCGACGGTCAGCACGCCGACGGTCAGGCCCATCCAACGCCACGGCTCGCTGCGGTTCGGCTCATGGAAGTGCTCGCGCGCATACGCGGACGGCTCGCCTTCGAAGACGAGGAAGACCATCCGGAAGGTGTAGAGGCCGGTCAGGAACGCTCCCACGATGCCGGCGGCGAAGAGCACCTGGCCGTACCAGCCCGCCGCGAGCGCCGAGGCGAGGATCGAGTCCTTCGAGAAGAACCCGGAGAGCGGCGGGATCCCGGTCAGCGCGAGGGCGCCGATCACAAACGCGAGGTAGGTGCGTGGCAGGAAGCGCTTGAGGCCGCCCATCTTCCGCATGTCCTGCTCGCCCATGAGCACATGGATGACGAGGCCGGCCGCGAGGAAGAGGAGCGCCTTGAAGAACGCGTGCGTCATCAGGTGGAACATCGAGCTCGCATACGCGCCGAGGCCCGCTCCGAGGAACATGTAGCCGATCTGGGACATCGTCGAGTAGGCGATCACCCGCTTGATGTCCACCTGGACGAGCGCGACGAGGCCCGCGATCAGGAGCGTCGCCGCCCCGAGCCCGGCGGCCAGCTCCTGAACATGCGGAGCCGCCTCGAAGATCGGCGACGTGCGCACGAGGAGGTAGACGCCGGCCGTGACCATCGTCGCCGCGTGGATGAGGGCGCTGACGGGGGTCGGGCCTTCCATCGCGTCTGGAAGCCAGGTCTGGAGCGGCAGCTGCGCCGACTTGGCGACGGCGCCGCCGAGCAGGCCGAGCGCGACGAGGTTCACGGCCCACGACCCCGCGGGGCCGCCCGCCCACTGGAACGCCGAGTCGAACGAGAGCGATCCCGTCCGCTGGATGAGCAGGAAGAACGCAAGCGCCATCGTCGCGTCGCCGACGGCGTTCATGATGAAGGCCTTCTTCGCCGCGGCGACCGCGGCGGGCCGCTCGTGGTGGAAGCCGATCAGCAGGTACGAGCAGAGCCCGACGAGGCCCCAGCCGACGAGCAGCAGCAGCAGGTTCCCGGACTGGACGAGCAGGAGCATCGAGAAGACGAAGAGGGCCATGTAGGCGAAGTAGCGGCGCTCCTCCTCCTCGCCGTCCATGTAGCCGATCGAGTAGCCGACGATGAGGGCGCCGACGCCGGAGACGACCAGCATCATGAAGATCGAGAGCGGGTCGACCAGGACGCTCAGGCCGACGTTGAGGTTCCCGGCCGAGAGCCACGTCCAGGCGGTCGACAGGTGCGTTCGCTGCGCCGGTGGGTCGCCCAGGATCGAGAAGAACGCGACCGCCGACGCGACGAACGAGGTCGCGACGGACACCGTGGCCAGGTACCCCGCGCCACGCCGGGACAACCGCGTCCCGCCCAGGGTGATCGCGACGGCGGCGCCGAGTGGCGCGAGCAGGCAGACCCAGGCGGCGGCGATCATCCGCGCAGCGTCGACAGCTTGTCGACGTCCAGCTCGAGCTTCCGGCGGTGGACCGCGACGATGAGGCCGAGGCCGACGACGACCTCAGATGCGGCAACGGCCATGACCGAGAGGGCGAAGATCTGGCCGTCGAGCTGGCCGTGGTGTCGCGAGAAGGTGATCAGGGCCAGGTTCGCGCCGTTCAGCATGATCTCGAGTGAGAGCAGCACGATCAGCGGGCTTCGCCGGAGCATCACCCCGAGCGTGCCGATCGCGAAGAGGAAGGCCGAGACCGCCAGGTACCAGCTGAGGTCGGGGCCCTTCACGGCGCCTCGTCCGCTCCTCGAGCGTGGCTCCCGAGGACGACCCCTCCGACCGCGGAAGCGAGCAGGACGATCGACGTGATCTCGAAGGCCAGCAGGTGGTCGGTCAGGAACAGCTTGCCGACCTCGTACGGGCTGCCGAAGCTCGCGCTCACGTCTGGTGCGTCCGAAAGCCGGCCGCTCGCCTTCAGCCCGATGACGACGACGATCTCCACCATCAGCGCCCCGGCGGCGGCGACTGCGCCGAGCGCCTGCCAGCTCGGGCCGCCGGCCCAGGGAGCGTCCGCGTGCCGGCCCAGGTAGGCGATGACGAAGAGGAACATGACCATCACCGCGCCTGCGTAGACGAGCACCTGGGCAGCCGCGATGAACTCCGCCGAGAGCAGCAGGTAGAGCACGGCCAGCGAGCCGAGGTTCCCGATCAGCGCGAGCGCCGAGTAGTACGGGTTCGAGAAGCTGACGACCGCGGCCCCGGAGCCGAGGCACGAGAACGCGGCGACGAGCCAGACGACCCAGACGACGAAGTTGCCCAACTACGAGCGCTCCTTGTAGGCCGGGACCGGCGTGTCGTAGAGGTCGCGGTCGGCGACGGGCACGCGCTTGATCGGCTCGGCGAGCAGCATGTCCTTCGTGTAGATCAGGTCGTCGCGCGAGTACTCGGAGATCTCGAACTCCTGCTCGAGCGTGATCGCGTCGAACGGGCAGGCGAGCTCGCAATAGCCGCAGAAGATGCAGCGGGAGAGGTTGATCTCGTAGATCCGCGCATACCGTTCGCCGGCCGAGACGCGGTTGTCCGCGGTGTTCTCCTCGGCGACGACGCGGATGCAGTCGGCCGGGCAGGCAGCCGCGCAGAGCGAGCAGCCGACGCACTTTTCGAGCCCGTTCTGATGCCGCCAGAGCCGGTGGCGGCCGCGGAAGCGCGGGTAGAGCGGCCTCTTGTACTCCGGGTACTGCTGCGTGATCGGCTTCTTGAAGATCTGCCGCAGCGTGACACCGAAGCCGCGGAAGGAGTCGGTGGGCTGCGGGCTCATTTGAAGGCGACCACCAGGGCGGCGGTGACGAGGGCATTCACGGTCGCGAGCGGCAGCAGCACCTTCCAGCCGAAGGCCATCAGTTGGTCGTAGCGCAGGCGCGGAAGCGTCGCCCGCAGCCAGATGAAGAGGAAGATGAGCGCCAGCACTTTGAGCAGGAACCAGAGCGGGCCGAGCGGCGCCCACGGCCCGAGCCAGCCGCCGAAGAAGAGCGTCACGCAGAGGCCGGAGAGCGTGATCATGTTTACGTACTCGGCCATCGAGAAGAGCCCGAACCGCATGCCGCTGTACTCCGTGTGGTACCCGGCGACGAGCTCGGTGTCGGCCTCGGGCAGGTCGAACGGCGGCCGGTTCGTCTCAGCGGTGCCCGCCGCGAAGAAGACGAGCAGCCCGAAGATCTGCGGCACGGCGAACCAGATCGTGTCCTGCTGTTTCGCGACGATGTCCGTCAGCGAGAGCGAGCCGGCCATCAGCACGACGCCGAGCACGGAGAGGGCGAGTGAGACCTCGTACGAGACGAGCTGCGCGCAGGTGCGCATCGACCCGAGCAGCGCGTACTTCGAGTCGGAGGCCCAGCCGCCGACGATGAAGCCGTAGACCCCGAGCGAGCCGAGCGCGAAGATGAAGATCAGGGAGATGGGGACGTTGATGACCTCGCCTGTGATGTCGTAGTGCCAGACGTGCCAGCCCGCTCCGAACGGGATGACGGAGAACGCCGCCAGAGCCGCCGCGGTCGAGATCACCGGGGCTCCGATGTAGAGGAGCCCGACCGCGCTCTGGGGGAAGAAGCTCTCCTTGCGGATCAGCTTGATGAGGTCGGCGATCGGCTGCAGGAGCCCGAACGGGCCGGCCCGGTTGGGCCCGTAGCGCTGCTGCATGCGCCCGAGCAGCTTGCGCTCGACCCAGGTCAGGTACGCGAACATCCCGAGCAGCAGGTTCACGATCACGACGGCTTTGATCAGGTCGATCCACCACGGCTCGTTCGGGTTCACGCGTTTACCTCCACGTGCGTGCCGAGGTCCTGGGCATGCTCGGCGGCCACTCGGGCGACGCCGGTCGCGAGCATCCTGTTCACGCGTGAGCGCAGCTCGACGGATGTGCCGTTGGAACGGACCTTGACGGAGGCGCCGGGCTCGACCCGGAGCTTCGCGGCGTCCTCGGCCGAGAGCTCGATCTCCGGGGCGGGCCGCTGGAACTGGAGTTGCGAGACGCGTTCTACGGCGGGGCCGGAGAAGAGAGGCCGATACGTGACGAGACGCAGGCCACTGCCTTTCCCTTCGCGCTTCGCCGGGGCCCGAGCCGGCGGCACCTCGACCTCGGAAGCCCGCTCGGGCAGCGACGCCTGTTCGCCGATCCCCGTGTAATCGATGCCTCCGTAGCAGCGCTCGGAGAGCTCGGCGAAGACCAATGGCGGGTGGGGCGAGACCGTGACGCCGAAGCGATCGGCGAGCTTCGCGATCCACGCGAGCTCGTCCGGGCAGGGCGGGATGACGGCACGGCGCAGGCGCTGGAGCCTGCCCTCGAGGTTCACGTAGGCGCCGTCGCGCTCGAGGTAGCTCGTACCCGGGAGGACGAGGTCGGCCCAGCCGGCAAGCGGAGAGCGGAACATCGAGATCCCGAGCACCTTCGATGCGCGCTCGGCCAGCGCCCGAACGTCGGGGTTCGACGCCGCCTCGTCGCCGGAGACGATCAGCAGCTCGATCGGCTCGGGATCTTCGTCCTCGCCGTCGGCCGCGGCAGCCCAGGCGTCTGCGACGCCGCGCCCGTTCGCGGTCTCGAGGAGCTGGAATGCGCCGCAGCCGGGCTTCTCGCCGAACCCGAGCTCGGCGGCGAGGCCGGCGACCGTTGCGCCGCCCTGGCCGCCCGGGCCGGACCAGATCAAGATCGCACGCTCGCTCTCCCGCAGCCGCGAGCCGAGCTCGCCGTCGCGGACCGCGCCGACGCCGCGGTCGGGGGTCCCGATCGGAGTCGTGACGACATCGGCACCCGCCCTGACTGCCGCGCGGAGCCAGAGGTCGACGATCGGAGCCCGCTCGACGACAGGGTCGTCGCCGAGGACGACGATCAGCTCTGCGTCGCGGATTGCCGAGAGGGGCAGGCGGAACGCGTCGAGTGCCGGGCTCACGTCCTCCGGCATGACGGCGCAGTGCGCGCCGATTCCCTCGCGCAGGAGCTTGCCGAGCGCATAGGCCTGCTCGGTCGTCTCGGAGCCGGAGAGCGCGGTGACGATGTTCTGGCCGGCGCCGCGGAGCAGCTGCTCCGCCTCGTCAAGGGCTGCGTCCCAGGAGAGCTCCTCGTAGCGGCGCGGGCCCGACCTCCTCAGGGGATCGACGACGCGGTCGTCGGCGCGCAGGTGCGCGAACCCGAAGCGACCCTTGTCGCAGAGCCAGCCCTCGTCCACCTCCGGGTGGTTGCGCGAGACGATTCGCTTCACCTTGCCCTCGCGCGTGGTCGAGTCGATGTTGCAGCCGACCGGGCACAGGCCGCAGACGGTCGGGACGTCCTGGATCTCCCAGGGGCGGGCCTCGAAGCGGTACTGGGTGGACGTCAACGCGCCGACCGGGCAGAGCTCGATCACGTTGCCCGAGAACGGCGCCCGGTAGGGCTCGTCCTCGAAGGTGGCGATGATCGACTGCGAACCGCGGTCGCGCGCGACGAGCTGGCTGTCCTCGGCGACATCGGAGGAGAATCGCGTGCAGCGGTAGCAGAGGATGCAGCGCTCCCGGTCGAGCGCGATCGTCGGCGAGATCGGGATCGGCTTCTCGAACGTGCGCTTCGGGAACGTGTTTCGCGTCACCGGCGGCCCCCAGCGGAAGGTGAGGTCCTGGAGCGGGCACTCGCCGCCCTTGTCGCAGACCGGGCAGTCGAGCGGGTGGTTGACGAGGATGAACTCGAGCGTGGCGTCCTGCGCTTCGCGGGCGAGCTCGACCTGCTGCTCGACGTCTGCGACCGGATCCTCGGCAAGTGCCTCTGCCCGCTCGGGGACGCCGCCGCGATGCCGGTCGCGAGCTACGTCAACCGCTTCCGCGACGAGTTCCAGGCGCACATCGACGAGGGCGGCTGCCCGTTCCACGGCGACTCGTCGCTCGACCAGCTCCTCGCTCCCGTCGCCATGCACGTTCATGCTTCCCTCGCGGGGAAGCGATGGATGGGTTGATCAGTGTCTAGCGGCGA
>DATHDS010000012.1:0-168415 GCA_035318925.1 Gaiellaceae bacterium
ACGGCGCCGTTTACGGGGCTGAACTACTCCCCCCTGGCCCCGGTCTCGACGGGCCACTGGGCCTACATCGTCGAGCACATCAAGTTCCTGAACACAAGCGACGGTTTCGACCAGGTCTGGTACTCGGTCGACTCGCTGCCCGACACAGCTCGGCCGCCGCTCGTGGACTGGCACGGCATCACCGCCTATACGACCGGCGCGAACCGAAGCAACATCTTCATGTATCGCGCTGCGAGTACCAACTCCCAGCACCAGACCGTCTACTACTGCGGCTTCCACCGCGCAGCCAACGCCGTCACCGCGATGATTCTGCCGAACTGCCTCTGAACCTGCCGCGATCGCTCATCCGCGTCGCGGCGCAGAACGATGCGGGCGCTGCCAGAAGCCACTTGTGCCCCAACCTGTGACCTGCCTCACATGATCTGACAGACTCGAAGGCGATCTGAGCGACCTCTCAGACCCCGCAACGAAGCGGAGCGCGTCGCCCGGCAGACCTCCAAACCCGGGGGTTGCAGGTTCGAGTCCTGCCGCCCCTGTGGCGCTGATAGATCCGGAACTCCTCCCCTTGGCGGGTTTCGGCGTTTCAGGAATCCGTTCCGCTACACCGAATCACCTTTAGGCCGAGCGGCTCTCGGCACCACCGGCGCGGTAGTTGTGCTCGCGGGAACGGCGGCGAGAACCGTTAGCCGTTTCCCCGTCCTCACGCGTCCCCCACCCGCCTCTAGCTTCTTCGACGCGCCCGCCTCATGTGCGCCCTCTAGCACCTACCGGCGCTTCTCCCGGGGTAGCCGGCTCTTCCGACCGAGGCGCTTACCCTGACCGCCTCAGCTGTCGGAGACAGAGATCGTGGCCGCCCGGCGGATCGGGCCCCCGCAGCTCCGCGGGAGCGCCAGACGTAGGTACGCGTCGCTGCTGTCGTCCTGGCGGACGTCGTTTGAGTTGAAGAGCAGAAGCGTCGCGGCCGAGCCGACACGGCACCCGGGAAGGCCGTGGGTGGAGGCGACACGAAGCGTTACACGCGCACGGGTTGGGCCGACGAGCCGTGTGAGGCGCAGCCTCCGTACCCGCAGGACGAGGCGGATTCCGTTGCCCTTGACCAACGTGAGCGATCCGTGGGCCGATACAGGGCTGAACACGCTTCTTGTGCGGGGAAGGAAGCGCGCGCTTGCGCGTCCTTCCACCGTCAACCCGGCTGCATTGCGGGCTTGGAATCGAAACGCAACCGCAGTGATCCGTCGCTTCACGCGGAGGAGAGCGGCGGACGTACGCGGGATGAGCTGGTTGCCGGCGGCGGTCTCGACTGACGCGACCGCGCTGCTTCGGTACGTTCCCATTCGCCGCGCTGCGTGAACGGTTACGTGCAGGCGCAGCTGCTTGTGTGTAGGGAGCAGCTTCGCAAGCGACCAGGCAAGCGTTCGACCGGAAACCTTGGGCTCGGCCGTGGTCATTCCGCTGGTCGTATTCGGTACATAGCGAAACCCGCGCGGAAGATCGAGCGTGACCGACTTCATCGTCAGGTCCAGCAGGTTCGGGTTCTGCAGCTTCACGGTGTAGCCCATGCGACCGGTCCGCAACGCGGTCCCGAGGTCGGGCTTCAGGGTGAGCGGAGCGTAGGCGCCCTGAACCAGTTCCACGATTGTCGAAACGAGGTCGCTGCCAGCATCGCGCGCCGCTCCGCCGACAAACGCCCCGGCGGCGAGTGACTGATAACAGCGCAGCGACACCGAGACCTCGTTCGACAGCGCCCGGACCATGATCAGCGTCCGACCGGCGGAGCGCATGTTGGCGAGCTGCTGCCGCGTGGAGAGTCCTTCTGGATCGTTTGAACGATCTTGGCAGGCAGGAAGACCTTCCCTTCCCGCCCCGTTCGGTTCCGCATCTCCGAGGACTAGGACGATCTTCCTTGCCGAGGGGCGCCAGCCCATCTGGGCGTCGCTGTAGCTCCGTTCGAAAGCGAGGTTGTAGGACTCGGCAGGGCCGTTGTCCGGACTCGGATTGAAGGCCGTCTTGATCCTCCCCAGCGCAGTCCTCACCGCCGAAGTGTCTTCGGTAAACGGCTGCAGGAGCTCGTATTCGCCGGCGGGGTTTCCGCGGTCGCGGAAGACCACGACGGAAAACCTCGTATCGGGTAGCAGCGAAATCAGTCCGTCGGTGATTCCGACGCCGGCCTGCTTGGCCTGGGCGATCGCGCTTGCCATGCTCGCCGTGCCGTCCACGGCGATTTCGACGTCGAGCTGCGAGGTCGGTTGTTGCGTCGCCGCGCTCGCGGACGATTCCCGACTGCCGGCGAAGGCGATGCAGCACCCCAGCCCAACGGTCAGTAGCCCAGCAACAAAAGTTTTCAGACCCATTCCCCTAATCCTCAGTACTCAGGATGGTCCGCAATTCCCTATTACGCAATAGGGGGTCGCAAGAACTGCGCCAACCGCAGGTCGCACGCAGCGCGTGACGGCGATCGCCACGCTCGAGCGCGTTAGGGTCAGGCGGATGGGAGAACGTGGCCGCGACCTCGCGTCCCTGCCGCCGCCGCTTCGCAGCCGGTACGAGCTCGCGGACGAGGTCCGGCCGCCGGCGGAGCGCGACCCGCCCACGGTCGACGCCGTCGGGCGACCACTCGGGACGGAGATAGAGGGCGTTCTCTACGCCCGCGCGACGCCGAATGTGGACCATCGCGGGACGCTGACGGAGATCGTCAACTTCGACAACGACTTCTGGGACGAGCCAATCGTCTACTCGTACTGCTTCACGATCCGCCCAGGCCGAATCAAGGGCTGGGCGATGCACCGCAAGCAAGCCGATCGCTATTTCCTCTGCGCCGGGAGTGTGCGGGTCGTCCTTCACGACGGCCGCGTCCGCTCACCCACCTACGGCGCCTTCGCCGAGTTTCACCTGACCGAGGAATCGCGCGGGCTGCTGCTGATCCCCCCGGGGGTTTGGCACGGCGACCAGAACTGGGGCGACAACGACGCGGTCTTGCTGAACTTTCCGGCACTTCCGTTCGATCGCGTGAATCCCGACAAGCACCGGATCGACCCGCACTCGGGCACGATTCCGTTCGACTGGTCGCTGCCGGACGGCTGACCTGCGTCTAAGGGCACGCCGCTGCGTAGAAGCGGAGGTACTCGCCCATCCGGCCCGACCAGCCGCCGTGGCCGCCGCCGTGGACGTCGAGACGCACGCGAGTTCCGCGGGCTCGCAGCTCGCGGGCAAGTGCCGTGTCCGCGTGCAGGAAGGGATCGTCGCGGCCGACATCGATCCAGACTGGAACGCGGTAGCTCGTCTCCGCACGGGCAAACCCGATCACGTCGTGGCGCGCGAAGTCTTCCGCGTCGTCGAACGCCCCGGAGGGTGTGTCCGCGCCGCGGAACCATAGAGCCGCCGAATGCGCGCCGACCGCACAGAAACGCCGCGGGGCGAGCCGCGCCAGGTCGAGAGCCCCGAAGCCGCCCATCGAGATGCCGCCGATCGCGATTCGGCGTTCGTCGGCGTGCGACCTTGCGATTGCGGCCGGGATCGCCTCGCGGAGCAGGGACGTTCCCCACTTCCCATCGCGGCGGTCGTGCCAGTAGCTGTGGTCGCCGCCGTCGACGAGCAGGACGTTCGGAGCCCGCCCACCGAGATCGTGGAGCGCGTCAAAGAGTGGCTGCCTGAGGTTCGAGTCGGGCGGCGAGCCGCGCCCATGCAGGAACACGAGCAATTCACGATCGCGACCTCCACCGTCCGGGATGACGAGGATCTCGTGCAGCTCGCGCGGAACGAGCTCGCTGTCCAGCGTGAACCGCACGACGGTCGCGCCGCGCGCGCTCACGTAACCCCGCCGCCAGTCGCGCAGCCCAATCCACGCCGCCCCGGCCACGAGCAGCGCGAGGCCGAGGACTAGCCCCCGCCGCACGCGTCGGCCGGATCGACGCCGGCAGCGAACAGAACCCCAACAGCCGAGACCGCGATGAAAGAGACAAGCGACAACGCGATGCCGATCTTTGCGAATCGCCGCGACGCCCTGCTGGTACGGAGCGACCAGACGGAGACAAGGAGCGCGCCGATCGTCGTCAGCGCCCACGCAGAGACGATCGAGTCCGCCAGCGTCCCCCAATGATGCGCCCATTGGAACGCCGCCAGGAGCAGCACGACGGATATGAGGCCGAGTCCTCCTCCCGCTTTCCCGCGCCGGACGGGCTCCTCGAGCCCTGGCTCAAGCTCCATGATCGTCCCCCTTTGGTAGCTGGCAGCACACCCTGCGCGGGCCGCGAAACATCCGTGTCACGGGCGTGTAACGATTTCGCTACGGACTACGCCTGAACCGGCCCCCGCAGGACGACGACGCTGAGCTCCGGGTCGGGCTGATAGCCGAGCTTTGCGTTCAGCGTCCGCATCGGCAGGTTTCGTTCCTCGCTCCCGGTGGCCAGGCGCCTCAGCCCCAGTTCCGTGGCGGCGGCGATCTGAGCGCGCTTGAGTGCGGTCGCGACACCGCGGCGCCGCCAGGCCCGCTTGACGGCCGTGAACCCGTGCCGGCCTTGGTCCCCGAAGAGGTCCGCGACGGCGTACCCGACGACTTGGTCACCGTCGAGCGCGACGAACGCGAGGTCGGGCGAACGGCTGGGCCGATCGATGTCGATTGCACGCCACGCCTCGAGCGTCATCGGGCCGCTGGAGCCCGGTACGTCCTGATCGCACTCCACGTAGACCTCGTACATCGCTTCGACGACGTCGGGCCGCTCGCGCCGAGAGAGGATCCGGATGCCGTCCGGCGGCGCCGACGGTGGCTGCGGGCCGCCGAGCTTGAGGCTGACCGCTTCCTCGCCCCCGGCCTTCTGGAAGCCTCGACGCTCGAGGAACGCCCGCGAGCTCTCGTCGCTCTTTACCACCTGGATCTGAAGTACGTCCTTGCCGAGGGCCCGCGCTCGCTCGGAGACATAGGCCAGCACGGCCGAGCCGATGCCCATCCTGCGCCGGTCGGGGACGACGGCGATGTCCGCCGGCGCAAAATCCGCGGCAGGGCCCTCGACGAAACCGCACGCAACGGGCTCGTCGCCGAGCCGGCCGACGATGAAGGTGAGTCCGTCGGTCGACGATTCGAGGGCGTGGCGCAAATTGGCCACGGTCGGGCGAGCGCGTGGCGTAACGATCTTCCTAACCGCGATCAGGGCCTCGAGATCCACGTCGGTCTCGGCAGGCGCGATCGCGAGCTGGGACAGCTCCGGTCGTTCCACTGAAGTCCTCCTCAGATGTGAGTGTTAGGAGGCTTTGGCGAAATATGGCTGGGCCGCCGGGCCGCGCTGCTCGCCCCGAGGCGACGAGCAACACTCCACCAAAACCTCCCGGGCGTGACGCGGATGTCGGCCATGTGCACCACCTCCGAAGCGCAGGTCTCCTGCGCCGAACGGGACGACCGCATCCTACTTCTTCTCTTTCTTGCCCTTCTCCTTGCCCTGCTCGCCCCTGTCGTCCTTCTTCACCTTCGGTGGCTTCTCTTTCTTGCCGCCCTGATCTTCCTTCTCTGCCTTCGGTGGCTTCTCGGCCTTCTCTTTCTTCTGCTTCCGCTCGTGGCGACGCGGGCCGGTCCGGCTGTGCTTCTTGTCGCCTTTCCCCCGGCCGGGACGGGTCTCGACTCCGGCCTGCGGCGGCGGAGCCGGGTCGGGCGGGCTGACAGGCGGTGGAGGTGGAGCGGGCGTGAGTGGAGGCGGCGCGGGCGGGGGCTTCGGTCGTCTGCTCTCAGGCGGCGGCTTGGGCTTCGCAGCGCGCAGGCGCGAGGGGTGCTTCGACTCGACGGCGATGAGCTGCGCGGCGCCGGAACGGCTGGCCGGGGCGCTCCGTTGTGGCGCGCGGGCGACGCCCCGCCGCTTCGCGACGGGAGAGGAGGCTCCGGGGACGCTCACGTGCAGGTGGCCGAGCGAGCGGAAAGGCGCGTCCGGTAGCTCGAACGCGATCGCCGGGACCTCAGCCCGCAACGCCTTGACGGGCCTGCGCACCTCGACGGCCCCGCGCCAGAGGTAGCCAGAGGCCATCGCGACCGCGACCAGCGCGGAAAGCCGCAAGGCATTCGCCGTCACCACGCACTGAAGTATGGGACGCGCGCCAGACGTCCCCGCTACAACGTCGGCACGGCGCCGGCACGGGCGACGCGGTTCTTCCCCTCCTCCTTCGCCCGGTACAGCGCGGTGTCGGCCGCCCGGAGCAGCTCGTTGGAGGACTGGCCGGCCCCGAGCTCCGCAACCCCGAAGCTGGCCGTCACCGATACCTCCCGACCCTCGCCGAGCCAGATCCGGAGCTGGGCAAGCGAACGGCACAGTCGCTCGGCGCCGGTCGCAGCGCCGGCGACATCGGTCTCGGGCAAGAGCAGCGCGAACTCCTCGCCGCCCAACCGACCCGCGACGTCGACGTCGCGGCCGTACGCTCGGATCAGGTCGGCGAAGGCCTGGAGCACCTCGTCGCCGGCATGGTGACCGAACCGGTCGTTGATCAGCTTGAAGTCGTCGAGATCGGCAAGGATGACCGAGAGCGGCGCTCCCACCCGCTGCGTGCGGCCGATCTCCGACTGCAGCGCTGCGAGGAAGCGACGGCGGTTGACGAGCCCGGTCAGCTCATCGGTCAGCGCCTGCTGCTGGACGATGTCGTGGAGCCGAGCGTTCTCGAGCGCAATCGCGGCCTGCGACGAGAGCCACTCGGCAAGCCTCATCGCCTCCTCGCCGAATCCGGCCTCCGGCGGGTGCAGCACGAGCTTCGTCGCTCTCGTCTCGTCACCGGCCGAGAGGTCGAACTCGACCGATTCCCGCTCATCGCCGAGGTCGCCGACCCAGCCGATCTCCTGGCCCTCGTGCACCAGTTGACCGCCGCGCGCGCCGGTGGCCTCGGTGATGACGTTGAGGATGACGGGCAGGAGCGCGCGCGGGTTGTGGGTTGCGGCGAGCGCTTCGCCGACGAGCGCAAGCCCCTCCCGGGCGTCACGGGGGCCGGCAACAGGAGGGCGGCGGCGGTCGCGCCGGCCTCGGCGCGGACCTCCGGTATTCCGGGTCGCGGGGCGGCCAAGCGAGAAGAGCAGCACCACTGTCGCGGCGCTCGCCAGAAGAGCCAGGATGAGGAGCGGCCAGTGGATCCGGATCAACGCGCCCGGGACCGCAGCGGGAATCAGGGCGACGGCCGCGGTCGCGCGGCGCAAGGGGAAAAGCACGCCCCGAGCGGGTCTCCAGATCGGCCGCAGGTTCGCCATCTGGACGAGCCAGTCTAATCCCGCTACGAGCCGCTCACGTTGGGCCTCGACTGACGACCAGGTTGACGGGACTGCCCCGCGCGAGGTGCCTGCCCGCCCGCGGCTTCTGGCTCACGACCTTGCCCCGGGCCCGCGCCGAGCGGATGCGGCGAATGCGGCCGACCGCGCAGTGCCTGGCCCGAATCGAGCGGCGTGCCCGGGCGAGCGTCCTGCCGACGACTCGCGGGACGGTGCAGCGGATCGGCGGCGGCGCGCCGACTGCGACCACGAACGTGCCCTTCATCGCCGTCGCATGGACGTCGCACTTGAAGGTGTAGGTGCCTGCGCGGAAGGTCACGGTCCAGATCGGGTGCTCGATGTCCGGGACGGAGGTCTTCATGTTCACCCCGGGCCCGGTCAGGTGGAAGTCGTGCCGGTTTGAAAGGTCGTGCACCTGGATCGTGTACGTGCCGGGAGGAATGCGCGTCATGCGGCGGCCGTCCGAGTAGAAGGTGGCGATGTTCTGGTCCGGCCCGACCGTGAAGATGAAATCCGGAACCCCGGGGGGCGGCGGTGGCGGCGGCCCGGGCGGTGGAGGCGGCGGCGGGGGCGGCGGCGGCCCAGTGAGGCACTCGGCCGGCGGCGGCCCCGGTGGTGGAGGAGGTGGCGGGTTCCCGGTCGGCGGGTGCGCCGTGATCAAGCTGCGAAGGTGGTCGGGGTCCGCGTCCGACTTGTATTCGTAGTCGGCGTTTTGCAGGCCAGCCGTCTCGAACGTGACCGTCCAGTAGAAGGTCCCCTGGCAGCCGGTCCCGGTCTTGTAGTCGAGATGCGTGCCTCCGAACGTCAGGTCTCGGAGGTGGAAGTTGTGCGTCGACGATCGGTCATCGATCTCCACGAGATAGGTCCCCGAGGTGACGTGCTGCGCATCGCGGCCGGCCGCGTAGTTGAACCAGATATTCCCACCGTAGGGGTCGTCTTGTACGCCCCCGATGAAAAAGGGAGCATCTGTGGGTTGCCGCGGCTGCGCGCCCGCCGGAAGTGCAACGAGCAGCAGGGCCACCAGCCCCGGAATCAGGTATAGAAGGCGCCTCGTCAGAAGCCCCAGGGTACTTCACGGCGGCGCTTCCGAAAAGGTCGGCTAACCCGGCAAGAGCAGGACGCTTACCTGGACGACCCGGCCGTGGCCGAGCAGGAAGTCGGTTGCCCGCGTTCCCGGCTTGCCGCTCCCGAGGCGGCACCGGCGAAAGCCGCCGAATGGCGCGCAGACGACGGATCGATAGGTCGCGCGGACAGCCGCCTCGGATGAAGCGACGCCGATGCCCGAAGCCGTCCGCTCTGTCGAGCGAATGGTCGTGACCTCTACCACGCGGCCAAGACGAAAGCCGACCCACACGCGCGGATAGTAGAACCGCCCGCCCCCACTCCCGATCGGCGCCCCGAGGCGCGCTCTGACCTGGGCCTTCGTCATCCCGAGGACGACGTGCGACATCCCGTATTGGGGCCGGATCGTGGCGACGGCGGGCTGCACGGCGAGGAGTGCGATCCCCGCCACCGTGAGGACGAGGAGGAGGCGGCGCATGTGGCTAGCTCAATCGGATGTTTCGGCTTCGCCCTCAACCCCCGACTGGGGAGTCATGAGCAAATGAGCCTCGACATCGGGGTGGCTCGCCTCCCAGGCCTTCAGGTACAGGTCGACCTCCAGGCGGGCCTGATCGTCAGCGGCATCGGGGACCTCGACGATGACGGCTCCGTCGCCGTCAGCGCGGGCCTCGCAATCGGCCCGCCGGAGGAACTCGAGTAGCTCCTCCTGGGCATCTGGGTCTACCTCTATCCGCATGGTCCCCCTACCAGCCAACCGCATATCCCGACATGCTCACTGTGGGCGATTTTCGACCGTTTGTCGAGTTCATCGGAATTGCAGGGAAGACCGACCTCCCTACCAGCTACGCTCACCCCGATGGGCGTGCTGAGCTCACACGTCGAGCGCGAATCGGACGTCTTCGGCGCCCGCAGCGAGCACATGGCCGCGCTCGTCGCCGAGCTCCGGGAGCGCACGGCCCAGGCTGCCGCCGGCGGCGGGGCCAAGGCCGTCGAGCGCCACCGCTCGCGCGGCAAGCTGACCGCCCGCGAGCGGGTCGACCGGCTGCTCGATCCGGGGAGCGCCTTTCTCGAGCTCGGCGCCCTCGCGGCGTGGGAGCTGTACGACGGCCAGGCGCCGTCGGCCGGGATCCTCACGGGGATCGGCGTCGTCGAAGGACAGGAGTGCGTGATCGTCGCCAACGATGCGACCGTCAAGGGCGGCACGTACTTCCCGCTGACGGTCAAGAAGCATCTGCGCGCCCAGGAGGTCGCCGAGCAGAACAACCTGCCATGCATCTACCTCGTCGATTCGGGCGGCGCGTTCCTCCCGCTCCAGGACGAGGTCTTCCCGGACCGCGACCACTTCGGGCGCATCTTCTTCAACCAGGCCCGGATGTCGGCGAAGGGGATCCCGCAGATCGCAGCGGTGATGGGCTCGTGCACCGCCGGCGGCGCCTACGTGCCGGCGATGAGCGACGAGACGATCATCGTCAAGGGGACGGGCACGATCTTCATCGGTGGGCCGCCCCTCGTGAAGGCGGCGACCGGTCAGGACGTGACCGCCGAGGAGCTGGGCGGAGCCGACGTCCACGCGCGCCGCTCGGGTGTCGCCGACCACTACGCGACGAGCGACGAGCACGCGCTCGCCCTCGTCCGGTCAGTCGTCCGCAACCTCCACCGCCGCAAGGAGGCACCGTGGGACATCGCGGAGCCGGAGGAGCCGACGGTCGACCCAGCCGACCTCTACGGGCTCATTCCCGAGGACTACCGCCAGTCGTTCGACGCGCGCGAGGTGATCGCTCGCATCGTCGACGGGAGTCGCTTCCACGAGTTCAAGGAGCTCTACGGGGAGACGCTCGTCTGCGGCTTCGCGCGCATCGAGGGCTTCCCGGTCGCGATCCTCGCATCGAACGGCGTCCTCTTTGCCGAATCGGCTCAGAAGGGCGCGCACTTCATCGAGCTCGCGTGCGAGCGGAAGGTGCCGCTCGTCTTCCTACAGAACATCACGGGCTTCATGGTCGGCACCGAGTACGAGGCGGGCGGGATCGCGCGTGACGGCGCAAAGCTCGTGATGGCCGTTGCCTGCGCTGAAGTGCCGAAGTTCACGGTCGTGATCGGCGGCTCGTTCGGCGCCGGCAACTACGGGATGGCGGGGCGGGCGTACTCGCCGCGGCAGCTCTGGATGTGGCCGAACGCGCGGATCTCCGTAATGGGGGGCGAGCAGGCAGCGATCGTCCTGACGATGGTCGGCGATGCGGACCCGGACGAGATTCGTGCGAAGTACGAGCGGGAGGGCAACCCGTACTACTCGACGGCACGGCTCTGGGACGACGGGATCATCGACCCGCTGGACACGCGCCGGGTGCTCGCGCTCGGGATCTCGGCCGCGCTGAACGCGCCGATCCCCGTGACGAAGTTCGGCATCTTCCGGATGTAGTGGGCTAGTGGGCTGGGGTCGGTACTGCTCCTGGACGACTGCCACGCGACCCTTCCAGAGCGTGACCCAGTAGGCGCCCTGGGGGCCTGACCCTTTGCCCTGCCACGCGGCAAAGAACTCGTCGAGTCCCATTCCCCAGCCGCCGGAGCACCGTCCGCACTGAGGAGGACCGTTCAGACGAAGCGCGGTGGCAGGCGTCGCTCCGATGATGTTTGCGCCCGGCCAAACCTTCAGTGCGCGGGTGCCTCGGTCACGATTCCGAATGTAGTAGTCGTTGGAGACCGGCTCTCCCGGGTCGAGGACACCGTCCTCCTGCGCCGCGCGCTGAGCCGCTTTGCCGCTCAACCACCGAGCGCGGTCGAAATAGATCGTGTGAGTAGAGGCATCGACCTTCGGGATGAACCCGAAGTCCTTGTGGCCCGTCGTGCCGGGCGGTCCAACATCGACGATCGGCACAAAGCGGGGACTTGGCTGCGACCGCGTTTGTGACGGCGAGGCCGCGGGTGACGAAGCGGTGTCCGAGCCACGGCTCGCGAGGACGACGCCGAGCGCGCCGCCGAGAATCAGCAACCCTGCGAGTGCCACGAATCTCTTCACGATCGCCTCCTTCGATAGCTGCCTCAGATCCTGCTCGGGCTCCGAAACGTCCGTGTCACGGGTGCGTAACGATTCCGATACAAGAAGTAGGCTCGCGCCATGCACACGATCGAGCTCACCGACGAGGAGTTGCGCATCCTCCAGGCTGCGCTGCACTCCTATCTCGACGACTTCGGCCATGACGAAGCCGACGTCCTCCGCCAGATCAAGGCGCTGCTCGCAAAGCTCCCGCCCGCGGGCTGAGTGCTCGTTCGCCTCGTCCTCTGGAACCTCGCCGAGTCGAAGACGACGATCGGCGAGCTACGGCGCTACCTGCGCGACGAGTCCGTCGACGCGTTCGAGGACGTTCCGGGACTTCGCTTCAAGGCGTGGATCTCGGACGAGGCAACCGAGCGCTGGGGCGCGGTCTACTTCTGGGAGTCTCGCGAGGCGGCCGACCAGAAGCTGCCGAGCCGCGTGCGCGAGCTGATCGGGAAGGAGCCAGACGTCGGCGAGGAGTTCGACGTCGAGGCGACGATCGAGGGCCGCTTCGCAATCGAAGAGCTCTCGCGCCGCGGCCTCGCCTTCGAGTAGCACTTCCGGCACGAAGCTGTGACCCACGGGTGCGAAGTTCCCCGATACGATCGAATCGGGGAGGAGGTCTTGGGTACCTGGGCCCCTTCGGCGGCAGCGGCCGGACGAGGTCCGCGGTGCTCAGCGCCGGCGCAAGCGGTCGCGCAAGCGCCAGTAGCGCCCCACCAGCCGCCAGGCGCGAGTCGCGTGAAGCGTCTCGAGATCCGCCCGCAAGCTGGCCGCTTCGCCGGCAACTCCCTCGAGGACCTCGACCCGTGCGCTCTCGGCGGTCGCCGCAGCCGCTGACGCCGCCGCGGCCTGCTCGGCCAAGACGAGGCGGTCGTGCAGCGAGGCCTGCGCATGCTGACCCTCCCCGGCGAATCGTTCCCAGGACCACTGGAGCGCCGTCAGCCGCGCGAGCTCACGCAGCGGCGCCGACGGCCGCTCCCGCGGCGGGGCGACGAGCGCGGCCAGGAGCTCGGTCACGTGATCCCGGGCGCTGTGATGCTGGATGACCAGGTCACGGTTGGTCGCGCCCATGCCCGGGTCGTAGTCGGCCAGGTCGCGCTCCATCTCCTCGATTCCGATCACACGGCCGGTCGCCTGGCCGGCGAAGTGGTCAGCCTCCATCGCCGCGTAGGTGTCGGGCCTCACCCACCCGTCGCCGCCGAACATGTCATAGAGGTACACGGCACGCCCGCACGCCATCGCGTCGAGCGCTGCACGGCTCTTTCCGACGACGATGTCGGCGTTCTCCAGCGCCGCTGCGATATCGAAGCGCTGTTGCGTTCCACCAACCTGACTGACCTCGATCCCCCGCCGCTCCCAGGCGTCGCGGACGACCTGAATGCGGTCGGGGTAGTTGCCGAGGATGACCGCGTGTCGAGGCCGCGCGCGGATCGCCCCCGCGGGCGCGAGGCGATGAATGTCCACCGGAATCCGGAGCCGTGCCAGCGGAACCTGGACTGCACAGGCACGCGCAAGCCGCGCGTAGCGCTCGCTCAGGACGACGACGAGGTCGACGATGCCCTCGACTTGCGGCGGCGACTGGAAGTCGAAGCTATCGCCGCAGATCCGAAAGACGCTGAGTGCCCGTGGGTACCGCTCGGCGAGCTCGTAGACGACGATGCCGTCCTGTGCGAGCACGACATCGCACTCGACCGGTAGCTCACGAACCTGGTCGACGACATCGATTCCCCGCTGCCGCGCGTGGTCGGCGAAGGGCCCGAGCTCGGGCGAGTAGATGACCACCTCGTGCCCGAGCCGAAGCAGCTCGGCGCCTACGGTGACGAGGTGAACCTCGGTGCCTCCGGCGAAGTTCATCAGGCGGTTCGCCAGGACGAAGCGCACGCGAGTATCGTAGGCGGGCCGAGTGGGACACCTGGTCGAGCTGCGATCCAAGCACGCGGTCCTCACCGGTGGGGCCGGGTTCATCGGTTCGCACCTGTGCGACGCGCTGCTCGACCGCGGGAACACGGTGACGTGCGTCGACAACCTCGTCGGCACCGCCGGGTCGACGCACAACGTGGCGCACGTGCTCGATCATCCGCGCTTCCAGCTCGTCACCGAAGATGTTCTCGACTGGACTGAGCGCACAGACCTGGCCGGCGTCGACTGCGTCTTCCACCTTGCGGCGTCCAAGAACTCGGTCGCGCTCGGCGACCCCGAGAACGATCTGAGAGTCAACGCGCTCGGCACGCTGCGTCTCCTGCTCCGAGCAGCCCGTGACGGCGTTTCGAAGTTCGTCTACGCCTCGACCGGGTCGGTGTTCGGCGATACGAGCAGCGAGCACGTCGAGGATGGGCCGAAGCACCCGGTTTCCGTGTACGGGATCAGCAAGCTTGCCGGAGAGTCGTATTGCCGGGTGATCGGGGGGATCCTCGACCTCGATTACACGGTTCTGCGCTACTACCACGTGATCGGGCCGCGGCAGGACGCCTCCAACCACGGCGGCGTCGTGCCGATCTTCGCGCGCCGCGGCCTGGACGGGCTGCCGCTGAGGATCTACGGCTCAGGCGAGCAGACCCGTTCGTTCACCTCGGTCCGCGACGTCGTGCAGGCGACCATGCTGGCCGCGACGTCGGAGCCGATGCGACGCGAGTCTTTCAACTGCGCCTCGGGCATCAGCGTGAGCATCCAGGACCTGGCCGACTTCGTCCTGGCGGAGACCGGGAGTGCTCATGGGATCGAATATGCCGCTGCGCGGCCGGGCGATATCCAGCGCTTTGCCGTCGACAACACCAAGCTGCGCCGCCTCGGCGTCGAATTCGAGACCGACTGGCGCTCGATCGTGCGCGTGGTGATCGCGTCGCTCGACTCCACAGCGAGCGGGGTTTCGAGGACGGGGTCATCGGCGGCCTTCGAGTAGCGCTTTCGGCACGAAGCCGTGACCCACGGGCGCGAAGTTCCCCGATACGATCGAATCGGGGAGGAGGTCTTGGGTACCAAGGGGTCGTTCGGCGTCAGAGGACGAGGTCTTCGGGGAAGATCGCCCCGTCCGCGAACCTCTCGATCCGGTACGGCGAGAGGTCGATCGACGCGTGACCGTCGATCAGCTCCTCCGCGACTGCCTTGCCGACCGCGGGTGACTGCATGAACCCGTGCCCCGAGAAGCCGCAGGCGGCGTAGACGCCCTCGCTGACCCAGCCGATAATCGGGTGGGCATCGGGGGTCATGTCGTACAGGCCTGCCCAGGCGCGCGCTACGGGTGCGCGAGCGGCCGGCGGATACCGGCGCGCGATCCGGCCTCGCCAGTCCTCGACGAGCCCCTCGTCCACCTCCTCGTGGTCGGTCCAGCGCGGCGAGGGCTCGCTCATCGCGAGCCGGAGCGTGTCGCCGTGACGGCGAAAGTGGAAGCCGGACTCCGACTCGAGGACCATCGGCAGGTCTGGCGGCAGCGACGCGACCGGCCCGACCTCGACGAGTTGCCGGCAGAGCGGCCGGATCGGAAGCTCCGGCCAGAGCTCGGGCGAGTGCGCGCCGGCGGCGATCACCAGAACGTCATGCTCGAGCTCGCGTGCATCGACATGCTCGTTGACCTCGACGCCCAGCCCGGCCGCGCGCCGGACGAGCTCACGGGTGACCTCGGCAGGCTCCGCGACGCCGTCCTGCCAGCAGGCAGCTGCGCCCAGTACGTCCTCCGTATTCAGCCCGCTGACCCGCGAGGCGTCCACGCTCTCGACCGGCACCCCGAGCCCTCGTTGCAGCTCCGCCCGAACCTCGAGCTCTGCCAGCCCCCTCTCGGTCGTGGCGAGAAAGAGGTAGCCCACCTGGTCGAAGAACGGCGGGCCGAGCTCCTCGAAGAAGCCGATCGACTCCCGCGCAAGCCTGACCTCCGCCTCCGTCGAGAACTGTTGGCGCACCCCGCCCATCGCCTTCCCGGTCGCCCCGGAAGCGACCTCGGCCCGGTCGGTGAGCACGACCTCGGAGGCGCCGCGCTGAGCGAGGTGGTACGCAATGTTGGCCCCGATCGCGCCGGCGCCGGCTACGACGATTCGAGCCATGCCTCCAGCTCCGCGCGCTCCTCCGGAGTCAGCGTCCGCAGCGGTCCGCGCACGTCCTCACGGATCGCGACGCCGCGGTGAGCGAGGCAGATCTTGAGGGCGGCCTGGAACGGAAAGCGCTCGAGCATCGCTCGCACTTCTCCGACGTCGCCCACGCGATCCCGGACGAGCCCGGCCACGAGCTCCGGGAAGGCGGCCGCCAGGCCGGACACGGCCCCGGCCGCGCCTCGCTCGAGGCCTTTGAGAATGAGCGACTCGGCCCCGACGAAGACGTCGAGCCCCTCGATCAGGAACGGCTCGACCTGACTGAACGGCTGGTTCGAGACCTTGAGGCCCACCAGGTTCGGCGCCAGCTCGCGCAAGCGCTCGATCGCACCGAGCGGGATCGAGTAGCCGCAGCGAGCGCGAAACTCGTAGAGATAGAAGGGCAGCGGACGGCAGGCCTCTGCGGCCGCGGCGAAGTGACGAACGAGCGCTTCCTCGTCGAGCGCGTAGTACGGCGGCCCGATGACCGCGACGGCATCGGCGCCCTGCTCGGCGGCATCCGCAGCGAGCGCCACGGTGTCGGCCGTCGTCTGAGCGCCGCAGTGCACCGCCACGTCGAAGCCGTCGCCGGCCGCCTCGATGAACAGTCCGGCTGCCCGTTGCCGCTCGTCCGGCGAGAGGAGGATGCCCTCGCCGGTCGTGCCGAGAGCGAGGACGCCGTCAAGCCCGCCCGCCCGCAGAAACTCGATGTAGGGCCCGAACGCGGCCTCGTCGAGCGCAGCCCCTCCCTCGCGAAGCGGCGTCACGGCGGCGGCGAGCGTTCCCCTGAGCACGTTGCGACTCTAAGCTCACGAGCGTGAGCGCGCTCCGAATCGAACGCGACGGGCCGATCCTGCGAGTCACCCTCGCCCGGCCAGAGCGGCGCAACGCCTTCGACGCCGACCTGATCCGGGATCTGACGGAGGCGTTCGCAGACGTGGGCGACGCCCGTGCGGTCGTGCTCGCCGGCGAGGGCGAGAGCTTCTGCGCCGGGGCCGACGTCGACTGGCAGCGCGCGGCGATCGAGCTCTCCTATGACGAGAACGTGGATGACGCGCTCAGCCTCTTCCGGATGCTGAAAACGATCGACTCGTGCCCCGCCCCGGTCATCGCCCGGATCCAGGGCTACTGCCTGGGCGGAGGCTGCGGTCTCGCGGCCTGCGTCGACATCGCGCTCGCCGCCGAGGATGCGACGTTCGGCTTCTCCGAGGTCAAGCTCGGGATCGTGCCCGCCGTCATCTCGCCCTTCGTGCTACCGCGGATCGGAGGCGGCGCCGCGCGACGGTATTTCCTGACCGGCGAACGGTTCGGCTCGGCGACTGCTCTGCACATCGGCCTCGTCCACGAGATCAGCGACGACCTCGACGGAGCCTGCGATCGCGTCGTCGGCGAGCTGCTCACCTCCGGCCCGGAGGCGGTGCGCGCGGCGAAGCAGCTCATCCGCGAACCGCTGGACGGCGACGAGGCCGCGCAGTTCGCGGCACGGCTGCGCACGAGCGAGGAGGGACAGGGCGGCCTGCGCGCCTTCCTCGACAAGCAGCCCGCCCCGTGGAGATCCGGAAGCTCCTAGTCGCGAACCGCGGCGAGATCGCGGCTCGCGTCTTCCGTACCTGCCGCGAAGCGGGCATCGCGACGGTGGCCGTCGTGGCTCCGAACGATCTTGGCGCGCTGCACACGCGCGTCGCCGACGAGACCGTCGAGATCCCGAACTACCTCTTCTCGGAAGAGCACATCCGCGCCGCCAAGCGGGTCGGTGCGCACGCGATCCACCCCGGGTACGGCTTCCTGGCCGAGAACCCCGACTTTGCAGAGGCCGTCGAAGCGGCGGGCCTCGTCTTCGTCGGCCCGACCCCGGAGGCGCTCCGTAGGGGCGGCGACAAGCTCGAGGCGAAGCGGGTCGCGCTGGAAGCCGGAGTGCCGGTCCTGCCTTCGGGGACACCAGAAGAGGTCGGCTTCCCGCTCGTCGTCAAAGCGGCGGCGGGTGGAGGCGGCCGTGGGATGCGCGTGGTGCGCGACCCGGCCGGCCTTGACGAGGCGCTCGCCGCGGCGAAGCGAGAGGCAAAGGCCGCGTTCGGCGACGACACCGTCTTCTGCGAGCGCTTCGTCGAGCGCCCCCGTCACATCGAGGTCCAGCTCCTTGCGGATGAGCACGGCACGGTGCTCTCGCTCGGCGAGCGCGAGTGCTCGATCCAGCGTCGCCATCAGAAGGTGCTCGAGGAATCCCCCTCCCCCGCTCTCGATCCCGATCTACGAGAGCGGATGAGCGAGGCCGCGGTCGCGTTCGGCCGGGCGATCGGCTACCGCAGTGCGGGCACCGTCGAGTTCATGCTCGACGGACGCGACTTCCACCTCCTCGAGCTGAACGGGCGCATCCAAGTCGAGCACCCGGTGACCGAGCTCGTGACCGGCGTCGACATCGTCGGCGAGCAGCTCCGGGTCGCCGTCGGCGAGCAGCTGGACCTGGAGGACGCCCCGCCGAACGGCCACGCCGTCGAGGTGCGGCTCTACGCCGAGGATCCCAGGACGTTCCTCCCGCAGTCCGGACGGATCGAGCGCCTGCGCCTGCCCACGGGCATCCGGGTCGACGCGGGAGTCGAGGAAGGCGACGAGGTCGGGGTCGCCTACGACCCCATGATCGCCAAGCTGATCGCCCACGGCCCGACGCGCGACGAGGCGCTGCTCCGGCTGCGGGACGCGCTCGTCGAGACGGAGGTCGCAGGCCTGACGACGAACCTCCCGTTCCTGCGCTGGCTCGTCGCCCATCCTGCCGTTCGAGCGGGCCGGACGACGACCGCGTTCCTCGCCGAGTACCCGCCGCTATCGGCGCCTCCGACGCGCCTCCCGAGTGGGCCGTGGGACGGCGCCTGGCGCCTGAACCTTCCGTCACCTCGACCACAGGCGGCGCCCGATGTCGACGACGCGGCGCACTCGCCCACCGGAGCCGCAGGCGGCGAGCAGAGCGCCCTGACGGCGCCGATGCCCGGCACGGTGATCAAGGTGCTGGCGGCGCCGGGCGACCGGGTCGAGCGCAGGCAGACGCTCCTCGTCCTCGAGGCGATGAAGATGGAGACGCCTCTTCTCTCCCCCTACGACGCGGTCGTCCGGGCAGTCCACGTCGCCGAGGGCGACCAGGTCGCCGGCGGAGAGCTCCTCGTCGAGCTCGAGGAATAGCCATTCCGTGGCAAAGCTGCACTCGGTTTCCTGACGCGTCGCTCAGTCCCCGTATGCGAGTGGAACAGTGCTCGGTCGCACGGGCCGCTCGCAGGAGGGGGCTGAGCGGCGCGAGGCGGGGCGGAGCCGGGCTCTGCCCGGCGGGAGCCCCGCCGGTCAGGGAAGCGAGGGCTAGAAAAGTTTCTGGAGCTTGAGCGCGGCGGCCATGTCGCCCTCGACCTTGAGCTTGCCGGTCATGTAGGCGGCCGTCGGGTTCAGCTCGGCGCTCGCGATCGAGCTGAACGTCTCCTTGGAGGTCCGGATCGTGACGTCGGCGTCGCCGACGCCCTCGGTCACAGCCACCGTGCCGTCGGCGACGTCGACCTTCCACGTTCCGGCGTCCTCGATCACGAAGAGGAACGAGTTGTTCATGCCGGCAGTCCTGGTCGCATCGACGCGGGACTCGAGGGTGTCGAAGAAGTCGCGGGGCTCCATCGGCCGCGAGACTAGCAGGGAACTACGCGGCGCTCTGAGCGGCAGACGGCTTCGGTAGGTGGCGCTCGATCAGCGCGTACGAGAGCTCCCACTGCGCGCGCGCGATCGCGACGCGATTCTGCTCCAGGTCGACGGAGCCCGCATCGCGTGCACGCAAGCCCTGGCGCTCGCGCGTCAGAGCCCCGAGCTGATCGCTCAGCGATTCGACAGTCGGCGACGTGCGCCGACGACGGAAACGGATTGGCCGCAGGGTGCTCATGGGCACAGTCTGTATCGGCGGATTCAAGAGAAAGTTAAGGCGTGTTGAAAGTTATGAAAACCTTTCGCCATCCACGGTAGAAACCCTGTCGGATAGCATCGCGGCCCCGATGAGGGTCGAGGTTCGCGCCGCGCACGACACGCCGCCGGAAGCCGACGTCCTGGCTTTTCCGGTCGGCGACGGCGGGCTGCCCGAAAGTGCAGCCTCGCTCGACGGCCGCCTGGCCGCCCTCGCGGCGGAAGAGGACGTCGCCGGAAAGGCGGGTCGGACCGCCGTTTTCTATCCCGACGGAGAGTCGGCCCCGCGCCGGCTCGTGCTCGTCGGGCTCGGACCGGCGGCGGAGCTCGACGCCGACACGCTGCGGACTGCCGCCGCGGAAGTCGCGAGGAAGACCGAGCGTGTGGGCGGCTCGATCGCCTGGCAGCTCGACGACTCGCTCGGCCTCTCCCACGCCGAGCAGGCCCGGGCAGTGGTCGACGGGCTCCTGCTCGGAACGTACGACCCGGGACGCTGGAAGTCAGACGCGGCTTCCAAGCCGCCGTTCGAGCGGCTCATCCTCGTCGGAAGCGCCGACGACGCACTGCGCGAGTCCGCCGAGCGGGCCGCAAAGGTCGCGGCGGCCGCGAACCGCGCGCGGGACCTCGCCAATACCGGGGCGAACCTGCTCACGCCCGAAAAGCTCGCCGACCGCGCACTCGAGCTGGCCGGCAAGCACGCGAACCTCTCGGCCGAGGCGCTCGGGCTCGACGAGGTGCAGGAGCTCGGAATGGGCGCGTTCTCGGCGGTCGCCCAGGGCAGCCACAACCCGCCTCGCATGATCGTCCTGCGCTACGAGCCGCCCTCACCGGCAGGCGAGGTCGTGCTGGGGCTCGTCGGCAAGGCGGTCACGTTCGACACGGGTGGAGTCTCGATCAAGCCCGCCGCCTACATGGAGGACATGAAGGGCGACATGGCCGGCGGCGCGTCGGTGATCGAGGGGCTCGGCGCGATCGCGGAGCTCGGCCTTCCACTGCGTGCGCTCGCGGTTGTCGGCGCGACTGAGAACGCGGTCGGCGGCGGCGCCTACAGGCCCGGCGACATCCTCACAGCCCTGAACGGCAAGACGATCGAGGTCACGAACACCGACGCCGAGGGTCGCCTCGTGCTCGCGGACGCGCTCACGCACGCGCGACAGCTCGGCGCCACGCATCTGCTCGACTTCGCGACTCTGACGGGCGCGATGAACCGTGCGCTCGGCGACCTCTACGCGGGGGTCTTCGGGAACGACGATGCCTGGCGCGACGAGGTCGTCGCCGCCGGGGAGGCAAGCGGCGACCACGCCTGGCCGTGGCCGATGCACCGGCGCTACCGGCGGCTGATCGACTCGGCGTTCGCCGACATGAAGAACTCCTCGATCCGTGGGCAAGCGGGGCCGACCTACGCGGCCTCGTTCCTCGAGGAGTTCGTCGGCGAGGGCCCGTGGGCGCATGTGGACATGGCCGGCACCGGCTTCTACACCTGGGGACGGAGCGACTATCTCTGGCAGAAGGGCGGAACCGGCTACGGCGTTCGCCTGATCGTCGAGCTCGCAGACCGGCTCGCGGCGTGAACTTCGACCTCTCCGAGGAACAGGAGCTCGTCCGACGCACGGTCCGGGACTTCGCCGAGCAGAAGGTCGCTCCGGTCGCCGAGGAGCTCGACCGGGAGCACCGCTTTCCCTACGACCTGGTCGCCGAGCTGGCCGAGCTCGGGTTGATGGGCATGCCCATTCCCGAGGAGTACGGCGGCGGCGGCGCCGACACGGTCTCCTACGCGATCGCGATCGAGGAGCTGACGCGAATCGACTCGTCGGTCGCGATCACGGTCGCGGCTCACACCTCGCTCGGGACGATGCCGATCTTCCTCTTCGGAACCGAGGACCAGAAGCGGGCCTGGCTGCCCGACCTCGCCTCCGGAAAGAAGCTGGCCGCGTTCGGCCTCACCGAGCCGGGAGCGGGCTCCGACGCCGCGGCTTCACGCACGCGCGCGGAGCTTGACGACGGCGAGTGGGTCATCAACGGCTCGAAGATCTTCATCACGAACGCCGGCACCGACATCTCCGCCCTCGTCACGATCACCGCGCTCACCGCCGAGGGTGAGATCTCGAACCTGATCGTCCCGAACGGCACGCCCGGCTACGCGATCTCGGCTCCGATGGAGAAACTCGGCTGGCGTGCGTCGGACACGCGCGAGCTCTCGTTCAAAGACGCTCGAGTCCCGGAGGGGAATCTCCTCGGCGAGCGCGGCCAGGGCTTCCACCAGTTCCTGGAGATCCTCGACGGCGGGCGCATCTCGGTCGCCGCGATGGGCGTCGGGCTCGCGCAGGGCGCCTACGACCTCGCGTTCAAGTACGCGCAGGAGCGGGAGCAGTTCGACAAGCCGATCGCGAGCTTCCAGGCGATCCAGTTCCAGCTCGTGGACATGGCCGTCGAGATCGAGGCCGGGCGGGCGCTCGTCTACAAGGCCGCGTGGCTCAAGGACCAGGGACGGCCGTTCGCCCAGGAGGCGGCGATGGCGAAGCTCTACACCGGCGAGCTCTCACACCGCGTCGTCAACCAGGCGCTCCAGATCCACGGCGGCTACGGCTTCATGGGCGAGTCGGCGATCTCGCGCCTCTACCGGGACCAGAAGATCCTGGAGATCGGCGAGGGCACGAACGAAGTCCAGCGGATGGTGATCGCCCGGCACTTGGGGCTGTAGCGGCTCACTTCACCTGTTCAGTGCTTCTCTGCTGGAGCTTCGCGGCGACTGTTTCCAGTCGCTCCTCGATCGTCCCCGAAAGAACCTCGTACGGCACACCCCTCGCCTCCAGGTCGTCTAGCTGCAGCTGCTGGAATCGACGCGCCTCTCCGTCGCCCATTACCCGCCAGCCATCTTGAGCCCACGGGAAGTCATCGTCGCAAACGAACCACGCGTACTCGCCCATCGTCCGGTCGACGATGTTGCCCAGCCGCGGATCAGCCGTGCCGTGACTGCGAAGGCACCAATGGAGGGTCGTCCAGGGCGTCGTGTCGCAGAACAAGAACCGTCGGGCATCCCGGCGCATCCGCTCCTCTCGCTGGTGCTGCGCTCGCGCGATCTTCAGGTAGTCGCCGAACGTCACGCCTCCGCCCTGCTCGATCCAGAGCTCACGACCATATTCGTGGGCCCAGAGCGTCTCGTGCCGCTCCGCAAGCAGCCGCGCGAGCGTGGTCTTGCCGGTCGATTCGGTACCGACGAGAGCCATCTTCCGAACGAGGCTTGCATAGACGCGTGGATCCAGCCAGGAGCGGTGCTCGTAAAGGGCTTCACGAATCGTCGTTCCGCTGATCGGCACCAACTCGCGGGCTTCGTCGACAACGACATGCTCGGCTCCGATGAGGCTCGCGAAGCGCTGGTAGCGCGCTTCGCTCGTGAAGACGCGGTCGAAGCGCCCCAGGAACTCGAGGTCTCTGGCGTACGTTTCTGCATGCACCGGATCGTCTGAGTCGTCGTTCTCGCGCAGCGGATCGTCCAGCGGCACGACAGCTTCAACCTCTGGATGGAGGTCCGCGATCCATCGCGCCCGCAACTCGACGGGCATCGGGTCGTACTGCCCGGAAGGAGCGCTGTCGTAGACGACGACCGTCACGTCGTCCGCGGCGGCCAGCGCCCGCTCGATCAGGAGTTGGTGCCCTCGGTGGAGGGGCATGAACTTGCCGAAGACGAGACCGCGGCTCATGAGACCACGCGACCGGAGAACGCGAATGAAGCGCGCCGTTCCTCGAGTCTTTCCGACTCTGCCTTGAACGCGAGTTGCTTCTCGTCACGAACCCACTGAAACCAACCGACGACATTGACCGTTTGGTAGACGAACGTCATGACAAATGGCCCCCAAAGGCGGCCATGGAAGGCGAGCGGCACGAAAACCAAATTCGATAGCGACCATGCCCACCAGTTCAGCTTGTAACGAAATGCGTCCATCCACATCGCGGCGATCGCTGCAGTAACGGAGACCACCTCCAGCCACCACCACGATGTGCCCGTGTATCCCGGCATATCTCTGTAGGTCCAGAGCGCGTAGAGCAGAAACACAAGACCGAGCGCGCCCCCGACGGCGTCGGTCGGGATTCTTGGATTCCAGCCGATTCGCCAGCGCACAAGCGCCCACTGCACCATCCCGTAGAAGGCGAAGATCAGGAACGCCACTTGCAGCCACCCGAGCAGCGGCAGGTCGAGATGGAAGAACAGGGCGCACCAGAGCGCCGCGTTCACGATCATCCAGGCCCAGTAGCCCTGTGATTTCCAGACGAGAAAGATCGTCGCAATCACAGCGGCCAGCCCGCCGCCCCAGCCCTGGACAAAATCGAGGCCACCGGCGAACGCATAACCGACGGCATTGACCAATAGAAAGAACAACGCGGCAGCGGCGTGGAAGCGCGGCTTATGCGCAAGCCCCTTGCCAAACCTGTCGATGCGGGCGGAGATCATCATCTCCAGCACCTCCTTGTTGTTTTGGTTCGCCCCGGCGGGGCTGGAGGCCGATCAGGAACGCCTCCTTGACGTCTTCAACTATATCGCCGGCCGTCCGGCGTTGTAGGCTCTCTTTTCGTGCAGTTTCGGCAGTTCGTCAATGACGATCTCGGCTGCGCGTCCTACCTGATCGGCGACGAGTCCTCGGGTGAGGCCGTGGTCGTCGATCCGGCATACGCGATCGAGCCGTACCTCGAAGAGGCCGAGAAGCGGCACGTTCGGATCACTCGCGTCCTCGAGACGCATACGCACGCCGACCACGTCTCCGGGCACGGTCGGTTCGCGCTCGAGCACGGTGCAACCGTCTCCGTTCATCCCGCCGCCGAGCCGGAGTACCCGTTCGAGCCGCTCGCGGACGGCCATGAGATCTCCCTCGGCGAGGTGGCGATCCGAGTGCTCCACACTCCCGGCCACCGGCCGGAGCACTGCTGTTTCGTGGTCATCGACCGATCGCGCGGCGACGTGCCCTGGCTCGTGATTACCGGCGACTCGCTCCTGATCGGAGACGCGGCACGCCCCGATCTCGCCTCCGAGGCCGTCGAGGGCTCGCACGGCCTCTTCGGGAGCCTGCAGCGGCTGCTCGAGCTGCCGGACGGCGTCGAGCTCTATCCCGGCCATGTCGCGGGGTCGCTCTGCGGCGCCGGCATGAGCTCGAAGGCGTCCTCGACGATCGGCTTCGAACGGCGCTTCAACCGCGCGCTCGAGCTCGTCGGCCACGGCGAGGACGCGTTTGTCCAGGACCGTGCCAATTCGTCGGCTCCGCGACCTCCGAACATGGACCGCATCGTCGCCCTCAATCGCGGCCCCTTCCTTGCGGCGCAGCAGCCGCTCGGCTCGGTCGCGTCGGCCGACGGCGGTGTCGTGCTCGACGTCCGCACCGCTGCCGAGTTCTCTGCCGGCCATCTCCCCGGTGCCTTCAACGTTCCGGTCTCCGGCTCGTCGTTCTCGACGAAGGCTGCCTTCATCCTCACCGCGGATGAGCCGGTCTCAATCTACGCCTCGTCCGCGGAAGACGCCGAACGGGCTGCGCAGGGGCTGCGGTCGGTCGGCCTGTTCGAGCTTCGCGGCGCCCTTCCTCAGTCGGAGGAGAGCGAGAAGCTCGAGCCGATCGAGATCGAGGAGCTCGAGCGACTGCTCGGCGACGACGGCGTCGAGGTGCTCGACGTCCGTGAGAAGTCCGAGCGCGACGAGGGCTACATCGACGGCACGCGGCATCTCCCGTATCGCCTCGTGCGCGCCTGCGTGGACGACCTTCGAACCGAGCGATCGGTGGTCACGATCTGCTCCAGCGGGACCCGCGCCACGATCGCGGCGAGCGTCCTGGCAGCGAATGGGATCGACGCACACCCTGTCGTCGGCGGAGGCGTCGAGGACTGGGCCGAGCGCGGCGGGAACACGGTGCAGTTCCGCCGCTGCGGCAGCTAGCCGGCGGCAGCAAGGAGAGCATCGGCCTCGCGAACGTAGGCGGTCGCTCCCACGGACCGCCAGAACGCGAGTGCCTGCTTCAGCTCGACGTCGGCCTCGGCGCGCCGCCCCTCTCGGACCAGGACCTCGGCTGCGCGCAACCGCGCCGACGCCTCGTCCGGCAGAGCACCGATACCGGCATACACGTCCGCAGCTCTGCGGAAGTCGCCCGAGGCGCATGCGACCGCTGCCTCGAACCACGGAGTGTGAATTCGGGTCTGAGCCGCCCCTTCGAGGAGCTCCTCCGCTCGAGCGAAAAGAGGCGAGGCGAAACAGACGTCGGCCAGCCAGTCGCTCTCGCCCGTAGTGGGCCACCCGAACATCCGCCAATCGGACAGCAGCTCGGCAACGAGCGCGTCAGCCCGCCGCGGGTCGGTGGCGCTGCAGGCGCGCGCGGCGATCGCCAGTGAGGGCCAGAGGATCTGCGGATCCTTCGCGATTCGGGCGAGGTCGAGCGCGCGCTCAGCGTCGTCCTTCGCCCCTTTCGTATCACCGCGAGCCAAGCGCATGCGACCGCGCACCAACCGGCACGCCGGCTCCATCCAGTAGGCGTCTTCCTCGAACTCCGCAATCAGCTCGTCGTACTCGCGAGCTGCGGCGTCCCATTCGCCTCCAAAATAGAGCGGCCGCACCGCTTCGGCCCTCAACCAGCGAAACGCCTCGCCGACGCCGAAGCGCTCGCCGAGTCGGCGCCCCTCCGTGCGCATGGCAGACGCCTGCTCGAGCTCACCGAGGGTCTCGAAGATCGAGGCAAGGTTTCCATACGCGCGCACGCTTTCGGCGGAGTTGATGGCGACGGCGATCGCGATGCTTTGCTCGAGGTCGTCGAGACCTCCTCGATCCCCACTCCCGACCCGGCTGATGCCGATGTTGTTGAGCGCATGCGACCGAATCTCGTCGAGCTCCAGCTCCTCGGCCATCGCGAGCGCTTCACGGCCAACACGGATCGCCTCCTGGTGTTCGCCGGCGAGCGACAGAAAGCGCGAAAGATTGACGATGACATAGGCCTTCGAGAACGAGCCCGGCTCGGCCTCGACGAGAGCCTCTGCGGCCCTGACATGCTCGAACGTCTGGTCTCGCAGACCCTGGAACCACAAGGTCTCGGCGATCAACATCTCGGCTTCGGCGCCGGTTCTCACGTCTCCTGCCGCAAGGAGCCCATCCCGCGCCTCCGTCAGCACCTCGACCCCGCGCTGCTCGACCAGGCTCAGCACGCGTCCGTACGACAAGAGGAGCTGCGGTCGGTCCGAATCGTCGCGCGGCCAGAGCTCCACGGCGCGCTCGTAGAAGCCCTGTGCGGTGGCGTAGGCGCTGAGTGCGAATGCTCGGTCACCTGCCTCGCGCAGAACCAGTCTCGCCCGCTCGGAGAGGACAGTCGTGTCGAGACCGGCGGCGCCCGCAAGCTCGAGAGCGCTCGAATAGTGGTGCGCGAGCATCTCCGCGTGGTCATCGGGGCGACCGAGCTCCTCGATCCACTCGGCAGCGAGCCGATGCTTCTCCGCGCGTCGGGCACGAGGGATCTGGCTGTAAGCGACGTCGCGTATGAGGACATGCCGGAACACGTACTGGTTCTCTTCGGCGACGGACGTCCGACGCTCACGCCGCACGAACTCCTTGCGCTCGAGGTCGTGCAAGCGTTCCTCGGCAGTTGCCCGATCGAGATTGCCGATGGCGGCCGCCGCTCCCAGCCAGAAGACCTTGCCGACGACGGCTCCGTCTTGCAGGAGCGCCTTCTCGTCCTGGGACAAGGCGTCGAGACGGGCGGCGACGATTCCCTGCACGGACTCGGGCAGCGGCAAGTCTTCGTCGCCCATGTCGAGGCCGCGGTCGGCAACCATGCGAACGAACTCCTCCGCGTAGAGCGGATTCCCACCGGCCCGCTGGAGGAGAGCGGATTGGGTCTCCGCCGGCAGCACGGACCGCTCGAACAGAGCGGCGAGCAGATGCGCGGTCTGATCGTCGCTGAGCGGCGACAGGGACACGGTTGAGGCGTTCGGCTTTCCGCCTCCCCACCCCGCGCGCTGGGCCAAGAGCTCGGGACGAGCGGTCCCGACGACGAGAATCGGCACGTCCGACGCCCACTCGACGAGGTGGTCCAGGAAGTCGAGCAAGACGTCGTCGGCCCAATGCAGATCTTCGAAAACGAGCACCAGCGGCCCCTTTTCGGCCAGCGATTCGAAGTAGCGGCGCCAGGCCGCGAACGCTTCGGTGCGGTGATCGCCGTGAGGCTCCTGATCCTCACTCAGGCCGACGAGTGACCGCAGATGACGCTCGACCCACTCGACGTCCTCGTCGAGGAGGCTCTGCACGCTCTGGCGCAGCTTCTCTCCGGTTGCCTCCGACGTGTCGGTCTCGAGAATGCCGGCCTGGGCCTTGACGATCTCGCTCAGCGCCCAGAAGGTCACTCCGTCGCCATAGGGCAGAGAGCGCCCCTGTCGCCAGGTGATCAGCTCCGGGTCGGCTCCGACGTGGCTGAAGAGCTCGAAGACGAGCCGGCTCTTGCCGATGCCCGGGACGCCGACGATGGTCACCAGCTGTGGGGATCGCTCCTCGCGGGCGCGAGCCAGTGCCCCGACCAGGACGTCCAGCTCGCGCGTGCGGCCGATCAACGGCGCTCGCGAGAGCTGCGCCGTGTCGATGCCGTAGCGAGACCTTGCCTGCGTGGCCTCCCACGCCGGCACCGGCTCGGACTTCCCTTTGGCCTCGACCGCCTCCACCGGTCGGTAGTCGATCACCGGGCTCGTGGCGCGGTAGGTCGTCTCGTCGACGAGAATCCCGTTGACCGGCGCGGCCGCCTGGAGCCGGGCAGCCGTGTTCACGACGTCGCCGGAGGCCATGCCCTCTCCCTCTGCAGGCCGGGCACCGAGCGCCACGAGCGCTTCCCCGGTTGTGATCGCGATCCTCAGCTGGAGCTCCTCCTGTTCGCCGACCCAATCGCGGATCGCAAGAGCCGCCCGGACCGCTCGCTCGGGATCGTCTTCGTGCGCGACCGGAGCGCCGAAGAGCGCCATGATGGCGTCGCCGATGAACTTCTCGACCGTTCCTCCGTAGCGCTCGAGCTCGGTGCGCAGGTGGCCGTGGTAGGGCTCGAGGATCGCGCGCACGTCTTCCGGATCCATCTGCTCGGCCCGCGAGGTGAAGCCGACGAGGTCGGCGAAGAGCACCGTCACGACCTTGCGTTCCTCCCGTGCCGAAGGCTCCTGCGGCGCCAGAGTGGCGCCGCAGGAATCGCAGAAGCGGGCCTCTTCGCGGTTCTCCTTACCGCACTGTGGACAGACGATCATTCAGGCGCTCGCGGCGAGCAGTGCCTCGCCCTCCCGGATGTAGCGGGTCGCGCCGACCGAGCGGTAGAAGTCGAGCGCTCGCCGGACCTGGTCGTCGTGGCCCGCTTTCAGCCGGGCGTCGGCCTCGTCCGGCAGCGAGCCGATCTCGGCGTAGAGGTCGGCCACGTGCACGTAGTCGCCGGCCGCGAAGGCGTTCGCCGCGTCGAGCCACAAAGACGAAACCGGTGCCAGCGCCACGACCGGGGACAGCTCTTCCTTGCGTCCGAGCTCGACGAGGGCGGCGGCGAGATCCGGGCCGGTATACGCGTAGCTACCTGGCCCATCTTTTCGCCAAGCCTCGAGCGCCTCGGTGACGAGGTCGCCTGCCTCACTTGGCATGCCGGCTGCAAGCAGGACGCGTGCATGGGCCGCAAGCGCAAAGGGAAGAGTCCCCCACGCGGGCCACTCGCGGGCTACGCGGACCGCCCGCTCGCAGTCGACGAGGGCGCCGGCGACGTCGTCGCGCGCGAGCCGGATGTGCGCCTGCGCATAGCGGCAGCCGAGCTCGCCGGGCGCATGGGGAGCCTCCGACTCGACCTCGGCGAGGAACCCGTCGGCGGCCCGGCTTCCTTCGTCCCAGCGTCCACTCCAGTAGCACTCGTACACGAGCTCCGCGTCGAGATGACGGATCTCGTCCCGAACACCAAACCTCTCGGCATCATGTCTCGCTCTCGCCTGCACCTGAAATGCGCGTCTGAGCTCCCCGCGGTCCTGGTGCAGGGCAGCGAGGTTGATGCGGGCCCCGACGCTTTCCAGCGAGTCGATCGTGTCCGCAGCCTCGACCGCTTGCCCCAACGCCTCGACCCCTCCGCGTTCCCCCGCCTGCCCGCGGACGGTGCCTATGGTCCGGAGAACGTACGCGCGCAGGTCTTCGAACCCCAGGGTCTCCGTCATTGCCAGGGCTTCTCGGGCGTATTGCTCCCAAGCGCTGTCTCCAAAGCTCGCAGCCCGATATGCGAGACGGGCAAGCACGAAGGCCTTCGACCGCGAGGGCGGGCGATCGCTCACCAACGCCAGAGCGTGCTCCAAACGCGCGTGCGCTACCTGAGCGTTCGTGTCCAGGTAGGACGCCAGAGCCTCGGCCTCGGCCGCGGTCTCACGATCTCCGTGGCGCAACAGCGCGTCCCGGGCCTCCTCGAGCTCCGTCAGGCCGGACTGCTCCGCGCGATAGCGCGCTGCGCCGAGAGAGAAGAGGACGTAGCCGCGGTCGGGGTCGCCGGACGGCCACAGCTCGAGTGCGGCGCTGAGGTAGCGCGCAGCGGCGGCGAAGGCGTTGAGAGCGAGCGCTCGGTCACCGGCACTTCGAAGCGCGTGCCGCGCGCGCTCCTCGAGCGCCCGATCGACGCCGGCGACCTGGGCGTACTCGAGTGCCTGAAGATAATGATGCGCGAGCATCTCGGAGTGGTCCTCGGCCCGTCCAAGCGATGTCATCCACTCGGCCACCGCGCGGTGCTTCTCGGACCTGGCCGCCCTCGGGATCTGGCCATAAGCGACGTCCCGGACGAGCAGGTGCAGGAAGGAGTACTCGCTCTCGCCCTCGACCGACGGCCGCCGCTGCCGGCGGACGAACTCCTTGCGCGCGAGCGCGTGCAGGCTCTGCTCGACGCCGGGGCGATCCCGCCCATCCAGCCGCGCGAGCGCGCCGGCCCAGAACACCTTGCCGACGACGGCGGCATCCTGAAGCAGGGCCTTCTCGTCCGGCTCGAGGCCGTCCAGGCGGGCGGCAATGATGCCCTGGACTGTCTCCGGAAGCGGCAGCTCGTCCGCGTCGCCGCGCTCGGCCAGCATGCGCGCGAACTGCTCGGCGTAGAGCGGATTGCCACCTGCGCGTGCCAGCAGCGCCGCCTGCTGCTCGGCCGGCAGGACCGCCCGCCCAAGCAGCACGCCGAGGAGAAGCGCGGTCTCATCGTCGGAGAGCGGAGAGAGCGAGATCGTGGAGGCGCTCGGCTTCCCTCCGCTCCACGCGGGCCGACGATCGAGGAGCTCCGGCCTGGCGGTGCAAATGCAGAGCAGCGGAACGTCGGCTGCCCAGTCGACGAGGTGATCGATGAAGTCGAGCAGGTCGTCGTCGGCCCAGTGCAGGTCCTCGAAGACGAGCACCGCCGGTCGCTTGTCGGCCAATTCCTCGAAGAACCGGCGCCAAGCGTAGAAACTCTCCGCTCGCTTGTCCTCGGCCTGCTCCGCCGTCGTCTCGATGCCGACGAGCAGCCGAAGCCTCGCCTCCACCGACCGTGCTTCGGCATCGTCGGTAAACAGCCGAGCGATCTCTTCATGCAATTTCTGCGCAGCTTGCCCAGCCGCGTCCGTATCCAGGATCCCCGCCTGGTTCTTGACCATCTCGCTGAGCGCCCAGTAGGTGACACCGTCGCCATAGGGAAGCGAGCGGCCCTGGCGCCAGGTGATGAGCTCCGGAGCCTCAGAGATCATCTGGAAGAGCTCCGCCACGAGGCGACTCTTGCCGATTCCGGGCACTCCGACGAGAGTCACGAGTTGAACCGCCCGCTCGTTCCTCGCCCGACCGAGGGCGCTCGCAAGCAACTCCCGCTCCTGGTCACGACCGATGAGCGGCGTCTGCGGCGCCGCGACATCGGCTCCGAAACGGGCGCGTGCCTCGACCGCCTCCCAGACGGTTACCGGCTCCATCTTCCCCTTGGCGGACACCGGGTCGTGCTTCTCGTATGCGATGACGGGCTCGGTTGCCCGATACGTGGTCTCGTCGACGAGGATCCCGTTGACCGGCGCTGCCGCCTGGAGCCTGGCCGCGGTGTTGACGACGTCACCTGAAGCCATCCCCTCACCTTCGTTCGGGCGTGCGCTCAGGTGAATGAGCGCCTCGCCGGTGGTGACTGCGATCCTCAGCTCGAGGTCCCCGTCTTCCCGCGCCCAGTCGCGGATCGCGATCGCAGCGCGCACAGCCCGTTCCGGATCGTCCTCGTGGGACGCGGGGGCCCCGAAGAGGGCCATGACGGCGTCGCCGATGAACTTCTCGACCGTGCCACCGTGGGACTCGAGCTCGCGGCGAAGCCGTGCGTGGTACGGAGCGAGCACCGCCCGCACGTCTTCGGGGTCCATGGCCTCGGCCCGAGCGGTGAAGCCCACGAGATCGGCAAAGAGCACGGTGACAACCTTGCGCTCCTCACGCCGCGCCGGCTCTTCGACCACGAGCGGCGCACCGCACCCCGAGCAGAAGCGAGCGTCGTCGGCGTTCTCCCGGCCGCACCTTTCGCACCGAACCATGTCTCGAGTCTAGGACTACTGAAGCCGTTCAAGGAAATACGTGACGCCGGCGGCAACTCCAACGTTTTCAGAGTCGCCCATTGGGAAGAGCTAGAACACCTTGAACAGCGGGGCCGGCTGCTGCTGCGCCCGGCGAATGTTCAGCGCCGTCGCTCGGCCCCGTAAACCCAGGAGGTGACATGCGGAAGTTTCTCCTCAGCCTCGCGCCGGCGGTCTTTCTAGTTGTGCTCGTGCTCGTCGCTGGCGCTGCGACCTCGGTTGCGTCCAACCCCGCGCGGGGTGCCGACATCTACGGCGTCGGCGCCGGCCAGCGTTCGGGCCCCGTCGGTGGCGAAACCAGATTCGACCTCTCCGCGCATAAGGGCGCGAACGGTCACCCGGACTTCGGCCACGTTGCGGCCACGAACGACATTGGCAACTTCGACGTCTACGTCGATGTCGACTGCGTCAACGCCTTTGGATTCGTAGGCATCAAGGGAGGAGCATGGATCAGTGGCGTCGTTCGGCGCGTGAGCCCCGTGCCAAACGTGCTCCTAGTCGATGTCGGCGATCGCCTGACCTTCCTTGTCGGAGACGGCGGCGAACCGTCGTCGCAGCCTGTCGATGCGTTCTACTTCGAAGTCGGAGAGACGCTGAGCTGCGACGCGATCCCACCACCAGTCACGCTTCCGCCCAACGTTACGCGGGGCAACATCAACATCGACCTCGGCTGAGTGTTGCTGACAAGAGGGCGGCTGCCTCGGCAGCCGCCCTCGTCGGACACCTAGTGCAGCCGGTCGACTACGTAGCCGCGCAAGCGCATCGCCTCGAGGATCTGCGCACAGTGCTCCTCGTCCCGGGTGAGGAGCGTCGCCTCGACCTCGGTCTCGGTCACGGGGATGTCCATCCCCTCTCGGTGATGCTCGATCGAGACGACGTTCGCGCGCTCTTCGGCGAAGAGCGCGAGCAGCTTGCTCAGCTCGCCCGTCCGGTCCGGGATGCGCGTGCGAACGACGAGGTAGCGGCCGGAGAGCGTGAGCCCGTGGCGCATGACCTGGATCAGCAGCGTCGGGTCGATGTTGCCGCCGGAGAGCAGCGCCGTCACGGGGCCGGTCCCGCCGATGCGCCCGGCGAGCAGGGCCGCGATCGATGCGGCGCCGGCACCCTCGACCACGAGCTTGACGCGTTCGAGCAGCAGCACGATCGCCTGGCTGATCTCCTCGTCGCTGACGATGACGACTTCGTCGAGGAGGTCCTTGACTAGGGCGGACGTGAGCTCCCCAGGATGCTTGACGGCAATGCCCTCGGCGATCGTGTAGCCGTGGGGCTCCTGGCCGGCGAGCGTTGCGTACGCGGCCGCCTGCACGCCGACGATGTGGACGCCGGGCCGGACGCCGCGCAGCGCGAGCGCGATTCCCGAGGCGAGGCCGCCGCCGCCGATCGGCACGACCACCGTGCCGAGATCGTCGATCTGGTCCGCGAGCTCGAGCCCGATCGTTCCCTGGCCGGCGATCACGACGGGATCCTCGAACGCATGGATGAACGTCGCTCCGGACTGCTCGGCGTGCTCGAACGCCTCGCGCACCGCGTCCTCGAACGCATGGCCCGTGAGCTCGACCTGGGCGCCGTAGTTGCGGGTCGCGTCCACCTTCGTCATCGGTGTCTCGGACGGCATGAAGACCGTGGCCTCGATGCCTTCTTCGCGCGCCGCCCACGCGACGGCCTGACCGTGGTTTCCCGCGCTCGCCGTCACGACCCCGGCTTTCCGCTCCACCTCGCTCAGGCTCTCCATCTTGTTCACGGCGCCGCGCACCTTGAACGAGCCCGTGCGCTGGAGGTTCTCCGCCTTCAGGAGGACGGGCCTTCCCGTGCGGCGCGTGAACGTCTCCGAGCTGTACACCGGGGTGACGCGGACGCCCTTCCCCACGAGCCGCTCGCGCGCGGCCTCGACGTCAGCGAGTGTGGGTGCCGTCTTCGTCGCCAAGCTTGAACACCTTCTCCATGATCTCCTGTACCGCTGTCAAGGGGTCGAGCTCACGTTTCTGGACTTCTTCCAGGACGCGCTGCAATTCGGGATCTCCCTCCACGGCGCGCTCGAGGTGAGCCTTCGCACGCGCGGAGGCGACCGCGAACACCTCGCCGGCGAGGTTCCGGCGGCGCCGCTCGTCCAGCAGCCCCTCCTCGTCGAGGAACGCGCGGTGCTCCTCGACTTTCTCCCAGAGCTCGGCGACGCCCTCGTCCTGCACGGCCTCGGTGAGCATGATCGGCGGCTTCCACGCGCTCTCGTGGTCGAGCGTGAGAATCGACCGCACCTCGTTCAGCATCGTCTTCGCGGCCGGGTGATCCTTCTTGTTGATCGCGATCACGTCGGGGATCTCCATGATCCCTGCCTTCAACGCCTGAATCGAGTCGCCCGAGCCGGGCATGAGCACGAGCAGCACCGTGTCGGCGATCCCGATCACCTCGACCTCGCTCTGCCCCGTGCCGACCGTCTCGACGAAGATGACGTCCTTCCCGGCCGCGTCGAGGACGAGCACCGCCTGCAGGGTCGCTTCCGCAAGGCCGCCGAGGTGGCCGCGTGTGCCCATCGAGCGGATGAAGACGCCCGGGTCGAGGAAATGCTCCGAGAGCCGGATTCGATCGCCGAGGAGCGCGCCCTGCGAGAACGGGCTCGACGGGTCGACCGAGACGACGCCGACCGTGCGCTCGGACCCCCGCACGAGGCGGACGAGGGCGGCGATGAGCGTCGACTTGCCGACACCGGGGGGGCCCGTGACACCGACCACGGATGCGGAACCGGTATCCGGGTAGACCTCGCGGACGAGCTCGTCGGCGAGTGGGTCGCCGTTCTCGACGAGCGTGATTGCACGGGCGAGCGCCCGCCGGTCTCCCGCGCGCACGCCGGCCGCGAGGGTCTCCCCCGTCCACTCTCGGCGGCGGGCCATTAACCGGCGTGTTCCGGCTGGGGAAGGGCTAGACGGGCGTCCGGGACCCGCCGCGCGAGGGTGTAGCCGACAAACGCCGCGAATGCGGACAGGCAGGCCGAGCCGCCCCACACCCAGCGTGCGCCGACCGCGTCGGTCAGCGGCCCGGCGACAGCCATGCCGAGCCCGAGGATCGCGTAGTTCGAGCTCATCAGCACCGTGAAGACGCGGCCGCGCAACCGATCGGGGGCGCCCCGCTGGACGAGCAGGGCGTTGCAGACGAGCGCGATTCCGTTCCCCGCTCCGGAGACGACGACACAGGCGGCGGCGACCCAGACGTTCGGCGCGACGGCCGCCGCTCCGATGCCGAGCGCCATCATCCCGAGCCCGGTGACGTAGACGCGGGCGAGCTGTCGCCGGCCGATCAGGGCGCCGACCGTGAGGCTGCCGAAGACGAGGCCGAAGCCGGCGCTCGCGAGCATGAGCCCGAAACCGAAGTCGCCTGCGTGGAACGAGACCTTGGCGAGCACGACCTCGGCCACGTTGACGCCCGCGTTCCCGAGCATGCTCACGTTCCACGCAATGAGCACCGTCAGGAGGGCGCGGGAGCCGCGGATCAGCGCGAGCCCTTCGGCCACGTCGCGCCAGTGGCCCTCGGTCGTCGCCTGGGCGATCTGGAGGAGCCGCGCCGGGATCCGCAGGATCAGTGCCGCCGAGAAGAGGAAGGTGACCGCGTTGATCCCGTAGGCCCAGTCCGTGCTCGTGGTCGCGACGAGCACGCCGCCGGCGAGGGGGCCGAGCACGGTCGTCATCGCGTCGGCCGCCTGGAGCAGCCCCTGCGCGCTCGGCAGCTCGGAGTCCGCGACGAGGTTCGGCAGCCCCGCGTAGACCGCCGGACGGAAGAAACCCGTCGCGAAGCCTGCGACGGCGGCCAGCGCGACGATCTGAGTTGCGCTCTGCGCAAACGGGAGGGCGCTGAAGACGAAGAAGCGCACGACGTCCGCAATGACCATCACGCGACGCCGCGAGAGGCGGTCGATCAGTGGGCCCGTCGTGAGGCCGAGCACGATCGCCGGCAGGAAGTCGGCGATCAGCAGCGCGCTCACCCAGGTGCCCGAGCTCGTGCGGTCCCAGACGTCGATCGTCAGCGCGACGAAGGCGAGCCACGTGCCGAGGCCCGAGCCGAATGCCGCGAGGAAGAGCAGGCGCAGGCCCCGGACTCGGCGGAGCAGGTCCACCTGCGTCCCGAGCAGGCGGTGTGCGACTCCGTTGAACACCCCGAGCACGGTCTGGGCGGAGGTTAATCGAGGTGGGAGGCGAAGGGCGATTTTGCGGGAGAAATGTCTGCACGTCGTTACACTCAGACGGCCATGTCCGCCTCAGCCCGGTCGGTTGTCGCCGGGTCCGGCCCGCCCCGCGTCCTCCTCGTCCACGCAAACCCGTTCCAGCGGGTGACGCCTGTGCCCGCGTACGGGCTGGAGCGGCTGCGCACGGCCATCGAGCCGTCCGGCGCCGAAGTCGAGCTGCTCGATCCCTACCTCGTCTCGGAAGACCCGCTGGGCACGGCGCGAGCCGCCGCCGAGCGCTTCCGACCGGACGTGATCGGCCTCGGCATCCGCATCATCGACGACTGCATCGTCATCGACCGGCTGGAGGCGCCCGACGATGAGCCGATCGACGTCAGTTTCCTGTTGCCGGAGATCCTCGAGCTGCGCCGCGCGCTCGCCGAGGCCGCACCGCAGGCGACGTTCGTCGCCGGAGGAGCCGGGTTCTCCGCCTGCCCCCAGGAGTGCCTCGAGTTCCTCGGCGTGGACTACGGCGTCGTGGGCGCTGGAGAGGACGCGCTGATCGCCGTGTGCGCGGGGCAGTCCCTCGACGGGATTCCCGGGGTGATCCGGCGCGGGCAGCCCGAGGGGATCGCCGCGTATCGCCTGACCTTCGGCGGCCCGACCCGTCGCGACCCGCTGTACGCCCCCGTGAACTCGTTCCCCGTGCGGACCCGAATCGGCTGCGCGATGCAGTGTGTCTACTGCACGGCGGCGAACCTCGGACGCCAGCATGCAAACGGCGACCTCGGGACCGTGCTCGACGAGGTCGAGCAGACCGTAGCGGCCGCTCGCGAGCGCGGCGTCGGCCGGGTCTCGATCTTCTTCGCCGACGACGAGTTCAATCTTCCGGACGAGCGCCACCCGATCTCGATCCTCGAGGGCATCCGCGATCGCGGCCTCGAGAAGCACCTCACTTGGCGCGCCTATTTCAACCCGACTCCGTTCTCGGCCCAGTTCGCCGAGCTCGTGCGCGAGACCAACGGGCACGTTTCGATCACCGTCGACAGTGCCGCCGATGGCCTCCTCGAGACGGCGCAGAAGCCGTTCCGGCGCCGGCACCTGGACGACCTCGTCGCGCTGCTCTCCGAGCACGGCGTCTCGGCCGACCTCGGCCTCATCTTCGGCCTTCCGGGTGAGACCGAGGAGACGATCGCCGAGACGATCGCCTTCGTCCGGGCGCTACCGCCTTCGATCGAGGTCGTCTACTCGGCCGGCGCCCGCGTCTATCCGCATACGCCGCTCTCGCGGATCGCCGCGCAGGAGCCGGAACGACTCGTCGGCGCCGACGATCCCAGCTTCCTGACACCGGTTGTCTACTCGAGGCCGTGGCCGCCGCGCGAGCTGGCACGCCACGTCGACCGGCAGCTGGCGAGTCTCCCGAATGTCAGCCGGGTCGGAGCCGCCTACCGCAGCGGCCAGACAACGCTCGCCGACGCGTACCGCACCGTCCTGGCCGAACCGACTTTGCAACAGACTGTTGCTAAATCGAATGGAAAGGGGCGCTGGGCCGAGATCCTCGAACGGGCGGCGCGCGACGACTCGCAGCGCAAGCCCGCGGAGACGATCGCCGCCTGCCTCCAGGTCGCGCTCTGGCACAGCCGCTACGACCTTGCGTCAACCGCCGCCGCGCGTCTGCTCCAGGAGGACACCCCTGCGGAGATGTCGAGAGCACAGCTGCGTTTCGCCCGCTACGCCTACGGCGGGCTCGCCTGGGCGGATAGAGCTAAGGCCGCGCTGCGCCGCTGAGCACCCGGCCGAGGGCTGCGCCGAAGAGCTCGTTCTCCTCCGGCGTGCCGACGGTGACGCGGATCGCCCCTGCTGCGCCGAACCCGGCCGCCGGGCGAACGATCACGCCCTCTCGGAGCAGCTGCTCGAAGAGCGGGCGCGCGTCCTCGCCGACCTCGGCGAACAGGAAGTTCGCGACCGAGCCGGGCGGATCGAGTCCGTGTTCCCGCAGGATGCGCTCCAGCTCGACGAGCCCCTCCGCATTCACGCGACGGCGACGCGCCAGCTCGTCCGGCGCGTCGAGGCTCGCCAGCGCCGCAGCCTGCCCCGCCGAGTTGACGTCGAAGGCCCGCCGCACCTTCCCGATCGCGATCACGAGCTCCGCCGGCCCGATCGCGTAGCCGACACGCAGCCCGGCGAGGCCGTAGATCTTCGAGAACGTCCGCAGGACGACCGCCCTGTAGCCGGCCCGGACGTACTCGAGCCCGTCCACGTACTCCGGATCGTCGATGTACTCGAAGTAGGCCTGATCGAGGACCGTCAGCACGTGCTCCGGCACCGCCCCGAAGTAGGCGTCGAGCTCGGCGCGCGTGTTCATCGTCCCGGTTGGGTTGTTCGGGTGGCAGACGTAGACGATCTTCGTCCGGGGGCCGACTGCCTCGAGCATCGCCTCGAGGTCATAGCGGTGGTCCCGCAGCGGCACCTGGCGCGGCACCGCGCCGACCTTCAGGGCATCGATCACATAGCTGGGGAACGACGGCCAACCGCACACGATCTCGTCACCCGGATCGAGCGCGAGCTGGGAGAGGTAGTCGACGATCCCGTCGGAGCCGGCCCCGGGCGCGACCTCCTCGAAGCGCACGTCATGGCGCTCGGCCAGGGCTGCCCGCAGCCGGTATGAGCCGCCATCGGGGTACCGGTTCAGCTCTCCAGCTTCTCTGGCCAGCGCCTCGAGCGCCTCGGGGAACGGCCCGAACGGCCCCTCGTTGGACGCAAGCTTGACGACGCGCTCGAGCCCGAGCTCGCGCTGGACCTCCTCGACCGGCTTCCCCGGCTCGTACGGGACGAGATCCCGAACGGCCGGCTTGAAGAACGAGTCTGCTAGCTCTGCGAACGACACGTTTCGACTCTAGTCGAGGTAGAGGGCCATGAGGAGCGCGTCCACGTACTGGGCGCCGATGCGGTAATGCCGGCGCCGGTGGCCCTCGTCCTCGAAGCCGAGCTTGCGGTAGAGCGCGATCGCCGGTTCGTTGTGCGGGAACACGTGCAGCTCGAGCTTCGTCACGCCGGAGCCCCGCGCCCACTTGACCGCCTCGTCCATCAGGGCCGTGCCGATCCCGCGGCGCCTCTCGCCGGCGGCGACCATCAGCCCGAGCTCGGCGACGTGGTGGCTGTACGGATTGCCGTCGCGCGCGACCGACAGGCGCCCGACCACGCCCGTCGGGGCTTCGGCAACGAAGACAGCCGCGTTCGGGTCCCGCCGCACGCTCTTCAGGTTGCGCCGCTCGTCCGAGGAGCTCCGGTTGTAGGTCAGCCAGAGCTCGCCCTCGGTGGCGACGCTGCGCCCGAGCCTGGCCAGCGCACCCGCATCCGCGGTCGCCGCCGGCCTGACGATGAGCCAGTCACTCATGCCGGGACGACAATGCCATGCCCGCCGCGCCGCGGGTCCCCTGCCGCCGCGAGACTTCCATCCGGGAGCATCTCCACGGCCGAGGCGCCCCCGAAGTAGAGATTGCGCTCCCGCCAGCGTACGAGCTCGTAGCCGAGCGCCTCGAGCCGATCGAGCTCGGCCGGGTCGTGCCCACCCTCGCACTGCACGAGGCCGTCGTCCCAGTGGATGCGGGGCGCCGAGATCGCCTCCTCGACCGGCAGACCGTGGCGAACGACGTTCACGACCACCTGGAGGATCGCGCCCCGCAGACGCAAGGAGCCTGCGCTGCCGACGACGAGCCGGGGCCGGCCATCCTTGATGACCACGGTCGGCGCCATCATGCTCGTCAGCCTAAGGCCCGGTCGAGGACCGCCTCCCTCGGGGCCGTGATCGAACTCACCGAGCATGTTGTTGAGCTGGATGCCCGTCCCGGGGACGATCACGCCGGAGCCGGAGCCGGTCGAGACGGTGAGTGCCGCGGCGTTGCCACGCTCGTCCACGACGGAGATGTGGGTCGTGCCCCTCGGCGACGCGGCTTCCGGAGCCGGTGCGCGGCCGCCCATCCGCTCCAGCGCCTCTCCTAGGGCGCTCTCCGTGTACAGGCGCTTCGCCAGGCCGCCCCGATAGAGACCTCGTCCGAAGCTGCTGTCCCGGGCCCGCGCCTGCTCCCCCATGACCTGGACGAGGGCGCTGATCGCCTCGGCGCTGCCCGGCCGGCAGCTGCCTCCGAGCGCTTCGAGCAGCCGCAGGCCGTAGCCGATCAACACGCCCCCGGACGAGGGCGGCGGGTTCGACTCGAATTCGTGGCCGAGGTAGCCGGCCTCGACGGGCCGGCGCCTGATTGTTCGGTACTCGGCCAGGTCGCGCGCGGTGATCGCTCCTCCGTGCTCCCGCAAGTGGCTCACCAGCTCCTGGGCGATCTGACCGCGGTAGAAGTCCTCTGCGCCATGCTCGGAGAAGCTCTCGAGCGTCTGCGCGAGATCCTCCATCACCAACGCGTCGCCGGCGACAAGGCGGTTCGCGCCCTTCCCGTAGATCACGCGCCCCTCGTCCGTGTGGCGCAGGATGAGATCGAGGATCCCGTGCAGGTACGCCTGCTCGGGAGTCAGCTCGACGCCGTTCCTGGCCAGCGAGACGGCAGGCTCGATCAGGTAGGACCACGGGAGCGAGCCATACGCTCGGTGCGCCGCCTCGAGGCCTGCGGGCGTGCCTGGCACGGAGCACGAGGCGGCCCCGATCTTGAAGACCTGAGTCGACTCCGATGTGAATTCGACATCGACCGACTCCATCTCCGCCGTTTCCGCGTCCCCGAGGCCGAGGCCCGGGACGGCGACGTAGAAGTCCAGCACCCTCGTCGTGCGGTCCCGGGAACGATGGACGAGCATGAACCCTCCCCCACCCGGCCCCGTCAACGTGCTCTCGGCGACCCACGACGCGAACCCCGCGGCGATGCACGCATCGACGGCGTTGCCGCCCTCGGCGAGGATCTGGGCGCCGGCCTCGGCCGTCAGCCGGTGCCCGGCAGCGATCGCTCCTCTCATCGCCGACAGGGTAGTCTCGCTTCCCTGACCGGCGGCGGCTCCCGCCCGGCGGAGCCGGGCTCCGCCGCCGCCTCGCGCCGCTGCGCACCCTCCTGCGAGCGGCCCGTGCGACCCAGCACTGTTCCCCTCGCATACGGGCATGCAGCGACGCGTCAGGAAACCGAGACCACGGCGCAACGATCCATTTCTGTAACGCCGGTCGGCGAGATAGGCTTCACAGACGTGCACCGCGCGCACTTTCTCCTGCGCGAGGCGATGTTCGCCGCAGGCTCCGCCGCCTCGCTCGCAGCACTTCTGATCTGGCTCGGGCCTCCTGGCAACGACCTGGCTGCCCACGTCTACCAGCGGACCGTCTTCCTCCACAACGGCTTCCAGCTCTGGAACAACTTCTGGTACGGAGGCCGCTACAGCTTCGTCACGTACAGCGTCCTCTACTACCCGCTCGCCGGCGTCCTCGGGATCAAGCCGCTTGCGGTGGCGTCGATCGCCACTGCGGCCCTCGCGTTCGCCGTCATCGTCGGCCGGCAATGGGGGCCGCTCGCGCGCTGGTCGAGCAGGACGTTCGGCGTCGTCTGGGCGGGGCTGGTCATCTCGGCGGCGTTCCCGTTTGCCCTCGGCATCGCCCTCGGATTGCTTTCCATCTGGGCGCTCCAGGCAGGCAAGCGCTGGCGTTTCGGCATCCTCGCGGTGCTGAGCGCAGCTGCGAGCCCGTTGGCGTTCCTCCTGCTCGCGATCTTCCTCGCAGGGATCGGCCTCGGCATGCGCGAGCGCAGCCGCCGACTCCTCGCCCCCACGCTCATCGTCGCCGGCATCGGAGCGACTCAGTTCCTCCTCGCCCGCGCCTTCTCGGACGGCGGTCACTACCCGTTCTCGGTCTTCGAGCTCTGCTCGATCCTGCTCTTCTGCGTGCTCGGCGCCGCCCTGACCTGGCACGTCGAGAGCGCCGGGACGATCCGCTGGTTCTTCGTCGCGTACGCCGTCACGAGCGGTGCCGCCTTCCTGGTTGCCTCGCCGCTCGGAGAGAACATCGCGCGCGTCCGCTTCGCGGCGCTCCCGATCGCAGTCCTCGTCCTCTCGCTCCGCAGCTGGCGGCCCCTGTGGGTCGCGGCGCTCGCCCTCGTGCTTGCGGGCTCCTGGAACCTCAGCCCGCACGCCTGGAGCTTCTCCCGGGCGACGGTCGAGCCCACGGCCCATGAGGCCTTCTGGCAACCGGCGGTCGCGTACCTCAGCGAGCACCTCACGCCCTCGTACCGCGTTGAGGTCGTCGACACCTCGGGTCACTGGGCCGCCGTCTACCTTCCACGCGCAGGCATCCCGCTCACGCGTGGCTGGTTCCGCCAGGACGACTTCCCGCAAAACGAGGTGCTCTACGACCGGTTGGACGAGCCGACCTACCTTCGTTGGCTACGCCACCTCGGGGTGCGCTACGTCGTGCTGACGGATGCTCCGACCGACTACAGCTCGAAGGAGGAGGCCCGCCTGATTCGCAGCGGGCGCTCGGGGCTCGTCCGTGTGCTGCGCACCCAGCACATCAGGATCTTCTCGGTCCCGCGTCCGCGGCCCCTCTTGACCGGTTCCGCGCCGGCGGAGGTGCTCGCATTCGCGCAGAGCTACATGCTGCTGCACGTCGGTGCGCCGGGCCGTTACCGGCTCGCCGTTCGCTACTCGCCCTACTGGCGCGTCACGGGAGCCTGCGTGTCCCGGGGGAAAGACGGGATGGTCCGGCTCACCTCGCGTCGCGGCGGGCTCTTCTCGCTCCGATTCAAGGTCGACGCCGGCCGGGCGCTGGCGACCATGGTCGGCAGCGACCCCGCCGATTGCTCCAAGCCCGCTAGTCCGTAAGGAAGGCGGGCGGCTCGAGCGGGTCGAGCTCGCGGCGCTCGCGGCGTTCCCGGGAGCTCGGCTTCCGGCCGATGGCGCTCGCCAGGCCTGTCGCGATGACCGTGATCCAGACCTGTCCGGTCAGCCGCTCGTCGATCGTCGCGCCGAAGATGATGTTCGTGTCGTCGCGTGCGCCGCGGCGGACGACCTCGGCCGCTTCGTTGACCTCGTAGAGCGACAGGTCGTCGCCGCCCGCGATCGAGAGCAGAATCCCGCGGGCTCCCACGAGCTCGGTGTCGATCAGGGGTGAGCTGAGGGCGCTTTCGGCGGCCTTGACCGCGCGGTCCTCTCCGGTCGCGAAGCCGATGCCCATCAGCGCGGAGCCGGCGTTGTTCATGATCGTCTTCACGTCCGCGAAGTCCAGGTTGATGAGACCGGGCATCGTGATCAGATCGGTGATCCCCTGGACGCCCTGACGGAGGACGTCGTCGGCGATGCGGAAGGCGTCGAGCATCGACGTCTTCTTGTCGAGCACCTCGAGCAGCTTGTCGTTCGGGATCACGATCACCGTGTCGCAGGTCTCGCGCAGCGCCTCGATGCCGTCGTCGGCCTGCGTGCGCCGCTTCGTGCCCTCGAAGTGGAACGGAAGCGTGACGATGCCGACCGTGAGCGCGCCGACTTCCTTCGCGATCCGCGCAACGACAGGCGCGGCGCCTGAGCCCGTGCCGCCGCCCTCGCCTGCGGTCACGAACACCATGTCCGAGCCACGCAGGGAGCGCTTGATCTGGTCGTAGGACTCCTCGGCGGCGCGGCGGCCGAGATCGGAGGAGGCGCCCGAGCCCAGGCCCTGGGTCAATTCACGGCCGATGTGGATCTTGACCGGCGCGTCCGAGAGCGCGAGCTGCTGAATATCGGTGTTGACCGCGACGAACTCGATGTCCTCGATGCCGGCGTCGATCATCCGGTTGACCGCGTTTAGCCCGGCCCCCCCGACGCCGACGACGCGGATGACCGCGAGATAGGCCCCCGGCTCGGCGTGCGCCGCCCGATGGAGCCGAGGCGCAGGCTCCGGCATCGCGTGGACGCGCGGCAACTCCTCGACGGGCCGCAGGTCGGGCTTCGGCGCCGGCTCCGGCTCGACGGGCGTGAACGGAGGTGCGTGCTCGACCGTCTCCTCGAGCGGCTCGTCCGGAGCGGCCTTCGCGACAGGCGTTTCGGGCTCCGGCTTTTCGCCATGCTGGCGCTGAGCGGCCTCCGTCGCCCGGAAGAGCTCCGCGAGCGGGCCCTCACGCATGCTGGCGCGCTTGCGAGCCATTGAGGACCTCCTTTGCCAGATCTCGATAGGCGTTCGCGGCCGTGCCGGTGGGGTCGTACTTCAGCACCGAGGTGCCCTTCACGGGCGCCTCCGCGTAGCGGATCGTCTTCTTGATCCGCGTCTTGAAGACGAGGTCGCCGAAGTTCTCCTCGAGGATCTCGACCGCCTCGCGCGCGTGCAGCGTACGGCGGTCGAACATCGTCGGCAGGATGCCCATGATCGCGACGTTCGGGTTCAGGTTCTCGCGGATCATCGTCAGCGTGTTCTCGAGCTGGACGAGCCCGCGCAGGGAGAGGTACTCACACTGCACCGGCACGATCACGTGGTCGGCCGCGACGAGGGCGTTGATCGTCAGCAGGCCGAGCGATGGAGGCGTGTCGATGAGCACGTAGTCGTACTCGGTCTTCATCGGGAGGAGCGCCTTCTCGAGCGCACGCTCCCGGCCGATCATGCTCGAGAGGGCGAGCTCGGCGCCCGCGAGGTCGATCGAGGACACGGCCAGGTCGATCTCCATCTTCTCGATCACGTTCTCGATCGGCAGCCGGTGGACGAGGACGTCGAACATCGAGCGTTCGATCGAGTCGGGGTTCAACCCCTGGCTCATCGTCAGGTTGCCCTGCGGGTCCATGTCGACGCAGAGAACGCGGTACTCCTTCTCCTTGAGCGCCGCGGCGAGATTCAGTGTCGAGGTCGTCTTGGCGACGCCGCCCTTCTGGTTCGCGAACGCGATTACCTTGGCGTTCTGGGGCGGTGTAGGCGTGTCTGTGTGAACGGGGGCCTCCTCCAGGGATTCCTGTTCCCGCGTATGCGGTCGCGAAAGAAGGCGCGTCAGCCCCATTGCTCGTCCCCAGTTCGACCGGTGATGGTGCAGTCCTGCACGCATCCATTGTGCAGCAAAACCTCAACCGCGAACAGGATTCGCCCGAATTTGCGGGCGTTTTTCGCTCTAGGGCAGCGCGAGGGCGGTTTTGGAGCGCGATTCGCCCGTTGCCAGCGCCTCTCTCGAGCGCTCGATCGCCTCGATCGCGCGCGGAGGCGCGGCTGGATCCTCGCGCACCCATTCCTCCGCGTCCGAGAGCAGCGAGCGGACCGCTTCGAGGAGCAGGCCCGCCGCCGCGTCCCCGCGACGCAGTCCGTCGATTCGCTCGAGCCCTTCCAGAATTGCGCGTTCGGTTTCCACCGCTTCCACGCTAGCGGCGGGGCGTTGCCGCAAATGTGCCAGGTCCGAATCAGCTTGCAACCGCGTGCGCAACTCGCCCCGCAGGACGCGCCCGAACGCCGAGGAGGGACTCGTCGAGCTCGGCGACGAGCCGGGCACGGTCGCCGCGGCTGAGCGCCTCGACGATTGTGCGCCGCACGAGATCTGCCGCCGCGTCGTCCGCAACGCCGTCGCCGAGCCGGCGGAGCACGGCGAGACAGGTCGCCCGCTCCCGCCCGTTCTCCCCGAGGAGCACGGCCGTCCTGAGCGCCGCCGCCCACGACCCGTCGCCGGCTCCGAGGAGCGCGTCGAGCGCCGAGCGCAGCTGTTCCGCGCGGAAGGGCGCGTCCTGGAAGAGGGAGAGCTCCCAGCGGTCGAGCGCCTCGGCCAGCTCGCGGTCGTCCTCGGCGAGAGCGAGGCGTTCGCGCAAGAGCTTGGCCACCCCGCCGCGAAAGACGTCGAGCCGGATCGGCTCGCCCGGAGGCGCCGCAGCTGCGATCGGGAGCATGGGACGTACGCCGAAGGGGCGCCAGTCGAGCCGCTCGAAGAGAACCGGGCCGACCGCGATCGGCCCTGCGGTCGCGAGCCGTAGAGCGGTCACTGCGTCGCCAATCTCGCCGGGCGCGTCAGGGGGCTCCGCGTCGGGAGACGGCAGCGGGCGCTCGAGCTCGAGCACGCACATCCGGTCGGTCTCCTGGCCGAAGCTGTCCGGGACGAGCCGGGCGGCATCGGGCCAGTGCGCTCCGAGCTCGCCTTCCGCAGCGTGGCGGACGCGCAGACCGTCGCCCAGCTCGACGATGCCGCCCGCTTCGAGCCCGACGAGCGGAGCGACGGCCGCATAGGCCCGTTCCTCCCCGAACAGGGATTGCTCGAGGGCCGCGTATGCGCGATCGAACGAGTCGTCGTCCCAGTCAAAGCCGCCGCACGACTGGGCGACGCCGCCGACGAGCGGCAGCAGCACCGTCCGGAAGAGCGCGTGCTCCGCGCGGGCGCCTGCGTGGGCCCGCGCGTAGATGGCCGCCGCCGGCTCGCGACCCAGCGCCTCGAGCGCGATCGCGGTGTCGCCGAGCGCCAGGAGCCGCCCGCCGCGGGCCTCGACGAACGAGCGGACGAGCGGCCTGTACTCGTAGAGAGTCGGCCGGTCCCGCGAGCCGTGCTCCTCGAACACGAACTGGATGTCGGCTCCCTCCTCGAGCTCGCGGCCGAAGAACGCGAACGCACCGAGGCAGAAGCCGCGCAGGGCCGAATGGAGTTGCGGGGCGCGCAGCGTCACTGGGTCCCGCTACGCCACAGGCGGGCCGTCTCCTCTAGGGGCTTAGCGCTGGCATTCGGGACACCAGTAGGCGATGCGGTTCGCGTCGCCCTGGCCGCGGGACTTGATCGCGGTCCCGCAGCGCGGGCACGGGTGCCCGACCTGCCGGTAGACCGACCTTTTTCTGAGACCCGAGTCGAGCGAGCGGCGCATCAGCTGCTCGGCCTCGGCCAACGCCGAGCGAAGCTCCTCCTCAGAGAGGTCCGAGAGCTGGCGCCAGGGGGAGATCTGTGCACGCCAGAGCGCCTCCGCCCGCCAGAGGTTGCCGATGCCCGCGACCAGGCGCTGGTTCAGGAGCGCTTCGCCAATCGCGGAAGCCTGGTCTGCTTCGCGCAGCTTGGCGACCATCCCGTCGAAGTCGGGCGGGTCGGCGAGGATGTCCGGCCCGAGGGTGCGGACGTGGCTCTCGTCGAGCTCGAGCACCGGGCCGTTCCACAGCACGGCCTCTCTCTTGGCGCCGCGCAGGACGAGCCACGGGGTACCCGTGCGTGCACCGTCGTTTCGCTGCAGGAGCTGCCAGCGGCCGTTCATGCGGAGATGGCTGCGCAGGACGAACCCGCCCTCGAAGCGGAGCAGGAGATTCTTGCCGACGGCCTCGACGTGGAGGAGCCGCTTTCCGTCGAGGCGCTCCGCGACCCTGGTCACCCGCGCGCGAGGATGCGGCGTCACCACCTCGAGCCGTTCGCCGACCAGCGGCTGGAGGCTGCGCGCCGCTCGATGCAGTGCGTCCCCTTCAGGCATGCTCCAAAGCGTATGCCTCTGCGCTGGAAAAGAGCAGGAGCCGGAGCCGCCGCGGCAATCGTCTGGGGCCTGCTCGAGCCGCTCGACCAACGGCTCTTTCGCTGGGACTACTCGGACGTCGCCGTGCTCGGCAAGGCGTTCACGCGCCGGCCCGCCTGGCGACCGCTCGGATTCGCGTTCCACGCGCTGAACGGCGCGGTCTTCGGGCTTGCCTACCACGAGATCGCGCGCCGCGTGCCGAGAGATCCCCGCCGGCTTGCTCTCGAGCTGGCGCTGCTCGAGCACCTGACGCTCTTCCCGACCGGGTACTTCGTGGACCGCTACCACCCCGCGCGCGGCGAGCCCGGAGTGGCACGGATGTTCAGCCTGCCGGCGTTCGGCCAGGCCACGGTCCGGCACGCGCTCTTCGGCGTCGTTCTGGGGAGACTCGCGGACTAGGGTCGCAGCACGGCTCTGCGAGGGCCCGCCAGGAAGCCTGCTTCGAGCAGGAGCGGCATCAGCTCCGTCTCCCCCACCGGCTGGCCGTCGAAGCGCTCGACCGCGAGGCGTTTTCCGCCGCGCGTCTTCACGTGCTCGACGAGCGCGGCGAGGGCGGGTCGCAGCCAGTCCTCGTCGGGCTCGCGGAGCGAGACGATCGAGCGGCCGCCGCGTTCCACGAAGAGCGCCGGCTCGCCCCCGAGGAGGACGACCTGCGCGCCTGCGACACGTGCGGCACGGCCGCCCGCGCGCTTCGGCCACGGCAGCGCCGCGCCATAGGGCTGAGCGGGATCGGCGGCGGCGATCACGAACGGCTCCGCCTCCTCGCCCTCCTTGGGCCTGAGCTCTCGCAGGCGCTCTACTGCTCCACCGAGCGCGAACTGGGCGCCGCCGAGCCCTTCGACGAAGTAGCCCCGCCGGCAGAGCCCGAGCGTCTCGAGCGCCTTCAGCTCACCGTAGACCGCGCTGTATCCGCCGACGATCCCCTCGGCGCGCACCCCGTCGCGGGTCACGATCCCCTGACGCTCCAGCAGGAGCTCGGCGAGTGCCCGCCGATCCAGACCTGTCCCGGGACCTGGTCCCTGGACATGTTGGAAAAGACGATCGGTCAGCGACCAGCGGCCCTGGGTGGCTGTGATTCCGGTTGAGCGGCGGCGGGAGAACCGCCTCGGTCGGCGCTCCGGTCGGGCGATGCCGTAGCGCCGACCCGCCCGCAGAGGAGTCCAGGCGTCATTCGTCACCTCGCCCGCCCAGACGAGGTCCCAGAGGGCCGGGAGCGCCTGCTCGGCCTCGAGCCCGGCCGCCGCCAGCAGGTCGAACCAGAACTCGGCGCCCCGCCCGAGCGCCTCGCGAAGCCGATCGTGAGTGCCCCCTTCTGGGGACTCAGACCCGGCTGGCCGGCCGAGCGCAGGCGCGTCCTCGCGGAAGTAGACCGCGACACGATCGAGGCCGGCGCCGATCCAGACGAGCTCGCCGCTCGCGCAGAGCTGGTCGAGCCAGGCGGGCTGGTAGTGCGGGACCCGGCGGGGCAACACCTCGGACTCCCAGAGGGACACTGGGAGAGCGAGCCCCTGGAGTGGCACGAGCGCCTCACGGAGAGTCGCGCGGCGGTCGATCCCGTGCCAGCTCGGCAGGAAACGCCCGAGCGTCGCCTGCTCGGCGGGCTCGATCTCCTTGCGCAGGGCCGCCAGCGAGGCGCGGCGCAAGCGACGCAGGACATCCGCGTCGCACCACTCGCGTCGGGTTCCCCCGGGGCGAAGCTCGCCGCGGACGATTCGCTCCTCCTTCTCGAGCGCCCGCAGCACGGGCTCGACGTCGATACCGAAATGGTCGTTCGCCTCGGCCGTCGTGAAAGGCCCCCGGCCCTTGGCGAAGCGGGCGACGAGGCTCTCGAGCGCGTCCGGCCCGCCCTCGAGGAACGTCTCCGGCAGGCCGCCGGGAGGCATGGCGCCGAGGGCGTCACGGTAGCGGCCGGCGTCCTCGGCGGCGACGAGGCGCTCCTCGCCAGCGATCCGCAGCGAGATCGCACGGCGCTCGTCGAGCAGCGGCTGGGCGAACGAGGGGTCGAACTGACCCGGCCGCAGATCTCCGCGGAGCCGTAGGACGTCGTGCAGCTCGTCCGCGTTCCGCGGGTCGCCGCGGAGTTGCAACTCGACCTCGTCGAGCGCCCCGGGGTCGATCAGGTCGCGCAGCTCCTCCTGGCCGAGCAGCTCTTTCAGCAGGTCGCGGTCGAGAGACAGCGCCTGGGCGCGGCGCTCGGCCGGCGGCGTGTCGTCCTCGTACATGTAGTTGGCGACGTAGTCGAAGAGCAGCGAGGTCGAGTACGGCGAGGCCGTGGCCGTCTCGACGTCGACGAGGTCGAGCTGCCGCGTCTTCAGGCCGGCCAGCAGCCGCTTGAGCGCCGGCAGGTCGAACACGTCCTGGAGGCACTCGCGGTAGGTCTCGAGGATGACCGGGAACGACCCGTACTTGCGGGCGACCTGGAGCAGGCCCTGGGCTTTGAGACGCTGCTGCCAGAGCGGTGTCCGCTCACCTGGGCGGCGGCGCGGAATCAGCAACGCGCGACCGGCGTTCTCGCGGAAGCGGGAGCCGAAGAGCGCGCTGCCCCCGAGCTCGCCCATCACGAGCTCCTCGATCTCGTCCGGGTCGATGACGAGCTCCTCGGTCGGCGGCGTCGCATCGGCGTCGGGAAGGTGGATCGCGATGCCGTCGTCGGACCAGAGCGACTGCACCTCGAGGCCGAGCGCGTCGCGCAGGCGCGCGCCGATCGCCATCGCCCACGGTGCGTGCACGCGGGCACCGAACGGGGTCAGGATGCAGACGCGCCAGTCGCCGATCTCGTCGCGGAAGCGCTCGACGACGATCGTCCGGTCGGAAGGAACGGCGCCCGTCGCCGCCTGCTGGTCGGTGAGGAACGTCATCAGGTTCTGCGCCGCCTGCTCGTCCAGCGAGTGGTCTTCGGTCAGCCGCGCGATCGCCTTCGCCTCCGGCAGCGCGACCAGCTCGCGCGAGGCCTTGCCGATCGCCTCGCCGAGCTCGTACGGCCTCCCCGGCCCTTCCCCCTTCCAGAACGGGATCGCCCCGGGGACACCCGGAGCCGGCGAGACGAGCACGCGGTCGCGGGTGATCTCCTCGATCCGCCACGTGGACGCGCCGAGCATGAACGTCTGGCCCGCGCGGGCCTCGTAGACCATCTCCTCGTCGAGCTCGCCGACCCGTCCGCCGCCGTCGACGAGATGGACGCCGTAGAGACCGCGGTCGGGGATCGTGCCCGCGTTCGTGACCGCGAGCTGGCGGGCGCCGCCGCGGCCGCGGATCGTGCCGCCCGTGCGGTCCCAGATGATTCTGGGCCGCAGTTCGGCGAACTCATCCGACGGGTAGCGGCCCGCGAGCATGTCGAGCACGTTCTCGAGCTGGACGCGCGAGAGGTCGGCGAAGTTGTAGGCGCCGCGCACGAGGTCGTGCAGCTCGTCGACCGTGATCTCCTCGTCCGCGCAGATCGCCACGATCTGCTGCGCGAGGACGTCGAGCGGGTTGCGCGGGATGACCGTCTCCTCGATCGCGCCGACACGCATGCGCTCGGCGACGACGGCCGATTCCAGGAGGTCGGCGCGGAACTTCGGGAAGATGCGTCCGCGAGAGACGGCGCCCAGCTCGTGGCCCGCGCGGCCGACCCGCTGGAGCCCGCGCGCGACCGACTTCGGCGACTCGACCTGGATCACGAGGTCGACGGCGCCCATGTCGATGCCGAGCTCGAGCGACGAGGTGGCGACGAGGCACGGGATCTTGCCCAGCTTCAGCAGCTCCTCGACCTCGAGCCGCTGCTCGCGAGCGAGCGAGCCGTGGTGGGCGCGCGCGATCTCCTTGCGGGGCGCATCTGCCTCGACTCCCTCGTTGGCGAGCTCGTTCAGACGCAGCGCGAGCCGCTCGGCCAGACGGCGGTTGTTCACGAAGACGATCGTCGAGCGGTGCTCCTCGACGAGCTTGAGGATCTCGGGGTAGATCGACGGCCAGATCGAACTCGACTCGCCCGGCTCCCGCATGTCCTCGAGCGGGACGACGACCTTCAGGTCGAGCTCCTTCGCACGCCCCGCGTCCACCAGCTCGATCGGCCGCCCGCCGGAGACGAACCGCCCAATCTCCTCCATCGGCCGCTGGGTCGCCGACAGGCCGATCCTTTGGACCTGTCCCGGGACCTGGTCCCGGGACATGGCTAGACGGGTCAGTCGCTCGACTGAGAGCGCGAGGTGAGCTCCTCGCTTCGTTCCGGCCACGGCGTGCACCTCGTCGAGGATCAGCGTCTCGACGCTCTTCAGCATCTCGCGCCCGCGTGAGGTGAGCAGTAGGTAGAGCGACTCCGGGGTCGTGATCAGGATGTCGGGGTGCTCCCGAAGCATCGCCGCGCGGTCGCGCTGCGGCGTGTCTCCGGTGCGGACGGCAACGCGGAGCTTGGAGTCGAGCCCTGCGAGGGGCCCGCGCAGGTTGCGCTCGATGTCGTAGTTCAGCGCCTTCAGCGGCGAGACATAGAGCAGCCGGAGCCCCTCACCCGGCGAAGCGGTCAGCCGGTCGATCCCGTAGAGGAAGGCGGCGAGCGTCTTCCCGGAGCCGGTCGGCGCCTGGATGAGCGTGTCCTGGCCGCTCGCGATCTTCGGCCAGCCGAGCTCCTGCGCAGGGGTCGGCGCCTCGAACGAATTCTCGAACCACGTCCGTGTTTGCGGGGAGAAGACGTCGAGCGCCGCCACCTGTCCAGAGTACATTCCTCACGTCGTGTCGCATTACGACGTCCTGGTGCTTGGAGGCGGTACCGCAGGGTGCATCCTGGCGGCTCGCCTGAACAAGGATCCGTCACGCTCGGTCTGCTACGAGGGCCTCTTCGTCGCCGACGCGTCGATCATGCCGACGATTCCGACGGCAAACACGAACCTCAGCACCGCCGCGATCGCAGAGCGGATCGCAGGCTCCTCTGAAGGAGGATCAAGCCCTAACCGGATTGGCTTCTCGCCAAGTCGGGCATATTTTTCTCTGGCGTGCTGAAGAGTGCGGCACTGCTCGCGATCGTTCTGGTCACAGCCGGGTGTGGTTCGGTTCAGAAAGCGAGCGCACCGAAGCTCGACGCCGCGGGTCGTTACCTCGTCTACGAGAGGTTGACCGGCGAGAAGGGCGTCTGGATCGCCGACGCGAACGGAAGCCATCCTCGGCTGCTCGTACGCGACGGCGCCGAGCCGGCCATCTCCCCTGACGGGAAGCAGGTGGCATACGTGCCCCAGTGCGGTCAGGGAGATTCTTGTCCAGGCACATACGTCGTCCCGACCTCAGGTGGCAGACCGCGAAGGGTCTCATCCGACTGGAGGGTAGAGCCGCCGTTCACATGGTCGCCCGACTCCAAGCGGATCGTCGTAATCCGCGAGACTTTTTCGGAGACAACGCTCGTCACCATCGATGTCGTAAGCGGCAAGGAGTCTAAGCTCGCCAAAACGCTCGCTGAAGGTGAGTTCTGGGGATGGAGCTTCTCTCCGGACGGGAGGCAGATCGTCTATGCGCGCGCGGACCACGTATATGAAGACTCCGGCGACATCGGGTACGCGGTCGATCTCTTCATCATCAACAGCAAAGGCGGCGAGCCGAAGCGGATTACGGCCACCGGCGACAGCGGTGACCCAATCTGGGGCCCACACTCGATTGCCTTCTCCAGGCTCTTTGGCCGAAACGAGATCGAGCAGATTCAGCCCGACGGATCAGGCCGCAAGCGGATCACGGACCTGCCGGACCATGTCCCGGGGAACGGATTCATCGACCTGACCCCGGTCGGCTGGTCCGATAACGGCCGCGATCTCGCACGACGGCCGATTTGCGCTGGTTTACACGGAACCGTTCCTAGGAGAGAAGGATGAAGAGAACGCGACCGTCCTTATCGTTCCTTACGCCGGCGGAAAGCCGACGATCGTCGCGCGGGGCGCAGGCTCTCCGAGCTGGAACCGCTAGCGCCCGTTCTTCGTGACGGCGGTAGGCTCTTGCCGATGAGCACCGCGACCCCGACCCAGCTGCACTACACCGACAGCGACGACGCGAACACCCTCCTCGCGACCGATCCGCTCGCGCTCCTGATCGGGTTCGCGCTCGACCAGCAGGTGCCCGTTCAGACCGCGTTTCTCGGCCCGCTGAAGATCAAGCAGCGGCTCGGGACGCTCGAGGTTGCGCGGCTCGACCCGGCGCAGGTCGAGGCGGCGTTTCGCGAGAAGCCGGCCGTCCATCGTTTTCCCGGCTCGATGGCGGCGCGAGTGCAGGAGCTCGCCGCCCTCGTCGAGCAGGAGTACGGCGGCGACGCCTCTCGGCTGTGGCGCGAGGCAACTGATTCGGCTGACCTCCGCAAACGGATCGAGGCGCTCCCCGGGTTCGGGAAGATGAAGGTGATCGCGTTCGGCTCGGTGCTCGCGAAGCGCTTCGGCGTGCAGGCGGCCGAGGGGCTCGTCCCCTCCCACCCCACGCTCGGCGACGTCGACTCGCGCGAGGCCCTGGAGAACTACCAGGCCGCCAAGAGGGCGCACAAAGCCAAGATGCGCGGCGAGTCGCACTGATCGTCCGGCCGAGAGTCGTCGTCTACGTCACGCGTGAGCATCCGGCCACAGGGGCCGACGAGCTGCTCGTCTTCGACGCCGTCGAGGAGCCCGACTATGCCGGCGTGGTGCCCGGAGGCGGAATCGAGCCCGGCGAGACCGTCGAGGACGCGACGAAGCGCGAGCTCCTCGAGGAGACCGGGCTCGCGGTGAAGCTCGTCCGCGAGCTCGGCGTTCTCCAGCAACCGGGCCGCCGCGACCCGGACTTCCGGCACGAGAGCCATTTCGTCCAGGCGGTCCCCGCGGGCCCGACCGACGACGAGTGGGAGCACTTCATCGACGCGGACGAGGTCGAGCGGGGACTCATGCGCTGCCGCTGGGTGCCCATCCTCGCGGGCATGTCCGTCCATGGCCGGAATCGCGGGGCGTTCCTGGACGCGCTCCTGCGCAAGCGCGTCGTCGCCTTTGTGACTCGGGAGCTTGCGGGGATCACCGAGCTGCTCGTCTTCGATTACGCGGGCATGACCGAGCTGCCGGGCGGGAGGATCGACGCGCACGAGAGCCTCGAGGAAGGGATCGCGCGGGAGATCATGGAGGAGACGGGCATTGGGGAGGTGCGGATCGTCGAGGAGCTTGCGGATGCGGACGAGTTCGTGCGCCTGTACGGGCGTGGCGCACACGAGACGCACGTCTTCCACGCCGTCACCGATGCGGAGACGCCCGAGGAATGGGAGCACCACGTGACCGGGAAGGGCATGGACGGCGGCCTCGTCTATGCGTGCCGCTGGGTGCCCCTCGGGGAGTGCCCGCCCCTTTGGGGGAAGCCCGATCCTTTGGTGGAGAGGCTCCGGCAGTCGATAGCAGAGAAATGAGCCGCGTCTTCTTGCTCGCGCTTCTGGTTGGGCTTGCGCTCGGAGGCTCGAGCGCCAGTGCGCTTCGCCTGCCGGGCGCGCCTCGCTGCCCCCTCTTTCCGAAGTCGAACCCGTGGAACCAGCGCGTCGACTCCCTGCCGGTGGCGCCGAACTCGGCTCAGATCGTCAACTCGATCGGCGCGGGCACCGGCCTGCACGCCGACTTCGGCTCCGGGCTCTGGGAGGGCGCTCCGATCGGGATCCCGATCACCGTCGTCGGGCGCAAGCAGCCGAAGAGCCGCGTCGCGTTCGAGTACTCCGGCGAGTCCGACCGTGGCCCGTATCCCATCCCGCGCAACGTCAAGATCGAGGGCGGCCGCTCGTCAACCGGCGACCGGCATGCGCTGATCGTCGACCGCTCGTCGTGCCGCCTCTACGAGCTCTACGCGCTCTACCCGAAGGGTCGCGGCTGGCGTGCCGGGTCGGGGGCGATCTGGAACCTGCGCTCGAACAAGCTCCGTCCGGCGGGCTGGACATCGGCGGACGCGGCCGGTCTGCCCATTCTCCCGGGCCTCGCCCACTATGACGAGGTCAGGCGCGGAGCGATCGATCATGCGCTGCGCTTCACCGTCCAGCGCACGCGCCGGGCCTATGTCTTCCCCGCCCGCCACTTCGCGAGCGACTCGAACGACCCGAGCCTGCCGCCGATGGGCCTCCGCCTGCGGCTGAAGGCGAGCTTCGACGTCAGCGGCTTCCCGAGGCAGGCACGAATCGTCCTCGTCGCCCTGAAGCGCTACGGGATGCTGGTCGCCGACAACGGGTCGAGCTGGTACATCACCGGCGCGCCGGACCCGCGCTGGTCGAACGACCAGCTGCACACGCTCGGCCGGGTGCAGGGCTCCGATTTCGAGGTCGTCGGCCGCTAGAAAAACCGATCGCGCCCAGTAGCCGAACTATCGGGTGATGATTCGTAAGGGGACCTGTGTGATCGTCGGCCTCGTGGCGCTGCTGGCAACCGGCTGCGGCAGCGGGAGCTCGTCGGGCGGCAGCGGAGCGGTGACCGTCAATCTCACCGAGCAGAACGGCTCGGGTGAGTCGGGCACGGCGACGCTGACGAAGGAAGGCGACAAGACAAAGGTCGTGCTCGCCCTCCAGGACAACTCCGCGACGATGATGTCCGAGCCACAGCCGGCACACATTCACAAGGGCTCCTGCGCGAAGCTCGACCCCACTCCCCTGTACGGCCTCGCAGACGTGAAGAACGGCAAGTCGACGAGCACCGTGAACGCGAAGCTCGACGACCTGCGCAACGGCGCCTTCGCGATCAACGTGCACAAGTCGGCCACGGAGATCCAGACCTACGTCGCCTGCGGAGACATCGGCACGGGCAAGAGCAGCGGCGGCGGCGGCGGCGGGAACGGCTACTAGCCGCGCAGCGAACGTAGCGCCGGCCCCAATGCCTGACCGCCGCGGAGCACGGGCTCGAAGAGATCGCCATGCTTCTCGATCCGCGCCAGCGCTTCTCGCCGACCGAAGTCGCGCGGCCGCACGTTCTCGCCGAGCTCCTCCCAGCGCAGCGGCGTCGAGACCGGCGCCCCCGGCTTCGGCCGCACCGAGTAGGCGGAGGCAATCGTCTTGCCGTGACCGTTCTGACGATGGTCGACGAGCACGCCGCGACGCTTCTTCTTGAGCCATTCGGTCGTCACGAGCCCAGGGTTGTCCGCCTCGAGGCCGCGCGACACCAGCTCAGCCAGCTCGTACGCCTCGGGATACGAGTAGCGGCGCGCGATCGGCACGAGAACGTGGATTCCATCGGCGCCGCTGGTCTTCACGTACGAGCGCAGCTCGAGCCGCTCGAGCGCTTCGCGAACCAGGTGGGCAACCCGAATGGCTTGCACGAAGCCGTTTCGCGACTCCGGCGGGTCGAGGTCGAAGACGACGTAGTCCGGCCGGTCGGGCTTGTCGACGCGCGAGTACCACGCGTTCATGTCGATGCAGTTCATCTGCACCATCCACACGACCGCGGCGGGCTCGGTCACGAGCGTGAAGTCGACGAGCCGCGACTCGCCTTCGCGCGGCCACGTCCGGAACTGCCGTGTCGGGATCCAGTCGGGCTTTCCCTTCGGCGCCTGCTTGTGGAAGTACGCCTGCCCACGAATGCCGTACGGATAGCGCTTGAGGGTGAACGGCCGGTTCTTCAGGTGCGGGACGATCACCGGCCCGACCTCGGCGTAGTACTCCGCGAGGTCTGCCTTCGTGACCCCGTCGCCCGGAAACAGCACCTTGTCCGGGCTGGTCAGACGCACCCGCCGGCGACCGACCTGGAGCTCCTGGGGACTAGCCAACCCCCGCCAGCAGGAAAGCTCGGTTCTCCTTCAGCATCTGGCGCGCGATCACGAGGCGCTGGATCTGGTTCGTGCCCTCGTAGATCTGCGTGATCTTCGCGTCGCGCATCATGCGCTCGACCGGGTACTCCTGCATGTAGCCGTAGCCGCCGAGGATCTGCACCGCGTCGGTCGTGACCTCCATCGCCACGTCGGTGCAGTAGAGCTTCGCCATCGCGGAGACCTTCGTCAGCTCGTCGTCCGGTGCGCCCTCGTCGATCATCATCCCCATCTTGTAGAGGAGTCCTCGCGCGGCCTCGCACTTCGTCTCCATGTCCGCCAGCGACCCCGCGATCAGCTGGTGCTCGGCGATCGGCTTGCCCATCGTCTCCCGGGTCTTCGCGTATTCCAGCGCGTAGTCCGTCGCGCCCTGAGCGAGCCCGAGGCCCTGCGCCGCGATCCCGGGTCGCGAGCGGTCGAGGATGCGCATCGCGATCTTGAAGCCCTCACCCTCCTCGCCGAGCAGGTTGTCGGCGGGGATCCGGAGGTCGTTGAAGAAGAGCTCGCCGGTCGTCGAGCCCTTGATTCCCATCTTCGGCTCGATCCGACCGACCTCGAACCCGGGCGAGTCGGCCTCGACGGCAAAAGCGGAGATGCCCGAATGGCCCTGCTCGGGGTCGGTCTTCGCGAAGACCGTGTAGAGGCCCGCGACCCCGGCGTTCGTGATGAACCGCTTCGACCCGTTGATCACGTACTCGTGGCCGTCGAGCCGCGCCTCGGTGCGCATCGCCGCCGAGTCCGAGCCCGAGCCCGACTCCGTCAGCGCGTAAGCGGCCAGCCACTCGCCGCTCGCGAGCCGCGGCAGGAAGCGCTGCTTCTGCTCCTCCGTGCCGGCGAGCTTGATCCCGAGTGAGCCGAGCTCCTGGACGGCGAGGATGAGACCGGTCGTCGCGCAGACCTTCGAGAGCTCCTCGATTGCGACGAGCACCATCAGCGCGCCCGTCCCGGTGCCGCCGTAGACCTCGTCGTACGGCAGCCCGAAGAGCTCGTGCTCCTTGAAGAGCTCGACCATGTCCCAGGGGAACTCGCCTTTCTTGTCGATCTCGGCCGCGCGCGGCGCGACGCGCTCTCGCGCGAGCGTGCGGACGAGGTCGCGAATCTCGCGCTGCTCGTCGGTCAGCGGGTCGTAGGGCATGCCCGGATTCTAGGTCTCAGGGGGAGCCCGGAGAATCTCGAGCATGCGATCGATCGAAGCGAGCACGTCGCGCGCGCCTTGCCCAGCCTTCGGGTCGTCGAACGCCATGCTCAACTGTTCCGCAAGGACCCGCAGTGCGGTGAGCCTGAGACGAGCTCGGCGTGTTGGGAGACGGAGAGCTGGATCACCGGTCGTGGAAGACGGCTTCGACGTTGTTGCCGTCCGGATCGAGGACGAAAGCGCCGTAGTAGCCCTCGTGGTACACCGGCCGCTCACCGGGCGGGCCATTGTCTCGGTAGCCCGCCTGCATCGCCGCGCGGTGAAAAGCGTCGACTTCCTCACGGCTCTTGGCCGGGAAGGCGATGTGAACGTTCTGCGCCACAGGCTCATCGTCCGCTGCGATCGAGAAGTCGCCCCACTCGGTGCCCATCTCGTCGTGGTGCGGCTCGAGTCCGAGCGGCGCGAGCACGCACGAGTAGAACGCCTTGCTCGCCTCGAGATCCGAGACGCGGATCGTGACGTGATCGATCATTCCGGGGCGTGGGTGACGGCTTCGATGTTGTTGCCCTCCGGATCGAAGACATAGGCGCCGTAGTAGTACTCGTGGTAGACGCGGCGGATCCCCGGCGGACCGTTGTCTTTCCCGCCCGCGGCGAGCGCCGCCTCGTGGAAGGCCTCGACCGCGGAGCGATCAGCGCCGCGCAGCGCAACGTGCACCGGGGCGCTCGGCTCCGCTCGGTGCGCGAGGAAGAAGTCGGCCTTGCCGTCCGCGCCGTACCCGCAGCCCTCGACGTACTCGAGCATCAGCTCGTAACCCAGTGGCTGGAGCGCAGCTGTGTAGAACGCCTGGCACGCCTCCAGATCGCGGACGTTGAGCGTCACGTGGTCGATCATCCGGTCTCCTTTCGGGTCGGCCTGAAGCTACTACAGTCGCACCGTGATCCTCGAGAAGGGCGTCATCCGCACGATGGAGCCTGCGATGCCCGCGGCACTCGCACTTGCGATTGCCGGCGATCGCGTCGCGGGTGGTGTGGGAACGCATGAGACCGCGCTGCCCTCTCCCGACCGAGTCGACCTCGGCGGCCGTTGTGTGCTGCCCGGATTCAGCGACGCGCACGTTCACTTTCCGACATGGGCGGCCGCGCAACGGGAGGTGCGGCTGGAGGGGGCGGGGTCGCTCGACGAGGCGCTCGAGCTCGTGCGCGACGCGATCGACGCGGTGCCGTCAGGCCGCTGGTTGCGCGGGCGCGGCTGGCGCAGCGGCGACTGGTCTCCGCCGGTCGAGCCGACCCGACAGGCCCTGGACGAGATCGCGGGCGATGTGCCGGTCGCACTCATGGCCCGCGACTATCACTCGCTCTGGCTGAGCTCGGCCGCCCTCGCCGAGGCCGAGGACGATCTCGAGGTCGAGGGCGGCGTCGTCGAGCTCGACGAGGACGGCGAACCGACCGGCGTGCTGCGGGAGGAGGCCGCCTGGCAATTCCGCGACCGCTACCTGCGCGCGCCGGACGACGAATTCGTGGACGCGATGCGCGAGGGATTGAAGATGGCCGCCGCCCGTGGCGTAACCGCGGTCCACGACAAGGACGGCTGGCTCGGCGCACCCCGCTTCTGGCAGCGCCTCGCGGACGACGAGGCGCTCACGCTCCGCGTTTGGCAATCGCTCCCCCACGAGCACGTGGAACGCCTCGATGAGCTCGGCCTGCGCGCCGGGATCGGCGACGACCTCCTTCGAATCGGCTACCTGAAAGTCTTCATGGACGGGACGCTCGGGTCGCAGACGGCGCGGCTCCTGGACGGGTCAGGTGTGCAGATCACAGGCCGGGAGGAGCTGGCCGAGATCGTCCGCTCCGGGGCGCGCGCCGGCTGGCCGGTCGCCGTGCACGCGATCGGCGATCTCGCCAACCGCGAGGCCCTCGACGCGTTCGAGGAGACCCGCGAGGAATGGGCGGCGCTCGGGCTGCGCCCGCGGATCGAGCACGCCCAGCTCCTGGCCGAGGAGGACCTGAGCCGCTTCGCCGAGCTCGGGGTCGCCGCCTCCGTCCAGTTCAGCCACGCCCCTTCCGATCGCGACATCGCCGACCGGATCTGGGCGGGCAACACCGAACGTGCCTACGCCTACCGCTCGCTCGTCGAGTCCGGGGCGGTCCTCGCGAACGGCTCGGATGCACCGATCGAGGAGCTCGATCCGCTCGCCGGCATCTGCGCCGGGGTATTACGCACGCTCGACGATCGCGAGGCGTGGCACCCGGAGCAGGCCGTCACGATCGAGCAGGCACTCGAGGCGACGATCCTCGCGCCCGCCTGGCTCGCCCGAGATGAACGGCGGCGCGGCAAGCTCGTCCCGGGGTTCCTCGCCGATCTCGTCGTCCTCGACCGGGACCCGCTCGCGATCCCACCCGAGGAGCTTCCCGAGGTTCAGGTCGTCGCCACGATGCTCGGCGGCCGCTGGGTGCACAACCCCCCGCCCTGGGACTAATGGTCCCGGGCCACGGGCCCGGGACTCGCGCAAAGTGCTTCGCACTTTCCACGACTTAAAGCACACGACCCGAGGAACGACACTTCGATCAGCCCGCCCTTGCCACGGTCGATGGTCCGGGTTTCCGCGTGAATGGCGGGCTACGGCAGCTTTGCGAGTGAGACGTAGAGCTCTTTGGCGGCCGCCACGCCGAGTGTGATGTGCTCGACACGGAGGCGCTCGTTCGGAGAGTGGATGTTTCCCTCGGGGAGGTCGAAGCCGGTGAGGATCGTCGGTATGCCCTTTTTCTCGAGGGCGGACATCACCGGCAGGGAGCCGCCGACCCGCAGGAGCAGCGGCCTGGCACCGATCACGCTCTCGAAGGCATCCAGGCCGAGGACGATCGCCGCATCGTCGGGCCGCACGAGCGCGGCCGGAGCGCTCGCGAGGAGCTTGATCTCAACGTCTGCACCCTCGGGCGCCGCCTCGCGCATCAGCCGCTCCATCTCCGCCGCGATCGCCTTGTCGTCCTGCCCCGGGACGATCCGGATCGAGACATTCGCCTCGGCCTCTACAGGGAGCACGGTCTTTTGGAGGACGGGCGAGCCGCCGGCCAGACCGTGCACGTCGACAGCCGGCTCCACCCACGTCCGCAGATAGAGCTCCTCGGCGGCCCTGGGATCCGCCGGTCGCGCGCCCTGGGCCGCGAGCACCTCGGCGCCAGGCTCGAGCTCGCTCCAGCTCGCGATCTCCTCGTCGCTCGGCCGCACGATCCCGGCGCGTAGAGGTTCCGGAACCTGCCCGTTTCGAGGCAACACGCCGCCGAGCGTCTGCAGCAGCGCGTGCGTCGCATTCAACGCCCCGCCTCCGAAGATGCCCGAGTGCAGGTCGCGGTCCCCGGTCCGCACCTTCACGTGGAAGTAGCAGATCCCGCGCGTCGCGATCTCGAAGATCGGCTGGCCCGGGCGCAGCATGTGCCCGTCGAAGATCACGCACGCGTCTCCCCCACGCTCGTCCGCCTCGAGGAAGTTCACGATCGAGTCGCCTCCGGACTCCTCCTCGCCGTCGCAGGTGAACCGGACGTTCACCGGCAGCGAGCCCTCGGCCGCGAGCAGCGCCGCCGCCTTCAACTGGAGGTAGAGCTGGCCCTTGTCGTCGGCGACCCCTCGCGCGTAGAGCCAGCCGTCCCGCACGGTGGGCTCGAACGGCTCGCTTTCCCAGAGCTCGAGCGGTTCGGGTGGCTGCACGTCGAAATGCCCATAGGCGATCACGGTCGGCGCGCCTTCCGGGTTCTCCGAGGCGCGAATCTCGCCGATCACGAGCGGCTTGTTCTCGGTGGGGACGACCTCCGCCTCGCCACCGGCCCCACGGATGAAGTCGCGCACCCACTCCGCCGCGCGCTCGACGTCTCCTGCATGCACAGGATCTGCACTGACGCTAGGGATGCGAAGCAGCTCGAAGAGCTCCTCCATCCAATCTGCAGGCGGTTCCGTCACGGGCGAGGAGTCTAGGAACTCTCGCCGCGGAGGTGGGCTTTGCCCGCCTCCGCCCACGACGGCTAGGCCTTCGAAAATCTCGAAGAAAGTCGTCATGGTGCGCGCGCAGCGCGCGCCGGACTTTCTTCGACTTAGGCGACTTCGCGGAGCTTCTGGCAGTCGGCGAGCGCGCGGAGCTTCTTCAGGCACTGGTTCTCGATCTGCCGGATCCGCTCGCGGGTGACGTTGAACGCCCGGCCGACCTCGTCCAGAGTGCGGGGCTGCTCCCCGTCGAGCCCGTAGCGCAGCTCGAGGATCCGCTGCTCCCGGGGCGAGAGCGAGCAGAGAACCTGCTTCAGCGTGTCCCGGCGAAGCGCCTGCTCGGCGGACTCTTCCGGAAGCGGTGCCAGCTCGTCGGTCAGGAAGTGCCCGAACTCCGACTCCTCGTCGTCGCCGACCGGCTTCTCGAGGGAAACCGGCATCTGCGCGCTGCGGCGGATCTGCTCGACCTCGTCGGAGCTCAGATCCAGCTCTCCACCGATCTCGAACGCGGTCGGCTCCCGACCCAGCTCGCCACGAAGCTTCCGCTCCGAGCGCACGATCTTGTTCAGCTTCTCGACGACGTGCACGGGCATGCGGATCGTCCGCGACTTGTCGGCGAGCGCACGCGCGACCGCCTGGCGAATCCACCACGTCGCGTACGTCGAGAACTTGAACCCCTTGCGGTAGTCGAACTTCTCGGCGGCGCGCACGAGACCGATCGTCCCTTCCTGGATGAGATCGAGGAAGGGGAGCCCCTGGTTGCGGTAGCGCTTCGCGATCGAGACGACGAGGCGCAGGTTCGCCTCGACCATCGCCTGCTTCGCCTGATGGTCGCCGCGCTCGATGCGCTTCGCCAGCTCGATCTCCTGCGGCGCGGTGAGGAGGTCGACCTTGCCGATGTCCTTCAGGAAGAGCTGGAGCGCATCGGTCGAGACGTCCGGCGCGTCGAGGTCGAGCGCCTCCTCTTCAGGCTCTTCCTCGATCGGGACGACCTCGATGTGCAGCTCCTCGAGCATGCCGTAGAACTCGTCGATCTGGGCGGTGTCGAAGGAGAGCTCGTCCAGCGTGACCGTGATCTCCTCGGCCGTGAGCTTTCCCGCCTGTCGGCCCGACTGCAGAAGCTCCCACGCCTCATCCGTCTCGAGGACGGTCCCCTGGGTCCCAGCACGTGCTACGGCTTGCTCCCCTCGGCTCAACTCGGTTCCCCTCTCCCAGCCCTCACCGTAGTTGCGGTTTGCTCAATCGTCAAACGTGCGCTTGTGCCGGTGGATGCAGCAGTCTTTCAAGCATGGTTAGTGTTCGTCTATAGGCCGGAAGACCCATCTTGCGGTCCATAAGTCCTAGTGTCACTTATTTGACGGTGCGTTCGCTAGACCGGCGAGGAGCCTCTTTGCTTCCCTGGCAAGTGGAGAGCGTGGATCGTCGCCCTCGGCGAGGCGAAGCTGGCGCTTCCCTTCCTCGACTGAACCGGGCTGAGAGCGGGCCAGCCAGAAGAGCAGCAGTCCGAGGTGGAAGCGAACCGTCGCCGCCTTCGGGAAGCGCCGCGTGAGCGGCCCGAGCCGGGAGAAGGCCTCCGCCGGCTGGCTCTTGTCAAAGCGAGCAACCGCCGCAGCGACGAGCGCCTCGGGGTCTTGCGGCGCGAGCCTCGCGGCGGCGTCGTACTCTCGCCGCGCGGAGAGCCGGTGGCCGAGCCGTTGCAACGCGAGCCCGTAGAGAAGCTTCGCGCGGACGTCGGGGCGCCGTGCGTTCCGCGCCAGCGCCGCCAGCTGCGCAGGCGGCGAGAGCTCGCCCAGGCCGCTGGGCGGCGTGAAGCTCGGCAGAAAGAACGGCTGGCCCTGCGGGAAGTTCGGGTGCAGGAAGTCGTCCGCCCGCTGCGCCGAGGCGGAGTCGGGCTGGGCCTGGGCTGCCTCCTGCCACGCCGCGGTCGCGTCTTTGGTGCGGCCTGCCCAGAGATTTGCGAACCCGAGATGGAGGAGCACAAGCGAATCACCCCTGCTCTCGAGAGCCAGACGCTCGAGGTTCGCCAGGCTCGAGTCCGGCCAGGCGGAGAAGACTGCCCCGATCCGCGCTGCGGGGGACCGGTAGCGAGCAAAGATCCGCCCGGCGGCGGCGCGCCGGGCCCGCGCGCGCGGCTTCTGCGAGTAGAGGCGCTCGGCGCGCCGGAGCGCGCGCGCCTCCGGGTCGACGCGGACACCGAGGTCGAGCGCGAGCGGCGGTGTGCCGGCGAGCGGCCGCTGAGGCTGCTCGGCACCGCCCTTATGGCCCCCCGTGATCACGGCCACGGCGACGGTGCCTCCGGCGGCAAGCGCGACGGCGGCGCCGACGATGACGATCACGCGGGTGCGAGGGCTCATCGGCACACGATTATCCTTGGAGCATGACGCGCGACGGTGAGGTTGTCCTCGAAATCGGCGCGGGCCGGGCGAACGAGCTCCTCGCCGCGGACGACCCGCCCGTCCTCGTCGACATCCGCGAGCTCTGGGAGCTGGAACAGGGCCGGATCGCCGACTCGGTGCACATCCCGATGCAGGAGCTCGGCGAGAAGCTCGAGCCCTACCGCGAGCGCTCGATCGTCCTCTATTGCGCGCACGGCAACCGCTCGCTGCGCGCGGCCAAGGCGCTGAGCGAACGGGGGTACGGCGCGGTCGTCTCGCTCGCCGGCGGCATCGACGCCTGGGGAAAGGCCGGCCTGCCGCTCGACCTTCCGGCGGGGCTCGACGAGAGCCAGCTCGTCCGCTACAGCCGCCACCTGCTCATTCCCGAGCTCGGCGTGCAGGGACAGAAACGCCTGCTCGACGCGCAGGTGCTGCTCATCGGTGCCGGCGGGCTGGGCTCGCCTGCTGCGCTCTACCTGGCGGCGGCCGGGATCGGACGGCTTGGGATCGTCGACGACGACGTCGTGGACGAGTCGAACCTCCAGCGCCAGGTGCTCCATTCGACGGCCGAGCTCGGCGAGTCGAAGGTCGAGTCCGCCGCCCGGCGCCTGAGCGGGCTGAACCCCGATGTTGAAGTCGTGCCCTACGGTGAGCGGCTGACCGCCGACAACATCGACCGCATCCTCGCCGAGGGCTGGGACGTCGTCGTCGACGGCGCCGACAACTTTCCGACGCGCTACCTCCTGAACGACGCCTCGATCTGGCACGGCATGCCCGTCGTCCACGGCTCGATCTTCCGCTTCGAGGGCCAGGCCACCGTCTTCGCGCCGGGCCAGGGGCCGTGTTACCGCTGCCTCTTTCCGCAGCCGCCGCCGCCGGAGCTGGCGCCGAGTTGCGCCGAGGGCGGCGTGCTCGGCGTGCTGCCGGGGGTGATCGGCTCGATCCAGGCCACCGAGACGCTCAAGCTCGTCCTCGGGATCGGCGAGCCGCTGATTGGCCGCCTGCTCCTCTACGACGCGCTTACGGGCGCTTTCGACGAGGTCGCGGTACGGCGCGACCTCGCGTGCCCGGTCTGCGGCGATGCCCCCACGATCACCGAGTACGTGGACTACGTCGAGTTCTGTGATCGTCCCGGCTGAGCTCCGGCGCGAGCTCGAGCGCCATGCGGCCGAGGAGGTCCCGAACGAGGCCTGCGGTCTCGTCCTGTTGCGCGACGACCGCGCGGTCGGCTACGAGCGCGGCCGAAACGCGGAGGCCTCGCCCTACCGCTTCAGGCTCGAGGTCGAGCCCGAGGTCTGGTTCCTCGAGGACGAGGGCTACGAGCTCGCCGTCTTCCACTCCCACCCCTCCTCGCCGCCCAAGCCGTCCCGCGCCGACCTCGAGCGGGCCGGGCTCTGGGCCTCTCGGCCCTGGCTGATCCTGCGCACGGACACGCGGGAGCTCGCGGCCTGGCGCATCGAGGATGGCCGGGCCCGAGAGGTACCGATTCATGCCTAGCGCGATCGTTGTCGGGGCAGGCGTCTTCGGCGGCTCGCTCGCACTCCGCCTTGTCTCGAGCGGTTGGGAGGTGACTCTCGTCGAGCAGTACCAGCCGGGCCATGTCCGCGCCGCCTCGGGCGGCGAATCGCGGCTGATCCGCTGCTCGCACGGCTCCGCCGCCTGGTACACGCGCTCCGCTAAGCGCGCGCTCGAGCTCTGGCGCGAGCTGGAACGCGACTCAGGCGCCGAGCTCTTTGTCCCGAGTGGCGTCGCCTGGTTCTTCCGCGAAAGCGCGGGCTGGGGCGCCGAGAGCGAGCGCGTCCTGCGCGAGGAGGGCATCCCGGTCGAGCGACTTGCCCCCGAGGAAGGCGACCGCCTCTTTCCCAGCTTCGACGGCCGGGATCTCGACTCGATCCTGTACGAGCCGGAGTCCGGGGTCCTCCGTGCACGCGACGCGACGCGGGTGCTCTCGGAGCAGGCAATCGAGCGAGGCGCACGCTTCGTGGCGGGCACGGCTGCGCCGGAGGGCGAAACGGTGCTGGTCGACGGCGAGCGGCTCGAGGCCGACCACGTCGTCTGGGCCGGGGGCGCCTGGCTCGCCGGGCTCTTCCCCGCTGTGGTCGACCTCCGTGTGATCAGGCAGGACGTCTATTTCTTCGGCGCCCCTGCGGGCTGGCAGGCGCCGTCGGTGCCGGCGTGGGTCGACTTCCAGGGCGGCGTCTACGGGGTCGGCGAGCTCGACGGGCGCGGGTTCAAGGCGAGCCCCGACCGCGAGGGCCCCGAGTTCGATCCGGACACCGAGGACCGTGTCCCGTCGGCAGAGAAGGAGCGCGAGGCCCGCGCCTATCTCGCCTTACGCTTCCCGGCACTGGCCGATGCGCCGCTCGTCGGCACCCGCTCCTGCCCGTACTCACTGACGGCCGACACGAACTTTCTCGTCGCGCCCCATCCGGAGCACGAGCGGGTGTGGCTCCTCGGCGGCGGCTCGGGCCACGGCTTCAAGCACGGGCCGGCGCTCGCCGAGTACGTGCAGGCGCTGCTCGAGGGCAAAGACGCGCCCGACCCGGCGTTCGGGCTGGGCGCCCGCCCGCCCGGAGGCGGACTACGGGCGCCCTGGATCGAGACGACCTAGTTAGGTGACCCGGAAACTGCCCTTCATGCCCAGCGAGACATGCGGGTCGCACTGGTAGACGTACTTGCCCACCTTGAGCTTGACGGTGACCGTCTTCGTGCCCTTGAAGGCGAGAGACGTGATCTGCTTGTTCAGGCCCGGCCCCTTGAGCCGGAAGTTGTGCGCCTTCGACTTGTCGTTGACCGCGATCGTGTACGTGCCGTGCTTCAGCGTCTTGACCTTCACGCCCGCCTTCTTGAGCGAGATCGTGAAACCGGGCCCGACGGTTCCCGTCAGCTTCGTGGCGCTCATCCCGGCAGACGTCGGTGCGGCCACCACGAGGGCCGCGGTGAGGCCGGCGATGAGATACGGAATTCGAGACATCGTTCTCCTTTGTCGTCTTGGCCTGGCGATACTAGCCACGTGCAGCCGCCAACTGGTTATGCCGTTATTAAAGGCGCTTTGCAACGTGATTTCGAGTTCCGTGACTTCGCCGAGGCACTTGGCTTCGTGAACCGCGTGGGCGAGCTGGCCGAGCGCGAGAACCACCATCCGGACATCACGATCCACTGGAACAGGGTGACGCTCCGCTGGTGGACGCACGTCGCGGACGCGGTCACCGACCGCGACTACGAGCTTGCCGCACGCTCAAACGAGCTCGTCTTCTAGCCAGAAGAGCCCGACGGTGCCCGGGCCCGCGTGGGTGCCGAGGACGGGCCCGAGGGTCGTCGCGACCTCGATCTCAGCCTGTGGGCGCACGTCACGGACGAGCGCCTGCAGTGCGTCCATCCGCTCGGGTGCGTCGGCATGGGCGATCCCGACGCGCAGGCCGGGCTCGTCGCGCGTCCCCGCCTCGAACGCGTTCGCGAACTCCTGGATTGCCTTCCGGTTTCCGCGCACCCGCTTGACCGGCAGCACTTCCCCGTCGGCGAGCGTGAGGACCGGCTTGATGTGGAGGAGTTGGCCCGCCCAGCCGGCAGCGCGGCCGATGCGTCCGCCGCGTGCCAGGTACTCGAGCGTGTCGAGCGTGAAGATGAGGCCGGACTCGCGCTCGAACCGCGCGAGCAGCTCGTCCAGCTCCTCGTCGGTCGTCCCCCGCTCGAGCCGGCGCTGAATCGCAAGCGCGAACATCGCGATCGCCGCGGAGGCCGTGCCGGTGTCGATCACCCGCACGCGCTCACCTGCCTCCGAGGCGGCACGGCTCGCGCTGTTGAACGTTCCCGAGAGCTTCGAGGAGAGATGGAGCGAGAGCACACGCTCGTACTCCTCGAGCTCCTCGTAGGCGCGCAGGAAGTCGGCCGGGGTCGGCTGGGAGGTCGTGGGCAGCTCTTCGGCGCCGCGCAGCCGCGTGTAGAAATCGGCGGGGCCGATGTCGACGTAGTCGCGGTAGCTCTCGGCTCCGAATCGCACGTACAGCGGCACGATGCGCCAACTGGGGAAGCGGGAGGGGCCATCCGGGAAATCAGCGGTCGAGTCGAGGACGATCGCGGTGTTCTCGGCCGTGAGCTTCACGACTCGTTCCGTCCGGCGGCGTTCTTGATCGCTGCGACGATCTCGTCGAGTGGCTCGTCCTTCGTCAGGCACGCCACCGCCCCCGCCGCGTACATCGCGTCGATCTCGTGCGGGCTCGCGGAAGCGGTGAGGCAGACGACCGCGACGTCCGGGCAGGCCTCGCGGAGCTTCCTCGTCGCCTGAACGCCGTCGAGCGCCGGGAGGCGGTAGTCCATCACGACGACCTCGGGCGAGTGCTCGCGGCAGAGCTCGACGACCTTCGTCCCGTCCTCGACCGAGGCGACGACATCGAGATCCGGGCGCAGGCCGAGGAGCAGCTCGAGCGCTTCCCGAAAGACCTCGTTGTCTTCGACCAGCGCGACACGGACGGGCGCCGACACCGTCTACTCGGCCGCGATCAGGAGCGGATAGTGCGGCTGGCCGCCGGGGTGAACCTCGAGCTCGAGCTCCGGGTGCCGCTCGGCGACGCGGGCCAGGAGCGGCCCGAGCTCCGGCTCCTGCTCGCCGGTGATGAACGTCAGGACGTCGCGGGGCTCGCCGAGCAGGCGCTCGACCACGGAGTCGGCGACCGTGTCGAAGCTCGTCCCCCCGGCGACGGGCTCGCCCTCGGCGAGTCCGAGGTAGGCGCCGCGCACGATCTGCATCCCGTCGATGCTCACGTCCCTCGAGGCCACGGTAACGGCTCCGGTCGCGACGGCGGCCGCGGCGTCCTTCATCGCGGCCGCGTTCGGCTCCGCACCTGCCGCCGGATCGTAGGCGAGCATGGCGGCAAGGCCGGCCTGGAGCGAGCTCGACGGGACGACATGAACGGGGATCTCGGCCAGACGCGCCGCCTGCCGGGCGGCGAGGACGACGTTGTCGTTGTTGGCCAGCACGACCGCCTCCTCGGCCCGTGTGCTCTCGATCGCCTCGAGGAGCTCATCCGTCGAGGGGTTCATCGTCTCGCCGCCGTCGACGATTCCCGTTGCGCCCATGCTCTCGAACAAACGCCGGTTGCCCTCGCCCGCGACCACCGCAACGACTGCGGTCTTCCTCAGCTCGTGCAAGCCGGTCTGGGTCGCAAGCCGATCCTCACGGTGGGCCGACTGGACGTGCATGTTCCCGATCTCGACCCCCTCGATCACCCCGAGCGCCGTCCCGGCGCGCAGTGCGGCCCCCGGGTCGTCGGTGTGCACGTGGGCCTTCAGCGCCCTCGCGTCGCCCACGACCAGGAGCGAGTCGCCGAGGGGCGCCAGCTCTCGCTCGAGCGCGGCGGCGTCGAGACTCTTTCCTTCGACGACGAACACGGTGCAGTAGCGGTAGCGGGACGCCTCCTGGTGGACAGCCTCCGGCGCAAGCCGCTCGGCCTCGACCGCCTCCGGCAGCGGTTCGCCGGCCAGGTGGGCCGCGAGGCCACGCACGATCTCGACGAGCCCGGCCGCCCCCGAGTCGACGACGCCCGCCTTGCGGAGAACCTCGAGCTGGTCGCGCGTCTCCTCGACGGCCTCGTCGCCGCGACGCACGAGCTCGGCAAAGAGCTGGGGAAGGTCGAGGTCGGTGTGGGCGTCCGCCTCGTCCGCGAGCGCCCGGATCACGGTCAGGATCGTTCCCTCCACGGGTTCCTGCACGGCCGCGTAGGCCTTGTCGGAGGCCCCGCGGAGAGCCGCCGCCACGGCAGCGGCATCGACCGGCTCGGCGCCGGCCAGGACTTCGGACGCTCCCCGCACGATCTGCGACAGGATCACCCCCGAGTTCCCGCGAGCCCCGAGCAGGGCGGCGTGAGCCACCTCCTCCGCTAGGCCGGCCCGATCCGACCTTGCAACAGACTGTTGCAAAGTCTCGGTGACGGCCCGCACGGTGAGCAGCATGTTCGTTCCGGTGTCGCCGTCGGGCACCGGAAAGACGTTGAGATCGTCCAGGCGGGCGCGGTTGCGCTCGAGCGCGGTCTCCGCGGCACGGACGAGCTCAAAGACCGCGGCGCGCTCGCTCATCGGCCCAGTTATAGAGCGGTCAGAGGGCTTTTTCGACTTTCCCGGCCTTCAGGCACCGGGTGCAGACGTATGCGCGCTGCGCGCGGCCATCCAGGAGCACGCGGACGCGCTGGAGGTTCGGGTCGAAGCGTCGCTTCGTCGCCACCATCGAGTGGCTCCGGTTGTTCCCGAATGACGGCTTCTTCCCGCAGACGGCGCAGATCCTGGACATGAGGCGGCAGTGTAGCTAGCGCAGTGGCCCTGCGGCCTGGGCCCGGAGCTGGGAGAAGATGTCGGCCATCTCGAGAGCGCTTCGCACCGCGTCTGCGGCGCGGTCGATCCGCTCTTCCGCCTGTTCGCGGTTGTCGACCGTCAGGACGCCGAACGCGACCGGCACGCCGGTCTCGATCGCAGCCAACTGGAGGCCGCTTGCGGCTTCGGCGGCGATCAGGTCGGAGTGGCGCGTCTCGCCTCGGATCACGCAGCCGAGAGCGACGATGCACGCGTACCGGCGGGTCTTCGCGAGTGCCATCGTCGCCAGGGGCAGCTCGAAGGCACCGGGGACGGGCATGACCATGACCGCCTCGCGCGGCACCCCGAGCTCTTCGAGCTCGGCGAGCGCCCGCTCGAGCAGGCGATTCGTGATCTCGCCGTTGTAGCGGCTGACGACGATCCCGACCGCTCGGCGGCCGTCGGTGCCTCCCGCGAGAATCCCGTAGCCCTCGGGAATGCGAAGCTCGCCCTCGGCGTGCTCGGCCGCGGCCTCCGGCGGAGGCCCGGGCGGCCTGAGGACCGGAGCCGCACCGTCCTGCGGTGCCTCGGAGGTCTCGGGAGCTTCCGGCGCCTCGGGAAGGTCGGGCACCTCGGGGGCCGTAGGCTCCCCCAACTCGCTGAGGCGAGACTCGATCTCGTCGATGCGATCGCTCATTCGTCCGTCGGCTCGGCCTCGAAGCGGAGATCCTGGTGATGCAGGCGGTGGCCCAGCTTGGCGCGCTTCGTCTCGAGATAGCGACGGTTCTCCTCGGTCGGCTCGGTCTCGATCGGCACCTGTTCGACGACGGTGAGGCCGAAGCCCTCGATCCCGGTCAGCTTCTTCGGATTGTTCGTCAGGATGCGGATCGTCGTCAGCCCGAGGTCGGCGAGGATCTGGTTGCCGATCCCGTACTCGCGCGCGTCGGCCGGCAGCCCGAGCTCGAGGTTCGCCTCGACCGTGTCGAGCCCCGACTCCTGGAGCTCGTAGGCCTTCAGCTTGTTCAGCAGGCCGATGCCACGTCCCTCCTGGGTCATGTACAGGAGCACGCCGCACTCCTCGGCCGCGAGCCGGGAGAGCGCCTGCTCGAGCTGCTCGCCGCAGTCGCAGCGCAGCGAGTGGAAGACGTCTCCCGTCAGGCACTCCGAGTGCACCCGGACGAGGACGTTCTCGGCGCCCTCGAGGTCTCCGCGGACGAGCGCGACGTGGTGCTTCCCCGACAGCTTCTCGCGGAACGCGATCGCGGTGAACTCGCCGTGCGAGGTCGGCAGGCGAACCTCGGCCGTGCGTTCGACCAGCTTCTCGGTCCTGCGCCGATACTCGATCAGATCGGCGACGGTGATCAGCTTGATGCCGTGCTGGGCGCAGTAGTCGACGAGGTCGGGGACGCGCGCCATCGTGCCGTCCTCCTTCATCACCTCGCAGACGACGCCGGCCGGGTTCAGCCCCGCGAGCCGGGCGAGGTCGACGGATGCCTCCGTCTGGCCGGCGCGGACGAGGACTCCCCCATCCCGCGCGCGGAGCGGGAAGACGTGGCCGGGCTGAATGACGTCGTTCGGGCCCTTCGTCGGGTCGACCGCGACCTGGATCGTGACCGAGCGGTCCTGGGCGGAGATGCCGGTGGTGACGCCCTCGCGAGCTTCGATCGAGACGGTGAAGGCGGTCTGCAGCGGCGCCTCGTTGTTCTCGGCCATCTGACGGAGCGCGAGCTCGTCGCAGCGCTTCTCGGTCAGGCAAAGGCAGATCAGCCCGCGCGCGTGCATCGCCATGAAGTTGATCGCCTCGGGCGTTGCGAACTCGGCCGCGATCGTCAGGTCGCCCTCGTTCTCGCGGTCGGCTGCGTCGACGACGACGACGAACTTGCCCTGCCGGATGTCCTCGATCGCATCGTCGATCGCGGCAAAGGGGGTGGTCTTCTCGGGCGCCGTCTGGGTCATGCGAGGGAAATCGTATCGGGGTGGATGAGCTTCTCGACGTACTTGGCGAGCACGTCCACTTCCAGATTGACCTCGTCGCCGGCCTGGAGGGCGCCGAAAGTCGTCTCCGCGAGCGTATGCGGGATGAGCGCGACCTCGAATGCGCCGTCGCGGAGCGCCGAGATCGTGAGCGACACGCCGCCGACGGCGATCGACCCTTTCTCGACGCAGTAGCGGAGGAGCTCGAGGGGCGCCTCGACCCACATCCGTGCGCCTTCCTCCTCCGGTTCGACCGATGCGACGCGCCCAACGCCGTCGACGTGGCCCTGGACGTAGTGGCCGCCGAGCGGCTCGCCCGCGCGAGTCGCCGTCTCGAGGTTGACCTCGTCGCCCGGCGCGAGCCGCCCGAGGGTCGTCCGGCTGAGCGACTCGGGGACGGCCGTGACCGAGAAGCTGCCGTCGGAGATCGCGGTCGCGGTCAGGCAGCAGCCGTCGATCGAGACCGAGTCGCCGGTCCCGAGCAGAGCCGACGTGCCTGGCGCCTCGATCCGGAGGTGCCGGGCGTCGTCGACGCCTTCGACGGCGGCCACGCGTCCCCGCTCGCGAACGATGCCGGTGAACATGACCGACAGGCTACAAGCGCGCTGGAGAGTCACACCTTCGGCGCGCGAGGTGGGAACCGCGTTTTTTCACCAGACCGATCGGGAAACCTCAGTATCGGAATGGCCAATCGGTCTTTGGTAGAGGCGGGCCGGCCCCGCGTCCTTTCGCCCAGGGGAATTTGCGCCGTCTTGGAGGTGGCCTTCATCTGCGCCCTGATCGCAGCCGGCTGCGGGGTGAGCGTCGAGGTCTCGAAGGGCGATCTCGAGCCGAAGGCCGAGGCGCACTACCGCGCCGCCTGGCAACAAGGATGGGAACGGCTTGCGCCGCTCAACCGCGGCCTGGACGCTTGCAACGTGCCAGCGGGCACAAAGCAAGGGTGTTACAACGCCTCGCAGGCGATGATCGGCGGTGTCCAAGCGTTTCTCGACGATTTAGCCGCGGTCCGCGTGCCAAGCCGCTATCAGGCCGGCGATGAGACGTTGCGCCGTGCCCTGCGGACCTTGGTTGAAGGCTACGCCCGCAGGAACCGCGGAATTGCGACGAACGACAACGCCGACTTCATTGGCGGCAACGAGACTCTTAAACGAGCAAATGACCTGCTCAAGACGGCCTTCGGTCGATTTCCGATAGATGCGCAGGCGCAGCTGAACCCGCGGCCGTAACGCCGACTGCGCACGCTGGGCTCAGGGCTCGTGGACATAGGCGGTCAGCAAGACGTCGGCGCCTATGGGCCGCGCGCTCAGGCGCTTGAGCGTTACCGGGGCGGGCAACGCGACGAGCAGGCCCGGTCCCTCGCCGGAGAGCTTCGGTGCGACGAACAGCATCAGCTTGTCCACGAGGTCAGCGGCGAAGAAGGACGCGGCGAGCGTCGGGCCTCCTTCGAGCAAAAGCGACTGCACGCCATGCGCGGCGAGGCGCTCGAGCTCTTCCTGCAGAGGCCCACCGAGCAGCTCGAGCTCGGATCCCTCCGGCAGTGGCCCGTGGCCGAACGCAATCCGCCGCGGCTGGCGCGCTGCGTCCACGTCGCGCGCGTCGAGCCGTGGGTTGTCGGCGCGAACGGTGCCCATTCCGACGGCGACGGCATCCGACGCAGCCCGCAGCTCATGGACGTGTCGCCGGCTCTCCTCACCCGAGACCCAGCGCTCGCCGGGGACGCTGACCCGGCCGTCGAGTGTGACGGCCGCCTTGTAGGTAACGAACGGTCGCCGCTGCGTCACCCAGGTTCGCCAGGCTTCGTTCTGCGCACGCGCCTCGAAGGAGTCGACTAGCTCGACCTCGACCCCCGCCGCCCGCAGCCGCTCGAGCCCTCCCCCGTGCTCCGGATGCGGATCGAGCGCCCCCGCGACGACATGCGCGATGCCGGCCTCCAGGATCGCGTCCACGCACGGCGGCGTGCGCCCGTGATGAGAACAGGGCTCGAGCGTCACGTAGAGCGTGGCGCCTCGCGCTGCCTCTCCCGCCGCCTCGAGCGCCACCACTTCGGCGTGCGGCCCGCCCTGCTGCTCGTGCCACCCTTCGCCGACGACCTCGCCGTCACGCACCACGACCGCGCCGACAACCGGGTTCGGGTGCGTCGTGCCACGCCCGCGCTCGGCGAGCTCGAGCGCCCGCTCGAGCATCAGGAGATCGCCTGGGCCAGCCGCCAGTAGGCCTCGACGATGTCCTCCTGGCCGAAGACGCTCGTGCCGGCGACAAAGAGGTTGGCCCCGGCGTCGCGAATCTCGGCCACATTCTCCGGGCCGACGCCACCGTCCACCTGCACGTGCACACCGTCGGGCAACAGCTCCCGGAGGCGCCGCACGCGGGGAATCGACTCCGGCATGAACGGCTGACCCGAGTACCCCGGGTGGATGCTCATGCAGAGGACGAGGTCGACGAGCTCGCCGGCGGCCGCGACGACGTCGTCCGGCTCCGTCTCGGGGTTGAAGGCGACGCCGACACCCAGCTCGAGCTCGCGGGCCTGCCGGATCACGCCCGGGAGGTCGTCGCAGGCCTCGTAGTGCACGGTAACGCTGTCCCCGCCCGCCTCCGCGATCGCCCGAAAGTGCTTCTCGGGGCTCTCGACCATCAGATGGCAGTCGAGCACGCCGCCGAGCCGGTGGACGAGCGGCGAGATCGACTTGAGGACGATCGGGCCAATCGTGATCGGCTCGACGAAGTGCCCGTCACCGACGTCGAACTGGAAGATGCGCGCCCCTGCCTGCATGACGGTCTCGATCTGCTCGCCGAGCCGCGAGAAGTCGGCCGCATAGATCGACGGCTCGATCTCGGCGGTGCGCACCCATTCGTTCCAGCCCATCGTCGGATCTTCTCAGCCGCGCAGGCCCCGAAGGTATTCCTCGCCCGTCATGCGCCGTTTCCCCTCCGGCTGGACCTCGAGCAGCTCGAGCCGCCCGGCGGTCAGCTTCGACTCGGACGAAGCCGGGACGGCGCGCCATACGGTGAGCGTTCGGCCGTCGACCACCCCACGCGCGCCGATGTGCGGCGAGAGGGCGCGGACCTGGTTGACGAGGTCTGCGGCCGGCCGATTCCAGTCGAGCTCGCGGTCGGCTGCGGTCAGCCGCTCCGCGTAGGTCGCGCCGTCGTCGGGCTGCGGATGGAACCTGGGCGCTTCGAGAACTCCCTCCAGGAGCTCGGCGGCGAGCGCTCCGGCCTTTGCATAAACGGAGCCGGCGTCCTCGTCAGCGTCGATTGGAAAGGCCCGCTGCGCCGCAATCGGGCCCGCGTCGAGCTCCGCCGTCGTGCGGTGGATCGTGACGCCGCTCTCGGTATCGCCGGCCATGATCGCGCGCTCGACCGGGGCCGCCCCGCGCCAGCGGGGAAGGAGTGACGGGTGGACGTTCAGCCAGAGCGTGCGGTCGAGCAGGGACTCCGGAATGAGCGCCCCGTAGGCGGCGACGACGATCGCCTCGACGTCGTCGACCGCGGTGGATTCGTTAAGCTTCTCGGGCTGGCGCACCTCGATCCCGAGCCGCTCGGCGGCCTCCTTCGCAGGCGGTGCGCCCACTTGCCGGCCTCGGCCGCGGGGCCGGTCCGGCCGCGTGATGAGGAACGCAACGTCGTGCTTTTCGCTCAGCCGCTCCAGCACGTCGGCCCCGAGCGGCGCCGTCGCCGCCACGGCGATGTTCAAAGCGCGGCTGCCTGCCGCAGAACGGCAAGCGCCTCGCGGCGGCCCTCGGGCGTCGTCCGGTCGAGGATGAGCACGCCGTCGAGATGGTCGACCTCGTGCTGGGCAACCCGGGCTGCCAGCCCCTCGAGCTCGAGCTCGACCGGTGCCCCCTCGGCGTCACGCGCCTTCACCCGCAGGCTGACGGCGCGCTCGACCGGAACGACGACGCCTCGCAGCGACAGGCAGCCCTCGGTGTCCTCTTCCGTCTCGTCCGAGCGGTCGAGGATCACCGGGTTGACGAGGACCCGCGGCTCCTCCTCGTCCTCGGCCAGCAGGACGACGACCCGCCGGAGGACACCGACCTGGTTGGCGGCCAGGCCGACGCCCTGGGCGTCATGCATCAGCCGGGTCATGCGCTCGACGAGCTGGGCGAGATCGTCGTCGAACGCCTCCACTTCCTGAGCCTCGAGTCGCAGCACCGGATCGGGGTACTGGCGGATCTGGGCGAGCGCAAGCCGCCGCGTGGCTTCGGCCTGCGCGTCGAGCTCGTCGGTCTTGACCTGTCCTTCCTGGGCCACGATGTCGAGTCTAGTCAGACGCTTTGGGGGTCCACGTCGACGACGGCAGACAGGTCGGCTTCGCGCATCGCGGGCGCGCCTGCGGCCAAAAGCTTTGCCGCCCGGGAGGCGACCTCGCGCGGACGGTCGGTCTTCACGACGAGCTGTGCACGGTGCCGGCCGCGGACCCGGAAGAGCTCGGCCGGCCCAAGGAGATCTCCGGCGACGCTCTCGAGCCCGGCGGCCAGCTCCCTGCCCACTTGCAGCACGTCGTCCCGGTTGGGGCCTGCGACGAGAACGCGCACGATGTGCCGGAACGGCGGATAGCCGAGCTCTTTCCTCCGCGCGAGCTCCCCTTCCAGGAACCCCTCGACGTCGTGCCGCGCAGCGAGCGCGACCGCGCGGGACTCGGGCTGAAAGCTCTGGACGAGCACGCGACCGGGTGCATCGCGGCCACTTCTCCCCGCGAGCTGGGTGACGAGCTGGAACGTTCGCTCCTCCGCGCGGAAGTCCGGAACGCTCAGGCCGGTGTCGGCGTCGATCACCGCTGCGAGCGAGACGCCCGTGAAGTGATGCCCCTTGGCGACCATCTGCGTGCCGACGAGCACCGCGCGGTCGGCGGCGGCGAAGCGGCGCAGGGTGTCCGTGAGCGACCCGCGCTCGGCGACCGCGTCGGCGTCGAGCCGGAAGCGCTCCAGCTCGGGCACACGCTCTTCCAGCTCGCGCTCGAGCCGCTGCGTGCCCGCGCCGATTCGAGCCAGCTCGACCGAGCCGCACTCGGGGCAGACCGTGGGCGTCGGCTCGACGAACGCGCAATGGTGGCAGTGCAGGAGCTCGTCGCGGTGGAGCACGAGCGCCACGTCGCAGTTCGGGCAGCGCCGCGTGACGCCGCAGGCCCGGCAGTGCAGCGCGGGCGCCACCCCGCGGCGATTCAGCAGCAGGATCGCCTTCCCACCGTGCTCGGCCACCTTGCCCAGCTCGGCGAGCAGCGGAGCAGAGAGCGGGTACCCGGCCTCGCCCCGCAGGTCGACGATCCTGACCGGCGGGAGCGCCGCGCCGACCCGCTCGCCGAGATCGAGCCGCTCGAGAGCCTGCCAGCTCTCCGGCCTCGGCGTCGCGCTGCCGTAGATCGCGACCGCGCCCTCGAGCGAGGCGCGCTTCGCCGCGACCGTGCGTGCGTCGTAGCGCGGATCCGACTCCTGTTTGTACGCGGCGTCGTGCTCCTCGTCGATGCAGATCAGCCCGACGCGTGGCAGAGGAGCGAAGACGGCCGAGCGGGCCCCGATCACGATCGGCGCCTCCCCCGAGGCGATCCGCTCGCGCTCGTCGCGGCGCTCGGCCTCGGTCAGCGACGAGTGGAGGATCGCCACCCGGTCGCCGAAGCGCGCGCGAAAGCGGCCGACCGTCTGCGGCGCGAGCGCGATCTCCGGAACGAGCACGATCACGCCGAGCCCGCGCTCGAGCACGTCGCCTGCGGCCTGGAGATAGACCTCCGTCTTCCCGCTGCCCGTCGCCCCGTAGAGCAGGAAGTGGCCGCCGTCCCCGGCCAGAGCCTCACGTAGCCTGTTGAGCGCGCGCTCCTGCGGCGCCGTCAGGTGCTCCGGCTCCGCCTCACCGGGCAGCGAATCCCGTTCGGCGGGCTGCGGCAGGTCCTTCCGCCGCTCTCGCTTCGACGGGGCGACGAGCGCGAGCGCCCGGCCGGGGGTCGAGCCGTAGTAGTCGGCAACCCACAGCGCGAGCTCGACGAGAGCGGGTGGAAGCGATTCCTCGACGCGCTCGATCGGCGCGACCTCGATCCCGGCCGGCGGCGCGCGGCCCACGTCGACGACGACGCCGCGCTTCTTCCCGCCCCCGAGCCGGACCGAGACGACCGCCCCGGGCTCGACTTCGTCCGGCACCTCGTAGGTGAACGGCCGCGCGAGCGCGCGAGTCGTCACGAGCGGATAGACCGAGGCGTAGCGGCTCATGCCGCCAGCCTACGGTTAAGTAGAGACGGGCTTCTTCGCCGGGCGGAGGTAGAAATAGAGCGTCGGGCCGGCGAGCGCGACAAAGGCGGCGCCCAGCACGATCAAGCTTCCGGGGAACACCCCGGCGTCGGCGAGCTCGTGCAGGCCCTGCGCGAGGAGCCAGCCGGCGAAGGCGAGCAGGAGCACGCTCGTCACCGTGAAGAAACGGCGCAGGTTGAGCCTCGCCGCCCCTCGGTAGAAGGCGTATCCCAGCATGACGGCTCCTGCGAGACCGATCGTCGCGCTCGTGCTAGCCAGGAGCTTGTTCGAGCCCTCGACCGTCCCGAAGAGGAAGAGCGCCGTTTCGACGCCCTCACGCAGCACGCCGACGAACGCCACCAGCGCAAGCGCGAAGGCAGATCCAGTCGCCAGCGCATGCTCGACCTGCGCCTCGAGCTCGCGCTTGATCGAACGCGCTTGACGGCGCATCCAGAAGATCATCCAGGTGAGGAGCGCGGCGGCGAACAGCATGGCGCCGCCCTCGAAGAGCGCCTCGGCCTGGCCCTGGAGCTCGGCGCCGACGACGAAGAGCAGGCCCGCGGTGACGACGCTAATGACCAGTGCGGCGATCGTTCCGGCCCAGACGGCGGCGAAGCCCTCGCGGCGACCGCTGCGGTTCAGGAACGCGAGGATGATCCCGACGATGAGCGAGGCCTCGAAGCCCTCTCTCAACATCACGATGCCTGCGCCCACGGTCCTCCTTAGGTCGAGTGTAAGGGTTACCTTACAGCTAGCGCAGGAGACTATATTCGAACTGATGGCCCAGCGTCACTCGATCGACGAGTACCTCGAGACGATCTATTTCCTCGCCTTCCCGATCGGGGAGTACAGCCCGCAGTCCGGCGGCTCCCTCACGCTCGCGTCGCGCGTTGCCGAGATGCTCGGCGTCTCGCGCGCCTCGGCCGGCGAGATGCTGAAGCGGCTCGAGAAGGAGGGGCTCGTCCGCCGCGGGGAGCACAAGGAGGCGCTGCTCACGCCGTCGGGGCGCAAGCGAGCCGAGCGCGTCGTCCGCAAGCACCGGATCGTCGAGCGGCTGCTCACCGACTTCATGGGCTACACAGCCGCCGAGGCGCATGTCTACGCCGACGACATCGGTGAGACCTTCTCCGACGAGATGGTCGAGCGGATGGAGGAGAAGCTCGGCTACCCCGACCGTTGCCCGCACGGCTGGCCGGTCGACCCGGCGTTCGAGCAGGCCGAGAACAACGAGCTCGCGCCGCTCGCAGCACTCGAGCCCGGCGCACGCGCGACCATCGTCCGCCTCGCCGAGCACGACGGGGAGCTGCTGCACTGGTTCTACGACGAGGGCTTCGTCCCGGGCACGAAGATCCAGCTGCGCGAGGTGCAGCCCGCCGCGGGGCAGTTCACAGTCAAGGTCGGCAAGCGCGAGCAGGCAATCGACGAGAAGGCCGCCGCCGGGCTCTTCGTCAGGCCCGGCTAGTCGCCGGCTCGTTCAGACCGGCGGCCGCACGCAGCGCGTCGGCCTTGTCGGTCCGCTCCCACGTGAAGTCGTGGTCGTCGCGGCCGAAATGGCCGTACGCAGCGGTTTTCGCGTAGATCGGGCGCCGCAGATCGAGGTCGCGGATGATCGCGCCGGGCCGTAGGTCGAAATGCTCCTTGACGAGCTCCTCGATGCGGGTGACCGGGATGCGCTCCGTGCCAAACGTCCGCACCGCGACCGAGACCGGGTGGGCGACGCCGATCGCATACGCGACATTGACCTCGATCCGGTCGGCGAGGTCGGCGGCGACGAGGTTCTTCGCCACATAGCGGGCCGCGTAGGCGGCCGAGCGGTCGACCTTCGTCGGGTCCTTGCCCGAGAAGGCTCCTCCGCCGTGCCGCGCAGCGCCGCCGTAAGTGTCGACGATGATCTTGCGCCCCGTGAGCCCCGTGTCGCCCATCGGCCCGCCGAGCACGAACTTGCCGGTCGGGTTGACGTAGACGAACTCGCGCTCTTCGAGCCGCTTCTCGTCGTAGAGATCGCGCGGCAGGATCGGGCGCAGGATGTGCTCGACGATGTCCGGCTTGATCATCGTGTCGGCGTCCAGACCGTCGGAGTGCTGGGTGGAGACGAGCACGCGGTCGATCTCCACGGGCCGTTGGATGCCGTGCTCGTCGACCTCATAGCGCACCGTCACCTGCGCCTTCCCGTCCGGCCGCAGGTACGGGAGGATCCCCGCCTTGCGCACCTCCGCGAGCCGCTTGCAGATCTTGTGCGCGAGCATGATCGGCAGCGGCATCAGCTCGGGCGTCTCGCGCGTCGCGTACCCGAACATCATTCCCTGGTCGCCCGCACCGATCTTGTCGAGCGGATCGTCGTCTCCGGGGTCGTGCTGCACCTCGTAGGAGGCGTCCACGCCCTGGGCGATGTCCGGCGACTGCTCGTCGATCGCGACGACGACCCCGCAGGTGGTCGCGTCGAAGCCCCACTCGGAGTGCGTGTAGCCGATCTGGGTGATCCGGTCGCGAACGATCCGGGCCACGTCGACGTAGGTCTCCGTCGTGATCTCGCCGGCGACGACGACGAGGCCGGTCGTGATCAGCGTCTCGCAGGCGACGCGGCCGTTGACGTCGTCGGTGAGGACGGCGTCGAGCACCGAGTCCGAGATCTGGTCGGCGATCTTGTCGGGGTGGCCCTCGGTGACGGACTCCGAGGTGAAGAGAAACTCGCGGGCAGACACGGCGGCGAAGGCTACTGAATCGTGAGGAAGCCCGACACGCTGATCCGGTCGCCGTCTCGCTTCCCGTAGAGGAATGCGGACTCGAGCGGTTTCGTGTTCGCGGTCACGTCCGGCGTGATCGCACCGGGATCGCTCTTCTTGACGAAGTCGAAAATGTACGGCAAGCCGGCTCTCAGGTTCAGGTAGACGAAACCGAGCGAGTCGCCGGGGGCGCCGGAGGCCTCTCGCGCCTTCTTGTAGACCTCGTCGTCGGCGAGCTTGGAGCCGCCGCCGAGCGCCTTGTCCAGCGTGTCCTTGCTGTTCGAGACGAAGATTTTTCCGTCGCTCACGACGGCGATAATCGACTGGCCCTCGTAGCCGATCTGCTTGCCCTTGGCCCCGTTCACGGTCACGTCACGGACGGTGAGCCCGGAATCCTTGCCCGAAAGCTCGGCGAACGCCGCGAGGCGATCGACGATACGCCGTGCCTTTGCCTCGTCCGGCACACGGAGTGTGAAGAGGATGTTCGGCACGAGCTCATCGCTGGAGTAGACGGCGAGCGCACCCTCCTTGGAGAAGAGCGGAAAGAGGTCGTCCTTCACGGAGAAGCCCAGCGCCGTCTCGATCTGCGCCCGCTGGGTCTTGAACTCGGGGAGGTTCTTGTCGACCCCCTCGAGCACGCCGTTCAGAAAGTCCTCGAGGTTCCCGAACGAGACGTACGCAAGCGCACCACTCGGAAGGGTCTGGTCGAGCTCGTCGGAGAAGTTGCCGGTCTGCTGCTGGCCCTTGGCGACGTAGGCGGCCTCGACCTTGATCCCGTCATCCTCGGCCTGCGCGGAGAACGAGGCGGATTCGAGCGTGCCGAACTCCTTCGAGAAGCTCTTGAAGGACTGGGCATCCGGGCTGCCCGCCGCTGCACGATCGATCGCGGCCTGGATGCTCTCACCGCTGACCCAGCCGCGGGCGGCCGCGTCCGCGGGGAGCTTTCCCATCGCGTCGTTGAAAGCGTGGTTATCGGTAAGCGGATCCCCGTTCGAACGGGCGCTCAGGAAACGGTCGATCTTCGCCTTGGTATCTGAGAAGACCGTCCAGCCCTCGACCTTCTGGTGGACGAGGGGGTCGTCGCCCGATTCGATGAGCTTGGCGAACTTCGCTTCGTCCTTCGGCTTTGCGTACCCGACGATGTCGCTGCCGTCGTTCCGGAAGTCCACCCAGACGATGTGCACCTCAGGGGGCAGCGCCGGCACCACGTCCCGACTCCACTCGAGGCCGTCCTTGGCCAGGTCCATCCGCGCGCTTGCGAACAGCTTTTCGCGGCCGGGGAACTTGTTCAGCAGCCGCTCGCCCGCCTTCCACTGCACCCCGTTGGGGTCGGTCTCAAGAGCGATGTAGGCAGGGGCGCTGGCCGGCGCGAACTCGGCGCCGGTCGGGACCGAGCCGGACTCCTTCTTCGCGCCGCAACCGGAGACGGCGAGCGCGAGAGCGACGATCAGGCCGATGCGAATCGCTCGCACAGGCGCAGTCTATTCGGCGGTCGGCCGCCGGCCCATCAAATTTGCTGCGAGCTCGTCGAGACTGCGGCCGTCGAGGATCTCGCAGACGGAGTTCGTGATCGGCATCTCAACGCCCACGCGCTGCGAGAGCTCGCGCAGGACCGGCGCCGTCGTCAGCCCCTCGACCGTGCCGATCTGCGCAGCGGCCTGCGCTGGCGACGCGCCGCGCGCGATCAGCTCGCCGGCGCGCCGGTTGCGCCCGTGGTGCGACCAGCAGGTGACGATCAGGTCGCCGACCCCGGCGAGGCCGGCAAACGTCTCGCCACGGCCGCCGCAGGCCTCGCCGAGACGCGCCATCTCGGCGAGCCCCCGCGTGACGATCCCGCTCTTCGCGTTGTCGCCGAGCCCGAGCCCGTCGACGCCGCCGGCGGCCAGCGCCATCACGTTCTTCGCGGCGGCGGCCAGTTCGACGCCGACGAGGTCCCGGTTCACGTAGACGCGAAAGATGAGCGAGTTGATCTCCCGCTGGAGCCGCTCGGCGAGGTCCTCGTCCTCGCTTGCGATCACGGCGGCCGCGGGCAGTCCCTGCCCGATCTCCTCGGCGAAGTTCGGCCCTGAGAGGACGGCGACGGGCCGGTCAGCGAGGAGCGTCGAGAGCCGGTTCCCGCTCGTCGGGTCGAGCCCCTTCGTCAGGCTCAGCACCGCCCCGCCGGGCGGCAGCCCGGCGACGACCTCGCCGAAGGCCCGGCTCGGAACCGCGAGCACGACGAGATCCGCTCCGTCATAGGGCGCGTCGTCGAGCAGCGTGGCGCCGACGCCCTGGAGGGAGATGTTGGGCAGGTACTTCGGGTTCCTCCCCGTCTCGGAAATCGCGCGCACCTGCTCGGCATCCCGCGCCGCCAGCGTCACCTCGTGCCCACGCTCCACGAGCAGTCGCGTAAATGCGGTCCCCCAGGCTCCCGCTCCGAGAACGACGACGTTCACGAGCGCCTGACGAAGTCGATTGCCACCGGCACGCCCTCGAGGTCGAAGCGCTCGCGCAGCTCGTTCTCGACCCAGTAGCCGTAGTCCCGCGTGATCAGGCCGGGGTCGTTGACGAAGAAGCGGAAACGGGGTGGGCGCACGGTCGTCTGGGTGCCGTAGAGGAGATTGAGCCGCTTCCCGTTTCGCGACGGAGGCTGACGGGCCTCCCGCAGCTCGCCCAGAAAGCGGTTCAGCTCTCCGGTCGAGATCCGCTCCGTGTACTTGGCGTAGAGCTCCTCGACCCGGTCGAGCACCTTCCCGACGCCGCGCCGTGTCTTCGCCGAGGCGGCGACGATCGGCGGCCGCTGGCGCAGGCGCGGCTCCAGCCGGTCGCGGACCTCCTCGATGCCGACCTCGGCGATGTCCCACTTGGAGAGGACGACGAGCGTCGACGACATCGACTTCCGGGCGATGTCGGCGATCACCAGGTCGTGCTCGACGACGCCCTGGCTCGCATCGACGAGCACGAGCACGATGTCGGCGCGCTCCGCCGCCTGCAGAGCCCGCAGCTCGGAGTAGTACTCGATCCCCTGCCGCTTCTTCTGCTTGCGGCGGAGGCCGGCCGTGTCGACGAGGACGAACGTCTGCTCGCCGCGCTTCAAGACCGTGTCGATCGAGTCACGGGTCGTCCCCGGCTGCTCGGAGACGATCACCCGCTCCTCGCCGAGCAGCGCGTTCAGCAGGCTCGACTTGCCCGCATTCGGCCGCCCGAGAATCGCCACGCGGATTGCGTCTTCTCCTGCCTCGGCCGGCCCGCGCCCGGGCAGGCGCGCGACGATCGCGTCGAGCAGGTCGCCGGTGCCGTGCCCGTGCACCGCCGAGAGGGGAATCGGGTCGCCGAGGCCGAGCCGGTGAAACTCGAGCGCCTCCGCCTCGCGCCCAGGCTCGTCGATCTTGTTCGCGATCAGGAAGATCGGCTTGCGCGAGTGCCGCAGAATCGCCGCCAGCTCCTCGTCGCCGGGCGTGATCCCGGCCCGGGTGTCGACCACGAAGAGGACGAGGTCGGCTTCGGCGATCGCCGTTCGGGCCTGCTCGGCGACCTGCTTGGTCAGGGGCGAGCTGTCGGCGATGTCGACGCCGCCCGTATCCACGAGCAGGAACCGGTGGCCGGACCACTCGCAGACGAACTCCTTGCGGTCGCGCGTGACACCTGGGGTCTCGTGGACGACGGCCTGGCGCGAGCCGGTCAGCCGGTTGACGAGCGTGGACTTGCCGACGTTGGGAAAACCGACGACCGCCACGGTGCCGAGCAGCTCGTCGGTCACGGCGGAGTTGCGCCCTGCGGCCGGCCGAGTTCGTGCTGCTCGACCAGCCAGCGCCAGAGTCGATGGATCTCCTCCTGGATGAGCGCCGACGCTGCGCGGTAGCCCTTGCCACCCCGGGGGAGGCCCTCGAACTGCATCGGCTGCCCCCACGCAACCGAGACCGGGTGACGGTTCCACGGCTGCCAGAACTGACTGCCATGGATCGCCGCCGGGATGACCGGCACGTTCTCCTGGAGCGCGACCATCCCCGCGCCCGACATGACCTCACCCGGCACACCCGACTTCTGCCGGGTTCCCTCGACGAAGAGCCCAAGCGGATAGCCGTCGCGAACGATCTCGCGCATCGCGCGCACGGCTTCGCGGTCCGACTCCCCGCGGCGCACGGAGCGCGTGCCGAAGGCGCGGATCAGCTGGCCCAGGCCGAAGTGGCTGTGGATCTCGCTCTTGGCCAGAAAGTGGATCGTGCGCGGACAGCACGAGCCGAAGGCCGGCGGATCGAGCCAGGAGAAGTGGTTCATCGCGAGCACGACTCCGCCCTCGGGCGGGATCCGCTCGACCCCGTAGTTGCGAAGCGGCGTCGCCAGCCTCGTCAGCGGCTGGATCGTCCAGCGGCCGATCCCCCAGACCACATCGATCCGATTCATGCGGGCAGGCGCTCGCGCACGAGCTTCTCGATCCGGTCGACGACGTCCGCGACATCGAGATCGCTCGTATCGATCTCCAGCGCGTCCTCGGCCGGCCGCATCCGCGCCGCGTCGCTGTCGTCCCGGGCGCGCAGGTCGGTGGCGAGCGCGTCGGCGCCGATGTCCGGCCGCTCGGCGAGGCGGCGCTGCTCGCGGACCCCGCGCTCGGCCTGGAGATAGACCTTCACCTCCGCGTCCGGGCAGACGACGGTGCCGATGTCGCGGCCTTCGATGACCGCGTCGCCGAGCTCGGCCAGCTCGCGCTGGCGCTCGCGCATGACCGTGCGCACCTCCAGATGGCGGGCGACGACGGGCACGAGCCGGTCGATCCGCGCCTGACGGATCGCGGAGGTGACGTCGGCGCCCGCGATCGAGACGCGGCCGGACTCGTCGAGGTCGACCTGGTGCTCGCGCGCCAGCTCGCCGAGCTTGTCGCCGTCGGAGAGGTCGATTCCCTTCTGCATCGCGAGCCACGTGAGGGCGCGGTACATCGCCCCGGTGTCGAGGTAGCGAAAGCCGAGGCGCTCTGCGAGCCGGCTTGCGACCGTGCTCTTTCCTGCCCCGGCGGGCCCGTCGATGGCAACGATCATCGTTGTGTGACCGACTCGAGAAGGTCGAAGAATCCGGGGAAGCTTACCCCGACCGCCTCGGCCCCCTCGAGGCGTACTCCTTCGCTGGAGACGAGACCGGCAACGGCCCCGAGCATCGCGAGCCGGTGATCCCCGCCTGAGCTCATACCCCCACCCTTTGGGCGGGTTGGGACCCCTCTCACCCTGACGACATCATCGCTGGCCGAAACGTGCGCGCCAAGAGCCCGGAGCGAAGTTCTGACACTTTCGATGCGGTCCGTTTCCTTCACACGCAGCTCCCCGGCGCCGCGGATGACGGTCTCCCCATGCGCGCAGGCCGCGGCGAGCGAGATGAGGGGCAGCTCGTCGATCAGCCTCGGCACCTCCTGCGGCTCGATCTTCGTCGCCACGAGCTCGGCCGACTGCACCTCGAGATCGCCGACCACCTCGCCGCCGACCCGCCGCCGGTTGATGACCGTGATCCGCGCGCCCATCCGTCCGAGCACGTCGAGCAGGCCCGTGCGCGTCGGGTTCAGCCCGACGTCGTGCACGATCAACTCCGAGCCCGGAAGCAACGTGGCCGTGACGATGAAGGGCGCCGCCGACGAGAAGTCGCCTGGCACCTCGACCCGGCCCAGCTCGAGCCGCTCCGCCGGGCCGACCGTCACCTGGTGCGATCGGCGCCGCACGCGCACGCCCGCGGCGGCGAGCATGATCTCCGTGTGGTCACGCGTCGGAATCGGCTCGACGACGGTCGTCTCCCCGGAGGCGTAGAGACCCGCGAGCAACACAGCCGACTTGACCTGAGCGCTCGCCACCGGCAGCTCGTAGCGGATCCCGCTCAGCCCCCGGCCGCCCTCGACGACGAGCGGGGCGTGCCCGGCCGCGGTCTCGATCGCGGCGCCCATCTGCGTGAGCGGCTCGGCGATGCGCTCGACCGGTCGCGAGCGGAGGGACTCGTCACCGGTCAGCTCGAAGCGGCCCTCCTGCCCGACGAGGATGCCGGGAAGTAGCCTCAAGGTCGTTCCGGAATTTCCGCAGTCGATCGGCTCGGCGGGCGCGCTCAACCCTCGCAGCCCGCGGCCTGTCACCCGCACGACGTCGACCTCATCCTCGGCCACCTCGGCGCCGAGCACCCGTACCGCGGCGAGCGTCGACTCGGTGTCCGCCGAGCGCCCGAAGCCGACAATCGTCGTCTCCCCCTCGCCGATTGCACCGAGCAGCGCCGCACGGTGGGAGATCGACTTGTCCCCGGGGACGCCGATGTGCCCAACGAGCGCCCGTGCCGGCTCGACCAGCGTCATCGGTCGTCGAGCACCGGCGACACGACCACGCCGTAGCCCTGCTCGTCGAGCAGCGCCGCCGCACGCTCGGCCTCCCGCGCGCCCGCGATGAGCACGTGCAGCACCCCGCCCCGCTCGGGCGATGCGTGCTTGAGCTCGAAGTCCTCGATGTTGATCCGCTCTGCCCCAAGCGCCTGGGTGATCGCGGCCAGCACGCCGGGCCGGTCGGGGACGTGCACGCGCAGCTGATGGAGAGTGCTGGGGTCCGGATACGCGACCTCGAGCATCCGGCGCCGGTTCGCCGCAGCCTCGCCGATCCAGCGCGCGAGGAAGCCGGCATCGCCCGCTGCGAGGGCACTCTCGAGCTGCTCGATGCGCCGGCGGTGCTCACCCAGTGTCTCCGCGATCGCCCCGGCGTTCTCGAGGAAGATGTCGACCCAGATGCGCGGATTGGCGCCGGCAACGCGCGTCATGTCCCGCAGCGAGCCGCCTGCCGCCAGTAGCGGGTCGTGCCGCTCGATCCGCGTCGAGCCCGCCTGGTTGACGAGCAGGTTGGCAAGCGCGTGCGGGAGATGGCTCGTCAGCGCGACGAGCCGGTCGTGCGTGTCGGGGTCGATCGCGACCGGGGTGGCGCCGAGGTCGGTCACGAAGCCGTGGACGAGCCGGTAGCGCTCAGCGTCCGTGCCGGCGAGCGGCGTCAGGAACCAGGTCGCGCCCTGGAAGAGCTCGCCGCTCGCGTTCTCCGGGCCGCGCGCCTCGGAGCCGCAGACCGGGTGGCCGCCGACGAATCGCGCCGACGCTCCCGCGGCGGAACAGGGCGCGGCCTTCGTCGAGCCGACATCGGTTACCGTGCACTGCTCCGCGCTCAGCTCGAGCACCTCCTCGACCTGCCGGGCGAGCTCGGTGACGGGCGCCGCGACGACCGCCAGCTCAGCGTCGGCGAGCGCCTCGGCCAGCGAGGACGCGGCGTGGTCGACCGCGCCCTTTTCAGCCGCGACGCTGAGCGCATCCGCGGCGGGATCGAACCCCGAGACCCGGGCCACCCCCGCCTGCTTGGCCGCCAGCCCGACCGATGCCCCGATCAGGCCGGTCCCCACGATCGTCAGCCGCTCGATTGGCACTAACCGATGTGCTTGCCCATGACCTCGACGATCGCGTTCACGTCAGCCACGAACTGCGCGAACTCGCTCGTCGGGATCTGCTGCGGCCCGTCCGACAGCGCCTGCTCGGGCTGTGGGTGGGTCTCGACGATGATCCCGTCGGCCCCGACCGCGACCGCGGCGCGTGCAAGCGGCAGCACGAGGTCGCGCCGGCCCGCGGCGTGCGAGGGGTCGACGATCACCGGGAGGTGCGTCTCGTTCTTGAGCACGGCGACCGCGCCCAGATCGAGCGTGTACCGCGTCGCCGTCTCGAAGGTCCTGATCCCACGCTCGCAGAGGATGATCCGCTCGTTCCCCTCCTTGGCCACGTACTCGGCCGCCATCAGGAGCTCCTCGACCGAGGTCGACGCTCCGCGCTTGAGCAGCACCGGTTTGTCGGCCCGGCCGACCTCGGAGAGCAGCAGGAAGTTCTGGCTGTTGCGCGCGCCGATCTGGATCACGTCCGTCGCCTCGACGACCTCCTCGACGTGACGCGGGTCCATGAGCTCCGTCACGACCGGCAGCCCGGTCTCGTCCCCGGCCTCGCGCAGGATCTCGAGCGCCTCCAGGCCGAGTCCCTGGAACGTGTAAGGCGACGTGCGCGGCTTGAACGCCCCTCCCCGCAGCATCGTCGCGCCTGCCGCGGCCACCGCACGGGCCGTCTCGAGCGTCTGCTCCCGGTATTCGACCGAGCAGGGGCCCGCGATCAGTCCGAAGGCCGAGTCGCCGATCTGCCGGCCCTTGACGTCGATCACCGTCGGGTCGGGGACGAGCTCGCGGGCGACGAGCTTGTACGGCTTCAGGATCGGGACGACCTGGTCGACTCCGGCGTAGCCTTCGAGCGGCAGCGTCGCCAGCAGCTCACGGTCGCCGATGACGCCGATCACGGTTGCCCCGCGCCCCGTCGCGACACGGGCATGCGCGCCGGCTTCCTGGAGCCGGACGACGACGTGCTCGGTCTGCTCGGGCGTCGCGCCCGCGCCCATGACGATGAGAAGCTCCGGAGAGCCGTTTGTGGCCATAGCGGGCAAGTCTAGTTACCGTCCTCTACGCTCCCGGACGTCCATGGACGAGAGCACAGACCCGGTCATCCGTCAGTTCCGCGAGCAGATCTCGGACAACGATCGCGCCCTCGTCGAAGCGCTCAACAGGCGCCTGCGCCTCGTCGCGCGGCTGAAGGAGTACAAGGAGTCCCGCGGCGTCGGTTTCGTCGACGTCGCCCGCGAGGAGTGGATCCTCCAGGACCTTGCTCGGGCCAACAAGGGCCCGGTCTCGACGGAGGGCCTGCGCGAGTTCTACGGTGCGCTCTTCGAGCTGACGAAGCGCGAGGTCTCGGGCCCGGAGCCGGATGAGGCCGGCGCTTGACGGCGACAAGAATGCCGCCTACCCTGAAACCGATGACTCTCGACCTGCGCACGAGCTGGGCCTGGTACTGGCGCCACGAGCGGGGCGGGAGCAGCGCCTGATCTGATCTAGGCCGACAGCCCGTTCCGCCCGTAGACCTTCCCGCTGGGAGGTCTTTTTTGTTGCCCGAAATGAATCCGACATGAATCCAATCACCGTCATCGCAACAGATCTCGTCACTCCTCTCGGGGCGTACCTCCGGCTGCGCCCCGACGACGGCGGCGCCTCGTTCCTGCTCGAGTCCGTCGAGCGCGGGCGCCTCGGTCGGCACTCGTTCGTCGGCTACGGCTCACGGCTCGTCGACCTCGAGGAGGCCGAGTCCTGCGGCGAGCCCGTCGTCGGCTACCTCGCCTACGACCACGCGGCGAAACTCGAGCCGACCGTCGAGCTGCCGGCTGCCGGTGGCAACCTCCCGGAGAGCCGCTTCGTGATCGCCGACGTGCTCGTCCGCTTCGACCACGTCACCGGCCTCGCCGACGTGCTCTGTGGCGACGAGGAGGAGATCTCGCTGAAGCTCGGCGGTGAGCTCGGGCCGCTTCCTGCCGGCACGCGGCGAAACGGCCAGGGCCGGGGCACTCGGCGCTCCCCGGGGCGCTTCGAATACCAGCGCGCCGTCGAGAAGGCCAAGCGCCATATCCGCGCCGGCGATGCCTTCCAGATCGTCCTCTCCCAGCGCGCGGAGCGGCCGACGACGGCGTCTGCACTTCAGATCTACCGCGCTCTACGTCGCGTCAATCCCTCTCCGTACCTCTTCCTGCTCGAGCTCGACGGCCTCGCGCTCGTCGGCTCGTCGCCGGAAACGCTCGTCAAGGCCGACGGCAGGCGCGCGAGCCTGAATCCGATCGCGGGAACGACGCACCCTGGCGAGGGCGACGCCGCACGCCTCCTCGACTCGGAGAAGGACCGCGCGGAGCACGTGATGCTCGTCGACCTCGGGCGCAACGACCTCTCGCGCGTGTGCATCCCGGGAACAGTTCGGGTCGAGCGCCTGCTGGAGCCGGAGCGCTTCTCGCACGTCACGCACCTCGTCTCCGAGGTCACGGGCACGCTGCAGGACGGCGTGAGCGCGTTCGACCTCCTCCGCGCCTGCTTCCCGGCGGGGACGGTCTCCGGTGCGCCCAAGGTGCGCGCGATGCAGCTGATCTCCGAGCTCGAGGGCTACCGCCGCGGGCCCTACGCGGGAGCGGTCGGTTACTCGCTGCCGGGAGGCGCGTTCGACACCTGCATCGCGATCCGGACGATCGTGCTCCGCGACGGCGTCGCGCACCTGCAGGCCGGCGCGGGGATCGTTGCCGACTCGGATTCGGCGGCCGAGCACGACGAGTGCCTCCGGAAGCTCGCCGCGCTCGAGATGGCGATCGGCCTCGCGGAGACCTCGTCATGATCTTGCTGATCGACAACTACGACAGCTTCACGTACAACCTCGCGCACCTGTTCGGGGAGCTCGGCGCGGAGGTCTGCGTGCGCCGCAACGACGAGCTGGACGCCGACGAGGCCGAGCGGCTCGCTCCGTCGCAGCTCGTGATCTCGCCCGGTCCCGGGCGGCCCGGCGAGTCGGGGGCGACGCTCGAGATCATCCGCCGGCTGACGCCACGGGTGCCCACCCTCGGCGTCTGTCTCGGCCACCAGGCGATCGTCGAGGCCTTCGGCGGCGAGATCGGCCTGGCCCAAACGCTCGTTCACGGAAAGGCGGCCGCGGTGCACCACGATGGACGAGGTCTCTTTCGCGGGCTGCCGGACGAGTTCGAGGCCGGGCGCTACCACTCGCTGGCGGCGAGCCGAGTGCCGGACGTGCTCGAGGTCTCGGCGACGACCGCCGACGGCGAGGTGATGGCCGTCCGTCACCGCGAGCTACGGGTGGACGGCGTCCAGTTCCACCCCGAGTCGATCCTGACGCCGCGTGGCAGCGACCTTGCGCGGAACTTCCTGGAGGCCGCGTGATTCAGGAAGCACTCGCCCGCTTGCTGGACAGCCACGATCTGGCCCAGGCCGAAGCACGCGCCGTGATGAACGAGATCATGCGCGGCGATGCGACGGCCGCGCAGATCGGCGGCTTCCTGGTCGCGTTGCGCCTCAAGGGCGAGACCGCCGAGGAGATCAGCGGCTGCGCCGAGGCGATGCGCGACCACGTGCTCGCCGTTCGACCGAAGCGCGACGACCTCGTCGATACCGCGGGCACCGGCGGCGACGGAGCCGGGACGTTCAACATCTCGACCGCGGCCGCACTCGTTGCGGCGGCCGCCGGCGCCGGAGTCGCAAAGCACGGGAACCGCGCGATTTCCTCTTCGTCAGGCTCGGCGGACGTTCTCGAGGCGCTCGGCTTCGACCTCGATCTTCCGGCGAAACGGGTCGCGCGCTCGATCGACGAGCTCGGCTTCGGCTTCCTCTTCGCGCCGACGCATCACCCCGCCATGCGCCACGCAGCCCCGGTGCGGCGCGAGCTCGCCGCGCGAACGGTCTTCAACGTGCTCGGCCCGCTCACGAACCCCGCCGGCGCTCGGGCCCAGGTCGTCGGCGTGTACGCGCCGGAGCTCGTGCCCGTCATCGCCCGCGTCCTCCATCGCCTCGGCGCCCATCGCGCATTCGTCGTGCACGGCGCCGGCGGGATCGACGAGCTCTCCCCAACGGGGCCGAACCTCGTCTGTGAGGTTGTCGGCGGACGGGTGCGGCGGCGCGAGATCGACCCGCTCGACCTCGGCGTGCCGCGCTGCGATCCGGACGACCTGCGCGGCGGCTCGCCAGAGGAGAACGCCGCGAAGATCCGCGCGGTCTTCGAGGGCTTGAACGGCGGAGCGCGCAGCGCCGTCCTGCTGACCGCCGCAGGGGCGATCGCCGCATCCGGCCACGCACGCAACCTCCGCGAAGGCCTCGGCGCCGCGACCGAAGCCGTCGACTCCGGCGCGGCGGGCGCACGCCTCGAGGAGCTGATCGCGTTCACGAGAGCGAAGGTCGCGGCATGAGGTTCCGCGACGCGCTCGCTGTACCGGGTCTCGCGGCGATCGCCGAGATCAAGCGCCGCTCCCCCTCGGCCGGCGATCTCCGACCGGATGCCGACCCGGCGCAGCTCGCCCACGATTTCGAACAGGCCGGTGCGGCTGCGCTCTCGGTGCTCGTCGACGAGCACTTCGGCGGCTCGCCGGCCGACCTCATTGCGGCACGGGCGGCGACGACCCTGCCGATTCTCGCCAAGGGCTTCTTCCGTGACGAGTCGGAGCTCACCGCCCTCCACGACGCCGGAGCCGATGCAGTCCTGCTCCTGCTCCGGGATCTCGACGATCGGTTGGCCGCCCGGCTGATGGCCGCCGGCGCTGCCCTCGGCCTCGACACGCTCGTCGAAGCCCACTCGGCGGCAGAGCTCGAACGGGCCGTCGCACTCGGCGCCGACCCGATCGGCATCAACGCGCGCGACCTCGACACGTTCCGCATCGACCGAGCGGCGCAGCTCCACCTCGTGTCCGAAGCGACTTTGCAACAGACTGTTGCTAAGTCGGAAAGGCGTCGGAATGTGGTCCTGGTCGCCGAGAGCGGCATCGAATCGCGCGCTCAGGCCGCTGCCGCGGAGCTCGCCGGGGCCGATGCCGTTCTCGTCGGCTCGGCGCTCATGCGCGCGGCGGATCCCGCCGGGAAGCTGCGGGAGTTGCTCGCCCGGCCGCTCGTCAAGGTCTGCGGGCTGACGCGAGAGGAAGACGTGAGTGCAGCCGCAGAGGCGGGCGCCGACCTCGCCGGGTTCATCCTCGCGGCGGAGAGCCCGCGCCGCGCCGAGCGGGTGCTGCCGGTTCCGGAGACGATGCTCTCGGTCGCGGTTCTCGTCGGCGAACTGCGCGACGCTCCGGCCGACCTCGTCCAGCTGTACGCCCGCGACAACGGCCACCGCAGCCGCGATGCGGTCCTCTTGCTCGACGGCGAGCCCGTCGCCCAGGTCGCCGATCTACCCTGGGAACAGGAGGACTCCTCGCACCTCGCCCGCGCGGCCGGCGTCGAGGGCCGCCTCGTGCTCGCAGGAAAGCTTGGGCCCGAGAACGTGCGCGAGGCAATCGCGGCCGTCCGACCGTGGGCCGTCGATGCGAGCTCCCGGCTCGAGGTCGCGCCCGGAATCAAGGACGCCGAGCGCATCCGTGCCTTTGTAGAGGCGGTGCGCTCGTGAGCGTCGGCCTGTACGGCGCCTATGGCGGCTGCTACGTCCCGGAGACTCTCATTCCAGCCCTGGACGAACTGGCCATGGCCTGGGACCAGGTCCGGGGACATGGCCCGTTTCGCGACGAGCTCGACGGCTTGCTCAAGACCTATGCCGGGCGGCCAACGCCTCTCACTTTGGCCGAGCGCTTCGCGCCCGGGAAACGGCTCTACCTCAAGCGCGAGGACCTCCTGCACACGGGCGCGCACAAGCTCAACAACGCGCTCGGCCAGGGGCTGCTCGCCAGGCGGCTCGGGAAGCGGCGGATCGTCGCCGAGACGGGAGCGGGCCAGCACGGCGTCGCGGTCGCGACCGTCTGCGCGCGCTTCGGCCTCGACTGTGTCGTGCACATGGGCGCCGAGGACATGCGCCGCCAGCGCCCGAACGTCGAGCGCATGCGTCTGCTCGGCGCCGAGGTCAAGCCCGTCGAGTTCGGCACGCAGACGCTGAAGGAGGCGACGAGCGAGGCCGTCCGCGACTGGCTCGCGACCGTCGAGTCGAGCTACTACCTGATCGGCTCCTGCGTCGGGCCTCACCCTTACCCCAAGCTCGTGGCCGCGCTCCAGGCCGTGATCGGGAGCGAGGCGCGCGCGCAGATCCTCGAGGCCGAGGGACGGCTTCCCGAGGTCGCGATCGCCTGCGTCGGCGGCGGCTCGAATGCGATCGGGCTCTTCTCCGGCTTCGTGGACGACGACGTACGGCTCCTCGGCGTCGAGGCCGAGGGCGCAGCGAGCCTCGTACGGGGACGGCCCGGAGTGCTGCACGGCGCGCGCTCGTCCCTGCTCGCCGACGAGGACGGACAGGTGCTCGACGCCCATTCGTTGGCCCCCGGGCTCGACTATCCCGGCGTCGGCCCGGAGCACGCGTTCCTCCGCGACAGCGGGCGGGCCGAGTACTTCTCGGTCGACGACGCCGATGCGCTCGAGGCCTTCCGCCGGTTGGCCCGCACCGAAGGGATCATCCCGGCCCTCGAGCCCGCCCACGCGCTCGCGCATGTGGCGAACCTCGATGCCGAGCTCGTCGTCCTCTGCCTCTCCGGCCGGGGTGACAAGGATCTCGCCGAGGTCGTGGGCCTGTGAAGCGACTCGTCATCTATCTGATGAGTGGCGCCGAGACGCCCGAGCTCGCCGAGGCCGCCGTCGAGGGCGGCGCCGATCTGATCGAGCTCGGCTTTCCCTTCTCGGACCCGCTCGCCGACGGGCCCGTCATCCGCCGGGCCGCGGAGCGCGCGCTCGCTGCGGGCATGCGAACGGCAGCCTGCCTCGAGTGCCTCGCGGCCGTGCGTGAGCGGGTGGACGTCCCGCTCGTTCCGATGACCTACGCCTCGCTCCTCGAGGCCTACGGCTACGAGCGGTTCGCCGACGACGCACGGGCTGCGGGCGCGGCGAGGCTGATCGTCGCCGACCTCCCCGCCGGCGAGCGGCCGGACCTCCACCGAGTCCAGCTCGTAGCACCGACTTCCACCGACGAGCGGCTGCGCCTGGCCGTCGAGCACACCGACGGCTGGCTCTACCTCGTCACGCTCACCGGGACGACCGGGGCCCGCGATCGCCTCTCCCCCGAGCTCGCGGGCCTCGTCTCCCGGGCCAGAGCCGTCACCGGCCTCCCGCTCTACGCCGGCTTCGGGATCTCGACCCCGGAGCAGGCGCGCGCAGCAGCAGAGTTGGCCGATGGGATCGTGGTCGGATCGCGCGCAATCGAGGTCGCCGAGGCAGGCCCGCGGGCACTCCGCGACTACGTCGCCTCGCTGAGGGCCGCGATCGATGCCGCCGTGCCCGCGATAATCGGTTGATGCGCATCTTCTCGGGCATCAAGCCCTCCGGCGACGCAACGTTCGGCAACTACAGCGGGGGCTTCCGCCAGTACGCGCTGACCCAGGAGCAGGGCGACGCGTTTTTCTGCATCGTCGACCTGCACGCGATCACGGTCGAGCACGACCCCGAGGAGTTGCGCTCGCGCTCGCTCGACCTCGCTGCGATGCTCTTCGCGACCGGGCTCGACCCCGATCGCTCGACCGTCTTCGTCCAGAGTCATGTCCAGGCCCACGCCGAGGCCGCCTGGCTGCTGTCCGCGGTCACGAGCTACGGGCAGCTCGGGCGGATGACGCAGTTCAAGGAAAAAGGCGAGCGGCGCGACTTCGTCTCCGCAGCGCTCTTCAACTACCCGATCCTGATGGCTGGCGACATCCTGCTCTACGAGGCCGACGCGGTCCCGATCGGAGACGACCAGCGCCAGCACCTCGAGCTTGCCCGCGACATCGCGGAACGCTTCAACACGCGCTTTGGCCCCACGTTCAAGGTGCCCGAAGGCATCTTCCCCGAGATCGGGGCGCGGATCATGGACCTCCAGGAGCCGACCGAGAAGATGGGCAAGACGGACTCGAGCGAGTCGGGGACGGTGCTGCTCCTCGACCCGCCCGACGTCGTGCGGAAGAAGTTCAAGACGGCGGTCACCGACTCGGGGACCGAGGTCCGTCACGATCGCGACGAGAAGCCCGGCGTCTCGAACCTGATCGAGATCATGGCCGTCGCCAGCGACCGCTCGATCGCGGACGTCGAGACGCAGTTCGACGGGCAGGGCTACGGCGCGTTCAAGGAGGGCGTCGCCGAGGCCGTCGTCGAGCTGATCTCCCCGATCCAGCAGCGCTACGAGGCCCTGCGTGCGGACGAGGGCGAGCTTCGGCGGCTCCTGGGCCAGGGCGCCGAGAAGGCGCGCGCGACGAGCGCTCCGCAGCTCGAGGCCATGTACGAGCGCATGGGCTTTGTCCGGCCGTAGCGGCCGCACGTACGGGATATTCGCCGCGATCCTCGCGGTCTGCATCGTCACCGGCGTCCTCCATTTCGCGGACGCCGAACCGGTCGCCGTCTTCCTGCTCGCGGCGGCGTCACTCGCAGGGCTCGCGTGGGCGATCGGCGTCGCGACGGAGGCGGTGGGCTCGCGTTTCGGCCCTGGTCTGACCGGCCTTCTGCAATCCACGCTCGGCAATCTCCCCGAGCTCTTCGTCGTCCTCTTCGCCCTGTCCGCCGGAGAGATCGTCGTCGCGCAGACCTCGATCCTCGGCTCGCTGTTCGCGAACGCGCTCCTGGTGCTCGGCCTGGCGATCGTTGCCGGCTCGTTCTCGGCTACGGACGGCGTCATGCGTTTCCGGAGCAAGCTGCCGAACGACACGGCGACGCTGCTTCTGCTCGCCGTCTTCATCATCGTCCTGCTCGGCCTCTCGAACACGGTCGGCGACCGCGCGAGCAAGCACGCGGTCGAGATCTCGGCCGTCGGTGCTGTCTGCCTGCTCGTCGTGTATGCGTTCTGGCTCTGGGGTTATCTACGCGGTGATCAGCAGGAGCCCGCGCTCGAAGAGGGCGCGCACGCGCCGTTCTCATTCCGAACCGGGATCGCGGTGCTCGCAGTGGCAGGAGTCGGCGCCGCGCTCGTCTCGGACTGGTTCGTCGCCGCCCTCGACCCGGCAGTAAAGGCGCTCGGCATTTCGAAGGCGTTCACCGGCCTCGTCATCGTTGCCATCGCAGGCAACGCAGTCGAGAACCTCGTCGGCATCACGCTCGCGGCCAAGGGCCGCTCCGACCTTGCGATCTCCGTCATCAAGAACTCGGTTGCGCAGATCGCGGTGTTCCTCTTTCCAGCGCTCGTGCTGCTGTCTCTCTTCTTCGAGAACAGGCTGACGTTCGTCCTCGCACCGGTGTATATCGGCGCCCTGGCGGTGACGGCGATCGCGGTCTGGCAGATCACGGGCGACGGCGAGGCGGTTGCGTTCGAGGGCTGGGCGCTCGTGGCGATCTACATCGTGCTCGCGGTGCTCACGTTCTACGAGTGAGCTCTCGCAGGGCGGCCACCTCGGCGGCTGTGAGCTCGCGCCACGCGCCTGGCTGGAGGCCCTGGACGGTGAGCCCCGCGTAGCTGCTGCGGTGGAGCCTTACGACCGGGTGGCCGACCGCCTCGAGCATTCGCTTCACCTGGTGCTTACGGCCCTCGTGGATCGTGAGCTCGATCGAGGAAGGGCGGAGGCGGCGCACGCGGGCGGGCGCGGTCGGGCCGTCGTCGAGCTCGACCCCCGCGGCCAACTCGGCAAGCGCTTTGTCCGACGGTTTGCCCTCGACCTCGGCCTCGTAGACCTTGTCCACCTCATAGCGCGGGTGCGCGAGCCGGTGCGCGAGCTCGCCGTCGTTCGTGAGCAGGAGCGCACCGGTCGTGTCCGCGTCGAGTCGCCCGACCGGGAGGACACGCGCCTCGTGCCGGACGAGCCCGACCACGGTCGGCCGCCCGTGCGGATCGCGCGCGGTGGTGACGACCCCGGCGGGCTTGTGGAGCAACACGTAGGCGAGCTGCTGTGGCACGAGCAAGCGGCCGTCGAGGTCGACGACGTCCCCCTCCTCGACGAACGTGTTCAGCTCGCCGCGGACGCCGTTCACGCGCACGCGCCCCGTCTTGATCAGCTCGTCCGCCCCACGCCGTGAGGCAACGCCGGTTCGAGCCAGGTAGGCGTTCAGCCGCATCCCGGGATTCTCACTCTTGTCACGGTCCCGTCACCCACGCGTGCGGACTTCCCCGATACGATCGAGTCGGGGAGGAGGTCGTGGGTACCGGTGGCGCCGGGCTCAGGCGGCCGGTGCCGGGCTCAGGCGGGGCGGCGCTCGACGAGGGATTCGAGGCGCCCGCGGAGCTCTTCCTCGTCGCCGCCGAGATCCTCGAGTCGCGGTAGTGCCGCCAGGCTCTCGAGGCCGAACACGCGCTCGAAGAGCGGCGTCACCCGATAGCGGACGGCGCCTAAAGCCTCCCGGCCCGCCTCGGCGATCAACCCACGCTCGGCGAGCCCCGCGACGACAGAATCGACGGCAACGCCCCGCCAGCGTGCGATCTCCGGCCGCGAGCACGGGCCCATGTACGCGATGACGGCCAGCGTCTCGAGCGCCGCCTGGGAGAGGTTCCGCTCCACCGGGCGCTCGAACAGGCGGCCGCACGCCTCGGCCGCGTCGCGGGACGCGCGAAACGCCCATCCGCCCGCGACCTGCTCGAGCACGATTCCGCTGCGCCCTTCGCGATAGCGATCGCCCAGCAGTCCGAGCGCGGTCTCGACCCGTTCGGCCTCGTCTCCGGCCGCCTCGGTCAACTCGTCCACGGTCAGCGGCTGCGAAGCGACGACCAGAAGCGCCTCGATCGTCCGCGCGAGCGCATCGACCGGGTTGGCCGCGATCAGGCGGAGCGGGCGCTCCACGCTTCCACCTCCTCGACCTGCTCGGCCGCCACGCGCGCGACCCTGATCGGCGCGAACGGCGCCGCCTGCTCGAGCGCGACCTCGCCCACCCGCCGCAGCTCGAGCAGCGCGAGAAACGCAACCGCCTGCTCGATCCGCGAAAGCCCGGCCACCTCGTGGTCGAAGTCGAACCGCTGCCGTCGGCCGAGCACGGAGCGAAACCGCTCGAGGAACTGCGACACGGGCGGAAAACGAAGCTCGAGATGGGCGAGCGAGACCTCCGGGGGCTCCGCGGTGAGCACGCGCAGCGCTGCCGCGAGCGCCTCGGGATCCTGCTGGGCGAGCCGCCGCTCGCCTCGTGGCGCAAGCGGAGCCGGCCCGAGCCGGAAGAACCGGTCGCGCTCGCCGGCCAGCCGCTCCGCGAGCCATTCGGCCGCGCCCTTGATCCGCCGGTACTCCTCGAGCCGGCGCGCCAGTTCCTCGGCGGCCTCGGACGGCTCGAGATCCTCGAGCTCGGCCTCCCCTGCGAAGAGGCCACGCGCCTTCAGCTCGAGCAGCGCCGACACGAGCACGAGGAACTCCCCGCACGCGTCGAGATCGAGCTCTTCCCGTTCCGCAAGCCGCTCGATGAAGGCGAGCACGATCCCCGCGACGTCGACCTCGACCAAAGGCAGCTCGTCCCTCAGGACGAGGGTGAGTAGCAGGTCGAATGGGCCCTCGAACGCGTCGAGGTCGAGCTCGAGCTCCCGGACGCTCATTGGCTCAGAACCTAACGAGAGGGCCGGACGCGCCGACCCTTCGGGATCGACATCCGTGGCCCCTTACGCGGCTCCCCGTCCCCACTCGGCTGCCTGCGCGGCCACGTACCGCCGAAGAACTGCCACCAGATGAAGAACGCAGTCGAGCACGCGAAGACGATGATCGAGACCCACGCGTTCAACCGCAAGCCGCCGAACTCGTGCGCGGGATCGATCCGCAGCAGCTCCTCGAAGAAGCGACCGAACGTGTAGAACGAGACGTAGAGCGCGAAGAGCGCCGGCGCACGGATCCGGAAGCGCCAGTCGATCAGCAGGAGCAGACCGACCATCGACACGTCGTAGATCAGCTCGTAGAGGAACGTCGGATGGAAGGTGCTATGACCCTCGTACCCCGGGACACGGTGCTGGGGGTCGATCTCCAGCCCCCACGGCCGGTCCGTCGGCTTCCCGTACAGCTCCTGATTGAACCAGTTGCCGATCCGGCCGATCCCCTGCGCGAGCAGCAGCCCGGGGGCCGCCGCATCCGCGAACTCCCGCACGCTGCGACCCGAGCGCTTGACGACGATCGCGCCGGCAATCGAGCCGAAGAGGATTCCGCCCCAGACCCCGAGACCACCCTTCCAGACCTCGAAGATCCCCTTCCACTTCGGGTCGGGCACCTCGCTCCAACTCGTGACGTCGTGGTAGAGGCGCGCGCCGACGATGCCGGCCGCAACGCCCCAGACCGCGACTCGCAGCACGAGATCCCAATCGCCGCCCCGGCGCACGTACCGAATTCCCGTCAGCCCGACGCAGGCCGCGATCGCCAGCAGCAGCATCAGGCCATACATGTGCACGACGAACGGGCCGAGGTCGATCGTGCCGGTGTGTGGTGATGGGATCGAGGCGAGCACGGGCAGTGGATTCTGCCCGCCCAAGCCCGAACCTGCCTAGAGCAAGATCTTCAGAGCCAGTTCGGGAGAACAGCCGCGCTCGAGGAGGCCGGTCGCAGAATGCAGGTCAACGTCGTGCCGCACTGCAAGCCGTCCTGCTTGTCGAGGGTGGAACCCTGCACGCTCGAGCTCTTCCGCCCGCCACCGTTCGATCCGCTGGATCTCCGTCTCATCGATTACGTAAATGTCAGGCGCCGCCACGCTGTTCCTTTCCGCCGCTTGTCCCCATATTCGGTCAGACGACAAAAGCGGATCTCCCCATAGAGGGGGATTTCGAGATTTCACAAAGTCTTTACCCGGTCGCTGAAGAGGCGCTGATCTATTAATCGGCCGATCTGGCGATTCTGAGCGCCTCAGCCTTTGACAGCTCCCCCTCCAGCCGAAGCGTCACGTCGCCCTGCTGCCAGAGAAGGGTCTTGCCCGCAAGCCTGGTCGTGCTCTGGCGAATGCGGCCGTCGCGGCCCAGGAACGAGAAGACATGCGGCTCCTCGAGCCAGACTCCGCTCGAGCCGAGCTTGACCGGGTCGACCTTCGCGTCTGGCTCGATCAGCTTCTCGATGTAGGCCAGGCCGCGGAACTCGGTGAGGAGCAGGCGCACGCTCGCCGGCGTTCCCCAGAGGAGGCTGACCTTGCCGCCCGGGATCGCGGTGCCGACGTAGACGCGATCGGGCGCGTCGGTCGGGACGAGGAGCCACGGCGCCCGGCGGCGCGCCTCGGCGAGTGTGACCTGCCGACCGAGATCGAGATTGCCGACGACCGGGACCGGCGGCAGCTTCTCGACCCGCACGATGTGCACGCCGCTGAGCCCGAGCCAGTCGAGGATCGCGGTTCGCGCCTGCGGAACCGCGAGCGCGGCGCCGATCGCGACGATGAGCACGGCGAGGGCGAGCGCGACCGGCCGGCGCCAGGAGCGCCGCTCGCCGAGCCGCCGCCGCACGGCCGGCGCGAGATTCGGGGTCGGCGGGAACTCGACCTGCCGGCCGAGCTCGGTGAGAACGGCGTCCAGCTCAGGCATAGCTCTCCCGCAGGTGGTCGAGCGCGCGCGAGGTGCGCGACTTGACCGTCCCGATCCGCAAGCCGAGCGCGGCTGCCGTCTCCTCTTCGGAGAGCTCCAGGAAGTAGCGGCACGCAATCACGAGCCGCTCCTCCTCCCGAAGTCCGTTGACCGCTGCGAACAGGCGCTGTTGTTCCTCGCCGGCGAGCAGAGCCCCCTCGGGGGACGGAGCCGCGTCCCCCGAGGATCCTTCGGCGGCCGCGCGCAGGACGAGAGCGGCGCGACGGCCCGCCGCACGGCGTCGGTTTCGAGCCTCGTTGGCGACGATCCTGAGGAGCCAGGGCCGAAAAGGCGACCCGCGGCGAAACCGTGCCAGTGCGCGATGGGCCTTGACGAACGCCTCCTGAGCGGCGTCCTCGGCCTCGGCGGCGCTTCCGGCCACGAGATACGCAGTCCGGAACGCGATCCCCTGATGTGCGCGCACGAGTTCCTCATAGGCGTCGTCGTCGCCCTGCTTCGCCCGCTCGACGAGCTCTTCTTCTGTGGGTGGTCGGCTCACCACCGCTGTTCTTACACCGGGCGGGCGGGAATCGTTCCAGCACAGCGCGGGGTCTCCGAAATTTCGCGACTCGCTTCGCCGCTGAATGGGTAGGCTTGGGTCATGTTCGCCAGAGTCGCACGCTACGAAGTCGAGCCGGAGCGGATGAACGAGGCGATCGAGGCATTCCGCGCGGCCCTGACGGATATCGAGGGCCTCGACGGGCTCAAAGGCGGTTCCGTGCTCACCGACGCGCAGGATGGGGTGATCATCTCGATGACCTGGTGGGAGAGCCGAACCGCGATGGATGACAGCGAAGTGCAGGCGTCAAAGCTCCGGCAGCAAGCCGCGAAGCAGGTCGACGGCACCGTCGTCTCCGTCCACTGCCTCGACGTTGTCGCCGAAATCGGCACCCAGGCGTCCACCCCCGCGTAAGCCATTTCCAGCCCAGGCGAAGGGCCTGGTCCTGGACACGTGCCGTTTCGCCGTGGCCAGGGCCTGGCCCTGGACAGGCCGTTTGCGGACCTGGCTAGGGCCTGGCCCTGGACAGGTCGGAAAAGGCGCGGGTCAGGCGTTCGTGTAATCGAAGGTCGAGAAGACGGCGTGCCGGCTCGAGAGGTCCCAGCTCATCTCCGGGAGGTCGACCTTGAACCGCTCGCCCTGGGCGATCTCACCGTCGCGCCAGATGAAGCCGCTCTTCTTGACGATCCGCACCTCGTTCTCGTCCCCGGTGACCGGGTTCGTGAGGGGCGTCATCCGACTATCGGTCACGCCCTCGATCGAGACCCGTGAGCGCCTTCCGTCCACGGTGATGTCGATCGTCGCCCGGTCGACTGCAGTCTTCTCTTCGAGCATCGAGTTGAAGATCTCGTAGAGCCCCCAGCCCTCCTCCCCGCGCCAGATTCGCGCGAGCGCTTCGTACTGGTCATTACCGGCACAGTCGATGTAGGCGTGCCCTCGGCCGCCTCCTTCGTGGATGGGGCCCGGCCACCAGAGCGCCCACGACGCCTTGGCGCCGGCGAGCTGGACGTCGTCGGAGCTCCCACTTTCGATCACATGGCTGATCAGGGCCTGGCAGTTACCCTCCGCCGAGGTCGGGAAACCACGGAAGTTGCAGCCGCAGCCGGGGTCGCAGTTGCAGAACTCGAGGTACGTACCGGCGATTCGCCAGGCGGCCATCGCGGCACAGTATTTCTCGCGGGCGTAGAGTCGGGCGAGAGAAGCGACCAAGGAGGCAACGATGGCAATCGGTGTCCTGCTCGACATTCCAGGTGGAACCCGCGAGCAATACGAAGAGGTCAACCAGAGGGCCTTCGGCGACCCGAAGGGACCCGCCGAGCCCCCCACAGGCCTGATCCTCCATACCTCAGGCGCCACTTCGACCGGCTGGCGGATCTTCGACGTCTGGGAGACGAACGAAGACTTCGAGCGCTTCAACGACGAGCTCATCATGCCCGCGGTCGAGGGCATGGATCTGCCGCAAATCCCGCCGGAGATCTACGAGCTCACGAACATCATCAGCGGGCGCATCACGGCGCAGACGACGTAACGAGAACCGTCAGGCGACTGCGGCCTCGCCGAGGAGCGACTTGACCTCGGCGAAGAAGTCCGGCTCCGGCTTGACCCGGTAGTCCGGCCCGAGCGCGAGCGTCGTCTCGCCCTGCGACGTGGAGATGGCGACGATCACCGGCGTCTCGCCGGGGAACTCCTTCACGACCCCGGCGAGGCTCCGGACGATCCCGGCCGGCGCCTTCCGCCCATCGACGCGCAACCGCACCTCGCGCCGCTCCGGTGTGGCCTCGAACGCGGCCACCTCGATCGCGATCAGCTTCGTCTCGCCCTCCTGCTTGTGGTCGACCCGGCCCTTCACCACGAGCACGGTGTCGAGCTCGATCAGGTCGCGCGCCGCCCCGTAGACCGAGTTGAAGACGACGACCTCGACCGAGCCCGCGAGATCGTCGAGGCGCATGAACACCATCGGCTCGCCCTTCTTCGTGGTCAGCTGCTTGATCGCGCCGACGATGCCGCCGACGGTGACGATCTCGCCATCGCGGCGCTTCTCGGCCTCCGCGAGCCCGCAGTCGGTCTTGCGCCGCAGCTGCTCGCGGATCGCCTGGAGTGGATGCTCCGAGACGTAGACGCCGAGCGTCTCCTTCTCCATCCGCAGGAGCTCGTTCTTGTCGAGCTCGAGCACCGGAACCGGCGGATGCTGCTCCGGCCGCGACGCGTCCTCGTCTCCGAGGTCGAAGATCGAGCCCTGCCCGGCAAGCCGGTCGGCCTGCATGCGGCCGCCCCACGCGGTGGCGGAGTCGAGCACGGCGATCATCCCGCCGCGCGAGTCGCCGGTGGAGTCGAACGCGCCGCAGCGGACGAGGGCCTCGAGCGCGCGCTTGTTCGCGACCTGCGGATCGACGCGCTCGGCGAAGTCCCAGATCGAGGTGAATGCGCCACCGTCCGCGCGCGCGGCGACGATCGCCCGCGCCGCCGAGTCACCGACGTTCTTGACCGCGTTCAGCCCGAAGCGGATCCTGCCCTCGACGACCGCGAAGTCGCATTCGGACTCGTTGACGTCGGGCGGCTCGACCTCGATCCCGAGCTCGTGACAGGCGCTCACGTAGAACGGCACGCGGTCCTTCGTGTTCATGACCGACGAGATGAGCGCCGCCATGTACTCGCGCGGATGGTTCGCGCGCAGCCAGGCCGTTCGGTAGGCGATCAGGGCGTAGCAGGCAGCGTGCGCCTTGCCGAACGAGTAGTCCTGCGAGGACTCCATGTCCTTCCAGAGCTGGTTCGCAACGGCCGGCGGCGTGTCGGTCTGCGCACAGCCCTCGAGGAACTTCTCCTTGAGCGACGCCATCAGCTCGTGGATCTTCTTGCCGATCGCCTTGCGCAGGTCGTCGGCCTCGGCCGGCGAGAAGCCCGCGATCTGCTTCGCGATCTCCAGGTACTGCTCCTGGTAGATGCAAATGGCGTGAGTGGTGCCCGTGATCGCCTCGAGCCGCGGGTCGATGAACGTCACCTGCTCCTGTCCGTTCTTGCGCTTCGCGTAGAGCGGGATGTAGCCCATCGGCCCCGGCCGGTAGAGAGCGACGAGCGCGATCAGATCCTCGAAGACAGTCGGCCGCACCTGCTTCAGGGCCTCGCGCATGCCTGAGGACTCGAACTGGAAGACGCCGATCGAATCGCCGCGCGCGAGCATCTCGTACGTCTTCCGATCGTCCATCGGCAGCTTCGCGATGTCGAGCCCGCCGCCGATCAGGTCGACCGCCTTGTCGATCACGTCGAGGTTGCGCAGCCCGAGGAAGTCCATCTTCAGCAGGCCGAGCGCCTCGACGTCCCACATCCCGAACTGCGTCACCGTCTCCTGGCCTTCGCCCTTGCGCTGGAGCGGGACGACGTCGGTCAGCGGCCGGTCGGAGATGACGACCCCGGCGGCGTGGATCGAGTCCTGCCGGACGAGGCCTTCAAGCGGCTTGGCCAGGTCGACGATCTCGCGCACCTGCGGGTCGTTGTCGTAGGCCGCCTTCAGCTCGGCGCCGGGCTTCAGGCACTCGTCGAGGTAGACCTTCGGCCCCTCTGGGATCAGCTTCGCGATCTTGTCGACCTCGCCGTACGGGACCTCGAGCACTCGCCCCGCGTCGCGCACAGCCGCGCGAGCCATCATCGTCCCGAAGGTGATGATCTGGGCGACGCGGTCGCGCCCGTACTTCTCGGCGACGTAGTTGATGACGCGGTCGCGGCCGGCGACCGAGAAATCGATGTCCATGTCGGGCATCGACTTCCGCCCCGGGTTGAGGAAGCGCTCGAAGAGGAGCTCGTAGCGGATCGGGTCCACGTCGGTGATCTCGAGGCAGTACGCGGCGAGCGAGCCGGCCGTCGAGCCGCGGCCCGGGCCGACCGAGACGCCGTTGCGCTTGGCGAAGTTGACGAAGTCCCAGACGATCAGGAAGTAGTCGGAGAAGCCCATCTCCCGGATCGTCTTCAGCTCGTATTGGAGTCGCTCCTGGAGCTCGGGCGTGGCGCGGTCGTACCGCTTGGCCAGGCCCTTCTCGCACAGCTCGACGAGGTAGTCGAAGGCATCGCGGCCTTCCGGCACCGGGTATTTCGGCAAGCGGATCGTGCCGAGCTCGATCTCGACGTTGCACCGCTCGGCGACCTCGAGCGTCCGCGCCACGGCGGCCGGGTACTCGGCGAAGTCCAGGGCCATCTCCTCCGGGGTCTTGAAGTAGAACTGGTCGGTGTCGAAGCGCCAGTGGTTCGGGTTCTTCAGCGAGTCGCCGGACTGGATGCAGAGGAGCGCCTCGTGCGCGCGCGCGTCCTCGTGCAGGAGGTAGTGGACGTCGCCGGTCGCGACGAGCGGCAGGCCCGTGCCCTCGGCGAGACGGGCAAGCAGCGGGTTGATGCGGGCCTGCTGGTCGAGCCCCGCGTTCTGGATCTCGACGTAGGTCGAGTCGCGCCCGAAGACCTGGACAAGCCGGTCGAGGTCGGCCGCCGCGTCGGCTTCGCGCGATTCCTCGAGCGCCTTCGAGACGCGCCCGGAGAGACAGCCGGAGAGCGCGATCAACCCCGGCGAGTGCGTCTCGAGCAGGCTCCAGTCGACGCGCGGCTTGTAGTAATACCCCTGCAAATACCCCGCTGAGGCGAGCTTGATGAGGTTGCCGTAGCCCTCGTTCGACTCGGCGAGCAGCGTCAGGTGCGCGTACCCCTTCTCCTGCTTCGACGCGTCGTCGCAAACGTAGACCTCGCAGCCGATGATCGGCTTGACGCCCTGCTCGCCGGCGTGCTTGAAGAGCTGGATCGCCCCGGCGAGCGACCCGTGGTCGGTGAGCCCGACGGCGGGCATCTCGAGCTCGGCCGCTCGCGCGGCCAGACCCGGGATACGGCAAGCCCCATCGAGGATCGAGTACTCGGAGTGGACGTGCAGGTGGACGAAGTCGGCGGCCAACGGACGGCCCATTCTAGGTCGGCGTCAGGACGCTCCCGGATCCGCGCCCGGATCGTCCTGCGCGGGCTCTATAGTCGCCCGGCAACTTTCCCTGCGGAGGCGACCCTTTGTACAAGACACTGCTCTTCCTACACATACTCGGCGTGTTCCTGATCGTCGGCGGCGCCGCGATCGCGACGGCGCTCGGCATCAAGGCGTCGAAGTCCAAGCGCACACACACGATCGCGGACCTCTCCGCCCTCTCGATCGTCGCCGAGCGCTACGTGATCACGCCGGGCGCCGTGCTCACACTCGTCGCCGGAACCTTTCTCGTGCACCGCACCGGCCACACCTTCGACGAGTTCTGGCTCGTCGCCGCCTACGTCCTCTGGGTGGTCGCGATCGGCATCGGCTGGCTCATTCTCGGCCGGCACACCTCCGCGCTCCACAAGCACGCGCGCGAGCTTGCAGCCGGCGGTGTCGAGGAGAGCGACGAGCTCCAGGCCGAAGCGGCGGCGCCGGTCGGGATGATCTTCGGCCTCGCGCAGAACGTGATCCTGCTTGCGTTCATCTATCTGATGGTCGTTCGGCCCGGCTCCAAGTTTTAGGAGGGTTTGGCTGAACGTGGCTCGTCGCCGGCCCGGCGGCTCAGCCATGTTTCGCCAAACCTTCCTCAGTCGATCAGCTTCCGCTCCATCGCGTGGATCGCGAGCCGCCACATGGCGAGGCCGAAGAGGACGAGCGCCCCGTAGCGCGCGAGATCGACCCAGCCGGCGAAGCCGAAGACGGCGTCGCGCACGAGCTGGACGCAGTGGTGCAACGGGTTCAACTCGCCCAGCACCTGGCCCCACCTAGGCAGCCGGCTGAGGGGGAAGAACGTCCCCGCGACGAGGAAGAGCGGCGTCAGCACCGCGCTGACGATGTAGTTGAAGTTCTCGAACGACTTCGCGAAGCCGGCGACCGTGATCCCGAAACACGCCCAGCCGAAGCCGGCCGTCCAGGCGATCAGCGGCACGACGAGCATCCCCCACGACGGATTGAGCCCGAACGCCATCGCGACGAGGAGCGGGACGCAGCCGTAGAGCCCGGCGCGGGTCGCGATCCAGAGCGCCTCGGCCGTGACGAGCTCCTCCGTGTCGACCGGCGCCGCGAGGATTGCGTCGTAGGTGCGCTGGAACTGGTACTTGACGAACGTCCCGAACATCGCCGGAAACGCGGCCGAGAAGAGGACGGCGGTCGCAACCGTGCCCGTGGCGATGAAGTCGATCGTCCGGTGGCCTTCGATCCTCCCGACGAGGGCGCCGAACCCGAAGCCGAACGCGAGCAGGTAGATCGTCGGCTCGACGGTCGAGGAGAAGGTCGTCGAGCGCCAGAAGGACGAGAAGTTGACGACCTCGCGCACGAGAACGCCCGTCAGCGCGGGCCGCTCGAGCCGCCCGAGCCGCGGCGAGGTCGCCGCCGCCATCAGTCGATCTCCTCGCCGGTCAGCAGCACGAAGACGTCCTCGAGGTTCGCGGGCCGGCGCTCGCCCTCGAACGAATGGTCGCCGTTCGCGTCGACGCCGAGGACCGAGATGCTCGTGCCCGTGCGCCTCGTGCGCAACCCGGCGGCGCCGGCCTCGGACTCGACCTCGGCCAGTCGCGTCGGCGGGCCGTAGACCTCGAGTACCTGGCTCCCCGCGTGCTTGGTCACGAGCTCCGCAGGCGGCCCGGCGGCGACCGCGCTGCCGTGCGACATGATCAGCACCGTGTCGGCGAGGCGCTGCGCCTCCTCGATGTAGTGGGTCGACATGAGGATTGTCGTGCCCTCCGAGCGCAGCGCGTCGATCAGCGCCCACAGCTCCTGGCGAACCTGCGGGTCGAGCCCGACCGTGGGCTCGTCCATCAGCACGAGCCGGGGACGGTGCACAAGCGCACGCGCGATCAGCAGGCGGCGGCGCATCCCGCCGGAGAGCTTGTCGACGCGCGTGTCGCGGCGGTCGACAAGATTCGCCATCTTCAGCGCCCGCTCGATCGCCTCGGCCCGGTCGGCCCGGCCGATCCGGTACAGGTGCGTGAAGACGAGCAAGTTCTGCTGCACGGTGAGCGTCGTGTCGAGGTTGTCGAGCTGCGGTACGACGCCACACTCGGCGCGAGCGGCCTTCGACTCGCGCGGCAGCCGGAAGCCCAGCACCTCGATCTCGCCCTCGTCGGCGATCGACTGCGCCGTGAGGATGCGCATCGTCGTCGACTTCCCCGCGCCGTTCGGGCCGAGCAGGCCGACGCAGGTGCCGACCGGGACGTCGAGGTCCAGGTGGTCGACCGCGGTGATCGCGCCGTAGCGCTTCACGACCCCGCGCAGGCGGATGGCGAGCCCGTCGCTCACGTCTTCAGCATGCCAGCCGCGGGCTTTCGTAGAAACTGCCCCCGTGTTCTCGGGCCTGGGCATTGCCCCGCTCGTCCTCATCTTCGGCGCGGCGGCCGGGGCGGTCTGGGTCGCCGGCATCCACCTGTCGAGCTCGACCGATGCGCTCGACATGCGGCTCGGGCTCGGCGAGGCCCTCGGCGGCGCGGTCCTGCTCGCGATCGCGACGAACCTGCCGGAGATCGCGATCACGGCCTCGGCGGCACTCGCGCACGATCTCGGGATCGCGATCGGCAACATCCTCGGCGGGATCGCGATCCAGACCGTCGTGCTTGTCGTGCTCGACGTCGCGATGGGCAAGGAGTCGGCGCTGACGACCCGCGCGGCCTCGCTCATCCTCGGGCTCGAGGGCCTGCTCGTGATCCTCGTGCTCTCGATCTCGGTCATGGGGGCGCAGCTGCCGGCCGGACATCCGTTCGGGCGGATCGAGCCGGCCGCGCTGCTGATCGCTGTCTGCTGGCTTGCCGGCGTCTGGCTCGTCAACCGGGCCCGGCGCGGCCTGCCATGGCACGACACGACTGGCACGGCGCCGGGGGGCCAGGAGAAGCCGCTCGGCCACTCCAAGGCCATCGTCGCCGAGAAGATGAGCCTCGCGCGCGCCGGCGTCGTCTTCGTCGCGGGCGCGACGGTGACCCTCGTCGCGGGCATCGTCCTCGAGCGAAGCGGCGAGCGGATCGCGAACCACGTCGGCCTCTCAGGCGTCCTCTTCGGCGCGACGATCCTCGCCGCCGCGACCGCGCTCCCGGAGGTCTCGACCGGCATCGCGTCGATCAGGCTCGGCGACTTTCAGCTCGCCGTCTCCGACATCTTCGGCGGCAACGCGTTCCTGCCGGTGCTGTTCCTGCTCGCGAGCGTGCTCTCGGGCTCGGCCGTCCTGCCGCAGGCGCAGCCGACGGACATCTACCTGACCGCGCTCGGGGTCGTGCTCACAGTTGTCTACGGCTGGGGCCTGATCACACGTCCGAACCGGCAGGTCTTCCGGATGGGCCTGGACTCGCTGACGGTGCTCGTGCTCTACGCGGCCGGCATCGCCGGGCTGATCGCCGTATCGAATCACTGATCCCGCTTCCTCGATAAGGTAAGCGCCTCAGGGAGAGCTAGGGGTCACGAAGGAGGGATGCCAATGAGGCGTCGCCTTTCCTTGGTCGCTGCGTTCGCGCTGCTCGCCGGCACGCTAGTCCTCACTCCCAGCGTGCTCGGCAGCCACTCGACCGTGGGACCAAACGTCAAGGTCACCGACGACAACAACAACGTCGACGGCGGGATCAACAGCGTCACGCCGAGCAAGGACGCACAGAACAGGCAGGCGAACGAGACGACGGTTGCGATCAGCACAATCGCCTCGCCGGTCACCGGCCAGGTCGGTGACCTGATCGCCGAGTCCGCCAACGACTACCGCATGGCGCCGCACTTCGGCGACACGTGGATGCCGATTTACCTCTCGTTCGACGGCGGAACGACCTGGTTCGGTTCAGGGGACCATCCGAACGGCTACAACACGATGGTTCCGGGCTTCCCGACCGACACGTCGCCCCAGGGCCTCGCGTCGCCGCTGCTCGGCCTCGACGGGGCCGGCGACCCGGTGGTCCGCTTCGACCGAGACGGCAACCTGCTCGTCGGCGGAATCGCGTTCAACCGGAACCGCGACCCGGGTGAGCGCCCGCTCGACACGGTCGGGTTCGTCGCGCGCTACGCGTACACGCCCGGAAGCCCGGCGACTCCAAGCACGACGACGTCCGCCGGCGCACCCCCGAACTTCACCTACCAGGGGACGACGATCGTCGACCGCGGCGCCGTCGGCTTCGCAATCTCCCCGTCCGTGGGCTTCGCGGGCAACTTCACCGACAAGCCGTGGATGGAGATCGATCTCAACACGCCGTCCGCAAGCCCGTGCTCGGGCAACGTCTACTACGCGGACACGAACTTCCACGGTGCGCTCGGCGGATCGCCGGTCATGTTCAGCCGCTCGACCGACGGCGGTGTGACGTGGACGTCTCCGCACCAGATCTCCAACGGCGGACAGTCCGGTGCCTCGCACAACCAGGGCGCCGACATCGCCGTGGCCGCAAACGGGACGATCTACGTCGCGTTCGAGGCCTTCAGCCAGCAGGGGCTGGACACGATCAACTTCGTCAAGTCGACGGATTGCGGCCGCCACTGGACGCAGCCGCTGGCCCTGAACACGATCAACGCACCGCAGGCGCCAGGTGTGGCCATGCGGACGCCGACGTTCGCGTTCCTCGCCACCGACACGACGAACTCGAACATCGTCTATGCCGCCTACCAGAGCTTGGTCGGGGATGACTACGACATCTACGCCCAGCGCTCGACCAACGGGGGCGCGTCGTGGAGCTCCGCCGTCCAGGTGAACGACGATCCGGGGGCCCGGCACCAGATCTTCCCGACGATCGAGGTGTCACACGGCACGCTGAGCGTCGCCTGGTACGACTTCCGGAACTCGGTGACGCCGGACAACGAGGCGCTCGACGTCTACTACTCGTGCACGAACTGCAACGGCGCCGTCTGGCCGTCGTTCGACACGCCGCAGCGCGTGACGAACATCTCGCACAACCCCGAATGCCTGCTCTTCGGAGGAGGGACCGCAGCGTTCCACGGGGACTACATCGAGCTCGACGCGTTCTGGAACGGGGTGAACAACATCGTCCACGTCGCGTGGGCCGACAACCGTGACGTGACGCCTTGCGATCTCGACCCGGCGCCCGGTCCGCCGTCGGGAAATACCGGCAACCGCAACCAGAACATCTACGAAGCCAAGCTCACCGTCGGCCCGTAAAGCGGCGGTGACCGCGCTGGTGGAGGGAGCCCGCACAGGGCTCCCTCCACTACGATGCCCCGGCTGCGGCGAGGACACTGATGGCTGCTCGCTCCAACCCAGGCCCCGGCTTCGGCTTTCCGCCGCCCGACACGGGCAACTTCCTGCTCAACGCGATTAGCCGCGCGCTGATCCTCCTGATCCGCGTCGAGCGCCGTTTCGACCCGTTCTTCCGGCCCGCCGCAGACAAGGTTCTCCGCGGCCCGTTGTCCAGAGGGGTGACAGCCCTGATCAACTGGCGGCGCAAGGACGAGGGCCTGAAGATCGCCGAGGAACGGGCCCAGCCGGACGAGGAGGCCCATCTCGACGACATCATCGCGAGCTTCAACGCCCAGATCCGCCGGCTCTGGCACCCCGGCCACGCCGAGCGTGGCGGGAACACGAAGACGCACGGCATCGTCCGTGCCGAGCTCACCGTCCGCGACGACCTGCCGGAGGCGATGCGACACGGCATCTTCGCCGAGCCCCGCCGCACGTACCCGGCATGGGTTCGCTACGCAGGCCCCGGCCCGTACGTGCCGCCGGACATCGACGACGTCGGCTTCCTGAGCATGAGCATCAAGCTGATGGGCGTGCCGGGACCGAAGCTGCTCGACGACGAGCAGCACACGCAGGACTTCCTCGGCATCTCGACGCCGACCTTCGTCACACCGAACACGAGAGCGAACGCACAGCTCCAGCGCTGGAGCTACAAGAACGCGCAGATCTTCTACTTCCTCAACTTCCGCGAGCCGCACATCCTCGACTCGATCATGCAGCTGCTCTGGACGAAGACCCAGACGAGCCCGCTCGAGGGCGACTACTTCAGCTGCGTCCCCTACCTGCTCGGGGAAGGCCAGGCGATGCAGTACTCGTTCCGCCCGCGGCTGAAGACGAGGACGCGTGTGCCGCGCCTGCCCCTGCGCCCGCCCGACAACTATCTGCGCGACGCGATGGTCGCGACGCTCGCGAAGCAGGACGTCGAGTTCGACATCTTGCTCCAGCTCCAGACCGATCCGTTCCGGATGCCGATCGAGCACAACGGCGTGCTCTGGCCGACGAAGCTCTCACCGCGCGTTCCGGCCGCGGTGCTCAGGATCCCGAAACAGAAGTTCGACTCGCCCGAGCAGCTTGGCTTCGCCAGGATCCTGTCGTTCAACCCATGGCACTGCGTTCCCGAGCACCGCCCGCTCGGCAACCAGAGCCGCGCTCGGAAGCGGATGTACTTCGAGCTCGCGAAGCTGCGGCAGCAGATGAACGACGTCGAGCACTACGAACCGACCGGCGACGAGGTCTTTCCTTAGGCTGCGGACATGACAACACAATTGGAGAAAGACCTCAGCCCCGAGGGGCGCAAAAAGCGCAGCGTGGAGCTCGGGCCGCTCTTCACTTCGGGAGCGATCGTGCTCGTCTACGGGCTCCTCCGGCGGAGGAAGCTCGCAGTCGCCGCCGGGATGGGCGCGATCTGGCTCGACCAGCGCTCGGAGCTCGGACGCTCCCTGAAGCAGCGAGCTCGAGCTCTGTCAGTGCAGGTGGTCGAGGACTAGCGGGCGCGGCGGTTCGCGAGCAGCGCCAGCACGAGGTTGACCGCCGAGATCGTCGTCGCCGTCTTCGCGGCCTTCGGGGGCAGGGCGCCCAGCTTGCCCGCTGTCCACGCCGAGATCGTGTCCGAGGCGTGGACCAGAGGAGCCTGGCGCACCGCGTGGCGGCGCACCTCGGGGTCGCGCGAGAGCAGGTCGACGCCGATCAGGATCGTCCGGATCCCGAACATGCGGAACGGGTAGGACATCGGCCCGGCCGCCTCCTCGGCGTCGAGCTTGCGCGACAACATCGACGGCGCCAGGAGCCCCGCCGTGCCGTTGAAGATCCGGATGCCCGCGAGCGTGACGCGGGCGAAGCTGCTCACCATCAGCCCGTGCGCACCCAGGGCGCGAACGGATTCTTGACCCCGCGCAGAGCCGGCTTGAGGTCGGGAAAGTGGCGCAGCAGCACGGAGCGCATCGAGTTCGCCTCCACCCAGTCGATGCCCGCCTGCGTGTACACCTCGGGCCGGTAGTCGCGCGTGAAGAACCGGTCGCTCTTCAGCCGGCGCGACGCCATCAGGATGAAGACGCGGAAGGCCGTGTCGCTGAACCCGAACCCCTTCGGCTTCGGCTCCACGTAGAACCCGATCATCGCGTCGACGCGCTCGACGTCCCCGTAGATCCGCTCGAGCTCGGCAGCCCAGGCGGGGTTGTCGGTCATCTCCTCGAACGTCTTGACGGGCTCGAGGTGGAAGAGCCGCCGGAACTGGTTGTAGCGCGGCACACCGCGCTCGCGGCTGCGGAGGACGTCGATCGAGGCGAGGTCGATCAGCGACCCGTCCGGCCGGTCGAAGTGCTGGAGGAACTTCGGGAAGTTGTGGAGCGTGATCGCCCCGGGGTGCAGCGTCCCGAACGAGTACAGGAGATCGGTCATCGACAGCTCGGACAGCACCTCGCGGACGTGCAGCGCCCCGATCTCGGGCAGGGTCGCGTTCCGCAGCTCGCTGTCGTCCCCGAGCGAGCGGAGGCTGAACTCATCCGGGATCAGCGGGTGCATCCGGTAGACCGCGACGAACTCCTCGGTCAAGGCGTAGGGAACCCCGTGGTGGTCGGTCGGCGAGCCCGGAATGCCGCGGATGACCTCGTTCGAGGTCCGCCTGCCGATCAGCTTGTCCAGCCGCTCGCCCAGAAGGCCCCACCAGTTGGTGCGCAGTGCGATCACCGTCGTCGGATGCGCGATGATCGCCGGCGTCCAGTCGACGGTGTGGATCTTCGCCATCAGCGCCGAGGTCACCAGCCGAGCCTTGTCGAAGAGGCTCTGGTCGTCGAGCTCCGGGTGCTTGGCGGCCAGGTGGTCGGCAACCGCGTTGTGCTCGCGCATGAACAGCGAGTGCAGCAGCGCCAGGCCGACCCAGAAGTTCCCGGCGACGCCCGTGAGGTCGACGTGCTTCTCGAGATCGGCCGGCGGGAGGCCCGTCTCGTCGATCCGCAGCTTGCCGCCCTCGTGCGTCCGGAGCGCGTCGGCGAACGCGACGTCGCGTCCGTAGATCTGCGAGCCGTCCCACCAGTGAGTGTCGTCGGTGACGAACGTCGCGGGCCCGTTCGGGTCGGCGCTCGGGTCGCGCCGCGTCCGCGGGATCGTCATCGGGTGATCCGGCCAGGGGTCGTCGTCTTCGAGCGTGATCTGCCAGGGATCCTTGGGCTCGTTCTTGCCGTGGCTGAACCAGTCGTGCACCTCGAACTGGATCCACGCGCCCGCGAGCAGGTTGAGCGTCGTCGCCGGCTGAAACTCGTCGCGCGTCAAGAGCTCGCGGCTGACCAGGCGCGGATTCGGGTCGAGCAGCGCGTCCGGCGGCTCGGTGTAGGTGTAGCGAAGCGGGACGTTCCGGCCGAACCGGCTGCCGAGGCTCCCCATCAGCGGGTCGTTCAGGTCGTTGAACGAGCCGTCGAGCGTGCGCGCGGTCCGGTAGCGCTCGTGCGCCGAGACGTCGGGGCGGTCGAGCTCGCCCCGGCCCGTGTCGTAGAGGTTCTCCTCGCGCAGGCGGTCGCGAAGGCCGATCAGAGTCAGCATCGCAATCGGCAGCGGGAGCCGGTCCCAGCCGATCCGCTTGTCGAGCATCTCGGAAAAGCCGTCGAACAGGGATGAGAGCGGCGAGCCGGGCAAGTCGAAGGCTCCTTTCACCGGAGGGAAGCGACGGCCGCTCGCCGCGGGACGTGCCCGATGTAAGCATTCCCCGCGAAACACGTCAACGGGGTGCCGCTTGGCTGATGGCGTCCGCAGTGTTAGGTTCGAGGGGCGGCCCAGCTCCCCGACCCGAAGGGAGCCAGTCCATGGTTGTCGATGTGCCGCAGCTACTCGAGATGTCCCCGGACGAGCTCGACACGCTCTTCCGAGAGAGCGCCGCGGGCGCGATCCCCGTCGGCCGGACGAAAGGGACGGTCCTCGTCGCTCCCGGGACGGAGGTCGCCTGGCCCGCGAAGAAGCTGATCCACTGGCTCGCCTGGCGCGGAAAGATCTTCAATCCGCAGAGGGGCGACCTGCTGAACATCGTCTCGATGTTCGGCGTCAAAGCCGTCCGGGCCAACGTCTACAAGGACCCGAGCTGGCTCGACCAGGCCGAGACGATCGTGCTCGACTACTCGAAGACATCGCGGATCGCGCACAAGGTCAGAGACGAGATCCGCGAGGTCTCGCCGGGGGTCTATCTCGGGCTCGTCTACTGGGGGCGGAACCGGATCCTGTACTTCACCCTGACCTCGACGAGCTGAGCTTTCGGTGCCGCATCAGGTCGCATTGACGCTCGTCGCCCAGGTCCGGCCGGGCCAGGTCGAGAGCCTCCAGGAGCTCCTGAAGACGATGGGCGACGGAGTCGCGAACGGCTCGGTGGTCGACCTCGGCGCGCTCGACGGCGTGCACTTCGCGCGCTTCATCGTGCTCGAGGAGGCGACCGACCTTCGCGGCGAGCCGCTGCCGGCGTCGCTCCTCTACCTGAGCGACCTCGATGTCTCGCGGGAGCATCATCTCGGCCAGCTCGTCGACCAGTCCGGCGAGGGGCTCGACCGGCTCTTCGAGCACTGCGAGGGCTATCCCGAAGAGAGGAAGCGGACGCGCGAAACGCGCCTCGACTACTTGCGGCGCCACCGCGTCAAGGAGCAGGCCTTCTACGTCAACACCGTCGGGCGCACGCGCCACCAGATCCGCGAGGAGGCCGAGCTGCGTGACCGGCTCGAGGACTTTCTCGACGGTGCCGACCACCTGCGGCGCCAGGACCCGGCCGAGATCCGGCGCTCGGTGCTCGAGCACGTCGAGGCCGACCGCACGCTCAGCCGGGCGCTGAGCCCGCCCGCGGGGCTCGACCTCGGCTTCCGGCTGCGCGAGCTCGGGCACCTGCTCGTCGTGGCGCTGCTCGTGCTCGTGCTCTTGCCGCTCCTGCTCCTCGCCGCCCCGTTCTTCCTCGTCCTGCTGCGCCGGCACGAGCGCAGAGACAAGGCGCCGCACGTGAAAGCGCCCGTCGAGGTCGTCCAGGAGCTCGCGGCGCTCGAGGACCACGTCGTCCAGAACCCGTTCACGGCGCTCGGCTTCGTCAAGCCGGGCCTCTTCCGGCGCCTGACGCTGACCGGGGTGCTGTACGCGATCAACTACGTGACGAGGCACGTCTTCAACCGCGGCAACCTGGCCGGTGTGAAGACGATTCACTTCGCGCGCTGGGTCTTCCTCGACGACAAGCGCCGCGTGATCTTCGCCAGCAACTACGACGGCAGCCTCGAGAGCTACATGGACGACTTCATCGACAAGATCGCGTGGGGGCTCAACATCGTCTTCAGCAACGGCCACGGCTATCCGAACGCCCGCTTCCTGATCGCCGACGGCTGCCGCGACGAGCTCGCGTTCAAGGACTACCTGCGCCTGCACCAGGTGCCGACGCGGGTGTGGTACTCCGCCTACGACCAGCTCAGCTGCGCCAACATCGCGAACAACGCGCGGATTCGCGCCGGGCTGCGCGGCGAGCCCGGCCGCGAGACGACCGAGCAGTGGGTGCAGGCGCTGTGAGCGCGCCCGAGCTGAACGACGTGCAGGGCCTCGTCGCCCGCGGCTACGGCAACCTGCCCTCGGCCCAGTTCCTGCTCGTCGGAATCGACGACGGCGCCGCCGGCCGGGCCTGGCTCGGCGCCGTCGCGGGCAGCCTGACGACCGCCGAGCGCAGCCCGGAAGGACAGGCGGTGAACCTCGCGCTCACGAGCTCCGGGCTCGCGAAGCTCGGTCTCGACGCGGCGACCGTCGGCCTCTTCTCCACCGAGTTCGCCGACGGGATGGCCTCAGCGCACCAGAGCCGCGCGCTCGGCGACATCGACGAGAACGCCCCGGAGCACTGGGCCTGGGGCGGCCCCGGGACGCCCGAGGTCGACGCGGTGCTGCTCCTCTACGCCTCCGACGACCCGGCTCTGGCCCGCCTCGAGCGCGAGCAGGCCGGCGAGCTCGGCGCGGGGCTGCGGGTCCTCGCCAGACTCGAGACCTCGAACCTCGATGGCCACGAGCCGTTCGGCTTCCGCGACGGCATCTCACAACCGTTCGTCGAGGGCCTCTCGAAGAAGGGCCCGCCCGAGACGACGCTGCGCTTCGGCGAGTTCGTGCTGGGCTACCCGAACGAGTACGGCCGCTACACCGATCAGCCGCTCCTCGACGCCCATCCCGAGCTCGCGCGCAACGGCTCCTACCTCGTCTTCCGCCAGTTGCGCCAGGACGTCCACGGCTTCTGGAGGTTCGTCGACGAGGCGTCGAGGAACCCGGACGGGAGCTCCGACCCGGTCCGCCGGCTCCGGCTCGCGGCGAAGATGGTCGGACGCTGGCCCGGCGGCGCACCGCTCGTGATCGCACCCGACGGCGACGACCCCGCGCTCGCGGAGGCGAACGACTTCGCCTACTTCCAGGACGATCGCCACGGCACTCGCTGCCCGATTGGCTCGCACATCCGGCGCGCGAATCCGCGAGACTCCCTCGATCCGAAACCGGGAACGGCACAATCGTGGGCGATCAACCGGCGCCACCGGATCCTGCGCCGCGGCCGCGAGTACGGTGAGGAGGAGCTCCTGAGACCCGACAAGGCGTTACTCGTAGACGCCGCGATTTCCGGCGAGCGCGGGCTCCATTTCATCTGCCTGAACGGGAACATCTCGCGCCAGTTCGAGTTCGTGAACGACACCTGGCTGAACAGCCCGAAGTTCGCGGGGCTCTACGACGACGCCGACCCGCTCGTCGCGCCGTCGAGCCCGCACGGCGGGACCTTCACCGTTCAGTCGAGCTCCGTCCGCGAGCGGGTGAGCGAGGTGCCTCGATTCGTCTCGGTCCGGGGCGGAGCGTACTTCTTCATGCCCGGGCTCGCCGCGACGCGCTCCCTGGCGAGGCTCGGAGGCTGATGGACCCCGACGACCGTCTCCGGCTCGACTACGAGCAGACGACGCAGCTGCTCCGCACGCTGACGGACATCCGCTTCAAGCTGATCGCGTTCGTGCCGACGTTCGCGGGCGCGTCGGTCGGCTTCTTCGCTCACCCCCGGGCGGCGGTGGAGCTGATCGCCATCGGCGTGCTCGGCCTGGTCGCGACGCTCGGGATCCATCTCTACGAGCTGCGGAACTCACAGCTCTACGCGGCAGCAGCCGGACGCGCGAAGGAGCTCGAGCGGCAGCTCCAGCTTTCGGGCGGAGGGCTGAACGCGCACGATTCCGGCCTCGCCCTGGTCTACGGAGCCGCGCTGGCGGGCTGGAGCTACATCGTCGCCTGGGGCGTCCTGCGCGAGATCGGCCTCGACAGCGCGAGAGGAGTTGGCCTCGCAATCGGCGGCGCAGTCGGCGCGTTCGTCATCGCACAGGGCCAGCGCCCGGGTTAGAGACGCATCGGGCTACGGCAGTCAAGTCGAACGCGTGAGCTGCCGATTCGATCCCATGGTCAGTCGCCGCCTCTTCGTCGTCAGTCTCCTGGCGCTTGCTTCACTCACATTCGGCGCCGGCGCTCTCGCTCATGACGCCGCAGCGCCTGTCGTAACGCTGATTGCCCCCGCGAGCGGTGCGACGTTCAAGCTGACAAGCCTGCCCAAGGACACTCCGCTCTTCAGCTGGCGCGTCGACTACCCGACACCGCCGGGCCAAGCGGTCCATGTGGCCCTGGAGGTCTCGACCGACCCGACCTTCGCCGCCGGCGCCTACAACACCAGCCGCGGTTGTGAGCCGGCCGACCTTGCGTGCTTCACGAGCCTGAAAGCGCAGGCGGATTGGTTCCGGTATGCCGATGCGTGTCTGGCCACCTCTCGGCCGCCTGACTGTGCGACCCGACAGCAGGGCGCGCCGATCACCTTCTACTGGCGCGTGAGCGTCACGTGGGCGAGCGGCCAACCCCCGGCCTCCGCAACCGGCTCGTTCAGAGGCCAGCCATTCCCCGATAGCGACCATGACGGCATCCTCGATCCGCGCGACAACTGTCCCAGGGTTGCCAACCGCGACCAGCGCAACTCCGACGGGAGCAAGCTCGGCGATGCCTGCGAGCGTGATCGGACACCGCCGAGGGTGCGTGTGTCGCCCGCAACCCTGACCCGCGGTCGGTGGGGCCGAGTCAACATCCACATGGGCGACACGCGATCGGGCATCGTCAAGATCGACGCCGGCCTCTACCGCGGATCTCGCCGGTTGACACATCTGGCCCTCACCGTGATGACGGCCCGCTTCGAGACCACCTACTACTACAGGCTCTTCATCCCGCGATCCGCGCCGGCGGGTGCCTACCGCGTCTGCCTCCGTGTCACCGACCTGAGCCGAAACTCCACCCGTCGTTGTGCGCCCGTTCGGGTGCGCTAGCGAGAGCCCTCGTCCGAGCGATCCGGCGCCGGCCAGCAAGGCCGATGCAACGGAGCAAGAGCTGTTCCAGCGCTCGTCGTCTAAACAGGGAGCTCACAACGCCGCCCCTCAGTTCGCTCCGTCCTGCCCGCCTGGCCGCCCTCGCTGTCGTCCTCGCCGCTGTCACTCTCGGTACGGCTGGGCCGGCGGCGGCCTCACCGACGGTCACGCTGCTCACGCCGTCGAATGGCTCGACCGTCACAATCCAGCCCGGCGCGTACATCACCTATCACTGGCAGGTCAACTGGCCCGACGTGCCGCCCCAGGGCATCATCACGACCATCTGGGAGCTCTCCACCGACCCCTACTTCGGGCCGGGACAGGTCGTCGGCGCCGAGGGTCAGACCTGCTCGGCCCAGAACTATGCGTGCTGGACGAGCTGGGCTCCGCCGAGGGCGTACGGGCCGCCGTACGGGCAGACCTTCTACTGGCGCGTGACCTTCAACGGCGTCGTCAGCGCCGTCTCATCGTTGCGAGTGATGCTCGCCCCGGATCTCGTCAAGCCGAGGGCTCGCGCGTTCAGCGGCAGCGCCAGGCGGGGCACGACCGCGCAGTTCACGGCGCAGCTCGAAGACAACCGCGGAGCGGTCCGGTATCGCGCAACGCTCGAGTATCGTGGCCGCCCGATCCTGGCGCGGTCCTTTCCTTTCCTGGAAAGCGTCTGGACGGCGCCGCTCGACTTCTACAGCTCGCGGCCGCTTCCGAGGCGGATGCGCCCGGGCCGCTACCAGTTCTGCATCAAAGCTTGGGACCGGGCCGGTAACCGGGCACGAAGCTGCGCTCCCTACCGCATCCGCTGACCCGTCAGAACACGATAGGGCCCACCGCTACGCTCATCGCGTATGGCGGTCTCTCGCCTCATTCTCGGCTGTGGCAATTTCGGGGGAATCGGCTCTGCGCCCGAGTTCTTCGGCCGGGGCGAGAGTGAGGAAGAGGCGTACCGGCTCATGGACGTGGCCTGGGAGCGCGGAATTACGAGCTTCGACACGGCCGACGCCTACGGTGGCGGGCGCAGCGAGACGTGGATCGGCCGCTGGCTCGAGCGCACCGGCAACGAGCCCGCGCTGACAACGAAGGTCTTCCACTCCGTCGAAGGAGATCCAGAGGACCACGGCCTCTCGCGCGAGCGCATCCTCCGGCAGATCGACGGCAGCCTCATGCGGCTCGGCGTCGATCACGTCGACCTGTACCTGATTCACGAGCCCGATCCGGAGACGCCGCTCGAGGAGACGCTGGACGCGCTCGACGAGGTCGCCCGGGCCGGGAAGGTGCGCGGGATCGGCGCCAGCAACGTCGACGTCGCCTGGCTCGAGCAGGCACGCGGCCGCGTCCAGTGGGTGCAGAACTCGTACTCGCTGCTCGCTCGCGAGTCGGAGGATGTGCTTCAGCTCTGCGCGGAACAGGGCCTCGGCTTCACTCCGTTCAGCCCACTCGCGGGCGGGTGGCTGGCCGGCAAGTACCGCCGCGACGAGCCCACCCCTCCCGGCTCGCGCATGACGATGCGACCCGAGCCGTACCTGCACCTCGACAGCGAGGCCGTTTACCGCGGTCTCGACAGCCTCGCCGAGGCCGCCGCCGAGCGTGGCGTCGACATGCCGACGCTCGCTTTCGCCTGGCTGCTCGCCGATCCGCGCGTCACGGCGGTCGTCGTCGGCCCCAGGCGCCCGGAGCACCTCGAGCCGGCGTGCGCGGCCCTCGACGTCGAGCTCACCCCTGCCGAGCGCGACGAGCTAGCGGCGCTCTTTCCCTTATGAGCCCGCAGGTGGGATGTTCTGGTTCTGGCGGAAGACGTTGTCCGGGTCGAACTTCTGCTTGATCTCACGTAGGCGGGCGAACTTCTCCGCTCCGAACGCGGCCTGCACGCGCTCGAGCGGCTCGTCGCTGCCCATGTAGTTGAGGTAGCCGCCGCCGCGACTCGAGTAGGGAGCAACGCCATCGCCGAACGCTCGCGCCCACGCGATCTGCTCGTCGTCGTCGTCAGGCGATTCCCAGATCGAGAGGCCGCTCACGTTGAAAGCGGCGTGCCGGTTGGCGAACGCCGTGGCGTCCTCCGGCACTCGCTTCGCTTGACCCTCTAGCGGCTCGATCAGCACGCTTCCGAGCGGCGAGCGCCGCCGCGCGAAGTGCTCGACGACAAACTCAATCGCCTCGTCGGGCATCGCCGTGACGAAATGGCCTTTCCAGTAGTGCCGAAGCCCGAAGGGAATCTCGCCGAAGATCGCCTGGAGCTGCAGGTAGCTCGTCGGCCGAACAGCGTCGAGCAGCAAGCCCGGCATCGAGCGCAGGGCGTCGAGCCGTCCGCGCGCGTCCTCCGAGTCGCCGCTCCAGCAGACCGCCACGACGACCACAGCGGCGCCACTTGCGCCGTCGTGACCGAGGACGAGAACGAAGGTGAGCTCGTCGGGCGCGTCTTCGACCACAGTGCGAAAGCTGCGGATGACGGCGTTCGCGTTCGCGAAGTCGTAGACGAGGAGCCCCGCGGTCAGCGGGGGCAACTCGTGCAAGCGGTAGAAGAAGCGGGTGACGACGCCAAAGTTGCCGCCAGCCCCGCGAAGCGCCCAGAAGAGGTCGGAGTGCTCGTCTTCGCTCGCCAGGAGAACCCGGCCGTCCGCTGTCACCACCTCCGCCTGGAGCAGGTTGTCGAGCGTGAGCCCGTAGCGTCCCATCAGGTGGCCGATCCCGCCGCCGAGCGTCAGTCCCCCGATCCCCGTCGTCCCGAACGTCCCGCCCGTCGTCGCCAGGCCGTGGCGCTGGCAGGGGGGATCGAAGTCGTTCCACGTTGCGCCTCCCCCGGCCTCGGCGACGCGAGTCGTCTCGTCGACTTCAACCCCGCGCAGCAAGCGGAGGTCGAGCATCAGGCCGCCCTCACAGACGGCATGACCCGCGACGTTGTGGCCGCCGCCGCGAACGGAGAGCGGTAGCTCGGCAGCGCGCGCGAACTCGATCGCAGTGACGACGTCGGCTGCGTCGATCGGCCGGACGATCAGCGCGGGGCGACGGGTGATGGCGCCGTTGAAGATGCCCCGGGCGAGGTCGAAGTCGGGATGCTGCGGGTCGATGACCTGGCCGCGAAGCGACGCCTGAAGGTCGAGCTGGTCGTCGATCAACGTGGCGATGGCCGGATCATCTCCTGCCGCCGCCAAAAATGAAAGTCAGAGCCCGCCCGCGAAGCCGATCCGGCGCGCCCAGTCCGGATGGTCGATCAATGGGTTCCGGTTCCCCTGCTTCTCGAAGATCGCCGCGTTGCGATGGCGCTCGTACTCGCTCACCGGCGCGCTCTCGTGCCAGTCCAGGAGCAGCGCCAGGCTCTCCTCCGTGTAGACGCCGAGCCCTGGGTACCGGAGCAGGAAGTAGAGCGTCGCGCGCGCGACCGGCGCCTTCTGCCGCCAGGGCTCGAAGCCGGCGGCCTCGCGCTTGCCGCAGCTCTCGCGGACGACCTCGAGGTAGTCGGGGAAGTCGACGTACGGCGAATTGCCGCGAAAGCTGTTGCACTTTCGCTCGCACGTGAAGAGGTGGTGCAGGTCGCCGCGCATCGGCTCGTGGTGCTTGAACCACGACTGGCAGACGACGTGCTCGCAGTTGTACGGGTGGAGCTTTTCCAGCAGAGCCTCGGTCGACTCGTCGGCCGCGCCCCGCTCGCCGGTTTCCTCAACCCGGAACGAGGCGCGCTGGGACTCGATCTTGGCCGCTTCCTCGATCAACTTCTTCGGATCGAACTCCTCCTCGGTGTAGACGCTGCGCAGCATCCCGTCGGGCTGGAGGTCGATCCAGGGATAGAGCTCGACGGCGGGGCAGTAGGCGGGGCGCACTCGATGCGTGTCCTCGAGCAGGCTCGAGAGCGCTGAAAAGAGCTCGGGCGCCTCCGCGTCCGCGTCCAGCTCGGAGTAGTAGCCGGCGGCGGCCTTGCGATCCGCCTTCTCGTCGAGATACTTCCTCTCCTTCGCGGCCGCGAGCTCGGTCAGCGCCTGGCGGAGCAGCTCCATGCTGGGCGCAAGTCTTACAGCAGCCGATACGTTCGTCTCGTGAGCGTCGACATGCAGCGGCGGGCGCGCCTTTTCCGGCTGGGGCGGGTCGCCGTGCTCGCGAGCGTGATCGTCTACTTCTTCCTGCCCTACTGGATCCAGGCGGCGATCCCGGTGTGGCTGCTCTTCCTGGCCGCGCTCGGGCTCGAGGTCGAGTTCTTCCTGGGCGGCTACATGCAGACGCGGCGGAGGCAGCCGGCCGCGTCGTCGCCCGATCGCGGCCCGCAGCAGCGCGACCTCTCCGAGCTGGGGAGCTGGGCCTGGTGGGACTCCGACCAGGCCACCGTCCTCCCGGTCGTCGAGGCACCCCGTTTTCGCTGGATCCACGTCGCGGAGGCGGCCGCCGGGATCGCGCTCGTCGCGGCGATCCTCTTCTACGCCTCGCGGCCGAAGGGCTGGGACGCGGTCAGCGCCGAGAACCGAGCACACACGGAGGCCGTCCTCTCACGCGAGGCCTCATTCGTCGCCGGACACCCGGCCCGGATCGGCTGCGACACGAGCGGGCTGTACGTCGGCGTCGTCCAGGACGCGGACGGGCTCGCCTACGTCGGCGGCAACCGCGCCTACCTGACGCCGTCGATCTGCAACACGCTCTACCAGCTCGCGATCAAGCACCGCGCGCAGTCGTTCTCGCAGACGGCCCGCGCGCTCGCCGTCCTCGGGCACGAGTCGTGGCACCTCCAGGGCGTGCGCAACGAAGGCCTGGCCAACTGCTACGGCTACCAGAGCGGCGTCGAGATCGGCGTCCACCTCGGTCTCTCGGAGAAAACGGCACGCGCGATGATGCGGGAGCAGCTCGCGACGAATGCCTCCGACTCGGGAAGCAACCTGCAGTACCGGGTGCCCAGCGAGTGTCACGACGGCGGCGCTGCCGACCTGCATCCAGACGCCGCGGGCTTTCCCTAGCTCAGGAGATCGCGGTCTCGGGCTCGCGGCTGGGAAGGACTTGCGCCACTCGTTCGAGCCAGCGCGTTGCCTTCATCCGCTCGAAGATCGTCCGCGCCTCTTCGAGCAGTGGCGCCGCTTCCTCCGTGCGATCCGTATCCACTAGCCAGCGACCGTAGTCGACGAGCACCGGTCCGAGGAGAGCGGCCTTGCCGAGGTTGCGCGCCGTTGCCAGCGCCAGTGCGTACTCCTCGGCGGCGGTGTCGTGTTCTCCCCTCCCGGCAGCCGCGTTGGCGCGGATTCGCGCGCGGCAGAGGTCGACGGCGCGTGTTCGTCGTGCGGGTGGAATCGCGTCGAGCAACGCCGCGAATGGAAGCGCCAGGCTGGGGTCCTGCAGATCACTTGCTACCGTCGCGGCGTCCACGAAGATGGGCCCGGCGAGGCCAACAAGGTCCTGAGTAATCAGATCCTGAGTGAGATCCTCGAGGAGGGGGAGCGCATCGGCCAGCCGGCGCTCCCCGATCGCAACGACTGCCCGTCGCCACAAGGTGACGTTCTGGAGCTGCAAGTCACTTGACGTCTCGACCTCCGGCGAGATTCGGGCCAGCCAGCTCTCGGCCAGCTCCGGCTCGGAGCGTTCATATGCCGTGCGGGCGAGCAAGAGGGAGCCATAGACGTGGCTGGACACTGCCGTCTGAGGCTCGAGCGGCAGCTCTTCGGCGAGGGCGAACGCGCTGTCCCAGTCGCCATCCATTAGCAGGTCTCCGATCAGGCCAATGCCCAGCGAGGGGGCGAACCAGCGGTCGCCTCGGCTACGGGCAAGCTCGAAGCCCGCCTCGGTGGCAGCGCGCGCTTCCTCGTCGCGGTCCTCGTTCATCGCGATCACGGCGAGGTTGTTGTAGGCCCGCAGTGCCTGGGGAACGAGGTCATGCTGAAGCGCGATCGCGAGCGCCTCTCGGAGGAGCGCGCGCGACTCGTTCGGTCGTCCCGGCAGGAGCAACGCCTTCGTGTTCAGCGCCTCGGAGAGCACAGCCGGGAAGCCGTGTTCCTCGGCGATCTCGAGCGCCAACTCAATGCGCTGCTTGGCCGTCTCGTCGTCACCCTGGAAGTGGAGGATTCGCCCGGCCTGAGCGGCTAGCCGCGCGACGTTCTCGTCCGGCTCGTCCTGGGCAAGCACGGCCAGGACGGGCTCGAGAAGCTCGAGTGCCTCCTCACCGCGTCCGAGTGCCCAGAGGGCCAGGCCGAGGTGCGCGGTGGCGCGGGCAGCGTCGTGCGGTAGGCCGGCTGCCTCGAACCGCGCTCGCGCGTCACGCAGTGCCTCCTCCGCCGCTACCGCATCGTTCGCGGACAGCGCCATCTCGCCGGCGCGCTCGAGCAGGCTCGCGCGTTCCTCCTCGGCGTCCGCGAGCCCGGCGGCGCGATCGAATGCCCGGCGCGCGTCCTCGGGCGCCGCAAGCGCGGCGGCTCGTTCTCCTGCCCGCGAGAGCCAGTCGCGCGCCTGTGCCTTGACGACGTCGGCATCGTCGGCTGCAGGGTCGGCGGCGTGCGCGTCGACGTAGTGCGCAGCGATCACCTCCGCGATCTCATCCGGGTCGAGCCCCGCCTCGCGCTCCAGGTAGCCGGCGGCCGCAAGATGCCGAGCCTTGCGATCACGGCGCGCAAGCGTCTCGTAGGCGACACGCTGGACGAGCGCCTGCAGGAAGCCGTACTGGCCCCGTTCGGGCGAGCGCGGATCGGTCTGGAGCGTGAGCAGCTCCTTCCGCACCAGTGCGGCGAGGATCGGATCGAGGTCGGCCTCGGCGCTCCCCGATACCGCTGCGAGCCCGCGCTGGGTGAACGTCTTGCCGAGCACGGCTGCGTCCTCGAGCACACGTCGCTCCGGTGGCTCGAGCCCATCGAGCCTCGAGGCGATCAGCGCATGCAGGGTCTCCGGCACCTCGAGCGCCTCGACCGGGCCGCTGACGCGGAAGACGTCGCCGTCGCGCTCCAGCAGCCCCCGGTCGAGCAGCATCCGCACCGTCTCGACGGCGTACAGCGGGATGCCGTCGGCCCGGTCGCGGATCGTCATCCGCAGCTCCTCCGGCAGGCCGGGGACGAGCCCTTGCAGGAGCGAATCCATCGCCTCGGCGTCGAGGGGCTCGAGCGTCAGCGCAGTCGAGTTGCGGATCCGCGTGCCGAACGTGGGGTGCCGCTCGCCTAGCTCCGGCCGGGAGAGGGTGAGCACGTAGAGCGGATGGCTGCGCGACCAGTCGAGCAGGTACTCGATGAAGTCGAGCAGCGCGGCGTCGGCCCAGTGGAGATCCTCGAAGAGCAGCACGACCGGGCCGGTTTCCGCCATCCGCTCGAAGAAGAGACGCCAGGCCGAGTGGAGATCCTCCTGGTCCGGCGCGACTCGGTCGGTCAGCCCGAGGACGTGCTGAAGGCGCGGCTCGACCCACTCGCGCTCGTCCGCGTCGGGTACGTGCTCCTCGATCGTCGCGTGCAGCTTTGCGAGAGCTTCCTCCGGCGGATCGTCCTCCGCGATGCGGGCGCGCATCCGCACCATCTCGGCAAGCGCCCAGTACGCGACGCCGTCGCCGTAGGAGAGGCAGCGGCCGCGATGCCACCAGATGTCGTCGACGAGGCCGTCGACGTACTTCTCGAACTCCCACGCCAGCCGCGACTTGCCGATGCCGGCGACGCCGACCACCGCGACGAAGCTCGCGCGCCGGTCGTCCGCGGTCGCGTGGAAGAGGTCCTTGACGAGCCGGAACTCCCGGTCGCGTCCGACGAACGGCGCCTCGAGCCCGGCCGAGCGTCCCTCGCCGCGCCTCGACCCGACGACTCGCGACGCACGCCAGAGCTGGACCGGCTCCGCTTTGCCTTTCAGCTCGTGCGAGCCCGCGTCCTCGTAGACGATCGCCGCCTCCGATGCGCGCTTCGTCGTCTCGCCGACGAGGACGGTGTCGGGCTCCGCCGCGCTCTGCACCCGCGACGCCGTGTTCACGAGATCGCCGGCGACCATTCCCTGGCCCTCCGCGCCGATCGTGACCGCCGCCTCCCCGGTGAGCACGCCGGCTCGCGCGCGCAGGTCGGGCGCGCCGACCTCCTGGCCGAGCACGGCCATCCCGGAGACGAGGTCGAGCGCGGCGCGCACCGCCCGTTCGGCATCGTCCTCCTGCGCGACCGGAGCACCCCAGACGGCCATCACTGCGTCGCCGATGAACTTCTCGACGGTGCCCCCGTAGCGCTCGACGATCTGTCGGGAGCTGTCGAAGTAGCGGGTCAGGACCTCGCGGGTGTCCTCCGCGTCGCGCCCCTCCGATGCGGTCGTGAAGCCGACCAGATCCGCGAACAGCACCGAAACCAGGCGACGCTCGGCCACCGGTGTGGCGACTGCTGAGGCGGCGACCGCCTCCGGGACCGCACCTACTTCGAGCGGCGCCCCGCAGTCGCCGCAGAACTTCTTGTCGGGCGCGTTCGAGCCACCGCAGGCAGAGCACACGGATACGAGCGCGCTCCCGCAGTCGCCGCAGAACTTCTTCTCGAGCGGATTCTCGGCGCCGCAGTTCGAGCACGTGATCACGTCAAGAGCCTAACCCGCAACTCCGCGCGCTAATAGCGATCAACGGTTCGAGTCGCGAGGCCCCGTCGAGAGGCGGGGCCTCGCCGGTTCTAGTAGGTGCTGCCGCCCGAGCTCTTCTTCGCCTTCTTCTCGGCGCGCTTTTCCTTCAGCGACTTCTGCGCGACCTTCTTGCCGAGCTTCTTCGGCTTCTCAGCGCCCTTCATCCGTGCCTCCTGAGTCGTGGTCTTCGCACATGGTAGGGCGCGGGGCCGACGATCAGTCGGGGAGGACGTAGAAGGCGACCGCCGAGTACTGCAACGCGACGGCCGCGATCACGAGCACGTGGAAGATCTCGTGGTAGCCGAAGACCGCCGGGTACGGGTTCGGGCGCCGGAACGCATAGACGAGCGCGCCGGCGGTGTAGGCCAGGCCTCCCGCGAAAACGAGGAGGGAGCCGGTGAGGCCGATCCGGTCGATGAGCTGCGGAAAGACGACGGCACCGACCCAGCCGAGCGCGACCCCGATCGCCGCGGCGAGCCACTTGGGGGCGTCGAGCCAGACGAACTTGAGGAGGACTGCGACGAGCGCTCCGCCCCAGACGATTCCGAGCACCACGGGTTTCCAGTCACCGCGCAACACGAGCAGGCCGATGGGCGTGTACGTCCCGGCGATCAGCCCGTAGACGCCGACGTGGTCGATCCGCCGCAGCCAGCGTCGCTTCGCTTCGGGCCAGTTGAGGCAGTGGTAGAGGGCGCTCGCGCCGAACATCGTCGCCACGCTCGTCGCGAAGACGATCGCTGCGGCGACCCCGAGCCCGGTGTCCGCGTCGAGGACGAGTGCGAGCCCGAGCGGGACCGAGACCACGAAGGCGCCCGCGTGCGAGAGACCCCGCAAGCTGGGCCTGAGCTCGGGAACGGCTAGGCCGGCTCGGACCTGGCGATCCATGCGTCTCCGGACACGGATTGATGATAGGCGGGACGCCGGAGCAGGCGACTAGGCAACGCTCGGCAACGGTGTTATCGTTGCCAGGGTAAGAAAGGGAGAGGTTTGCGGAGAAATCTTTGTCTATTCGGTCTAATTCTTGGGCTTCTTGCCCTCGTCGGCGTGCTCGCTGCGAGCGGCGCCGCGTCGGACCCGCCCGGCACCGTTGTCATGACCGGCCTCGACAACCCGCGCGGGCTCGCATTCGGCCCCGAGGGCGGCCTCTACGTCGCCGAGGCAGGGCGCGGGGGGCCAGGCCCGCCATGCGCGATGATTCGCGGCCAGCTCCAGTGCGTCGGCGAGAGCGGCGCGGTCTCACGACTGTGGCACGGAGATCAGGAGCGGATCGCGACCGGGCTCCCGTCGTATGCGCCGGAGGACGGCTCTGGCGCGACCGGGCCGCACGACATCTCGCTGCACGGCCGCGGCGGCGCCTACGTGACGATCGGGCTCGGCGCGAACCCGGACTTCCGGGCGGTCTTCGGGGACGGCTTCGGCCGGCTGGTTCGCGTGAAGCCGAACGGAACCTGGGTCGGGTCCGACGACATCTCGACCTACGAGGCCGAGCACAATCCCGACCAGAGCCCGGTGCCCGACAGCAACCCGTACGGCATCCTCGCGGAGCCGGGCGGGCGGGTCGTCACCGACGCCGGGGGCAACGACCTCCTGCGGGTGGCCTCGAACGGGAACATCTCGACGCTCGGGGTCCTCCCCTCGCGGCCGCAGGGGCGGGCGACCGACTCTGTGCCGACCTCGGTCGCGGTTGGGCCCGACGGCGCGTACTACGTCGGCGAGCTGACGGGCGCTCCGTTCTTCACGGACATCGCGCGGGTCTATCGCGTCGTCCCGGGGCAGGATCCCGAGCCCTTCGGGCCGACCTTCAGCTTCATCATCGATCTCGCGTGGGGCCCCGACGGCAACCTGTACGTCCTGCAGCTCGCGAGCGAGCCCGGCCTGGCCGGCCCCGGTGAGCTCTTCAGGGTGGAGTCGGACGGGACGAAGACGCCGGTCATCACCGGGCTCGAGTCGCCCGGCTCGCTCGTCTTCAGCTCGGACGCGCTCTACATCTCGGATCACAGCGACAGCGCGGGGACCGGCGAGGTTTTGCGCTTCGACCTTCCGCTTCCGCCGCCGCCTCCTCCACCGCCGCCACCTCCCCCACCTCCGCCTCCACCGCCTCCACCGCCTCCACCCCCGCCACCGCCGCCGCCGCGCTGCCACGTGCCGAGGGTGATCGGGCTGACGCTCAGCCGAGCGAAGACGCGGATCCGCAGAGCACGCTGCTCAGTGGGCCGCATCCGCCGCGCGCACTCGAGGCGAGTCGGCCGCGTGATCAGCCAGAGCCCGAGGCCCGGCGCGGTCAAGCCTCGCCGCTTCCCGGTCAAGCTGGTCGTCGGCCGGCGCTAGTCAGAAACGAGAAGCGAAACGAGAGGGGCGCCAGTCGGCGCCCCTCTTTCGTTCTGCCGAGCCGAGTACGGTGTCCGTTGCATCTGCGCCTGCTCCTGGGAGAGAATCCGACCCGACGAAGGAGGAGGCAAATGCTCGATCACGTTGCAATCCCGGTGCGCGATGTCGAAGCGAGCCGGAAGTTCTATGACCCGCTGTTCGAGGGGCTCGGTGCGAAGGTCATGATGGAGTGGCCGGGCTTCGCGCTCTTCGGCACCGACGAGGGAATGGTTGCGCTCCGCCAGAGCGACGAGGTGACGCCGATACACGTCGCGTTCAGAACGAATCGCTCAGGTGTCGACTCGTTCCACGCGACCGCCCTGGCGGCCGGCGCGTCGGACAATGGAGCTCCAGGCATCCGGGACGACATGCACGAGAACTACTACGCGGCATTCGTCATCGACCCGGATGGCCACAACATCGAAGCGGTCAGCCACCAACCCGAATAGCGCTTTCCCGCCGACAACGCGAGCAGTCCGATCGCAACCGCGGCTAGGACTCTCAGGAACGGAGCTCCCGGCGCAGGGACGACCTGTCAGCCGCGTTCGTAGACGCGGGCGCCGTGATCTGCGCAAGGTGCTGCGCCAGGGGGCTCTTGCGGTCGATCTTCACGACGATGAACTCTCCCGGAAGCGAGACGCCGCGTGCGACGCTCTCTTCCGGGTTTCCGCACGGCGTGGAAGGAGAGCACCTTAAGGGGCCGGAAGTACTACGAGCCGTCCGGCTCGGGCGAGGAGACGGCGGACGACTGGGCCTTCTCTAGCGCGTGATCGCGTTGGTCGGCGCCGGCGCGCCGGGACGTAGCCGCTGCAACCGGGTCGTCATCGGGTCGCGGCCGACGCCGGCGGGCGGTGGCCTCCCAATGGGCTTTCGTTGACCAGGCTCGGGGACGGAATGATCGTCTTCACCGGATTCAGTTTGCCGGCTTTCTGTTGGTAGATGGTCACCGTGTTCAGGCTCGTGTCGCCGTTTGGATCGATCGAGAAAGTGCCAAGGATGCCGTTGCTGACCTTCGTCTGGAGCAGGTTTCTCGTCACCGAGGTTCGCGTCCCGTCCGACTTGGCGATCGCGTCCAGCAGGACGAGCATCGCCTGTGCGGCATAGACGGAGTCCTGGCTCGGCGTGGCGCCGATCTGCTTGCCGAAGTCCTTGACGAAGGTCGCCCCGGCGCCGGTCAGAGTGTCGGGTGGCTGGCCGGCGACGCTGATGTACGAGCCGTTTGCGGCCGGGCCGTTCAACTGCGGATCGTAGAAGCCGTCCGGCATCAGGATCTTCCCGTTGAAGCCCGCCCTCAGGTCCTTGATCAGCTCCGCACCGTTGTTGCAGCTGAGGCCGCCGAGGAAGACTCCGTCGGCGCCCGACAGGTTGACCTTGACGGCGAGCGCCTCGTAACTCGACGCGTTCGCGTCCCAGCTTTCGAAGCCGGGGACTTTGATTCCGAGCTCGAGCAGCGACTTCCGCATCCCGAACGCGACGCCGTGGCCGTAGGTCTCTCCGTCGTTGAGGACAAAGACGCTCTTCAGCCCCAGCTGCTTCGCCCAGAGCGCGTCGGCTGCGCCCTGGAAGTCATCGGCGGCGATGACGCGGGCGTAGTTTCTCGTTCCTGTCGGGTAGTACGGGTCCGGCTCGTCCGGCGCGGCGCCTGGCCCGCCGTGCGTGAGCCCGGGCGCTGTGTTCGACGGGCTCACGATCGCCAACGGGTCCGGCTGCGCCCGGTTGAGGATCGGTATCTCGATCTTGGCGCAGCCGGAGTTATAGGTACCGACGATGCCGATCACCGACTGGTCTTCCGCGTAGGCGCGCGCGTTCGAGGCGCACTTGGCCGAGTCCCAATAGCCCGTCCCCGCCGTCGAGTCGTCGCACGACTGGTACGCGACCTTGTACTTGCCGGCCCTGTAGTTCCGCTGCTCGAGGACGAACTGGATCGCCCTCACCATCTCCTCGATCTGCTCCCGGCCCTCGATCTGAAACGGGAGGTCGGACGCGACAATGAGCTTCGCGTCGCTCGGCCCCTGCGGCTGCCTACAGGCAGAGGACGGGAGGGCGATCAGGCTGCCGCCCCGACGTCCGTGTGCGCTCGATCCGCTCCCAGGGCCGCATGCCGCCGACGCCGCAAGGGTGAAGAAGACTGCCGCTGCGAACGCACACATTGCCGGGTCCCACCGCGAAAGCGTTCCCTCGCCTGGCAGCTGTGCCTCCTCCGTCCGCCGACGCACCTGTCTCGATCGACGAACTGAAAGATACAGCCGTCGTGGAGGTTGACCCGCTCTTAGTTTGACATCAAGCGAATGGAGCTAGTCGGACTCGAACCGACGACCTCCTGGGTGCGATTGCGGCGCAAACCTTCGCCATTGTTCGCCATGTGTTCCGATTCCGCCTGGTGTGCCGATTTGGGCAACGCGGCTTCGCCAGCGTTTGCCATCGTTCGCCATGGCTACTTGACCAAAACTTGACCACGCGAGTCGGCCAGGCGCCGTCCCGCGTTCAATCAGGCGAGATGGCTTTGCGCTGGACGGCCGCCGGCATGCTTGAAGCCGAACGCCAAATTCCGCAGGATCATCGGCTACCGCGACCTCGCCAGCCTCGCCCTCGCAATCGAACGCCACCTAGCCCACACGACCGTCCCGTCCCCGACTGAGGAGGCGGGCGCGGCGCAGAGGCGGGCACCGGTGGTTCCTTTCGCTCCGGCAAACGCGGGAGGAGGTGACCGAGGCAGGTGAGAAGCCGCTTCGGCAAGCCGACGCCGCGGTTGTCGTGGGTGGGGATGCGATCTAGTCTCGTACCGTGCTGGTTTGCGCGAGTTGCGGGCACGAAAACACCGAGGACGCCAAGTTCTGCGAGGAGTGTGGCTTCTCGTTCGCCGCTGCGCTGGCGGTCGTGAAGGAGCGGCGCAAGACGGTGACGGTTCTCTTTTGCGACGTGATGGGCTCGACGGCCCTCGGCGAGGCGCTCGATCCGGAGCGGTTGCGGACGCTGCTGGCGCGCTATTTCGAGCGGATGAAGGCGATCGTCGAGCGGCACGGGGGCAGCGTGGAGAAGTTCATCGGCGATGCGGTGATGGCGGTGTTCGGGGTGCCGGTCGTGCACGAGGACGACGCGCTGCGTGCGCTGCGGGCGGCGGTGGAGATGCGCGACGCGCTGCCCGAGCTTGGAATCGAGGGGCGGATCGGCGTGATGACGGGTGAGGTGGTGACGGGAACAGAGGAGCGGCTGGCGACGGGCGACGCGGTGAACGTGGCGGCGCGGCTGGAGCAGGCGGCGCAGCCGGGCGAGGTGCTGGTCGGGGAGCCGACGCTCGCACTCGTCGAGGGCGCGGTCGAGGTCGAGCCGGTCGAGCCGCTCGTGCTGAAGGGCAAGGCGGAGCCGGTGCCCGCGTACCGGCTCCTGGGTGTGCGCGAGGCGCCGGAGCGTCGGCACGAGGCGCTGTTCGTCGGCCGTGAGCGCGAGCTCGCGACCGTGCGGGGAGCTTGGGAGCGGGTGCGCGCGGAGCAGCGCTGCGAGCTGGTGACGGTCGTCGGCGATGCCGGCGTCGGCAAGTCCCGGCTTGCGGCAGAGGCACTCGCTTCGATCGAGACGCGGCTCGTCCGCGGCCGCTGCCCCCCTTACGGGGAGGGGATCACCTACTGGCCGGTCGTCGAAGTTGTCAAGCAGCTCGACGCATTGCCGTCTGATCCGGCGGCCGCCGCGGCGATCCGCTCGCTGCTCGGCGAGACCGACGCGGCGACCTCGGCGGAGGAGATCGCCTGGGCGTTCCGCAAGCTCCTCGAAGAGCAGGCGCCGCTCGTCGTCCTGTTCGACGACGTCCAGTGGGGCGAGGAAACGTTCTTCGATTTGGTCGAGCACGTCGCGCTGCTCTCCAGCGGCGCTCCGATGATGCTCCTCTTCATGGCCCGGCCGGAGCTGCTCGACCGCCGCCCGTCCTGGTCGGTGACGGTGCGGCTCGAGCCGTTGGGCAGCGAGGACGTCAACCGCTTGGTCGGGGCGCGTGTACCGGAGGAGCTGCGCGCGAAGATCGCCGATGCGGCAGGCGGCAACCCGCTGTTCATCGGAGAGATGCTCGCGATGGCCGAGGAAGCGGGTGGCGAGGTCGTCGTTCCACCGACGCTGCGAGCACTTCTTGCCGCCCGCCTCGACCAACTCGACACCGCCGAGCGGCGCGTCCTGGAGCGAGGCGCGGTCGAGGGTGAGATCTTCCACCGCGGCGCAGTGCAGGCCCTCGCTCCCGAGGAGACCCAGGTCACCCCGCGCCTGGCTGCGCTCGTACGCAGGGAGCTGATCCGCCCCGACAAGGCGCAGTTCGCGGGCGAGGATGGCTTCCGCTTCCGGCACCTGCTGATCCGCGACGCCGCCTACGACGCGCTCCCCAAATCCACGCGGGCGGAGCTGCACGAGCGCTTCGCCGACTGGCTGCAGCAGCGCGGGGAGGAGCTGGTTGAGCTGGACGAGATCCTCGGCTACCACCTTGAGCAGGCCGTCCGATACAAGCAGGAGCTCGGCCAGCCCGACGCAGCTCTCACGGAGCGCGCGGGCGAGCGGCTCGCTGCCGCCGGCCGGCGCGCGCTCTGGCGGGGCGACGAGCGCGCCGCCGCCGGACTGCTCGAGCGTGCGCTCGTGCTAACGCGGCCGGCGCGGGTGGACGTCGTGCTCGAGCTCGACCTCGCGCAGGCGCTCTTCCGGGAAAGCCCAAAGGCCGCAGCAACTGCCGACGCCGCCGCCGAGCGCGCGCGGGTCGCCGGGGACGAGACCGGCGAGGCGCTCGCGCGTGTCGGCGCTGCTTACTACCGTGTGTTCTTTTCGGCCGATCCCGCGGTCAACGAGCTGGAGGAACTCGCGCGGAAGGCGCTGCCGCTGCTCGAGCAGGCGGAGGACCACGCCGGCTTGGTGCACGTCTGGAATGCGCTCGGCTATGGGGTTGCGAACTGGCGGTGCCGCTTCGAGGACTGGACACACGCGGGCGAGCAGGTGCTCCGCCACGCCCGGCTGGCCGGACAGCGCAGCTCGAAACTCTTTTCCGAGAGCGCGCTCGCCCTCGGGCCGCGGCCTGCAGACGAGGCGCTACGCACGCTTGACGCGCTCCTTCCCGAGAACCCGCATCCCTTGCCGCTGCTGACGCGCGCCTGGCTGCTCACGATGCTTGCCCGCTTCGAGGAGGCGTCGCAGATTGCGCGCGAGGCCGGCGAGCGGTGGCGCGAGCTGACGGGCGACGACGAGGTCGACTGGATCCTGGCGCTCGTCGCGGCGACCGCGGGGGACCACGAGGCCGCCGCCGAGCATCTACGCCGGTTCTGTGAGCTGGCCGAGGTGCGCGGTCAGCGCGGCTTCCTCTCAACCTTCTCATCGATGCGCGGCCGCTCGCTGTGCGCGCTCGGACGCCACGACGAGGCCGAGCCGCTCGCCCAGCTCGGCCGGGAGATCGGAGACGAGCAGGACGCCATCGGGCAGGCACTCTGGCGGCAGGTACAGGCGCTCGTTCACGCCCGCCGCGGCGAACACGCCGAGGCGGAGCAGCTCGCCCGCGAGGCCGTCGCAATCACGGAGCGCACGGACTCGTTGAACTTGCAAGGGGACGCGCTCTGCGACCTCGCCGAGGTGCTGCACGCCGCCGGCCACACTAGCGGGGCCGCCGCCATGCTCGACCAAGCGCTCGAGCGCTACGAGCGGAAGAAGAACCTCGCCATGGCCGCGCAGGTCCGTGAACGCTTCGGTGAGCTCCAGAACGCAGCACCGCGGTGAGTGCTCCCGTCATACCGGTGCGCTGTTGCCAAAGCTCGCCGTTGTGATTGAGCGCGACCTCGCTCGAACGACCGTCCCGTCCCCGACCGAGGAGGCCCTATTCTCGTCACCGCCTGACCATCAACACCGGGACCGCCCGTCGCGAAGTTCCACGACAAGCGGGACATCCTCGGTAGCGGGGCGGGATGACCTCAGGTGATGCGCCCGAACGGCGTGCCGCACCTTACCCGCCACTAGCCGTTCCGAGCCGGCGGTCCTCGGGCGTCCCGAAGAGCAAAAGGCCTCGTTTCCGGGCCCTTTCGAGTAGCGGGGGCAGGATTTGAACCTGCGACCTCCGGGTTATGAGACGTCTGTTGCCAGATCAGGTGACACCGGAAGCCGCATGTTTGCGTCATCTCAGATCACCTAAGGTCAGCTCAGGTTGCAGACGAATCGGGCTCGGAATCTTTGCCCGAGTTTGCCGATGAACGACCTCGGCGAGGGTCCAGTAGGCTGGGGGTGGAGGCGAGGATTCACCACGGACGCATATAACCCCGGCCGTTGAACGTCCGCCTGGCTGCGCGGTACCGCAACTGGCGGGGTCGAGGCTTCTACTAACGAAAAGGGCCCCACGCTCCTGCGGCCAGGCGCGGGGCCTCATTGCCGAGAGACCCAAAGTGGCCGACCGGAAGGCAGGCACCAGGACAGCATTTCGGTGTGCGAGCAAGGTGCGAGCCGACGCGCCGTGAGCAAATTGCAACCCCCATCGCCGGGGCAGCCTGTAAGGGTGACAGCCGGCTGGAGTGTATTACCGATACGGGCTGGGGCGGTTGCGGCGCCGCCCCGGCCCTATCCAACAGTCGTTCCATCCCTGGGCGGGGATAGGCTCAGCCGAGTGGACGTCGTGATCGAGGTCGCCAGCCAGCCGTATCCACTCAAGGAGGAAGCGGCGACGCACATGGCCGAGAACCTGAGGGTGAGGGCGGCGCACGAGCCTGGCGCCGAAGGAACCGTAGGAGCTCGGGCCGTTGCCGACGCGATCGAGCTCCGGCTGATCGAGGACAGAGCCGACCCGATCACCCTGGGCGGAGACGGGGCCGAGGCCGTCTTTTACGCGCTGAACGCCCCGACCAGGGGCAGCGAGCGGCCGTGGGCGCTCTACGACGCCGTCAAACGGCTCCACGACGAGCGGCTTCGCCAGAAGAGCTAGGACAGCGTGCCCGTCGCGTTTGGCCTGCACGCGGAGTGGAGGCGATGATTCACCACGGGCGTATGTACCCGACCGTTCCACGTCGGCCGGCTGCGCTGGGCTTGCCAGAGGAGTAGGGTGGTCTCGACTGGCCCTGCTGCCAGAACCCCCCCGGCCGGAAGCCCGTAGGCCACCGACGCGCCCCCCATAGCGCGCGCGAGGCGAGGAGCCAAGGCAAACAGAGTTCAGACTTGCGGGGCCAGCACCATTGTCGAGCAGGGGGCGCGATCACGGCTCGTTACATGCTTCGGCTAAAGACGCAGGGCGAGCCCGACCGCTCGGCCGACTTTGGCGCTGGCGAGCACGCGTATGTGAAGGGCGACATCGTCAAGCTTGCCGAAGGCGGACTCTGGCGTGTCGAGAGGCTCAGGCCCGTTGACGAGCCGTTCCGCGCTGAACTGACCTGCGTTTCCTTCCGAGCCCCGGCTGAGCGGAAGCCGACGAAGGACCTACTGGTCAAACCGCGCGTTCGAAGCTGAGGGATTGGCGATTTCGATCGGTAGCTCGCGAGCGTAGGCTACGCAGGTTGCAGATACGGGTCGACTCGCCGTAGAGTCGGCACGCTCTAACGAAAGGATCACAGTGTCGATCTGGCTTTGGATCATCATCATCATTGTGTTGTTAGCCATCCTTGGCTACCGATACCGGGGACGCCTCTCTAGGTAGCCGCGCTCCATCTGGCTTCGAATCGCTAGCCGTTTCGCCGGATACTCCTAGTAGTCGGAGAGCTTGGCGAAACCTATTGGCGAAACGGCCTACCTAGACTCAGCGCCCGTGTCACGCTGGCAACCCGGCGAAACGGTCCTACTCCGGTACTTCAGCCGCGGCCACCCCACCTGCGCACTTCCGACACGCGCCGTCTCGACTGGTGACTGCCCTGTTCTGTTGCTCGCTCCCGGGACGACCGTCAGTGGCCGGGCGTCGCTGGTCGCACGATTCCGCGAGGTTCCGCTCGCAGAAGGCCGAGCCGGAGCAGGTGATCGTCTCGCAGAACCGTCAAAGACATCGTCTCAGGGTCCTGCATCCACTTTGACGGCCGCGACACCCGTGCAGCTCAAAGGCATTCCCGGCGATTTCCAGTTGTACGCCATCGCAAACGCGACCGCCTAGCCGAGGGATTGGCGAACGCTCTAGGCAACGGCCCCAACTGCTCGACCAGCTTCGCCTTGATCGCGGCACGACGGCGGTAGTAAACGACGGAGGGCCCGGCAAGCCGGGCCCTCCGTCGAATGCGGTGCGGTCGAGCTACGCGACCAGGACGCGGTCGCTGTGAGCGATGACCCGGCCGCTCGTAATCTTGGGCTCGTTCGGGATCAGCGTCTCGAACTTCTCGTCGCGGATCCACGTAGAGACGACGTTCGTCGACTCCTTGCCCTGCTCAGCCGTCTCGAAGAGACCGACCGAGCTGAAGACGCCGTTGCCGGCCTCGATCAGGTAGTAGCCCTCGAACCCGGACAGCTTCTCCAGCTTCGGGACGAGGGTCTCGTTGACCTTGCCGGTCAGCTCGGCCGTGCGATTCTGATCCACACCGTCGTAGCGGCGAATGATCGCATGCATGTGATGCTCCTTCTTCTCCGTTCAGGCAGAAAACCCGATTGAGCTCCCTGATGCGCTCAGGCCTGGATGCGAGAACTCGAAGAGGAAGTGCAGAGCCTCTGCGGCTTTAACGCCAGGACGAACGCGCTCCGTCTGTGTACCCGCGATCCTGTTTCGTCAAACCCTCCTAGCTAGTAGCTCAGGAAGAGGACTCCTGGCTGGCCAGTTCGGGAATGTCCCCCTGAGAGGCTGCTGGGAGAGGCGCTAGGAGCCCGGCTTCGTGGTCATTGCCCAAAGCGTGACCAGGAGCGCTCCGAGGTAGAGCGTGGCGAGCGCCGCCACGCCTCGGCTCATCCGCGGCCGCCGGAGGGCAAGCCAGGCGAAAATCGTGAGCACGATCACGACGAGGACGCCCAGGTCGGTGACGGCGATGCCGACCAGCGCCCAGCCGGGCGGCGTCCGGTTATCGGCGAGGTGCTCCCTCGACAGAGTCCAGTGCCCTCCCGCCACTGTCGCGATGAACCCGGGCCACACGACGATCAGCGTGGTCTGGAAAGCGATTCGTCGCAGCAGCGCCGCATGCTCCGGGTGCCGAAGCGCCGCCACCGCAACGACCATCACTGCAGAGATGCCGCCGACGAGCACCGTCGCGCCGAGGACATGGAGGAACAGCGGCACGCCGCATGTCGTTCCACAGATCGACGCAGGTGTCAAGCGTGGTCAAGCCGCGGTCAGCGTTCGTCGCCTGTGCGAGTGTCCTCTCGCTCGAGACGTCAGAGCGGGCTGGCGAGCGGGGCCAGAGAGCGCAGATTGTTCTCAGTTCAGGCGAAAACTTTTGCCCAAACTTTTGCCCAAACTTTTGCCCACCGCAGCCAAACGAGGAAAGCCCCGCGCTTGTGAGGCTTTCCTAGTGCGAGGGCAGGATTTGAACCTGCGACCTCCGGGTTATGCGACGTCTGTTGCCAAGTTAGGTGACGCAGGAGGCGCTTGATTCAGGCGGGCTAGATCAGGTCAGGCCAGCTCAGATCAGCTCAAGTGGGCAAAAGTCCGAGCAAAAGTTTTCGCGCTGAGGCGGGCCACGTCCCAAGATGAACGAGCCGGGATTCGTGCAGGCGTCGAGATCGATGAGTCAGATAGGCGGCTAGTTCGCGGCGCGCGCCTCCGCGATCAGTTCCAGCATACGACTCGTCCTTCGCTCCGCAAGCTGTCACGTCACGGAGAGCCGTTACCCCGGGGGCCCGTGCTCGGGCGTTCGTCCTGTCGCCAGGCGGAGCCGGCTCTTGTTTGTCGCAGTAGAGCCGAGAGTTCGCCCTGCTGGGCGAGTGGGAGCCTCCGACCGGATGCGAGCGCGCAGACAGCTTCCTCGCCGAATAGGGGCCCGCCGGCGACCTGGGCGCAAGCCGGGTTAGAGGGTGTCCTTCAGGCGCTGCGCCTCCGGCAGCGACGCGAGCGTCTTGAGCGTGTCGTTCTCGATCTGACGGATCCGCTCGCGGGTGACGCCGAAGGTGCGCCCCACCTCCTTGAGCGTTCGCGGCTGGCCATCGTGGAGGCCGAAGCGAAGTTCGATCACCTGTCGCTCGCGTTCGGATAGCGCCGCGAGCGCGTGCTCGATGTCATCGCATTGCAGCGAGACCGAGGCCACGTCGAAGGGCGACTCGGCCAGCTCGTCTTCGACAAGGTCACCGAGCTTCGCGTCCTCCTTCTCGCCGATCGGCTTCTCGAGCGAGATCGGAAACTGCGCCATCCGCAGGATCTCCCGCACCTCCTCGGTCGTCAGCTCGAGCTCGGCGGCGATCTCGTCGGGACGCGGCTCGCGGCCAAGGCGCTGCACGAGCTGCCGTTGACTGATCATGACCTTGCTCAGCCGCTCGACCATGTGCACCGGGATGCGGATCGTCCGCCCTTTGTCGGCGAGCGCGCGCGTCACCGCCTGCCGAATCCACCAGGTCGCATAGGTCGAGAACTTAAAGCCCTTGCGATAGTCGAACTTCTCGACCGCACGGATCAACCCGAGCGAGCCTTCCTGGATCAGGTCGAGGAACGAGAGGCCGCGGCCGAGGTGCCGCTTCGCGATCGAGACGACGAGCCTGAGATTGGCCTCGATCATCTGCGCCTTCGCCGCCAGGTCCCCGCGCTCGACCCGCTTCGCCAGGTAGACCTCCCGGTCGGCCGTCAGCAGCGGCACTTTCCCGATCTCGCCCAGGTAGAGCCGCAGCGAGTCGAGCGAGGGCTCGACGGTCAGGTCCAACGTCGGCGGCGCCTCGTCCTCGACGAGCGCTTGCGGCGAATGCTTGCGCTGCTCCCCCTCGACCAGCTCGATCGAGCGTTCGACCAGGTAGCTGTAGAAGTCCTCGGTCTGCTCCCTCGTCAGGCCGACGTCCTCGAGCGCGGCTGCGATCTCGTCGTAGCTCAGAAACCCCTTCTCAAGGCCATCCGCGATGAGCCAGCGCAGTTCCTCAGCGTCGGGAGGGCCCGTTCCCGAGCAAGGCTCGGCGCCGAGAGACCGTGCCTCTTGTGCGCGTTCGATCTCCCGCTCCGCGACGGCGAGCCCGGGGTCCGGGGACTGCATCACCGAAACCAGACTACTTCCCTACGCGCAGGACGACGCCTCGCAGGCAGGTGAGCCGTGAGCCTCGATGCCGTGCTAGCCAGCGTGGCGCTCGAAGCGCGTCTGCTCTTCGACGGTGCGCTCGGCAGTGGGAACCGCTTCCAGCCGCTCATCGGGAATCGGCTCACCGCTTTCTACGGACAAGCCGAATGTGCCAGCGGCAAGCCGCTCCTCGGCGTGCTTGACAGAAGCCAGCTCGGCCCGCAGATCATCGACTTGCCCCTCGTCGAATTCCTCCTCGTAGAGACGCGAGCCGGAGTCCGCCATCCCGTCCCCTCCGAGCTCATCCGTGCCCGGGACCCCGAGCTGGACGAGCGCGTGTGCAACGCGGTCGCGTTCGCGGCGAAGGAGCTCCCCTGCTCTTTCGGAATCCATCTGCTCAGCGCAGTGTCGCACGGCAGAGGCAGTTTCGGCCTGGCCCCAGGAAGGGCGTCACCGGCGCTGCTTGTCGCAGACGAGCCGAAGGACGACGGCTGGCGACCCACCCACGAGGCCGCCGAGTCGCGGTGCTGTCGAGAGTGAGACCATCGTTGGACTGACGCACGGCCCCAGTGTTTTGTGGGACTCGGGCGCGCGCGTGAACCTATGCTCTGCTGGTGGCGGTTGGATCGGCGCGCTCGCCCTTCTTGCCTCCGCGCGATCGGCCTTTGGCTCGGCGCGCGCGACGGCGCGCGCTGTGGGCCTTCGGTACGGTCGTGGCGGTCGCGCTGCTTGGGTTGGTCGCTGCCGTGTGGGCGTGGTCGGGCGCGAGGCTGACCGCTGACGCAACGGCGCTCGCGCGGGTGGACGTGCAGCCGTTCGGCGGAACGCTCGAGCGCGCGCGGGCGTTCGGGCCCGATGGGCAGGGGATTCCGCTTTCGGTGCGCGGCGGGCGCCTGACGCCACGGGCGCGACTGACGCCGGGTGAGCGAGTATCCGTGGAGGTGGTGGTTCGCCGGCCGGGCTGGCTGGGCTGGGCGCTCGGGAACGAGCGCCACGAGCGGCGGACGCTGCGCGCCCCGGTCGCGCGGGTGAGCGAGCGCTGGCTGACGGTCGCTTCCGGGTCGGCGGTGCGGGTGAAGTTCGATCGGTCGGTGAGCGCCGTCGCCTCCGGGACGCGCGGGCACCTGGCGCCCCGCGCGCTAGACGGCACGCAGCACTCGATCGTGCTCAGGCGCCGCGCGGCCACGGGCTCGGTCGAGGTCGCCGTCGCCGCGCGTCCTTGGGAGCGGCTCGGCGCCCCGGTCGCGGTGAGCTGGTTCCCGCCCGCTCACTCGCCTATGGTGGTCAGCAGTCCGGCGCCAGGCGCGCGGCTCACACCGGTCGCTCCGATCCGGCTCACGTTTTCCAAGCCGGTCATCGAGGTGCTCGGCTCCGCGCGGCCGAAGCTGTCGCCGAGCACGCCCGGCCGCTGGCGTCAGGCCGACAGCCACACGCTCGTCTTCGTCCCCTCGGGTTTCGGTGCCGGCCTTTCGACCTATCTACGCGTCGAGTTGCCACGGGCAGTCGCGGTGGCCGGGGGCTCGAGGCGAGGCCTGCACATGACCCGCCGGCTCAGCTGGGCGGTGCCGGCCGGCTCGATGCTCCGCCTGCAGCAGCTACTCGCCCAGGCCGGCTACCTGCCACTCGACTGGAAACCGTCCGGCGCCCCGATGGCGCGCACGACGCGCGCCGAGCTGGGGGCTGCTGTTGACCCTCCCATGGGCCGCTTCAACTGGCGCTACCCGGACACACCACGCGAGCTGCGCGCGCTCTGGAGCGCGGGCAGCTCCGGCGAGATCACGCGCGGCGCCGTGATGATGTTCGAGGACAACCACGGCCTCGCCGTCGACGGGTTGGCGGGAGCGAGGGTCTGGCGCGCCCTGCTCGCTGACGCGATCGCCGGCAGGCGCCGGGACAGCGGGTACAGCTACGTTTACGTACACCGCAACGTCCCTCAGTCACTGACTCTCTGGCACGACGGCCGTACGGTGCTCAGCTCTCCCGGGAACACCGGCGTCCCCGTCGCCCCCACCCAGCTCGGCACCTTCCCGGTGTTCGAGCACATCCCGATCGGCACGATGAGCGGCACCAACCCGGGCGGCTCTCATTACGACGACCCGGGCATCCGCTACATCAGCTACTTCAACGGCGGCGACGCCATCCACGCCTTCAACCGCGCCTCGTTTGGCACACCGCAGAGCCTCGGCTGCGTCGAGCTCCCACTCGCCTCTGCCGCCAAGGTCTGGCCGTACACCCCGATCGGCACACTCGTCACCGTCGAGAACTGAACAAGGGCGGGACTTCGAGACGTATGCCTGCCGTGCTCGGCGGGGAGGATGGAGGCGTGCGTCTTGCCTGAACAGAACCCGAGCGAAATGCGCCGCCGTTTTTTGTGCGGGGGGCCTGGCACCCACCCCCTCTCGGTTCCCCGCCGGGACCGCGAAATTGAGCTCCGTTTTTTCGGGGCCATTTTGGGAAAGACCTGCAAATCGGCTCTTTCTTTGAGGGACACGGACTTCATGGTATTTGCAGGAACTTTACGGAAAAACTCCTGCACACACTGCAAATTTTCGCAAGGGAAAGTCTGCGCGGTTTCGCGCCTCAACAGAGTGGAAGCTGTCGCGGTTCCGCCAAGCCGCGACAGCGGCTTCCTAAGGCCGAAACGCCCGCTTTTCGGGGCGGTTAAACTTGCGAAGGCGCGCCCTCTCGCAGCCTTGACTTCGAGAACGCGATCGCCTAGCGTCGCCGATCAGCGGGTAGGGAGGTTAGCCCGTCGGCGCTCACTCGAGAGGAGGCCCCATGCGTGGTCTGTTGGTTCGCCCGCCGTCTCCGTCGATGGTCGTGGCGGTTGTGTCGCTTGTGGTCGCGGTCACCGCAACGGCCTATGCGGCGATCCCTGATGCGGGTGGGGTGATCCATGCCTGCTTCAACCCGAGCACCGGCGCGCTCCGGCTGACCGACAGCGAAGACCAGGTGCCGAGACCGTGCCAGCCTGCCGAGACCGCCCTGAACTGGAACCAGCGGGGACTAAGCGACGCGCAGGTCAGCTCGAAGATAGCTCTGCAGCGGCCCTACGCGTACATTGCACCGGGCGGCCGGGGCGGCCCGCAGCTGATCGATTCGGATGGCATCCGCGGTGTCCGGCGAGTGTCCAAAGGTCTCTATTGCATCCGCCCGGAGGCGAACTTCGACAAGGTGGCCGGCGTCGCGCAGATTGCTCTCGGGAGGTCGACGGAGCGCGGCTTTGCGTTCGTGCGCATTCCGCCGATGCGCTGCACGGCGCAGGAGCTCGAGGTGCTGACGGTGCGCGTCACCAGAGGAGGCTTCGCGGCGACCAACCAGTTCAAGTTCAATGTCGACCCAACGGGCTGACCGGCTCTGTACAGCGCCGTCCGCGCCTTCGACCCCCGCCGCGCGGCGCGATGGATCGCTTCTGATGATGCGATTCTGAAAAACGCCGCTTCCAGACCTTGGTTGGTGCGGGTTTTGGACGTTTCGGTCTCGAGACGGATGTCGCCTTCCGGCTCTTCTCTCGAGCGACGGACGCCTCTTTCCGACGGACGCTCAGAAAGATGAGCCGGGCCACGCCTGCGGAGCAACGCGGCCCGGCTTTCGATCTGGCTACACGCCAGCCAGCGTGCCGGTTTCGACCTCGTCAAAGTAGGAAATCTCAACCGAGTCGGCCTTGACGCCTCCCTGGCTCATCGCCTCCTTCAACTCAGGCATTGCGAAGAAGGCACTCGCGGCCTGGAGTGAGTCGAATGTGTGGGTGACGATGAGGTCGTTGGGATTCTCGATCGAGCGCAGCACCTGGTGGGCGTGCACGCCGTGCTCGGCTTGGATCGGCGCGAAGCCGTCGTACACCTTCCTCCAAGCGTCGAAGTCGGCAACGCGGTGGCGGACAAGAGCAATGGTGCTCGTCATGAAGGGCCCCCTTCCGGGGCGGGTGCCTGCTGCGAAAAAACGGGCTTCAGGAGAAGCGCGCAACGAAGGCGGCGCGCTCAACACTCTACTCCTCAGCGGTCGGCAATGCGCCGGCTCGCCGTTTCGCGAACGCGACCCGATTCCGCTCCGCGTCCTCGAGCACAAAGTCCAAGTCGCTGCGATATGGCCAGGTCGTCATTACCTCCCTGTAACCCGGAGGGCTGCATCGCCACTTCTGCCTTGGCATGGAGGAGATGAAGCTCGTCGAGGTCGATTCGAAAAGGGAAATGCTTGGATACGTCTACTTGACCAAAACTTGACCACGGGCCGATTTCGGCCGATTTCGTTCTCGATGTGGAAACGTAAGGCCCCCATGTGCGGGCCTTTTGCGAGTGGAGCTAGTCGGACTCGAACCGACGACCTCCTGGGTGCGATGGATGCGCGCTAGGGGACGCTAGGGGACGCACCGGGACGGTTGAGCCATTCCTGCCCGCCCACGAGGGCCGTACTTCTCCGGCGTTCGAGGCGGTACTCACCAATCACTCACCAAAATCGGTTGACCTTCCGCGCCGAACCTCCACTAAAATGGGCCTAGCGCGATATGACCACGCTGGCCTTGTGGCCGACTAAGCGGGCAGCGCTGTGGCAGAACCGGGAACCACGTCCGACTCGCCTCCATATAGCGGCTAATCGCCGCCGATTCAGATGGAGGCGAGATGCCGACACCGGCAGATCTCAATCTCACGGTCGCGCTACCGCCCGACCAGCTCGATGCGCTCGCGGCGCGGGTCGCTGAGCTACTCGAAGCGGGCCGCGACGAAGGGTTCCTCGACGCAGACGGGGCGGCGGAGTACCTCGGCGTGACGCGCAAGGCTCTGTACCACCTTGTTGAGCGCCGCAGACTCCCGCATCACCGTCCCGCTGGACGGCTCCTCTTCGACCGGGCCGAGCTTCGAGCCTGGGTGGAGAGCGGCCCATGATCGTAGACCGCATATCCAGACTTGACTCTGTGGGCCGGTCGGCCGAACGTGTGACCGACAATCAAATGGGCGGGCACCGCGCGAACGGCCCCGCCCCGGACACGGAGGTAGATCTCCATGCCAGCCACTAAGGCTAGTCCCTACAAGCGGCACCCCACCCGCTACCGGGGCATCTCGTACCGGGAGCGCGCAGACGGGACGCGCACGTACTCCGTCTACTCGCAGGGCGGGTACGTCCTGGTCAACGGCGGCGAGCAGGAAGCCCTCGCCAAGCAGGCGGAGCTTCGCGGCAAGGCAGCTCGCGGTGAGAAGCCGGTTACTCCGACCAAAGCGAAGTTCGCCGACGTAGCCGAGTTGTGGTTCGCGTCGAAGCGCCACCTACAACCCTGGACTCGGAAGTCGTATCGGGGCGCGCTCGACCGCATCCTGATCCCGCGCTTCGGTTCGATGAAGGTCGCGACGATCACCACCGAGCACGTCGCCACGCTGATCCTCGCGCTGGAGGCCGAGGGACTCTCGTCCTCGACTATCGAGAACTACTTGCTCCCGCTGAGTGGCACTCTCGGCTTCGCAGTCCAGCGTCGCCTGATCACCGCGAATCCGTGCTCCCTCCTCTCGCGTGACGACAGGCCGCGCCGCAGCGAGCGGAAGCAAGATCACATCTGGAACGACGACGAGATCGCGGCTCTGATCGAGGCGGCGGAGTACGTAGCGCGACAGCCCGAGGCTCGCTACGACTACAGCCCGTTGATTCGCACGGCGATCTTCACCGGGCTACGACTAGGGGAGTTGCTCGGCCTGCGCTGGGAAGACGTCGATCTGCATGACGGTGCGCTCCACGTCCGGCAGCAGTACACGCGGCTCGGGGAGTACGGCCCACCTAAGACGAAGGCGGCTATCCGGCGAGTTCCACTCTCGGAGGAGATGAAGACGTACCTGGCCGCGCAGAAGCTACGGTCGCCCCACTCGAAGGACGGCGATCCGGTGTTCGCCTCCCGGAACGGGAAGCCGCTCGGGCACCGCAACGCCACCCGGCGCGGGTTCGAGGCTGCTGCCAAGCACGCCGGAATCGAGGGCGTGAGCTTCCACTCGATGCGGCATGCCTTCGCTAGCCGGATGATCCACCGGGAAATCTCCTCGACCGTGCTGGCGGTACTGATGGGCCATGAGTCGAGCGCGATCACCGAGCGCACGTACATCCACCTGTTTGACCAGCTCCGCACCGACGATGCGGTGCGGCAGGCGATGGCGGGGGTGCAGTAGTGGACGGCGACCGCAGCATGAGCGAGGGCTACCTGACACCGGAGCAGCTGGCGGCGGGCCTCGGCCAGGAGCCTGGCGGGGCCTACCACCGCGAGCCGGATGACGGCTCGCTCCCGCGCGATCCGGACGCCTACTGCCCTCGCTGCCACGAACCCGCCGACATCGACTGCCGCTGCGTAGGCGCGGACTACCCGGAGCGGAAGGATCTCCCGCCCCGAGGCACGCGGCACTTCTTCACCAACGACCCTGACCCCCGCGAGCGCTTCATCTCCAAGCCCGGCGACCTGGAGCGCGAGCCGGAATGCGTCGAATACACCGTCCGAGACGAGCAAGGCCGAGTCGTGGAGATCGTCACCCTCGACGGCCAGCGCATCTACGTCGCGGATGATTCCGAGCCTGCTGGCCCGGCGTAACTCAGAGCCGGCCGCTCACGGATGCTCGTACGGCCCGCACCAGAGGCCTGGCCTCCATCCGGATCGCTAGCGTCCGCGATCAGCAACTGGGCGGGCCTTCGATCACGGCGCGTCCGGGATGTAGATGCCACCGACCGGGCGCTCAGATAGATCGGGCTGAACACCCGCCGTGGGCTGCGGCGCGGTCGGCGGAAGCAGGTGTTCGGGCAGGAGCGTTGGGATGCGGGCTGGGTCGAGAAGTAACTGGCGGTGGACTTCCTCGGCTCCCTCCTCGGTGACGCGGATCGCGCCCCACGGATTGAAGTTGATGCAGTTGTCCGGGCCGGTAGGCGGAGTGATCCTGGCGACCTCGTTGCCGTCTGCGTCCTCGTACAAGGTGACGGAAGGCGTCATGCCGTAGCCTCCTCCGGCTGGCGCTTCCGGCGTAGGTCATGCAGCACGACCTGGATGGCCTCCGTGCGCTCCTGGATGAAGGCATCGCTGGGGAACTTCAGCGCGATCTCGACGGCCCTAGCGCGCACCATCGGGTTCGGATCGGTCAAGAGATCCTGGAAGGTCTCCGCGACGGAGATATCGCGGGCTGCCTCGGCGGGATCGGTCGCTGCCTCCTTGAATCCTGCGACATCCGTCAGCCAGTTGCGGATCGTGCGCGGGGAGACGCCTACCCGCTCGGCTGCCGAGGCTTGCGTCCAGCCGCGAGCCAAATAGGCCGCGACACGCTTCTGCTTCTGCGTGAGGGTCACTCCAGATCCTCCACGCCTACAAGCTCCCCGTCCGCGTCGTAGTGGAGCGCGCGGGTTGCGCCGTCGCGTACGGCTTGGGCGCGGGCCTCGGTCTCCGTGGGGCTGAAGTAATCGAGCGCCGATTGCGTCGGGGCGACGATCTCGGAGGCGGCGACCAGATAGCGGCCCGTCGCCTTGCCCGCGTCGTCCAGTTCCAGGTCGCCGGGGGCGTATTCGCGTCCGAGGATTCCGCCACGGCGGCGCTCGCGGTCGGCGTACCTGATCTCGTGGCCCTGGCCATCGCCTAGATAGACGCGCGCTCGCGCCGGAGGCGGCTTCGGCTGCGTGAATCGGCCGGTGCGCTTGGACTGCGCCGGGGCGGGCGTGGGATCGGCAGGCGCGGTAACCGGGCGCGTACGCACGCCAGCCGCGCGTGCGGCGGTCAGGTGCCTACGTGCGGAGCGCTGGCTGATCCGCATCTTGACGGCGATGGCCGGTACGTCCAGGCCGGATTGCCCCAGGAGCGCGGCCTCCATCTGGCGGCTGGTCAGCCCACTCGGGCCGCGCCGATCCGCGCCGGACGGGGTAGCGGGCGCAGTGGACGGGGTAGCGGGCTGCTTCATCTAGGAACGTTACCTCCGCGTGCCTTCCCGCATTTCCGCCCACGGCGCGCCGTATTGGCGCAACGTCGGGCGCGGCGCTGTACTCACCAACCACTCACCAATGCGCCGAGAAACCGCGCGTGTGCTGGGGATAAGCACCGACCGCATGGTCGGCCACCATGCGACATCCGCCTGCGCCCGCCTACCCGCCCACCCGCCCGCGCTATCCGGAGGGAGCCGGGGCAGGCTCCCTGGAGGCGGGCACCGTCAGGCGGCGGACGTCGCGCTCCTCGACCACCGGCACCGAAGACAGACACACCGGCCGGTAGAACGTCAGCCCAGGATCGAACCCATGCCGTACGTCCCACTCGCGGAGTTCAGCCTCCGTCACCTCCGCGCTCCCGTCTCTCTTTCACCCTTGCGCGGCGCGCCCGTTCGAGCGGCCGTCGAATCTCCCGCCACCCTTCCCGGCACACTGCGCACCGGCATCCGCGCCGACCCTTCTGCCCCGCGTACGCCGACCTTGATCCGTGCCGAATCGCCATCAGCTGAACACGCCCCGGACATTCCCCTCACTAGAAGGAGAGTTTAAGAGGGGGGTGTTTGGGGGTGCTATGTCCGCCGCGTGTTCAGTCACGGCCCGCACTAGCTCCCGATTCTCGGCGGTCAGCGACCATACGGCCCCCGGAGCAGGATCGCCGTCGTCGTTGATCGGCAGCTGCTCCGCGAAGCCCACGAGCGCCCAGTCCTCCAACGCCCGCGCAGCCACCGCCTGGTGCAGGTCGGCAGCCCGCGCGACTGCCCGGCCCGACATCCCGTCCTCCGCACCGGCCAGCACTTCCAGCACGTACCGGCGCGCTTGCGGCATCGAGGACAGCGCGGCTCGGTGGACGACCCTCATCGCCATTGCCTCCCCGATACCAAGAGCCAGCGCGCCCAACGCCAGCATCCGTAGCTGCCCGGCGAGGCGCATCGGCTCCTCGGCCGTCACGATGCCGTCTACCTCGCGGTTCCAGCCTCGGGGTACGGCCGCGCGTCCGTAGGCAGCAAGGTCGGCCGCAGCCGCCAGCGGCTCCTCAAACGATTCCGGGAGTTCGTTGCTCCGGTGCATCCGTGCAGCCACGATCAGGTCTGTGGCGATGGCACACGCCGATGCCCGGTGCTCATTCAACTGCGACCGGCGCAACACGAAGCGCGTCTTGTCGCGGCGGGCCTGGGCGGTCGTCGCGGTCGGGCGGTAGTAGAGCCAGCGCGTCCCGAGCGCGTCCGCGTAGGCGGAGTAACGGTCGATCTCCGGGGTGCAAGCCGCGAGCATCGTCAGCCGCCCGTTCCAGGCGACCGATCCGCCGTGCATCGTGCGCCGATATTCGCCGTCATAGATGTCACGCAGGGCATTCCAGAGGTCGCTCTTGGCAGCCGCCGACTGGCGGGTATCACCGAGCATCGGGGAGAGGTCGCTGATCGTGAACAGGGCGTCGGCCCCGATGTAGTTGGTCAGGAGACCGATGGCTTTCGGATTCTTACTCTGCGTGATCGAGAGCAGGCCGGGCAGAGTGATCTCCTTGACCCGCTGATCCGCGACCTGATCCAGCAGCCGGATCACCTCGGATTTTCCCGACGAGGAGGGATGCACGATCATCAGCCACAGCGGATCGCCCGGCACGGCCTGCGCGACGGCCGTAGCTAGCGCCGCGACGATCACGTCCGGATCGGGCACCTCCATATACGCGGCCATCGCCCACCAGAGTGGTTGCAGAACCTCGGGTACTTCCTGCCCGCCCTCGTCTGCGGGCGTTCCGTGCTCGGCCACCAACGCATCGTGCGCAATACGGGCCGCGAACTCCGCGCGGGCTTCGGCCTCAGAAATAAGCAGGTCGCTCACGGTATCCAGTCACGAAAATCACAAGGACAAGTATAGCTTGTGATGATTTCTGCAAAAACGCCGCCGACCCGCTTGCGCGGGCCGGGTAAGGCGGTGATGGAGACTGGAATCGCGGTGCGCGAATCCTGTGCTCAGGATTTTAGCTCAACGACTTCACAGGCCAGCTGCGGGATGACGTCGGCGGTGCGCCTTCATCTTGCAGGCGTCTGAGCAGTACTTCGCGCCCCGGCGCTTCCCCGTCAGCGGCTCCCGGCAGATCGCGCATCTGCCAGCGACGGGGCAGTCGTCGCACAACGCCATATCGGCCAGCTGAACGCGATAGCCGCCGCGTCGGATTCGAGCCGGATGCTCGCGCCAAGTAGCGAAGTGAACCGGGACGAGCCTGGTTGCCGGACGGCCGCAGTGGACGCACTCCATACCCGCAGTTTCGTCCGCGTTACGCATATTTCCAGTACCTCTTTAAACGTAACGCCCACCGGGCGGAGCCTCGCTGCGGGCTGATCCAGAGTAGCTGTCCTACGGGCCACGCCGCTGGGGGATGGCCCCTAGTGGCTATCTACTCCTCGTTTTCTGGCGCGACATCGTCGAACGAGAGCTGTTCGTCTTCGGCGAGCGGCGAGGTCACCGCTTGAGGAATGCCCACGAGTGCGACATCAGCCGCCCGCTCAGGCGTGTAGATGAACTTCGGCTCGCGGATCTTCTGCCGACCGCCTTGCTCCCAGAAGTTGATCGGCCTGATTCGCTCCGCGCGAGTGCTCGTCCAGGTGCTGAGGTCGAGGGTGAATGCGGCGAATCTCCGTCCCGGGTAGGTCTCGCCGCCTCGCTTCGTGGAGAGCGTGTCGACACGATGTATGAGCCGCAAGTCGGTCAAGGCCTGCACCTCTTTCCCCCACGCCTCCTCCTGCAGCTTGGTCGTCTCAACAAGGAAGACGTTCGTCCCGTTGGTCTCCACGCAGAACTTGACGATCTCCGACAGGCGCGACCGCAGAGCTTCTGCTTCGTCCCCCGCGTCGTGCTTCAGCTCTTCCTGCTTCTGCTCGTACAGGTCGCTTGCGGCCTGCGCTACGTCTTCCGCCGTGATCCGATTCTTGAGCCGATACTGGTACGACGGGCGCTCTGTGGAGTTACGCAACGCGGTGCGCGCCAGCGATAGGTAGTCGCGCGCCACGCCTCCCGATGCGAGCACGAGTCGTTCCCGGCCTCCGGCCGTGAGCAGGCGGTCGATCTCGATCCCCAGCGGCTCACAGATCCCAGCCAGCACCTGCTCAAGAAACTGACGAGCTACATCAAAGCGCTCAAGCGTGATGTCGAGCGAGATCGTCGCTGCATCGTGCCTGGGCTGCATCCCAACGGGTGGATCGCCGTCCCGGAACGGCTTCAGGCGGTGGCGAACACCGCAGATCTTCAGGTTGATGTCGAGATCCTTGACGACTTGGTGCAAGTACGCGAGAACTTCGGGCTGGTCATCGAGGGCGATGTGGTAGAAGTCGTCGAGGACGACCAGCGTCGGAACGCCGAGCTCCTGCTGGGCATCGTCGAGCACGTCGCGGATAAGGATCGCCGCCTCGGAAAGGCCATCCATCTTGGTCTTCTCGAACTTCGCTTCAACCTTTGCCTCCGACTGCTCGCCGACGTCGCGCTCTCGTGTTGCGCCTCTTGCTGCGGCAACGTCTACACCGGTTCCGCGCCGTTGAAGCGCGAGCCGAACACCGCCGCCGAACGAGCGTCGACTGCTCTTGCGCATCGACTTAGCCCGCAGAGTGCTGATTGTGTGCTCTGCGGACTGCGGCTCCCGTAGCAGTAGGCCCATCGCTTCAGCAAGACCTCGAACCCGGCCGAGCAGCTTCCGGCGCTTCCACCTGGGCTTCCAGCCTCCCTCCTCCAAACGGGCTTCCAGGTGCTCCAGCAGTTCCCCAAGCAACTCGATCAACACGTCCGGGTACGGCCTACCCCGGAGGGTCTCGATGTCGATAAAGATCACAGCACGGCCGCTATCCGAGCCTCCGGCTGCGACCCGACGCAGCAACGTCGTCTTCCCCACACCTCGACGACCGAAGACGAATTGATGCCGCCGAGCAGATGCCTCTTCGAGAATCGCTGGCCGGGGAGGAACGAAGCGCATTACCGACTCGGCAGCGGTCGCACGTTCTGCCTCTGCTAGCGCAGCAAGCAGAAGCGCAACGTCCTCGTCGCTGATCCCCTCATCGAGCTTCCCGTTCGCTTCGTTCGTCACGTTCCTCGCCGACGATATATGCAGCGCCAAGCTCGACCAGGCGGCGCGGGAAGCGCTTTGGGGCCGGAGCGCGGGGTCGAACTTCCGGCGCGCGCGGATGCTTCCCCGCTCTGCCCCGGCCTTCCGGCAGCGTAGGTGGGCCACCCTCGCCGCGCTAGGCGCCGTTTCGGCCACGTCGAGCGTGGACAGGCCGTCCTCAGGGCAGGATCAGGTTGCGCCGGTCTGCGAGAGGGTTCACTGGAGAAGAGGCTTGCCTCTTGATCCAGGCGTCCACAAGTCGCTCGAGCACCTTGCGACCGACTATCCGCTCGATGAACAGCTCGTGCAGGAACAGCGTCGAGCGCACGATCTGCGCAAGATGGAGGTAGGCGTGAAGGGACTCGGCCGGCTCTTCAGGGCCTTCGCTGAACAGAGTCGAGTCCTCGTACTGCGCTTTGATCCGGAGTCGGTACAGATAGTCGAGGACGCCGAAGGCCCTTGTCCGAGATTCCACCGCCGTGTGCTCTGAGCGTGTGAGGTATGGGAGCGGAAACGTTGGCTCCTTGCGCGGCTTGTTGCCCTTCGCGAGACGCTCGTCTTCCTTTAGTCGCCACACCTTGCGACGAGCCTTCTGCTTCTTCGAACGCTCATTCTTCTTCTCATCAACTATGAAGTCCTGCCGAGTCGTGCGTAACGCTTTGCACGCCAGGTCTATGGCCGATGCAGCATCCAACGCCGCCCATGGGTGAACGGATTCATCAACAACGTGACCGCTCGGAAGGTTCCGGTATCCCTTATCGACCGCGCCCAATGACCACGGCACCAGGTTCCTGGGCGGCGAGACCCATGCGTCCACAAACATCTTCTGGGTCTTCGGGTGGCTCGTCGGGCGCGGCTGGCCCTTTGCGATGACGAGCGCCTGCGTGATGTGGTAGCAGGCGTAGTACGCCTGGATGGCTACCCAGGTGTTGCTGACGCCCCGCAGATCCTCGGGCGCGTAGGTGCCGGTGATCGCGAGCAACAGCTCCGAGCCCCACGCGGCGTCAAGAGATCGCCTGAGCTGGTCACCGTCGAAGCCGGGCCGAGCGACCGTGGCCGCGTAGCTCGGTTCCGCCTTGATCCTTGTCGCAAGCGCCGTGATGGCCGGGGGGTCACGCTTGAAGATCGTGTAGCCACAGAGATACGCCAGTGCGGTGAGGTAGCCAGCATGGGTTTTGAAGCTTCCGGTCGGGTCGTCCGAGGCCAGCTGAGTCGTCAAGGCATGGCGCGGAGAGCCGTCTGCACTTGGCTCAATACGCGGTCGAGGTCAAGCGTCGTATGAACTTGTTTCCCTTCGTAACCCGTACGCGCTTTGTCGAGGCCGTAGCAGTAGATGCCGCAGTAGTCGAACCACACCTGAGCAATGCGCGCGTAGTGCTCAACCCGCAGGCGGTCGTTGTCACTGACGACGCGCGAGGTGATGAACATGCAAGTCAGCGGCGGAGTCCGGCGCAGGAAGGTGACGAGATCCGAAGTGGCTCCATGACCTTTGCCCGCAAGACGCGAATGCTCCGCCTTGATGTCGATGTTTTTGAGGGCTGCCTCCTTCACGCGCTTTTCTAGGTCGGCCGAGCCTGGCCGACCCTCTGGGTTGGGCTGGCGCGTGTTGCGTGCGTGCCTCGGAATGCCGGTGGCCTTCGTCTCAACGATGAACCGGACGTCTCCTGTGGCCGGATACGCGCAGTCCAGCTTGTGCGAGCGAAAGCTCAAACCCGGCACTCCTGGCCGAGCAGATACCTCCTTCCCAGAGCCGCGTTTGAGCAGTACTCCCAAGAAGTCGTTGAAGAAGTCGCCCTTGCCATTCTGAATGTCGCCCTGGTTGGCTAGGCCGGATACGACATCCTGGTCGAACTGCCACATGGCGCCCAGGAAGATGGATTCAACGGCGGCGAAACTCCCGGTCTTCTGCTTGTCAGCTGCGATGAGCGCGGCGGCGAGAGGCTTCCGCGCGCCGGTCGGCTGCTGGAGTGTTCGTCGTGGGCGTGCCAAGGGCCTTGATATTACGAGTGCGCCGTCTGCTAAACAGCTTGACCCTCGCCCGGCGCAGCGCAGCAATCTCTGATGCGGTCAAGCCCAACGGCTTCAGGACGACCGCATCAACAAGGTCGAGGACAGCATTCAGGTCACGTCGGCGGAGCGCAGCATCTACGTCTTCAAGGTGCCTACCGATGCCAGAGGCGAATGGAGGAATGAGGAGTCGCTCTGCCTCGGTCGGTTCAAGTTTCAGAATCCCGCCACCGTAAGAACGACCGACAAGCTCGGCTGAAAGGAGCGTCAGAGAGTTGTAGAACGCGACCCCGAGCGCGCTCGGCGCGTGGCCATTCAAGAGCGAGACCTTGTGGATCGTGTTGGTCGAGAGCGCGCGCGCGTCATTCACGACGAGGCGAGGGAAGGCGTTGTTCATGTACGTCAGGAAGGCATCGGGAGGGCCGGACTTCGGGATTGGCACGGCGTACCAGGGGTCGCGTATTCGGCACTTGTACCGCTTGTGCAGCTTGGCCTTCTCGCCGTCCCTAATGAGATCTTGAACGGTCGCTAAGGCGCGAGCACTCGCCCCCGCAGCGTCCAGCAGTGCGGTGCGCCGCCCCCTCCGGTCGAGCTGTCGCAGGTCGCGGCGCGAGAAGCGAGCGCCCTCGATGTCCGTAGCTTTGCTGACCGCCGCCTTGAACAGGCGCGGGTCGTAGCCGAGGGTCTTCACTTCATCACGCGTGCGGATGAAGAAGGCATTTGCCCCAGTGACTAGGCCGATGTCTACGGCTGCAATCGAGCCAAGCGCTGCGACATTCGTCTCCACCGCAAGCTGCTCATACAGGCGCTGTGTCGGCTTCGGCAAGAGGCGAAGCAAGGGCACGTCGAGGTCGAGGTAGCCACGGCCTGCTCCATCTATCCGATCAGGCGTCACGTCGTCCAGATTGCGACACGCGACTAGGCGAACTCCTCTCGCTGGGCCATGCCCGTAGCCATCCGCGAACAGCAGGACGACCTCCTCCAACGCGCCTGGGAACACCTTTTCCTCGAAGACGGCCACCGTCACCGACCTGAAGGACGAGATCAGGTAGTCGATGACCGGCCTGGCGTACTGCGAGTGGAGGAGCTCGGCTGGGAGCACTTGCCCCATGCGTCCCCCTTCATGAAGGAAGCGGCAACCGTGAAGAATGAAGGGCGCCCAAGTCGAGGCGAGGCGTGTAAGAGGTACGCCCATCGCCTCTGTGAGGGCATGCGCGTTGTCGGCACCGCCGTTCCAGGACTGGTAGCGCACGTAAGGCGGATTGCCGATGTTCACCATGAACCGCATCTCCTCTGATGGGGCGATGCGGAAGAAGTCCGCGTGGAGGAGCCGGCAGTCAGCCAATCCCTCCTCGTCTCTCCCTACGTGTACCGCGTCTTCGTCCACGTCGATGCCACACAACTGGCGCCCGACGCTCCGCCGATTGGCACCTAGCGCGAGGAGACGTTCCCGCGCTGCCTCCAAGAACACGAAGCCCCCGAAGCTCGGATCGAGCATCGTGTCCTTTGGAGAGCGGATGCACCATTCAACGAGCTTCGCCGCCATCTCCCCTGGCGTGTAGAAGGCTCCAAGCTCCTTCTTGCGCGCGTGGGAGTAGCTGCCGGTGGGCACGTGGCCAGACTAGACCGTGGGGCGGTCAGAGACTACGGGCGGGTACCGCCGAGCCGGGCGCCGAGTTACTGATTAGTGACTGCGGGATGACGCCGCTCCATATAGTCCCCAAGTGACCAGCTACGAGAAACTGAAGCTCCGCTGTGAGGTAGCCGAGAAGGCCCTCGCCCTGCGGGCCGAGGACACTCCGGCCAACCAGCTGGCGCTCGCCAAAGCCCTCGACGCGTACGAGGCCGCGACCAACGACGTCGGCTCGGCCATTGCGAAAGCTCTGCTGGGGCGCAACCCCGGCGAGAATCTCCTGGCCTCCGATGCCGTCGCCAAGTCTTCGGACGACCCGGATACCGGCACGGTCGGGGAACGGATCAGGCTGCGCAACGACGGCCGCACCGAGTTCCCGAAGGTCGAGTTGAACACGGCCGCGAACGCGCTGAAGCGAAAGCCGCCACGGATCAACGCCCCCGATCTCTACAAGGAGGAGGAGGAGGACGCGTAATGCTGACCGCTGCCGAACTACGAGCGCGCGCCGATGAGGGCCTACTCCTGTCCGAGGAAGCCCTGCGCAAGATCGCGGCCGACGATGAGATCAAGGAGAAGCGCGCCGACGATCAGGTCGCGGCCACGAACGATCTCTTCGACCGCTACCGCCACCGGATGGAGGAGCATGAGGCTCTCCAGGCCGAGCTGATCGAGTTCATCCACGCCATCGTGAGTTGCACGGAATCGCTCGCGTTGGCGCAGGAGAAGGCGGCGGCGGCAGCCAGGCTCCTGCGTAGCGCGGGCGAGATCGTTCCGAATCCGCAGCGGCTCAGCGTGCGGGCCTCGCAGGACTGGGAGTTGCGCACCCTGCTCCAGCAGTTTCAGGAAGCCACCCGAGGGAGGGGCCTATAGGGAGACGCTGAGCGATAGGGCGCGCGGAGGCAGGAGGGAAACCTGCATCTCATATCCGACTCCGGCAACGGAGAGGAAGGCTTCGTACGACTTGGCCGTGAGCGCACCGGCCGAATCGCACCTCGCCCCTATCGCTGAGCATCTCCCCGGCTCCCGGCTATGGCTCTGAACCTTCTACCCGACGCGGATTCAGACGGCACCGTCAACTGCGGGCCTGGCTGGATCGCGGGTGCCTACGATCCCGAGGGCGGCGACAGCTCGATCACGGTCGCGGATCGCACGCGCGTGCTCATCCAGGCCGAAGGGCCGGTCTATTTCAAGTTCGGTGACCTGAAGGCCACGCCGGGCGGGTCGATCACGGTCGATCCACCGGGCACCGTTCTAGTCATGGATTTCTCGGCGTGAACTACCTCGTAGTCAACGCGACCGAGGTCGTCCTCGACGCTGGCGGCACGAACGTAGACGCCGAGAGCTTCAAGCGTGACGTCACGCTCACCGATGAGCAGGCTCTCGCGCTAGTCGCTACCCAGGGCGTCTTGGTCGGCTCCGAAATCACAACGATGGCCGGGCGCGTACAGGACGAGTTCTACGTCGCCACGAGCAGGGAGAGCGAGTGAACCTCCTTCAGAACCTGAAGATTGACGACGTATCCGGCGTGGACGATCCCGCGAACCTACTGCCCGGTTGGCTCGTCCAGAAATCCGGGAAGCCCGGCGACCTGCACAAGGCGCAGCGCGATTTCCAACAGCTTCTCTCCGACGTTCAGGCCCGCGTGGACTGGGACGACGACCAGAAGGTCGAAGCGATGCAGAAGGCCATCGCAGACGTCCCGGAAGCGATTTCCGCGCCAGCCATCAAGGGCGCGGTGCTGGCGAGCCGTATCCGGGAGCGGTACCTGGAGAAGGATCGGCACAGCACCGGTGACGCGCTGGGACGATTCGCCGCCCGCGATGAAATCAACCTCGATGAGAAAGGCACGTCCACCATCGCGGGCGACGAATCCTCCGGGCCGTCACTGCCTTGGCGGCATCAAGGAGCACGGATCATCCCCTAGCGCTCGCGCGTAGAAGGAGGTCTGTCTCATATACCGTGCTCTTCGCCGTGACGCGGCCCGAGCAGCACACCGCCGATTGGGATGATCGTTTCCGTCGGGAAGACGTTCCATGGGAGGACGTGGCCGTCGCACCGGCCGTTGTGGATCTCTTCCGCGCCTTCGCACCACCCCCCGCAACGGTGTTGGAGATCGGCTGCGGCTTGGGAACGACAGCCCTTTGGCTGGCTCGCATGGGATACGAGGTTGCGGCATGTGACGTTTCCGCCGAGGCGATCTTCCGCGCACAGAGGCGCGCGAAGCGCGAGAATCTTGCGCTCCGCCTCTTCGTTGCTGACGTGCCTGTAGATCGCGCGCGACTCCCGAAATCTGAGGTGGTCTTCGCTCGCGGAGTCCTTCACACATTCAAGAACGGCGCTGGTCGGAGGGCTTACGCCGAGGCAGTCGCGCAGACGCTGGAGCCTGGCGGGTTGTGGCTGGACGTTTCAGGAAGCGCCGACACGCCGGACGATCCTCCTCACGCGCAGAAGCTTGGCTTCCCGCGTCTGACGCTCGCTGAGATCGTGGACTCGGTGGAGCCGATGTTCGAAATCGTGTCGGTTCGCCAAGTCGAGTACGGAACGACGCCTGGACTCACGGACTTCCTCGCATTCGCATGTGCTTTTCGACGCCGCCGTTCCGCTGAGGTGTGAGCAAAACCCTCAGGCACCGGCTTGACGACGCTTGCCGAGAGCGCGGATGCACGTGGGTTGAGCGGCCCGACGAGCGGGTGTCATCGCCGCCGTATGCCAAGTGGTGGGGATGCGTCTATCGGCCGGAAACGGGCGACGTGTTGGTGCTCGTCACCGATGCGCCCTGGAAGGCTGCCCTTCGCCGGTTGCTGGATCGGATCGAGGAGCCTCCCCCGGTAGTCCGAACGACGCGGAGTGGGACGGCTGTCGAGCTGGAAGACGATCGAGTTGCGATCGAATTCGAGGACGGCACGCGGGAAGTCCTTGCTCACCCTATTGGCGTGCCCGTTCGGCGAGGAATGCCCGTTCGGGAGGTCGAGTTCGACGGCCATGAGGGGCCGATTGTTTTCTGGGGGATGGATCACACACCCCACCGGCTCACGGAATCGCCGCTCGACGGCCACGGAGGTGTCCCCGCGCACTAGCCGCCCGACTCGACTTCCTCCACATACAGAGCTACGTGTGTGACCCGACCGGGCGCATCCCGCGCCGGGCGGAAGGGAGACGAAATGCCAGCCACGCCCAAGAAGAAGGTCTCCGGACGCGAGGCATTGATCCGCGTCCTCAAAAAGCACGAGGGCCAGGACATGAAGGTGGCCGAGCTTTGCGAGGCCGCACAGAAGATCGCCAAGCTGCCAGGGAAGACCCCGCTCGCCACCCTGGCCGCGATGGTCTACACGGCAGCGAAGACGAAGGATGGCTTCTGCGAGAAGGTCTCGCGCGGAGTAGTCCGGTACCGGGAGTCGCCCGAAGACGCCACGTAGTCCTACCCGCCAACAGGCGATTGAGGCCCGGCTCGCCGGGCCTCACTCCGTGTTGCGGCCACGTCTACGCTCGGCGGCACACGGCTGCCCGCTCCGGCGAGATCGGACTACTCGGGCAACCGGGCCGATTCGGGCACAGAAGCCCGGACAATCGCCCGGCTCGAGTCGGGCTACGGCCGCACTACACAGGCCCCGCGTCCTGCCGTACTCACCAATCCACTCACCAATCGGCTTCCGGGGAAGAAGCCGGAGGCCGGGGAACGGCCCGGTTGAGCGATGGAGCTAGTCGGACTCGAACCGACGACCTCCTGGGTGCGATCCAGGCGCTCTTCCAGCTGAGCTATAGCCCCGCGAGCCCCCAGGGTAGCCGAACAGCGACCCTCCAACCCTTCGACTCAAATGACGCCGCCGACCCTAGCCGGTCGGCGCCCGAACGAGCCGAGCGAGCTTCCCGAGAGCCTTCATGACCCGCAAACGCGCGGCGACCTCGGTGCAGCCGAGGGCAGTCGCGATCTCGTCGTAGCGACGCTCGCCAAGCACGCGGAGCTCGAGCGCCGCCCGCTGACCCTCAGGAAGCGTCTCGAGCGCGGCGGTGAGGCCCGAGCCCTCGGCGGACAGACGATCCTCGACGGCCTCGAACTCGGCCTCGTACGAGCGGATGGGCATGCCGAGCCGCACACGAGCCTCCTGCTCGACGCGGCCCCGCTCGTAGTACCGGCGCAGCAGGTTCTTCCCGATGCCGTAGAGCCAGGGCCCGGCCGAACCGCCCACCTCGTCGCGGAAGCGCCTCAGATTGAGCGCCACCTGCGCGAAGAGCTCGGCCGTCAGCTCGGAGGCGTCCGCTTCGGGAACGCGGGCACGGAACCAGAAGAAGATGGGCTGCTTCCAGCGCAGGTAGAGCTCGCCGAGCGCGTCCGGGTCCTCGCGCGCGCGGCGGATCAGCTCCGCATCGGTTTCCAGCACGTCATCCCCATATACACCGGCGAGACGGAAACGTTTCCGCCGCTCGGCGCATAGAAGGAAGGAATGACCGCTAACGACACTCTCCGTGACGACCTCGCCGCGGCGTACGGCCGGCATCTGGAACGGCGCCGTGCGCACCGCCGCAAGTTGCGCACCGCGGCGATCGCCTGCGTGACGGCGCTCGTCGTCGCGGGCGCTGCGTTCGGGACGGCGGCCCTCCTCGGCTGGCCCGCGCCCGAGCACGTGAAGGAGGAGATCGCGGCCGTCGACCGCGGGTTGCCCGAGGACCTACGGCTGAACCCAGACGTCGAGCATGCCCGCGCCGTGGCGTCGACAGGCTCCTCGACGCTGTATGCGGCGGCGCTCCGCGACGGCGGCCGCTGCACCGAGCTCGTGACCGTCGACGATCGCGGACGCGGTGCCACCTGCTCGACTGGATCCGACCAGGTCGCGCGCCCGATCGACGTCACCGTCCCCTCAGACGACGGGGCCGGAGACGCAACCCCGGTCGTCCTTGCCGGCAGGCTGAACGCTCCGGCCGGAGCCGAGCTCGAGATCGCCTACGAGGACGGCGGAAGCAATGCAATCGCGCTCGGCGACGACCGCTACTTCGTCTTCGAGGTGCCCGCAGAGCACCTCGCCTCCGCGCACGCCTCCGGGTTCCGCTTGATCGCGCGCGACGATCGGGGCTCGATCATCGCGACGACATCGGTCCCCGACGACTGGGACGACGCAGCCGTTCCGGACGAGGCCGCTCCGCTCTTTGTCAGCACTCGCTCGGACGAGTCCGACTTGACGAAGGTCTACGGTCTCGAGGGGCATGTGAGCGCTGAAGGCGCCGCCTCGCTCGAGCTTGACTACGACGACGCCTACCGCGTGCCGATCGCGATCGCGCCGGACGGCAGCTTCAGGTACACGGTGCCGCAGGATCGGGTGGACGACTTCATGGAGCCGCGACTGCTCGTCGTCCGTGACCAGGCGGGAATCGTGATCGTCTCGAGGCCCGTCGCCGCCGTCGCCTACTGGCGCGGCCGCGAGCGCGGTCACTAGGGAGCGACGGCCAGCCCGGCATCGCCCGCCGCCCGGCGCAGGTCGGCATCCCAAGAGGCCAAGACGAGGTCCCCCTTCTCGAGCGATAGGGCTGAAGCGAGGTGGATCGCATCGTACGCCCGCAGTCGGTAGTGCTCCGCTACCTCACCGGCCGCCCTGATCAGTGTCGGTCGCGTGTCGACCAACCGCAACTGGTCGACGAGCGTGTCCAGTCCCCGCTTCGCGGCGATGAGCGCGACGGGGCGCAGTCGCCTAGCGCGGAGCGCACGCGCGAGGGCAGACCGTGCCTCGACGTAGATGAGCCGGGTGCTTGCGACCGATCCGGCCGAGCTCCAGAGTTCGATCGCGCGCTCCGATTCGGCCTCGCGGATCAGGAGCTTGATTAGTGCCGATGAATCGAGATAGAGGTTCAGAAGCCCCGCTTGCGATCCTCGATCAGGAGCTCCGACACGCTTCCTCGCGCGGGGATCAGATCTTCGATCCGGATCTTCCGCTTCTCACGCTTCGCAGGCGTGACGAGACCTTCTTCGATCAGCCTGTCGAGCGTCGTCCGGCCATCGATGTTCGTGATCCGGGCGATTGGCTCGTCGTGCCGGGTGACGATCAGCTCTTCACCGTCTGCAGCCCGGCCCAGCCAGTAGCTCATTCGCTCTCGCAGATCGCGAATCCCAACCCGCACGCTCACGGCCATAGCGTACACAACTTCTGAGCGAAAGTGTCCACAATGGTCATGGGTGTAGCGTCGAGTCGTGGCCGCCCGGACTCTCACCCAGCGCGAACTGAACCGCGCGCTGCTCGCGCGCCAACTGCTGCTCGAGCGGGCGAAGACGCCGATCCCCAAGGCGCTCGAGCGCATGGCCGGGGTCCAGGCGCAGTACGCGCCCGCGATGTACATCGGGCTCTGGTCACGGCTCGCCGGGTTCGAGCGCGAGCAGCTTACGCGCGCGCTCGAGCGTGGATCCATCGTGCAAGGGACGCTGATGCGGACGACGATCCACCTCGTCTCGAAGGGCGACTACTGGCCCTTCGCCGTCGCGCTCCGTGGCCGCCGGAGCGAACGGGCCCGCGTGTACAAGCATCCCGAGCGCGAGTTTCGGCGCGCGGCAGCCAGGATCCGGAAGTTCCTGACCGATGGCCCGAGGACGGCGACCGAGATCGCCGACGCGCTCGGAAGCGAGGTCTGGCGGCCGGGAGTCGGCCTCTGGGTCGAGCTCGTGCGCGTCCCGCCCTCCGGCACATGGGAGCGGCGGCGCGCCGATCTCTATGCGCTTGCGGAGGACTGGGTCGGCCCCGAGAACGCGAGCGAGGGCGAAGGCGTCGAGCACCTCGCCCGGCGCTATCTCCAAGGGTTCGGCCCCGCCGCCGCTAAGGACATCGCCAACTGGATCGGGCTGAAGCCGACCGTGATCAGGCCTGCGCTCGAGCGGCTGGACCTGCGCCGGTTCCAGGACGAGCACGGCAAGGAGCTCCTGGACCTCCCGCGGGCCCCGCTTCCCGATTCCGAGACTCCCGCCCCACCCCGCTTCCTCCCGGTCTGGGACGCGACGCTGCTCGTCCACGCGCGGCGCACCGGAGTGCTCCCGGAGCAGTACCGGCCGCGCGTCTTCAATGTCAAGACCCCCCACTCCGTGAATACGTTTCTCGTGGACGGGCAGGTCGCCGGAACCTGGCGCTGTGAGAAGGGGCGCATCGAGCTCGAGCCGTTCGGCCGGCTCGCGAAGCAGGCCCGCGCCGAGCTGAACGAGGAGGCCGAGCGGCTAGCTGCGTTCCACGCGTAGGTGCCGCTCGCCGCCTCCGAGCCGCTCCAGGACGTGCGTGAGCAGCTCAAACGAGTGCATCACGTGCTCGCGCGCCAGCGCCCTCGCTCCCGCGCCGTTTCCGGCCCGCAATGCCGCGATGATCGCCTTGTGTTCGAAGTCGTTGCGCTCGTAGAGCGCATCGGTCTCCGAGCCTCCGGGGGCCCACACGGCGTGGCCGGAGAAGGAGCGGCGCGCGCTCTTGGCCAGCCGCTCGATCAGGGGCGCTTCGGCGACGCGATAGATGACGTCGTGGAAGCCGTGGTTCGCCAGCACCCAGTCGTGCGTCAGCCGCCAGCGGTCGACGTCCTCGCGCGGCCGCGCCCGTAGCGCCTGCGTCGCGGCGCTGAACGCCTCCTCGGCCACCTCGAGCTCGTCGAGCTCCGCCTCGGTGAACTTCGGCGCCGCAATCTCCGTCGCCAGCGACTCGAGCTCCGCGCGGACGAGGAAGGCCTCCCGCAGCTCCTGCGCCGTGATCGTGCGCACACGGACGCCGCGGTTGGGGACGAACGAGACGAGGCCGAGCGCGGCGAGCCTCCGCAGCGCCTCCCGCACCGGCGTTCGGCTGACGTCGAACCGCTCCGAGACCTCTTCCTGACGCAGGACCTGCCCCGGTTCGAGCTCACCGGAGACGATCTCCTCCTCGAGGACGATGGCGATCTCGTCGGCCTTCGTGCGTTCGAGCGTCGTCATAGCCGTTCGTAGGCCGGAAGCGTGAGGAAGTCCACGAACTCGTCGGCAAGCGCGACCTCCGTGAAGACGTCTTTCGCATCCGCCGGCGCATCCGTCCGTGCGATCTCCTCGAGCACTCGTTCCCGGGAGACGCGCCCGTGCCACACCCACTGCCAGAGCTGCGAGCGCGAGATCTCCGAAGTGGCGACGTCCTCCATCAGGTTGTCGATCGCGGCTGCGCCCACTCCCCGCAGCCAGGAGTCGAGGTAGCCGATGCCAACGCGGACGTTGACCGCAACCCCCTCGTCGGTGACCTCGCCGGGCGTGTCTGGAATCGACAGCAGCTCGGCCGCCGAGACCTCCACGTCGTCGCGCAGGCGATCGACCTGGTTCGGCCGCTCGCCGAGCACGGAGTCAAAGACCTCGGTCGCCACGGGCACGAGGTCCGGATGCGCGACCCACGTCCCGTCGAAGCCGTCCCCGGCCTCGCGCTCCTTGTCTTCGCGCACCTTGCCGAGAGCGACCTCGTTCACCTCGGGATCCTTCCGGGAGGGAATGAACGCGGCCATGCCGCCCATCGCGTGCGCGCCGCGCCGGTGGCAGGTCGCGACGAGCAGCTCCGTGTACGCGCGCATGAACGGGACGGTCATCGTCACCTGGGCGCGGTCCGGCAACACGAACTCCGGGCGCAGGCGGAACTTCTTGATCGCGCTGAAGATGTAGTCCCAGCGACCGGCGTTCAGCCCGGACGAGTGCTCGCGGAGCTCGTAGAGGATCTCGTCCATCTCGAAGGCGGCGAGGATCGTCTCGATCAGCACCGTCGCCTTGATCGTCCCGCGCGTGACGCCCAGCCGGTCCTGCGCGAAGCAGAAGACGTCGTTCCAGAGTCTCGCTTCGAGGTGGGACTCCAGCTTGGGGAGGTAGAGGTAGCGGCCGTTGCGGTCGTGGTTGCGCAGGAAGTAGAGGCCGAAGTCGAAGAGCGACGCCGACATTGGGGCGCCGTCGACCTCGAAGTGCTGCTCCTCGAGGTGCCAGCCACGCGGCCGCACGAAGAGCACGGCGACGTCGTCCTGCAACCGGTACTGCTTCTCGCCCGTGTCGAGCTCGATCGTGTGGTCGAGAGCGTCCGTGAGGTTGCG
>DATHDS010000013.1:0-129748 GCA_035318925.1 Gaiellaceae bacterium
GCGGGTATCGCGGCCGCATCGACGCGACTTCCAGTGGTCGTCTCTATACACGGTGTTCACGACGCGCTCCAGCTCGGGCTGCTCGGCGATTGGGATCAGCGCCATCGAGGGAGCGTGTCGCAGTTCCGCCAGAGGGCGACAGCTACGAATTTCGACACGAGCAAGCGAACCGCACACGCGCCGGGCTAACAGCCGCGTCTGGGGGCGGCTCAAAGCCCGCCGAACGGCACGAAATCGGGCCTAAAAGCGGCAAAAAGTCCCGCAAAACAGCCCATTTTCCGGCACGAAGTGGGGCAAAACGGGCCGAATCGGGCGAGTTCGTGCCGCTTGAAAGGCAGCGTAGAAGGCAGAAGCCGCGGGGGACGCTTCTGGCTGGTCACCGGTGCGGACGCGGGCGGGCATCCGTGCTGTAGGTGTTCGGCACGGTCGAATCTGGGTGCGGGATGGCGGCGCGTTCGGTGACCGGGTATACAGGAGGAACATGCACCTGCAGGAGCCGGCGGGATCCCCGGCGACGGCAGGAAGGCACGACGGCAGTGGCTGCCGTTGAGAGGGCGGCGGCCGACGGATGACCCGCATCCCGAGCATGGTGTCCGTTGGCGTGTAGTGAGTAAAGCAGTCGCGGTAATCCTTCATTCGATTAACCCAGGTCGCCTGTGCCAAGCGAAATAGATCTCCTCGTAGTCCAGCTGGAGCGGTCTTGCAGAAGCGCGAAAAACTAGCCGGCGTTTGTACTGCCAACCCAGGGGCGCCCATAAGGCGAGCCGAAACATCAAGCGCGAACGAAGCAGAATTGAGGAGTGCTTCGAATTCCCAGTAGAGCGGTGCTGATCGCGGATCTTGGACTGAAGGCTCAATGACTCTAAATCTCTCGCCCTACGTAGCTCTTGCTCGAGCGAGCGATGAAAGGACAGGTACGTTCGATGAATCTTTGCGAGCCGATACTCAACAGCACTGAAGTGGTGCCGAAAGATGCGTGGATACTCCCGCGCGAACCAGCCGAATTCCGTATCGAGGTCGGCCCAACCATTCTGCGAGAAACGCACCTTGTCATATGCCAGCACGACCCTCGGTGAACGAAACTCGTCTGCGAGGAGTGCAGGCAATCTTGGTATTGGCTCGAGCGACATTCCTACGAGAACCTAGCCGCTGAGCCACGACGCACCGGTTGTCGGCACGGCGACGCTCCTCGAGGTTGCGACGAAACGGAGGACTGGCCACTCGCGCAAGAGTGCAATGCGCAACGAGTCGCCACACCCTACCTCCGGCCGCAGAAAAGCCCCGGAAGCGAGCTCGAGCTTCTCGCCGACGCCCACTCGGCCTTTGTAGAAGTGCATTATGGACGCGCCGCGACGGTCGGCGCGACGGGCCGACACGACGCCCTCGCGTCGCTCACTGGTGTCGTCTAGTCGGTCGGCCCAGCGCGACAGTCGGTCACCGGCAATCCGCAGGTGGCTAGATGCAGGTCTGGTACCACTGGTCGCCGACCACCATGTCCCCGATCCCGCGGTCGTGGCAATAGTGGATCAGGTTGGACATACGGTTGATGAAGCCCCGCCGGCTCAGGTTGAGCGACGTGTTGCACAGCACGCCCAGGCCGGTTTCCGCGGCGAACGCGTTCAGCAGACTGTGCAGTCGCGGATTGCTGGTCGCGGTGACGCTCTGCACGCGGGCGGAACCGTCCACATGGGTCACCGCGCCCAGCCGGGACGAGCGCACCCGGCGGAAGTACAGCATGTACGGGTCGGGGAAGGTCTGGACGAACGCCTCGGCCAGATCCTCCTCGCGGCAGCATGGTGCGATTGGCCGGTACTCCTCCCGCTGCTTGATGTCGTTGAGCCTCTCCCTCGTGGCCACCGAGTACGGCTCAGCAAGCAGGGACCGGTTGCCCAGGGCGCGCGGGCCGATCTCCCATCGGCCCTGCACCCAGGCGACCACTCGGCCACGGGCGATCGCGGCGGCGACGGCCCGGTCGTCACGTGGCTGTCGTCGCCACTGCAGCGGGTCGGGCTCCGCGTCGTGGACGAACTCCAGTCCGCTGTAGACGTTCCAGTCCAGCGGTCGGACGTGGCCGTGGTGCACGAGCGCGTCGATGGCGGTACCGATGGCCGAGCCAGAGTCGTTGGTACACGGCGGGACGAAGACGGAACTGAAGTGACCGAGCGTTCGCCAGGCTGCGTTCCAATCGCAATTCAGCCCGCAGCCACCGGAGATGCGCAGCGGCTTACCAGCGGGCAGTTCGCGCCGCGCGACCTCGGCGTACATTTCGAAGATCCGCTTGCTGAGTAGCGCCGCGGCCGTCTTGGTCGCATGCGACTGGACGCCCGCGTTGTAAAGGACGGTGTCCGCGAAATCCGCCTTGGGTGCCGGGTTGAGGACACGGATGGCGAGCAGCCGATCCACCACGGCCTCGATGTCTGCGTCGGCGTCTTTCGGGTCTCCGTAGGCGGCGAGCGCCATCAGTTTTCCGCTGCCGTCCGGCCGCGACGTGCTGCCGCGGTCGGGGAAGGTGGGATCGGCCAGCGAGAAGAGAAACGCGTACCGCTCGCCGGGGCAGCTGAGCGCCGGCACGGTACGGACCACCTGCCAGGCTCGGTCGACCAGGTAGAACGAGCCGGTGACGCCTTCCCACACCAGTACCGTCGTGAGCTCATGGTCCTCGAACGGGGCCATGCCGAGCGCCATCATCACGTGCGAGCGCTCGTGCGATGAGGTGAAGTAGTCGACCTCCTTGCCGAAGAACCGGATCCGGCCCCGCTGCACCGCGTGTTCTCCGGAGTATCCGGCGCCGATGGGGCTGCCGTTGCGCGCTTTGGTCCAGCCGCCGAGCGCCACGACGTCCGGGATCCGATCGAGCCGCTCCGCCACGGCCAGCAGAGTGGTCGGGGTGAATTGCGCGTAGCGCGGGAACGTGTCCTTCTCGGACTCCAGGCACCACAGCAGGCGGCCGTCCTCGACCACAGCGATCGAGCCGTCGTGCCCGGGTTTGATCGCAACGGCCAGCATGAATCGCGCTCCCCGAGGCATCCGCGCCGGGGCAGCACTCGCAGAGTACTACTGAGCCAACGCGCGCTCAGAGGCTAACTGAGTGGGCCTTGGCCCACGAAGTGGTTGTGGTTCGGAGGGGCGGCAATGCGGTCGAGCATCATGCGCGAAGGCGCGACCCATGTCCTTCGGACACCCGAAGGATTCCGGCTAGCCGGGCGAGGTCGGGAAGAGCGGCACCCTCGCGGTCGTCGGTCCGCGCGAGGCCGGAATATCGATCTCGGTCGACAGACGATCCTGGTTCAATAGCTCAGTGGCGAGAAAATGGCTGCACTGGCACCAGCATTACGACACCCCGAACTCGTCGCTGGCCCACAGGCTCACGATCGTCGATCGCGACCTGCGCCGAGCGTTGGTCGAGGGGCCCCGTGGCGCCGACGGCGTCCAGCGCCGGATCAGCATCTGCGCTGGGGAAGGGCGCCGACGTGCTGCCGGTGTTGGCCGAACACGATCCCGGCCGTCGCGTGAGAGCACTTCTGGTCGAGCTCAACCCGATCCTGTCGCGGCGCGCCCGCGCGACAGCCGCCGTCCTCGGCCTGGCTGGAGTCGAGGTGAGAACTGCCGACGCGGGTACGACCGACACGTACCTCGACATGCCGCCCGCGGACGTCTTGGTGGCCTTTGGTGTGTTCGGCAACATCAGCGTCGACGACATGCGACGAACCGTCGCCACCCTGCCGGCCCTCCTGGCCGCCGGTGCCATCGTCATCTGGACCCGGGCCGACCGGCACACTGGCCACGACCCCAGCCTGGACGTCCGGACCTGCCTCTTGAACAACGGTTTCACCGAGATGTCGCTCACCAGCACCACGGACGACTTGTTCCGGGTCGGAATACACCGACTCGCCGATGTCCACGTGGTGCAGCAGGGTATGCGCATGTTCACCTTCGTCTGACCAGGAGGTCCGGGGACGGGGACCGTCACCGACAGGTGCCGCCTCGTCACCCAGCTACGCCGGGGTAACGGTTCAGTCCCGGCTCAAAGTCCGAACGCTTCCGTCACCTGCTCGGCCAGATCGTCCTCGGTCATCATCGTGTCGACCTCGATGATGGGCAGTCCGAGGCGCTTCGTTTCCTCGTAGAGACGGTCCGTGAACATCCGATCACGCTCGAGAAGGTTGCGCAGGGCGGTCTCCGGATCATTGGTCTTCCCGGCGATCGCCCACAACGAGCCCCGGCTTTCGAGCGCGGCCTGACGGAAGTCGGGCGTCGGGAGGAGCCAGACGGCGTGAGTGGGCACGGTGAGGAGAGGCTTGACTAGGTGTGGCAACAGTCGGAAGCCCTCGGCGATCACAGGAGGTTCAGTCGGAAGGCCGAGGAGGTCTTCGACGATCAGGCCGAAGCCCTCGCCCCGAAACCAGTGGAACGTCTCGAGCATGGTTGCCGGAGATCGGTTCACCCATCGCTCGTCCATGTCCATGGCCATGAACCTGGTCAGGAAGGGGCTGTCTTCGGGTGTGCTCCGGCTGGTGTGATCCGACATCACGTCATCGGTCGCGTAGAGCCGTAGACCGTGCTCAGCGGCCAGTCGACGAGCGATAGTCGACTTGCCTGAACCGCTCCCGCCACCGATCCAGTAGACGTGCCGGAGCTGCGCAGGCACCACCGCGGCGTCGCCAAGCTCTCCGTGTTGGTCAGTTCGCATCCCTCGGCCTCACGATTGATGACTACGCCGCATGACGCAACGCTGTCCGATAGAGATCAGCGTACCGACGGGCAACGCCGCTCCAGTCGTAGTCGGCCATCTGCGTGGCGTCGGCCGGCTGCACGTGATCTTCGAGTGCCGCGTCGAGCATGTCGCGAAGGGCCTCCACTTCGTACGGCGCCACCGACGGGACGGTCGGGAAGCGCCGGAGGATCTCCGGTACCTGGTCGGTGACGATCAGCGGGCAGCCGCACGCGATCGCCTCAAGGGCCACCATGCAGAATGTCTCGAGGTAGTTGGACGGGACGACGGCGATATCGGAGGCTCGGTAGTACCACGGCAAGTTCCGGTGTGGCACGAACGGCAGGAAAGTCGTTGACGCGTCGATGCCGAGTTCGCCGCTCAGGCGTTGCAGCTGTGTCCGAAGCGGGCCGTCGCCGATGATGAGGAGCCGGGTCCGCCGGGAACGCGGAGGGAGCCGCGCGAACGCCCTCAGCAGCGTCTCAACGTTCTTATCGGCGGCAAGCCGACCGACAAAGAGGACGATGCTGCTGTCAGCAGGTAGCTCCACGTGCCGTCGGGCTTCTGCGCGATCCCCTGGCTTGAAGTGGTGCAGATCGATCCCCGGTGGGATCACCTCCGCCGGCGGCATTCCGGCCGCCGCAAGCACTTCGCCCTGCGCTTCGCCGATTGCTATTAGCTTCACATTCTCGCGGATGCGCTGGATCCGGTGCAGCAGAGACTGATCGTCGTCCGGGCTCAAACCACGCGGTAGCCACCGTCCGACGCGACCCCAATGCGTGACGACGAGCGGCCCGCTTAATCTCATGAGCAGTGACTCGGCATCCTCCAACCCCTGGATGTGGATCACGTCCGCTAAGGCGAGGCCAGGAAGCGAAGTTGCCGCATCGAGCCAGCGCCGCCGGCGCAGGTTCTGTCCGAGAATTCGGACCGGTGCAGGGCTGGCCTTGATCAATCCGTCGAGCCACGCTGGCCACTCGAAGTACGTCGTTGTGACACCCTCCAGGCCGCTGAGGTATCCCATGCGAGGGCCCCCGACGAACAGCTCGACGTCCATGTCGAGCCGCGTGAGAGCCCTGGCGAGTTGGACCATTCCGATCTGCCCGCCCGGCACGCCCGCTCCGCCAGGGACGCCGGACTGGCTCCGCATGATCATCATGACCCTCATGCGAGTCCGCCGGCGCGGTCGTTCAGGACCCGCTCAATCGGGCCGCGGCCCGTAGCCTACGACCGCGCGGTCGGGTCTTCACCTTGAACCGAGCCACCACGTCGGATTCCACACGCGACATGCGGTAGATCGACACACGACCCCGCTCAGCTCCGTAGAAGTCGGCAGGAAGGTTTAGCTGCCACAGGATCTCGCCCTCCATCGTCAGCTCGAAGGCCCCGCCTGCCGTCGAATTCGTGACGAGAAGGTTACCGTTCGCCAGCCGCTCGCACCCGCCCGCAAGCGGGCAGAAGAACGATTGCGGAGGGCTCGCTGACCAGCTCCAGACCACCTCGCTGGTGCTCGGATCCACAGCGACGAGGCGCGTACGTCCCGCTTCGACGCCATTGTCGAACACGAGGACGCGGCCGTCCGGCAGCCCCACCGGTTGGTGCGGGCCAGACAGCTCACCCGGACCCCACCACCATCGGACTTCGGCACGGGCAAGATCCACGACGGCGATTGTATTGAGCTCACGCATGCAGAGCAGTACGTCGCCACGGTTCCACATGCCGCTCGGATGCGCGCCCAAGAGCTCGAGCGTGTTGGTGTGCAGGACGTCGCACGGCGATCCGGGTAAGTCGCGGAGTCGCTGGAGAGCTCGCCGTCGCTCGCCGTGGTGGCTCGCGGTCCGAAGAATTGTTTGCGTCTCGTGAACCACCGCGAGCGGGACATCGTCGTCGTGGGTCGGCCATCCCCGACGTCGGAACTCCTCGCGCCGACGCACGATCGAGTCATCGATAAGCTGTCGCAGGCCCCGGTCCGTCCGCAGGATGTCGTATGTCGAGAACTCCGAACTCACGGTGCCGTCCGGGCCGATGAGCGTCACGAGATTGTCCAGGACTACGTGATCGCGTCCATTGGCCACCACACGCCGCGGTGCCTCGCTAAGGACGAGGAGGGATCCATCGTGGTCGATGGCAACGTCATGGTGCGCGGCGACGTCGCATGACCACTCCAGCTCCGACTCAGGCGTGAGCTTGAGCAGTGAGCGTAGTGGGACGATCGCGAACAGGTTGCCGATGGCGTCCACTTCGACGTGGTTCCAGCCCCGGAGGTAGCTGGGGGGATCGTCTTCGCGCCTTGGTTGGTGCGCCGTGTGGCTCCACGAGTGCAGGATCGTGCCGACGTCGTCGATGACATACGCGGTAGGAGTCGGGTAGGACGAGGCAGGTGAGAAGAGGAAGCCCCCCGAGCGACCGTTGCGACTGCGACGATCCCGAAGCTGTGTCATCTCGAGTCCCACCCTACGTGGCAGCGTCGCCGCCTCGAGCTGACGGGTTCTGGGGCGTTGCATATATGGACCCAGCCGCCCCGCGAGGGAAAGAAGCCTCGGGTACGTCCAACAAAGAATGATGGCCCGCGGTCGACAGTTCGTCGTACCTCTGACCCACGAACGCACGCCGACGGTTGTGTGCGATCACTATTTACGCCTGACCGATGACGATCGATAACAATCGAAGGCCCACGCTCGCGATTGTCGCCGGTCGCCCGGGCTCCGGCAAGACTACGCTGGCGCGCGAGCTTGCCAACGCGCTGTCATGTCCGTTGATCTCGCGCGACGAGATCAATAAGGGGATCTTCCACAGTGTCGAGCACGATCCTGATCTCGCCGCTAAGGACCGCGTGGCCAAGTTGGCCTTTGACGCGTTCTTCGGCGTAATCGAGCTCCTGGTTTCCTGCGGCGTAACGCTCGTCGCCGAAGCAGCGTTCCAGGATCGGCGGTGGCGTATCGGGCTCGACCCGATCGCTCCACTGGCCGGGATGAAGGTCATCCACTGCACGGTCGATCCGGAGCTCGCACATCAGCGGGTCTTCCGACGGCGTCTCGAACAGCAGGGCGAATGTCAGTCGACGCGAGCATGTGCCGACGCATCGGCTGCCAACTTTCACCAGCCGGATGTCCCGACCTTCGAACCCCTGTCACTGCCCGTACCGTCTATCCATGTCGCTACGGCCGATGGCTACGATCCTCCGCTCGACGAGATCCTCGCGTTCATCACGTCTCGATAGGTGACGACCGGCTGGGCGCGGTCGCCTCGTGCCGCGAAGGGCGGCTCCACCGGAGGGGACGGCCGGTCGCCCAAGGGCGCGAACTCCGGGCACAACCCGGCCTCCGTGCCACGCAACGGATCACGCGCACACCCGTGCCAATAACGACCGCGGTCAGCTTCTGACTTTTCTATGGAGACCCCCCGTCCCTTCGCTAGACGCTGCGGGCTTGCGCATCGATCGTGCCGGCTGTATCTTAGGCGCCGCGAGTGGACCCACTGTCCCGCTCCGGCCGGGCAACGCGTGTCGCCATCGATGTGCAACGCGGGTAGATCGCCTTGTCGGATTTGTTGCAGACCTCTCCTTATCTGACTTGCATATCCGCGGGCGAGCCGAGCCCGATTGTCTACGCGATCGACGAATTGACACCGGCCGTCCCGGACGTTACGCCCCAGGATGGTGCAGCGTTCGGGATCATCGGGCTAGACCGGAACGTTGTCTGGCACAGCGACGTCGCCGCCCTTAATGCATTGCAGCACGCCGCACCGACGCCGGTCGCCCGATCCTCGCTGATCGAGTTGTACGGCATCGGCGTGGTGTCGGAACTCGTCGCTCGAGGGTGGCTCCAACGCCCAGATGAGCTCTGTACCGATTACCTGCTGACTACCGCGCAGATCGAGGTTACGGCGCATTGCAACTGGGGTTGCAAATTCTGTCCGGTCGCGGTCGATAGAAAGCCGTCGGCGACGATGCCGATGTCGCTCTTCGAGGAGATCATCGAGAAGATCTCGCCGTACGACACGATCCGCTACGTGACCTTCCATTTCTACAACGAGCCGACGCTCGACCGCTTCTTCAACGAGCGGATCGCCGTGCTTCAGGAGCACGGGTTGCTCTTGCGGCTCTTCACTAATGCGACCCACCTGACCGAGAACAAGATCGAGACGCTGAAGCGCGCCGGCGTGCTCTACGCGCTCGTAGTAAACCTTCCGGCGCTGAAGGAGGAAGACTTCCTGGGACTCACGCAGTCGAAGACGCATGCCAGGACCCTTCGCAATATCGATGCGGCGATCGAATCCGAACTTCCCGTTGAGATCGTCGTCAACGGGCTTGGTGAGGACCTGAGCCGTCGCGTGAGCGAGTTGCGGAAGAGGTACGAGGTGCGGGGCGTTCCTGTCAACTCGACGCTCTTATCCGACAGGGCTGGAACGGTTGCCGGTCGCTACAACCAGGCGATCCGGATCGAGGGACCGTTGCGTGGCTGTGCGTGGCCCGTGAACCACGCGCACTTCTCCGTTAAGGGCGACATGTTCATCTGCTGCAACGACTACTACCAGCGCGAGATCTACGGGAACATTCGTTCGGGATCGGTGCACGAGATCATGACGAACCCGGCGGCCATTCTTGTACGTCGACGCGTCTTCGGTGTTGCCGATGCCCCACCTGACTACCTGTGCCGTAGCTGTCACGACCAGCTCATGGACTTCCCGAGACGCCAGTTCCGGCCGCTCGCGAGCTTCCCGGTGCGCGAGCTTCCCCGACGTCAGTCACCGGCCCGTGGTTGACACGGTCCGCATCTGGTACGTCTCCGCGCAGCGGCTCTGCAACTTCTGTTGTTCGTACTGTGTCTCCATCAACGACTACGCAAAGAGCAGCAGCACGGATTGGCTTGAGGAGGACGACCAAGCGCGGTTCGAAAGGATTGTGTACTGGATCGCTGAATGCCCGTTCCGCGTGGGTGTCCGACTGGCGACTCTCGGCGAGCCGTTCACCTCTCGACCCTTCCTGGCGCGAGCGGCATGGCTGACCACTCGTCAAAACGTCGACTTCGTCGAGCTGGTTACGAACGGATCGCTCCTCACGAAACGACTCGATCAGCTCGACCGAGAGGGTGACATCAGCAAGGTCTCGCTCTGGGTCACCCATCATCACACGCAGATCAGCGTCCCTCGATTCATCGAGAACGCGCGCTTCGCGCAGGAGGAGTACGGCTGCTTTGTCGTGGTGAACGGCCTGCTCTTTCCAGATAATGAGCCGGCGGTCCTCGAGCTGAAGCTGGCTGCAGAAGAGGCGGGCCTTCGCTTTCATCTGGATCTCGGTTACGACCCTCTGACGCCTCATGGCGCGCACTCGACGCTTGACGCGATGGTGCCTCTCCTTCGGGAGGAGGACGGGATCGCTCGCGCCATCCGGCTCGGCGCCGATCCAGAACTCCTTGAGCTCAACCTGTTGGCGATGCGCGACCTTCGCAACCAGTTGTGCAGCGCTGGCCACAACTACTTCTACATCGGCATCCGGGGCGACGTGTTCCGATGCTCCCGGTACCAGGCGCTGGGCAAGGATCGCCTCGGGAACGTCCTGGACGGTGACTTCGAGCTTCAACTAAACGACGCACCGTGGGTCCCGTGCAAAGCGGGTTTCGGCTGCAGTAACAAGGAGGACTTCCTAAACCTGCGACGCGATCGCAAGGGCGGACCCACGGGTCCGAGTCTCGGCTGGGTCGGTGACGGCAGGTGATAATGACAACCGCCCACCGTCGCCGACGGTGCCTCGAGGAGGGGCACGAAGTGGCGGCGGGACGCCTTTGGGCGCAGCGGCGGGACGCTCTCAGCCTGTCGATGACGCAACGGAAGGAGCACACGATTGCGCGTAGAGGATATGACGTGGCTCGAGTACCGCGATCTCGTCGCCACCTGGATCGTCGTCCTGCCGATCGGGGCGATCGACGGACACGGTCCGCATCTCCCACTGTCGACCGACACGATCATCTCGACGTATCTGGCCCACAGGCTTGAGAGCCACTTGGACGTTCTCGTGCTCCCCGCCATTCCCTACAGCCAGAAGACGGACCCGCCCGCAAGCGGCGGGGAGTTCCCGGGGGTAACGAACCTGCGCGCATCAACCTTGACGAACGTTGTGGTGGAGGTGTTGCGCGCCTCTTATCGCAATGGTGGTCGGCGGTTCCTCATCATTGATTCGCACAAGGCAAACGTCGGCGCGGTACGGGAGTCGGCCGACCTGTTCATCGACGGCGCGCCCGGCGCTCGTGTCATGGCGGCCACGTGGTGGGACGTGGTCTCCGAGCACACTCGAAACGCTATCGCCGGCGAGACTGGCGTCGGACGCCAAGACGACCACCACGCCGCGATGGTTGAGACAAGCTTGATCATGCACATCGCACCCGGTTCGGTGCGCCAGGACCTCGTCGGTGACGACAGCATTTCCCGCAGGGCGCGCTACCTGATCCTTCCCGTGCCAGACTCGCTGAAGACACGTGGCGGCATCGTGTATCGCGCCAGCATGGCGAGCCCGGCGATCGGCGAGCGACTGGTGGCCGAGATCGTTTCGAACCTGGTCGACGCCGTCAGGCTCGAGCTCATGTGACAGCGGTAGAAAAAGGGCGGCGTCGGCCTCCCCGTCGAAGGCCCGGTTAGCCGTGGCCGATCCACAGGTCAGGTGCGAGATCCAGCAACGACGGTGCCCTCGCCGGCGATGGTGTGGCCGCAGCGCCCGCCGCGAGGCCGCCGGCGAGCGAGACGCTGTTGACGGTCAGCCCGTAAGACAAGTAGGCATGCCGTGCTGGGGTGTCGGCCTGGTCGTCCGGTGTCCTCGGGTCGCGAAGCGTCGCGATCAGCGCACCAAGGCGGCACCCGACGCTCACCAACGCTGCACTCGCGGCTCGGGCTACCCGGGCATCAGTGGCTGCCGCTGCGGACGCAAGGTCGTCCAACAGGCGGTATGGACGGAGTCCCGGCAGGCAATCGGCGGTTGCCAGCGCGCAAAAGGCGTCTCGTAAGACCGCTTCGTCAGCGCGCATCCCGGTGATTTCCCCGCACCCGAAGTCACCGATGACTACCTGGCCCAGCGATGCGTCCATCGTCAGCTCCAGGGGATTGAAGTCCGCGGCTGACATGCCTCAAGTCTGCACGACCTGCACGTCTGAAGGCTGCCTCACAGCTGCGGCTTTTTCAGGAAAGGCGCGCGAGTAGATCCTCCAGGTAAGCGGCCACGCCGTCGTCGATATTGGACAATGTTGTCTCAGCCGCGGCGGCCCGAGCCTCGGCGTGCGCGTTGGCGACCGCAACCGATCGGCCCGCCCAGCGCAGCATCGAAACGTCGTTCGGCATATCGCCGAAAGCGAGCACATCGATCGGGGGAATGCCCAACTCCTCGGCGAGGGCCGCCAGCGCGGTGGCTTTGGTCACGCCCCGCCGCGTCATCTCCACGAGTCCGCCATAGCCCGGGCGGGTCGCCTCCACCAGGTCGGCGACGGTACCGGTAACCAGTTTGTTGAACGAGTCGGAGTCGCGCCCGGGGGCGCGAGCCATCAGCTTCACCACCGGGGTACTGGTCAGCTCGGCGAGCCCAACCGGGAACGCGGCATTCCCGGCGTCGTGGAGTATCGGCCATTGCGGCTCGTGCAGCAGCCGCCGACCGAAGTCCACCTCGGCGGCGAACACCACGTCAGGCACCCGCTGCCGAAGCCGCAGGCACACCTCGCGTACGTCGGCCGACTCCATCGGCTGACAGGTGCGCACCACATCCGCGGTCGGGTCGTACACGACCGCGCCATTCGCGCAGATCGCGGGATACGGGGCCCCGAGATCGGCGTACACGAGCGAAAGCTTGCGCAGCGAACGACCAGTGACAAGCACGATCGTCGCTCCCGCAGCGGCGGCACGGTCCAGCGCGAGGGCATTGCGCCGGCTGACGCCCAAACTCGCGCCACTCAGCGTCCCGTCCAGATCGGTGGCGATCAGCCGGGGCAGCCCGCGCGGAGCCCCTGCGCGCTGCTCGGTCGGGCCGGGGTGACGACAAGGGCCGAAGGGGGGAGCACGTTTGGGGCTACCAGTGCCGTAACGCGCTTTCACAGCTGGCTGGCGCTACTCGTCGTTAAGCGCAAACTCGAAGGCACGAAGAATGTGCATTAGATCGTCGCGCGAGCGCGGCTTGTCGAGAATGACATGGTGGTGACCAGCGCGCAGGTACCGCCGTAGATAATGGCCCACGTCGGCATGTGACCCCACAAGGTAGGGGCAGAACGTCTTGTGCGTTTTGTACGGACCCAACCAGTAGACGCCATCGATGGTCTCCGCGTCAGATTCGTACGACAACTGGTGGTGCCAGTGTGAATCGGAACTCGCGAGTATGTCATCGTGCTGCTGACGTCCGCTCGGGTCGTCCGGAAACCGGGCCGTCGCCTCTGCCCAAGCTGCGGCGCGACTCTCGCGCGCGAGAACGCCAACTCGAATCCCGCGTCGGGACAAGCCAGCGTTTCCTGATCGGGCGCTCGCACTCCCTCGGCCGCCGCCGTTCGGTCGTGGATACTCGACTGCTATTGCCCCGATCTTCTCTGCGCAGCGCTGCCCGGCCCGCGACGAGCCCGAAACCATCACCAGAGGCATGAGCTCCGGCCGGGGGAGGGGTCCAAGGCGGAGTCGACGGACGTCGTAAAACTCGCCAGCTGCCGTTATCGGTTCTGAGCCTCTGAGGAGATCGACAACGAGGCGCCCATATTCTGCAAGCCTGTCGTAGCGACGGTCGTGGTCTAGCTTGTCCCCGAGCGCGATCAGGTCAAATGGAAAGCCTCCTGCCACAAAGTTCAGCGCAACGCGTCGTTCGAAGAGGTGGGCGAATGAGGCTACCGCCTTCGCAACCGTGAAGGGGTGCATGTAGAGGGGCTGGACGGCGACGAGTGGCGCGAGCCGGCGGGTCGTAGTCAGAATCTCGTGGGCCACGATCCACGGGTCAAGCAGGCTATTGTCGCTGTAGACGAGCGTCCCTAGGCAGCCGGCGTCATCGCTCCAGCGCGAGATGCGTCGCACTTTTTCTAGATAGGCGTGCCCTTCATCGCCATTCGATGCCGGGCAGGTCGTGTATACCGAGATTCCAGCCAAGTCTCGGAACGTCTCGGCAGGCCGCCGCGAGACCACTCCCGCTCCGATCCCGGAATCGTCACGCATCGCTTTCCGATCTCAACGTTGGCGAATCCTATCCGAGACATCGCGAACGCTTGGTCAATACACCTCGCGAGCGCAGGATATGTGTTTAACGACAACTGAGCGACAGGTGGTCCGCCGTGGACGTCCGAGGAGGTGGTGCGTCCGGGCTTTGCTCGTTGGTCGTTTGCATCGCTTCAGCCAGCCTGGAGATATAGGCTGACAACATCGGCCTCACGCCGGCTCTCCGTGTCGCCCACCTCGATGCTCGACCCTTCCCGTGGGTCCCACCGCCTTGCGAACTCGACCTGCCTTCGCAATCTCTACACCTCTGGCGCGCCGAGCATTGGCCGGGCGATCGCGTTGAGCAGCTACTAAGCGAGCAAGAGCTGGCGATCGGGGCCGCCTTCGCTTTCGAGGACGCGCGGCGCGCCTTCGTTACCCGCCGGGCTATCGTCCGTGACGTCCTTGCTCGGTACCTCCGACGTCCACCGGATTCTCACGAATGGGTCTGGGACGATCGCGGCGGACTGTCGGCCGCCGGAACCGAACTGCAGTTCAGCACGTCGGGACGCAGCACGAATTTCTTCTGCGCGGTGTCCGTCAGTGACGCTGTGGGCTGTGGATCCGAGATTGTCGAAGAGATCCCGCTGGAGGTTCTCGAGCGAGAGCTCTTCTTGACTGCTCGCGAATGCAAACGCGCTCGCGCGCTCCCTTCGTCGGCTCGGGCCGAGTTTGCATTTCGGCTCTGGGGGCTAAAAGAAGCTTTCTTTACCGCTCTGCTAGACGAGTGGGAGACCGCCTCAGAGTTTCTTGAGCCGCAGGGGCCACAAGACGCTCTGGAGGCCGCCGGGCCCGAAGTCGGATGGTTCAGCGTCGAAATCCCTCTTAGCGCGCCAAATGTCGGATTCGTGGCAGTACAAGGTCGTCCTCGTCCGGTGTCACTTTGGAAGTGGGAGCCGCGCTGACCGAGCACGTGCACTTCATCGATTGCCATAGCCACGTCGTACCATCCGGCGACGATGGCGTGCAGACGGTCGAGGAGGGCCTAAAGTACTGCCAGGAGGCGTATCGGCGGGGCACGACGGTCCTATTCGCTACGCCGCATGTCGCACCGGCTGGTGCTTACCCTATGTATCCGGAACGCGAGGCCGAGTTTCGCGAAAACCTCGCTTCGATGCGCAAGCAGGCAACCCTTGATCTGCGCGTTGGGTTCGAGGTTGCTCCGGCCTCCTCGCTTCTCAACGAGGACCCCCATCGATATGCGCTTGAGGGCACGAACCTCCTCCTCATCGAGACCGCTCGTAGTAAGCCGCTGGACGAGTTGGTGATGCTGGGCGAGCATGCAGAGGCGGCCGGGCTTCGCCCGCTCATCGCGCACCCCGAATACTCCTGGGCGATCCTCCGGAATCCGTCGCTCGCAGACGGACTTGCCGAACGAGGTTGGTTACTGCAAGTCAGCGCGGAATCTGTGTGCGGGTTGGTCGACCAGGTGACTGAGCGCGTCGCGTGGTCGCTACTTCTTCGCGGAGTCGCAACTGTTGTAGCCAGCGATGGGCACGGTCCCCGACGGCCGCCCTACCTAGACGTCGTCTACAGGATCGTGTGCGAACGCTTGTCGGATCATGCCGATCCTCTCTTCAATGGGAGAAACCTCGGTGTCGTCGCAACTCGCGACCAACCGGTACGCTCGTGAGGATCTTTTACTGGTTGACGATTAGGGGAACTCACCTACTGTAGGTTCTTCAGCGACAATAATTTCCAACTGCTCTGAAGAGATCCGAATATGAGCCATCTGCAGTCCGCAGCGCTTGTCGAAGTCAGAAGCAATACGTCGCGCCTTCGCGACGCGGCCATCCGCGTCGTCAGTGCAGTACTCAATCAAGCACGATCAATGGGGCGACGCCGCGCTGCCATATTGTGCGTCGAGCAGGCACAGCAGCTGTTTTGAGCTAGCGGTCTTTAGCCCCAACCGGCATTAGCCCGCGGGCTGCAAAGGATCTCGATTCGGCTTGCGAGCGACCTTGGCCGCCAAGTGGCAACCTCACACTCGTGGCTCCCCAACCAAGCCTGCTCAGCGTCTCGATCGCGAACTGTTGAACCAGGCTCGGGCGAGTCGTCCATCAGCCGGACGCGTCATTTGCTCGCATACCTTCGACGGGAACGACCCTAGCAACCCACTGTCGACCCGAAGGGCCATCACACCGTAAGATGCGCTTCGCATGTCGCAGCGCGGGCGCGATCTCGCCGCCTCGTCGGCTTTCGCCCTTCGGGATCCCTCGAAAGCGTCCACGCCGCTTGAACCTCAGGCTTTGGTGCGAAGCAAATCGATCGACAGCTCTAGTTTGGGCTGGATCGGCGCATGAGTGGAGTGTCTCGGGCGTGGTGCCTCTCGCCAATCATGCGGGACTCTCGTGCAGTCGGACCGTCTCCACCGATCGCGGGTTTCGCGTCGCGCTATCTCTACAGCCGGCTGCGGCTGACTGACTATTCGACACGGTCAGGGAATCGGCCTTGAGTCCGCCCACCGCGCTCCTAGGAACAAGCTCTTGAGCGTCAATGAACGGCCTGCAGCGCAAGGACCGCGTGATGCTGTTGAGGTTCAGCTCTGCGACATCTGGCAGGCCATTTTGAATCGGCCATTTGTAGGTGTTGATGATGATTTCTTCGACCTCGGCGGAGACTCCCTTCTGGCGATTCGCGTCATAGCCGAGGTGGATCGATTGTTCGGCGCGCGGCTTAGTCCTGCAGATTTCCTTACGTCTCCGCGTGTGGCTGACGTAGGGAGTCTCATCCGCACCGCCGGGCCCATGCGTGCGGAAATGCCGTTGGTGCGTATTCAGGCGGGTGGTAAAGCGAGGTCACCGCTATATCTATTTCACGCACTTTCGGGCACGGTCCTGCCGTACGTCTCACTGGCACGGGCGCTCGGGTCCGAGCGAACGATATGGGGACTTCAATCTCCAGGCCTCAATTCCGGTGAGGCGCCGCTGGCTTCGATTGAGGCTATGGCGGCAACGTACCTACGCCACATGCGTGAGGTTCACCCAGGAGGAACGTGGCACCTGGCTGGCTACTCGTTTGGAGGTCTTATCGCGTTTGAGGCCGCGAGACGATTGTCTGCCGATGCTCAAGAGGTTGGCTTCGTCGGACTGATCGACACGGCGGCATCGACTCCACAACCACCATCGGAGCAACAAATGCTCACCAATCACCTGCGCAATCTTGCGCGTCGCGTCCTTCACCTCGACATCGATTTGGAGTGGCTTTATCGGCTCCCCCGAGACCAGCAAATAAGCGTGCTCCTAAAGCGAGGTGTTGCTGAGGGGAGGCTGCCTGCGGACTACGACGCGGATCGAGTGCACCAGCTGCTCAAAATCCGGCTCCATAACAGGATCGTCGAAGCAGAGTACCAGCCGAAGCCGTACGCGGGCAAAGTTGTCCTCTTTTCCTCAGCCGCCACTGCAGCGGACCGGCACTTGGGTTGGGACGCTTATGTCGACACAATCATTGAGCATAAGATCTCCGACGATGAGTATTCGACAGGTTCTCTAGATGCGCACCTTGCGGTTCTCGAGTCAGATACGGTCGTAGAGGTTTCTCGCGTGATGCACAGGTATATGCGTTCAGCGGACATCGAATAATGAACGCACCATTGCAGGCACATCGCACACACGGGCCGCGTACGCTACTCCGGTGGTCCGGTAGCACTCATCGTGACTGGCAGGGATCGTGTTACACACCCCCGCCTTGCATTGGTCAGGAGCACTGTCGAGGGCGATGATCACTGTAATAATTCCGACTCTCAACAGGCCCCGCCTCCTCACAGAGGCTCTCCGGAGCGTCGGGGGCCAGCACTACAAAGACCTCGAAGTTATTGTCGTTAATGATGGTGGCACCTCACTGGAGGCCGTCGTTGAGCCATGGAGAAGAAGACTCCGCCTGACGTTGATTGAACTAGAGCATTGGAATGGCGTAAGTGGTGCCCGCAATGTGGGTATCGACCACGCCTCCGGCGAGTTCATCGCGTTTCTCGATGACGACGATGTATTCCTGCCTCAACATCTCGCTCGCGCACGTTCCGAATTAAGGAACGGCGCAGACTTTGTCTATACCGCGGCTGCCGTCAGCGAGAAGCGACTGATGGAGCTTCCTCCCGGGTGGGCGAAGACGATGCATACGAAAGCGTACGAATTCAGCGATCGCTTTCTATTAGTTGCTAACTTCATCCACACTGGATCGGTTGTCGCTCGGAACTTTGCGTCGACGCCAGTTAGATTCGACGAGACGCTTGCTGTGTGTGAGGATTGGGATCTTTGGATCGCTCTGCAAATGCAATTGGGGTACTCCGCCAGCTTTGTCGATGAACTGACTTCGATCCATCATCGAGTCCCGGGATCGAGAGGACTAATAGCTACTGCGCAGACCGTTGCCCCGACGCCACTGTCACGCGCAAGAGCGCAGATTCACGAGAAATGGAAAACAACGGACCGCCAAGTCGCGGCTCATCGGGCGTGGCTGGCCGAGTTCGAGGCCTACCGGAACGAACGGATATCACTCGGGCTGCCCGTGCCGAAGCACTTGTTCGATACGGTGCTGAGGCACCTGCACGGCTGCTTTGCGCGGGGAGACTGCGCAGACTATGCAGCGATTAGTCGCCTGTTCACCGCGCCGGAGCCGGCTGCACAGTATCTCGGTCGCCTAAAGTAGGCGTACTCTCGTGCGGGCGACCGGAAAGACAAAGGATCAGTCAATCTCATTTGTGCGTTGGGCTGATCCAGAGCGCCGTGCATGGATCTTGATCTGCTTCCCGTGGGCTGGCGCGGGAGCTTCGCCCTACTACCGCTGGCCGGCTTGGGTGGGCGACTCGGGGGCTGTCTGGGCTTTACGCCTTGCCGGCCGTGAAACGCGGTTCGCCGAAGCACCGGTTGCTAATTTGGGACAGCTTATTCCTGAGCTGGTCGACGAGCTCGAGACGCAGATCTCGTCACCATACGTGCTTCTCGGGCAGTGTTCGGGCGCCCTCCTTGCGTTCGAGGTGGCGCTCGAGCTTGTTCGCCGCGGCTCCCCAGAACCAAGCCACTTCATCGTCGCGGCGGAGCCGGCGCCGTCTCGGACGCATCTCCACGCTCAACGTGGGGTGTCGGACTTGCGAGAAGAAGTCCGAACACTCGGTTTGATGCCTGCCGATGTACTAGACGATGATGATCTCTTTGATCTTCTTGAATCGGCACTTCAGGCTGACCTCCATCTCAGCGAGACGTACGAGTATTGCCCCGATCATCAGCTTGCGTGTGATCTGACTGCGGTTGTCGGTCGAGAGGACCAGCACGTCTCCCGTGACGAACTCCTGGGCTGGAGGGAGGCGACGACCGGTGCTTACTCATTGCGTGAAATCGATGGCGATCATCTATTCAGCGGGAAAGATCACCGCGGACTCGCGCTGTTAGTTGCTAGCGTGCTCTCCGCAGAGTAAAAGGCTGCCAAGTCGCCAAATGGTCGGCATCACATGGCGGACGAGCCGGCACGTCCAAGCGCCAGCAACGTTCGGAGCTGAGGCGCAACGAAGAACTCGCGGACAGGCAGAGCGTGCCCGGTCTCTTCTCGGATCTCCGCGATCAGTTGTGCTGCGAGAAGCGAGTTCCCACCGAGTTCGAAAAAATCATCATCAGGTGCGGCGACATCCAACCCAAGCATCCGTTTCCAAAGCCGTTCGATCACAACCTGCGTCTGATTCAAGATTCCACCGCCGGGTGAGTGAGCCCGAGAACCCTTTCCAGCGCAGCACCACGGAGCGCCTTCGGCTCTGATGCTTCGAGCGCGAGATCCAGTTGTGACAACTCATGTTCCCAACAGAACCGCAGCGGTCCGTAGAAGAGGAGTTCGAGGTAGAGCAGCCGCCGAGTATGCGATCGGACGCCTGGCAGGGCCAGCTCATACATCTCGAGCGCAGTGTCATTAACCCAGGCAAATGAGGCCCCAACCAACTTTCGGCCAGCTCTGACCGCGAATGCGATGGTGACAACGTCGGGATTTTCCGACCACTGTTCGAGTCGATCTTGGACAAGGAGTGGATGGTCGACTTCGCCATGGCGGTTGTGAATATCCGCAACGGACGGAGCGGCAAAGCTTATGACTTCGTCCCACGCGACCACTTCCGCCCGGACGTTTGCGCGCTTAAGGTCGCGGAGGTCGCGGCGGACGATGCTGCGCCGTCGAGCTTTCAGTCCTCGTAGGTATTCGTCGGCTGTCCGCCCGACATGAGCGAGTATTGCGCGGGAGCCCAGCGTTATGGCGCGTGTTAGTCCAGCCCTGTACATGGCAGCCCGCAATAGTTGGTCACGTTCATCGACATACAGCGCCGCGAGCCGTCGGTCTTCGCGCTCGGCGCGCCTGGCTGCGGCGTGCGTCAGAGAAAGCGCCGCTCGATTCAACGTCCTTTCGTCACCCGGGGAGAGTCGGACAAAGCCCGCGCGCAAATCGGCTCTGCCGCCGGCGAGGGCCCAAGCGTCCGCTCGATCCGAGCCGTACCCAAGGCGAGCACCTGCCGCGTACGCCGCGTCGGGCCAGGCGGCGACCTGCGGAAAGTAGAGCGGCAAGGCTAATAGACACCTCCGGTCGACGAGATACTCAGATCGGAACCTGGGGTCGGCGTCGAGGGCGCGCAGGCGGTAAAGCGTTTGCTCGGGCCGCTGTACGAGATGCGCAAGGCGGTTGAGCCCGTCGACTGCGACGATGTCCACGGCCGACGCGGAAGAGATATGACTCGTCATCCGGCGGCAACGGTTGTCGTTTGGAGACACTGCTCGAGTAAGAGGCGAATTCCCTTTTGATCGATCTTGGAACTTGCCAGCCGAGGCAAAGCATCGAAGAGAAAAATCCGGGCGGGACGCATGTAGGCCGGGAGCAGGGTGGCGACGAATAGGCGAAGCTCGCGCGCACCCACTGTTGCGCCAGGCTGCAAAGTGACAGCCGCCACAAGTGCCACGCCACTACCCGCCAGTTCAAGATCCACTACAACCGCGTCTTCTACCGCCGCGTGGCGTCGGAGAGCCGAAGCAACCTCCTCGGGTTCGACCCGATAGCCGCGAATTTTCACAAAGCCGCTCTTGCGCCCGATGAACTCAAGCCCCTCGTTGGCCGCCCTGACCAAATCCCCGGTGATGTACTCGCAGATGCCGTCTTTTCCCTGACGAAACTGTAACGCCGTAAGGGTTCGCTCTCGACGGTAGCCGCGTGCAATTCCATCGCCGCGGAGAACGAGCTCGGCTGTCTCGCCTGGTTCGGCAAGCGTCCCATCGGACCGACGGACTTCCGCGCAAACGTGTGGTAAGGGGACACCGATGAGCGATCGTCGCTCGGATGCGATATCGCGGATAGTCAGGCGACGTCCTGTCGCGTAAATCGTCGCCTCAGTCGGGCCATAGAGATTGAAGATGCTCATAGTGTCTCGCTTGACAAAAGGGAGTAGTGGCTTAAGCGTGGCGAAATCGAGACGCTCGCCGCAGATGTACAGCGCCCTCAACGCATCCAACCTCGTGATATTGGTAGTCGCGGCAAGCAGTTGACGCACGGCAGTCGGGGTTTGGCACAAACGTTCGATCTTGTACGTCTCGAGCCAAGAGATGAGGAGTTCCGCGTCCAGCTGGGCCATGGCCGGAATGACGAATAGGGTCCCACCGTTCGTAAGCGCGCCCCAGATCTCCCAGATTGAGATGTCGAAGGTAAACGAGTGGTAACAGGCCCACCGTTCCTGTGCCTCCGCCTCTGACCATTTCTCGCTGCCCCTAAGAAAAGCATTGAGATTCGCGCGGGTTACTTCGACGCCCTTAGGGGTTCCTGTCGAGCCTGACGTGAACAACAAATACGCAAGGTGCCCGAGACGCGAGTCGCTGAGGGAACAAGCATCGACCTCGTCGATCTCGAGAAGCGTCTCGATCGCTCCCTCCAGCACACGGTTGCCGGCTCCATCGACAAGCCCAGCGTTAGGGTCGGCGCATGAGAGGATCAGCTGCAGGCGTGCCGGTGGTTCCGACGGATCTATGGGAACGTAAACGCCGCCACTGAGAGCGATTCCGACGATCGCAGCGATTGCACTGACTCCTCGTTCGCAGCAGACGACCACTGGATCGTCCTCGGAGATACCTCGGTCGATCAGGGCTGCGGCAATAGATTCGCCGCGCGCCAATAATTCGCCATAGGTGAAGGATCTCGTGGCATCGACTACTGCACAGCGCTCTGGTTGCGCGCGCGCTGTGGCTAAAAACTGGTCGACGAATTCAAACATCAGAAATTCATGTGAATACTGTTCGCACTCCGCCTCATCTCCGAAAGCCACGGGTCGTCGACCAATCCGTCCGCTGCGAACAGATCGGCGATACCATCCAGCGTGGTTGAAAACTGCTGCTCGAGCGCCGCCGTGTCACTCGCTCGGAAGGAGACGTCAACCGCGCGAAAACCGGTAACGTCTGGCTTATCTCCAGCGACCGCTACAAGGTCTGCACCCACAATTCCCGGCAGTTTGCGTATGTCCGCTCGTGTTACGGTCGAACGGACAGGTGAGTAACGATGTCGGAGAGGGACTTTCAGGCTCCCGGCGTAACCTGGTTCTAACGCTTGATCTAGATCAGGATCGAGGCCGAGCGCGACGGCCAGTACAGCGCGGGCCATGTCGGGCCCGTCCAATAACGAGAGAATCCGAACAACCTCGCCGCCAAGTCGTCCATTCACTTCAATGAGCTCTATTTGGCCGTCGCTGACGCGGAACTCCGTGTGGGTCACGCGCCAATTTACTCCCAGCGCATTAAGGGCCGCGTCAGTCATTCGTAGAAGCCGCTTTTGAACGGCATCAGGAAGTTGCGTGGGCGTGAAGTCCGCGGTCTCAAGGACAGAATGCATTAGAGGGGCGTATCCGGCCGGCGCAACCGCGAGCGGACCCTTGTCAAAGATCGCAACATGCATATGCCGATCGAAGGTACTGACGGTCTCGACGGAGACGTAGTCAGCGAGCCAGCGCCTACCTGACGGGTGATTCCCCATCGGAATCAGCTCTTCGTAGACCAGGCCCTGCCAGGATTCTCGCGTTTTGAGCTGCATCGCCACGTCGGCTTGTGTATTGATGAAAGCGAGCCCAACGCCACCAGTGCTGCGGCGAGGTTTCAGTACACCAGGCAAGCCCTGCTGAGCCGCGGCGTCGAGAAACTCTTCAGGGCTCCCTATGGCGAGAGTGCTAACGGAGGTCACGCCTGCCGCCGCAAGTAATGTTCGCTGATTGAGTTTGTCCCATGGTCCAGCAACGCTCATGGCGCCGGCGTAATCGAGCTCTGCGACAACGGCATCGACGGGTTCCAACAGTGCGTCGTGAACCGTCGTTATCCCGTCCAGATCAAGGCTGACGTAGCACCGGGGATCTCTGGCGTTTTCGACGAGGTGTGTCTCTGCTATTAGCCCACTGAGTTCGAAGAAGGACGGAAATGCCTCCACAGTAGCTCGAGTGAAAATCAATACGATCTCGCAGAGATTCGAAGCGGCAGCCAGCAATTCCTGAAGCGTCGCTGCCGCATACGGCGCATGCACGATGCCGACGCGCGGTGTGAAGTTCTTCGACCTCCGCTCTGCTGAGCGTCGAGCCGTGGAATTCGCGACCGGGGCTCGATGGGACACTCTTGGGACCATTTTGCCCGAGCAGCGGTCAGTCTTGCCTACAAACAGGCGGCATGCGGACCGCTGACCCTGGGAGCCTGGCCACGACGACGGTCGCATATCATGAAGTCACAAGGTCGAGGCCGCTGTTCCAGAAAACGTTTTCGGGGTCGTATCGGGTCTTCAGTCGCGCGAGCCGATCAAACTTCTCGTCGCCGTAGATCCGACGACCCGTCGCTGAGTCTGCAGGGTCACTCCGGAAATTTCCGTACGCACCCGACCAATACCGAGCCATCGCAGCGGCGAATCCGTCGGCCCACTCAAGCAAGGCGGGCTCGTCGGCCGGGTTCGAGTAAACAGCCTGAATGTTCGAATTGAATGGTGTGGTTCGGTCGCTGTAAGAAGTCTCGAGGCTCGCTCGCCGAGAGAGCATTCCTCCTCGGTAGTTCAGCTCGAATTGATTGATCGGCTGCGGGCTAATCTTCGACCGGGCCTGCTCGAATACCGGTGGGTACCGGTCACACCATGCGAGGATGGTTTCGACCGCTGAATCGGGAAGATCGGCGAGGTATGCGGGCTTCCAGTAGTGCCCGACCCGAGGTCGCCAGTCGTCGTCGCATGCGTGCTGCAACTCTACATGGCGCATCGTCTTCGCCCTCGTCCAGATGGGTGCCGCAGCTTCGAAGATCTCATTAGTGGAGAGGGCTCCTTCGCGCTCGCTTCCATAGAACACGCTCGTAATGTTCACGACCTCGGTCTCACGATGCTGCTCGGGGATCCAGGGCCAGTACGGCGGCGCAACCAAAAGGTGAACGTAGGTCGTAAGCGCGTCGGGTTGATGTTGGGCCCATTCACGGTATGCGCAGAGGATTTCTCGACGTGCGGTGGTTGGATAGATCGCCTGTCGAACCCAGACCGGCGTCGCGAGCCTGTGGACCCTGAACAGGAGCGACGTGCAGACTCCGAAGTTGTGCCCTGCGCCGCGTAATGCCCAAAGAAGATCCGGATCCGACTCCTCGTCCACCAGCGCGGTCGTACCGTCGGCTAAAACGACATGTGCAGCCAACAAGCTGTCGGCCGTGGTTCCAAGTAGGCGTGTCAAGTACCCTGTTCCGCCGCCCAGTGTGAGACCGCCCACCCCCGTGTGAGAGATCATCCCGGTCGGGATGACACCATCGCGATCGGCAGCAGGTCGCTCGACATCGCCCCAAACGCACCCGCCTCCGACCTGCACGCGTTGTCCGTCGTTGCTGAAGACGACGCCTCGCAGACAGCTCAAGTCGACCATGATCGCTCCGTCCGCAACCGCACTACCGGCAACGTTGTGCCCGCCGCCTCGGACGGTCATGGGGCATCCGATTCGGCGGACCGCCTCCACTGTCGTAGCGACGTCTTGCGATGTTCGACACCTGACAATCGCCGCAGGGTGACGGTCAATGCTTGCGTTCCAGACCCGGCGCTCCCACTCGTACCGAGGATCATCCCCTCCTATCACGTCGCAACCCGTCGCATCCGCCAAGCCTCGAGCAACATCGCGGACACCAAGAGCCGTTACGACATGCTCATGGTTCACGGGAGGATTGCGCGTCCATTCTCGCGGGCGAACAACTGGACATCGCGAATGTCGTCGTGGTTCAGCAACCACAGCAGGAACCGTTCGATGCCGAGGCCAAACCCGGACGTTTTCAGGGGCGCGATGCGACGCATCTCGACGTACCAGTCGTACGAGCGCTGGACCTCTTCGCTGACCTGATGGCGTTCCAGCGCGCTCAGCACGTCCGCAGCTGTCTCGTGGCGTTCTCCCGCACCGACAATTTCGCCGATCCCGAACAAAAGGTCCGCGTTCTGAGCGATGCGCCGCGCATCTGCTCCGATATCGCTCGCCTGGAAGAACGGAACGGCGAGCTCATCGTGGTGAGTCACCCAGATGAATTCACCGAGGCGCTCCATGACGGCGCTCTCGCCGCGGCGGGTCAGTGCGCGCCCGGTTCCAGTCGAGACGATGGCCCCGGGAACGTCCGCAACGGCCGCTGCGGCGTCCGCAAATGTAATGCGTTGAAAGAGACCACCTAGCGCGAGGCGTTCGAGGTGCTCGGTTGTGCCGGTGATGGCCTGGACGTCGCCGCGGAAATGCTCTACAAAGAATCGAGCGAGGTGGATTAGGTACTCCTCGATCGTTGCCAACACCTCGTCAAGGCGGCATCGAAGCTCAGCTTCGGAGTGGAAGAACTGCGCCAAGTGGCGATCGTCGTTGACGTCCCCGCGAAACGAAGGCATCACTGAGTATGCGCCGCGAGGCGTGAGACGACACGCGAATTCGAGAGCGAATTGTTGCGAGTCAGTCAGATAGGTCTTGACGCCCGCGATCGTTACCTCCACAGGATTCGCGTCGCTGCCGAGCCCGGCAGGGCAAGAGATCGACCCTGTGGTCAACGAGAGGAGGCCAGCAGTGACGCCTCGGCTTCGCCAGAACTCTGTCGTGGCGAAGTTGAACGCGTCAAGCAGCTTGAGAACAAGCTTGAACCACGGATCCTTGAGTGCGATCTTGTAATGCGCAGCCGGTGTCGCCCACGCGCGGGGTGCAGCCACGCGCGGAACATCGACTGCCTCAAGACTCACTCCTACTCCTTCCGCTTGCGACCGTGGCGATACTAGATTAGATCTCCACGGAAGTTCAGCTCCTCGCATGCGTCCTGCGGAAACGGTCGAATGCGGGTTCCTGCCTCCGAAGTCGACCGTGACTCCTGCGAGGTAGATTCGCTCAACCGCGGTCTAAGCACGGGGCAGCTGTTGCGGCCATGGTTCTGACGACCTTGCGGTGTCTGTCGACTTGGCTCGGGCTCCATAGGCACTCTGAGAGCTAGAGTGGCGATCTTGAAGTCGAGCAGCGACACGTGGGCATCTGAGTCTGCGGAGGGGGGGTTATGCAAGCCCGCCGACTTGGATGTGTGGCGAGTACCGCTTTCATCAGGGCTCGCCCCACCTGAGGTCGTGGCGCTCCTCCGTCCCGAAGAAAGGGCCCGTGCGGGAAGATTCTTCGCGGCCGGTGACGCGTACCGGTTTGCCCGCACACGGGCCGCGCTTCGGCTTGTACTCGCACGTTACGTCCACCCCAGCCCTACCAGCCTCGTCTTCGATACGCGCTGCCGATTTTGTGGCGGGTCGCATGGGAAACCGACACTAATCGGCGAGAGCGCCCCCCACTTCAGTCTCTCGTACGTCAACGATCTCGCGCTGATCGCGGTTACGACTGCAGGCCCGGTCGGCGTCGACGTCGAGTACATCCGGGGCTCGCGAGATACCGGACAACTGATGAGGGCCGTTCTGTCACCCGATGAGCGCGCTGAGCTGTCGAGCGTACCGAGGGAGTTACACGCGCGTCAGATCCTCTTGTGTTGGGTGCGGAAGGAAGCCATTGTCAAGGCTATCGGCCGCGGCCTGGCAATCGATCCCCGTTCCTTCGCCGTCACAGTTTCCCTAGAACAACCACCGCGCGTAGTCCGATCGCCGACCAAGAACCCCGAGGTAGGAAATTGGACGCTTCTCGACATCCCGGTCGGCCTCGATCACGTCGCGTCAGCGGCAATCGCGTTTGAGGAAGCAAGAGTTATCCTGAGAGACTTCGACTTTGAGCAAGCGCTCGCAACGAGCTGTGTGTCTGAGCAGGGCTGATTCGGGCTATTTCAGAACGGCGACAAATCGGGAAATACCTGCAAATGAGCCATTTGTCGCGGCGATGGGCGTTTTGGTCCGACTTACAAACGTACGTTCAGCCTGATCCGCAGGCGCCGCGCGGGAGACGATGGGTTTCGGGCAAAACCGTATGAACAAGCCAAAAATAGGCCTACATGCCCGGTGACGCTGCCAGCGCAGGCAACGCAAGGCCGCGGCTGCCTCAGCGCGAAATTGTCCCAGCACAGTCGGGACATAACGCTCTCCTAAGCCGTTTTCCAGGGATCGCGCCGATCGGCGAAATGTCCCGAAATGTCCCGCGAAGGTCGCGGAAGTAAAATCATCTCGTGCCGGCGAAGGCGAAACTGACGGATGCCGAGGTGAAGAAGATCCGCCGCCGCGTGCAGGCGGGTGCGTGGCGCAGCGAACTCGCGCGCGCGTACGGGGTCAACCGCAAGACGATTCAGCGACGCCTCGACGCGCTCGAGCTCGCCGAGGCCGAGCGTGCGAAGCGGCGCGACCCCAGGGGAGCCGAGGCGAAGTGGCCGCAGCGCCTGCCCGCCCGCAACGGCGGCAAGCCGGCGCGAGCGCCCGAGGACGCGCCGACGCGCGCAGTCGCCAGCCCTTCGTACCCGTCGGCCGAGTCCGACGACGGCCGGTGCCCCGCCTCGGCGGCTGCCCGCGGGCGCACGAGCGGCGCCCGGATCCGTCCTTTCCGACCGGGCTCGTACGAGCACTGGCTCGACGAGCGCGATGCGCGTGTACCCGCTCCGCCGGATCCGCGTATCCGCCTCGTGACCGAGGGCGGCAAAACCGTCGGGAGCACGGGCGAGAGCAACGCCGAGCGGATGGCTGCCGCCCTTGAACGCCGTCTCGGCCCGCTGTCGGTCGTTCCGGCATAGCGCGGCGAGGTCGTTTGCTCTCCTTTGTCCCAAAGCGCGTGTCTGTCCCACCCTGGCGGAAGCGCGACAAGCACCGGGCCGACGCAGCCTGATGCAGGCAGACTCCAGGTAGGTGCGCGCACGTGTGTCTCCTCCCACTCCCGCCCCGCCCGCAAGCGCGATCAGCGCGGCCGAACCCGACCTTCGCCGCTGCCCTGGCCCATGCGTCAAGGTAGGCAGCAGGCACGCCTCCGAGGTCCCGCGCGAGCAGTCCGTTTCGGCGCAGGAATCGCCGCTTTTGGGCACGAGCTACGGGCCGAATCCGGCGCTCGCTGGTTGCGCCGTGTTGAGCGCGAGCTCGTTTCCGGGCTTGGCCGGCTTGAGGTTCTCGGGGTTCGGCATCTAGAAGGGAATCTCGGCCGTGGTCGGGGCGAGGCAATGGCTCGCTAAGCCGACTCTCAGACTGACAACTCAGCCGTACGAGGAAACCTCTTGTCGCGGTTGACGACATCGCTTGCCCGCTGTAGCGTCGCCGCAACAGGGCCGAGCGCGAACGGGAGGTTCTCATGAATGGAAACGGCGGCGAGCTCTCCAGCTTCCTGGCGAAGCTCAGCGAGGATCCACAGCTTCAAGACGCATACGCGCAGGATCCGCAAGGGACGATGCGCGAGGCCGGGCTTTCGGACGACACGATTCAGACCCTCCTCAGCCGTGACCTGGGGAAGGTGAAGGCGGTGCTCGACAAAGAGCTTGCCGGCAGCGGCTACATAATGTTCATGGTTATCTTCGAGCCGAAGGCCTGATCGCGGATCGCGGCTCGCTCACCGTTGTCGGAACGGGGATCGCGCTGCGGGAGCAGGTGACGCCGGAGGCGGCCTCGGCGATCGAGCGGGCGGACGAGATCCTCCACCTCGTCACCCAACCGCTGATGGCACAGTGGATCGAGCGGATGAATCCGCGCAGCCGATCGCTCGGCAATCTCTACGCACCTGGAAAGCCCCGGCGCGAGACCTACGCGGAGATGGTGGAAGAGCTGCTCGCGCCGGTGCGGGCCGGCCGCAACGTCTGCGCCGCCTTCTACGGGCATCCAGGCGTCTTCGTCAATCCCGGCCACGAGGCGATCCGCCGCGCGCGCACCGAGGGTTACCGGGCCCGCATGCTGCCCGCCGTCTCGGCGCTCGACTGCCTCGTGGCCGATCTCGGAATCGACCCCGCCGCGACGGGGCTTCAGAGCTACGAGGCGACGGACTTCATCGTCCATCGCCGCCGTCCTGACACGGCCGCCACGCTCGTCCTGTGGCAGATTGGCGTCGTCGGCGAGCTCGGATACGCGAGCGCGCCGCGCCGCGAGAACCTCGCGCTCCTCGTCGATCGCCTCGCTCGCGCGTACCCGCGCGAGCACGAGATGATCGTCTACGAAGCGTCGCCGTACCCCCTCGTCGCCGACCCGTTCGTCCTGCGGCTGCCGTTCGAGGAGCTCCCGGACGCCCGCGTGCCGCTGCTCGCGACGCTCGTCGTCCCGCCGGCGCGGAAGCCGCGGCGCGATCGCGCGCTGACGGCGCAGCTCGGGCTCAGCTGAATCGCCGCGCCCGCTCGGCCGAGGCGAGGTTTCCCTTCGCCTCATAGAAAACGATGGCCTCCGCGTACGCGTCGTGGCGCTCTGCGCCCGAGAGCGTCGTGCCGAGGGCCACGAACGCATCTCCGCGCAGGTCGAGGTCGTCGGCGCCCTCGAGGAGTGCGATCGCCTCCCGCGCGAGCTCCTCCCCCCGCTGTGCCTCGTAGCGGCCCGCGCACGCCTGCGCGCGTGCCGCGCGCCAGCCGACCTGGGCGTGGAAGTCGTCCGGCCAGGCCAGGCGCTCGCTCGTCTCCGTGGCGGCCTCGGCTTCGTCGAACCTACCCTGGCGGCAGAGCGACTCGGCGAGCAGCGTCGCCACGACGGCCGAGTTCACCGTCTCGCCCAGCGTCTCGAGTGTGTCGAGCGCCGACCGGGCGATCCCCTCGGCGCGGACCGGCTCGTCGGCAAGCAGCTCGACCCGCGCCGCGAAGTAGCAGGAGCCGGCTGCTGTGACGCGCCGACCGAGGTCCTCGAGGATCGACGAGCCGCGCGCCGCCTTCTCGCGCCCAGCTTCGAAGCGGTTGCGCATCGCTTCGAGCACCGCGGAGTAGGCAGTGAGGAGCGCCTCCGTGCCCCGCGCCCCCCGCGTGTGGTCGAGCAGCTCGGCGCAGCGCCGCAGCGCATCCTCCGCCGGGGTAGGGCCAGAGACGGTCGAGAGCCCGCGCATGGCCACGATCTGGTCGCGCCAGTGCCGATCGTCGGCCCGCTCCGCGTGCACGAGTGCGCGCTCGAGGAGCTCCTCGGCACGGCCGACGCGACAGCGATTCCAGTTCGAGAGCGCGATGAACCAGAGTGCCTGGGCAAGCCCCGCGTCGTCCTCGAGGCGCTCGAAGACCGGCAGCGACTCCTTCGCCGTCGTCACGAGGTCGTCCGTGCCGGCCGGGTCCGTGTAGAGCCGAAGGAAGGCCGCGTTCAGCTGGCCGCGGGCCGCGACTCCGTCGAGCCCAGCCGCGCCCGCGCGCTCGATCGCCTCGGCGTTGACGTCGGCCGCTCGCTCGAACTCGCCGAGCTCGCGGAGCGCGACGCCGAGACCGAGCACGCGCTCGATCCGCTCCGGATCGTCCTCTGGGAGGAGCTCCGCCGCGCGCGACAACAGCCCTTCCGCGGCAGCCATGTCCGAGCGACCGAGCGCACGGCGCCCCGCCGACGCCAACAAGCGTCCGGCGCGCACCCCAAGGGCGCGGTCGCCGAGCCCCAGCTCGGCGCGGTAGCGGTACGCCTGCTCGAAGTGGTAGCCGAGGACCTCCTCGTAGGCGATCTCCTGGACGCCCGCCTTCTCCTCCAGCCAGTGCGCGTACTGCTCGTGAAGCTCGCCGCGGGTCCTCTTTGAGAGGCTGCGGTACGCAGCGTCGCGGATGAGGATGTGGCGGAACCTGTAAGCCGTATCGTCGACGAACAAGGGCGTCCCCGGGCGGACGAGCTCACGACGGACGAGGTCGTCGAGCAGCCGCGCCGCCCGGTCGGCCGTCTCGGCGGCGAGCGCGAGGACAGCACCGAGGTGGAAGAGCTCCCCCTCGACCGCGCCGTCCTCGAGCAGCGTTCGCTGCCGCACCTCCAGCCGGTCGAGCCGCTCGGCGAGCAGCGCGTCAATCGTCGGCGGGATCGCGAAGTGGGCGAGGCTACCGCGCCCGACCCAGTGCCCGTCCGGCGCCTGCCGCACGAGGCCGTCCTCGACAAGGATGGCCAGCAGCTCCTCCACGAACAGCGGCACTCCGGCGGCTGCTTCGAGCACACGCTCGCGCACGTCCTCCTCCAGCCCCGCGCCTCCGATCAGCTCTTCGATCAAGCGCGCCGCGTCTGCGTCCGGCAGCGGCTCGAGGCGGAGGATGGAGCCCGGCCAGCCGGGCCGTATGTCGAGCGCCTCTGGTCGGGCGAGGCAGATGACGAGAAGCGGGGCGTGCGCGAGTTCCAGGAGCTGCTGGACGAGGTCGAGGAGTGTCTGCTCTGCCCAATGCAGGTCATCGATCACGACGACGAGCGGACGGTCGCGCGCCAGCGCCTCGAAGAGGCGCCGAGCCGCCCACGCGATCTCGCCGGTGGCACCGCTCCCGCGCTCGAGTCCGAGCGCCTGGACGAGGAGCGCAGTCACGGCCTCGGCGTCGTCCGTGCCCGGGAGAAGCGCCTCGATCCGCCCGCGCGCGACCGAGGCCGCTTGCTCGTTGCCAATCCCCGCCGCCTCACGCACGATCTCTCCGAGCGCCCAATACGTGATCCCCTCGCCGTAGGAAAGGCACCGCCCCGTGAGGACGCGTGCCTCAGGCTCGACCGAGGCCAGGAACTCGAGGGTCAGACGCGACTTGCCGATCCCCGGCTCCCCGAGGACGGTCACGAGCCGACAGGCGTCTTCCGCGACGGCTGCGGCAAGCTCCTGCCCGAGCACGGCAAGCTCCTCACGCCGCCCGACGAGCGCGCCCACGGCGCGGCCGACGCGCACGCCGCCCTCGGCGGCGACACCCACGAGCCGGTAAGCCGGAACGGGCTTCTCCTTTCCCTTCAGCGCGAGCGCCTCGACCGGCTCTGTGGTCACCGCTTGCCGGGTGAGGCGGTACGTCAGCTCGCCGAGCAGCACCTCCCCCGCTCCGGCCGTCTGCTCCAGCCGGGCCGCGACGTTCACGGCATCGCCGCTGACGAACGCCTCGCCCGCGCCCGGGTCGCCGGTGACCACCTCGCCGGTGTTGATTCCGATGCGAAGCCCGATCCGAGAGCCGAACCGGCTCTCGAACTCGTCGTTCAAGATCTCCAGCTGCCCGAGCATCTCCGCCGCGGCCCGGACGGCGCGCAGCGCATCGTCCTCGTGGGCGACGGGAACGCCGAAGACGGCCATGATCGCATCGCCGATGAACTTCTCCACGGTGCCCGAGTGGCGCTCGATCACCACCCGCATCTCGTCGAAGTATCGAAGCATCACCTCGCGCACAGCCTCCGTCTCGAGCCGCTCGCCGAGGGCGGTCGAGCCGCTCACGTCGCAGAAGAGGACCGTGACCGTCTTCCGCCGCTCAGGCGCGGCTTCCGCGAGGGGGCTCCGGCACCGGCCGCAGAAGCGAAAGCCCTCCGGGTTCTCGGTGCCGCAGCTCAGACACGTCGGCATTGGCCGACTTTAGGGCAGCGGCTCCGAAACGCCGAATGGTCAGCGTGGCGCGGCGTGCCTCGGAACCCATTTCCGCGCAACGTCGCAGCGTTCAGGAGCAAGGGCGCGTGTCTGTTCGGCTCGCGGCCGCGCCACCTGATCCACGCGCTCGCCTTACCTAATTCACGCCATCGGGTAAAGAGAAAGTACCTGTAAATCAATCATTTTTTGCAGCAACGAGCGCTCAGGCCGCCTTTACTCACATGTGTTCGGTCGCGCTCATCGCCTTCACGCAGCTACCCGCGGAGCAGCGAGAGGCGCCCGCCTGACCGAGAGCGAGCTCAGGGCGAGCGCAGAGGAGCACTCAGTGGCGAAGCTGGAAGCAAAGCTTGCCCGCCGCAGGAGGCTGAGCCGCGCCTGGAGCGAGCGGGGAGCGGGAGGAGGGGCGGCCGAAAGGTGGGCGGTATCGCCAGCGCGGCAGCCGTGTCGCCTTCCGGCTCTTGTGCGACAACGCCGGCCGGTTATCGTCAGGGGCCTGAACTACTGCTGCCCGGCAAGCCGGAGACGACCTGGTCGAAGCCGGTCGCGCTCCGCATCGCGAAGCCCCGCTTCACATGAGCGGCCGACCTCGCCAGGCGTTTAGAACTCGCCGCCGCCCTTGCCTGCACACCTGCCGCGAACTTGGCGATCAGCCACCCGTACGCCTGGCCCAGCATGTCCGTCGAGACACAGTGTCGAGTGGAGCTTCCCGAGCTCATTGATGTGCTCGATGATCCGCGCGAAGTCGTCGCTCGGAAAACGCCATCTCGCGTAGAGGTCGGAGGCACGCCTGAAGAAGAGCAGGTGAGGATGTCGTCCTGGACCTCAGGGAGTTCTTTCAAATCCACCTGAGACCGTTCTCCGCCTGATCAATGGTTCGAGTCCGGCTCAGCGGTCCTCAGAGGAGGTCTTTCAAACCCTGCCTTCCAAGACCTACTCCAGTGTCTCACAAGTGATAAAGCACGCAAAGCACCCACAAAAAAGCAAAAATCGCGAGTGGGCTGGCCCGATGGGCGCCGCCGGTTCGGCACGGTCAGCAGGGCGATCATCGAAGTCCTGGCAGAGGCTGGCGGCGAGATGCAAGTCAAGACGATCCGTGCTGAGGTGGAGCGGCTGCTAGGCGGGCCAGTGTCTCGCTTCTCAGTCGCGGATTATCTGCTCACCCGCTCGAAGGGGCCGAAGCCACTTTTCAGGCGTACTCGTTACGGTCACTACCGGCTTCGCTGAGAGCTTGGGAGATCGCCTGTGGCGCGGAGGAAGCGACTGATTCGCCATTCGCAGCGAGCGGGCTACTCTCTGTCAGTCCGAGTGGTCCGAGGTCGCTAGAAAAGGGCCGCAGGACTGACTCGCATGGATCCCGCGAGCCGCTCGACGCTCTGCGTTTCTTCGAACCACGAGCTCTTCACGACCCGCTTCGGCATGAGTGGACAGGCAGCGAAGAAATCTGCGACGGCGCTCGGCTTGCTCGCCCGCGATCCATCCACTGAGCTTCTCGCTGTCGCCAATTAGCTCTCAGCAAGTTTCGATCGTTCCCGCTACGGGTAAAGGGTCGGTGACTCCCGTAATGACCTCACCACTGGGTAGGCAACATCAAGAAAGCTTCAGTAGTCGTTGGACTTCCCCCGGTTTGGTGGACACCGTGCGACTAGGTCCGCATGTCTCGCTCCGTTGCCCCACCTTCCTTCTGCCCAAGAAAGGGGTTTGTTTAGGCCCTGTAAGGGCGCCGCTCAGAGAGGAGGTGGCTGACACACCGCGATGCGTCGTGATCTGTTCGTGATGAGCCACTTCAGCTCGAGCAAAGGAGAGCAATGGCAAGCGAGCGAAGAAAATCCCGACCAACAGCGCTCAAAATCCCGACCAACAGCGCTCAGTTCATGGATGACCCACGACACAACGACCACAGCTACTATGAAGGAAGGCGATACAAATGCCACACGGACTTCACTGGCGTATCCTGCCAGGACTCGTGCTTGTCTTTCTAACGCTTGTTATTCCATCCGTGGCGAGTGCGGACTGGCAGTACTTCAGCTACTCGACCGAGCCGCCACTGTCCAATTCGATAGTCATCACCCAGTCAGGCGTATCCTCTCAAGGCACCTGCGTCTGGCACCCGCCCGATTCCACGCCTTTTATGTCTAGCGGCCTCGTTGAGAGCCGTCAGATTGCTGCGGACTACGCAACATGCACGGAGCAGGTCGAGATTGGTACACCGGCGGCGGTTCCCCAACCAGGTTCTGGGGAAACCTCTGAAGCGATTACAACTCCTGTTTGCGACACCATCGACCCCGAGCCCTCGTGTGTCACCACCTTAGGCCCACCGGCCCAGGAACTCCCCAATTACAGCCAGGGCTTTGCGTGGCATCGCGTCTGGTGGGAGGATTTCGTTCATATCCACCTCGCTAAGGTTGAAGTGAGGATTTCATGGACCTGGGGAGGTGGAGGTTGCATCGTTGGCTCGACTCCGATGGCCCAGCTAGAGTGGCACACCGCCTCAAGCTGGCAGAGAATCTCGCGCTCGATGTGGCAGACAACGGATTGCCAGAATCACCGCACACATGCCTCTGCCCATTTTTTTAACGGCTACTTCTGCCGCGCGGCAGGCTACAACTATGACAGCCACATCTTCTACAGCGACAACCGCGTACGCGGCGGGTACACGGGCACTTACGGGACCGCCATTACGTCTACGTGGGCAACGGGGCAATGTCTGCCTTTCCATTGGCGGCAAATAAGTGATAACCATTACTGGGGGTAATTGATCGTTGCCAGCACCACTCGTAATTGTCTCAATGATCGTCGCGGTGCTAGTTCGCGCTCGTCTAGCTCGTCGAGGTAACACGCTGGTAGATTGGTATTACCTCCGAACTCTCACCCTGACGTCGAGCCTGGTAGCAGTCACCATCGGTCTGCTCGGCATCATCAACCTGGCTCGAGACCCATACGAGTCGTTGCACACGGCATGGGTTCCGTACGTGGTGTTCTCGCTTTTAGCCATAGGCGGAACGCTTTTTGCGACAGGCGCGGCCATTTGGTCCGGACGCACAGCTTTTGTGTTGCGTCTAGTCGGGTGGTTCCTGATGGCCGTGCCCGTCGCACTACCTTCCACGCTCATTCTGGGATTCCCGATCATCGCGATCCTCTTCGTAACGCTTATGAAGATCGAGCCACAACAGAAGGAAGCGGTCGCTGGGACTAAGAGCCGAGCATCTGTCGCCTAAGATTCCGACCCACAAACCCCCTCGTGGCGGTGGAGAGAACCTCGATTGCGCCTGAACGCGCGTCCGTGCCCTTCATCACGTATGTACGGCGATCGTACCGGCCAGTTTCCTTAGACGGGCGGCTCGTGGGACTACGTCTCAATGCTCGCGCGGATGGCGCGATAGATGAATTCCCAGTCTTTCTCGGTGGCCGGGCGTTTGCCCCGGAAGTTAATGGAAGCCAGCATCTCGATGTCCGTGTTAGGAAGCTTCTCACGTTTGGCGAATGCCATCAGCTCGGGTGAACGATCCGGAGCCGGCTCGATAAGCAACTGGCGCCCGAGAAGATCGGACATCGTGACACCGAGAGCTTCTGCGATCCGGTAAAGGGTTCGTCCGGATGGTCGGGCATCGGTTTGGCCTTTCTCAAGGCTCCAGACGTAACCCTTGCTGACCTTCGCTTCCTCGGCGAGTTTGGAGAGCGACCAGCCGAGTTCTTCGCGGTGCTGTTTTATGCGCTGCCCGACCTGCAGAGGCTTTTCAGCCATGGTGTCCTTTCCGTGCGGTCATCGTGCGGACGCGGCGCCGATAGAGCGCGAATACGCGGTGGTTTAGCTCGCCGTTGGCGCGGTACGAGAACGGACGAGCCGAGACCTCGAGCTCGCCCGCACCGAGCACGTGGCGCACGTGCTCCCGACGCTTTTTGTGGCCTGGCGTGTCGCTCTCTGGCGGAAGCGCGACAAGGCGCTCAGAGTGACACGCAAGGGGATCTCTGGTTCGAGTCCGGAAGAGGGCTCACGAAAAGGCGCTGCTAAACAGCGCCTTTTCTCTTAGATCCGGCCGCACAGAAAGCCGGAGAAATAGCCCGCTGGAAAGCTTCTGGAAAGGCGCGGGGCTCCGCACCTCTGACGTGCGTACGGCTGCTCGGGTCCGTGCAAGCTTCCTCCGAGTATCTGCTTTGGCAGCACAAATACAGGAGGCGCGCGATGACGGACAACGTTCGAACGTGGCGAGTCGTGATCCAGGTCGACTTCCCCAAACGGGAGCCGCCGATGATTGACGAGCATGGAAAACCGGGCCTTCCTCCGAAGCTTGAGTTCGGATCATTCATTGAGTCGCAGACGCGCACCATCGATGGCATCCGCCTGGGCCTTCGCCCATATGGCGGGCCCGCGCTTCCAGTCGAGATAACTGGCTCGCTCGGCCTTCAGCGCGAGATCGGGGAGATGGCCTTCGTCCTCTCAGCCCCTAGCGCGAACGACGCTCTTAGTGCCGTAGCGCCACTCGCTGAAGCTGTGATTGAAGATTTGTCGTTCCAGCTTCAATACGCCATCCGGCCGATCTCGGCAAGCGTCATCGATGTGACGGAACCGGTCTCGCCGGGCGAGACACGCGAGATGATGCAGATGGTCGGATTTCCGCTCGCGAAGTTCCTCCAGTCGGCCGCGCTCGGCCATATAGAGGTGCAAGAGCAAGCCGTCCTGCTCAAGGCGAAGCTCGAAGTGCACCCGCGTGTCGAAGCCGCTCGAGGGTGGTACGTGAAAGCACTCTCGACGCCCTTTCAGGCCGATCAATTCATCTTCTTGTGGATTGCGCTCGAGACGCTGTGGGCGAAGAGTGACTACAAGACGCTCGGGCCAATCACGTGCCCGAAGGGCCACGAAATCAAGGAGTGTCCCGTTTGTGAAGCACCGACCGAAAAGCCTGTCTTCGGTCTTGGCATTAGGCGGTTCCTCGTCGAAGTGTGCAGCTTGGATGACGACGAGGCCAGCCAGCTCTGGCGCACACGCCAAATCATGCATGGGGCGGTGTCCTTCGATTCGGAGGAAATGACGGAAATACCTAAGCTCGTCCTCGTCCTCCGTGCGGCAGTCGCGCGTCTGCTGAAGGCGGAGGCAGGGTTCGGAGACCACGACCTGCCACGCGTTGTGCCAGGTGTTCTTTCCATTCATCCGCAAAGCATTGGCGTCGGCGGAACTAGCGTGATCGAGGATTCCGACCTCGGCTGGCCCTAGCGAAACGCCCCGATCACAACGGCAGTCGACCGGCGGGCGAGCGGAGGCGGGACGATGTCGGAACCGGCGCACCGTGTCGCCCTCCGGCACTTGCGCGACAGCAGAGCCGGCGATGCCCGGCGACACCGCTTCAGCAAAGCCTTGAAACGGCGTTTTTCACAATTCGGGCCGCGCCCCGACAGCTCACCCGTTCACCAGGTCGACCTTGTTGAACAGGTTCTGCAGCGCCTGGTCGTCGGGGACCGTCGTGCTAGGCATGGAGCAACTCCTGCTCCCCCGGCCGCTAGTCGGTGACATCAAGTTCAACCACATGCTCGTTTTCGGACCGGGCGCCTCGCTCCCAGGGCCGGCGCTGTGCAAAGCGAACCGTGGCTTTGCCGGGGCGAACCGCCTTGATCGTGAAGACCTCGTCCGGCGCCGCTCCAATCGCCTGCTCACCTTCCGCCGTAGAAGCTGACCGGAGCACATTCGCGATCGAGGGATCATCCGCTTCCGGCATCCATTCGTAGCCCGCCGTCAGCAGACTCTCCAGCCGGACCGGATGCTCCTCGCCGACGCGGAGGCGAATTGTCTCCTTCTCCGTTGCCATCAGTAAGCGCGTAGGTGTAGTGTCGCTCTTACGCGCGCTTGACGCAATTGTTCCAAAGCCCGAAGGGGGCAGGAGATGGAACTCGCTGAGCTTAGACAGGCCATCGAGGCAAGCGACGCAGAGTGGGTACCGGGCGAGACATCGCTCTCGCCGTACGAAATCGATCCCGAGGCGATGGAGCTGCTCGGCTATGTACCGGGTCCGGAGGAGCCGTCGTTGGATGAGCAGGAGGCGATGGCGCAAGCTGGGCTCGAGACGTTCGCGCTCGGGGCACCGGGCTATCCGCCCGCGCACGACTGGCGCGACGCCGGCGGTGACTTCGTCACCCCGATCAGAGACCAGGCGCGATGCGGCTCTTGCGTCGCCTTCGGCTCTTGCGCAACGGTCGAAGGGACGCTGCGTGTGCAGGAGCAGGATGCCGGGCTCGAGGTCGATCTCTCCGAGGCGCAGCTCTTCTACTGCATCGCCCGCGCCCAGGGCAGGCGCTGTTCCGGACAGCAAACCGGCGGCTGGTGGCCGAGCGCGGCGCTCGATGCCTTCCGCGAGGAAGGGGTGGCGGACGAGGCCTGTTACCCCTACCAGGCCGGCGACCAGGACTGCACCGATCTTCGTTCAGATTGGCGTTCGCGGCTGACCACGATCGCTGGCTGGCAGGAAATCGACGCCCAGCCGGAAATGCGAGCGTGGCTTTCCGAGCGCGGGCCGCTTGTGGGGACGATGAAGGTCTACGAGGACTTCGCCCGCTACTACCGCGGCGGCGTCTACAAGTACGTGGCCGGCAACTTCGGCGGCGGCCACTGCATCTGCCTGGTCGGCTACGACGATCCGGCGGGCTGCTGGATCGGCAAGAACAGCTGGGGGACTGACTGGGGCGAGGAGGGCTTCTTCCGCATCGCCTACGGCGAGTGCGCGATCGACTCGACGATGTGGGCGGTCGAGGGCGCCTCCTCGCAGGGCACGGGCTAGAGGAGGAGACGATGGCCGTAACGCAAGCAAACGAATTCGAGGCCGCGCACGCGGAGCAATGGAAGGCGGCCGAAGAGCGAGTGGCCGAGCGGGCCGAGGCGCGCCAGGAGAAGATCGAAGCGATCACAAGCGGCAACATTGCGGCAGCGGACGATCCCGAGCGGGTGGCGACCCGGATCGACCGGCTCAGCCACTACTACTCCGACATCCGTCCCATTAACCCGACCGAGCTGGCAAACAACGAAAGCGGCGCTGTCCAGGCCGCGGGCGCGATTCTCGAGCGCGTGATCAATACCTCCGACTTCGTCGACGTCCGCTACCTCCCCGGCGGGGCACGGGCGGCGCGCGCAGTCGGCCGCGTCAACATCCGCGATGAGCGCGGACGGCTGATCGGCTACGGCAGCGGCTCGCTGGTCACACCGCGGCTGCTTCTGACCAACCACCACGTGCTTCCTGACGCTGCCACCGCGGCGTCGAGCGGAATCGAGTTCGACTACGAGGACGGGCTCGACGGCCGCCCTCTGCAGCCGAAGCTGTTTCCGCTCGACCCCAAGAGCTTCTACCTCAGTGAGCAGAGACTGGACTTCGCCCTTGTCGCGGTCGCCGCCTCCGCGAGCGAGCTGGGCGGCTTCGGCTTCAACCGCCTGATCGCCGCCGAGGGAAAGGCGATCGCGGGCGACTACGTCTCGATCATCCAGCATCCGAAGGGGGAGAAGAAGCAGGTCGCGCTGCGCGAAAACCGGATCGTCGACGTGCTCGAAGACTTCCTCCACTACGCGGCCGACACCGAGCCCGGCTCCTCTGGCTCGCCGGTTTTCAACGATCAGTGGGAGGTGGTGGCGCTCCACCACGCCGGCGTTCCCGACCCCAAGCACGCCGAGCTCGGCGGCTACGTCAACGAGGGTATCCGGGTCAGCCGCCTGCTCAAGTTCATCGGCGAGCAGAACTACCCGGCGGAGCAAAAGGCGCTCGCCGATGCTCTCGCAACCGAGGAGCAGATCGTGCTGCCCGGCCCGCAGCCCGCCGCGGCAACGCCGGCGGCGGCGGCAGCGTTCTCCTCAACACTGCGGGTGCCGCTCGAGATCACCGTGCGACTGCCGGGGGGTAACGGCGCCGCCGCCCCGCCTGCACCCGGGGCAGAGGCGATCCGGATCGATCCCGACTACACGACCCGAAAGGGCTATGACGCCGAGTTTCTCGGCAGCGGCAAGCAGGCGGTCGCGCTGCCGGCACTGGCGCCCGAGCTCGTTCCGCTGGCGGCGATCAACACCGAGGCGACGGCGGAGCCGCGCTACCTGCTTTCCTACCATCACTTCAGCGTCGCTTTGAACAAGCAGCGCCGGCTCGCCTTTTTCACCGCCGTTAACATCGACGGCGCCCTCGGTAGGCGCCTGAAGCGCGAGACGGACCGTTGGATCTTCGATCCGCGTCTGGCGAAGGAGGAGCAGGTGGGGGAGGAGCTCTACGCCCACAACGACCTCGATCTCGGCCATCTCGTGCGCAGGCTCGACCCGGCCTGGGGCGATTCGGAGGCGCTCGCGAAGCTCGGAAACGACGACACCTTTCACTTCACCAACTGCTCGCCCCAGCACAAGGACTTCAACCGCAACAAGACGAGCTGGGCCGGGCTCGAGGACTACATCCTCGAAAACGCCGACAACCTTCGCTTTCGGGTCAGCGTCTTCAGTGGCCCGGTGCTCGCGCCCGACGACGAGGACTACCGCGTCATTCAGCTTCCGCGCCAGTTCTGGAAAGTGGTCGTGATGGTCAAGCAGGCGGGGACGCTCTCGGCCACCGGTTACCTGCTCAGCCAGGATGAGCTACTCAAGGGGCTCGAGATCGACCTCGAGCAGTTCAACTACGGCGCCTACCGTACCTACCAGGTACCCCTGAGCACGATCGAGCAGCTGACCCAGTTCTCCTTCGGGCTGAACGATGCTGATCCGCTCGCGCGGGAGGAGGCGGCGGTCGCGGCGAAGCCGATCGAGCGCCACGACGAGATCGAGCTGTGAGCGATGCCCTCGGCTCGAAACGCGAATGTGGGCGGGGAGGTGGGTTTGGCTTGCGCCAGCTGATCGCCCCTGCTCCGCAAGCCTGGGAGCGCGGCTACCGGCGGCGATTGCCGCCCTCTTTCTGATCCTCCTCGGCGCCGCCGAGGCGGTCGCGGGCTACGCTGAACTCGAGCGGCTGCTCGCCCGAGGCCCCCTCGGCATCTTCCTCAACACCCTCACCGGCCGCCCCGCACGCGCCCTCGCCGCCTACGACGGCCGCTAAATCACATCAAGCCTCTAGCGCGAGGGCTGGGACTGGACGGCCACGGCCTTCTTGAGAACACCGAGCGCTTCGTCCGTCTGGCCGTCCGCCTCGAGCAGCGCGGCGAGCTTCTGGTAGACCTCGAACACGTAGCGGTGCGGCCCGCCTTCGAGCAGCTGCGCGGCGAGCTCGTAGAGCTCCCGCGCCTTCGCCCGCTCTCCGAGCTCCGCGAAGACCTCCGCGACGAGTGCGTAGCCTCGGCCTGCGTCCTCGGGCATCGCGTCCGAGAGGAGGCCGGACGCCTCCATCGCCAGCCCGCCTGCCTGCTCGTGGCTGCCGAGCTGGATCAACGCGCGGGCCTCTTCGAGCTTGAACAACGCCCGGTCGAGGACGTTGCCGCTCTCGCCGAGCAGGGCGAGCCCCTGCTGCAGCAGCTCGAGCGCGACCTCGGGCCTCTTGCGGTCGAGCTCGATGTGCGCCAGCAGTTGGTGCGCCTGCGCCGTGTAGTAGGTGTGCTCGGTCAGCTCGAGGAGGTTCAGCGCCTTTCGCGCATAGCGGGCCGCACGGACCGGGTCTTCCTGCGCCGAGTAGAGGCGGGACTGCGACCAGTAGAGGCGGGCGCGGAAGACGGGGTCGCTGGAGTCGGGCGCCGAGGCGACGGCCTGCTCGAGTAGCTGCTTCGCCTCCGCGAAGTCGTTTTGGTCGATGCGAGCATTTGCCAGCAAAACGGCGAAGCGGACCGTCTCGAGCGGATCCTTGCGCTCCTCCGCCGTCGCGAGCGAGCGGCGGAAGATCTCGACCGCGGGGTCGAGCTCGTCGAGTGCCGCGTACGCGCGGCCCAGGGCCTCGGCCGAGGCGGGGTAGTCGGCGAAGTCGTTCCAGAGCGCGCGTGCTTCCTCGAGCCGGGCAATCGCCTCGCGTGGCCTTCCCTCGCGGAAGGCGAGCTGCCCGAGCCCCGCGAGCGCTCCGGCCCGCTCCTCGCCGGTTGTCGCGGCTTCGAGGGCCGCCGCGTAGCGCTCGGCGGCGAGCTCTCGCTCGTCGAGCCGGAGGGCGATCTCGGCTTCGACGAGGCTCGCCTGCCCGCCGTCGCGTTCGGTGCCCGTGGCGAGGTAGTCCTCGCTGACGCCGAGCCGCTTCCCCATCTCTCGCAGCAGCTGGAGCGAGGGGATGCGGTCGCCGGCTTCGATGCGCGAGATGTACGCGGGCGAGCAGCCCAGGAAGGACAGCTGGCGCTGGCTCAGGCCGGCGCGCTCGCGGGCCTCCCGCAGGCGGCGACCGACCGCGTGCGGGTCATCGACATGGGTTGACTTGCGTCGTGGCAACTGGACGTTCCCCCCTCCTATACTAGGGCCTCCTCGGGCCCGGGGCCTACCAGGTGCAACGACGACGCAAAGGGAGGTCCCCGGTGAAGATCCACTTGCTGCTGCTCGGTGCCGTGCTGGCACTGCTGGCGGTTTTCGCGGCAACCGGCCCGATCTGGCCGTAGCCTGACCTACCGGGCGGGGGTGGTGGGATCCCGCCACCCCCGCTTCCGGCTCCCGGCTGGCTGCTGACTCTTGGCTACCCTGGGGGCGTGCCCAAAACTGCGCCCTGGCACGTAGCCGGCGAGCCGGACTACCACAACAACACAGAGTGCCTTTACGCTCGGGCCGAGCATCTGCTCCGCGCCAGCGAGGGCGACGGCGGGAAGTCCCTGTGCAAGGTCTGCGCGGCGCTCAACCGCGCCGAGGCCCAGGCGTAGGGCGCAGGGCGCGGCCGGCAGAGCGAGGGTTAGTCGTCTCTGACGTATGCGACCGGGGCGGGGTTGGCCCACCGCCGTCTGCTCCTTGTCGGTGCCCGACAACGCGACAACGCGGAGCCACGCGGCTTGCTTGGAGCCGAATGCGTAGAGGGATCACGGCCCACTTACAACCTCCGCGACGCCGACAACCGAGCCGATAACCGGCCCCGAAAAGCGGGCGTTTCGGGCAGGAAGCTGCCCAGCCATGCGCGCCTCGAGGTCAGACCGAGGTGACGACGCTGACGGTGCGTGCCTGCGGGCCCTTCGGGCCGTCCTCGATCTCGTACTCCACCTTCGCGCCCTCAGTCAGGCTCTTGAAGCCCTCGCCGCTGATCGCGCTGTGGTGGACGAAGACGTCCTTGCCCCCGTCGTCCGGCGCGATGAAGCCGTAGCCCTTGTCGTTGTTGAACCACTTCACGGTTCCGGTTGCCATATCTACACCTCCCTCGACTGCGTCACGAACGTGCAGCGGGAAGGCGCGAAGCCCAGACCGGTACTCGCTCTAACTCCGTGGTCAGCTCACAGTAACAGCGCTGAGACGCCGAAGATAGTCGCCCTCAACGTGCGTCGTTGGGACGACGAGAACGTCGCGGATCGCGACGACCGGAGCCTCGGTCGGCGCACGGGACATGAACGGCGGCAGCTGCTTCGCATCACCCGGATGCCGGGCTCATACGCCACTGCTACGTCCACATCTGTGCTCCGGCGCAGTCGCCCTGATCTCGCCACCCTCGACGGTCGCTCCTAACGCGGTCGCAAGCTTGATTACCCCTGGCAAAGGGCGTAGCATCGGTTGGTAACCTTAAGTCACAGCGGAGGAGGCCATGAGTAAGCCGGCTGGCAGTGAGTTCCGCGTCGTCATCGAAGGCTTGGCGCTCGAGAAGAAGCAGGCGGAGAACCTGAACAAGGTTGTGCAGAAGGCGGTGCTGACCGAGATCGCGAGACTCGACCTGTTTCAGGACTTCCGCGTGCGCTTCCCGCGCGATTGGATCGGCATCTGGATCGGCCCGGAGGGTGGACCCGTCCGCCGGGGGTCAGGTGGCGGATGAGCGGCGGGCGCGAGCGGGCCACACATGCCCGAGCGCGCGCTGCGAAGAAGGCGCGATTCTGCTCGGCGTCGTCAACCGCGACGGACTTGTCTCCTTCGTGCGCCCCCAGCTACGCGTCGACAACGACTTCGTTCGTGAGGCATATCAAGGTCGCTCGCCCGAGCGTCGCTTCCGATTCGCCTCCACCTGCGTTGAGGGAGCCTGCAGACAGTGGACCGGGAGCGGCTGCTCGATCATCGACATGGCGCTCAACGAGCAAGAAGCGGGACGCGTGCCGAGGCTCGCGCGGCCACTTCCGCGCTGCAGCATCCGCGCGAGCTGCCGCTGGTTCGCGCAGGCTGGGGCGCTCGCCTGCGGCGTCTGCCCGCTTGTGATCACCGATGCGCGAGGCGAGCAGCGGTCGGAAACAGCTGGCGTAGGAGCGGCCGGCCCGGCCGGTACCGCTCCAGAGCCGGGTTCTCCTGCGGCGGAAGCGAAAGGGTGAAGGAGGAGTCATGGCGCAAGTGAAGACAAAGCTGGGAGAGCCCCACCCGATACCGTCCGATATTCGGCCGCGCAAGGGCTGGGGCGCGAGCTTCAACCGCGAAGCGGGTTTCGCCGTCCGGGTGCTCAAGTACTCGATGTCAGTCTTCGTCCATCGACGTCTTGCGAGCCGAAGCCGCAGCCAGCGCGCGACGGCGCTCGGCCGCCAAGATGCCGTCCTCGCGCACTGCATCAGCTGTGTGGGCGAGGAATGGGAAATCCGCAGCGAGCCGACCGACAGCAACGCGGTCGGGCTGGTCGCCTACACCGCCAAAGGCAAGGCGATTGCGGCCGGAACCGGGAAGCTCGACCGGGCAGGCAACTTCTCGTTTGATCTACAGACGCTCTACCCGGGGATGACGAACGCGATCTCGAAGATCGACTACAAAGTCGAGGGTAAGGGGAACTCGGACGGAAGCTGGTCAGTGACTGGCTCAGTCACGGTTTCCGATTCGCGTTAGTAGGAGCTGCCGGAGTAAGAGCGTGACGAGGGCGGCGGGCCGGCGGGCGATGAACATCGAGGCGCTGACACGCTGACGGGATGCAGCCGAGAGGAACTTGTTAAAGCGCCGTCGACCTGGCGTCTCCTCGTCGGCTTGGCGCTTTGACACCAGCGCCGAGCGCACCGGCTGAGGCAAGCGAAACCGGCGGTCAGCGGCAGCTGAAAAGTCGCTGGGATCGAGAGCGAGGGAGCCGTGTCGCTCTTCGGCTCGTTTGCGACATCAGGACTAACCGCGCCCCGCAGACGGGACCACCGCGCGGCGGCATAGCTACCAGTTGTATCCGTGCCTGATGCGTTTGAGCCTGCCAGGGCCGGAGGGTTGCTGCTCCGGTTCGCTCGGGGGCGGGCTGCTACTCGAACGGGGAGCGCAGTTCGGGACGGCGCGCTTGCAGGTCGGCCCAGAGGCCTGGGTGCTGGCGCCGGAAGCGGCGGCGGGCGTTGCGCTCGCGGCGGCTGCGCTCCTGGGCGGCCGCGCGGGCGGCCCGTTCGCGCGCGCGCTCGAGCGCGCCGGGGGCTCGACTGTGCTTTCCAAGCATCGTCGAGCTTTGCCTCGTAAGAGCCTCACGCGGGCGGTTCAAGGACTCGATCGACGACATTGAAGGCGCCGAGCGGCGAACCCATGGCGATCAGCGACGTGGATCGAGCCGCGCCGCCTAGAGGCCTTTCCCAGCATCTCGTAGCGCCTTCATCGCGCGCTGCAGCGCCGGGCTGTCCTCCTCGTTGATGTCCTCATCTGTGATCGGGCTGAGCCGCCGAAGGCTTTCCGCGCTCTCGGTAACCACTTTCTGAGAGATCTCTGGCTGTCGCTTTCGAGGCGACACTGATCTGAGGAACGTGGCGAGCCGCTGGGGTAGCGTCGTCTTGCGGGCCATGCTGACTTCCTCGAAGAAACCGAGAAACAAGCACACCGTGAGCCTTTCCAATATCCCGTCCGGGATCCCTGTCGTCTCCTTCCGAGCGAGCAAGCCTGTCCGGATCGCGGTGAGCCCGAACTCAATGTCCCGGTAGTCGAGGCCCTTGAGCGGCGCGGCGCCGAGGTCCTTGGCAATCGTCGCCACTATCCGAGCCCACTCGCGGTTCACCTCCTCGTCTCGCGCTCGCACCTTCGCGAGTTGTCGCTTCGTATAGTCGCTGCCCTCAGCCTGCAAGCGCCAGATCGCGTACAGACGAAGGGCCAGCTCACTGTCGGCCCCCATGACGTTTTCGTGCTCTGCAGCGACCTTCTCGATCAGCGTCGGAACGTCCTCCGGGCCGAGGGGTTCGCTCTTCCCGTCTTCGAATTCCTGAATCGCCTGCACAATCGCGTTCAGGGCGACGTCACTGTAGTCGGGGCCGTTGAATAGGAACGCCTCGAGGACAGCAAGCCGGAACTCGTCTTGACCGTGAAACCTCGGGTACGCGGAGCCGGTCGTGATCTTCGTCCTTGACCTTCGCGACGCAAGCTTAGTGGCGTCCGCGAGCGTTAGCTGCTCGATCGGCGTCCCGGTACGCACAAGGATCTGGCCGCACTCGACGAGGAGCCGACCAGTCTCGTCATCGCGGGATCGCTTTGGTGACGGCGGCATCAGCGAGCGGATTTCGGCATCGGAGTCGTCGATCCTACAACGCCGGCCCCCCGGCCTATCAGGGGCACCGATTGTGCCAGGACCCGGCCTGGTACCAGATGGTAGAAGGAGTGCAGAGCATGATTTCTAAAACACTAGTAGAATTCTTTTCATCCGTAACTGCTCTACATCAGGAGGTCCTCCATGCAGATTCAGCGGATTCTCGCCGTCCTGATCGCAGCGGTCGTACTCGGGGCGACGTCGAGCAGTAGCGCCGCCATCTATAACCGTGCCTCGGGTCGCCACGGCACTGCGACCGCGATCACCCATCGTCAGCACAGCGCATCGAGGTCACACTCGACACCCTCGCGCACGAAGAGAACGGCTGGTTGGTGGGCCAGAAATGCGTGGTGGTCCTGGCATCGGGCCGGGTGGACTCTGAGCGTCACTCCGAGTGGTCTGGCGCAAAGCTGGGGAACCGCTTCGACGAGCCGCGTCTGGAGGGACGCCCTGGCGATCGCCGGACGGCGCTCGCTGAGGTCCCGGGCGTACTCGAGCCTGTACGAACAGCTCCAGTGCCACCTCTGGTACACGTTCAAGACGCCTTACAACCTCGACAGTTGGCGCCCCGTGGTCTCCTGGTCGTACGAGCTCTACCGCCGCTGTAACCCGTAGAGACCCTATTTGCGTCCGGTCGGCAAACTTGCCGACCGGACGCCACGATTCGTGTCAGACCGCCCACCGGGAGCCGAGCGAGGCGTAGGTGAGAAGGACATCGTGAAGGCGTGGCCAGCGCCTTGAGGTCACATGGGCGGCAGTTCTACGCCAGATGATCTCGCCCATGAAGTTCCGGGGGCCGAAGATCGAATCGAGAGCGACCTTGAGATAGTGGCTGGCCGTCGGGTCACAATGCAGATAGAGCGATGCCGTAGGCTTGAGCAGACGATGCATCTCGGCCACGCGAGTTCGCATCCAATCGACGTAGTGGTCGATCCCGCCCTTCCAGCGGTCCTCGAATGATCTGACTTCGGCCTCGTCACCCGTGTGCTCGATTCAGCCGATTCACCGGTGAGAATCTTCCACAGCAGGCCGAACGCGATTCCTCCGGGAGCGGCTACCAACAAGAAGCTCTCGAGCCAGCCTTTGCGTTGCATCTGAGCATCGGCCACTTTTGACTCCCTTTTTACTCGGTCGGCGGTGGCTTACATTCGCACGCGCCCCGCCTGGAGTCAATTGTCAGCTGGGTGAGTGCGCGAAGTTGCCTTTGGGGGGAATGGCACAGAAAGCGAACGCCCTGGTTGTGCATTAGGGGGTAAGGCCCCGGCCGCGTCTCCTCGCATTGCGGCGCCCACCGTCGGCCAGACCCGGTGAAGAACTGCCTCGCTGCGCTCCTGCAGGGCGACGCGCCGGTGCGCTGGCGGTCGAGGACCGCGTTCTACTCAACCCTTTAGGGCCTACTTAGCTGCTGGGACTTGTAACGGAAACGACGCGAGAGCGCGGCGGGCGCTGTCGAGGGCGACGATTTCGCGCGCCGGACGGGCTGGAACCCGGCGGTCGATGTACGTGTTCGCAACGACAGGGACGAAATACGAAGGTCCGCGGGCGAAGTGCACGGCGACGCGCGAGACACCATCGGCGGCGATCCCCATGAGCGCGCGGATGCGCGGATGCGCATCTCCCGGGCGGGCGACCAAGGACGAGAAATCGATCATCGGGAGCTCGCGCGAGGGGAAGCGATGGCGCGTCTGGCCGCAGGCGATGAAACCGAAGCGGGAACCGGAGGCGTTCAGGTAACACGGTTCGTCGCGCAGCGAGCGAGCCGTGAGCACGCCCAGCCCCTGGTGCTGCCGCAGGAGGCGCAGCGTCGCCGGGTCGACCGTCGCCCGCCGAAGGATCGCGCGTTGCGCAGAGGAAAGCTCGCGGACGGGCTCCCCGCGATTGGAGATTCGCTCGAGTCTCCCGTGAGCGGATTCCTGTCCCTCCACGCAGGCCGCCAGCGCGAGACTGCCGAGGACAATCAATAGCGTACGCGGCAACTCGACAAGCAGTCGGGGCACGAGTTGCCGCGCCCTGAACACGGAGCAGCTACAGGCTCGCGGTACAGTCGAGGTCGGACTTGGTCCCCGAGTAGTACCCGCAGAAGCTGCGGTTGTAGGGAGGCGCGCCGAGCGCGACCCTGCTCTGGGTGTAGGTGTTTCCATTGCCACCTGCCCCGTAGGTGGTGTAGTAGAAGAGTCCGCCCGTGTCGCGGAAGCCCATCCCGATCCGGTCACCGCTGTACTTGGTGATCGTCGTATACCCCCAGTTGTTGAATCCGGACTGGGCACAGCCTCCGAACCCCCAGCCGGTCGAACACTGCGTCGGGCTAGTCGACGTCACGTAGTCGAACCAGTACAAGCCCTGAGGACTGCTCTTTGCCGCCGCCGGCGCGAGGGCGCAGATGGCGAGCACCCCAAGCAACGCAGCCAAACGGCGAACCATGCGCCCTTCATCCAACCCATGCATATGCACCTCCTTGAACGGCACCCCGCGGCCGCAGAGTGAGGCGCTGATGACTTAGTCGGTCGCGAGTCTACAACGCGCACTTACGTCTGTCAAAGCATGGGTTGCCAATATTCAGTCTCGTAAAACCTCGTCCATCGAAGCGCGTTACATCGCTCGATGCCTTTTCGAGATCGTTGGCCCGGTTTTCGGCTCTGGAAGACCTTTTGCGGCCGAGCACGAGCAGATGTCGTGCTCACATTTCATAACGCATGCGCGCGCGCCGAAGGTTGACTCTCTCGGGGCTGCGCCCAGCTGCCGATGAGGGATCGATGCGTGGAACGGGTCAGGGCTAGGCTCGCGATGGGCACCACAAAGTAGGTGCCCGGATCAGCGCAGGGTGATTCTGGGCTGGCATGGCCGCTACTGCCATGACCTGCACAGCGGAGATCAAGAAAACGGGCGCGCCAGCTCGCGCGCCGGCGCTACGGTGATTCTGTATGCCCGCTGACGTCAACGAGCCGCTGGCCTCGGTGAACATGGTCGAGCCGACCGTGACCGACCTCCCGCCCGAGGTCGCTGCCGTCGGCGAGCTCCTGACCGATCTCATTTCGCACGGCCAGCCCAACGACACTGCCGCACAGCTTGCGACCGGCTGCTGCGCTGCGCGAGGTCGTAGGCGTGGCGAACTCGATCGAGAGAGGCGGCCGCAAGCCGCCGCGGGCGAATGACCGAACGTCACTGCGCACGGACGTCGAAGATGCGCTCTACGCCGTCGGCGACGAATTGAAGAGCGTCCTCGAACCGGCCTATACCGATCTCCTGACCGAGGCCGCGGACATCGAGACGAGCTTCGATGACCGGGCTGGCATCGTTCGTCTGCGCACGGCTGCGGAGATGCTGCTCGAACGGCTGCGCGAGGCCCGGGCAGCGCAGGCTGCCTGGCGCGAGTTGAGGAAGACCGTTGAGTTCGGCGGCGAGACGACGCTCGAGACAGCGCATCTGCGTGCGAGTCAGCTGCGAGAGCTGATCGAGGAGCGCGGACGTCAGTGGAGCGCGGTCGAGGGCCGGCTGTGGGAGGCGGCCCTTCACGGCCGCTTCGACGAGTGCCACGCGATCGTCGCGGAGGATGCGCCGCGAACGGCCACGGTCGCCTGGTTCGCCTTCATGAATGGCGACATCCCGAATGCCTACGAGCGCGTCGGGCAGGTGCAGTTCTTCTCGCACCGGGCCTGGCCGGAGGCGGTAGTCAGCGAGACCTCCTTCGCCGGCTTCCCAGGCTTCGAGCGCCCCGTCGAGCTCGACGAGCACGCGCTCAGAACGTGGGTCGTTGCCGACGACGTCCCCAGTCCGGTCTACGCACGCGTCGAGCTGACGGGCCCGCGGGCGAATGGCGAACGCAATCCGTGGGCGCAGCATCGCCCGCCGATCGAGTGGGCCCGCGATCTCGTGCTCGCAATCGTCGAGAGTGCAACCTTCCGCCAGGGCGGAAGCCAGTGGAAGCTCTTGACCGGGGGCGTCTCCTACCACGGGGCGGAAGGCGGTTGGTCGGGCAGCGGCTTCCACGACCCCAGGGTCTTCGAGGACAACCGCCTGGCGATGCCGCTACGCGAGGGAACCGGCGAAGCGCTCGAGGAGCTGCCGCCGGAGTTCGCCCATATGCTCGCCGCTCGCGAGCCGCTCGCGCTCTCCGCACTTCAGGACGTGCGAACGTACGAGGCGGCGCGGGCGCAGAGTGATCCGGCGCAGCGGGTGGCACTTCACGTCTCGGCTTTCGAGCGCACGCTCCCGATCCGCCACGGCGAGCACTGGAACGACGCGCTCGCCCACTACTTCCGCGCCTGGTGGGCGATCAACGAGTTCGACGACGCCCTCTTCTATCTGGCCTGGAACGTCGACAACGTCCTCCGTTGGACGTCGGTTCCGGAGGACCTGCCGCCGCTCGTTCAGTCCTCAGGCGACCGCGTCAGCGTCTCCACGAAGGCGTTGCTCGAGAACGCGGAGCAGATCCACAAGCTGTTGCCGCGCAGGCGGAGACAGCAGCGTCGTCGCCTGAAGGCCGCGGCCGCGTGGGCGGCGGATCCCGCTCGGGCCTTGAAGAGACTTGAGGAACTCCAGCGGCGCTTCGATGTCCTGCTCAAGCGTGCGCTGCGTCAGCGCAACGCGACGATTCACGGCGTCGCGACCTTGCCCGCCGTCGTCACCTCAGTCGACGGATTCATCGCGCAACTCGCCGCCGTCGTCACGGCCCAGACGGTGGCGTGCGCGGCCGAGCGGGAGGAACCGCCAGCAGCACTCGAACGCGCCCGCGCCGACGCCCGGCGAACGCTGCACGAACTCGCCGAGGGCCAGCAGCCGGTCGTGGACGTTTTCTACAGGTAGCTGCGCCGCGAAGAGGGTCGCACACTGCTGCTGCGGAGACAGCGCCCGCCGTCCCAAGCACGCCGGCCGGCGACCTGACGCCGACGCAGATGGCCGATATCGAGGAGTGGCGCTACCTGTTTCGCGACCAGCTCGACTCAGTCAAGCACGTCGTCGACACGATCCCGGCCCCGCTCGGTTGCCGAACTCAAGCAAGCGATTTCCGCCGCGCACCGTCTCACGGAGATCCCACGTGCGGGTTTCGCGGCTGACGCGGCGACGGCTACGCGGGTGGGCAACGTCCGCAGGAACCGCTCGATCGTCGCGACGAGTTCGGCGGTCACCTCGTCGTCGACGTCGCGTAGCATCAGGACTACCGCGCCTCGCCAGACGGGACGACCGCGCGGAGGTCGTCGCTACCAGTTGGATCCGTGCTTGATGCCTTTAGCCTGCCAGGGCCGGAGGGTTGCTGCTCCGGTTCGGTCGGGGGGCGGGCTGCTACTCGAACGGGGAGCGCAGTTCGGGACGGCGCGCTTGCAGGTCGGCCCAGAGGCCTGGGTTCTGGCGCCGGAAGCGGCGCCGGGCGTTGCGCTCGCGGCGGCTGCGCTCCTTCGCGGCCGCGCGGGCGACCCGTTTGCGGGCGCGCTCGAGCGTGCTCTGGAAGCTCTTCGCCTTCGCCCAGTTGCGGATCGTGCGGTCGGTGACCCCGAGCGCCGCGGCGGTCGCGACCTGGGTCTTGCCGCGGGCCAGCATCTCGGCGGCAGCGGCTCGCCGCTCGCGGCGCAGACGCCGCCTCTCTGCGGCGCTGGCCGCCGCCAGGGCGCTGGCCGCCTCGGCCTTGGCAGCGGCGGCCGCCTCCCTGGCAGCCGCCCGCTGCCCGGCCTCCGAGGGCCGGTAGAGGTTGATGATGCTGCGCTCGGTGATCGCCCGGCGCACCTCGATTGGGGTCGCCCGAAACCACGTGCCCCGTTCGCGCCGGTCGCGAAAGCGCTCCTGCAGCGCGGCCGCAACCGCCTCGGCGCTCGGCCGGTCGCTCATCGCGTACTGGGCGGCGAGCTCGAGCAGAACGGGCGATCCGATCTGCAGGTTGCGCAGCCGCTGCGTGGGATCGGCGGCGACTCCGACCTTGACCAGGCCCAAGGGGCAGGAGAGCACATAGACATAGACGTTCATCCGGAAAGATTCTACTTTCCGCCCACATCGGCGCCACGCGGAGTTCCCGGCGGCTCGGCCGTGCCGGCGGACAGGGCGGATTCCGCTCAACCATGCGGATTTCTTTCAAGGCGATCGGTTCGAGCGCGCGCAGAAACTGCCCCGCGCGCGCTCGATGGCAAAGCAGGACTGGAGACGGGCAAATGGCTCCCTTGAGCTGTTGGAGGCGTGTGACCCGGTCGAGCGCTCGGGTCTCGCCGGCGAGGGAATTGAGGGCGCGCTGGAAGAGATCGGTGCTGCCATTACCAACCGGCCGGCGCCGTCGCCACGGGCGACACGGAGACGCGGCCGTCGGCGCACGGTGCTCGTCGTCGCGGCGACGATGCTCGCGATCAGCGCGACCGTTGCGACCGCCGCCGTCGTCTTCAGCGCACATACGGGTCTGTTCCCGACCAAGGCGGAACAGGCGGTGGGTGGCCCTGGCGAGGCGCTGAATCCTGCCGCGCCCGATTTCCGCGCGGTGGCGCTGCAGATCGCCTCTGACATCCACTACCCGAACGGGTACGCCTCCTGGCGCGACTGGGTCCTGCAAACGCAGGTCGCGAGCTCGGGCGTAGGCGGCCCCGGCGGATCAGAGTCTCCGTTCCCCGCAGGATTGGTGTCGACCGGCGCGCTCCACGGTTGGTTCGCCGCGAGCGCCTTCTGCGCCTGGGTGCAGAGCTGGCGTCAGGCGAGCATTGCCGGCGATGCCAATGCCACTACACAGGCCGCGCAGACAATCGCCCAGGCGCCGCGCTGGAGGGCGGTCACCGACGAGGATCCGCACCCTGACCCGTCTGCTGCCAACGATCCAGGAGCGGTCAGCGGCACGCTGTTCGGCTGGATGCTGCCCTACCGCGACGCGGTCGTGGCCGGCGACCGCGCTCGCGTCGAGCACCTGCTCGCGACCGGCTATGGCGACGGGAAGTGTTGGCTCAGCGATCCGCTCTGGATGGCGCAGGTGCGAACGCACGGCGACGCCTGGGGGAGGCTCTCGCAGAAGGAGCTGGCACAGAAGTACAAGCAGTTCCTCGCGAGTGGCCGCTCGTGAACGGCGTGGCCCCGGACGCGCGTGCGGACTTCGAGCAGCTCTTTCGCGACACCCGCACGGATCTCCTCGCGTACCTCATGCGCCGCTCCCCGAGTGCCGAGGACGCCGCTGACATGCTCGCCGAGACCTACCTGATCGCGTGGCGGAAGCTCGATGCGATCCCGACGGGTGAGCGGGCGCGGCTGTGGCTGTTCGGTGTCGCCCGCAACCTGCTCTTGAAGGGCGCGAGCCGACGCCGCTCCCAGCACGCGCTGGTAGAGCGTCTCGCCGGCGAGCTGCGCAGCGCGCACCCTCCGCACGCGCCGATCGAGGACGAGCGAGCAAGCGCTCTCCGCGCGGCGCTGACGGCGCTGCCCGAGCGCGATCGGGAAATCCTGACGCTGACGGCGTGGGAGGGCCTGACCCCGAAGCAAATCGCCGCCGTTATGGGCACGCCGGGGAACATCGTCCGGGTACGTCTGCACCGGGCCCGGACGCGGCTGAAACGCGAACTCACTACTCCCCGGCGGCTGATCGCGCCTCGCGTCGGATACGCCGCCGGCCAGAAAACGGACAAGTTGGACGCCAGAGCTTGATCCGGCGAGCGACGTCGCAGAGTTCCGGGACGCGCTGGCAGTCCGCGTTACATCGGGTCGATGCGTATTCGGGGCGGGTCGGCGGGTTTTCGGCTCTGCGAGGCGGTTCGTATGCGAATAGGGGCGGACGTCGTGCTCACATTCTGTAACGCGAGCGCCGTCTCACGCTCGGACGTCGCGTCGATCACTCGTCGTGTCGCTCTGACGTCCTCCGACAGGCACGCGTTCGTCATTGCGCCGGGGCGGAGCCGGCGCTGCTTGTCGCACAAGAGCCGAACGGCGACACAGCGCCCCTGGCTGTCGAGCTCGGGAACCGTTCAGCCGCGCTGGATCAGTGAACACGAGGTCGTGTCAGTCGTACTTCGCCGTGTACGCTGCGATGAAGTCAGCATCGTCGCAGATGCAGCGTCCGTCCCGGCTCGCCCGCGAGAACTGGCGGAGGAAACGGCCGACCGGCTTCAGGACGTCGAGGCGTGTCACCTGCGTAAGCTCCTCTTCACCGGCGGTCGCGTGGCCGACGAGCGCTGCGGCGAGGAGGACGCCGGCGAGAGCCGACTGGTGCGCGAGGGGGACGTGCACGTCCTGTGCGGCCTGGTGCAGCTGGCCGGCCTCGCCGATCGGGATCACGGCGCCGCCGCAGAAGCCCTCGACGTAGAGCTCTCGCACCGTCCGGCCCTCGAAAGGCAGCAGCGCCTCCAAAGGCTGGCTGACCGCCTGCGCGACCATTTCCAAGAGCCCGCGGTCGACGCCCTGGCCGGTCGCCAACAGCGTCCTCACCTGCATGAGCAGATGCGGGACGCCGAGCGCCTCGGCGACCAGCTCGTCCTCGTTCTTGAGGCGCGCCTCCGGAAGATAGAGGCAGGCGACGCAGGCGCCCTCGCCGCCGAAGCGCGAGTGGGCGGCGACGCCGAGATCGCCGGGCTGCGTCCAGGCGTTGGCGACGAAGCGGGGTAGAGACGCCTGCGCGCTGACGCGATCACGGGCGCTGTCGAGCGCGAGCAGCATCGCGTCCCAGCGGTAGCCGTTTTCCTCAAGGAAGGCGGCGAGGCCTTCCGCATGCGGGACTAGTTCGAGGGTGGAGTCGAGCGCCGCCGCGATTTCGACCTTGTCGCGATTCTCGTCGCCCCGCTCGGTCAGGACGTAGCGCTGCAGGTTGCTGAGCTCGAGGACCTCCATATCGACGACGTGCAGCCGGCCACTCAAGGACGCGCGGGAGAGAGCCCAGAGGGCGCCTTGGCCGACAGCGCCGGCGCCGACGAGGACGGCGTCTCCTTGGAGGCGCCAAGGTGTGGACGGAGCATCGGTCGCGGCTTCGACGGTGTCGCCTGCGAGGGTCGAGAAGCGCACGCGCTCGTCGATGCGCTCCACCCAGTCTGGCAGGAAGACGGCGCGGAAGAGGCCGGCGGCGGCGAGGCAGGCCGCGACCCCTGCTCCGAACGGGTTGTCGCTCGCGCCGACGCTCTGCGGCTCGGTCGCGCTCACGAGCCCGTCCCAACCGTCTGAGCCGGCGTAGATCGTCGTCTGAAAGGCGCTGCCGTCGCCGACAGCGACGCCGAAAGGCGCCTCCTCGACGAGGTCGATCTTCGGGTTGATCGCCTTGGCGAGTTCGGCGAGCGCGGCGACCGTGTCCGGCTCGCCAATGAGGGCCATCGTGGGGTAGAGCCGCGCGCTGACGCGGACGAGGAGGTCGGCGAGCGCGCGTCCCTCCCCTGACTGCGCGTCGGCGCCGAGCGAGATGCCGACCGGCGTCGACTCGAGCCGCGAGCGAAACCACTCCTCGTCGAAGCCCGAGAGGACTTGGGCAGCGGCGACGGCGCTCCGCAGATAGTAGTCGGCAAGCATCAGACGACTTGGATCAGCCGGGTCACGGGTCTTGAGTCCTCGCGCCAACCCTCGAGCGAGAGCCGGTAGGCGGCGCTGCCCGCGAAGAGCCCGGCGCGGCAGAAGTCGGGGACGACGAGGGAGAGCCCGCCGAGGGTGGTGACGATCGGGAAGGTGTCGTCGGTGCCGGAGTGGTAGGCGTCGGTCGGGTGGGCGTGTACCTGCGCGCCGAGCGTCTCCTTATGCTCGAACAGCCAGACGTTCAGCTTGTGGAGGGCCTCGCCTTCGACACGGACGCAAAGCCCGCCCTTCCGGCGGTAGGAGGTCTGCTCGGGCACATGAGCCGTCTCGACCCGGAACGAGGAGCCGTTGTGCGTGCCGCTCCAGAGGACGAATAGCTCGTAGCCATCGCGCCCGGCCCGGCGCAGGCTGCGCTCGGTTTTCGCGATGACCCCTTCGGGGACGGAGAACGCCTCGACGCCCTCCAGCGTCACGCCGGTACTTCGCCTTGCGTCAGCCCTGACACCTGCGGGACGAGGTTGACGCCGTAGCCGTTCACCGGGCGGATGCCGTAGGTGTCGATGACTTCGAGGATGCGCACGAGCCTGCCGGCGCCGTCTCGGCGATGGAGCTCCCAGCGGTCGCCGGAGTGGGCGGGATGCTCGTGATACTCGCGGACGCCGGCTATGCAGAGGAACGGAAGCTCTTCAGGCCCATAGCTCTGCATTAGCGGCTGCTGCTGGATCATCCGCGGCGCGACGACGCCGGGAGGCAGCGCCAGCCCGATCGGCATGGCGTCGGTCTCGACCTGGCGCAGCAAGCTCGTCGGCAGCTCGCCGGCCTTGTAGGGCTCGCGGCTGAAGGGGTCGGCGAGCTGCACTGAGGGCGGCCTCAGGTCGTAGTCGGTGTAGTCGAGGAGGACACCGGTGACGATCGGCGGCGGCTTGAGCTGCGGCGCGGCCATGACGACGAAGACGCGCGGGAACTCGGCCTCGACGAGCAGCCAGCCGCGGCGCGCGTAGTCGCCGGCGAGCTGGCGGAACTCCTCGACCTCGCGGTTGAACTTCGTGCGCGAAACCTGGGGGTCTGCGAGCTGCGGGGCGGTGCTCACGCGCCGCCGACCCCTGCCTTCAGGTTCAGAAGCAGACGCACGCCGGCCGGGAAGTTGAAGCTCGCGATCTTCTTCGAGGTGTCGAGGAGCGTGCCGTTGTCGTCGCGGAGCTCCCAGTTCTCCGGCGGCTGGCCGGTGTTCCCGGTCGCCTCGAGCGCCTTCGGGATCACCGTCTTCAAGGGCGAGTTCGGGTTGGCGTGGACGACCGTCGGCTGGCCGTTGACCACGATGGCGATCTCGATCTGCTTGGGGGTCATGTCCATACCTCCTTATCGACTAAATCACACAGGAACTTCACTGAACTCAGTGAATATAGCGGAAAAGAACGACGGCGGCTCACGTTCCGCTGCTATTTGTGTCACGCTCACCTTCTGCCGATATGGCCCCTATGACCTCCCTGCTCCATTCTCATCGCCTTCCGCGCCTCGAGCTGCGAGCCCCCAACACACCGGACGGCACAGTCGGTCTTTTCCTTGATCGGGCACTCATGGCAAGCTTCCGCGAGTGGCTGTTGCCAAGCGGGGTTAGCGAGCCAACGGTGCTGGCCTTGAACCTCGAAGGAAGGCTCCTCTCGGCACCCATCCTCTTAGAGCTCGTCGTCCCGCTCGGCCAGGCGGCGCGCGGCCGAACGCTCGGGTCCCTGGCTGTAGTCCTCTGCACCGAGGACGAGGGGATGCGCGAGCTCCTGCGCTCGCTCGCCCAGACCCACGACCTCGCCCTCTTCGTCGCCCCCTCCGTCGAACGCTTGTCAGAGGCGGAGCCACTCGGCTCGCTGACGCCGACAGAGTACGAGACGCTCGACGTCCTCCAACGCCTCGGCGGCCGCGTGACGGTCGCCAACTTCGCGCAAGCGACCGGGCTCGAGCCGAGCGCCGCGACGAACCGCCTCGTCAACGTCTTCCAGAAGGGCTTCGTTCATCGCGTCGAGAGGCCGCGTCGCGAGGGCCTATTGTTCGTCGATCCGCGTGCGGCGACGCCGGTCGAGGATCCGGCCGATCCGACAAGCGGGGACTTCTTGCTGTCGCAGCCTCTGCGACGCGACGTGAGGGCGCTCGCCGACATGCAAGGAAGAGAGCCGGGGGCGCTTCTCGCCTCGGCCTGGCACGAGTTCCTCGACACTCACAGAGACCAGCTCGCGGCCGACCACGACGCCCTGCGCGCGGCGATCAAGAGCGGCGACAAGGACGAGTTGGCGCGGTTCTCGAAGCGCTACTCGAAGAAGCAAGCCGAAGCCCGCGCGGCACGCCTGAACAAGTAGCGCCGGCCGCTAAAGTCGGGCCCGATGCCCGGCAACCGCAACACCGGGGAATCCCACCTACGCTCGTTCGTCTGCCGGGCCGGACACGAGCTGCGCGTCACCGAGCGCTGCGTCGTCGACGACCTCGGCTTCGACCGCGAGACGGACTTCGACATACTTCTGCGCCACGAGATCGTCACGGCGCTCCGCAACCGGCGCCACACCGTCGTCTACGGGACGGCCACGGTCGGCCCGGCCGCCGGCGACGACACGCTCTGGGTTCTCCGCCAAACCCACGACCACCGTGGCGCGACCTGGTTCGACGCCGAGCAGAACGTCGTCTGGCTCTGTGCCTATGCCCACCACCGCTCCGGTGCACCTGGCGACGCCTTTGAGCACTTCCCGCAGCTGATCGAGGCCGGGCTCATGCGCCCGACCGCCGCCGACTACGAGGCCCTCGGCGACGACCGCGCCGAGCGGTTTGCTGCCGTCGTCGGGATCGAGGCCCAGGCACTACTCGCCGCCGCCCGCGCCCAGCCCGGCGTCGAGGAGCGTCGAGTAGTCGGCACGACGCAGCCCGTCGGGCTAGTCGTTCACGTCGTCGACACTCTCGAGGAGACCTACGTCGCCGTCTTCGGCGACACGACCGGGCCCGCCCAGTTCGCACTCCTCCTCGCCGCCCTCTACCCCGACCGCACGCTCGAGGAGTGGCGGTGGGAGGAGCGGCTGCCGACGCGCGACCTCGATCTCGCGCGCGGCGAGTTCTGCCTGTCGATCGTCCACGGCTAACAGGTCGGCGAGGGGAGGTCTACTTACGCGGGCGGTGCCGAGGTGCGGATCGGACTCGATGCTTGCGCGTCTGGACGGAACTCGGCAGGCACGGGCCGGTAGGGACCGCGGCGAGTCCGGATGATGAGCGGCCTCGGCCCCCCGCGCGACTTCACCCAAGGTCGATCAAACGCCGGAGCGCCTCTGAAGGGTTTGAAAGAACTCCCCTGAGGTCCACCTTCGACTCGGTCAGACCGGGTGGACTTCCCCAGAGCGGCGTGCTGGCTGGGGACACGGCTCAAGGCGCAATCGTCTTCTGGTCATGAGGCGCGGCTGCGCAGCACGAGACGCATGAGGACGTCAGGAAGTAGACCCACAGGTCCGGGTTCTCTTCGCGGCCCGGCGCCACTCCAGGCTTTGCTAGCGGTCTCTGACGATGAAGCTGCGGTCGGGGGGCTGCCAGCGTGATCGCGATCGTTCACCCCGGGGTGTCGCAGTTCCAACAGAGAGCGACACGGCCTGTTATCAGGGGAATCCTAGGTTGGTTAGGGTGGTCTCGATGGCGCGCCTGCTGACGGTCGAGTTCGGCCCGTCGCGGTCGAAGCGGTTCGCGAAGGCGCTGGCCGAGGCCCGCAGCGGAGCCGGCGAGTGCAGCGAGCTGGAACCCGGCAGGTACCGGACAAGGTTCGTCCTGGGCACAGACTCGACCGCCTACACCGGCCTGGCCCGCTTGCTGGAGCGGGTGCGCCACTGGCGAGCGACGGAGGCGTACGAGGACGATGAGCCGGTCTCCGCCTATCACGCCAGGGAGATGGCCTGGTGTGCCTCCTCCCAGCTCAAGTCGTTTGGGGACTGCCGATTCCGCTTCTATTACGGAATCTTTCCGCGCTGCTCCCTCTGTCCCCTGTTCGACTCCGAGCGGGCGATCCGGGACGTGTTGGGAGAAAACCCGCCTCCGGGGACGGTGCTTGAGATCACCCTCGGCCCGAACCTTCAGGCCCTGCTGCGGGGGGAGCGCCCGCCCAATCTCGAGGGATCCAATCCGAGCTTCGAGGTCCCGGACTTCCCGCCAGAAGAGTGGGCCAAGCCGGCGGGTGACGAACCGCCTGGCTGAAGACCCAGCGAGCGCGGTCGCGGTCCGCGCCGCCCTCTTTCAGCTGGGGGCGCTAAGCACTGGTTTCAGAATGCGCGAGTGCGCCAGTAGATGAGGCTGGCGCCGAGGGCAAGGAACCTGCCGGCGCAACGTTGGTCCTCGCGCGCGTCAACAAGGAGCGGTGCTCGTGCTACATGAGCCCGGACATCTCCGAGGGCCAGGCGATCGGCGCATGGACGCCGCCCGCCCCCGCCTGCCGTCTACATGGTGATTCACGCCGTTGATCTCGCCTGAGATCGTGAGGGTCTGCATGTTTGCCCCTCCGCCGCGCCTACGCCGTGACCGGCAGCGACTCAGAACTGGCCCTCGATGACGTAACCGAACCCTGTCCGGCGCGACCACTCGTTCCAATCGACCGTCGCTGAGCTGCCGGAACGCCTTGCTCGCTTCGACTCGTAGAGCGCTACGCTCGCCCACGATTCCCGTCAAGCCCTGCTTCAGCCGCTCGGCGTTGATTGCGTCGGCGATGTCCCGCCAGTCCCCGAGCGGCTTGCCTGCCGGCTTCATGCCGCCTCCTCGGCCTCCGTCGCGTGCGCCGCTTTCAGGAGCTTCATCGTCTCAGGGTCACCGACCGGCTGCACCGTCGCCGGGTCGAGCGCCGTCTCTGCGCCGATCCACCAGACCTCGACGCGTTCGGCCACCGGCACCCGCCGCCCGCGTCCGACCGGCGAGACGACCACCCGAGCCACGAACCGCGCGTAAGCGTCCCTGTCCATCGACGCGCCGATGACCGCGCGGCGCTCGTCCTCGCTCATCTTCTCCCACGCCTCCGGCGTAACCGGGAGCGGCTGCGAGTATGGCTTCGTCGTCGCCGGGGTCGCTTTCAGCTCGGCGCGGGCAGCCCCTAGCTCCGCCTGTCGCGCCTCCAGTCCCCGCCGCCAGGCATCTACGCCGCCAACGTCGGTGACCTTGACGCCGTCGCGGTACGCCTCGACCTCCGCACGCGCCTGCTCGACCGCGTCGAGCGCACGCTCGTAACGATCGTCGCCCGCGAGGATTGCGGTGACGTGCGGCTCGCCTGAGACGACCGCCATCTGGAGCAGCGAGCCGACGAACTCATCTAGCCGCTCGGCATGGATACCCGGGCGCTTGTCGCAGGTCGCGTGGGTGCACACGTACGCGGCTTGCTTTCCATCCGCCGTGCCGATCGCCCCGACCTTGAGCCGGTGCCCGTTCGGGCAGTACACGAGCCCGCGCAGCCGCGCCAGCGACGACCACCGCCCGTTGTTGCGGAAGTGCGCGTGCCCCCCTGCAGCCTGCGCCTGCTCCCACCCGGCGTCCGTGATGACCCGCCAGTTGCCGGTGTACTCCGACGGCGGGATGCCCTTGATCTTCGAGCCCGGCTTGATGCCCTTCCCGATGTAGGCGATGTTGCCGAGCACGTGCCGGACGCCGTTCTCGGTCAGCGTGTCGAACGGCCGGAAGACCACCCGCTTGCCATCGGGGCGGCTCCGGCTCGGCTTCCACTCGTCCACGGTCTCGATCCCGTGCCCGGCATCCTTCAGGTACGCGAGGATCTGCACCGCCGTCTGCCCTTCAGCGCGCCGCCGGAACGCCCCGCGGATCAGCTTCTTGCACCGTGGCTGGATCGAGAGGGCACCGTCGCGCCGGTCGTAGCCGAGCGGCGGCTTGCTGGCGAGGTAGACGCCGCGCTCGGCGGCACGGTCGTTGCCCTGCATCCGGCTCTCGATGTTGCGCTCGCGTTGGGCCTCCGCGATGGCGAGCTGGATGTTGAAGGTCATCCGCGTATCGGCGTTGAGCTTGGCCGAGTCGAAGCCGGAGTCGGGAGCGACCAAGCGACCGCCCGCCTCGACGATGCGGGTGAGCGCCATCGCGCCCTCGATCATGTTGCGCGCGTAGCGGTCAACGTAGCGGACGATGATGCCAGCCGACTCGCCCGCCTCGACCTTGCGGATGAGCCGACCCAGCTCGCGCTCGTCGACCGGCTTCGCACCGGAGATGTTGCCGTCGTAGACCACCTCGCCGACCTCCGCGTCGTTCTGCTCCGCCCAGCGCCGCCCGGTAGCCTCTTGCTCCTCCGGCGACCCGAACGAGGGGCCGGAGCGGCCGTCCTCGTCCGATACGCGGGTGTAGATGTCGAAGCAGGGGCTCATGAGTCAGCCCCGAGGTCGCGGGCGCGCCGGGCGCTGAGTGCCGCCCCTTCCGCGATCTCGCGTACCCTCTCGGCCAGCAGGTCAAGCGGCTTGGGTAGGGATGCCATCGTTCCTCTTTCGCAGGGCTCGTCGATCGGGGCCGTCCCTCTCAGCGTCCTCGGAAGTACGTACTTGTCAACCCCACCTCGTGGGTTGGGACGGGTACGTCTACCCGTGGACGTTCAACATCAACGACTTCGAGCCGATCACCGGGCGCATCCACATGCCGCCACCGAGCCACCAGACGTTCGAGGGCCGCAACTTCGTGATCTGCTCGTTCTGCCCGCGGAAGCTCGACTTCGACCCGTTGGCGATCCCGATTCCGTACCACCACTCGAACCTGAACTCCGAGGAGATGATCTATTACGTCTCCGGCAACTTCGGCTCGCGTCGGGGAATCGAGGTCGGCTCGGTGACGCTCCATCCGTCGGGGATCCCGCACGGGCCACACCCCGGACTGGCCGAGAAGTCGATCGGGCAGACGGAGACGCACGAGCTCGCCGTCATGTGCGACACGTTTCACCCGCTCCGCCTGACGACGTTCGCCCGCGAGCTCGACGACGGCGAGTACTGGCGCTCGTGGTACGAAGAGCCTGAGAAGGCGGCCACGCCGGACGAAGACCCGGCGGGCCTGACCTCACACTTCTAGCCGCTCACGGCGCTACAACGACGGCGCGGCGCTTGCCGGTGTCGGCAGCTCCTGATCGAACTCGTAGGCGCTCTCGCCGTGCATTGCCGCGTCGAGGCCGCGCTCGGCCTCTTCGCCGACCCGCACCGGGGTGACCAGGTCGATCACCTTCAGCATCGCGTAGGTGAATCCGAAGGCATAGAGGGAGCACCCCACCCCGGCAGCGACCTGCTTCCCGAAGAAGCTGCCGGCACCGTGGATGAGGCCCGTGCCGCCGGCCGGGTTGATCGCCCTGCTCGCAAAGACGCCGAGCATGCAGATCCCAAGCAACCCGCCGACGCCGTGGACGCCCCAGACGTCGAGCGCGTCGTCCCAATGGAGGCGGTTCTTGAGCTGGATCGCGTAGTAGCAGACCGCCCCGGAGGCAATCCCGATCACGACGGACGCGTAGATCGGCACGTAGCCGGCGGCGGGTGTGATCGTCGCCAGCCCAGCGACTGCGCCTGTGAGCAGGCCGACGAAGTGCGGCTTCTTCGCGTGCCACCACTCCACGAACAGCCAGGTGGTCGCCGCGAAGGACGCGGCCAGGTCGGTGTTCAGGAAGGCGAGTGCGGTGATGTGGTCGACCTTCAGTTCGCTGCCCGCGTTGAATCCGTACCAACCGAACCAGAGCAGCCCGGTGCCGAGAGCGATGAACGGGATGTTGTGCGGCATGTCGAAGAACTTGCGCCTGCCGACGTACAGCACCGACGCGAGCGCCGCGAACCCGGCCGACGCGTGAACGACGATCCCGCCCGCGAAGTCGCGGACGCCCCAGTGGGCCAGCATGCCTCCGCCCCAGAGCATGTGCACGAACGGGTAGTAGACGAACAGCTGCCAGACGACGAGGAAGATCAGAAAAGCCTTGAACGTGACGCGGTTCGTGAACGCGCCCGTGATCAACGCGGGCGTGATGATCGCGAACATCATCTGGTAGGCGATCAACACCACCAGCGGGATCCCCGACGGCGCATAGATCGACTCCGGACCGACGTGCCGCAGGAACGCAACATGGAAGTTTCCGTAGATGCCGTTGGCGCCGCCGCTGAAGCAGAGCGAATAGCCAACCAGCCACCACAGCACCGTCGTGATGCCCATCGAGGCGAAGCTCTGGATCATGATCGTGAGCGTGTTCGACCGCCCGACCAGCCCGCCGTAGAAGAAGGCGAGCCCCGGCGTCATCAGCATCACGAGACTCGCGGCAAGGAGCATGAAGCCGGTGTTCGCCCCGTTGATCATCGAGAATCCTTTCGCTCGGGTTCAGGCAACCTCACGCACCCTGCGGGCGCACGGCCGGCGGAATCTGCTGACAGCTCGATCGCCCGAGCGGCAAAGATCTCACCTGGGTCGGCGCCGATCAAGCGCCATCGCGGCTGCGGTGTTCGTGTCGCTTCTGCTAATAGCGCATGCCAATGAGCTACTCCATCGTTCTTGACTTCGACGGCACCGTCACCGAGTCCGACCTGCTCGACCGGGTCGCCAAGCACTTCGGAGACCCCGCGGTCTATCAGGAGGTCGAGGACGGGCTCGACGAGGGCCGGCTACCTCTGCGTGAGGTGATCGTCCGCGAGTTCCGGCCCGTGACCGCCCCCCTGGCGGAGGTCGTCGACTGGGTGCTCGAGAACGCGACGGTGCGTGCCGGCTTTGCGGAGTTCGTGCGTGGCGCCCGAGCTGCCGGCTGGGACCTCCTCATCGTCTCGAGCGGCTTCCACGAGCTGATCGAGCCGGTGCTGGAACGGAAAGGCGTCGAGGTGCCGCTTCATGCGAATCGCGTCGATCCGCGCCCGGACGGCTGGCGCGTGCAATGGCGCTATCCGGACGACTGCGACGAGTGCGGCGAGTCGTGCAAGCGGACGCTCCTGCCGGCCGGCGAGGTCGTCTACGTCGGAGACGGCTACTCGGATCGCTGCGCCGCGCTTGCCGCCGACCGCGTCTTCGCGACGGCCGGCCTGGCGGAGTACCTCGCCGAGCGCGGCAGCCCGTTCGAGCCGTTCACCGACTTCCACGCGTTGTCCGAAGCGCTGTCGCCCCGGCGCTAGGTTCTCCGGTCATGGCGCTCCTGCGCATGCCCGAGCCCTACGACTTCGAGCTCTCCACCGGGCGCTACCGCGCCTTCGGGCGCGATCTCGCGAACCTCTGGCATGAGGATGCCCTGCACCGAGTTGTCGATGGCCGCGAGGTGCGCGTTCGGCCAGTCGACGGAGGCGTCGACGTCGAGCCCCTCGACTCGAGCACCGGGCCGGTCATCCACAAGCTGCTCGGAGCGGAGTTCGACCTCGACGCGTTCTACGGCTTCGCCGCGGGCGATGCGACGCTCGGCGCTCTCGCCGCGGAGCTCCGCGGCCTGCGGCCACCGATCGCGGTCGAGCCGTTCGAAAGCCTCGTGACCTCGATCACGGCCCAGCAAATCTCCCTGCACGCTGCGTTCGCGATCCGGAACCGGCTGATCGAGCGCTTCGGCGTCCGCGCCGAGCACGCGTATGCGTTCCCGACGCGCGAGCGCATGGCCGGCGCGGAGCCCGAGGAACTGACATCCCTCGGCTTCTCCGGTCGCAAGGCCGAGTACGTCGTCGGGCTCGCGCGGAGCGACCTCGACCTGGCCGGCCTCGGCGCCCTTTCCGACGACGAGGTCAAGAACACGCTCACGGCTCTGCCGGGGATCGGCGAGTGGACCGCGGACTGGTTCCTCGCGCGTCACCTCGCGCGGCCTCGGGCCTGGCCCGCCGGCGACCTCGTCGTGCGCAAGGCGGTCTCGCGCTTCTACGGCGAGGGTCGAAGCCTCTCGACCCACGAGGTGCGCGCTCTGGGCGAGCGCTTTGCCCCGTTCGAGAACCTGACCGCGCACTACCTGCTCGCGGGCCTCGCGCGTGGCACTTAGCATCGTGCCCGTGCTGACGCTCTACGACGCCGATCGCTGTCCGTACTGCGCCCGCGTGCGCATCGTGCTCGCGGAGAAAGGTCTCGAGCACGAGACGGTGGTCGTCGACCTCGACGAGCGTCCGGCCTGGATCTACGAGAAGAACCCGCTCGGCAAGGTCCCGGTGCTCGAGGAGGACGCGTTCGTCCTGCCCGAGTCCGAGGTGATCAACGAATACCTCGAGGAGCGCTACCCGGAGCCTCCTCTGTGGCCGGCCGATCCCGCCGAGCGAGCTCAGGGCAGGCTCCTCGTGTCTCGCTTCGACCGGCTCAGCCGCCCGTACTACGCCCTTCGCCGCGGCGACGAGTCCGCTCGGAGCGAGCTCGACGAGCAGCTCGGCGAGTTCGATTCGGTCCTGGCGGGCCGGCCGTTTCTCACCGGGCGCGACTTCGGGCTCGCAGATGCCGCGTACCTGCCGTGGATCCTGCGCGCCCGCCATGCTCTGAGCGTCGACCTCGAACCGCACGTCCACCTCTCCGACTGGGTGGCCCGGACCAGCGAGCGCCGTTCGGTCGCAGCCGAGCTCGAGCTGCTGGCGCCGCGGTGACGACCCGCGAGCCGGCCGAGGCGGATTTCCCGGTTCTCGAGGAGCTCGTCGCCGCGTACCTGGACGAGCACTGGACGAGGCCGTTCCCGCCCCCGCCGCTGCCCGACTCGTATCTCCGTGAAGGCCGCGTCGTCGTCGCCGAGGCCGACGGCGAGGTCGTCGGGCTCGCGAAGGGAGAGCTCCGCGCTGGCCTTGGTCACGTCAGCCTCGTCTACGTCCGCCCCGAGGCGCGCGGGCAGGGCGCCGGCAAGGAGCTCATCCGAGAGCTCGTCGCGTACTTTCGCGAGCAGGGAGTCGAGCACGTCTCGCTGAACGTCGAAGTGCCGAACGAAGAGGCGCTTGCGTACTGGCGCAGGCTTGGCTTCACCGACTACCGGCGCTCGCTCGTGACCGATCTCGACTCGCTCGGGGAACGGCTCGCGGGCGGGGCCGTGCCTTCCAACGGATCGGTGCACGTTCAGACCGACGACCAGGCTGCCGTCGAGAAGGCCGTCGCCCGTTTCGGCCCGCGCATCGTGCGGTCGCGGGCAACGGTCGTCTCTGCGCCGGCGAACGGGTGGATCGGGGTCTACGACGAATCCGCGGCCGCCGAGCCCGACCGGCTCCGCAAGCTCGCCTCGGAGCTCTCGTACGTCACCGGCGGGGTCGTGATCGCGCTGAGCGCGGAGCGGGGCGCGGTCGTGAGGCTCATCGCCTTCGAGCGAGGCCAGATGATGGACGAGTATCTCTCGGTGCCCGAGTACTACGGAGCGCTGCCGCCGGGCGACGCGATGGCCCTGCGCGCAAACCCGACGCTGCTCTCCCGCCTCACCGGCGCCGAGCCGGCGGCCATTCGCGCCGTGGCGCGTGTCGCCGACTCGCCCGCCGAGTTGCCGTCGCCCGAGGAGCACTTCGCCCAGCTGGCCGAGGTGCTCGGGATCCAGGGCGCCGGCCTGAGCCTCGACGAGGCCGAGCAGCTCGAAGGCGCGGTGGCGGTCGAGCACTCCTGATGAAGGTCGTCCTGCTTCATGCCTTCCCGCTCGACGAGCGGATGTGGGAGCCGCAGCGGGACACCCTCGCGGAGCACGACGTCGTCGCACCGAACCTCTACGACCTCGGCGGCAACTCGATCGACGCGTGGGCCGGGCGGATCCTCGACGAAGAGCCGGGCGACCTCGTTCCCGTCGGCGCCTCGATGGGGGGCTACGTCGCGCTGGCAATGGCCCGGCACGCGCCGGAACGCATCCGCGGCCTGCTTCTCGCCGGCTCGCGTCCCGACGCCGACACGCCCGAGCGGCGAGCCGGACGGGCCGACACGATCAAACTGATCGAGGAAGCCGGAGCAGAAGGGCTCTGGGAGAACCAGCGCGAGAAGCTCTTCGCCGGAGAGCCTCCCGGCTCGGCAAGAGAGATGGCGCTCGACCGGGACCCCGAAGAGCTGGTCCGCGGCGTCGAGGCGCTACGGGGCCGGGCCGACAGCAGCGCAATCCTGCCCTCGCTTCAGGTACCGGTCGTCTTCGGTCTCGGCGCAGGCGATCTCTTCTTCTCGGTCGAGGAGGCCGCCGCGTCTGCGAAGCAGGCTCCGCTGGGCCGCCTGGTCGTCTTCGAGCGCTCGAGGCACCTACCCAACCTCGAGCAACCTGCCGAGTTCAACCAGACGTTGCTCGAGCTCCTTGCTTCGGCAGGCTGATCGGAAGGCCCTTCTTCGCCAGCAGATCCCGGAGCATCTCGGCGTTCGTCGGCGCCTGGGCGACCTCGCGGCTGCCGACCCGGCTCCGGTTGTTGTTGTTGAACAGCACGTAGGCCTCCTCGGCCTGCTCGGAGAGATCCTTCAGGGGGCCGACCCACTCGGCGAGCTCGTCCTCCGAGTAGAGATAGTCGAACCGCTCCGCGGCGCTTCCGCCGCGCGAGTTCCAGGTCTCGGCATTCCGGCCGTGCAGGCGGACGTAGAGGATCGGCGTCGTCAGCGCAAAGACCGTCAGCGGCACGTTCTTCCCTTCCGAGCGGGGCGCGTCGACGACGACATGTGACATGCGGTGCTCCTCGAGGAAGCGCAGCGTTTCCTCGCGATGCTCCTCGTCGAGCCAGCTCCGGTGGCGGAACTCGACGAGCATCTCGTCCCCGCCGACCTGCTCGCGGGCCCAGGCGAGGTAGCCGAAGGAGGCCTCCTTCGGGACGACGTACGGCGGGAACTGGAAGAGCAGCCCGCCCAGCTTCCCGGCTGTGCGCAGCGGCTCGAGCGCCTCGAGGAAGCGGCGGAAGACCTCGGCCCGAAACTCCCGCGGCGGGCGGTCGACCCGGCCGCGCTCGTCCTTCGGCGCCGCGTCGCGCAGGTCGGGCGGCAGCTGCTCGACCTTCACCGGGTGCCGGGTCATGACGCCGAAGGCCTTCACGTGCATCACGAACCCGTCCGGCGTCCGCTCGGCCCAGCGCTCGACCATCCCCACATCCGGCAGGCGGTAGTAGGTCGAGTCCACCTCGACGGTGTCGAAATGCTCGGCGTAGTAGCGCAGCCGCTCCCCGGGCGGCACGCCTTTTGGGTACCAGTACTTCGAAAGCGCTTCGTCGGCCCACGAGCAAGTGCCGACGCGAATGACGGCGCCCATTTACTTTCTCGGCTTTGCGAGCACGTATGTGGTTGCGATGGCGAAGGAGCGCGTCGCCGTCTTGCAGCCCTGCGGGGCCTCGGGTAACGGCATCGCCGGACAGCTGGCCAGGTCTCCGATGAAGATGACCTCGGCGCTAAAGCGCGTCTTGCGCTTGATCTTCTTTCGAATCGTGAAGCGCCCGCTGCGATTCGTCTTCCCACTGCCCACTGCCAGGCTCTTGCCGGGCGAGTACAGCTCGACGGTCGCGTTTGGGAACCCTGCCCGATCGACGAACAGCCTGCCCTGCAGGAGCACAACCCCGTGCTTCAGCCGCTTGACGGTCAGGCTCAGGCTGACCCGCCCCGGGACCACGGCCTGCCCCTCGGTCGTCCCGGCCGGATTTGGCGTCGCCGTACCGGCCGTGAAGGGAGTGAACGTCGCGCGCCACAGGCGATCTGTCGTATTGGGCGGATTGGTGAAGACGTTCTTGATCGAAAAGAACGCGAAGAGCAGCTGGGCCCCGGGAGGCGTGCCGGGCGGGCCCTCGAGGCAGAACTGGATCTTGCCCGAGGCGAACAACGCCTCCGGTCCTGAAGTGATCGGATCGACGTAGAGGTAGATGACGACCGGCGTCTGGGCGACGGCGACGCTGAGCCTCCAGACGGCTGCATGCTGGCCGGGAGCGCAAGCATCGCTGAGATGTGCCGCCGGATCGTCGACCTTGACGAGGCCGTTGACGTCGGTCTCCATGTTTCCGCTGTTGCGGAGGATGAACCTCGCGCTGACGTCGCCGATCTTCAGGCCGAGCCTCTGGTTCAGGCTCACCCGGTAGCCGACCGGCGCATAGATGGTGTCCTTGTACGTGGCATCGTCCGTCGCGGCCTGGACGTGCCCCAGCACCATCGTCGACGGCTTTCCCGGAGCATTGTTGAGCGCTGTGACGTAGAGGCTCGGGGTGTAGTCCGCCCACGCCGACCCCACGAACGCGAGCGTGGCGAGTGCCGCGCAGGCGGTGATCGCCAACCGGATTGACCCTCTCATCGAGACGTCCTTTCCTCGGAGTTCATGACTTGAGACGGCAAGACCACCGCTGAGTTAACGGGCGCCACACGGCATGAGCCTACAATCGGGGCGTGGATTCGCGGCCGGTCGGGGTCTTCGACTCGGGAACGGGCGGGCTGACCGTCCTGCACGAGTGCCTGGTGACGATGCCGCACGAGGACTTTCTCTACCTCGGCGACCTCGCCCGGCTTCCGTACGGGCCGCGCCCGCTCGACGAGATCCGGGGCTTCGCCGGCGAAATCGCCGGCTACCTCGAGGGCCAGGGCGTCAAGCTGATCGTCGTGGCCTGCAACGCGGCCACCTCGGCCGCGCTGCCGGAGCTTCAGGAGCGGCTGGCGGTGCCGATTGTCGGCGTCATCACGCCCGAGGCCCACGCGGCCGTCCAGACGACGCGAAACCGGCGAATCGGACTGCTCGCGACCCAGGCGACCGTGACGGCGGGCCGCTACGCGGAGCTCGTCCACGCGCTCGACGCCGGCGTCCGCTTCTTCCCGGTCGCCTGCCCGCGCCTCGTGCCGCTGATCGAGAGCGACGAGCCGTTCGGGGCGGAGACCGTTGCCGTCGTCCGCGAGTACGCGGCGCCGTTGAAGCAGGCCGGCGTCGACACGGTCATTCTCGGCTGTACGCATTATCCGTTGATCCGGCCGATCTTCCAGCGCGTCTTCGGCCGCGGCGTGACGCTTGTCTTCTCGGCGGAGGAGACCGCCCGCGAAGTGGCGGAGACGCTCGAGCGAAAGGAGATCGGCAACGAGCCGAGCCGGGAGGGCGCTTATCGCTTCCTGACGACCGGCGACCCCGAGCGCTTCCGCGTGCTCGGCGAGCGTTTCCTCCAGCTGCCGCTCGGCGAGGTCGAGCAGGTGGCGATCGCCGAGCTGGAGGCGGCAGCGGCATGACAAGGCCGAGCGGGCGGGCAGCCGACGAGCTTCGGGAGCTCGAGATCCAGCCGGACTATCTCGAGCAGGCGAACGGCTCGGCCCTGATCTCGTTCGGCAAGACTCGTGTGCTCTGCACGGCGTCGATCGAGGAGGGCGTCCCCCGCTGGATCGCCGGCCGGGGCAAGGGGTGGCTGACGGCCGAGTACTCGATGCTGCCGGCCTCGACGGGTCAGCGCACACAGCGCGAGGCGAGCTCGGGAAAGCAGAAGGGCCGCACGGTCGAGATCCAGCGGCTGATCGGCCGCGCTCTGCGCGCCGTCGCCGATCTCGATGCGCTCGGCGAGCGGACGCTCTGGATCGACTGCGACGTCATCCAGGCCGACGGCGGCACCCGCTGCGCGTCGATCTCGGGCGCATACGTCGCGGCGCGGCGCGCGCTCGATCACATGGGCCTCGGGAAAGTGCTCACCGATTCGGTCGGCGCCGTCTCGGTCGGAATCGTCGAGGGCGAGTCCCTGCTCGACCTCGACTACGTGGAGGATTCGTCGGCCGAGGTGGACGTCAACGTCGTCATGGCCGGCGACGGACGGCTGATCGAGGTGCAGGCGACGGCCGAGCGGGCGCCGCTCGACCGCGACCAGCTCGACGAGCTGCTCGATCTCGCGGCGGCAGGGATCGAGGAGATCGGGCTGGCCCAGCAGGACGCAGCGGAGGCAGTCCGTGCCTGAGCTCCACTTCACGGAGGTGCTCCTGCGCGTCGTCCTGGCCGGGGTTCTCGGTGGCGCGATCGGTGTCGAGCGCGAGATCAGGGAGCGAGAGGCCGGCCTGCGGACGCACATGCTCGTCGCCGTCGGCGCCGCGCTCTTCACCCTCGTCTCTGCGTACGGCTGGCACGACTTTCACTTCTCGAACCAGAGCGGGGTCACCTACGACCCGACGCGGATCGCCGCGCAGATCGTGACCGGTATCGGCTTTCTCGGCGCCGGCGCGATCATCCGTCAGGGGCTTTCGGTCCGCGGGCTGACGACAGCGGCGAGCCTCTGGGTCGTGGCCGCGATCGGGATCGCCGCGGGGGCCGGCTACTACACCGGTGCCGTGATCACGACCGTCGTCGTGCTCGTCAGCCTCTGGCCGCTGCGGATCCTGGCGTACCGGATGATCGAGCGGATCCGGCCGGGAGAGCGGAGGCTCGAGGTCGACCTGCGCGCGAACGAAAGCCCCTCGATTCTCCTCGAAGCCCTCGAGAGTCACGGAGGAGCGGTGCGGGCTTTCGAGGTGGAGGACTCGCAAGACCGGCGCCGTGTCGTCCTCGACCTGCGACTCGAGGGCCATCAGCCGCACAGCGTGACGGCGGCGCTCATGCGCCTCGAGCCGGTGCTCGGGGTGCGGTGGACCGACTAGCGGTCCTTGCCTCGGGGAACGAGAACAAGCTCAGGGAGCTGCGCCACGCGCTGCCCGGTTGGCAGCTCGAGCTCCTCGGCGCGGTGGAGTACCCGCCCGAGGACGGCGACACGTACTACGAGAACGCTCGCGCGAAGGCCGAGTTCGGCCACTCGCTGGCTCCGGGCAACTGGGTGCTGGGTGAGGACTCCGGGGTCGAGATCGCGGCTCTCGGGGGTGGGCCGGGCGTCACGTCGTCGCGGTGGGCGGCCGGGAGAGAGGCAGAGCGCGCGATCGAGGAGCTGCGCCGCGTCGAGGGCGAGGGCCGCCGAGCCCGTTATGTCTGCGAGCTCGTCGCCATCGCGCCGGACGGAACCGAGCACCGCGGCACCGGCATCCTCGAAGGCCGAATCGCCGAGGAACCGCGCGGCACCGCAGGCTTCGGCTTCGATCCGGTCTTCATCCCCGACGGCGAAGAACAAACCGTTGCTGAACTAGGCAACGAGTGGAAGACCAACAACTCCCACCGAGCCCGAGCCGCCAGAGCCCTCCTCGAAGCCCTCAGTCCAGAGACTTAAGCAACAGTCTGTTGCAAGGAACGACGGGTCCGCCTCAGGCAAGGCCGGACGGCGCAGGTCCAGGGCCTGGCCCTAGACAGGTGCCCGCGGGACACGTCCAGGTGCCGGCTGGTTCCCTCGCCTTCGAGACCAAGCAACAGTCTGTTGCAAAGTCAGGGGTGGTTGGCTCAGGCGAGTCCGGGTGCTTCTTCGACCTCGACCTCGACCGCCTGCTGGCGCCCGCGCGCGAGCCACCAGTTGACCTCCGCGCCGAAGACGATCACGTTCGCCATCAGGTAGAGCCAGACGAGCAGGAGCGCCGGGGCTCCGAAGGCCTGGAGCGCGATCACGTTCTTCGAGAGCCGGAGGTAGATGGGCAGCACCTGGAAGCTCGCCTCCAGCGCGATCGTGGCGATGATCGTCCCCGGGATCACCTCGCCGAAGCTGAGCTTCTCGTTCGTCAGCAAGTAGTAGATCGAGAAGAGAAAGACGAAGACGGCGCTCGTCGAGAGGATGATCGAGAAGCCATAGGCCACGTAGTCGTTCGCGAAAAAGCCGCCGGCAAAGCGCTTCAGCACCTCGTAGCCGAAGGAGCCGACGAGCAAGCCGACGAAGAGGGTGATGAGCGAGCCGACGAGGAAAAGCACGGCGATCAGCTTCCCGTGCAGAAACGAACGATTGGGCTTGCCGTAGACGATGTTGAAGGCGGACTCGAGCACGCTGAAGAGCGAGAGCGACGTCCAGCCGATGAAGACGCCGCCGATGATTCCCAGCGCGGTCGCGTGCGTCTGGACCGAGCGGACGACCTTCAGGATGCCGTCGATCGAGCTGGTCGGGAACGCCTTGTTCAATTCCGTGACGAGGAAGCTCGACTCGTCGGCCCGGCCCGCGAAGCCGAGCAGCGCGAGGGCGAGGAAGAGAAGCGGCACGAACGAGAGGAGCGCGAAGTACGCGATCATCGCCGCGAGGTGCGTGCCTCGGTCGGCGAAGAACTTCGAAAAGACCTCTCTCATCGTGGGGAGGCTAATCTCTCCGCAATGACGGAGGCCGAGACCGCGCTCGCCGAGCTGACCGAGATCTCCTCGCAGGTGGAGGCGGCCGTCCTCTTCGACGGAAGCGGCGTCGTCACCGCGGCGACGCTTGCCGACGAGGCCGCGGGCCGGGTCGCATCCTCGGCGCGGGCCCTGCTGGAGGCGGCCGGGCAGCTTCGTCAGGGCGAGCTCACGCAGATCGAGGCGGCGACCGGCGACGGAAGCCTCTTCATCGCCCGGGACGGAGAGCGGCTAATCGCGGCGGTGACGGCGCCCGAACCGACCGCGGGCCTCGTCTTCTACGACCTCAAGAGCTGCCTGCGTCGCGCCGCCGAGAAGCCGAAGCCGAAGCCGAAGCCGAAGCGCCGACCCCGGGCCAAGCCCAGTGGGAAAGCGTAGGCTCGTCGCCCTCCTGCTCGGCGCGGCTTCGCTGCTGGGCATCGGGCTCTACGCGAGGCGGGGCGGCGCGAGCGAGCGCGTGGACCTCTACTTCGCGGACGGCTCGCTGGTCTCACTCGACGGCGACTCGCCGGAGGCGGCCCGCCTGCTCCCACCCGCACACGACGCGCTTCGCGCGGCCCGCTCGTGAGACGCGAGGAGCTCGCGGCGGCTCTTGCGGAGTACGCATACCTCGAGGGCGACTTCGTTCTGCGCTCGGGCCGGCGCTCGAGCTACTACCTCGACAAGTACCGGTTCGAGACGCAACCCGAGGTGCTCAAGGTGCTCGGGGAGCACATCGCAGCTGCGGTCGCCGAGAACGAGCCCGAAGCCGTGCGAATCGCGAGCCCCGAGCTCGGCGCGGTCGCACTCGCGGCGTCCACTTCGCTCTCGTCGGGCATGCCGTTCCTGATCGTCCGCAACAAGGCAAAGGAGTACGGGACCGCGAATCGGCTCGAAGGCGTGTTCGACCCGGGCGAGCGTGTCTGCCTCGTCGAGGACGTCGTCACCTCCGGCGGGGCCGCCGTCGAGGCCCTCGACGCGCTTCGGGAAGCCGGTCTGGAGTGCAAAATCGCGGTCTGCGTGGTCGATCGCGAGGAGGGCGGAGTGGACGCTCTGGCGCGCCGTGGAGCCCGTCTCGTGCCCCTGTTTCGGGCAGGAGAGTTGCTCGCGGCGCAGAAAACCGCCGCAAAACCGCATGGTTGAGCCGAAACGGCGTGGCTGTTAGGGTCCGATTGCGGATAACTGAACCGTTAGAGGGAGGATGCACGTGACAAAACAGGAGTTCGTCGACAAGGTCGCCGACAGGGCGAATCTCTCGAAGCGCGATGCGGCAGACGCCGTGGACGCGTTTCTGGACTCGATCACCGACGTTCTGCGCTCGCAGGGCGAGGTCGCTTTCACGGGATTCGGGAAGTTCACGACGCAGGCGCGCGCCGCACGGCAGGGCGTCAATCCACGGAACCCAACCCAGCGGGTGCAGATCCCCGCGACGACCGTTCCGAAGTTCTCGGCGGGTAGCCAGCTCAAGGCGGCAGTGAAGAGCGGCGCCGGCCACCCGATGTAGCTCACGCCGCAATCGAAGCTTTTAACGGGGGCCGTTGAAGCGGCCCCCGTTTTGTGTTTCCGGCGCCAGCGGTACCCTGAGGCTGATGGCGCAGGATCTCGAGGCCGCACCCCGGGTCGCCGCGGCGACGTTCGGCGACCGGCTCGCCGAGGCTGTCGAGCGGAAGCGCAGCCAGCTCATCGTCGGGCTCGATCCCGTGACCGACCTGCTTCCCGTCGAGCTTGCCGGTGACGCGCACCTCGGTCGCGCCGAGGCGGCTGAGGCGTTCAGCCGCTTCTGTCGGGGCATCATCGACGCCGTCTCCCTGTACGCGGTCGGGGTCAAGCCGCAGCTCGCCTTCTTCGAGGCTCTCGGCTCGGACGGGATGCGCGCGTTCGAGGACGTGTGCGCCTATGCGCGCACCGCCGGCCTGATCGTCCTCGCCGACGCCAAGCGAGGCGACATCGGTTCCACGTCGCGCGCGTACGCGGCCGCGTATCTCGAGCCGCGGGACGACCAGCCGCCGCTCGCCGACGCGATGACGGTCAGTCCCTACCTCGGCCGCGACTCCGTCGAGCCGCTGCTCGCAGCCTGTCGGCGAGAAGGCGCAGGCATCTTCTGCCTGGTCAAGACCTCGAACGAGGGCGTCGCGGACATCCAGGACCTTGCCCTCTCGGACGGGACCCCGCTCTGGCAGCACGTCGCCCGGCTGGTCGCGGAGTGGGGCGAGGATCTCGTTGGCGAACGCGGCCTCTCGAGCGTGGGCGCGGTGGTTGGGGCGACCCATCCGCGGGCGATCGGTGAGGCGCGCAAGCTGCTCCCGCGCGCGGTGCTCCTGCTCCCCGGTGTCGGCGCGCAGGGCGCGAGCGCGGCCGATGTGGCTCGCGCATTCACGAGCGGACCGGCGAGCGCGCTCGTGGCCGCGTCACGCTCGGTGCTCTACGCCTTCCGGACGACCGAGGACGACTGGCGATCCGCGGCCGCGGCCGAGGCGGCGCGGCTCAAGAGCGAGGTCTGGACGGCCTCGGGCTGGTGAGGGACGTCGACTGGCGCGCGGAGGCTCGGCGCTACGCGCTGCCGGTCGCGTTCCTGCTGCTCGTCACGGCTGCAGTGCTGATCGTCCGCGGCTCGCTCTGAGTCGCGGGTACATTCCCGACCGTGAAGAGGCTGCTCTCCCTCGCGGCCGTCCTCCTGCTCGTCCCCTCGGCCCACGCCGCCGGGCCCGGCGTGGACGCGCGCGCCTACCTTGTCGAGGACGGGCGGACGGGACAGGTGCTGCTCGCGGGCAACCCCGACGGGCGAGTTCCGATCGCGAGCCTCACGAAGCTGATGACGGTTCTCCTCACGCTCGAGAAGACGCAGCTGTCGGACATCGTCACGGTCTCGCCCGAGGCCGCCGAGGTCGGCGAGTCCAGCGTGCATCTCCGCGCGGGCGAGCAGCTGACCGTCCGGGACCTCGTCGAGGCCTGCTTGATCCAGAGCGCGAACGACGCCGCCTGGGCACTCGCCGATCACGTCGGGCGCGGGAGCGAGCGGCACTTCGTCGGCATGATGAACCGGCGGGCGCGACAGCTCGGGCTCTCGGACACGCACTTCGTCCGTCCGGACGGGCTCGACGCGGCCGGCCATGTCTCGAGCGCTCGTGACGTGACGACGCTGGCCCGCGTGCTGATGCAGAAGCCGATCGTCAGGCAGATCGTCGCCATGCGAGACGCCACCATCGCCGGTGGGCGGCATCTGCACACATGGAACGACCTGCTGGGCAGCTATCCGGGGGTCGTCGGTGTCAAGACGGGCCACACGAGCGCGGCCGGCTGGTCGGAGGTCGCCGCCGTGCGCGGTCCGGGCGTCACCGTCTACGCGACGATCATCGGCAGCCCGGATCGCTCGACACGCAACGACGATCTCGTCGAGCTCATGACGTGGGGGCTGGCGCGCTTCCGCGTGGTCTCCGTGATCTCGGCGAGCCGGACCTACGCGCGTGCCGAGACGTCGTACGGGCGAGGGGAGCTCTCGCTCGTCGCCCCGCGCTCGCTGCCGCGGGCCGTGCTCGTCGGGCACCCGCTCATGGAACGCGTCGTGGCGCCCGACGGCGTCGAGCTGCCCGTGCGCATGGGGCAGAGGCTCGGTGAGGTCCGGGTCTACGACCGGCGGCGTCTGATCGCCCACTCGCCGCTCGTGGCCTCACGTTCGATCGCCAAGCCCGGCACGCTCGGCCGCGCGGGCTGGTACGTCGGGCGCGCGGCCCACAACGCATGGAGCTGGGCGTCTTGATCATCACCGTCACGCTGAACGCAGCTCTCGATCGCACGCTCACCGTGCCCAACTTCCAGCGCGGCCAGCGGCACCGTGCAAGCGGCGGCGGCCTGACGCTCCCGGGCGGCAAGGGCATCAACGTCGCCCGCGCGCTGAAGCGGCTCGAGGTCCCCGTCGTCGCCACCGGCCTCGCGGGCGGCCTGACGGGCACGCGGATCGTCGAGGAGCTGACCGCCGAGGCGATCCTCAACGACTTCGTCCGGATCGGCGACGAGTCCCGCACCTCGACCGCTGTGGTCGATCCGACCGCCTCCTCTTACACGGAGATCAACGAGTGGGGGCCGCATGTCGAGCCGGAGGAGCTGGAGATCCTCCGCGACAAGCTCCACTACCTCGCCAACGGCGCCCAGACGGTCGTCTTCTCGGGCTCGCTGCCGCGCGGGGTGGAGGACGACTTCTACGCGGACGCGATCCGCGACCTGAACCGGCGAGGCGTGCAGACGGTCCTCGACTCGGAAGGCGAGCCGCTTCGTCTGGGGACGGGGGCCGAGCCGTTCCTCGTCTCGCCGAACCAGCGGGAGGCCGAGAGCCTCGTCGGCCAGGAGTTCCATGAGGAGCAGGACTTCGTCGTCGGGCTCGACTCGGTCGCGGAGCTCGGCGCGCGCAACGTCCTCATCACCCAGGAGTCGGGCTGTTTCGCGCTCTTCCACGAGGAGCGCGAGGTGAAGCGATTCCGCTGTGTCGCGCCGCGCGTCGAGACGCTTTCGTCGGTCGGGTCCGGTGACGTGCTCCTGGCCGGGTTCCTCGCGGCGCGTCACGCCGGGAAGCCGATCGAGGAGGCCCTCCGCTCTGCGGTCGCGGCTGGAGCCGCCTCGACGCTCGAGGTCGGCGCCGGCCGGTTCGATCCCCGCGAGGCGAGCCGCGTCACGGGCGGGGTCGAGGTCGTCGAGCTGGAGCCGGTCGCGAGCTGACGTCGTCGCCCGAGGCTGATACGATCGGCCGTCAGTTGAGAGGCGAGGCGAAACACGGTTTTTGGGGCCCAGGCGGTAAGACGAGCCTGGGTTTTTTGCATAGAGGGGGGACACCGTGGACGTAGAGATCGGCCGCGGTAAGAAAGCGCGGCAGGCTTACGGCTTCGACGACATCGCGATTGTCCCGAGCCGCCGGACGCGGGACCCGCAGGACGTCGACATCGGCTGGCAGCTCGGGTCGCATCTCCTCGAGCTTCCGCTGATCGGCTCTGCGATGGACGGCGTCGTCTCTCCGCAGACTGCAATCGCGCTCAGCAAGCTCGGGGGCCTCGGCGTCCTCAACCTCGAGGGCATCTACACGCGCTATGCGAACCCCGATGCCGAGCTGGAACGGATCGCCAAGCTGCCGAAGAACAGGGCGACGCGCGGCCTGCAGGAGATCTATGCGCGACCGGTCGAGCCGAAGCTGATTGCCGAGCGGATCGAGGAGATCAAGCGCTCCGGCGCTCTCGCCGCAGGATCGCTCACGCCGCAGCGCGTGGAGGAACACTACGAGCTCGCGCTGGAGGCGGGCCTCGACATCCTCGTCATCCAGGGGACGGTCGTCTCCGCCGAGCACGTCTCCTCGAACGGCCACGCGCTGAACCTGAAGGAGTTCATCTCGGAGCTGCCGATCCCCACCCTCGTCGGCGGCTGCGCCTCGTACCAGACCGCGCTGCACCTGATGCGCACGGGAGCCGAGGGCGTCCTCGTGGGCGTCGGGCCTGGTCACGCGTGCACCACGCGCGGGGTGCTCGGCGTGGGCGTCCCGCAGGCAACGGCGATCTCCGACGCCGCGGCCGCACGCGTCCAGCATCTGCTGGAGACAGGCAAGTACGTGAACGTGATCGCCGACGGCGGCATGAGCACCGGGGGCGACATCGCGAAGGCGATCGCCTGCGGGGGCGATGCGGTCATGGTCGGCTCTCCGCTCGCACGGGCGAAGGAGGCTCCGGGCCGGGGCTACCACTGGGGCATGGCGACCTTCCATCCCACGCTTCCGCGCGGTGCCCGCGTGCAAACCGAGCAGGTCGCGTCGCTCGAGGAGATCGTCATCGGCCCCGCGCGCGAGAACGACGGGACGCTGAACCTGATGGGCGCGCTCCGGACGTCGATGGCCACCTGCGGCTACGAGTCGATCCACGACTTCCAGAAGGCCGAGATCATGCTCGCGCCTTCGATCAAGACCGAAGGCAAGTCCCTCCAACAGGCCCAGAAGGTGGGCATGGGTTAAATGCCCCGCCCGGCAATGGACTCCGGCTTCTGGCCCGCGATCACGCGGCGCCAGAGCCCACCCTCGCCCTTGTCAAGGCTACTAGCCTTGCCCGCGGTCGAGTGCGGCCTCTGGCTTGGTGCTCGCGACCCAGAAGCTCGGAACCATCACCGGACGGGGCATTGAGCAACGTCGTCCCGCTGCCCGCGCCTGAGCCGGCCGCCGAAGAGCGGCCGGTGCTCGTTTTGGATCTCGGCGGCCAGTACTCGCAGCTGATCGCAAGGCGCGTTCGGGAATGTCGGGTCTACTCGGAGCTCGTGCCGCACACGATCTCGCCCGAGGCCGTCCGTGCGCGGAACCCCCTCGCGCTCGTTCTCTCCGGTGGGCCCGCGTCGGTCTACGCTGATGGCGCGCCGAAAGTCGATCCGAAGATCTTCGAGCTCGGGATCCCGACGCTCGGCATCTGTTACGGGATGCAGCTCATGGCCCAGGATCTCGGCGGGCGCGTCGAGCGAACGGGCATCTCGGAGTTCGGGAAGACGGAGTTGACGGCCGAGGAGGGCGAGCTCTTCGCCCACCTCCCGTCGGAACAGATCGGGTGGATGAGCCACCGCGACTCGGTGACTGCTCCGCCGGCAGGAGCGCGCGTCGTCGCTTCGTCGCAGTCGACGCCGATCGCAGCCTTCGAGGATGCGGAGCGGCGGCTCTACGGCGTGCAGTTCCACCCGGAGGTCGTGCACACGCCCTACGGGAACGACCTGCTGAAGAACTTCCTCTACAGCGTCGCGGACGCTCCGCCGACCTGGACGGCGGCAGCCGTGATCGAAGAGCAGGTCGAGCACATTCGGGCGCAGGTCGGGAAGGAGCGCGTCCTCTGCGCTCTCTCCGGCGGCGTCGACTCGGCGGTCGCGGCGCTCCTCGTCTACAAGGCGATCGGCGATCAGCTCACGTGCGTCTTCGTCGACCACGGCTTCCTGCGCAAGGACGAGGCGACGCAGGTCATCGAGACCTTCCGTAACCACTTCCACGTCCCGCTCGTGCACGTCGACGCCGAGGAGCGCTTCCTGGCGAAGCTCGCAGGCGTCACCGATCCCGAGGACAAGCGGCGCGCGATCGGCGAGGAGTTCATCCGGGTGTTCGAGGAGGAATCGACCACGCTCGGCACGATCGGATACCTCGTGCAGGGAACGCTCTACTCGGACGTGATCGAGTCGGGCGGGAGCGAGGGCGTCGCTGCGACGATCAAGTCGCATCACAACGTCGGCGGCCTGCCGGAGGACATCGACTTCGAGCTCGTCGAGCCGCTGCGGCTGCTCTTCAAGGACGAGGTGCGGCGCGTGGGCGAGGAGCTCGGGCTGCCGGAAAAGATGGTGTGGCGACAGCCGTTCCCGGGCCCCGGTCTTGCGATTCGGATCATCGGCGAGGTGACCGAGGAGCGGCTCGAGATCTTGCGCGAGGCCGACTCGATCCTCCAGGAAGAGATCAGGCGCGCCGGGCTCTACCGGGAGCTCTGGCAGAGCTTCGCCGTCCTGCCGGCGATCCGCTCGGTCGGCGTCCAGGGGGACGAGCGGACCTACGCGTACCCGATCGTGATCCGCGCGGTCACGTCGGAAGACGCCATGACCGCCGACTGGGCGCGCCTGCCCTACGACCTGCTGGAAACGATCTCGAGCCGGATCATCAACGAGATCCCCGCCGTGAACCGCGTCGCCCTCGACATCTCGTCGAAGCCGCCGAGCACCATCGAGTGGGAATAACGGAAAGGTGGAGTTCCGCGAGCTCCTGAACCGGCGGCGGTCGGTCCGCACCTACGACTCGCGGCCGGTGCCCCGGGACGTGCTCGAGCGGATACCAACGCGGCCGTCGTGCGCGCGCCAAGCGCCGGCTTCAGCCAGGGCCTGCGGCTCGTCGTGGTCGCCGACTCGGCCACGCGGAAGGCGATCGCCGTCGCCGCGGCCGAGGAGGAGCTCGCCGCCCAGGGCAGGCCGCGCTGGAAGGCGGACGCCCCGGTGCAGGTCGTCGTCCTCGTCCGTGAGGCTGACTACCACGAGCGCTACCAGCGGCGAGACAAGCTCCAGATCACCGGCGGCACGGAGATCGAATGGCCCGCGCCGTACTGGTACGTCGACGCGGGGGCAGCGGTGATGGCGCTTATGTTCGCGGCGATCGACGAAGGGCTTGCAACCGCGATCTTCGGTGTCACCGACGTGCCCGCGCTCAAACGGGCGCTCGGCATCCCCGACGAGGTCCACTTCGTCGCCGTCGTGACGATGGGCTATCCGACTGCCGACGACACCTTCCCCGAAGAGGCGAAGAGCGCGTTCAATGAGCGCCGCAAGCCGCGCGCCGAAGTCGTCCGTTGGGAGCGCTGGGAACGCGCCTAGGATTCAGCAATGGCCGAGACCCTGAGCATCCCGGGCGGTCAAGCGAAGGTGCGGAATTCGTTGGGTGTCTTCCTACTCGCGATCGTCACCCTCTACGTCTACTACTTCGTCTGGTATTACAAGATCAACCGCGAGCTACGCGATTTCGGTCGGGCCCACGACGATCCGAAGCTCCGCGTTGAGCCCGCTGGGGCGCTTGCTGCGGTGACTGGAGGAGCGCTCCTGATCATTCCGCCCTTTATTTCGATGTGGCGGACATTCACGCGCATAAGGCGCGCCGAGGAGATCGCGGGCCTCGAGGATCGGCTCAGCCACGCCGTCGGCTTTCCCCTCTTCCTGCTAGCAGCAATATTCCTCCCTGTCGAGATGCCCTACGTCCAGTCCCACCTGAATCGGCTTTGGCGCGAGGTGGCCGCGGAGGACGAGAAGCGTCGACTTGGGATGCGAGGCGAGGCGACCGCCACCTAAGACCTAGGGGGAGAAGCGCGGATACCGCGCGCGCACGTCGTCGACATAGGAGGCGAGGCGATCGGCGATTGCGCCGTCGTGGATCTCGAGGACGTTTTCCGCGTTTTGCTCGCCTGAGCGCGAGAGGTTGAAGCTGCCGGCGAAGACGAGGTCGTCTGCGACGGTCACCTTTGCGTGCATGAAGTCGTGAACCGAGCCGGCGCCATACGGAGTTGACGGCTTCCCGGAGAACTCCCCGGTGAGCACGCGCTCGAGGAGCGGGAGCTTCCAGGTGAAGTTGCCGTTCCGGTGCCATTCGTGGATCACTCCCTCGACCTGCGGGCGGTCGAGGCAGCCGGCGAGGTCGATCCGGCTTTCCGAAACGAGCTGGGCCAGTGTTGCGAGGATCGGCGCCGCGCTGAGGACGGGCGAGCAGATGCGAACCCGCCGCCGCGCGGAACCGATTGCCGTCGCGATCTGCTGCGAAAGCTCTTCACCGTGACCGGGCGTGAACCAGGCCCGCACCGGGTGCCCACCCACGTCGACCTCATCCGGGTCGATGAAGCCGCTCTTCTCGACGATGCCCTTCGACCAGAGCTCGTCGAAGTTCTTCGTGAATGAGCGACCGAGCTCGGGGGAGTCGACGGTCACGATCACGTTCTCCTGCCGCGACCACGAATCGTCGGTCCAGTTCGTCGAGCCCGTCCAGACGCTCTTGCCGTCGCGGACGACGTACTTGTGGTGCATCAGGTCGGGCTCGCCCGCGATCGCATGCGCGGGGACGTCGAGGGAGGCGATCAGCTCCTCGTCGGGCTCGGGCGGCGGCGGCACCGGGATCGGGTTCCGGTGGTCGACGTTGTAGATCATCCGCACGGCCACTCCCCGCGCGGCCGCGGCCTTGATCGCGCCGCCGACGATCTCCGCGGTCTCGGGCTCGAGATGAAAGTCGTACAGGGCGAGGTCGAGCGACTTCTGGGCCTCGCCGAGGAAGGTCGAGATCGCACCGGCAATGTCAGCCGGCCGCTGCCCCCCGTCGGTCAGCGTCCGAACACTGAGAAGCTCGGAGGTCAACGGGCGCTCATCCCGGGCAACCCTACAATCGCCTCCGATGGTGACCGAGAACCTCCACATCCAGCGGAACACGACGATCCTCGCAGCGGTGCTGGCCGTCTACATCGCCGTGCTCTCGCTCGGCGCGGCTGTGCTCTCGCTGACGTTCGTGCTCGTGACCGGGTTCAGATCCCTGCTCGGGCTGGGCCCGGCGATCTACCTCGCTGCCGCCGCGCTCTCCGCCTTGCCGGCCGGGCGGGCGATGGACCGTTTTGGACGAGTGCCGGTGATCGCAATCGGCTTCCTCCTGGGATCGGCCGGGTGCGTGGTGACCGCGGCGGGCACGCACCGGGGCTCGGCAGTCGCGGTCGTCGGCGGCTTCCTCCTCATCGGCGTCTCCGGTGCGGTCACCTTGCTCATCCGCACCGCCGCAGGCGACATGTATCCGCCGGAGCGCAGAGCCCGCGGGATTTCGCTCGTCCTCTTCGGCTCGGTCTTCGGGGCGATCTTCGGGCCGGCCGTCTTCGGACCGCTCTTCGCGAACAAAGACGTGGCCGCGAGCACGCTCACGGTGCCCTGGCTCGCCGCCGCCGGCATGTCGCTCGTCGCGTGCGCGCTCGTCCTGACCGTGCGACCGGACACGAAAGTGATCGCCGAGCGCATCTCCGCGGGCACCGAGAATCAGGCGCCGGCGCCGGCGGCCCCGCTGAGGGAGATCGTGCGCCGCCCGGGCGTGCTCCCCGCGATGCTCGCGGCGATCGCGAGCTTCGGGGTCATGGTCTCGGTGATGAACCTCACGGGGTACGTAGTGGTCGATCACCACCACCACGCCCAGGGGTCGGTCTTTCCGATCATCGGCGCTCACGTGCTCGGCATGTACGCGCTCGTCCTCGTCATCGGCAGGGTGATCGACCGGATCGGACGCGGGCCGGCGCTCGGCGGCGGCCTCGCCGTGATGGCCGTCTCGTGCATTGCCCTGACGTGGGTCGAGAGCGTCCCGCTGACGGCCGTTTTCCTCTTCGGCCTCGGCCTGGGCTGGAACCTCTCGTTCGTTTCCGCGACCGCGCAGCTCGCCGACGCGACGAGCGCTGCCGAGCGCGGGAAGCTGCTCGGCCTGAACGACCTCCTCGCCGGGCTTACCGGCGCGGGCCTCGCGCTAGCGGGAGGAGTCGCCCTCGACGTCCTCGGCGTCACGGCAATGGCGATCGGCGCGACAGTGCTCGCTCTTGCCCCTGCCATCTTCCTGGCTCGACTCCGGCCCGCGGCAAGGGTCGCCGCCTGAGTGCTGGTAGGATTCTGCGCCGGCGGGCTGTTAGTCCGCCGCCTTTTTGTCATGCAGAAGACATGGAACGCAAAGCCCGGCGAGATCGAGCGCCACTGGTACGTCGTCGATGCCGAGGGGAAGACCCTCGGGCGTCTCGCCACGCAGATCGCCGAGACCCTGCGCGGCAAGGGCAAGCCGCAGTACACCCCGCACGTGGACACGGGTGACTTCGTCGTCGTCGTCAACGCGGAGAAGATCGCCGTCACCGGCAAGAAGCTCGACGACAAGATGTACTACAGGCACTCCGGCTACCCCGGTGGTCTGCGCAGCCGCCCGCTGCGCGAAGAGCTCAGGCGCCGCCCGACCGAGGTTCTGCGCAAGGCCGTGAAGGGCATGCTGCCTCGCAATCGGCTCGGCCGTGCCCAGCTCCTGAAGCTGAAGATCTACGCAGGCCCCGAGCATCCCCACGAGGCCCAGGCGCCCAAGCCGCTACCACTGGAGAGCGGGAATGGCTGAGCAGGCGCAGTACCAGGGCACCGGCAAGCGGAAGACCTCGGTTGCGCGGGTCATCCTCCGGCCCGGTGACGGCACGAGCTGGATCAACGGGCGCACGCTCGAGGAGTACTTCCCGCGCGCGGCGCACCGGACGTCGGTGATGGCGCCGCTCAAGCTCGCCGGCGCCGAGGGCCGCTACGACCTCCGCGCGCGCGTGCAGGGAGGCGGCCCGTCGGGCCAGGCGGGCGCGGTCCGACACGGCATTGCGCGCGCACTCGTCGAGGCCGACCCTGAGCTGCGGATTCCGCTCAAGCGCGAGGGGTATCTCACGCGCGACGCGCGCAAGGTCGAGCGCAAGAAGGCCGGCCTCCACAAGGCCCGCAAGGCACCCCAGTTTTCGAAGCGCTAACCCTTGGCCCGGAGGTACTTCGGGACTGACGGAGTTCGCGGGGTCGTCGGGGAGGACCTGACCCCGGATCTCGTCGAGCGGCTCGGTCGCGCCTCCGCGCTCTGGTCCGGCCGGGGCCGCGTCTTCATCGGCCGGGACACCCGCGGATCAGGGCCCGAGCTCGAGGAGGCGTTTGCGCGGGGCGTCGCAGCCGTCGGCGGGAACGCCGTTCTGGCGGGCGTGTTGCCCACCCCTGCCATCGCGCTGCTCGCACTCGATCTCGGGGCGGTGATCTCGGCCTCCCACAACCCGCCGGAGTACAACGGCGTCAAGCTCTTCGACGGAGAGGGCCGAAAGCTGACGGATGCCGCCGAGGAGGAGATCGAGGCGCTCCTCGACGCTGAGCCCGGCGACGAGCCCGGCAAGATCGACCGGGTCGAGATCGCGACGGACAGCTACTTCGAGCACATCGTCGAGCGCTTCGGGAGCGATCTGTCGGGGCTCCGGATCGCGGTCGACTGCGCAAACGGCGCCTACTCGGGCATCGCACCGCAGGCGTTCGAGCGGCTCGGCGCCGAGGTCGCGCCGGTCGCGGCCGCGCCGGACGGCGACAACATCAACGTCGGATGCGGGGCGACCGACCTGTCGCTCCTGAAGCGAATCGTCGGCGACGGGAGCTTCGATCTGGGCATCGCCTTCGACGGCGACGGCGACCGCATGCTCGCTGTCGATGCCGCCGGCGAGCCGGTCGACGGCGACCAGATCCTCGCGATCCTCGCTCTCGATCTGAACGTCGACCTGATCGCCGTCACCGTCATGACGAATCTCGGCTTTCACCGGCTGATGGGCGAGCGCGGGATCCGCGTGGTCACGACCGATGTCGGCGACCGCTACGTGCTCGAGGCGCTGCGCCGGGAAGGCGGCGTGCTCGGAGGCGAGCAGTCGGGCCACATCATCTACCTGCGGGATCACGTGACCGGTGACGGACTCGCCGCGGCGCTGCTCCTCTGCGCTGCCCTCAAGGGCCGGACGCTGAGCGAGGCGGCCGCGGTCATGCCCCACTATCCGCAGGCGCAGCAGAACGTGCCGGTATCCACAAAAGTCCTGTCGCAGAGCCTGCTCGCCGAGATCGAGCGTCTGAACGGAGAGCTCGGCGATCGCGGACGAATATTGGTCCGTCCATCTGGCACGGAGCCGGTCGTCCGTGTCCTGGCGGAAGCCCACGATTATTCGGAGGCGCGGGATCTCTGTGGTACGATTGCTACCCTCGTTCTACGAGAGCTCGGTTGACCGACCTCCGACGCAGGAGATCGTGAAAGCCGGGCTTTGCGCGTTTTAGAGATATTCAGGGCCGCCGACCTGCATTACCTGAAGCCCTCCGCCGGCGAAAGGAGCTCAGGGTGTGTGGAATCATCGGATATGTCGGGCCACGGAGAGCGAAGCCGCTCCTCATTCATGGCTTGGAGCGCCTCGAGTACCGGGGCTATGACTCCGCCGGGCTCGCGCTGCTCGAGGAGGAAGGGCTCGACTATCTCCGCGCGGTCGGGAATCTCGACAACCTGAAGCGGGTCGCAAAGCACAACGGCTCGCAGTCCTCGACCGGCCTCGGCCACACGCGGTGGGCGACCCACGGACGGGTCTCCGAGGAGAATGCGCATCCCCTGACGGGCTGCGACGAGCGCAAGGCCGCCGTCGTCCTGAACGGGATCGTCGAGAACTTCCGCGAGTTGAAGCGCTCGCTGGAGTCGGACGGGCACAAGTTCACGACGGAGACCGACGCCGAAGTGGTCATGCATCTCGTGGAGCGGCACTACGAGGGCGACCTTGTCGAGGCCGTCCGCGCTACGTATAGAGAGCTCGAAGGGCACTTCGCCTTCGTCGTCATCCACACGGACCATCCGGAGCAGCTCGTCGGCGCACGCGTCCAGTGCCCGCTGGTCGTCGGAGTCGGTGAAGGCGAGATGTTCCTCGCCTCGGCGGTTGCGGCGTTCCTGAAGGAGACGCGCAAGATGCAGCTGATCGAGGACGGCGAGATCGTCTCGATCACCCCGGACGGCGCAACGTTCTCGAGCGTCGAGGACGGCGCGGTCGAGCGTGACGTGATCGAGATCGACTGGGACGACGAGGCCGCCGAGAAATCCGGCTACGAGACCTTCATGCTGAAGGAGATCTATGAGCAGCCGGAAGGCGTGCGCGAGACGATCGGCGACCGCGTCCGCCACGGCAAGCTGGTGCTCGAGGGGATCGGTCTCACCGACAAGGAGATCCGCAACCTGCGGCGGATCGTGATCCTCGCCTGCGGCACGTCGTACCACGCGGGCGTTGTCGGCCGCTACATCATCGAGGAGTGGGCGCGGATCCCGGTCGAGCCCGACATCGCAAGCGAGTGGCGCTATCGCAACCCGGTGCTCTCGAAGGACACGCTCGTGATCGGCATCTCGCAGTCGGGCGAGACCGCAGACGTCCTCGCCGCCATGAAGCTTGCGCGCGAGAAGGGCGCTCGGACAGTCGCGATCACGAACATGATGGGCTCGCAGCTGACGCGCGAAGTCGACTCGGTGCTGTACACGCGCACGGGGCTCGAGGTCGGCGTCGCCGCCTCGAAGACGTTCACGGCCCAGGTTGCCCTGATCAGCCTGCTCGCGCTCAAGCTCGCCGGGGTCAAGAAGACGATTCCCCCGAAGGAGATCGAGTTCATCCTCGATGAGCTGTACCGGCTCCCCGAGCACATGCAGGAGTTCCTCGACGGAAACCATCCGATCGAGGAGATCGCGCAGCGCTACTACGACAGGCCGTTCTTCCTCTACCTCGGGCGCCATATCGGCCTCCCCGTCGCCCTCGAGGGCGCGCTCAAGCTGAAGGAGATCTCGTACATCCCGACCGAGGCCTACTCGGCCGGCGAGATGAAGCACGGGCCGATCGCGCTCCTCGACGACGACACGCCCGTCGTCTGCGTCGCCACGGACTCGCACGTCTACGACAAGGTCGTCTCGAACATCCAGGAGAGCCGGGCGCGCGGAGCGCACGTGATCGCGATCGCGACGGACGGGAACGAGGACATCCAGCACCACGCCGACGACGTCATCTTCGTGCCGAAGACGCCCGCGTTCCTGCAGGCCGTGCTCGCGATCCTGCCGCTGCAACTGCTCGCCTACCGGATCGCGCGCCTCCGAGGCATGAACGTCGATCAACCGCGCAACCTGGCCAAAACAGTCACGGTCGAGTAGGTCCCGGGCCACGGGCCCGGGACTCGCGCAAAGTGCTGCGCACTTTCCGCGACCAAAATCACAAGAGCCGAGGAACGACGCTTCGACCGGCCCGCCTTTATCACGATCGTTTAGAGGTCCGGCGTTGATTAGAGACGCGCACGTACACGAGGTATCTCGCCAGGCTCTCCTCCTAGCTCACCCATACGAGGGACGACACTAGGCGCGCTGGCGACAAAGGTCCGTGGAGCGTGTCTGCGGCCCTTTCTCGACGACTGCTGATCTTCGCAGCCCTCATCTCGGCTGCGGCGATCTTCGAATGCTTCCTGCTCTTCGAGCGGCCGGGCCTCGGGATCGGGCACTTCTACTACCTGGCGATCGCACTCGCAGCGATGGCGGGCGGCGTTCGCCTGGGAATGACTGCTGGGGCCGTGGCGACCGGCCTCTACGTCGCAGGCGTGCTGATCAACCAAGACGTGCCCTCGAACGAGCTGCTGACGACGGGCACTGTCACCCGCGGGGTCACATACGTGACGATCGGCGCGCTCATCGGCTGGTTCGCATCCCATAATCGGGCGCTGGTCGCCGAGCTCCGTGTGCTCGCCGATCGCGACGTGCTCACCGGGTTGCCGAATACCCGCGCGTTCGAGACGGCCATCACGAGGCGCCTCGCCGCCGGTCGGATGTTTGCGCTCCTGGTCGCCGACATGGATGTCCTGAAGGACTTCAACCGCGACGAGGGGTTCACCGCGGGCAACGACGCGCTGCGCCGTCTCGCCGACCGGCTCGCCACTTCGCTCGGTCCCGATGACGACATCGCTCGGATCGGCAACAGCGAGTTCGCCATTCTTGCGACCGTGCAGGGCCCCGACGGAGCCGCACAACTCGCTGCGCGCCTCGAGCGCATTCTCGCGGACGACCGGACGAAGGCGACGCTCGGCTGGGCGGCCTTCCCCAGGGAGGGCGACAACGCGCTTGCGCTCTACCGTGCGGCGAGCGAGCGCCTCTACGCCCGCAAGGTGATGCGCAGTTACCTCCGGCCGGTTCCCGAACCGGTCGAACAGCACGCCAGCTAGAGAGCGGGCGGCGGGCGGGTACGCTCGCAGCGTGGCTCTGCGCACCAGCCTCATCGCGTCCGTCCTGGCCGCGGTCATCGCGCCCGCCGCCCGTGCGCCGACCCTGTCGATCGTCGTCCCTCTGGGCTTCGCCGTCTCGACGTTCGCGACAGGGCTCCAGCACCCGACGGCAATGGCGTGGGGACCCGGCAACAGGCTGTACGTCACCGAGGACACCGGGCTCGTCGTCGTCGCGCCTCGAGGGTCGCACAAGCCGCTCGTCGTCGCGCGCAGGCTGCGTACCCCGCTCGGGCTCACCTGGCAGGACCAGACGCTCTTCGTCTCGGAGCAGGGGAGGCTGACGCGATTCCGGCTTCAGGGGACGGCGCTCACGGGCCGGCACGCCGTCGTGCGCGGCCTGCCCTTCGGGGAACATCAGCAGGACAACGTCGTCCTCGGCTCCGACGGGCGCCTCTACCTGGGCAGCGGCTCGACCTGCGACGTCTGCCGGGAACGCAACCGGCGAAGTGCCACGGTGCTCTCGCTGCGCCCGGACGGGAGCGATCTCCGTGTCGTCGCAAGCGGCATGCGCAATCCGTTCGGCCTGGCGTTCCAGCCGGGGACGGGCCGTCTCTATGCGTCTGTCAACGGGCAGGACAAGCTGGGCACTCCTACCCGGCCCGAGCCCGCCGAGATGGTCGTCGTCGTGCGCCAGGGCGCGTTCTACGGCTGGCCACGCTGCTGGCCGAGCTTCCAGAAGCGGCGGCTCGCCGGGCGCTGCTCGGGAGTGACGCCGCCGGCCGCGTACCTCGAGCCGCACTCGTCGGCAGATGGGCTTGCCTTCTGGCGTGGCAACCTCTTCGTCGCTCTCTGGGGCCAGTACCTGAGTGCGCAACACGGCCGCACGGTCATGCGAATCAGGCTCGGCCCGGGCGGGCGGGCGACCCGCGTCACGAAGTTCGCGAGCGGGTTCGACCATCCGCTCGCGCTCGTCGTCGATCGAAGCGGCGCGCTGCTCGTGGCCGACTGGGGCCGAGGCGTGATCTACCGCATTCAGTCGCGCGGCGGCTGACGCAGCCGCTTTGTCTGTGACCGGCGCCGCTTCTGCTCGAGCCGGCGCTCGATCGCGGCCCTGCCCGGCTTCGTCGGCCGGCGGCGGCGTTCGACGTGGAGGGCCGCGCGCAGGGCATCTGTGACCCGCTCGATCGCGAGTTCTCGATTGCGCGTCTGGCTGCGCTCGTCCTGGGCGATCGCTCGCAGCGTCGGGCCTGCCTTCCGGAGGACGCGCTGCCTCTGGCGATCGGTGAGGGAGGCCGAGGCCTCGACATCAAAGATCGCCTCGACACGGGTCTCAGACTTCTGCGCATGCTGCCCGCCGGGCCCGCTCGAGCGCGAGTACCGGAAGGCGATCTCGGAGAGCGGGATCGAGACCGAACGCGTGACGCGAATAGACTCGCGATCCATGTCCGCCATTCTCCTCGACGTCGACGGCGTCTTCCACATCTCGGGCCGCCCGATCGACGGTGTCGGCGACGCTGTGAGCCGGCTCCGCGAGGACGGGCATCGCCTGCGGTTCGTCACCAACAACACGACGAGCTCACGGGCCGACCTGGCCGAGGACCTCCGCGCCCTCGGAGTCGAGCTCGACGACGAGGAGCTGGAGACTACTCCGCGAGCGGCCGCCCGTGTGCTCGCCGGCAAGCGCGTGCTCGCGCTGACCATGGCCGCGATCCGGTCGGAGCTCGAAGGCGTGCAGCTCGTCGGCGAGGAGGCCGAAGCGGTCCTGCTCGGCGGCGTCGACGAGACCGACGAACCGAACCGGGTCTTCAGCTACATGAACCTCGCGCGGGCGTTTGCCGAGCTCGAGGCCGGCGCGGATCTCTACTGCCTGCACAAGAACCGGTGGTGGCAGACATCGCGCGGGCCGCTCCTCGATTCCGGCGCGTTCATTGCGGGCCTCGAATACGCGGCCGGGGTGGAGGCGACGGTGCTCGGGAAGCCGAGCCCGGCGTTCTTCGGCGCCGCGCTCGACGCGCTCGATGCCGACCCGGAGCGGACCTGGATGGTCGGTGACGATCTCGAGGCCGACGTCGCCGGTGCGAAGGCGTGCGGCCTCCGCACGATCCTCGTTCGCACGGGGAAGTTCCGGGAGCAGTCGCTCGCGGACTCCCTCGTCAAGCCGGACGCCGTCGTCGACTCGCTCGGGGACGTGCCCGGCTTCCTGGCCCGGTCCTAGGAGGGTTTGGCGAAACATGGCTGAGCCGCCGGGCAACGTTCCGCCAAACCCTCCGTAGAATCCGCAACGTGCGGGTGGGCGTCGACCTGATCGAGATCGAGCGCATTCGGCGCGCGCTCGAGCGCTACTCGGGGTTTTCCGCGCGCTGCTTCACCGAGGCGGAGCGCGCGTACTGCGAGAGCCGCGGCAACCCCGCACAGCACTACGCGGCGCGATTCGCCGGTAAGGAGGCCGTTGGCAAGGCGCTCGGGTGCGGAGTCCGCTTCACCTGGCGCGAGATCGAAATCGCGGGCCGGCCGAAGCCGCAGGTCCGGCTCTCCGGGCGGACGAAGGCCTGGGCCGAGAAGGTCCGCGCAGGCGCGATCGACCTCTCGATGACGCACTCGAAGGAGCTCGCGACCGCCGTCTGCCTGGTCGCCGACCAGGATGCTTGAGCCGCTCTACACAGCCGCGGAGATGCGCGCGGCCGAGGAGCGCTACCAGGGCACGGTCGAGGAGCTCATGGAGAAAGCAGGGCGGGCCGTTGCCGAGCACGCGCTCGAGGACTTCGGGAACGCCCGCTCCTTCACCGTCGTCTGTGGCGGCGGCTCGAACGGAGGCGACGGGCGCGTGGCGGCGCGGGTGCTCGAGGAGGAAGGCCGGGACGTGCTCGTCGTGGATGCGAAGCCCGAGGACGAAGCGAACGACCTCGGCGATCCCGACGTTCTCATCGACGCGCTCTTCGGAACCGGCTTCGACGGCGAGCCCACGCCCGGCGCAGCGCGGCTGATCGAGGAGATGAACGACCTCGGCGCGCCCGTGCTCTCCGTCGACCTGCCGTCGGGGGTGGACGCGTCGACGGGCGAAGTGGCCGGAGCCGCGATCGACGCCGACCTGACGGTCACGTTCCACGGCGAGAAGGTCGGGCACCATGTGACCCCGGGCGCCTATCTCGCGGGCTATCTCGAAGTGGCGGACATCGGGCTCGAGCCAATGGAGACGGAGAACGCCCGCGTGACGAGGTCGATCCTCGAGCTCGTGCCGCGGCGGAGCCCGGAGGGCAACAAGTACTCGTCCGGCCACGTCGTCGTCGCCGGAGGCTCGCCGGGGTTGTCGGGCGCGCCCTGCCTCTCCGCGTTCGCCGCACTCCGTTCGGATGCCGGCTACGTGACACTCGCCGGGCCCGAGCCGGTGGTGCCGATCTTCGAGAGCTGGGTGCTGGAGGCGGTCAAGCGCCCGCTGCCCGCCGACGCCGACGGGCTGCTGACGGAAGACGCCGCTAGGCCCGTGCTCGAGCTCGTCACCAAGGCGGGTGCGCTCGCCGTGGGGCCGGGGCTCGGGCGCAGCGCGGGGACGAGGGCTTTTGTCCGCCGAGTGCTCGCCGAGGCGGCGCTTCCGGCCGTGGTCGACGGTGATGCGCTCTGGGAGCTCGAGCCGGGCGACTGGCCCGCGCCGCGGGTGCTGACCCCGCATTCCGGCGAGCTCGGGCGCCTGATCGGAGAGGAATCGTCGTGGGTCGACGCGCACCGGCTCGAGGCGGTTCGCCGGGCTGTGGAGCGGTTCGGCTGCATCGTCTTGCTGAAGGGGACGGGCACGCTGATTGCCGCGGAGGGGACGGGAGTGCTCGTCGACGGCGGCCACCCGAGCCTCGCCACGGCCGGCACCGGCGACGTGCTCACGGGCATCGTCGCCGCCTTCCTGGCCAAGGGGATGGAGCCCCGGATCGCCAGCGCGGCGGCCGCGACCGCCCATCACTGGGCGGCGATCGAGGCGTCGCGCGACGCCGGCATGATCGCGAGCGATCTCCTTGACGCGCTGCCCGGGGCGCTCGCCGGATAGGCACTAATGCACCGCTCGGAGATCACGATCGACCTCGGCGCCGTCCGGCGAAACGCGCGCCGGCTGCGCGGGGCGCTCGGCAGGAGCGAGCTCTGGGCTGTCGTCAAGGCCGACGGGTACGGGCATGGAGCGCTCGACGTGAGCGGCGCGGCTCTGGGGGAAGGCGCGCTTGCGCTCTGCGTGGCGACGGTCGGCGAGGCGCTTCCCCTGCGCGGTGAGTTCCCGGGCACGCGCATCCTCGTCATGGGGCCGAGCTCCGGCCGGGAGATCGCGCAGGCGCGCGAGGCGGATCTCGACCTCACCGTTACGGACGACGCCATTCCGGAAGGCGTCCGCGTCCATCTGAAGCTGGACACCGGGATGGGCCGCTGGGGGCTCTCGGAGCTTCCCGCGCCGCCGGTCGAGGTCGTCGGGCTGATGAGCCACCTGGCGACGACCGACTCCGATCCCGAATTCGCGCGCGCCCAGATCGGCCGCTTCGAGGAGGCGACCGCCGATTTTCCTCACCTCATCCGTCACATCGCGAACAGCGCTGGCACGCTCCGCATCCCGGAGTCCCATTTCGACGCGGCCCGCTGCGGCGGCGCGCTCTACGGGTTGTCGCCCTTCGGCGAGGCGCCGGCGGTGGACGGGCTCGAGCCTGCGCTGCGTTGGGATAGCCACCTCGCTCAGGTGCGGCAGCTCGCCCCCGGGGAGAGCACGGGCTACCGTCGTCTGTTCGTCGCGCAGGAGCCGACCTGGGTCGGGATCGTGCCCGTGGGCTACAGGGACGGGTTCCGGCGCGACATGACCGGCGCCGAGGTGCGCGTCGGCGGCGAGCCACGCCGGGTCGTCGGCGCCGTCTCGATGGACGCGCTGGCGGTCGAGCTCGATCGGGAGCTGCCGGTGGGCACGCCGGTCACGCTCGTCGGCCACGGCGTGCTGATCGAGGACCACGCGCGGGTGGCGGACACGATCAATTACGAGCTCGCCTGCCGGATCGGCTCGAGCCCGGAACGGGCGCGGCGGGTGGTGCTCGATGCGTGAGCTAGCGCAGGAGATCCTCGCCGGCGAGGAGGCCTGGGTCGTCGGCGGGGCGGTGCGCGACGAGCTGCTCGGCCGCGAGGTGATCGATCTCGACGTCGCCTGCCGCGAGCCTCAGGGCGCGGCGCGTGAGTATGCGCAGCGCTCCGGTGGCGCGCCCTTTCCGCTCTCCGAGCGGCACGGAGCCTGGCGGGTCGCGCTCGAGGCGGGGCGGACGGTGGACTTCACGCCTCTGCCCGGCGCGATCGAGGACGACCTGGCGACCAGGGACTTCACGATCAACGCGATCGCCGTTCCCCTGGCCGGCGGCGAGCCCGTCGATCCGTATGCCGGGCGCGCGGACCTCGAGGCCGGGGTTCTCCGGGCGGTCTCGCCGACCGTATTCGGAGACGATCCGCTGCGGCTCTTGCGCGCCGTGCGGCTCGAGGACGAGCTCGGGTTCAGGCTCGACCCGGAAACCGAGCGGCAGGTGCGCGAGCACGCCGAGCTCGTGACGCAGCCCGCGGGCGAGCGGATTCTGGCCGAGTTGGTGCGCTTGTCCGAGGCGGGGTACAGGCGAGCCGGCGAGCTCGGCCTGTTGGCCCCGCTGCAGGGCTCGAGCGCCGGCCTCGAGCGCCACGAGCTCGTCGATCGACCCGCCTTTCGGCTCGTCGCGGTCTTCGGTGACGCGCTCGGTCGCTTTCCGGTCTCAAATGAGCTCAAGCGCTACGCGCGGGCGTTGCTGCGTGCGGAGCGGCCCGCAGGCGGATCTCCGCGCGCGATCTACCGGTTTCGGCGGGCGACCGAGCCGTGGGCCCTCGATGCGCTGGTCTTCGTCGGGGCCCCCGAGCACAGCGACGCGGTGCGAGAGGCGCGCAAGAACGACCCCAGCGAGCCTCTGCTGCGCGGCGACGAGCTCGGCCTGCCGCCCGGCCCGGAGATCGGCCGCCTCCTCGAGCTCGTCGAGGAGGAACGCGCGGCTGGCGAGCTCTCGACGCGCGAGGAAGCACTCGAGCTCGTCCGGCGCGAGCAGCGAACGTGACCGCGACGGCCGCGCACTTTCGTCACGAACGTGACACGGACATGTGCGCATTTTCGAAATAGGCTCGAAGCGGGGAGGAGGTGGGCTGTACCGGTTTAAGAGGGCGGCGCGCGACGTGCGCGGACGCGTCTGAAAGTGCCAGGGAGGATCGCCTGGGCCAGCGCCGCCGCCCGGTACCAGCGGGGGACGAAGATCTCCGGCCGGTCGCGCTCGATCGCCTGCATGATCCGCTCGGCGACAAAGTCGGGGCCGACTACGGCCCGGCCGAACCGGCCCCGCATCAGCCAGTCCTGCGGGAACCCCTCGGTGTGCACAAAGCCCGGGTTGACCGTGTGCACGTGGACGCCGCGGGGCCGCAGCTCCCTCGCGACCGACCGCGAGAACGCGAGCTGCGCATGCTTCGACGCGGAATACGGCCCGATCGCGACCGTGCCGGCGACCGAGACGACATTGACGAGGTGCGCCGGCGCGGCGGCCTCGAGCGCGGGCAGGAAGCCGAGCAGGCACCAGACGCCGCCCAGGTAGTTCGTCCGGACGAGCTCCTCGATCCGCTCGGGCGCCAGGTCGAGGAAGTTCCCGCGCCCTGGCACGCCCGCGTTGTTCACGAGCAGCCCCACCACCGGGTGGCGCTTCCGCACGGACGCCGCCATCTGGTCGACCGCCGCGCGGTCGGCCACGTCGCAGACCTCGTACTCCCCGTCGATCTCTGCCGCCGCCGTCTGGAGCCGATCCTCTCGCCGCCCCACGAGCACGCACCGCCAGCCACGTCCGGCCAGGCGGCGTGCGAGCGCGGCGCCGATCCCCGACGCGCCGCCGGTGATGACCGCTACTTGCACAGACGCACGACGCGCGAGACGACGACGTCTCGGCCGCGAGCCGACTCGACGACGGCGCGGAGCAGGTGCCGTCCGTGCCGAGCCGCCGGGGCGTGCCAGCCGGCGCTGTAGAGACCCGAGATGCCCTTCCGCACGGTCTTGATCGGCCGCTTGCCGTCGAGGAAACGCACATCGTGAATCTTGCCAGTCGTATTGGCGACGACGACCAGTCCCTGGTTGCCGTGCAGGCAGCCTCGGCCCCGAGGCAGGAGCCACGTCGCCGTCGTTCCGCGCACGGCCCGGATCCGCGCGCCGCGGTAGCTCGTGTTCGGCATCACGTTGGGGCCGAAGGTGGTGATGTTCTTCGCTTCCTGGAAGTCCGAAGCGCCGAAGATCGCGCGCGTGCTCCCGCGTCGCAGCCGCGGCGCTGTGGATGGGAGCACGTAGAGGGCGACGCCCGAGCTCGCGTCGTAGGCGATCGCGGCGAGGACCGCTCCCCTGTACGCGATGAGGAGCGAGAAGGGGTCGACCCCCGAGCCGCTGTCCTGGGCTCGCACGGCGAGGGTCGGACGGCCGCCCGCAACCCGGCGCGTGAGCAGCCGGATCCGCGGGGGACGGAGGTCGTTGACCCAGTAGCGCAGGCGGTACCGGCCGCGGAGCGGTTTGCCGGTATAGACGTCCTGGGCCGAGTCGACCGAGACGTAGTAGCGCTTGAGCCGCGGGAACTCGGTTCCGGCCGAGCCGATCGCGAGCCCGAAGTCGAACGTCAGCGGGTTGACGTCGACCGGCGTGCCCGCCTCGCCCTGGACGTCGTTCTCGTCGAGTGACCCGAGGAGCCAGGGGTCGATCACGGCGCCGCTCGTCGCCGAGACGACGGCGACCCCGAGGTTGACGACGGGCCGGTCGATGTGCGGGACGAGATACACGCGTTCGGCACCGTCCTCCACCACGGGCGGGTCGGTGATGTTCGGCGGGTAGCCGAACGGTGCCGCCGGCCAGCGGTAAGCGCTCACGCGCGACGTGTCGCCCACGGTCGTGCCGTTCTGGAACTTGCGCAACGGGATCGGCACGACGTCCTGCAGCGCCGGGCGCGTGACGAAGAAGGCGTACGGGATGCGTCTCGTCACGGTCCCGCGGCGCAGGACGACGAAGCCGTAGTCGTCCCCGGCCGCGGCCTGCGCGGTGGCGCTCGCCGCGACCGGAAGCTCGGCGCGCCCCCCCGGCGCCAGGGCGACGAGCGCCGGAGCCTCCAGCGAAGAGCCCGTGCTCGCCGACTGGGGCAGGACCTCGACCGACCAGGTGCCGGAGCCGCCGCCCGCATCCGTCACTTCGACGTCGAGCACCTGCCGGGCCGGCCCTCTCTTCACGTTCAAGTCCCCGAACGAGAGCGAGCTCGGGCTCGTGAACACCTTCGGGTCGTCCGCCCTGGGGACGTCGATCAGCCCGCCGCCTTCCAGGAACACCGAGGCCTCGGTCGTCTTTGCCGTGTCGGCCCAGGCCGGGCCCGCGGTTGAGACGAGCGCGGAGCGGACCTCGGAGGGCGTCCAGCCCGGATGGCGCTGGAGCAGCAGGGCCGCCGTGCCGGCCACGTGTGGGGTCGCCATGCTCGTGCCGTCGAACGAAGCGAACGAGGCACCCGCGAACTCGGGCAACGTCGAGGAGAGGATCTGGCCGCCCGGCGCGGTGACGTCGGGCTTCAGCAGGTGGTCGAACGCGGTCGGGCCGGCCGAGGAGAAGCTCGTGATGATGCCCCCGCGGCCCGTGAGCAGCTCTTGCGGAGCGAGGTTGAACCGAACTGCCGCGCTGCCGCCGCCGAAGCCGACCATGAAGTCGCGCAACCTGGCTCCGTCGAGATCCGACACGGTGCCGGCCGGGATGTCGAGCGGGAGGTCGTCCGCCTCTCCCGCCCGGTTGTCGACGAGCACCATGCCCTTCGCTCCTCCGATGAAAGCCGCGCGGATCTCCTTGCCCACGATCGCGCAGCCGCCGCGGGAAACTAGCGCGATCTTCCCTTTCAGAGAGTCGATCGGCAGGGTCGTGTCGACCGCGTTCGGATGCGCGACACCGCAGAGCAGGCGGTCGACGGGCCGCCCGTCGGTCCCGGTCACCGAGCCCACGTCGACGAGTGTCTGGTCCTGGGTCTCCCAGCCCGGGAAGGTGCGCTTCGGGAACGACGTTCGGAACGGGATGTTCCGCAGGTTCGCGGGCGCGCTCGAATCCTGAACCGAGACCGACGGCGCGAAGATGTGCAGGTTCGACGCCGCCGCGACGGTGATGGCGTCGGTGGCGGTGCCGGGCGAGTCGATGCTGCCGAGTCCGAAGTCGTCGCGTTCGTTGCCGGCTGCGATCACCGGCACGACCCCGGCGGCGGCCACGTTGTTCGTCGCCTCGATCAGCGCGTCGTTCACCGGGTCCGTCTCCGCGGCGCCGCCGGAGAAGTTGATGACGTCCATGCCGTCGCGAACGGCGGCCTCGAAGGCGGCCACGATCTCCGGTGTGTTCGCGGTGTAGCCCCCTCGGGTCGGGATGTTGAAGACTCGGTAGTTCCCGATCCAGGCGTTCGGCGCGATCCCGGAGAGGTTCGTCACCGGCGGATGGTCGAGCCCGCCCGGGGAACTGGTGCCCGACCGTCCTGCCGCGATGCCCGCGACGTGCGTGGCGTGGAACGATGCCTTGCGGTCGATCGGCAGCCGTCCGGCGCGGCCCGAGCCTGGGCCGGGATAGGCGCGGGCGACGATCACCTTCGGGGTCGTCCACCTGAGCCCGCCCTTCGGGAACCCCGGCGGGTACGACATGCCGGTGGGTGTGAAGAAGATGTGGTTCGCGTCGACGCCGTCGTCGATGATGCCGATCTTCATGCCTTCCCCGCGGTCGCCGGTCGAGGCCCAGAACGTGTCAGCCCGGATCAGGTGTGGGCTCTTGTTCAGCGACATCTTGTAGGCGACGCTCGGATAGATCCTCGTCACGAATGGGAGCCCTGCGAGCGTCGTCAGCCGTCCGACCGGGAGGTCGACGGTCACTCCGTCGAGGATGACCTGGAAGCGGCGGGAGACGATCGCGCCCGGGATCGCCCGGTGGATGGCCGTGACGGCTGCGCTCTGTGCCTGCTCGACGCGGGCGAGGTAGCGGCGCGACGACCCGGTGTTCACGTCGAGCCGGCGAGAGGTGCCGCCGAGGGCCAGGTCCTCGGAGTAGGCGGCGGCGAGCGGTGGCAGATCGAGCCGCGCGATCACGCGCACGCGGCCGCGAGAATGCTCGCGGGGAATCCGCAGCGGGCCCTTCCACATCGGCGGGGCGATGTCTCGGGCGTGGGGGCGGCGGATCGGCTGGAGCGCGGTGGATGCCGAGGACGTGCAGGCGAGTGCCGCGACCGCTGCGGCAAGAAGAGCGATGCGGCGCAAGAGCCTCAGAGTACCCGCCCGTTAGGATCGCGGCGTGCGCCGGTTCGAAGGCAAGCGCGGGCTCGTGCTCGGGGTCGCCAACAAGCGGTCGATCGCGTGGGCGATCGCGCGGCGGCTGGCCGAGGAGGGCGCCCAGCTTGCGTTCACCTACCAGGGCGAGCGCATCGAGAAGAGCGTCCGCGACCTCGCGGAGACCGTCTCGAGCCCGCTCGTCACCGAGTGCGACGTCCGCTCTGACGAAGACATCGTGCGCGTAGTCCAGGAGGCCGGCGAGTCCTTCGGCGGGCAGCTCGACGTCCTCGTCCACTCGGTCGCCTATGCCGCGGCCGAGGATCTGGAGGGCCGCTTCACCGACACGCCCCGTGACCGCTTCTGGATGGCGCTCGACGTGAGCGCATACTCGCTCGTCGCGTGCGCACGTGCGGCCGAGCCGCTGATGGAGGCTGCCGGCGGCGGCTCGATCCTGACCATGACGTACCTCGGCGGCGAGCGGGCTGTCCCCCACTACAACGTGATGGGCGTGGCGAAGGCAACCCTCAACGCGTCGGTTCGCTATCTGGCCTGGGACCTCGGCCAAAAGAACGTGCGCGTGAACGCCATCTCAGCGGGCCCGGTGCGCACGCTCGCCGCCCGCTCGATCGCCGGCTTCCCGACGATGGAGGCAATCGTCGAGGAACGCGCTCCGCTCCACCGGCATATCGACGCGGACGACGTCGGCGCCGCGGCCGCGTACCTGCTCTCGGACGAAGCCGACAATGTGACCGGGACGACGCTCTACGTCGACTCCGGCTACCACGCGATGGGGATGTAGGTTCGCCGAGATCGCAGTCTCGTCAGCTGTGGCCGAACCAGCGGGCACTGCGACTCGAACCGAAGTGGTGCTTCTCGGCCACGAGGGCGTCGGACGGTTCTTGGAACGTGCCGGTCGGCTTCGGGCCTGAAAGAAAATCGACGTCGACGCGGCCGACGAGACCGGCGCCGAACTCGACGTAACAGGAGCCGCGCCCGTCGTAGGCATCCGGCTCCTCACCGCGCCCCAACCCCGCGATGAGCGACGCCCCCACGACGCGCGCTGCGCCCTCGGCGAAGACGCCCGCCTTCGGCACCCCGATCGTCGCCACGTCCCCGATCGCGTACACCCCCGGAAACCGAGTCTCGAGCGTTCGGGGGTTCACAGGGACGTAGTCCTCCTCGGTCAGCCCGCTTGCCCGCACGACGGCGGGAGCGCGATGCTTCGGGACGCCCAGGAAAAGGTCGTAGGGCAGCTCGGCTCCGTCGTCGAGTACCGCGACGCGCCGGCCAGGATCGAGAGAGCTCACCCGACGAGCGGGGACGAACTCGATGCCCCGCTCGGCGAAGGCGTCGACGAGCGCGCGCGAGGTCTCCGGTGACGGAGGGACCGGAGCGGAGAAGGGAATGACGATGGAGATCTCGCACTCACCGCGGACTCCCCGGTCCGACAGGTAATCGTGCAGCAGCAGAGCTGCCTCGCTCGGCGCCGGCGGGCATTTGAACGGCGCAGCGCAGACGCCGACGATTGCTCGACCCTGCGAGAAGCTCGGCAGCAACTCGCCCAGCTGCTCGGCGCCGGCCACGGAGTAGAACTCGTTGCCTCCCTCGGCGAGCCCGGGGGTCGCGTCGAGGTCGTAGTCGGCGCCGAGCGCCACGACCAGGAAGTCCGCCTCGTGGACTCCGTCGTCGGTGGTCACTCGCCGCGTTTCGGGCTCGATCCCTGTGACCGTCTGCTGCAGGAAGCGCACGCCGGGCTTTTCGATGTCGCGGTAGGCGATGCGGACGGCATCACCCGTCGTCCGGCCGAACATGACGTCGAGCTTCGCGAACCCGAAGACGAACGCGTCGTTTTGGTCGATCAGCGTCACCTCGACGTCGTCGCCGAGCGCTTCGGACAGGAGTGTGGCCAGCTCGAGGCCGCCGAAACCGGCTCCGAGGATGACGACCCGTGGTTTCACCCGTCGAGCGTACCGCTGACGGGAGCTAGGCGCCGCCCGATTCGAGGATTCGGTCCGCCACGATTCCGGGGGCGTCGAGCTCGACATGGTGACCCGCTCCGTCGCTCGCCGCGAGCAGGGCCACGTACCCGCCCAACGAGTGCCCCGCGATAGTCACGCCGTTGAGCTCGAGTCGGTCGAGCAGCCAGAACAGGTCGCGCTCGTAGTCCGAATACGGTAGGAGTCGCGGTGCCCGCTGTGGCCGTGCCCCCGAAAGTCGAGCGCGACGAGACGAATGCCCTCGAGCAGAGGGACGACGCGCAGCCAGTAGCCGAGGTGGCAGGTCAGCCCGTGCAAGAGGACGACCGGCCGGCCCTGGCCCGAATCCGAAAGCGCCAGCGCGTCAGTGCGCGTGGGCATGTGCCTGCGCCGAGAGCTGCCGGTCGCTCATGCGCAGCGCCAGGAGCGCAGCCAGCCCCGTCGTGATCGGCATCGAGGCGATCAGCCCGATCGAGCCGACGAGTGCGGCCACGATCTCCTCGGCGACCGCCTCGCTGTTCACCGAATCCGTGAAGGTCGTGCCGCCGATCGAAAAGATCAGCAGGACCGGCAGCGACGCGCCCGCGTAGGCGAAGACGAGCGTGTTGACCGTCGCTGCGATGTGGTCGTGGCCCACGTCGACCGCTCCTCGGAAGAGCTCGCGGAAACGAAGCGCGGGGTTCGCGCGCCGCAGGGCAATCACTGTCGAGGCCTGGCTGACCGTCAGGTCGACAAGAACGCCGAGCGCGCCGATGACCATCCCGGCCAGCAGCAGCCCCTGCAGGCTGATCTTCGAGTCCGTTGCGTTGAGGAGCGTCGCCTCCTCCGACGAAGCGCCGGTCAGATGCGCAAGGTGCGTGAAGCCGTAGGCAAGGAGCACGGCTAGCATGAGGCTCGCGGCAGTCCCTAGCCAGGCCGCGATCGCCTTGGCGCCGAGGCCGTACGAGAGCGGAATCGTCACCAGCATCACCGCCAGCGCCCCGACCAGGGCAACCGCAACCGCGGAATGGCCCATCAGGATCGACGGGATCACGAACTTGAGGACGATCACGAGGCTCGCGGCGAGCCCGACGAGCGCGCGCAGCCCGTGGAAGCGTCCGGTGGCCAGGAGCAGCACGACGAAGGCGATGCCGAGCCACACCATCGGCAGGCGCCGGTCGAAGTCGCTGAACGAGTAGGGCGGCAGCTTCACCGTTGAGCCAACGGGAGGCGGCGGGTTGCGGATCACCCGGATCAGGTCACCCCGTTTCAGGGCGCCCAGGCCCGGGATCGGAGTCACCTCGAACGTCGTCGACCCCCCTTTTCGGGGCCCGCTGGAGAGCTTGACTGTCACGCTCTGGCAGGTCGAGCCCCGGTTGAACGTGCAAGGCCCCCGCGAGGAGTGCGTGACGCGGGCGCCCAGGGTCGCGATCGTCTGGATCGAGGTCGGGCGCTTCAACTTGCCGGAGGGCCACAGCAGCACGAGCCCCACGATCGTGGCGAGGACGAGCGCGGCGAGCGCGAGCAGCATGACGTTCACGATCGGCGACCGATTCCTCGGCACTCTTCGGAAGAGCCTGCCGCGGCCAGCGCGCTCAGGGTGAGCTTCGGCCACCCGCCGATCTTGCCGACCGAGGCGGACGGTTCACTTTCCGAGGGAGTAGATCGCGATCGGCCCTTCTCGGGCGACGAGCCGGCCGCCGCACGGATTCGGGCGGCCGAAATGAGTCGCGAGATACCGGACCTGGAGGATCGCGAGGGCTCGACAGGGAGCGCGCTGCAACGAACGGAGTGCAGCATCGGCCGCGAGCGGAGCCGTGGTCGAGTAGCCCGAGGGATGCTCCCGTGGCGCCTGCATGAGGTAGTAGGCGTCGACGCTCGCGTCCTGATCGTCAGGCAGGAACGCCGGAAGCTCGACCAGCCGTCCCGAGGGCTGTGAGCGGAGCGCCGCGTAGGCGCGGTTGTGCTCGTCGGCGGCGGTCGCGTGGAAAAGGCCGAGATGGAGGTCGACGAGGAGCAGCACCGCGACGATCAACGCCGTGCCCGGCCAGTTCAACCGCGAGACCGCGACGGCGACCAGGGCGGCGAGCGCCAGGCAGGCGATCGGCATCAGTCGCTCCGGCACGCGCGTGTGCTTGAGCCCGGGCAGGTGCCGCCAGAGCGTCTCGTAGCCGGGCAGGTTTGCCCCCAGGGCCAACAGCGAGGGAACAAGCGCACCAACCCCCAGCACGAGGGACAGTCCCCACCGGCGACCGGCCGTCAGTAGGGCGAGGCCCGCGACCGCGAGCAACAAGACGGTCCAGCCCAGGTAGACGATCCCCTCGACCTCGTGCCCATTGCGCGAGAGGAAGTCGGACAGGCTCGCCGAGTAATGCTCGACCTGCCCGAAGGAGCGACCGCTCGCCCCCGTCGTGCCGCGCACGACTGCGAAGTCGGCGAGTAGTCCCGCTCCGAGCGCCGGGACCACGAGCACCACCGCCCAGCGGAAGCGGACGAACGCGTAGAGGCCGAAGAACGGAATCGCGCCGAGCGCGAGGTGGAGCTGGCCCGAAAGCGGGATCGAGGCGAGTGCCAGGCCCGCGAGCAGGAGCCACCACAGGGAATGCCGCCTGGCCCGCTCGACCCCGTACAGCGACAGGGGCAGCAGCATCGCAACCCACGCGAGCAGGTGTCCGGCGCTCCACTGCGCCTGGAGGTAGGGCGCGAGCGAGAAGGCGAGGCCTCCCGTGAGCGCGGCGCTCCGACGCAGTCCCAGCTCTCTCAGCCACAGCGCGGCCAGCCCGCCCGCGCCCATGAAACCCAGGAGCACGAACAGGTTCCACGCCGCGACGGTTCCGAACGCTTGCTTCAGCGGCCAGTAGACGAGCCCGAACGGCCAGCCGGCGAGATTCCAGCGCGGCTTGACCTCTGGCCGGAAGCTGTATGGATCGCGCCAGGGCGCGCGCCCGTGCTCGAGTTGGTGCCCGACGAGCCAGAGCTGGTACCCGGTCTGCAGGTGGTCACCGGGCGCCGCCTCGCCGTGACCGGAACGACCGTCGGCCATAAACGCCGTGTCCAGGGACCTGGTCCCGGGCCATGTCGTAAGGAGACCTGCCCCGAGGTAGAGCGCGCAGGCGAGCGCTACAAGGCCCGCGCGGCCGCGAGCAGCTCGTCGAAGTCGGGCACCTCGCCGGTGTCGTAATGCCATGCCCCGCGGACCGTACCCCCGCGCCCAACGAGGAAGGCCGTTCGTTCGGCGACGTCCTTCATGCCGCGGAACTCGTGCGGGACGCCGAAGCCCCGTACGGCGTCGGCGTTCCAGTCCGACAGGAACTGGATCTCACCGAGGTCGAGCGCCTGGCTCCACGCCGTCTGCGTCCAGCACGAGTCGCGTGAGATCGCGAACGGCACGACCCCTGTCTGCTCGAGCTCCGCTCTCCTGTCACGCAGGAGCTCGAGCTCGTTCGTTCAGGTCGACGACCAGGCGAAGAGGAAGAAGAGAAAGAGCGCGGGCGCGTCGACGACGAGCTCCGCGATCGTCGTCGGCTCACGCGGCGCCATCCAGACGGTCGCCCCGGGAACCTGGTCACCGACCCCGAGCATCAGAACCGGATCGAGGCGACCCGGTCGACGAGCTCGCGCAGCCCGCTCCGCTGTGGCGGCGGCGCGGAGTCCAGGAGAAAGCGAGCCAGCCGCTCGGCCTCGTCGTCCTCGAGCGAGACGGCGGCTTGGACACGTGCGTCGTCCCAGATGCTGAAGCGGACGTGGCGCTCGTCGAGGGCGTCGTGGAGGTAGCGCGAGACCCGAAGCGCCTTTCCGACATCCTCGGTATGCCGCGCCCGAAAGAACTCGACGAGCTTCAGCCGCTGCGGCGCGGCGCACCACGGGCAGTAGCGAAACGCGTCGCCCACCAAACTTCCGCATCGCGCGCAGTCGTGCACCGTTCTGGGCGCAAGCGTACTAGGGCGAGGCGGGGCAGCACCAGCTGACGCTTTTCGGAAATGTCTTCGTCAGCGCCCCGTGCGGCGCTGCGATTCCGAACTGCTCGACGATGTTCGAGACCGCCTGCACCTTCACCGCGCTCAGGCGCAGGAAGAGCCACTGGTCGGCGTTGACCCAGCCGACGAGCAGCCAGTTGCCGTTGGGTGAGATGGCGAGCGTCCCGAAGTCGCCTGGCGAGGAGTAGAGGAAGCGCGACTCGCCCCGGTCGGCCTCGGCCTGGAGCAGGACGAGATCGCTGAGGCCCGTCGCGGGCGAGTAGCGAATCATCACGAATCGGTGGCTCTTACGGACGAAGGCGACGCCGGACGGGCCGACCGGCAGGCCGAGCGTCCACAGCCTGTGGCCGTTCAGGTCGAGCGCGCGCAGCGAGCGCTCGCTCAGGACGAGCAGGCGCTTCCCATCCTCCGACCAGACGAGCTGGGTCGGGACCTCGCCGGGAACCGTCCGCCACAGCGTCTTCGCCGAGTCCGTCTGGACGAGCTCGATGCGCCCGTCGACGGTCGAGAAGGCGAGCTCGTGATCCGCGCCGCCAGGCCGCCACGCGGGCGTGGTCGTGCCCACACGTTGCCGCAGCACCCCGTCGCCCGTGCCGTCGCCGGCGACGACTCGCAGCTCGGGCCCGTTCAGGTACGCGATGCGGAAGCCCTCCGGAGACCAGCGCGCGGCGTGCACGGCGCCCGGGCGCTCGAGCGACCAACGGATCGCCCCCTTTGCGTTGGGGTCGATCGCCGCCAACTGGTGTGCCCTCGTGACCGCGACGTACTTGGCCTGCGGCGACCACGATCCCTCCCACCACGGGCCGAGCGCCCGCTTCGAGCCGTCGGCGCGCACGAGCCACGGCCCTGTCTTCGAGTTGACCAGGAGCACCCCGGGCGCCGGGAGCGAGGTCAGTGCCGGGCGAGCCTTCACCTTCTCGGTGGTGGTGACCGCGTCTCGGACGGAGCCGACGAGAGCGCGGCCTGGGGGCGAGATGGCGGCGGCGAGGATGACGACCGCGACGGCGGCGGCCAGGAGCGGGCGTAGGTTTCGCCGGGGCCATGCGATCGGCTCGCGCGCGTCGAGGGCCGCGCGGACGAGCGGCCAGGCGCGGCGTTGGGCCTCGAGCTCGTCCGGCGCCTGGATGCGCTGGAGCGCCCGGCTCAGTTCCCGATCAAGGCTCACGCGCGCCCCTCGCCGGCGGCGGCTCCCGGGCGGCGGAGCCGCCCTCCGCCACCGCCTGGCGCCGCTGCGGGCACGGTGCTCTCCGGGCCCGTATTGCGAATACTGTGCCCTCCGGCCCCGCACCCGCAGCGGCGCCCGAGGAACGCGCGAGCATCGTATTTCGACGCACGGCGCCTCATGCGTGCTCCCGGTCGATGATCTCCTCCAGGCGGTCGAGTCCTCGCCGAAGGCGCGAGTTGACGGTGCCGCGCGGCAGGTCGAGCAGCTCGGCGATCTCGCCCGGCGTGTACTCGAGGAGATAGCGGAGGACGATCACCGCCCGATGTTCCGGTTGCAGCGACGCGAGGCCGGCCCCGACGCCCTCCGAGAAGGTGCCGAGATCGCCCGTGTCGTACTCGTCGCCCGCGTCCACCTCGGCCGTCTCGCGCCGCAGCTTCCTGGCCCGGGCCCAGTCGATCGCCCGGTTGACGACGATGCGATGCAGCCACGGCCCGAACGGCCGTTTGCGGTCGAAGCGGTCGAGGTTGCGCACCGCGGCGAGGAACGCCTCCTGCGCGATGTCCTCGGCGGCTGCCCCGTCCTGCACGACGAGGAACGCAGCCCGGTGCGCTCGGGGCCAGTGCTCGCGGAACAGTGCCTCGAGGTCCGAGGCCGATCCCGCTTGCGCGCCTCGAATCCAGGAGCGCTCCTGTCGGCCCGGGCCCACCATCGCGCGCTGACTATACGAGCGGATTCGCCCACGAGGTCCATACGTGGACCAAAGCGCGAGAGGTCCGGGACTCAGAGGGCAGCGACTGCGTTAGGCCCGCGGCTCAGAAATGCGGGCGCTGGAAGTAACCCAGCATCACGCGCAGCAGCCAGACGGTGGCGAGGAACATGTAGGTGAGCGCCGGGAGCGCGATGCCGAACGTGATGACGAAGGCAGAGCCCGGGAGCGGGAGCGACGCGAGTTCGCGCATCGCCGGCCCGGTCACCACTCCGAGCAGGACCGCGGCCAGCACATGGGCGAGCGCGCGGGGGAGGCTCGCCGGGCCGATCTTCGGCAACCGCGCGACGATCCACATCGCCAGCAAGGCGGCGCCGAGGCAAAGCACGATCACGAAATTGTTCGCCGACATCGTTCCGCTTACCATCGCGTTGAGAATCAACCAGACACCTCTCTGCTCCAGATCGACGTCGGAGTCGCCCCAACCCTGGACCTTCGCTCAATCTTCGGCCGCCAACAGTCTAGTTAGTGCCACGGAAGGTTGTGTTCCCCCGAGCGGAGTCGTAACGTCAACGGTGGGAGTACGAAAGGGGGAGCCATGCGGCGGCTCAAAGTTCTAATCGCCGATGACCATCGGCTGATGATTCACGCGATCCGACTAGCGCTCGAAGCTGACGAAGAGATAGAGATCGTTGCCGAGGTGGATTCCGGCACGAAGGTGATCCCGTTCATCGGTCAGACCGGGCCCGATCTGGTGCTGCTGGACATCCGCATGCCAGGAATCGACGGCCTGACGGTGCTCGATCGAATCCGGGAGCGCTATCCGCAGGTCAAGGTCGCGATCCTCTCCGGGGTCGACGACCCCTCGGTGATCCAGGCGGCATTCGATCGCGGGGCGGCGGCCTTTATCGTCAAGCACATCGACCCGCGCGATCTTCCGTCCGCACTTCGGCAGGCGGTCACCGACACGGTCTTTCAGCCGCTCGGGCTACGCGAGCGCGACGAGAACGGTGCGGCCGACGACGCGGAGCTGACGAAGCGCGAGCTCACGATCCTCCAGGCGCTCCAGAGCGGCCGATCGAACAGGCAGATCGCCGAGAAGCTGTTCCTGGCCGAGCAGACGGTGAAGTTCCACCTCACGAACATCTATCGCAAGCTCGAGGTGAGCAACCGCACTGAAGCGGTCCGGTACGCGTACGAGCACGGCATCGTCGAGCGTCCGCTCTACCACGTCGTCGCCTAGCCGGCCGACGAACGCCCTACAGGCTTGCCTTCAACGGCCATGTGGCGGGCCGGTTGAGCCGTCGTTCCTCGGCAGCTGTGCTTTTGGTCGCGGAAAGTGCGGAGCACTTTGCGCGAGTCCCGGGCCTGTGGCCCGGGACCACTAGCCGATGCGCTTCGAGAGGACGGCGGGCTGGTAGCCCGACTTTGTCGCGCGGAAGGTGACCGTGCCGCGCCGTCTCGGTCGGACGCTGAAGCCAACCCGGCCCGAGCGGTTTGCTCGCCTGGCCTGCGTCCTCATGCCGGCGCCCGAGACACGGACGGTCGCGCCGCCAACAGCGCCGTTCGGGCCGGTCACGGTCACGATCACGCGAGTCGATCGTCCGCGCATGGGGTTCCCTCGAACCGTGAGCCGCAACTGCTTCGCGGCCCCGATCGCCATCGCGGGCGTGAAGTCGCCCACGTTGTTGCCCCCGTCGACGCCGGCCACGCGCCAGTAGAGCGTCTTGTGGAGGCCATACTGGGTCTGAGTCAACCTCGGCGCATAGCTCGTGTTGTCGGTGACGAGGTTCTCGATCGTCGTCGCGAAATCGAGGCGAGAGGCGATCTGCACCCGATAGCGCTTGACGCCCGGCTTCGGTTCCCAGCTCAGGAGCAGGCGCCCGGCGGCGCGGTCGGCGTGCGCGCCGGTCGGCTCCGAGATCGTCCGCGTAAAGGGCAGGGTCGCCGAATATGGGCCTGGGACGGTGCCGAACGTCGCCTTCGGGAAGTTCGCCCGCACCTTCCAGTGGAAGAGGCCCGTGCCATACATCAAAACTGGGGTGAGCGCTGCCGTGCGCATTCCGCTGACGTCCCGGTGCGTTCCGTCGGGAAGATCGACGGCCACGTCATAGGAGGCGGCGCCCGTGATCGAGTCCCACGTCCAGGTGGGCAGGAAGCCACCCTGAAGCGGGTTCGAAGAGCTCAAGTGCGGAGTCGGAAGCCGCTTCTGGAACGTGCCGATCGTCGACCAGGTGAGCCCGACGAGGTTCTCGTCGTCCGCGCGCACTCGCCAGTAGAGAACGCTGTCGGCGGGATACGTCGTGTTGCTCGTGTAGGCGGTGGCGTCCGTGACGATGTCGTCGATCGGGTCGCCGAAGGTCGGGTCCTGGGCGACCTGAAGGCGGTAGCGACGGGCCCCGAGGGCAAGCGTCCAGCGGAATGTCGGCTGGCCGAGCTGGACCGAGCCGTCGGCCGGAGCGAGCCGAACCGGCGGCGTCGAGCGTTTTTGGAAGGTAGAAGGCGCTCCGTCGTCCGGGTTGCCGACGGCTCCGTGCCCGTCCGCCAACACGGCCGGCAGGACGACCCAGTAGTAGGTCGTCGTCTCGTCGGGGTACGTGGTCACGTTGCTGCTCGTCCGAGGCGCATAGGCCGGTATCTGGGTGAACGCGTAGTCGACGAGGTTCGTGAAGGACTGGTCCCGGGAGACAATGACGAAATAGCTGGCATGGCCCGCGAGCGGTCGCCAGGTCAGCAGGGGCGTCTGCCCAACCGTGCTTCCGCGGGCCGGCAGGACGTAGTCCCCGGATCCGAGATAGCCGGAGTTGCAGGAGGGCGTGCAACTGCCTCCCGCCGGGTAGCCGGTGAACTGGAACGCCCACCCGATTCCGTCTCCGTTATCGAGCTCGGTGTAGTCGCCGTAGACCTCGTTGTTGCTCGAATCGCGATTGCTGCGAGCCCTCACGCGCACGCAGTACTGCTGGCCGACGTCGAGGCCGGAAAAATCGCCCGCGATCGAGGTCGGGGATCCGTAGGGCGCCCCTGCTGTGCGGCCGGTGCCGAGCGGCGACCAGGCAGTGACTGCCGTCCGCACCTGCCAGCGGTCGCCGCTGGTCCAGTCGCAAAGACTGAACGCGGTGCTGTACGGCGTCACCTCGACCTGGTAGCTGGACGCGCCGGGCACCGCGTCCCACCTGACGATCGGCACCTGCGTCTGGTAGCCGGTCGTCCCGGGCTCGACGTCCGTCCCCGGGTCGGTCAGGTTGTCGCGCATGCGCATGTTCGCGATGCTCGGTCCGGGAACCGGAGGCGACTTGTCGAACGTCTTCACGAACTGCGACCCCTCGTTCCACCTGCCGGCATTCCCGTCGGGATCGAACGCCCGCACGCGCCAGTAGTACGTGTTGTCGCGCAGGACCCTGGTCGGCGACAGCGAGCTGCCGATCACCTGGCCGGTGCAGCAGACTCGCGAGCCCGTAGCGTAGTCGCTCGAGGAGTTGACCTCCACCTCGTACCTGGCCGCGCCGGGGACCGGATTCCACGAGAACTGAGGATCGACGACCTGCGGGTCGGAGACGAGGTCGGCGAAGGCCGGCGTCGTCGCCGAGGGCCACGTCCACACAAACGACCGGACCTGCGACGGCGCCCCCTTGTTCCCCTCGGCGTCCTTGGGCGTGATGCCCCAGTAGTACGTGCCGGGCGCGAGTGCCGCCGATCGCGTGTAGCTCGTCGCCTCCGTCTCGACCGCCCGTCCCCCGACGAGCGAGCCGAGTAGAGGATCCGTCGCAATCGAGACGAGGTACGTGGCCGCTCCAGGAACCGGCGACCAGGCAAGCCTGAGCGGCACGAGCGGGTAGCTGACAGCAGCGCCGTTCGCGGGCGAGTTGAGGGCCGCAGCCGCCGTCCAGGTCTTTCGCAACGACTGGCCGGCAGTCCAATGCGAGACCCGCCCGCCGCGACCCGACGCCCGAACACGCCACCAGTAGGTCCCGTTCGGGACGGTCTTCGACAGGGTCGCGCGCGTGTTCTTCGTGAAGAAGCGGTCCTGGCCGGGGCCGAGGACGGGAGCGTTGAAGCCGGCGTCTGCCGCGATCTGAAACTCGTAGCGCTCGGCTCCCCGCACCGGCGCCCAGGCGAATGCCGGCAACATGGTGACCGTGGCCCCGGACGGGGGAGAGAGCGGCCTGGGCGTCTTCAGCGCGGCCGGAGCTGCGGAGATCGAGCCGACGACTACCAGGAGCACAGCCGCCGCGGCGAGCGCCACGCAGCCTCGACCGTACCCGCGTATTGAGCGAGCCGGAGGCGAACCAAGAGCTTGCGCGTCGTTTTTCATCCCGTTTGCGCGGTCGACGACATCCCCTTCCGGCGGACTCACCGACCGTGCATGACCACTATTGATCTACGGGCCTGCCGAACCTACGGCTATTGGTCTAGGCCAGGTCACCCTTTCCGGCGGGGGACGGGAGATCCGGCCCGTCCCTCCGATTCGCGACTTAGCCCGTGGTCGGGCATTCCCGGACGTTCAGGTCGGGGAAAGGCGAGTTGAGTCGTCGACAATCGGATGCGACATGGCGCTTCAACTCGAGCTCAACGACGAGGTTCTCCTCGCGGAGATCATGGATGCCCTGGCTCGCAACGGCTGCCTCACCAACCAGATCGCACCGACGGCGTGCCGGGTCGTCTATCCCCGCGCATCCGACCACCGCGAGGCGTGGCTCGAGGTCGGGTTCTTCATCCGCGCCTGGCAGGTCTCGCACCCAGGAGTGGAGGCGCAGCTCAGCTTCTAGCGGGCTCGGGCTCGGGCTTGGCCTGCATGGCCTGGCCCATGAGGTCGTCCATTAGCCCGTCCTGAAACGCCTTCGCGACCGCCTCGGTTCGACTCGAGACGCCGAGCTTCTTGTAGATGTGCGTCAGGTGGAACTTCACCGTCTGCTCCGCCAGCCATTCGCGCTCGGCGATCTGCTTGTTCGAGAGCCCCGCCCCGACGGCGCTCAGAATCGCCAGCTCTCGCTTGTTTAGGTCTGTGCCGCTCCCGTCCGCGCCCGCGGTCAAGGGGTTCGCATGCAGGGGCTGGAAGAGGGTTTGATCGAGCGCCTGGCGGATGGCGGCCAAGAGGTCACCCGGGTCGATTCGCTTCATGATGTACGCGCATGCGCCGGCACGGAGCGCCTGCCGAACGAGCTCCGGCTCTTCCTCCGCAGACAGGACGATCACCTTCGTGTCCAAGCCTGCCTGCCGCAGAGCCCGGAGCGCGGCCAGTCCATCGACCGTAGGCATTCGCAAGTCGAGGAGGACGAGGTCTGGCGTCGTCCCGCGGATGAGGGGCACGAAATCTGCTCCTGACGGTGCGACGGCGACGATCTCGAAGTCGTCACTTGCGGCGACGGCGAGGCGAATCGCCTCCACCATCAACGGGTGGTCTTCGACCACGAGAAGCTTCAGCCGCCGCAAGCCTGCCCCCTCTTCCCCAGTTCGTCCGCATGGAGCCTCGATGGCCCCCTCAAAAAGAAGCACATCACGCCCTCTGTGGGAAGGGCGATCGCGTCCTACCTAGCCGAACGGCTAGGGGGCCTAGACGAAGGTCTAGGTCCCCGGTTCTGAGGCGGGGAGAGCGACAGCGACCTCGTTGGCGGCGTCCTGTCGGCGGTGGCCGGGCTCCAGCAGTCGTCGAACGAGGAGCCACGCAACCACGCCATACAGCGCACCAGCGAGCGCGTCGACGAGATAGTGCTCGCCCGTGTAGACGATGGCGAAGGTCACCCCGAGCAGGTTGAGAACAAGGCCTACCACCACAAAGCGCGGCAGCTTGGCCCGGATCGCCGTCAGCACGCAGATGACGGGGAACGCGATGTGCAGCGAGGGCACGGCGGCCGTGACGTTGTACTTCGAGGCATCGCCGTCGAGCGCGGCCAGCTTCGTCAGATGAAGGTCGTACAAAGTCTGTTTCAGGATGTGGTGCACGTGGGGGATATAGCCCTCCTGCGCCGCGAGCCACGGTGGAGCGGTCGGCGCGAGGATGAACGTGATCTCGCCGAGCAGCGAGGCCGCGAGGATCCCGAACATCAGGAGTGCGAAAGCGCGGCCACGATCCGTCAGCGCGAGACCCACGCCGAGCAGGAGCGGGACTGCGAAATGCGACGTGTACATCGCGAACGAGAACACTTCGAGCACCCCTGTCCGTCCGTGGTAGAGGTGCTCCTGGAGCCAGACCGTCGGGATCGACCCCGGAGTCAGGTACTGCTCGGCCCGCAGCTGCGGCGTGTAGTGGACGGGCAGGCTGAACTTGTTCACGAACTGCCCGGTGGCGATGTACGCGAACAGCCCGAGGATGACCGGCACGAAGTAGTAGGTGAAGCGTCCGAACCGATTGACCAGGAGCGCCGCTGCCCCGAAGACGAAGAAGAGCGGCGCAGTGCTGACGTCTCCGTGGGCGAGCGCCGTGACCTCGAGTACAACGGCGAAGGTCAGTAGCAGCCCTGCGATGAGCCGGCGAATCGTGCGCGCGCCCTTCGACCGACTCGTCTCGGAGTCGTCGAAGTACCACGCGAGGCGCTTCAGCTGGCCGCGCATGCCCCGTCCGGCCACGATCCTTTCGGCTTGCAAGGCGACGTCTGTCATCGGCTCGTCACCGTCAGTAGATGAAGGGGATCAGCCGGTAGCGAACGCGTTGGCGATACGCGCGGTAGTCCGGGTCGCCGACGAGCACGCGCTCCTCCTCGGCGATGCGCGCCAACTGGCCCGCGGTCGAAAGCGCCAGTAGTGCGATGTTTCGCACCGACATGTTTTCGAGGACGTACCCGGTGTAGCTCAGGAGGTAGGCCGCGTAGATCGGGTGACGGACGAGCCCGTAGACGCCGGATGTCTTCACGCGCCGGAGGGCGGCGACGATGCCGAACGAGCGACCCAGGAACCCGAGGCCGACGAACGCGATCGCAAGGCCGATGAGCTGGACGACCTCGAACACCGCCAGCGGTCCCGCGTCCGGGTGCCCGACCGGCCGCGCGAGCAGCATCGCGAACGCTCCGACCGGCGCGGCCAGCCAGGCGAGCGTCCGCCGGCTCGTCTCCTGAGAGGGGCGGCGAACGATGAAGAGAAGCGCCGTCATTCCCTCCACGCACACGATGCCCAGGCCGACGGGGTGCCCGGTCTGATGCCAACGCATGAGGTTTGCGTAGGCGAAGCTCGCGAAGAGCACGACGAGCGCGGCGTTCCCGAGCAGCCGCTGATTCCGTTCGCCGGTCATGCGGCGATCCCGTTCAGAGCCTTGAGAATCTCGATCGCCGCCGGACCGAGCAGCACGAGGAAGATCGCCGGAAAGATGAGGAGGATGAGCGGGAAGAGCATCTTCGTCGGTGCCTTCTGCGCGCGCTCCTCGGCCTGCTGCCGGCGGCGCTTGCGCATCTCAATCGCGAGGTCGCGGAGGACCTTTCCGATCGAGACCCCGAGCGTTTCGACCTGGAGCACCGAGCGGACGAACGAGCGCATGGCCGACGTGTTCGCACGCGAGAGCATGTTCTCGAGCGCGTCGTTGGTCGCAAGGCCCATCTCCTGCTCCTGGATCGCCAGCCGGAGCTCCTGCCCGAGCGGGCCCTTGAACCGTCGCGTCGCAAGCTGGAGTGACGCGCTGAAGCTCATCCCCGCCTCGACCGTCGTCACGAGCAGGTCGATCAGCTCAGGGATCTCGTAGTCGATCTGCTCCATCCGCAGCCGAGCGCGCCGCTTGACCCAGATCAGCGGGCCCCGCCAGCCCAGGACGGCCGCTACGAAGAAACCGAAGAAGACCTGCACGGGTGAGCCGCCGCTGGAGGACAGCCAGAGCCACAGCAGGGGCAGGGCGACGCCCAGGATGAGCCGGTACCCCATGAACTTGCGCGGGCTCGTTGTGTACATGCCGGCCGCTTGCAGCGCGTCCCGCAACTCGGCTTCGCCGGAGCGTTTCGTCCGGCGCGAGAGCAAGTCGCCGATTGTGCCCGCGAGCGCGTCGAGTTGATTGCCGACCGGACGGCGTGGCGCCTGATTCGGGACGGCGTCACGCTCTCGGAACCCGTAGGCCGCGATCCGCGCGAGCGCCCCCTCCGAGCCGGCACGGCCGAACCCGAACGAGCGCAGCACGAGGACGACGCTGGTTCCCGTGAGGACGAGGCCGATGAGCAGGAAGATGAACATGCCGCGAGTCCCCTAGACCTTGATGTTGACGATCCGTTTGATGGCCAGCGATCCCGCGACGACCATGATCGTCGCGAGGACGACGGCGACGCGCCCGCCGCCCGAGGCGAACAGCGGCTTCATGTAGGTCGGGTTCAGAAACGTGATCAAGGCGGCGAGGAAGAGCGGCAGCAGCGTGAGGATCCAGCGGGCCATGCGCCCCTGCGCCGTCAGCGTCTTCACGAGCCGCTGCAGGTCGAAGCGGCTTCGGATCGTGTCGATGACGGTCTCGAGAACCTCGGCCATGTTGCCGCCCGCTCGCTTCTGGAGCTCGGCCAGCAACGCGATCTGTTCGAGATCCCTGCTCGCCATTCGGTCTCCTACCTCACGCAGCGAATCTTCGAGCGGCACGCCCAGTTGCTCGTCCGCGACGACCGACTGCAGTTCGCTGTGGGACGGCTCGGGCGCGTCCTGTGCGACGACGGCGAGAGCGCCCGCGAAGCTGTGGCCCGCCCGCAGCGCTGAGGCGAGCACCTGCAGGTTGTCGGGCAGCTGCTCCGCGAACGCGTCGCGAATCTTTTTCAGCCTTCGCTGGATCGCGCCGTTCACCAGCATCGGCACGGCGAAGGCGAAGACGACGAGAATCGGCGAGATCAGCACGAGCAGGATTGCAACCAGCACCGTCGCCACGAACGTTCCGAGGACGACCTGCTCGGGTGGAATCCCGATCCCGGAGATCTCGAGCGCGTTGCGCAGCGACGCCCACCAGCGTGTCCTCGAGAACGACTGCTCGGTCTCGGCAAGGAGCCGTTCGCTGAGCAGCCGTCGCGGCTTGTCGTCGGCGGCCCCGGGAAGCGAGACGAACGACCCAATTCGGCGGACGATCGTGCGGCGTGGCCGGCGCAGCAGCGCGAGCGCGGCATAGGCCGCGAGCCCGGCTCCGAGCAACATGGCAACAATGAGGGAAAGGCCGGAGACCCAGTAGCGCTCGAGGAGCGAGCGCTTAAACGGCGCGATCGTGCCCGGCACCGGCGCCGTATATCGCGCCGACGCGGTCGAGACGCCGCCGATGCGGACAGTGACCTCAACGGCCGTCTTGGGCTGAACGCGCGATCGGTACTGGAGGACATACTGGTTTGCGAGCCTCGTCCCGAGGCCGGCGTAGATGTCCTGGAGGTCGGATGCGGACCGGGCCCGGTGGAATGAGCCTCCGGTCTCAACCGCCAGGGTCTGCAGCGGCTGAGGATCGAAGGCTCTCGAGACCAGGCCGACGGTGAAGATTCGAACGTGGGCCGCGCGCGCACGCTGGATGACGTCGTCGATGCTGGTGACGCTTCCCGTGTCCGCCCCATCCGAGAGGAGGACGATCGCGCCGGCCGAGACCTCGTCGCGGTCGAGGATCGAGAGCGCGCGCCCGGCCGCGTCGTAGATGTGTGTCGCGAGCCTTAGCTGCGGGGGCCGCGCCAGCGCCCGCTCGAGGGCGCGGGAGTCAGGCGTCGGGACGGACAGCAACTGGGAGGAGCTGTTGAAGGTGAGGATGCCGATCTCCTCGCTCGCGCTCTTTCGGGCCGCGAAGGTCCGCGCGGCGCTGAGAGCGGCCTGAAGGGGCCGCCCACGCATGGTTTCGCTCGCATCGAGGATGAGGATCGTGGCGAACGTCTGTGGCGCCGCCTGGAGCGGAACGATCGAGAACCGCCGCACGGGCCGACCGTTTTCTCGCACCTGGACGTTCTTGCGGTGCAGGCGCGTTCCGCGCTGGAGGTCGACCAGATACCCGCGGTCCGGAAACCGCACGCGGCCGATCTGCGTGAGCTGGAACCCGGTCCCCGCATTCGCAGCGGCGGCGGACAGGAGAACCGCGGCCGAGAGCCCGATGGTCAGGGCCAGTCGCTTCAACGTCGCCCGTTCTCGGAAATCGCCTCTCGTTGCACGGTCGGAAGAACGGAGATCGGCATCTCGAGACCGCGCTTCTCGAACTTGTGCAGGAAGCTTGGGCGCAGGCCCGTCGGCTGGAGCTCTCCGATCACCGTCCGGTCGGGCAGCACCTCCTCGATCTTGAACTCGAACAGCTCTTGGAGCGTGATCACATCGGACTCCATCCGCTGCACCTCGGTGATCGCGACCACCCGGCGCGAGCCGTCCTCGAGCCGCTCGAGGTGGACGATCATGTCGAGCGCCGACGCGAGCTGCTGACGGATCGCCCGCAGCGGGAGGTCGAATCCGGACATGAGCACCATGGTCTCGATCCGCGCGAGTGCGTCACGCGGCGAGTTCGCGTGCACCGTGCAGAGCGACCCCTCGTGGCCCGTGTTCATCGCCTGGAGCATGTCGAGAGCCTCCGCTCCTCGTACCTCCCCGACGATGATCCGGTCGGGCCGCATCCGCAGCGAGTTGCGGACGAGCTCGCGAATCCCGACCTCTCCCTCGCCCTCGATGTTCTTCGGGCGCGACTCGAGCCGGAGGACATGCTGCTGGTTCAGTTGGAGCTCGGCCGCGTCTTCGATCGTGATGATGCGGTCGCTCTCGGGGACGGCGGCCGACAGTGCGTTCAGGAGCGTCGTCTTCCCAGAACCGGTGCTGCCCGAGATCAGGATGTTGATCTCCGCCTCGATGCAGCGGCGCAGGAAATCGGCAGTCTCCGTGGTCAACGAGCCGATGCGAACGAGCTCCTCGAAGCCGTATCGCTTCTGGCCGAACTTGCGGATCGTCAGTAGGGGGCCGCTCAGCGAGAGCGGCGGAATGACCGCGTTCGCGCGAGAGCCGTCGAGCAGGCGAGCGTCGACCATCGGCGACGATTCGTCGATGCGGCGCCCGACTTGCGCGACGAGCTTGTTGATGATCCGCCGCAGGTGCGACTCGTCCGTGAAACGGAGGGTCGTGATGTACAGCCGACCTTCGCGCTCGACCCAGATCTCGCTCGGGCCGTTGACCATGATCTCGGACACCGAGTTGTCCGCGAGCAGGCGCTCGAGCGGCCCGTATCCGACGACGTCGTCGGTGAGCTCTGCTTCGAGGCGGTCCCGATCATCTCTCGAGAGCCCCGGCTCCTGGCTCAGCCGCTCCTTGATGTCGGCCTCCACGCGGGCGCGGACATCGGCCGGCTCGCCTCCGAGGGAGAAGAGCTGCGGGCCGAGCTCCTCGATCAGCGCGAGGTGGATTCGATTCTTCACGTCTGCGAACGGGTCCGGGCCCTCGGTTCCGGTCAGATGCCGGCCTGCGGAGATGCGCTCATGGAGTTCCATCGCTAGCTCGCCGCCTTCCACGACAGCAGCCGCCTGCCCCGCTTGCGCCCGGAGTCGCCGTTCGAGCTCGGCTCAGGCCGCTGCTCTTCCAGGTAGAGATCGGCCAGCGAGGAGTACGCGCGGGCCGCGGGCGAGCGTTCGTTGGCGAGCACGATCGGCAGGCCCTCGGTCAGAGCCCGCGGAATCTCCTCGTCGCTCGGGACGAGGATGTCGGGAGCTCGGCCGAGGATCGTCTCGGCCTCGCCAAGACTGATCCCGACTTTCGAGTCGGCCCTGTTGAGGACGAGACGGATTCGCTCCGGCTCGCAGCCCATCAGCTCGAGCGTCTCGAGGCCGAGCTTCGTGTCCTTGAGCGAGAGCGCGTCGAGCATTCCCACCACGATCAGGTGAGACGCCGTGTCGATCGACGCGATCACCTCCGGCGTGAATCCAGGTGCTGTATCGACGATCACGTAGTCGTGGCTCAGCCGGAGAGCGCCGTAGACCTCGCGCAGGAACTCGACGGTCACTGCCGCCGCCTGGTCGGGCCGGCTCGGCGCCAGTAGCGCCTTTGCGCCCGAGGAATGAGCCGTGAGGAACCCCTCGACCTTCCCTGGGTCGATCGAGCCGCCGACGCGGGCGAGATCGTGGATCGTTCGCTCGGGCGCCAGTCCGAGCGCGATGCCGACATCGCCGAACTGGAGATCGAGATCGACGAGCACGGGCTTCGACCCGGCCAGCGCAAGCGCGACCGCGAGATTGGTCGAGGTGATGCTCTTGCCAGTTCCGCCCTTCGGGCCGAGGACGCAGATCATCGGGTGAGACCCCGCGCCCAGATCGCCGCCGCTTCTCCGTGCGAGGACCTTGTCGAGCGCGAATCGAACCTCGTCCGGAGCCGCGGGCAAGGTCAGGAGCTCGTCGGCGCCGGCCTCGAAGGCGCGCTGCATGAAGCCGTCAGGCGAGCCCAAGAACAGGACGACGACCGGCCGCTCCGGCCGTTGCTTGATCGAGTTTTCGATCAGGTAGAGCGCTCGCTCCGAGTACGTGGAGCAGGCGATCAGCAGCAGGTCCGGCGCCGTCTCCTCGAGCACGGTCCAGCCGCGGTCGAGCCCCGAGACGATGCCCGCCACCTGCACGCGTGATGCGCTGGGGAGCGACGCCTCGACGAGGTTTGCGTCGACACCCTCGTCGAGCGCGACGAGTGCCTTGAGCGTCCCGCGGTTCACGGTGTCACCCCCAGAGCCCTGAGGTAGTCCTGCTGGGTCTTGCGATACGTGCCCGCCGTCGACAGATTCAGCGGTGGGACCCCGAGCAGGACGGTGCTGATCGTGACGAGTCCGGGCCTGCTCGGCTTTGCCCCGTTCGGAGGGCGCACGACCAGCCAGAGCTTCCCGTTGTCGGAGGTGAACGCGAGCTCCGCGGCCTGCCGGGGATGCACTTTCAGGCTGACGAGGGTCGTGGCGTTGTTGCCGAGGCTGCCGTTGGGCCCGCCGACGCTAACCACGGGGACGTCCTGGGCGATCAGGCGCAGCATCGGCCGCGTGCTGCTCACGCCGTTCAAGGTGACGTTGAACCCCGCGAAGATGTCGACGTGATCTCCCTTCTGGACTCCTCCGATGAGGCCGTGAGCCGAGTCCAGCGGAACGCTGATCACCCGCTCCGCCCCCGTCAGAGTGCTCGCGACGGAGTTGACCCCCCCGGAGAACTCGGCCGTGGTCAGCTGCTGGCCCTTGACGATGTCTGTGGTCGCGATCTGGCCGCGTAGGCTGGCCGGATCGCTGAAGGCGCCGTTCCGCAGCTGGCTCTCGCGGACCGTCGCCGGCCGGAAGAGCCCCTTCACGGCGACTGCGCTGCCGGGTGTCCCCTTGTGAATGATGGTGTTGGCGACGAGCACCGTCACCGGGGCTCCTTCGGCCTTGATGCTGTGCCGGTACCCGTTCAGGTACACGAGAATCGAGCCCCCCGCGAGCACCGCGGCCAGGGCAGCGACCGCGAGCGTCCCGCCGCGGGTCGATGTCAGTCTCTGAGCGATCTCCATCTGGATGCCTCCTCTACCGCGCTCGGGCGGCGAATGCCGTGGTCAATAGCCGGGTCTGTGCCCGGCACTTCTCGGAGACGCGACGGCTGCCGTTCAGCATGCGCCTGTCCCCCCGTCACCTGCTGAGTAATGTGTCGGCACGGCCTCGAGCCGCATGGTGGAGCTGCCGGCGATCTTGATCGTTGCCGGGATCGCCCCGCCGAAAATTCCGTTGCTGATGCTTCTGACGACCGGGACGCCGGTGTTGTACGTGACGTCGACCTTGACGGGATCGCCGACGGCGTGCGTGCCGGACGGGAAGCTGATGCAGACATGCGCCCCGCTCCTGAGCTGGCTCGTTTCCGCCTGGCTTCGAATGTACTGCTGAAGTGTCGCCCCGCCCGGAAGGCTGTCGACGACGGCGTAGCGCGCTCCGGTGTTGGCGAGATGCCCCTCGTCGAGCCAGTAGTTGAACATCTTGCCGAACTCGAGGACCCCGAAAAGTATGAGAATGATGACGGGCAGGATCAGCGCGAACTCGGGGAGGGCCTGGCCCTCTTCCCGCCGCAGAAACCTTCTGAGCTTGGTCGCGCCGGCCATGGTCAAATCGCCGAGGCGATCTCTGTGAGCTTGGCGGAGATCAACTGACCGACGGGCGTTAGTCCGATCGCCACGAGCGAGACGAGCGTGAGAATGAGGCCATACTCGACCAGCGCCTGGCCCGACTCGCTGCGGGCGGCGAGAGCCGCGAAAAGCTTCTTGAATTTGGGTGGTGGTTGTATGGACATCGTTTTTCTTCTTCTCCCTTGTGGCCACACTGCCCGGCCCCCGGTGGGTGTCGTCCCAGTCCGTGAGCCGGGCAGCTGTTGCCACGTCGTGCCTATGCGGCTGAGATTGCCGTCGAAATCGCGCTCAGCTGGGCGCTGATGCTCGTGCCCAGGACCGTCAGCGCGCCGATGCAGACAACCGCCACGAGCGCCAGGATCAGCGCGTACTCGGCCAGTGCCTGGCCGTCCTCTCGCCGAATGCGGGCGAAGGCCTTGACGATGAAAAGCGAGAACTGCTCGCTCATTGTGCTACCTCCCTTCACTTCTCCCTCGCGACCGCAGCTTCGAGGCCGCAGATTTACTTCTTCGGCCCAGTGTTGAGCACCGTCGCCGACTCCTGAACAGACGAAGGGGGGGTTGCGCCGAACCGTTTGGGTGGGGTCTCCTGGCAGAGCGGCCTGCGAGCATGTGTGCAGCGATGGCGACTGCTCCGTTCACGCTCGTCCGCGACGACGGCGCCGTCGTCTGCCGGTCCTGCCATCCCGCAGCCACGTTCTTCTCGCGGCTCCGCGGCCTGCTCGGCCGCCGCGGCCTCGGTGAGGGTGAGGGCCTCCTCATCCGGCCGACCAGCTCCATTCACACGTTCTTCATGCGGTTTGCGCTCGACGTCGCGTTCCTCGACCGGGACGGCCGCGTCGTCAAGCTCGTGCCGGACCTTCGCCCGTGGCGCGTGACCTTCGCGCGTGGTGCACGAAGCGCGCTCGAGCTTTCGGCGGGCGAGATCGAACGCCGGGAGCTGTGCGTCGGAGACGTCCTGCAACCACTCGAAGCACCTTCGTGACGACCCAGGAGATCGCCGCTCCCGCTCCCGCTGTCGGTCGCGAGTTGCCCGGCGGCGAGGTGGCCGTGCTGCTCTCGGCGTCGGCGGTCTCGCTTCTGTGCCTGCTCCACGGCGGCCTGAGCGGACGCGGCGTCGTCGGGGCATTCGTCGGCTTCGTCCTCGTGCGCCTTGCCGCCATCGACATCCGCCGGCGGATCCTTCCCGACCGGATCGTCCTGCCCGCGACGGCCGTCACGCTCGTCGCGCAGGCCGCGCTGGCGCCGGGCCGAACGCCGGAATGGGTGCTCGCGGCGCTCGGTTCGTCGCTCGCCCTTTTCATTCCGGCACTCTTGCGCCCAGGCGCCCTCGGGCTGGGCGACGTCAAGCTCGCCCTCTTGCTCGGGGCCGCGCTCGGCCGCGGCGTTGTCCCCGCGCTCACCGTCGGTCTGCTCGCCGCGGGCGGCTTCGCAGCACTGCTGTTGCTCGTTCAGGGGCGCGTGGCGTTGAAGTCGACGATGCCGCTCGGCCCCTTCCTCGCGCTTGGCGGAATCGTCGAGCTACTCGTGCGGTAGGTGCATCTGCGCCTGCATGCGCAGGGCCCGCGCCTCACGAAACCGGCGGACCCGGATCGTGAGCACCGAAGTACCCACGAGCCCGGCCGAAACTAGGCCGAGCGCCGCGAGCAACGCGGCGCTCAGCAAAAGCACGGTTGCCGCAGAGTCCACCATGCACGTCGAATCTGGCGCATTCGAGGCGCCGCGCTTCTGACCAGAGGTCCTGGCTAAGCAGGACCTCTGTCCAGAATGGCTCGATCGAGGGATTGTGAGGCCGCAGGCGCAGGAACACGATGCGTCGACACAGATCCGCGGCAGGCCGCATGTTTTTCGGCCCAAACGGCATCTGTGAGGCGAGGTCGATCTCGGCCTCGAATGCGGAGAGGAGGAAGGGAAACTGCGGCCAATTCGGCTTTTCCTGGCGGACGACCACGGCCTTGTGCTGCAGGCGATTCGCATGGCGCTCGAGCCGCACTCGGACATCGAAGTCGTGGGCGAGGCCAGATCCGGGAGCGAGGTGTTGCCGCGGATCGCTGAGACCCGCCCCGACCTCGTCATGCTCGACGTTCGGATGCCTGTCCTCGACGGCCTCGAGGTGCTCGATCGTCTCCGGAAGCAGTATCCGGAGATCAAGGTCGTGATGCTTTCGGGCGTCGATGATCCCGAACTGGGTGCAGAGTCGCTCAAGCGGGGGGCCAAAGCCTTCATCGGAAAGGCGATCGATCCCGCGGAGCTCGCGCCCATCATGCGCCAGATCGTCGACGGCACGCTCTTGACCGAGTCGTTCGGAGAGGCGCCCGGCACCGCGGAGCGCGCCTCGACGGATCTCGGCCTGACCGGCCGGGAGCGCGAGATCCTCGGGCACGTCGCCGCCGGCCAGTCGAACAGGCAGATCGCCGCCGAGCTGTGGCTCAGCGAGCAGACGATCAAGTACCACCTGACGAACCTCTATCGAAAGCTCGGCGTCAGCAGCCGCACGGAGGCGGCCAGGTTCGCCTACGAGCACGGCCTCACCGGCCGTCGTCAGGCCGGCTGATCCGCCTTGCTCTCCTGCGCCGGCACCGCCTGCGACTGGAGATGCGAAGCCGCCAGCAAGAGGGCCGCGGCGATCTCCTCGCCAGAGCGCCGTCTGTGACGGCGCTGAGCCTTCTCGGCGCACTCGACCGATTCGAACGAGCCGAGCTCCGAGACGACGATCTGGTATGCACGCTCGTCGAACCGCAGCCCGCAGGTCTGGCATCTCACCATGAACAGATCGTCCGCCCGGAAGCGACCTGCGTCGTGACCCATTGGTTTAGCCAAAGCCAGATCTTCGGTACAGGAAGCTCGACATAGACCGGTGTTCAATGAGGGGCGAGGAATCATGACCGTAGAGCAGCTTGAACAAGACGGGCCGACCGCAGTAGCGGTTATCGACTGGCGCTTCGAGCAGCTACTCCGCGTCGGCTACGCCCGCCGCGAGGCCCGTCTTCTCTCGAAGAGGGTCGACATCGACCTGCACCGAGCGGTCGATTTGTTTGCATGCGGCTGTTCGCAGGAACTGGCGCTCGAGATCCTGCTGTAGAGCCTGTAAAGAGCCCGGCGGCCTGCGGCGACCGCCGGGCTGAAAAGGAGACAGGTGACACGGAAAGGATCTCCTCGCTCCTGCTCCCTCGCGCCTTGTAGCGCCTCTCCGCCGACCTGGTGCGGGTTATGCACAGGCACGTGTTCCGAGTTGCTCGCAACGAGCGGGAAATTGGTCCCCTTTTCCACAGGAACGCCGGCGCGGGAGCACCCCGGCTCAGCGGCTATTCGGACAGACCCACGCCGCCGGTGCCGCCGATCGCCGGGCCGGTGCCGATCCAGGTGATGTTGCTGCCCGGAATGTCGATCGTGTCCGCCTCGACGTACCCGGTCAGGACGGTCCCGTCTCCCCCATTGAGGTGAGCGTTGCTGTTCGGGACGAAGATTCCGCCGCTCCAGCTGTTGCCGTTTCCCGACATGTTGAGACCGCCGCTCCCGTAGGCGAAGAAGAGGAGCCCCCCGTACTGCGGATAGATTGCCTGGTTAGCCGTGATCCTTCCGTCCTTGCTGTTCCAGAAGATCGAGGGGGCGACCAAAGCGACGTTGTTGATCGTGCAGCCGGTGCAGTTGATCTTGATTTGCGTGTTTGCGCAGTAAAGTCCGGGCAGCAGAACCGACGTCACATTCAGCGTGTCAGGAACCGGCAGGTTTTTGCAGGGCACGCCGTTGACGCTCGTGGGATGCGCGGGGGGCGCCGGCGACAAGGTCGGAATCGGTACCGGCCAGTCTCTCGGCGGAAGCGCATCGATCTTTGTCCAGCCGGGTCCCGCTGTAAAGCAAGCAGCGCCGGCGGCGGGATTCCAGATCAAGTGCTCGCCCGTGTTCGAAGGCTTTGCGTTGATGCCGCCGTCGCTGACGACGGCGCCCTGGAACGTGCTGTTTGCTCCGTTGATCTTGATCGCGTCGCACGTCGTGCTCTTCGCAAAGGCGAGCGCGCCGGGGCCGTTGCTGAAGCGCGTCGCCGTCGCCTTCGCGACGACGTTGACGGTCGAGATGCCGAAGAGCTTGGCGAAGTACGTCGGCACGCTGCGCGTGACCTGCGCGTGGATCTTGGTGGACGTCGGGAAGGACACGACCACGGTGCCGCCCCCGTTCTTGGTCACGTAGCTCTGGGCCTGGGCCTGAGCGGCGATCGAGTCGGGGAGATTCTGAGCGCCCGCGAGCACGGCGGCGTCGGCGGCGTTCTGCACGAACCGCTTCTGTGCGTAGAGATTGCCGACGTCGATGACGAGCGCGGCGAACCCGATCAGAACGGGCAAGAAGAGCACGAAGATGATGAGCGCCTGACCGCTCTCCCGGTCAGGTCCCGGGCTGCGACGGCTGCGACTGGATCTTGGTTTGAACCGCATCTTCCTCCCTGCCCGATGCCGGCCGGCGCGCGCGCACCGGCCCTTGCGTGGGCAATGAAAGTATCCGTCGCGACCACGCGGAGCGGAACTACCCAATGGTCGGGGGTTGCCCGGAGAAACGTCAGCCGCGCGGCTGTCCTAGCCAACGAATAGACCTTCCGGCGGAGCAACTAGGACGTACGGGCGGGGCGGTAGGCCGTCCGACCCATTGTGCTTGTTCCTGATGAGCGCCATTGTCGTACTTGCCCGTGAGCACTGCGGCATTTCGCTCACGGGCGTACTGCGGATTATCACGAGAGGGATGGGGTGCATGGTGGGGCGAAGAGTCTTCCGAAACGACGGCGAAGCGTCGGCTAATGACGCGTACGTTCTACAGAGGCGACGGCGAGGTTTTATGCCGGCGCTGCTCCTAGCACTCTCATGCGCGCTTCTCCTTGTGTTTGCGCCCGGCGGCTCGGCGTCCGACTTGTCCGGCACGAGTCGATATATCGTCACCTTTCAACCGGGGGTTCCAGCCGCGGAGCAGTCGGCCGCCCTGGACCGGGTTGCCGCCGTCGACGTATCCGCGATACCGGTACTGAGCATGCACGCGGTGGACACGACAAGCGAGGGCGCCGCGGCGCTCGCGGACGACACTTCCGTAGCGCGCGTCGAAGCCGATCAGGTCCGCACCGTCCAGGCTGAGCCCGACGATCCCGGCTTCGCACAGCAGTGGTCGCTGCCGCGCATTGGCTGGGATCAGGTCTACGGCGTTGTCGATCCGATCGGTACCGCGAAGGTCGCGCTCCTCGATACCGGCGTCGACGCGTCGCATCCGGATCTTTCCGCCAACGTCGTGCCCGGCACATCGGTGCTCGATCCATCCTCCGACGGGACAACCGATCCGAACGGCCACGGCACGTGGATGGCGGGCATCGTGGCCGCCGAAACGGGGAACCACATCGGCATCGCCGGCGTCGGTTACGCCGGCGTTCGCGTGATGCCGGTCACCGTGCTCGCGCCGGACGGAACCGGCAACGACAGCGACATCATCTCGGGCGTCATCTACGCGGCCGATCACGGCGCGGACGTGATCCTGATGGCTTTTAGCAATCCTGGCTACTCGGCCTCGCTTCAGGCCGCGATCGACTATGCGTGGTCGAACGGCACGGTCATCGTTGCCGCGACCGGCAACGAAGGCTCCTCGACGCCGACGTTCCCGGCTGCCGATCGTGGCGTCATGGGTGTCTCGAGCACGGACTTCAGCGACTCGCTTGATCCGATGAGCAACTACGGGGCAGACGCGTTTCTCGCAGCGCCTGGAATCGGGATCGAGACGACGGCGACGGGCGGCGGTTACACCACGATCAGCGGGACCTCGGCGGCGTCGGCCGAAGTAGCCGGCGCGGCCGCGCTGCTGAAGGCGTCGTCGCTTTTTGGCACGAACGAGGTCATCGTCGGGCGCCTCGCCCGGAACGCCGATCCAGCAGGCACGCCCGACCAGACCGGCAACGGCCGCCTGAACCTCGCGCGTGCGATTGCGGATCCTTCGACCGAGCCCGTGACACCGGCGGGTGCGCCGCCCGTGGGCGAGGGCGGTCCCTTCGTCGGTCCGTACGTTTCAGCGGCTGTAAGCATCAGTGTTGTATTCCCGGCGAATAGCACAAGCCTCAACACCGCCGGTTACAACGCCCTTAATGGCACGCCAGGAGGCGACATCGGCGGGACGGTCAACTTCAACAACAGCAGCACTTCTCGCACCATCGGCGTCAGCATCAAGCGGAACAGCGACAACCAATACTGGAACGGCTCGGCTTTCAGCAGCGCGTCCGAGATCTTCAACTCGGTGACGTGTCCATCGCCCTGTACGAGCAACGGCAGCATCACGTGGACCTACGCTTTCGCTGCTCCCGCCGACGGCTCGTACACGGTGCGTGCGCAAGGAAGCGACTCCGGCGGTTCGGCGACATCTAGCGCAGCCACCTTCACCATCGACAACACCGGGCCGACGACGGCATCCGTGACGACACCCGCGAACGGCGGTCTCTTCCGCGCGGCGACCGTCCCCGCCGCTTTCGGCGGAAGTGCCGCCGACAACACGGGCGGCGCCGGCCTGAACGTGAACAGCACCACTTTCACGCTGCAGCGGCCGGACAACCAGTACTGGACCGGCTCGGCCTGGCAGGCGGCGGCCTTCAATCTCGGGACGACGCACGGCGCGACCACCGGAGACACCGCGGCGACGTGGGCAGACAACGTTGCGATGCCGACCTGGGCCTCGCAGCCC
>DATHDS010000014.1:0-287203 GCA_035318925.1 Gaiellaceae bacterium
CGATGTCGGCTCGTCGCATCCTGGGGCTGGAGTAGGTCCCAAGGGTTGGGCTGTTCGCCCATTAAAGCGGTACGCGAGCTGGGTTCAGAACGTCGTGAGACAGTTCGGTCCCTATCCACCATGGGCGCTGGAAGCTTGAGAGGAGTCGTCTCTAGTACGAGAGGACCGAGACGAACAGACCTCTGGTGTATCAGTCGTCGTGCCAACGGCGCTGCTGATTAGCTACGTCTGGATGGGATAACCGCTGAAAGCATCTAAGCGGGAAGCCCACCTCGAGATGAGGCTTCCCATCCCCTAGAGGGAGTAAGGGCCGTGGGAGACCACCACGTTGATAGGCGGGACGTGCAAGTGGAGCAATCCATTCAGCGGACCCGTACTAATTGCCCGAGGTCTTGATTTAGAACTCGTGTTAGTCACTATGGAGTTTTGAGGGTGCGCATTTGGCCTGCGCCGACCCTGACAATTTTCGGCGGTCATAGCGGCGGGGGTACACCTCTTCCCATTCCGAACAGAGAAGTTAAGCCCGCCAGCGCCGATGGTACTCGGAGGGCAACCTCCCGGGAGAGTAGGTCGCCGCCGAATTATTTCCGTAACGCGCGGTGCCAGACTTCGGTCTGGCACCGCCGTCAGGGCCGCCGCGAGGCGGCCCTTTTCTCTGCGCTCGTACAATCGCGGCATGGAGCTCAGGTCGAACGGACTGATCCTCCGACCGTGGAGCCTCGACGATGCGCCCGCGCTCGTCGACGCCTGCAACGACCCCGAGATCGCGCGCTGGCTCCCGATACTTCCCTCGCCCTACACCGAACAGGATGCGGAGACTTTCATCGGACACTCGCGGGAGAGCTGGGACAGCGGCGAGTCGTTCAACTTCGCAATCGTCGACGCCGAGACGGGGCGACTGGCCGGCTCGATCGCGATGCGCGCCCGACGCTTCAGCACGGGCCACTTCGGCTACTGGGTGGCTCGAGAAGCTCGCGGCCGAGGAGTAGCGACCGAGGCTCTCAGAGCTCTCTGCCGCTGGGCGGTCGACACGCTCGACGTGAAACGGCTCGAGCTGCTGACCGATCCCGAGAACGTTGCATCCCAACGTGTGGCCGAGAAGGTGGGCTTTCAGCGCGAGGGAATCCTCCGCTCGTCGCTGGAATACCGCGACGGCATGCGTCGGGACTCGATCATCTTCGCTGCGCTGGCCGGCGAGCTCGGCTAGGCAGCCTCGAGCTTCGCTCGCCACTCGGGATCGAGCCCGCGCAGGCGCCGCACGCGCTCGCCGAGCGGCGGATGCGTCACGAACATCGCTGCGAGGCCCTCCTCCGCGAACGGGTTCACCGTATAGAGCGGCTCGGTGGCGGGGCTCGCGCGAAACTCGACGTACGAGCCGCCCGCTTCCAGCCGCAGGAGCCCGTCGGCGAGCCCGTGCGGCGACTCGCAGATCTGCGCAGCCGCGCGATCGGCCGCGAACTCCCTCCGGGGCGAGAGCAGCAGGTGCGTGAAGGCGGCCGCGATCGGCGCCAACAGGAAGAGGAGCCCGCGCTGGAGCCAGCCTCCGAGCCGGGTCGACTCGATCAGGAAGCCGGCGAGCACCGAAACAGTCGTCTGGACGAGGACGTCACGGTTCCGGATGTGGACCAGCTCGTGGGCGACGATCCCCTCGAGCTCCGCGGGCTGGGCCGACGTCAGCAGGCCTTCGCTGACCGCGAGCGACGAGCCGTTCGGCCCGCGGCCCGCAGCGAAGGCTCGCGGATGCGCGTCGGTGAGCAGGTAGAGGCGCGGCTTCCGGACGCCGGCGCGCGCCGCCAGGCGCTCGACGGTCGACTGGAAGAGCGGAGCTTCGGCTGCGACCAGTTCCCGTGCGCCGACCATGCCCGGCGCGACCCGGTCGAGGTACCAGTAGAGCGCCGCAGCGGCCAGCAGCACGCAGAAGACCGAGAGTGACGCGGTTCGATAGCCGCTGGCCCACCACCCGAGCCCCCCGACCAGCGCGCAGAAGCCGAGGAGCAGGAGCCATGCCTTGAGCAGGTTCCTCGCCGCAGGGAGGAAGCCCACCGGTTTAGGTGTCGCGCTCGTCCTCGGCGAACCCGCGCGGAGGCCAGTCCGGCTCGGGAGCGTCGCAACGGCTCGTGCAGTGGAGCGAGGCGATGTTCTGGAGCGGAATCAAGATGTGCCCGTTCAGCTCGATGTGCGGCACCTCGTCGACCGCGCAGTAGGCGGTCAGGACGCCCTCGTGGTAGTCACCCCCGAAGAGCGCGACCTCGACCTGCTCGCCCTTGTATTTGCTCGTGTAGTCGTCCACCGGCGGCTCAGTCTAGTCCGCGCAGGTTTCCGTCCTCGACGGCGACCTTCCACACGCCGCAGTGGTGGATCTCCGGGGGCCGCTCGCCGAGAACAACCTCCTGGGCTCGCCGCACGGTTCCGCCGTGCGCGACGACGAGGACGCGCCCGTCCGGATGCCTGTCTGCGATCCGGTGCAGAGCCTCGAGTACCCGCTGCCGGTGCTCCTCGTAGGACTCGCCGTCCCACTGGAGCCCGTCGCGCTCCGCTCGGGTCAAGCCCTGCCAGGAGCCGACGGCGATCTCGCGCAGTCCGGCGTCCCGTTCCACCGGAAGACCGAGACGAGAGCCGACGATCTCGGCCGTCTCGTGCGCGCGGCAGAGGTCGCTCGAGTACACCGCGTCGAGCGTCTCGTCGTCCAGCGACTCCGCGAGCGTTACGGCTTGCTTGCGTCCGAGGTCGTTCAGAGGCGGATCGGCATGCCCCTGGTAGCGCCCGTCGCGGTTCCATTGCGTCTCGCCGTGTCGCGCGAGGAGAATCGTCGTCACGGGCTGTACGCTAGCTCTCCTTGGATCTGGGGCTCGCCGACCGAGTTTGCGTCGTCACCGGCTCGACGAGCGGGATCGGGCTGGTCGCTGCCCAGATGCTCGCCGCCGAGGGTGCGCAGGTCGTCGTCTGCGGCCGCGACTCCGGACGGGTGGAGCTGGCTCGTGCCGGCACCGGGGCGGCGCTCGGAGTCGTCTGCGACCTCGGAGAGCCGAGGGCGCCGGAACAGCTGATCGGCGAGGCGACGCGGGCCCTCGGACGGGTCGACTGCCTCGTCAACAACGTCGGCCTCGCCTACCAGGCCGACTTCGAGGAGCTCTCGGACGAGCAGTGGGACGAGATGTGGCAGCTGAACGTGATGAGCTACGCGCGCTCGATCCGCGCCGTGCTGCCCGGCATGCGGGAGCGAGGGCGCGGCTCGATTGTCAACGTCTCCTCCACCTCCGGGAAGCGGCCGTCGACGTCGATGCCGAACTACTCGGTGACGAAGGCCGCGGTGCTCTCGCTCTCGCGGCTCGTCGCCGATCTCTATGCGAAAGACGGGATCCGCTCGAACGCGATCGCGCCCGGCCCGACGGCGACCGAAGCCTGGCTCGCGCCCGGCGGGCTCGCCGACCAGCAGGCGCGGCGGACAGGCAAGTCGCGGGACGAGGTGCTCGAGACGGTGGCGAAAGGCCGCCCGCTCGGCCGCCTCGCGGAGCCTGACGAGATCGCCGCCGTGGTCGTCTTCCTGTGCTCGGACCGCGCCAACTATGTGACAGGTTCGGCGTGGAGCGCGGACGGCGGCACTGTCCCGATCATCATCTAACGTGGCGGAACAGATGCCCGGAGTGAAAGGGAGAGTGGCGGACGCCTTCGAGGCTCGGATTCGCGAGCACGAGGAGGCTTGGCTGTCCCCGCTCGCGGTAAGGTCCTACAAGACACGCGGGCGCGCGCGCGAGGAGGCCGAGGACCGGGTGCGGACGCCCTTCCAGCGGGACCGCGACCGGATCCTGCACTCGAAGGCGTTCCGGCGCCTCAAGGGCAAGACGCAGGTGTTCATCGACCCGGCCGGCGACCACTTCCGCACCCGCATGACGCACACGCTCGAGACGACGGCGATCGCCCGCGGCGTCGCCCGGGCCCTCCAGCTGAACGAGGACCTGACGGAAGCCGTCGGCCTCGGTCACGACATGGGCCACACGCCGTTCGGCCACGTCGGCGAGGAGGAGCTCGACGCCTGCCTGCGGGAGCGGTTCGAGCTCGGTTTCCGCCACAACGAGCAGTCGCTCAGGATCGCCGAGAGCCTGAACCTGACGTGGGAGGTGCGCGACGGCATCCTCAAGCACACGGGCGACGTCGAGCCAGAGACGCTCGAGGGCAAGATCGTGCGCATCGTCGACCGCGTGGCGTACATCAACCACGACATCGACGACGCGATCCGCCACGAGATCCTGAGCGTGGACGACCTGCCTCGCGACGAGGTCGCCCTGCTCGGCCCGAGCGGGTCGAAGCGCATCAACACGCTCGTCCACGATCTCGTCGAATCATCGGCGGCCGCGGGCGACATCGTCCAGAGCGAGGATGTGGCCTCGGCGATGCTCTCGCTCCGGGGGTTCATGTTCGAGCGCGTCTACCTCGGCCCGCACACGGCCGAAGAGCACACGCGCGCGCGAGAGACCGTGCGGCGCATCTTCGACCAGCTCGCCGACCGGGGAGACCCGCCGGCGGAGATCGTGGACTATCTCTCGGGCATGACCGACCGCTTCGCCCTCCAGTACGCGGCCGCGCTCTAGTGGCGCGCATCAAGGACACCTCCGTCGACGCGGTCAAGGCTGCGGCCAACATCGTCGACCTCGTCGAGGCGCGCACGCGCCTGCGCAAGGTCGGCGGCCGCTACACGGGGCTCTGCCCGTTCCACCAGGAGAAGACGCCGTCGTTCTCCGTCTCGCCGGACCGCGGCACTTACCACTGCTTCGGCTGCGGGGTCGGGGGCGACTCGATCTCGTTCGTGCGCGAGATCGAAGGGCTCGACTTCGTCGGCGCGATCGAGTGGCTCGCCGACCGCTTCTCGGTCCCGCTGGAGTACGAGGACTCGACGCCGGAGGCGGATGCCCAGCGCAAGCGCAAGGAGCGCCTCTACGCGCTGCTCGAGCAGGCGGCGTCGTTCTACGAGCGCGTGCTCTGGTCGGAGTCGGGCAAGGCGGTTCAGGAGTACCTAGCCTCGCGTGGCCTGCGTGAGGACGCCTGCCGCGAGTTCCGCCTCGGGCTCTCGTCCGGAGGCTCGCTCGCGAAGAAGGCGCGCGAGAAGGGGTTCACTTCGGATGAGCTCACCGCGGCCGGCCTCCTCAGTCGGCGCGGCACCGACTATTTCCGGCGACGACTGATGTTCCCGCTGACCGACGCGCGCGGCCGCGTGATCGGCTTCCAGGCGCGCAAGCTCCACGAGGACGACCCTCTGCGCGGCAAGTACGTCAACTCGCCCGAGAGCGATCTGTTCCACAAGTCGAACGTGCTCTACGGGCTCCACCTCGCACGGCCGGCTGTCGCGAAGGAGGATCGAGCCGTCGTCGTCGAGGGAAACACCGATGTGATCGCGCTCCGCCAGTCGGGGCTCCAGCCGGTCGTCGCCTCGATGGGGACGGCGCTCACCGAGCGGCAGCTCGTCGAGCTGTCGCGGCTGACGAAGCGCGTCTTTCTTTGCTTCGACTCCGACGCGGCCGGGGAGGAGGCGACGCTCCGCGGCATGGAGCTCGCGCTTCGGCAGGGCTTCGAGATCCGAGTGGTCGCGCTTCCGAAGGGAAAGGACCCCGCGGACGATGCGGCCGGCTTCGAAGGACGACTCGCCGAGGCCGAGGCCTATGCGGTTCACCGCGTGCGCCTGGAGCTCGACCGCGCCCGGGACAAGCAGCACGCGTACCTGCGCGTCCAGGACGTCCTCAACGGGATCCCGGAGTCGCCCGAGCGCCACGACGCGTGGCAGCTGGCAAACGACCGGCTCGGGATCACGGTTCAGCTGCAACGCGCGGGCAGCGGCGCGACCGGTGCTGCCGCCTCGCCGAGGCTGATCGACGCGGGGGAGAGGCTCGAGCGCGAGGCCCTCGCCGGCTGTATCGCCCATCCGGAGCTCGTGCGCGTGCTGGCCGAGATGAGCCCCGACCACTTCGACAGCGACGAGAACCGGCGGCTCAGGCAGCACCTCGTGGACGAGAGCGAGCCCGACTCGGACCTCGTGCCGCTGATCGCCGAGCTCGACGCCCGCGCAGCCGCTGAAGCGATCGACGAGGCGACTAGCACGGAGCTCCTGCTCCGCTTGCGCGAGCGGCACCTACGCCGAGAGATCGCGGGCGCCGATCCCGAGCGCACGAAAGAGCTCCAGGAAGCTCTGGAGAAAGTCCGGGCAGCCGTCGGAGAGCTCGTCTAGGCACCGCTACAATTCCGCGGCCGAGCACCGTTCCCCGGTAGCTCAATTGGCAGAGCATCCGGCTGTTAACCGGAGGGTTGTTGGTTCGAGTCCAACCCGGGGAGCTTTCGCTTGATCCATCCGGTAGCTCAATTGGCAGAGCATCCGGCCCAAGGCATCGCTTGCGATGCCGACCATGAGAGGCCATGCCGGCTTTGCCGGTGTGGCCGTTCAATCCGGAGGGTTGTTGGTTCGAGTCCAACCCGGGGAGCTTTCCGTATCGGACAGTAGGCTCGTGGGCTTGGAGCTCGACCACGTATTGATCGCGGTAGCCGACCTCGGGTCGGCTGCGCGCGAGTTCGAGACGCGGTACGGCCTTGCTTCGATCGAGGGCGGCCGGCACCCAGGCTGGGGCACCGCCAATAGGATCGTGCCGCTCGGCGAGACCTACGTCGAGCTGATCGCTGTCGTCGACGAGGCCGAGGCTGCGAAGACCGCGGTCGGGCGCTGGGTCGCGCAGGTCCGTTCCGAGCTCGGCCGGCCACTCGGGTGGGCCGTCCGCACGCACGAGCTCGACGATGTCGCTCGACGGCTGGGCCTGACCGTCGGCGCCGGCTCGAGGGCGACTCCCGGCGGCGCAGTGCTGCGCTGGCGGAGCGCGGGCCTCGACGAGGCCGCCGCTGAGCCCCCGCTTCCCTTCTTCATCGAGTGGGCGCAAGGGACGCCGTTTCCCGGCCGCGCGAGCGCAACCCACCGGGACGGGCACGTCAAGCTCGCAAGACTCGTTCTCCAGGGCGAACCCGATCGATTCGCTGCCTGGCTCGGCCAGCACGACCTGCCGATCACCGTTCGCGCTGGTGCGCCCGGCGTCGCGGAGATCGTCCTCTCGAGCAGCGGAGGCGAGATCGTCTTGGAACGCAGTTCAGAGTGACCGGTCGGGTGTGCTCCGCTGAGAGGCTAGGATCGGCGGTTCCCTTTCACGTCGAGATTTGGAGGAGACATGTCGACTTTCGGCATCGTCCACCGGTTCCCCGGTGGGACGAAGGAGCAGTATGAAGCGGGGCTCACTCGTGTTCACCCGGCTGACGGGAGTCTTCCCGAGGGCCAGAGATACCACGCGGCCGGCCCCACGGATGACGGGTGGATCGTGGTCGCGCTCTGGGACTCTCGTGAGAGCTATGAGAGCTTCCGCGACGAGACGCTGATGCCAGGGCTTCAAGCCCTCGGCGATGCCACGTTCCCTACGCCGCCGCAGTCAACGGAGTTCGAGATTCACAAGGAAAAGCAGGGCTCCTAACTAACGTGAACAGCCGCGGCATAGGAGGTGTGTGATGCAGATTCGAAGGTTCGTCCTTGTTGGCTTCGTCGTCGCGGCCCTGGCCGGAGCGGCGACTGCTTCGGCGTCGCCGCCCGCGCCGGGCAGCATCGCCGCCATCGGCGACTCGATCACGCGCGCGACCGACGTTTGCTGCTGGTACGGAGACCACCCGGCACAGTCATGGAGCACCGGTGGCGGTCTCTTCGACGGGATTCAGAGCCACTACGAGCGACTCCTAGCGTTGAACCCGGGAATCTACGGGCACAACTACAACGACTCGCGCGCAGGAGCGAAGATGCGGGACGCCAAGGGTCAGGCGCAGGCCGCGGTGGCGCAGCACGCGGCTTACGTGACGATCCTGATGGGCGCCAACGACGTCTGCACGCGCTCGCCGTCGACCATGACGAGCGTGGCCGACTTCCAGGCGCAATTCACCGCCACTATGGACACGCTCGCCGCCGGGCTGCCCGCTGGATCGCACGTCTTCGTGAGCAGCATCCCGAACGTCTACCAACTGTGGCAGCTCCTCCACGGCAACAGCACCGCCCGGTTCGTCTGGTGGGCGGCTCAGATCTGCCAGTCGATGCTCTCGCAGTTCAATAGCGAGCAGGCGCGCCAGTTCGTGCTCGCGCGCGAGCAGGCGTTCAACCAGGTCCTGGGCGACGTGTGCAGCCAGTACGCGCTATGCCGGTTCGACGACGACGCCGTCTTCAACTACCAGTTCACGGCGGGCCAGGTGAGCACGCTCGACTACTTCCATCCGAGCCTGACGGGTCAGGCCACGCTCGGCGGTGTCACATGGCAGAGGTCGTGGTGGGGGACCTAACCGCTAGCGATACACGCTGAACGGGCGGATCGACCGGCTCTAGGCCATCGCTCGTAAGGCTGCGGCACGTGTCCCTTTTGGCCCTGTCCAGGGCCAGGCCCTCGACAGGGCTGACGGGGACATGGCCGATCGGGGGTAGCCTGCGACCAGAGTGCTCGCGAGACCTGGACCGCTGCGGACGCGCCTACTGGTCTTGCTATTGGCCGTGGGCGCGGCCTTTGCGTTCGCCGGCGCGGCTCCGAGCGCTCCTCCCGCTGGGGCAACTGCGCTCTGCCGCGACGGCACGTACAGCTTCTCGAAGCACCACTCCGGCACTTGCTCCCAGCACGGCGGCGTCGCGAAATGGCTCGACGGGAGCGGTACGAGCGGCGGCACTCGGATCAGCGTCGGCCAGACCGTACTGCTTGCCTCGCGAACTCGCACGAGCGGGTGCAGGCTCGGCCCGAATCCGGATCGCCGCTGTTCGCCCGGCGCCTACTACAGCAAGCTGACGAAGAGGGTCATCTGCGGCACCGGCTTCCGCACGAGCTCGATTCGCAACGTGCCCCAATCGGAGAAGTTCGCGGTCGAGCGCGAATACGGACTGGCAGCCGCCCGCTACGGGCGCACGCTCGAGATCGACCACATCGTCAGCCTCGAGCTCGGCGGCTCGAACGACATCGCCAACCTGTTCCCGGAAAAGCTCGCTCCCGCCCCGGGCTACAAGGTCAAGGATCGCCTCGAGAACAGGGTCCATGATTGGGTCTGCGCCGGGAAGATCGCGCTCCGGCCGGCGCAAAGGCAGATCGCCGGCAACTGGCAGGCGCTCTACCGCAAGGTCTTCGGCGTCGCGCCCTAGCGTGGCCGGTCGCGCCCCACTCCACGGCTAGGCTTGAGCCGATGGCGAGCCCGCGCGGTCGATTTCTCGACGGGGTCAAGGAGCGCCGCGAGCGTCATCGCGAGCGCAGCAAGGTCGTGCGCGCGGCCGCCGTGCTGGCCGGCTTCGTGGTCGTGCTCGCAGGGTTGGCGATGCTGGTGCTGCCGGGTCCGGGCCTTGCGGTGACGGCCGTCGGGCTCGCGCTCCTGGCACTCGAGTTCGTGTGGGCCGAGCGCGTGCTCGAGCGGACGATCGACCAGATGGGCAAGGCGACCGACAAGGTCAAGCGCGCGAGCCTCGCCCAGCGGCTGATCCTCGCGCTTCTGGGCGTGCTCGTCGCTGCGGCTGCGGTGACGGCGGCCTACGCCTGGGACGTCCCGCTGCTCCCGGTCTGATCGCCTCTTCCGGGCGTAGCTAGAATCGCTGCGTGGGCTGGCTCTGGATTGTTCTGCTCGCCTGCGCCGTCGCCGTCCTCGCAGCTGCGGAGTGGCCACGGCTGGCGGGCCGTTTCGGCTGGGAAGGGCGACGCGCCCGTTCCCGCAAACGCCGCAAGGCTCAACTTCGTGTCCTGAAGACCCCGCTGGTCGACGACGACGACAGCGACGAGTTCGCCGCGAGCGTCGAGCGGGATCTCGCCCAGCTCCCCACGACGAACGACCCCGACCGCTCCTAGCGCACGATGAACGCGGTGTTGAGGCGCCGCGTGTTCGGCAGGATCCGGTGCACGTTCTCCATGTTCTTGGACTCCTGGTAGTCGGAGACGCGGAGCTTGAGCGTGTGGCGTCCGTGCCGCAGATTGCGGATCGACGCGAGGACAAGCCCACGACCTGCGTCGAAGCGTGCGGAGCGGCGCCGGCCGTCGACGTAGAGGCGAATCCTGGACGGGTCGATCCCCGATCCCGTGTCTTGGGCCGAGATGCGGAGCTGCCCTCCTCGGGCGGAGACGAACCGGGCGCTCGGCGGCGTCGTGTCGGCGATCCAGAACCGAAAGGTGAAGGGGCCCGCTCCCGCCATGGTTGGGCTGTCGAAGACGACGTCGTAGTCGCCGGCTCCCTGCAGCGCGGCGCCGGCGACGCCGTTCGGGACGCCGTAGCCCGGCAGATAGGGGTTCGCGTTGTAGGGGAGCGCCAACTCGCCGAGGAGCCGGTTTTCGTCGCCTGCCCGGACGACGCGCGGCTGGACCTGGCTGCTGCCACCGGTCACGGCCACACCGAAGTTGGCCACCCGCTTGCTGAGGGAGACCCGGAAGACCTGCTCCGGCCCGAGCAGCGTGCGCGGCACGCCCAGGTCGCGGGGATCGGCCGGATAGCGGTAGGAGTCGACGAGCGCGGGATGGCCGCGGGTGTCGCCGTTGTAGGTGCCTGTTCGCGGTAGCGGCGTCGTCTGGGCCGCTCCGAGCGCCGGCATGGCCACGCGGAACCAGTAGGGAATTCGCCTGTGGTCGGTTCCACGGGTGAGGACGACGAACCCCGAATGCTCGGCCTGGGTCGCGCCCGGTGCGGCCGTGGCGGTGACAAGGAGCGCGCCGGGAACGCTGACCACCGGGGGCGCGCTCACCGAGGAGCCCGGGGCCGGCTGCTGCGCAACGATGGTCACCGTCCACGCTCCGCTGCCGCCTCCGGCGTCCGTGAGGGCGACGGTGTCCGCCGCCGAGGCTCCGGGAGCCACGAAGCCGAAGGAGAGACCGGTCGGCGAGGCGAAGAGCAGCGGTGAGTTCGCCCGCACGAGATTGATCGTCCCGCCGCCCTCGCGCGTTGCGTCGGCCTCGACCTGGGGAACGCCGGCTAAGACCGGCCCGCCGGTCTGGACGAGGGCCGACTTGATCTGCTCGACGGTCCAGCCGCGATGCCGTTGCCGCAGGAGCGCCGCTCCACCGGCCACGTGCGGTGCCGCCATGCTCGTCCCACTGAACAGCTGCCACGTTCCCTCCCGGCGGGGAACGGACGACAGGACTGCGACGCCCGGCGCGGTGACGTCCGGCTTCATCCGCAGCGAAAGTGGGGTGGGGCCGCCGGAGGAGAAGCTCGCCACCGTCGGGCCGGACTCGTCTTCGGCCGCGACCGAGATCGCCCGGTCCGATGTCGCCGGGGACGTGACGGAGCCGGCGCCGAGATCGGTGAAGGAGTTGCCGGCGGCGACCACGGGCACCACGCCGGCGGCAGCCGCCCCGTCGAGCGCGGCGGCCACGATGTCGCTGCCTGGGTCGATCTCGGCCTCTCCGAGCGAGAGGTTGATCACGTCCATCCCGTCCTTTACGGCCGCCTCGATCGCGGCCACGATCTCCGGCGAGTTCCCGTTCAGCCCGAAGCCGGGCGTCGGGATCGTCAGCACCTTGTAGTTGCCGAGGTAGGCCTTCGGCGCGACGCCCGAGATGCGCTTTCCTTGCGCGCGGGTGTGGTAGTTGCCTCCGGCGATTCCCGCGACATGGGTTGCATGCTCGGAGTTCAGTGGGTCGAACGGCCTGTGCGCGAAGCGCCAGGTCGGCGCGCGCGGCGCGAACGCTCGCGCGACGATCACTTTCGCGGTCGTGAACGCCTTCTGGCCCTTCGGGAAGCCTCGCGGCATGCGGTAGCCCTTCGGGTTGAAGTACGGGTGCGTGCGGTCGATGCCGTCGTCGATGATCCCGATCTTCATGCCCTTTCCGGCCGTGGCCAGCTTGGGCCCCCAGAGCGCCGTCGCGCCGATGAAGCCGGGGCTCGATGAGCGCAGAGCGCTGTAGGCGACGCTGGGGTAGACCCGGGCGACTCCGTCGACGCCTTCGAGTCGCCCGAGCTCGTTCTCCGGAAGCGTGACGGCGAAGCCGTCGACGACGATGGAGTACCGGCGCCCGATCTCCATGCCGGGGATCTCGTGCTGGAGTCTGCTCGCGAGCACCCGCTGCGTTGAGGAGAGCCGTCGCATGTACGAGACAGCCGCAGCCGCACGGAGGTCAGCTGTCCGCTCGGCGCGGGCGAGCGGCGGCGCGTCGAGCGTGACCACGACCTCGACGAGACCGCCGGTGGCGATGGTCCGCTGCGGGACAGCGCCGGCGAGCGCAGGCAGCGAGACGAGCAACATGAATGAAAGGAGAACGACCCGCGTCAGACCGGACATCGTAGTTACGGAAACGACCCCGGCTAGAATTGGTTAGCCAGGCGGATGTGGCGGAATTGGTAGACACGCACGGTTCAGGGCCGTGTGGGAAACCCCGTGGAGTCGCCTCCTCGAGTCTGGCCTTCGGCTTCAACTCTAGGAGGAGCTGTCTCGGTGTCGGTTCAGACCCTGGGCTGCGCTCGGGCAAAGCCCGGCTCCGCCCGCCATCCGCTTCGCAGCGTCGCGGCTAGAATCGGCTGTTCTGCGCGGATGTGGCGGAATTGGTAGACGCGCACGGTTCAGGGCCGTGTGGGGGAAACCCCGTGGAGGTTCAAGTCCTCTCATCCGCATTGACGCTCTTCGCGGCTCCCGGGCCTAATCCCGGCCCCGGTCTCTGACTCTGGCTCGTTCGAGGGCGATCCCCGCAGCGGAATGGGGTTCCACCCGATGCGGCAGGAAACCGCTCGCCCTAGCGTTGCCGGACGTGACCTTGACCACCGAATCCCTGGACGACGGAGGCTGAAGATGGGCTGGTTTCTCCTTGCAGAGACGGCGACATTCCTCGTTGCGTTCGTGCTGACGGTGTTCTTCGGAGGGAAGAAGATCCTGGCGCTAGGCGCCGTCGTGGTGTTCGTGCTCCCGATGACCGCCGCCGTCTGGGACCCCGACGGTTCGTGTGTAGAACAGCCATCGGAATCTGGCGGCTTCGGACCGGACTTTGGCAGTTGTGACTTCCTCTTCGGCAACCTTTCGCCCGGCGAGTGGTTCATGTTGAGCCTCATAGGGGCCGGGGTGCTGTACTTGGGGTGGGCGGTGGGGGTCGGTGTTGCGGTTCAAGCGCGTCGCAGCCACAACTCCCGCTCCGAGGACTCTGGGCAGTAGACCGCTCCGCGAGAGGGCGGCTCGCCTACGACGGAAGAGCCTCGAGCACCTGCTGGGGATGGCCGTCGGGCTTGACGTTGTGCATCGTCTTGACGAGGTTCCCCTTGGCGTCGATCACGAACGTCGTGCGGCTGATGCCCATGTACTTGCGGCCGGCGTAGTTCTTCTCGCCCCAGACGCCGTACTGCTCGGCGACCGTATGCTCGGGATCGGCCAGCAGGACGAAGGGAATCTCGTACTTCTCCTTGAAGCGCACGTGCGAAGCTACGTCGTCCGGGCTGACCCCCAGCACGACCGCGCCCCGCCGGTCGAACTCCGCGATCGTGTCCCGAAAGCCGCACGCCTGGAGCGTGCACCCGGGGGTGTCGTCCTTCGGATAGAAGTAGAGGACGACTGCCTTTCCGCGGAAGTCTGAGAGCTTCACGCGCTCGCCCGTGTCCGTCATCGCCTCGAAGTCCGGTGCGGGCTTGCCCTCTTCGATCATCTGTCCTCCCCCGTAGAGTTCTGTCGATGCTAACGGCCCACCACACGCTCGCATTCCTGGTGCTGGGCGTGACCCTCCTCTCGGCTCTGTGGGGCGGGGTCGCCTACTTCCGGGCCGGCACCGCCGGGACGGTGCTGACAAATCTCTTGACGCTCAGCCAGACGCTGATCGTCGCCCAGGTCGGGCTCGGCCTGCTGCTCCTCTCGGATCACCGCCGGGCGAGCGAGCATCTCCATTACGCCTACGGGACGTTCGCGCTGCTCGCGGTGCTGACGCCGTGGTTCTACGCGCCGAAGGACCCGCGCCGCCGCCTCGCGTGGTTCTCGGGCGCCACCTTCGTCGCCGCGGCCCTCGCCGTCCGCGCCTACACGACTGCCTGATGCGCCGCTTCTTCTCGGACATGAATCCGACCGTCCGGGGCTTCCTCGTCATCGCGCTGATCGCGCTCGTGGTCGTCGTCTTCCAGCTCTACCAGACGCTGGCCGTCGTCGGCGGACTGCTGCGCATCGTCTTCTTCCTCGCGATCGCGTACTTCGTCTATCTCTGGTGGCGGAACCACCGCAGCGACATCGAAGCCTGGTCGCAGCGTTCGCGCGGCGTCTTCTACGCCGCGGCGATCCTGATCGTCCTCGACCTGGCGACGTACTTCTCCCCGTTTCGGACCGCGCCGTTGAGAGGCTTCGGCGCGCTGTCGTTCGTGCTGGTGATCGCCATCTGCGCCTTCTCGATGTGGCGCGTCTGGCGCGACGAGCACCGCTACGGCGGATACGGGTAAGCCTCGACGCGGGCTGTGCGCATTCTTGGAAGGATGCGCGGCTGAATGGTAGGCCGGTCTTCTCGAAGCCCGGTAGCCGGTGTCTGGCTGCTTGCGCTCGTGGCCGCGCTGCTTACGGGCGGCCTGGGTAGATGCTCGCCCTATCCCGACGTCGACGCCGCCGTCGCTCGTGGCTCCGGTGACAGCCCGCTCACGGTGTACGTCAGCGCCTGCGGACGGTCGGGAAGCCACGTCGTTTCCCTGTCGGAGAACGTCGGAGGAAGCCGAACCACCTGGGGTGTCCCGATCTACTGGGAAATCGTGTCGAGAGCGGGATCGAGACGTGCCGTGTACGAGGTCGGACGCGCGCCCCCTGGATTTGTCACGTCAGTACCTCTCCTCGAGCGCGTCGCATCCGGGCGCGGCGACTTCTACGAGATCGACATCGACGGCTTTCCCGCGGGCAGCTTCACGCTCAGCGACTTGCCGAAGGCTCGCGGCGTGAGCGGGGAATGCCGCACGCACGACGACGCCGGTGAGAGGTGGCTCACCCGGCTTCTCAGCGGCGTGTTCACGGGAATCGCTTTCCTCGTCGTGATCTGGATCGTCCTCAAAGTGCAGAGGCGGTTCTGGCCTGCGATCCTCGATCCGGCGAGAAGAGTCCGTCGGCAGACGGTCGCGGCTGCCCTAGCGACCGGCGTTGCTGTCGTGGCTCTCCTGGCGGCTCGCGGGGAACCTCACCAACCGGCCCTTCCGCTTCCGCGAGGCGTTCCGAACCCCGGGCCGCTTTTTCCATCCCTGCGCGCGGGGCAACACGTTCTCGTGAAGTTCGATTCCACTGAGGCTTCCCGTGGCCCACTCGCCACGACCCAGTTCACAGCGCGAGCGCGCTACGTCATGTACGTCGGTTGTAGCGGCACGAGCGTGCAGGTGAGTGAGGGCTTCGACACGCCAGACGTGGGTTACGGCGCGCGAACGGTGGCGTTCTGTAATCCGACGGTTCCGGTGCCAAGCGCGCTGGACGTTTCGCCAAAGGGCGCCGTGACACTGGGCGTGGTGCCGAACGGCACTCGCCGCTGGCGAGTCACGGTTGCCACGCCCTAAGGGACTCGTCTAACGGGCTAGGCCTCGACCCGGGCCTGCGCGCCGTCGAGGGCGTTGAGCGCGGCGCGGATGTCGACGTGCTGGCCGACGAAGATCGGCGTGTCGCGCTCCGTGTAACGGCTCGCCTCGCTCTCGCGCAGCGTCAGCATCAGGTGCATGAAGTCGGCGGGCTCCTCGCACTCGAACGCGGTCATGAACTCCTGGTCGTCGATCCCGAACGAGTAGGTCGTGTGGTTCGTGATCGTCTTGAACTCGTGCCCGACGCGCATGTGCTCGTCCATCGCGCGCTGGCGGTCCTCCGTCGGCAGCGAGTACCAGGAGCGCAATTTCACGAACGGGTAGACGACGAGGTACGGCGAGCCCTTGGGGACGATCTTCCGCGCCTTGCGCGCCTGCGTGTACTCCGACGCCTTCATCGTGGCGAGGTACGAGTAGGGCGTCTCCAGCCAGCCGGCGAGCGGCGTCCCGTTCAGCGCTGCGCCGAGCTCGCCGAGATCCTCGTAGCGCTCGGTGATCTTCCAGAGGAAGAAGTCGCTGTCCGGCCGCACGCCGGTGACCGTGTAGGCGCGGAGCGCGTCCATGCGCCCGGCCCAGTCCTCGACGACCTCCGCGAAGGCGTCCTTGCCCGCCGCGCGCTCTTCGACGGGCAGGCGGCGCCACGCGGGGTCGACCCGGTAGAAGCCGTAGGCGATGTATTGACCGTTCACGTCTTCAATTTTACGAACAACTGACGAGCTTCCCCTCGCGAGCCTTCTCTGCGGCCTCCCTGATCGCTCCGAGGCTCGACTTCGGCTTCGTGTCAACGTAGTAGGTGCCGGACTGCCACCGGTTCAGGTCGGCCTCGTCGATGAGGTGGAAGAAGAAGACGGCGATGACCGTCGGCTGGCAGGCGGCCAGCTCGAGCGCCTGGCGGTAGTACCTCGCCTGGGTCTGCTCGCTGACGGCGTCCCGGCCGAACGGCGACTGGAGGCTCGTGTACGGGCCCTGTTCGCTCGTCGGGATCCTCGTCTGGACGCCGAACTCCGTGTAGGCGACCGGCAGCTTCGAGCCCGGCTGCGTGGTCCCGTCGAACGCGTTCCCGAGGAGGCCGACGAGCTTGTCGTAGTCGGCGAAGCCGATCGACGTCCCCAGCGGATGCTTCTGGCTCGGCGGCACGTCGGAGCGCAGGAGGTACGGGTGGATCGCGAACACGTCCATGATTGGCTTCTTCCGGCCGCTTGCCCGGTAGGCGCGACCCATGTCGCGGATGAATGCGGTCGGAGATTGGGTGTGCCGGGGCGCGTTGGGGTTGTCCGCGCCGCGCGGCGCCAGCGAGGCGCCGTAGACACGAATCCGCGGCGAGACCGCCTTGAGCGCGTCGTAGGAGCGGGCCAGGAGCGACGTGTACGCAGGCGCGGCGATGTCCCGGCCCGACGCGTCGAACTGGTAGAGCCAGTAGCCGTTCAGGTTCGGCTCGTTCCAGACGGCGAAGTCACGGACACTGGGGAGGTCTCGTGCCAGCGTGGCCATGAACTTCGCGTAGGCCGTCTGCTGATCGCTCGCGACCGGGGCGTAGCGGGGCCGGAGCGAGTAGACGGTGATGAGGAGGCGGATGTGGCGGCGCCGGGTCGACGAGGCGACGTTGTGCAGGATCGCGAGCTCGCCGGGATCCGGCTCCGTCTGGCCCGGCCTCCACGGCGTCGTGATGTCGAGTGCGTTGAAGCCCGCCTTCGACGCGAGAGCGATGCGCTCGTCGGCGATCTTCGGATCCGGCAACTTGACCGCGTCCTCGAGCGCGCCGACGAGCAACGGGCGGCCCGCGTCGGACGAGCGCAGAAAGAGTGCCCATGCACCGACCCCGACGGCGGCCGCGAGAGCGACGGCGAGCAGCAGCCTGGTCACGGTCACTACCCTAGATTGTCGTGACGAGACGGGTCCCAAAGCTCGAGCCCAAGCTGAAGGCGCTGCCGACGAAACCGGGCGTCTACATGTTCCGCGACGCCGGTGGCGAGGTGCTCTACATCGGCAAGGCGAAGTCGCTTCGGTCGCGTGTGCGCAGCTACTTCCAGGCCAGCCCCAGGATCGGAGGGCTCACGGACCGGATCTCCGACCTCGAGGTGATCGTCACCGATACCGAGGTCGAGGCGCTCCATCTCGAGCAGAACCTCGTCAAGCGCCACCGTCCGCCGTTCAACGTCCGACTCCGCGACGACAAGTCGTTCCCGTACATCGCCGTCACCGTCGAGGACGAGTACCCACGGGTCATGTTCACGCGCGAGCGGCATCGCCGAGGTGTCGTCTACTTCGGCCCGTACGCGAACGCGAAGAAGGTTCGCGAGACGCTCGACGTCCTCAACCGCGTCTTCCCGTACAGGCCCTGCGAGGGGCCCAAGCCGGGCCGCCATTCGGGCATCCCGTGCCTCGACTACCACATCGAGCGCTGCCTGGCCCCCTGCGTGGGGTACGTGTCCAAAGAGGACTACCGCAAGGTGATCGACGACGTGATCGAGTTCCTCTCCGGCGACACGCGGCCGATCGTGCGGCAGCTCGAGGAGCGGATGAAGCGTGCTGCCGAGGACGAGCGCTTCGAGGAGGCGGTCCGCTATCGAAACCGACTCTTCGCGGTTCAGCACCTCGCCGAGCGGCAGGGCGCCGACAAGGCGGCCGTCGGGACGGTCGACGTGATCGGCATCGCGAACGAGAGCGACCGCGCCGTCGTCCAGGTCTTCCCCCTGCGGGACGGGAAGCTGATCGACCGCTACAGCTTCCACCTCGAGAACGTCGAAGGGCAGGACACGGAGACAATCCTCGAGGCCTTCGTGCTCGAGTACTACGGGTCCGCGCCCAGCGTCCCTCCGCAGGTCATCGTGCCGCGTGATGCGGGTGACACGAGTGTGCTGGCCGACTTCCTGACTGCGCGCCGCGGGTCGGGTGTCGAGGTTCGCGCCGCCGAGCGCGGCGAGAAGCGCCGGCTGCAGGAGCTGGCGACCCAGAACGCGCGGCTGGCCCTCGACTCGGAGGGCGTCGCGGCCGAGCAGACGCGGCTGCGCAGGGTCGAGGCGCTCGAGGAGCTCCGCGAAGCGCTCAACCTCGAGAGCCTGCCGCTGCGCATCGAGTGCTACGACGTCTCGAACATCCAGGAGGCATCGCCGGTCGGCTCGATGGTCGTCTTCCAGGACGCGATGCCGAAGAAGGCGCACTACCGGAAGTTCGGGATCAAGGACGCGGAGAGGCAGGACGACTTCGCAGCGCTCGCCGAGGTCATCTCGCGCCGGTTCGCGCGGATGCGCGATGTCGCCGACGAGGAGTACGACGAGTCCTTCGCCTCGTCGCCGAACCTGGTGCTCGTCGACGGCGGCAAGGGGCAGCTCTCGGCCGTGCTGTCTGCGATGCGGGCCTATGACCTGCCGCGGGTGGCGGTCGTTTCGCTCGCCAAACGGGCGGAGGAGGTCTTCGTTCCCGGCCAGCCCGAGCCGATCGTGCTCGAACGGCACTCGCCGGGCCTCCAGCTGCTCCAGCGGATCCGGGACGAGGCGCACCGCTTCGCGCTCGGCTTCCACCGGCAGCGGCGAGACACGAAGGCGAGGGAGTCGATCTTCGACACGCTCGAGGGCGTCGGGCCGGTGCGCAGGCGGGCGTTGCTCCAGCACTTCGGCTCGGCGGAGCGATTCCTGGCCGCCTCCCAGGAGGAGCTCGAGGGCGTGACCGGGGTGCCGGCGAAGACGGCGCGCTCGATCTACGCGCAGCTGCACAAGGCGGGCCGGGCCTAGGAGGGTTTGGCGAAATATGGCCGAGCCGCCGGGCCGCGCTGCTCGCCCCGATGCCGGGTCCTCCGTCGCCCCGATAGTGCGACTATCGGGGCTCCCTGCGTCCGCGGCCTCGGAACGAGCATCGCACCCCAGCGACGAGCAACATTCCGCCAAACCCTCCTAGTTCCTGGAGTGAGCCCCGTGCGCCTCGCGCCAGCGAACCGTCCGCAACGTGACGAGCAGCGTGGCGAAGCCGAGCGCGGTATTCACGGCGATGAGCGTGAGTCGCATGCCGACGCTGAACGCGACAAGCGCCGCCCCGGGGACGTGTCCGCGGAACAGGTAGACGAGGAACGCCTGCTCCGTGCCGATCCCCGACGGGCTGATCGGGAGCAGGGACGCTAGGGCTGCCGAGACCTGGACGAGCACGGCGTTGTGCAGGGTTGCCGGGAGCCCGAAGGCATGGAGGAAGAAGAAGATGGCGGCGAACCGGAGCAGCCAGTCCGCCGTCTGCCAGGCCGCGACGCCTCGTAGGTAGGCCTGCTTGTCCCGCAGGATCGAGAAGCCCTGGGCGATCCGCCGCCGGAAGTCGCCGATCTGCTCGGCGAACCAGAGCACGATCACGAGCAGGATGATGAGAACGAGCGCGACCACCTTCAGGAACGTGATCGGGTTGTGAATCACCCAGCCGAAGTCGAATGACGGCCCCAGGACACCGCCTCCCGGCAGGGATCCGCTGGCCGCGGCCCAGAGGACGAGCGAGCCCGCCACGACGAAGTCGAACAGGCTGAGGAGGACGACCGTCGAGGTGATCGTTACATAGGTGCTGTGCGGAACGACGCGCTTGGCGAGGAACACACGCGCAGCGTCACCGCCGCGGGCCGGGATGATCGCACTGACCCCGACGCCCGCGAAGACCGCGCCCATGATCGCCTTCCGCGGAACGGGCACCTTCGGATAGGCGGCCTGGATGATGTTCCGCCACGCGGTGCTGACGCACAGCAGTCGGAGGACGTGGCAGACGACGCCGAGCCCGAGCGCGCCCCACCCGAGATCCGCCAGGTGGTCCCAGAAGACCCCGACGGCATGCCAGATGGAATGAATCACGGGACGACGATGGAGCTCGCGAACGTCGCCTGGCGGAGGCGGCCACGCAGCGGCGATTGGGCAAGCGTGAAGACCGGGACCGCGCGGTTGCCCGCAAACGAGGTTGAGGTGTAGTCGCCGACCATTGCGCCGCCGCTCGAAGCGATCCGGCTGTAGGGCATCCGCTCGGGCGAGAGGCGAACGGGCCGGGACCAGGTGACGCCGCCGTCCCTGGACCAGACGAGGTGGACGTCGAGCTTGCCGCCGGCTTCGGTGTAGGAGGTGACGGCGACCCGGCCCGTGCGTGCCGGATCGGCCGCGATCCCAGCGATCACGTGGTTTCCGGAGCCGAGCGGGATTCTCGCCGGCGGCGTCCAGGTCACCCCGTCGAGCGACTTCGAGAAGACGATGTCGTTCCCCGAGCACCGCGGGCGGGCAGCACAATCGGGCCAGACCAGCAGCACGGTCCCGTCTGCGCCGATCTCCGCGCTTGGCAACGGCGCCGAACGCAGCGCCCGGGATCTGCTGAAGGTCGAGCTCGCGATCCTCGTTGCCGCCGAGAACGTGGCGCCCCCGTCGGTCGAGCGAATGACGGAGAGCTCGTCGTCATAGAGCGGAACGACGAGCGTTCCGCCCGGGAGGGCGACCGGCTGAGGCCCGGGCGCGTACAGCCCCTCGATGCCCCGCCGACCAGCGCCGTCTGGGGCCCCGACTGCAGCGGACCAGGTCTGACCGCCGTCGACCGAGGTCTGCGTGACGAGCTGCACGCGCTCGATGTCGCTGTAGCTCACGTAGCAGTGCCCGCGGAGGGGGCTCGAGGCGCCGTTGTCGCAGGCGATCCATTCCTTGTCGAGCGCGATGCTGTTCGGGAGGTTCTGCTTCTGCACCGCCGTGGCCGGGGCGCTCCAATGCAGCCCGTCCGCCGAGCTGCTGACGAGAACGGCGGTGCCGTTCGCCGTGATGCCGAGCGTCGAGATCAGCCAGCGGCCGTGCGCGTCGTCATAGGCAACCGACGGATCGCTGGCTCGCAGGAACGCGCCGCGGGGGCGAGACGCGACGGTCAGGTCGGGCAGGAGGCCGCTGCGCCAGGTTCGGCCGGCGTCTCGCGAGACCGCGTAGCCGATGTTCTGGGCACCGCCGTCGCCGAATCGCGCGACCTGAAAGGCGGCGACGACCGTCGTTCCCCACGAGAAGCTGTCCGGCTCGGCCTGGGTCGCATGCTGGGCTCCGCCGCCGCGGTACGGATCCACGGACACCCGCCGGCTGACGACCTCGCAGTCGGCCGTGATCCGGTCGCTTCCGTCCGCGGCGACGAGGTCGGCGCCCGGGCCGCACGAAACGCGGTCTCGACCGCCGCCGGCAGCGTCGATCCGATCGTTGCCTGCACGGGCAACGATGCGGTCCGGGCCTAGAGATCCCACAAGGAGGTCCGCCCGGGCGGTGCCGACGATCCGGCTCGCATCGGAGGAAGCCGCCAGGACCAGCGCAACCCCGGCTGCCGCGAGCAGGCCGGCGAGCTTCACCGAGTGCTGCTGTCGCCGTCCGTGTCCGGCGCCATCGACGGGTAGCGGTAGTCCGTCGGCGGGACGAACGTCTCCTTGATCGCGCGCGGGCTGACCCAGCGGATGAGGTTCCACATCGAGCCGGCTTTGTCGTTCGTCCCGGAGGCCCGGCCGCCACCGAAGGGCTGCTGGCCGACGACGGCGCCGGTCGGCTTGTCGTTCACGTAGAAGTTGCCGGCGGCGTAGCGGAGCGCGTCCTTCGCCTCGAGGACGGCATTGCGATCGTCGGCAAAGACGGCGCCCGTGAGCCCGTACGGCGCCGTCCGGTCGACGAGCTCGAGCGTCTCGCTCCACTTCCCCTCGGGGTACACGTAGGCGGTGACGACGGGTCCGAAGAGCTCGTCCCGGAGCAGGCGGAAGTCGGGGTCCTTCGTCTCGATCACGGTCGGCTCGACGAAGAAGCCCTCCTTGTCGTCGACTCCGCCGCCCACGAGCACCTCGGTCTGCTTGTGGGAGCGCGCTTCCTCGATCGCCTCACTCTGCGTCTGGAGCGACTTGGCATCGATGACCGCGCCCATGAAATTCTCGAAGTCGGCGACGTCGCCCATCTTGATCTGGGCCACCTGGTCGGCGAGCCGCTCGCGCAGCTCCGGCCACAGGTTCGACGGTGCGTAGACGCGCGAGGCTGCCGAGCATTTCTGCCCCTGGTACTCGAAGGAGCCGCGGACGATCGCAGTCGCGACGGCGTCGACGTTCGCGGAGGGATGCGCGACGATGAAGTCCTTGCCGCCCGTCTCGCCGACGATCCGGGGGTAGTTGCGGTAGGTGTCGATGTTCGAGCCGATCGTGTGCCACATCGAGTTGAAGACCGGGGTCGAGCCGGTGAAGTGGATGCCCGCGAGGTGCGAGCTCGCTAGGGCCGCGTCACCGATGTTCGCGCCGGAGCCGTACACGAGGTTGATGACTCCCGGCGGCAGGCCCGCCTCCTGCAGGAGCCCCATCAGGAAATGAGCCGAGTAGGAAGCTGTTCCGGCGGGCTTCCAGAGCACGGTGTTGCCCATCAGCGCGGCGCTCGCCGGCAGATTGGCGCCGATGGCGGTGAAGTTGAAGGGCGACACCGCGAAGACGAAGCCCTCGAGCGGGCGGTACTCCAAGCGATTCCATACGCCCTGCGACGAGATGGGCTGCTCCTCGTAGATCCGCGTCATGAACTCGACGTTGAAGCGGTAGAAGTCGATCACCTCGCACGCGGCGTCGATCTCCGCCTGGTGGGCCGTCTTCGACTGGCCGAGCATCGTCGAGGCGTTGAGCGTCGAGCGCCACGGTCCCGAGAGCAGCTCGGCCGCGCGCAGGAAGATCGCAGCTCGCTCCTCCCACGGCATCCGCGACCAGTCCTCCCAGGCCTCCCCGGCGGCCTCGATCGCGCGCTCAACCTCCGGCGCGCCGCCCTGATGGACGTCGGCGAGCACGTGGCTCTTGCGGTGGGGCATGACGACCTCGGCGGTCTTGCCGGTCGTGACGTCCTTGCCGCCGATGACGAGCGGGATCTCGATCCGCTCGTTTTGCATCTGGTCGAGCCGGCGCCGCAGCTCCTCGCGTTCCGCCGAACCGGGCGCGTAATCCTTGACCGGTTCGTTCACGGGCTTCGGGGGACGGGCGATTCCTGGGCTGCTCACGCCGTTGATTCTACGATTCCGGCGTGGCTCCAACTCACGTGCGCTACGAAGTGGACGGCTGGGGCGTGGGGGAGATGTGGCTCGAGGGCGAGCTGCTCCTTCACCACGAGCTGCCACGGGCCGGTGCGGCCGGGAACGGCGAGACGCACCCGCTCGCCGTGCGGCTTGCTCGCTACTTCGCGTCCGGGGAGGGCGATTTCCGGGACGTCGAGCTCGATCTCGACGGAGCGAGCGACTTCGAGCGCGCCGTGACGGACGTGCTACGGCGCGTCCCTTCCGGAGAGACGGTCACGTACGGCGGGCTCGCGGCTCTCGCCGGTCATCCGAACGCTTACCGCGCCGCGGGGACGTTCTGCGCGCGCAACAGGTTCGCCATCGTCGTCCCGTGCCATCGCGTCGTCGGAGCTGACGGGCTGGGCTCGTACGGCTCGCTCGGAGTCGAGTACAAGCGTCGGCTACTGGAGCTCGAGGGTGTCTCTCTCTGAAGACCTCCGCAACGAGCTCGCGGGGATCGCGCCGCGGAAGGAGTGCGACCGGTTGGCGGAGCTTTCGGGTCTCGCGCATACGGCGGGCAGCCTGCACCTGCGCGGGCGCGGCGAGATCGCGCTCCATCTCGACCTCGCGAGCCCCGCTGCGGCGCGGCGGGCTTTCAGTCTGTTGCGTGGGCTGGGCCTCACCTCCGAGATCCGTACCTACCAGCGCCACGCGTTCGGGCGCGAGACTCGGTACCAGCTCCATGTCGCCGGCGACGACCGGGCGCTGAAGGTGCTGCGCGATGCGGGCGTGGTCAGCGCCGGTCTCGCGCCACTCGAGCGGCCGCCGATGCGGGTCGTGGCGCGCGCGTGCTGCCGCGTGGCGTACCTGCGCGGGGCGCTGCTCGGCGGCGGCACGCTCTCCGGTCCACGCTCGCCTCATCTGGAGGTACGGAGCGCCACGCGCGAGGGCGCCGAGTTCGTGGCCTCCGTCGGCGAGCGGCTCGGCGTCAGGCTGAACGTGCTCGAGCGGCGCCGCCACGCGGTCGCCTACGCCAAAGGGCTGGGGCCGATCGCAGAGACGCTCGCCGCGGCGGGGGCGAGCGACGCGGTGCTCATCTTCGAGGAACAGGGCGTGATGGGGGCGACGAAGGCGCGGGCGAACCGGCTGGCAAACGCCGATACCGCGAACCTCGTCAGGACGAGCCGCGCGGCCCAGGTTCAGATCCGTGCGGTCAAGCGCCTGGAGCGGCGAGGAGCGCTGGCGGCGCTGCCGCCGAAGCTGCGTGAGATTGCGCGGCTGCGGGTCCGTCATCCCTCGCTGTCCCTCCGCGAGCTCGCCTCGAAGTGCAGCCCGCCCGCCACGAAGTCCGCGGCACAACGTCGTCTCGCGCGCATCGTCCGGCTCGCCGGGTTGTAGGTCGAGGCACGAGTGCGCAATACTTGATTTTGCGGCGGGTCTGTGCTCGTCCGGCGGCGGATTCAGACCCCGTTCGCCGCCAAGGTCCGGAGCGCGGTTCAACGGGAGGGGGAGGTCGTCCTCGGAGCTTCCCCTCCGGCCCGCCGCACTTATTTCTTTCGCTGGTGCCGGCGCTCCCGGCACCAGGGGCGCTGCCCATCCGCCGCTGCCGGTCCGTCGAACGAGGGACGGTTAGACTCGACGCATGGCCACCAAGGTCGGAATCAACGGCTTCGGCCGCATCGGGCGGAACCTCTACCGGGCGTGGTTGAAGCGCAGGCCAGGCTTCGAGATCGTGGCCGTCAACGACCTCGCACCGCCGGATGTGCTCGCGCACATGCTCAAGTACGACTCGACGCATGGTGTCCTCGAAGGCGAGATCAGTCACTCGGAGAACGAGATCACGGTCGACGGGAAGTCGTTCCGTGTGCTCTCGGAGCGCGACGCCTCGGCGCTGCCCTGGAAGGAGATGGGCGTCGACGTCGTCGTCGAGTCGACCGGGCTCTTCACCGACCGTGAAGGCGCCTCGCAGCACCTCACCGCCGGCGCGTCGAAGGTCGTCATCTCGGCGCCTGCGACGGATCCGGATATCACGATCGTGCTCGGCGTGAACGACGACAAGTACGACGGCGAGAAGCACCACCTCATCTCTAACGCCTCCTGCACGACGAACTCGGTCGGGCCGATGGCGAAGATCCTCCGCGACAGTTTCGGGCTCGAGTCGGGCTTCATGACGACGATCCACGCCTACACGACGGAGCAGCAACTCCAGGATCAGATCGCCATGACGCGCAAGGGCAAGGTCGATCTTCGTCGCATGCGCGCCGCGCCGCAGAGCATCATCCCGGCCTCGACGGGAGCGGCGAAGGCGATCGGCGAGGTGATCCCGGAGCTCAAGGGGAAGCTCGACGGCATGGCGATGCGTGTGCCGGTACCTGACGGGAGCGTGACCGATCTCGTCGCTGTCCTCGGCCGCGAGGCGAGCCGAGAAGAAGTGAACGACGCCTATCGCAGCGCCGCGGCCGACGACCACTGGGCCGGCCTGCTCGAATACACCGAGGACCCGATCGTCTCCTCGGACATCGTCGGCAACCCGGCCTCCTGCATCATCGACGGCCTCTCGACGATGGCACACGGAAACCAGGTCAAGGTCATCGGCTGGTACGACAACGAGTGGGGCTACTCGTGCCGGATCGTTGATCTGATCGACCGCCTGCTCTGAGTCCGTCCGCACAACTCTTAGCAAGTCCATAGCCGGCTCTTAAGCGGCTCTCAGTCGCGCCTGGTTCGCTGTCTAGACCGATGAGCGAACGAGCGAACAAACGCGTTTTGGTCGTTGCGAACGAGACCGTCGAGGGCGACGTGCTCCACGAGGCGATCGGAACAACCGGTGCGGCCGAGGTGCACGTCGTGGCCCCAGCCCTGAACTCGCGCTTGCGCCACTGGTTCTCGGACGAGGACGAGGCGCAGCGCGTGGCGCAGGACCGTCTCTCCGCGTGCTTGCAGCGAGTCCGCGAGGCCGGTCTCGATGCCCGGGGCTCGGTCGGCGACGGCGATCCCTTCCAGGCGCTCTCGGATGCGCTGCGTTTCTTCCCCGCCGACGAGATCGTCATCGCCACGCACCCGGAGGGCCGCTCGCACTGGCTGGCGCGGCACCTCGTCGAGCGCGCTCGCTAGCGCTTCGCCCAGCCGATCGTCCACGTCGTGGTCGATGTCGCGAACCACCGCGAGTACGTCGCACTGACCGCCGCTGCATAAGCTCCGGGCGCCGTGCAGCGCCCTCGCTCCGTCCGCCAAGCCGATGTCCCGGGAAAGCGCGTTCTCGTGCGCTCCGATCTGAACGTGCCGCTCGAGGACGGGCGGGTCGCCGACGACACGCGGATCCGCGCCTCGCTGCCGACGCTCGAGCTCTTGGTGGAGCGGGGCGCCGCTGAGATCGTCGTCTGCTCGCACCTCGGACGGCCGGACGGGGAAGACCCCGCTTTCTCGATGAAGCCGGTCGAGGCCCGGCTCCGGGAGCTCCTGCCGGACGGCCGGATCCAGGTGCTCGAGAACACGCGCTTCAACCCCGGTGAGAAGGCAAACGACGAGGGCTTCGCGCGCGAGCTCGCCGACGGGCGCGACCTCTACGTGAACGACGCCTTCGGCTCCGCGCACAGGGCGCACGCCTCCACCGAGGCCGTCGCGCACCTGTTGCCCGCCTACGCCGGCCTGCTCCTCGAGCGCGAGCTGGAGCAGCTGGGCCGGCTCCTCGGCGAGGTCGAGCGACCATTCGTGCTCATCTCCGGCGGGGCGAAGGTGACGGACAAGCTCGGCGTGCTGCGGAACCTCGGCGGCCGCGCCGACGAGGTACTGATCGGCGGCAAGATGGCCGAGCAGTTGCGCAGCGAGAGCCCGCTCGAGTTCGAGGTCCGGCTTCCGACCGACGTCGTCGCCGCGTCCGATTTCAGCGCATACGCCGAAGCGAAAGTGACGCCGTACGACGCGCTGCCCGAAGGCTGGCTCGGGCTCGACATCGGCCCCGAGACTCGCGACGCGTTCGTCGAGAGGATCGCCGGCGCCAAGACCGTCTTCTGGAACGGGCCGATGGGCGTCTTCGAGTGGCCGCGCTTTGCGGAAGGCACGAAGGCGGTCGCCGAAGCCGTCGCCGAGGTGGACGGGTACACGGTCGTCGGGGGCGCCGATTCGATCCGCGCGCTCGCCGAGCTCGGGCTCGTCGACGACGTCGACTGGGCCTCGACGGGCGGTGGGGCCGCCCTCGAGCTCCTGGAAGGGAAAGAATTGCCCGGAGTGGCAGCGATCCCGGAGGCGTAGCGTGCTCATCGCAGGCAACTGGAAGATGTACAAGGGCCCGGCCGAGACGGCCGAGTTCTGCGTCGAGCTGAAACGGCAGCTGGACGAGCTCGAGGCCGTCGACGTCGCGGTCTGCCCGCCGTTCGCGTCGCTCGCGGTTGCCGTCCAGATCCTCGCCGGGACGGAGATCGCCGTCGCGGCGCAGAACGTGCACTGGGAGCCGGAGGGCGCGTTCACCGGCGAGGTCTCGGCGTCGATGCTGCTTGAGCTCGGGGTCTACGGCGCCATCGTCGGCCATTCCGAGCGCCGCCAGTACTTCGGGGAGACCGACGAGATGACCGCCAAGCGCGCGCGGGCCGCCCTCGACGCGGGGCTCTCGGTGATCGCCTGCGTCGGGGAGACGGACGCCGAGCGCGAGGCGGGGGAGACGGAGGACGTCCTCCGGCGGCAGGTCTCCGTGCTCGAGGCCGACGTCAACCTCGTCGTCGCTTACGAGCCCGTGTGGGCGATCGGGACGGGGAAGACGGCGACTCCGGAAATCGCCCAGGAAGCGCACGCCTTGATCAAGAGCCTGCTCGACGTCCCGGTCCTCTACGGCGGGTCCGTGAAGCCCGAGAACGCGGCGGAGATCCTCGCCCAGCCGGCCGTGGACGGCGCGCTCGTCGGCGGCGCCTCGCTCGACGTGGAATCGTTCGGCGCGATTTGCCTCGCAGCTTCCCGCTCGTAGCGATCGTCATCCTGGACGGGTGGGGCCTTGCGCCGCCCGGGCCCGGGAACGCGGTCGAGCTCGCCGACACCCCGGTCTTCGACCGCCTGTGGGCCGAGTATCCGCATACGACGCTCGAGGCCTCCGGGGAGGCGGTCGGCCTCCCGCCCGGGCAGATGGGGAACTCGGAGGTCGGTCATCTCACGATCGGCTCCGGGCGCGTGCCCCTCCAGGACCTGATGCGCGTGAACAAGGCGATCGAGGACGGCTCGTTCTTCGAGATCCCGGCGCTCGTCAGCGCGTTCGAGCGTGGCGAGAACGTCCATCTGCTCGGGCTCGTCTCGTACGGCGGCGTGCACTCGCACATGAGCCACCTCCAGGCGCTGCTGCGCTTCGCGCCCGACAAGACGTGGATCCACGCGTTCACCGACGGCCGTGACGTGTCCCCGACGTCGGCCGTCAAGGACCTCGCCGAGCTGCCGGCGGAGAGGATCGCCACCGTCGCCGGCCGCTACTACGCGATGGACCGCGACAAGCACTGGGACCGAACCGACAAGGCCTACGAAGCCATCGTCCACGGCGAAGGCGTCCAGGGGACAGACCCCGTGCAGGAAGTGCGACGAAGCTACGACGCAGGTGTGACCGACGAGTTCATCGTGCCCGTGGTGCTCGAGGGCCGGCCGCGGCTGGGCCCGCAGGACTCGGCGATCTTCTTCAACTTCCGGCCCGACCGCGCGAGGCAGTTGACGGAGCGCCTGCTCGCCGCGCACTTCGACGTGACGACGATGACGCGCTACCAGGACGACTTCGACTGCCCCGTCGCCTTCGCGGAGCACGAGCTCACGGAGACGATGGCCGAGGTCTGCGCCGAGCACGGCATCCGGCAGCTGCACGTGGCCGAGACCGAGAAGTACGCGCACGTCACGTACTTCTTCAACGGCGGCCGGGAGGACGAGTGGGCCGGCGAACGGCGCATCCTCGTACCCTCGCCCCGCGACGTCCCGAGCTACGACCTGAAGCCCGAGATGTCGGCCGCGCAGGTCGCCGAGGAGTTCGACCGCGCGCTGGCCGAGGACGGCTACGGCTTCGCCGTCGTCAACGTCGCGAACCCGGACATGGTCGGGCACACGGGGTCGATTCCCGCGGCGATCAAGGCGGTCGAGGCGGCCGATGCCGCGCTCGCGACCATTCTGGCGGCGGTCGAGCGAGAGGGAGGAATCGCGCTCGTGACCGCGGACCATGGAAACGCCGAAGAGCTGCTCGACGCCGATGGCCGACCGCAAACCGCACACACGTCGAACCCCGTGCCGCTGATCGTGACCGACCACGATGTTTCGTTGCCGGAGGGCGGGGAGCTCAGCGATCTCGTTCCCACAGCAATTTCCCTGCTAGGCCTTGCAAAACCTTTACAGATGTCGGGCCACAATGTGACGGTCGAGAGCAAATAGCGGGTTATACTCGGCCACTCCTTAGATGCCCCTTCAGCAGCCTGATTTCGGCGTATTGAGGAAAGCCCAGCGCGGCGACGAGCGGGCTTTCACGCTGATCGTGCGCGCGTATGAGGTGCCGGTCTTCAACTACGTCCTCCGCCTCGTGGGCAACCGATCGCTCGCAGAGGATCTGACGCAGGAGGTCTTCCTCCGCGTCTTCCAGGGGCTCCCCAAGTTCTCGCTGCGCTCGAAGTTCACGACCTGGCTCTTCCAGGTCGCGAAGAACCGGGTGCTCGACGAGTTGCGCGCGAACGAGCGCAGGCCGCACCTGACCCTGGCGCTCGAAGACGTTCCGCCGCTCGAGGTCGTCGATGCTCCCTTCGAACGCGTCGAGGCGGTCGACGCTGTCTGGCGCTCGGTCGGGAACCTCACCGTCGACCTGAAGATGGCGCTCCTGCTGCGCGACGTCGTCGGCCTCTCGTACAACGAGATTGCCGACTCGCTCGAGATCACGCTCGCGACCGTCAAGTGGCGCATCTACAAGGCGCGGGAAGAGGTTCAGATCGCGCTGGCCAGTGAGGGCATCACCTTCGGCGAGGAGAAGAAGGACGCTTCCGCCGAATTGACCACGGCTTAGGCCCCGTGGGCTAGGCGCTCGGCGAGCGCTTCGGGCAGCACCCGCTCCCGGATCTCGGCCTGGGTGCGCGCGATGTCGTAGGGAACTCGGCCGAAGCGGGCCTGCCCGGAGGGAAGATTCAGCTCGAGCCAGGCGGCCCGCGGGTCGCCGTCGCGCGGCTGGCCGACCGAGCCGGGGTTCAGAAGCCAGCGTCCCGTGTCCAGCTCGACCTCCGATCCGTCGGGCGCGAGGTCGCCCTCGAGTCGTCCGTCGGAGAGCGTGAGCGCGAGCGCGATGTGACTGTGCCCGACGAGGACGACCGGTGCGACCGTCCTCTCGAGCGCGTCGCGCGCGGTCTCCTCGGTGATCACATATTCCCAGACGGGATCCCTCGGGCTCGCGTGATAGAGCTCGGCCCCTTCGACCTTCGCCTCGGGCAAGAGACTCTCGAGGTAGGCGCGGTGCTCGTCCAGCAGGACGGTTTGCGTCCAGCGGGCGCTGACCGCCGCGTCCGGGGAGAACTCCTCGAGGTCGAGCCGCTCGAGGACGCCGAGGTCGTGATTGCCCACGAGGCTGATCGCCGCACGCTCGCGAACGAGCTCGATCACTTCGTTGGGGCGAGGTCCGTAGCCGACGAGATCGCCCAGGCACCACAGCGCGTCCGGCGGGTCGGCGTCGATTGCCTCGAGGACGGCCTCGAGCGCGTGTAAGTTCGCGTGGATGTCGGAAATGACTGCAACGCGCAATGGCTTGTCCTCGCGGGTGACAACGATATCCCTGGTGCTCATGGCGCTGGCGTGGCTAATCGCCGCCCCGCTCCTCTGGCACTCGAAGGTTCCGGGCGATCTGAAGCTCCCGCACCTCGATCCGCACGACTACTTCAGCGGCTCCGAGCTCACGCGCACCGACCACTACGAACGGTTTCTGCGCATCGATAGCGTCCTCTCTTTCGTCGCCACGGTCATCGCGCTCCTCCTGCTCATCTGGCGTGCTCCACGCCTGGCCCGGAACACGGGGCTGGGCCCGATCGGCGCCGGGATGATCGTCGGGATGGTCACGATCGTCGTCGTCTGGGCGGCGAACCTTCCGTTCGCGGTGGCCGCACACTGGTGGGATCAGCGGTATGGGCTCGCGCACGGCCCCTGGATCGACTGGTTCCTCCAGCCCTGGGCGGAACTCGGCGGCAAGGTCGTCTTGGTGATGCTCCAGATCGCGGTCGTGATGCTGTTCGCCCGACGCTATCCCCGCAACTGGTGGCTCCCGGTGACTCCGATCTTCGTCGGGCTCATCAGCCTCGCGATCTTCGTCTCCCCGTACGTGTTGGCGCTCTCCGTCCATCCGCCTCAGAGGCCGGAGCTGCGTCAGGACGTGCAGACGCTCGAGCGGCGTGAGGGGATCTCGGGCACGCCGGTCGACGTCGAAAAGGTGAGCAACATGACGACGCAGGCGAACGCGTTCGCGACCGGGTTCGGGCCGACGAGGAGGGTGGTTGTCTGGGACACGCTCCTTAACGGCCGCTTCAGCCGCAGCGAGATCCGCTTCGTCCTGGCCCACGAGTTCGGGCATGTCGCCCGCGGCCACCTGTGGAAGAGCATCGGCTGGGTGGCCCTGTTCGGCTTTCCGCTCGCCTTCGCGCTCGCCCGGATCACCAGGCGCCGCGGTGGACTCGGTGACCCCGGGGTGCTGCCCTACGGGTTCCTCGTCCTGCTGCTGCTCCAGGTGGCGCTGACGCCGGCCCAGAACGTCGTCTCACGGCACGACGAGTCCGAGGCGGACTGGATGGCGCTCCAGACGACGCGCGACCCGGCCTCCGGGCGCGGCCTGTTCGAGAAGTTCTCGAAGGAGGACCTCGCGCAGCCGGACCCGCCCACCTGGTCGTACCTCTTCCTCGAGACGCACCCGACGAGCATGCAGCGGATCGCCATGACCGAGGCCTGGAAGGACCGGCAGAACCCTTAGGAGCCTTCGTCCGGAGGCTTTTCGCGGCCGGGCGTCTCCGGCAAGTTCCGGATCCCTTCCCGGCTGTGCCACTTCGAGTAGGCGTCGTTCATCGCCTCGAGCAGCTCGCTCATGAACGGCATCGACAGGTTCACCCGGGCGACCACGACGCCGGGCACGTCGCCCTGCTCGACCTCGTGGTCGATGCGCGCAAAGGTGAGCGTGAACTCGTAGTTCGAGAAGCCGATGTTTGCGAAGTTCGCGTAGACGCCCGCCATCACATCGGGGTCCATGTGGATGTTGAGCTGTCGCTGCTGGGCGTCGTCGTCCACGCTCTTACGATATACGCGTGGACGACACCTTCTCCGCCAGACGGATGCTGTACGCGCTCCTGGGCGCCGTCGCCGTCATCACCGGCGGGACGGTTGCCCTGCACTCGGCGGCCGACGAGTCCTGGCTGCAGGCGTTCTACCGCGCCGTCGTCACGAGCTCGCTCACGGGGCTGGACACGGTGCCGGCCAACACCGCCACTCGGCTGATCACGATCGCCCTCGTCCTCGCCGGACTGACTATCTTTGCCTTCATCGCGACGATCCTCGTCGAGGCGATCGCTCGCGGAGTCTTCAGTGGCGCACTGGCCGAGCGAAGGAGGCGGCGGACGATCGAGCAGCTCCAGGATCACTACATCATCTGCGGCTACGGCCGGGTGGGCCGCCGCGTGGCCGAGGAATTCCGTGAATCCGGCGCCAAGTACGTCGTCCTCGACTTCAACCTCGATGCCCTCGAGTTCGCGCGGGAGCACGGCGACCTGTTCATCGAGGGCAACGGGACAAAGGACGAGGATCTCGAAGCCACGGGGCTCTCGCGCGCGAAGGGCTTGGTCGCCTCGTCGGACTCCGATGTCGACAACCTCTACATCACCCTCTCGGCCCGGACTGCGCGGCCGGACCTGCTCATCGTCGCCCGGGCGTCCGATAAGGACGTGGCCGAGAAGCTCCGGCGCGCGGGCGCCGACCGCGTCGTCCAGCCGTACTTGACCGCCGGCAGGGAAATGGCCGCTCTCGTCCTGAAGCCGCAGGTGGTCGCGTTCATCAATGCCATCACCGGTACCGGCGGCGGCGACCTCCAGTACGAAGAGATCGAGGTCGCGGCTGCCAGCGGCCAGGCAGGCAAGACGATTCGCGCTCTCCGGATTCGGCACGAGACCGGTGCGGTCATCGTTGCGGTGCGAAGACGGGACGGTGCGTTCGACACGACCCCGGACCCCGACGCGGTGTTCGAGGTCGGCGACGTGATGATCGCCGCGGGCAGCTCGGGCGAGCTGCGGGCGCTCGAAGAGCTCTTCGCGCCTCGAGAAACCGTTGCCGGCTAGAGCCATCGAGAAACTGACGAAGCAGCTCGGCGAGGTGGCCGGGCTTCCTGTCGCGCTCGAGCGGCCTTCGAGCTCGGAGCACGGGGATTTCGCGACGAATGCGGCCCTTCAGCTCGCGCCGGAGCGGAAGCGGCCGCCCCGTGAGATCGCTGAGGAGCTCGCCGCCCAGGCAAGCGGGCTGGAGCTCGTCGAGCGCGCCGAGGTCGCCGGCCCCGGCTTCGTCAACCTCTGGCTTGCGCCTGCCTGGTACGGCGAGGCGCTGGCCGAGGTTCTCGAGGCGGGGGAGGGCTACGGCGGCGGCTTCGCCGATCCAGTGGAGCGGGTGCAGGTCGAGATGGTCTCGGCGAACCCGACCGGGCCGATCACGGTTGCGGCGGCCCGGAACGGCGTCTACGGGGACTCGGTCGCTCGGGTGCTCGCCCACGCCGGTCACACGGTCGAGCGCGAGTACTACTACAACGACGCCGGCGCGCAGATGGACCTCTTTCGAGCCTCGGTCGAGGCCGTTAGGCGAGGAGAGCAGGCGCCGGAGGCCGGGTACCAGGGGGCATACATCGCCGACCTGGCTGCCGTCGAAGGCGATCCGGTGCCGAAGATGCTCGAACAGATCCAGGAGACGCTCGAACGCTTCCGGATCCACTTCGATTCCTGGGCGCTCCAGAGCGAGCTCGCCGAGCGTCTGCCGGACCTTCTGCCCCGGCTGGACACCTACGAGAAGGACGGGGCCGTCTGGGCGCGCTCCTCGGCGTACGGCGACGAGGACGATCGCGTGCTCATCCGCTCCGCCGAGCAAGGGGGCGAGCCGACGTACCGCGCGGCGGACGTCGTCTACCTCGTCGACAAGCTCGAGCGGGGCTTCGACCGGGCGATCTACGTCCTCGGCGCCGACCACCACGGCACGCGGCAGTGGTACGGCGCGGTCGCCCGCATGCTCGGCTACGACCCGGAGCGCGTCGAGGTGCTGCTCTACCAGCTCGTCCATCTCGTCGAGGGTGGCCGGCAGAAAAAGGTCTCAAAGCGCCGCGGCGACGTCGTCTTCCTCGACGACTTCGTCGACCAGGTCGGAATCGACGCCGCGCGCTGGTACCTGATCAACCGCGGGCCCGACCAGACGATCGAGATCGACGTCGACCTCGCGGCAGAGAAGACGCAGAAGAACCCCGTCTACTACGTCCAGTACGCGCACGCGCGAATCGCCGGGATCCTCCGGAACGCTCCGAATGGACTTAGCAACAGTCTGTTGCAAAGTCCGGAGGAGTTGGCGCCCGAGGAGAAGGATCTGATCAAGCGGCTGACGGAGTTCCCGGACGTCGTCGAGGAGGCCGTTCTCCGCAGAGGCCCGCACGCGCTGCCGAACTACGCGATTCGCCTCGCCGACGACTTCCACCGCTTCTACCACGAGCACCGCGTGCTCGAGAGCGAGGTCCAGGACTTCCGGCTGGGCCTCGTGCGCGCGACGCAGACCGTGATCGCGCTCAGTCTCCACCTCGTCGGGGTCGAAGCTCCGGAGCGGATGTGAGAGGATTGCCGGCGTGACGCAGGCTGCCGAGACTGGCGCGCCGGCAGGGACTTCCGGTCTGCTTCCCGACCGCAACCTCGCGCTCGAGCTCGTGCGGGTGACCGAGTCGGCCGCGATGGCCGCGGGCCGTTGGATCGGACGTGGGGACAAGATCTCCGCCGACCAGGCCGCCGTCGACGGGATGCGGCACATGCTCGGGACGACGAACATGTCCGGCGTCGTGGTCATCGGCGAGGGCGAGAAGGACGAGGCGCCGATGCTCTACAACGGCGAGGAGATCGGCTCCGGCAGCGGGCCCGAGGTGGACGTTGCGGTCGACCCCCTCGAGGGGACGACGCTCTGCGCGAAGGGCCAGCCGAACGCGATCGCCACGATGTCCGCCTCCGAGCGGGGGACGATGTTCTTCCCGGGCGCGGCCGTCTACATGTACAAGATCGCCTGCGGCCCCGAGGGCGCCGACGAGGTGGACGTCGAGGCGCCGCCGGCCGAGAACGTGAGGCGCGTCGCGAAGGCGAAGGGCGTCAAGCCGAGCGACGTGACGGTCGTCGTCCTCGAGCGCGAGCGGCACAAGGACCTGATCGCAGAGCTGCGGTCGGTCGAGGCGCAGGTACTGCTGATTCCGGACGGCGACGTAGCCCCGGCGATCGCAGCCGCACGGCCCGGATCCGGCGTCGACCTGCTGATGGGAATCGGCGGCACGCCCGAGGGCGTTCTCGCGGCCTCCGCGCTCAAGTGCGTGGGGGGCGTGCTGCTCGGGAAGCTCTGGCCGCGGGACGACGAGGAGCGCCAGAAGCTCGTCGACGCGGGCTACGACCTCGACCGGGTGCTGTCGACCGACGACCTCGTCGGCGGGAACGAAGTCTTCTTCGCCGCCACGGGAGTCACGACCGGCGCGTTGTTGCGGGGTGTCCGCTACACGCGCGACGGGGCGATCACCGACTCGATCGTGATGCGCTCGAAATCCGGGACCGTGCGCCGCATCGAAGCCCACCATGCCTTCGGAAAGCTCGAGGCGCTCTCGGGCCGGCGCTTCCAGACCGGCACCGACCTCACCGTCTGACGTTTCGGGCTCTGTGGACCGCGTTTGTGTAACGGCCGGAGCTCTCGGATGACTGTGCGCGTATGAGACTGTTTCTGCTGCCGCTGGTCGTTCTCGCCGCATTGGCGCTCGCGCCCGCGGCGATGACGGGCGCCGCCGGGCGCGCGCCGGTTATCAAGTACCAGGACGACCAGTTCGGCGCGATCCTCGCGACGCCGAAGAAGCAGGCGCTCTACTACTGGAACGTCGAGCAGCGCGCCGGCGGGAAGATCAGGTGCAAGGGCTCGTGCGCCAGGGCGTGGCCGCCGCTGATCGTCCGCCGCCGCTCTGCCGTGCCGCGGCGCATCGCGGGCATTCCCGGCCGCTTCGGCGTGATCCGGCGCCCGGACGGCCGGCTCCAGGTCACGCACCGGGGGTTGGCCGTCTACACGTACGCGCACGAGCAACCCGAGCAGGTGCTCTGCGACGACGTGAACGGCTGGTTCGTCGTTCGCCTCCGCTAGCCCGTCCGCCGGCGTGTTCGGAGGGGTGCCGAGCCGCCATGTCCAGGGACCTGGTACCGGGACATGTGCCGAGCCGCCATGTCCAGGGACCTGGTCCCAGGACAGGTCCGGAAGGGCTAGCCGAAGGTGACGAGGAGCCGGGAGATCTCGGCGTCCCGCAGGCGCAGGATCAGCGTCCCCGCCCGCGCCGCCGGTTCGGCGCGCCAGGCGTAGTCCGCGACGACGAGGTCCTCCGCCGACTCGCGGGTGCGTAGGATCACGATCTCGTCGTCCGGCGGCTGGTCGACGTACGCCTGCGCGATCGCAGGCTTGCCGCGGAAGGGCCCGACAGGGACGCCGTCGAACGCGAGCTCGGCATCGTCGGCGAACTGCTCGAGCATCGGTCCATAGTCACCCGAGCGGACCCCCTCGTTGAACCGCTCGACGTGGGAATGGAGGAGCTCCTCGCTAAGCGACTTCGGCCGTCTCCCAGTCAGGCGCATAGGAGCCCGAGCGCGCGGCGCCGTTGAACTTCGCCCGCCGGTAGAACGCCTTTTGCGCATCTTCCACTTTGCTCTGCTCGCCGGCCCAGGCCTTGAGCGCCGGTGCCTGGAGCGCGCGCCCGTACGAGAACGAGAGCTCCCACGGATGGGGCCCGCGCGCGTTCATCGCGTTCAGGCGCCTCGTTGCGTCCTCGTCCGACTGGCCGCCCGAGAGGAAGACGATTCCCGGGACCGCCGCGGGCACCTCGTTCTTCAGGCACTTGATGGTCTGCTCGGCGACGGCGTCGTCGTCGGCCTGGTCGGGGCAGTCGTAGCCAGACAGCACCATGTTCGGCTTGAGGAGCATGCCCTCGCGCTCGACCCGCTGGTCGAAGAGCTCGGTGAACACGGCGCGCTGCGTCTTGACGGTGACGTGGTAGCTCGTCTCGATCGTGTGGTCGCCGTCCATCAGCACCTCGGGCTCGACGATCGGCACGAGACCGGCCTCCTGCGAGAGCGCGGCGTAGCGGGCGAGCGCGTGCGCGTTCACCCAGATGCAGTAGTCGGTTGGTATTCCCGGCCCAATCGAGAGCACCGCGCGCCACTTCGTGAAGCGCGCGCCGAGCTCGTAATACTCCGCGAGCCGGTCGCGCAGGCCGTCCAGCCCCTCGGTCACGGTCTCGCCAGGCGCGCCTGCCAGCGGCTTCGCGCCCAGGTCGACCTTGATCCCGGGGATGATCCCGCGATCGGTGAGCAGCTTCGGGAACGGCGTCCCGTCGGAAGCTGACTGGCGGATCGTCTCGTCATAAAGGATCACGCCGCTGATGAACTCCTCGATCCCGTCCGTCGTGAAGAGCAGCTCGCGATAGTCTCGCCGCGCGCCCTCGGTCGACTCGACGCCGATCGAGTCGAGGCGCTTCTTGATCGTGCCGGTGCTCTCGTCGGCGGCGAGGATCCCTTTGCCCTCGGCGACGAGATCGTTCGCGATCGTTTCCAGGTCGGTCTTCGTCATTGTCGCCATCTCGTCCTCCTGTTTCGTCGGGAGGATTATCGCCGTTGCTGAGCTATCCTGGGCGAGCTTCGCGGACGTAGCTCAGTTGGTAGAGCATCAGCTTCCCAAGCTGAGGGTCGCGGGTTCGATCCCCGTCGTCCGCTCTCTCTCCTTTTTACGAGGGCCAGGCCTCTGCGAGTTTTCGGCGTGTCTCCGTCAGGTGCTCCGGAAGGACCTTCACGTCGGCGAGCACCGGCATGAAGTTGGTGTCGCCCGCCCAGCGGGGGACGAGATGCAGGTGGACGTGGTCGGTGATGCCCGCGCCGGCGATGCGGCCCAGGTTCCATCCGAGGTTGTACCCCTGAGGCCCGTACACCTCGGCCAGCGCGCCCATGCCCTGGCTCCCGAGGCGGTGGATCTCGACGGCCTCCTCGTCGTCGAGCTCGGCGAAGTCGCCGACATGCCGCACCGGCGCGATCAGCAGGTGCCCCGACGCGTACGGAAACTTGTTCAGCACGACGAAGGCGCGCCGGCCTCGGTGCACGACGAGCCCCTCCTCGTCGGCGCCTTCGTACGCGATGCAGAAGATGCAGCCCTCCTGCTCGTCGGCGCTGCCGACGTACTCGAGTCGCCACGGAGCCCACAGCGGACGTGTCACGACGCCGCTTCTATCAGGAGGAGGCCGCCGGGGCTAGAGCCAATCGCGGCGTTTGGCAACCCCGACGGTGAGGAGAGCGACTGCCCCCATCACGGCGATGACGACGTAGAAGGCCCACGTCGCCGCGAAGAGGCCGACCTTGAAGTTCATGCCCATCACGCCGGCGATCAGCGTGCCGGGCAGCAGCGTGACCGACGCGAGCGTCAGGACTTTCATGATCGCGTTCGTGCGATGGCCCGTCCTTGCGATCAGCACGTCGAACGAGCCAACGACGCTTTCGCGCGCATCGCGCGCCTCTTGCACCGTCGCTTCGAAGCGGCTCAGGAGAGACTGAAAGCGCTCTCCGGACCTGTCGTCGCCGAGCGCCTCGAGCTCGGGATGGGTGAGTGCGGTCAGTGCCGAGCGGTGCGCGGTGAGTGCGCGCCGGAGGACGCCGACCTGGCGTCGCTCGGCGACGAGTCGTTCGATGTCCCACTCCGTGCCGTTCCCGCGCATTGCCTGGACATCGAACTCGTCGAGGCGCTGCTCGAGCCGGTCGAACGCACCCGAGTAGGCGCCCAGCACCCATTCCAGCAAGGTGGCGAGGAAGCCGGGCCCGTCGAGCACGCCGGTGTCGCCCGAGCCCGAGACCCGGTCTGCGAATTCCTGTAGCACCGCGACGGGTCGATCATGCGCGGTGATCACCCAATTCTCGCCGACGACACACTCGAGCGCGACGAGGTTTTCCTCCTCGTCTTCGCACGGCGAGTACGTCGTTATGTGGATGTATCGGCCGCAGTCATTGAAAGCGGCCCGTTCCGAGGATGACGCCAACTGGTCACGCGTCACGTCGTCGAGCTGGAACGCCTGACCGATTTCCTCGGCTCGCTCAGCGCTGCGCTCGTCGATGTCGACCCAAAGGAGCTTCGAGCCGTCAAGCTGCTCCGGGCTCTCTGGCAGATCGTCGAGCCGATCGACCTGCTCGCGGTCGAACAAGATGGCGCTCACTGTGCGATTCCCCTGCTCACCGGCGGCTTGCTACCCGGGTCGTCCACCCTTCAAACGCTGCTAGGGTCACCCGCGCCAGAGTTCTCAGGGGAGTACGAGAGAAGGGGGATGTCCATGGGAAAGCGACAGTTCGCGATCCTCGTGGTTGCTCTTGCGTGTGTGCTGGCGCCGGCGGCGATCGCCGGCCCGTTCACCGTTGGGCCGCTCAGTTTGATCTCGGGGCCCAGCCCGTTCGCCGGCTGTGACCCGGGGCCCGGCGCGACGAACTACCTGAACGCCGAGGTCGAGCCGTGGGTGGCGGTCAACCCGACCAATCCGGGCAACATCATCGGCGTCTACCAGCAAGACCGCTGGTCGGATGGCGGGGCCCGAGGGCTCGTCGCCTCGGTGACGCACGACGGCGGGACGACCTGGAGCCGATCGTGGGCTCCGTTCACGTTCTGCTCCGGCGGGAACGCCGGTAACGGCGGCGACTTCGAGCGGGCCTCGGACCCGTGGGTGACGTTCTCGCCGAACGGCAACGCGTATCAGATCGCGCTCAACTTCAACGGGAGCGACTTCGTGAACGCGATCACGGTCAGCAAGTCGGTCAACGGCGGCGACGCCTGGAGCCCGTTGACGACGTTGACCCGTGAAGACGGCGCACAGAATGTGTCGTTCGTCGACAAGGAGTCGATCACCGCCGATCCGTACGACTCCAACTACGTCTACGCGGTCTGGGACCGTGGCCGCATCCCGACCGACCGGGCGAACATCAACGCGTTTCACGCGTTCTCGTTCCGCGGGGACATCTGGTTCTCAAGGACGACGAACGGCGGTGCGAGCTGGGAGCCGGCCCGTGCGATCTTCGCTCCGCGGGAGAGCAAGTTCTCGATCGGCAACCAGATCGTCGTCCTACCGAACGGCGACCTCGTCGACGTCATGTTCCTCGGGCACGGATCGGGTCGCCAGCGCAGCGGCTGGGACGTCGCGATCGTCCGCTCGACCGACCATGGGGCGACGTGGTCGTCGCCGATCACGGTCAGCAGTGTCCAGGCCGTCGAGGTGACCGATCCGGAGACCGGGCAGGCCGTCCGGACCGGAGACGTCATCCCGGAGGTCGCGGTCGACCACTCGACCGGGGCGCTCTACGTCGTCTGGCAGGACGGGCGCTTCAGCAGTCCTCCGCCCGGTCACGCCTATACGGGCATCGCGTTCTCCAAGTCGACGGACGGCGGCTTCACCTGGTCGACGCCTGTGCAGGTCAACCAGCGGCCCGACGTGCAGGCATTAACGCCGTCGGTCGAGGTCTCGGCCGATGGGACGGTCGGCGTGACGTACTACGACTTCCGGAACAACACATCCGACCCCGACACGCTCCCGACCGACTACTTCATCGTCCACTCCCACGACGGCGGGGCGACCTTCGGAGACGAGGCGCACGTGGCGGGGCCGTTCGACATGAAGACCGCCCCACGCGCGGGCGGCTTCTTCGTCGGCGACTACGAGGGGCTGGCGACGATCGGGGACACGTTCGTTCCCGTGTTAGTGCAGGCGAACTCAGGCAACACTGCGAACCGGACCGACGTCTTCGAGACGACGGCCGGCCCGTAGAGGACACGTCCCTGGCGCCCGCCGGATCGCGGGCGGGCGCCAGGGGTTCCGACTAGATCCAGCGCTTGTAGCGGAAGAACCCGACCATCCCGACGAGCGCGCCGACCATCACGGCGAGGATGACCCAGAACGCCGCGTGCGTATGCTCGCCCGGGAAGAGCACGTTCATCCCGAAGACGCCGGTGATCACGGTCAGCGGGAGCATCGTCACGGAGATGATCGTCAGCAGGCGCAGGACGTCGTTCTGGCGGTGCGCGATCGCCGCCTCGTTCGTGCTCTCGAGGGCCTCGACGACCTCCTTGTAGTTGTCCAGGAGGTCCCAGATCCGCTCAGAAGCGTCCACGATGTCGTCGAAGTAGAGGTCGAGGGCCTCGGGCAGGAAGCGCTCGATCTTGCGCTCGAGCAAGCGCAGAGTGGGGCGCTGCGGCTTGATGATCTTGCGGAACGAGATGATCTCCTGCTTCGCGCGGGAGATGTCACGCACGATCTCCTCGAACCGGCGGTCCTCGATGTCGTCCTCGATCGAGTCGAGCTTGTGCCCGATCTTGTCCAGGATCGGGAAGCAGTAGTCGAAGAGGTCGTCGAGGACGTGGTAGAGGAGGTAGCCGGAGCCCTTCGAGAAGAGGCTCTCGCGCAGCTCGGGCTCGGCAAGGCAGCGCTGGAAGAGCCGAGAGACGGGGAGCAGCTCGACGTTCGGCAGCGTGACGAGGTAGCCGGGGCCGAGGAAGACGTCGAGCTCGGCAGCGTTCAGACGCTGGACGGCCTTGTCGTAGAACGGGAAGTGGAGCACCGCGAACAGGTAGTCCGGGTACTCGTCGACCTTCGGCCGCTGACGCTTGGAGAGGACGTCCTCGACGTCGAGTGGATGCCAGCCGAAGCGCTCTGCGAGCTCGGTCGAGGCGCCCTGATCGGGAGCGTCGAGGTGGATCCAGGTGAGGCCGTTGGCGGAGAGCTCAGCCGGCTCGCGGCGTGCGGCGACGACCGGCTCCTCGGCCGGCGTGCGTGCGCGCTGGCGCTTGATGCGGGGCAGGCTTGGCATTGGTACTGAGGGGGTCGTCCACCGTCATTTCTCTTCGCCATCGTACCCGTGGCGTCCTCTGAGCACACCCACCGGTTTGCGTCGAAATGTGCACGATGAGCCCGGCCGGGTTATGGTCGCCCAATGGGAATCCGCACGAAGATCGCGAAGAACGTCCAGCCGCACCTCGAGCCCGGCGAAACGCTTCAGGCCGGCTTCCCGGCGCAAGGCGGGATCAACCCCTGGTGGGTCCTCCTCACCGGCTGGATCCTCTTCATCTGGTTCTCGAAGTTCATGATCATCGCGGTCACGGACCGGCGCATCCTGCTCTTCAAGGCGAGCCTGGTCGCAACGGGCAAGCCGAAAGAGCTCGTGGGAACGTTCCCGCGCGAGACGCGCTTCGGGCCGACCTCGGGCATCTTCGGAAAGATCGAGCTCGGCGGGAAGCGGTACTACGTGCACAAGCGGTTTCGCCAGGACCTCGAGACGGCCGACGCGGCCGCCGGCACCGCGGCGACACCCGCCACCGCGTAGCTTCCGACTCTCAGCGCACGGGAGGAACACCCCTGGCGACAGCGTAGATCGCAGCCCACTGCCGCGCGTCGAGGTCTCGGGCGCGCGCATCGGGTGCGAAACCCAGGGTTGGGGCCAGGCGTTTGACCTGGAGCGCGGGGAGCTGTGCGCCCAGCGCTCGTCGGACCGGGAGGTGAGCACGAAAGGCCTCGGAGAGGAAGCGCCAGTACCGCTCGGAGTCGTGAGCCGGGACGAGGGGTAGTCGGCGGCGCTCGAAGCGAACGATCGCCGCGTCGACGCTCGGCGGCGGTGAGAAGGCCGTTCGAGCAATGTGGCCGGTGACGGTCACGTCGTACCACGCCCGCCAGTAGGTGCTCTTCAGCGTCGCCGGCCAGACGGCTGCGTGCTTGCGGGCAAAGTCCCATTGCACGACCACATCCGCTCTTCTGAGCGCTCCGCGGGGATCGCGGAGCATGTGGGCCAAGATCGCGCCGGAGCGTGCAAACGGCAGGTTCGCGACGACCGCGAAAGGGCGTGCCGGCCATTCCCAATCGAGCGCGTCGGCCTCGATCACGGTGACGGCGCGATTCGAGTCGAAGCGCCGGCGAAGCTCTCGGGCGAGGTCGGCAGCAAGTTCGAGCGCAAGCACCTCTGCGCCGGCGTCAGCGAGGGCACGCGTTAGAGCGCCGGCGCCGGCCCCGATGTCGACGACGAGATCGCGGGCAGCGACACCTGTCTCGCGAACGAAGTCGGATGCGAGCCGGCTGCTACGAAGAAAGTGCCGCCCGGGCGGACCCTGTGCGGGTCGCCGCCGAACGGCCACGGAAAACCACCATCGCCATCGCGTTCATTGTATGTCTTGGAAGCGGAGTCGGCCGGAGCCGGACTGCCTCTCGGTTTCCTGACGCGTCGCTCAGACCCCGTATGCGAGCGGAACAGTGCCGAGTCGCACGGGCCGCTCGCAGGAGGGGGCTGAGCGGCGCGAGGCTGTGGGCGGAGCCGGGCTTCGCCCGGCGGGAGCCCACAGCCGGTCAGGGAAGCGAGATGCGCCTGGCAGGAATCGAACCTGCGACCTCGCGCTCCGGAGGCGCGCGCTCTATCCCCTGAGCTACAGGCGCTTACCAGCCAGTCTAGCGCCGGAAAAAGAACGCTCGGACACGTTCTCCTCTACGGACGTTGACCTAGTGCGTGTGGTCGAACAAGTTCTGCAGTATGCAGCCGGCGGGCCCGGATCGCACCGTGCCGCCGAAGTTGAGAGCACCCGCGTCAAAGACCATCGCGCCGGCCGTTGTCTCGTAGTAGGTCATCTCGGCATCGACGCCCGCGCCGTAGAGGGCCGGGGCTTGGGCGACAAGGACCGTCTGCGGAGGCGAAGCCGCAGCCCGGGCGTCGATTTCAAATCCATACGAGCCGAAACTATCGCCGTTCGACAGTCCACAGCCGGTGAACAACCACGGTAGCTGGTCGCTTCCACGGACCTGGAAGGCCGCGAGCCTTCCGCCTGCGTCATTGCCCCGATATTGGGCTCCAACCAGCGCGGCTTCCGGGCGTCCCAACGACCGCCAATGGGCCGTGCGGGTCAACACGTTGGCGACTCGCTTGGTCCGCCAGAAGAAGTTGTTGGCGGACATGAAGATCAAGTGCCCGCCAAGATTCCGGTAGCCCGTGACTGCGTTGTAGGTGTGGGGAGACACGTATTCCTCGTGCCCTTCGAAGACGACCAAGTCGTAGTTGGCGCGCAGAGCCGCCGCGCTGGCTTGGTCCATGTAGCCGTCTGTCAGATAATCCGCGCCGGCTGCGTGCATCGCAAACCAGCTCAGGGCAACGGCGTCCCACTCGCCGAAATGGAGCGGTACGCCGCGGCTCAAGTAGGGCCGCGCCAGGTTGACGTGGCGCTGCTCCTCGCCCATGTACCACGTATCTCCATATCCGTCACCGTTCTTGTCGTAGAAGTTGTATGCCTGCCATGTGTAGGTTGGCAGGACAACTGCGACCCGGGCCGCGCTGGGATGTGCGGGCCAGACGACAAGTGGAGCGAAGCCGCGGCGACCATCGCCGGCTTCAAGCCGAACGAAGTAGAGCCCGCTCGGCCAGTTGCCAATGGCAACGTGCAGTGAGCGCGGACGGGAGCGCCAACGGCTCCAGTCGAGCTGGACCGGCGGTCCCATTGGGTCGCCGGTGAGTGTTGTCGCGTTCGTGTCGTAGCTTGCAGTCCCGCCGAACCGGAAGAACTGAAGTGTCAGTGCGGGTGCATCCGCGGAGACCGTCAGCTCGACAGTCCGCTCGGGGAAGGTCCCTTGGACGTTGAAGAACCCGTCCAGGCCCTGCACTCGAATGACCGGCCCCAGCGCAGTTCCGCGCCGGTGTGCGGCTTCTGAGGACAGTGCTCCGTAGTGGACCAATCCTCGATCAGACTGAACCGTGAGTTGGCACAAGTAAGTGCCGGGTGGTGTCGAGGCCGGCGGGATCCAGGTGAGAACATGACTACCCGCGGCGAACTGCTCCTCCTCGTGGTAGATCGGTTGCAGAGGAACCCGCCTCGTCGGCCCGATGTCCAGGGTGACAAGCGCCGCGCGGGCCAGCTTGAAACGGATAAAGGCACGACCGTGGTCGCCGCCGGGTACAACTGTCGCGAGCAGCATTCGGTCGCCGGCAAAGGGGTGGCCGCCGTTGTCGACGCGTAGATTCCTGATGATCGGGTTGCTCGTCCTTGCCTGGGCTGCAGTCACCGAAGCGACGACGAGGCACAACATGACCGCGAGGTCGAAGCCACGGCGAAGACGAAACATCCGAGACACCTAGATCACCAGGTTAAAGAATGCCCCGGCCCACGTTTCCGCGGGCCCGGGGCAGAGGTTTGGCTTGGTCGGTCAGGGAGCTCGGTAGAAGAGCCAGGCGTCCTGCATGCGCGTGGCCTGGCCTGCCGTGAACTCCGTATAGCACTGGTCGTACGAGTAGTCCATGTAGTTGTGGATGGGGTCGAGGCCGGGCTCGGAGCAGGTGTCCTTGCCGGCCGGGCACCCCGAGGTCGGTGTCAGTTCCGGGGGCGTGTCGTCGACGTAGTCGCCGTGCGCGTTGCAGCCGCCGAAGAACGTGTGCTCGAGGTTGAGCCAGTGACCGGCCTCGTGCGTTGCGGTCTCGCCCTGGTCGTACCGGCCCGCGTACGTGTCGGACGCGCCTCGCAGCGACTCCCAGTCGATGACAATGCCGTCGAGGTACGCGTTCCCCTTGTTGACGATGTCCGGCAGATAGGCCCAGCCGAGGTACGGGCCGGCAGTCGTCAGATACATGTTGAGCGCGTTATTCCCGCCCGTGTGCAGGGCGCGCTTCATGTCACGTTCGTCGTTGCCGGGCCCGGCGTAGAACCAGTTGGCGTTGACACTGCGCGTGACGTCGGCGAGCGTGAAGCTGAAGCCCGTGGCAAAGCCGCCCTCGAAGCCGGCGTAGGTCGCGTTCAACACGCGGATCTGGTCGCGGATGAGGCGGTTGGACACGTTGCCGATGACCCCGTCCGGGCTCACCACGTGGACGTAGACGGGCACCGACGCGCTGAAGCTGCGGCCCGTGCCCGGCTGGGCCCCGGGATTCTCGACCGTCTGGTTCAGGTTCGGCTCACGCGCGCTCTCTCCGCGTGCGGTCGAGGTGACGGCGAGCTGCTCGAGGCTGCTGAACTGCGTCGAGACGCCGCAGATTCGAGACGGCGTGAATGTCGCCGCCGAAGCCGGCGACGCAAAGAACGAGGCCATGATCGCCGCCGTGGCGACGATCGTCGCAAGTGAAGCTCCGCGTACGAGAGCCTTTCCCATGTTTCCCCCTATCGTTTTGCTCTGCGAGCGGTCCAAGCGTAGGCGGCGGCCAGAGAGATTTCAATATTTCGGCGCTGTAGGGTGCGGCCGTGAAGCTCACGGCCCGGATCTCCACGCTCGAGCTCGCCGAGACGTTCGTCATCGCCCGGAGCTCGCAGGACACTGCCGAGGTCGTCTTCGTGGAGATCGAGCACGAGGGCAAATTCGGCTACGGGGAGGCGACGCCGATTGAGCGCTACGAGCAGTCCGCCGAGTCGGCGCTCGCCTACCTCGAAGAGCACGCCGAGGCGCTGGGCGACGATCCCTGGGCGCTGGAGGAGATCGAGGCGCGCCTGCCCCGCGAGCAGTTCGCGGCGCGGGCCGGCATCGACGCCGCGCTCCACGACCTGCAGGGGAAGCTCGCGGGCGTGCCCGTCTGGCGACTGCTTGGACTTCGGCGCGCCGGGCCGCCCACGTCCTGGACGGTCTGGCTCGGCGATCCCGACGACATGGCCCGTCGTGCCGAGGCCGTCGGGGACAGGTTCAAGCGCCTGAAGCTGAAGCTCGGCGGCGGCGACGGCCTCGACGTCGATCGCGTCCGCGCCGTCCGCGGGGTGACCGATCTCCCGCTGATGGTGGACGTGAACGAGTGGTGGTCGCTGGACGAGGCGCTGGAGGCGCTGCCGCAGCTCGCGGAGCTCGGCGTCGAGTACTGTGAGCAGCCGCTGCCCGCGGGCGACCCCGGTGGCGCCACCCTCAAGGAGCGCTCGCCGCTCCCGGTCTACGTCGACGAGGACTGCCATGTTGCAGCCGACGTGCCGGCCTGCGCCGAGCGTGCCCACGGGGTCAACATCAAGCTCGCGAAGTCGGGCGGGATCCGAGAGGCGATCCGCATTGCGCACGTCGCCCGCGCGCTCGGCCTCGGCGTCATGCTCGGCTGCATGAACGAGTCGGGCCTCGCGGTCGCAGCAGGCGCCCAGGTCGCAAGCCTCTGCGGCCACGTCGACCTCGACGGGAACCTCTTGCTGCGCCACGACCCGTGGCCGGGCGTGGAGCTCGTTGACGGCGTCCAGGTTCCCTCCGACGAACCGGGTCTCGGTGTCAGAGAAGCGATACCTGATCCTCGCTGAGGGGCAAAGCGGGGATCCGCACTACGGGAAGACGATGCGGGGCGTCGTCGCCTACAGCCCGTACCCGACGGTGGCGATCCTCGACTCGAAGCGGGCCGGTGAGAGCTACGAGGGGATCCCGATCGTCGGCGCTGTCGTCGACGCGCTCCCCTTCGAGCCGACGACCGCGCTCGTCGGCGTCGCCACGCAGGGCGGCCGCTTCCCGCCTGCCTGGCGCGAGCTTCTGAAGGCGTCGATCGAGGCCGGCCTCGACCTCGAGAACGGCCTACACGAGTTCGTCTCTGACGATCCGGAGCTGGCCGAGCTGGCGGCGCGTCACGGCGTCGAGCTCCGCGACCTCCGCAAGCCGCCGGCCGATCTGAGCGTCCCGACCGGCGAGAACCTCCGGCTGGCCGCGAAAGCCGTGCTCACCGTCGGGTCCGACTGTGCGATCGGGAAGAAGACCGTTGCCATCGAGCTCGACCGGGAGGCGCAGCGGCGTGGTCTGAAGTCGGTCTTCGTCCCCACGGGGCAGACAGGTGTGGCGATCGCGGGCTGGGGCATCGCTGTCGACGCCGTCGTCGCGGACTTCATCGCAGGCGCCGCGGAGAGGCTCGTCGTCGAAGGGGCGGGGCGCGGGGGAGAGCTGCTCTTCGTCGAGGGGCAGGGCTCGCTCACGCATCCGGCGTACTCCGGTGTCACGCTCGGGCTCATGCACGGCTCGGCTCCGCACGCGTACGTCCTCTGCCACGTGGCGGGCGCAACCGAGATCGAGGGCTATCCGGGCTACCCGCTTCCGCCGCTTCCCGAGCTCATCGAGCTGCACGAGCGGGTCTCGCTGCCGTTGCGCCCTGCACGGGTGGCGGCGATCGCGCTCAACACGCGGGCGCTGAGCGAGGAGGACGCGCACGCGGCCGCCCGCTCGGTCGCGGAGGAGACGGGGCTTCCGGCCGACGACCCGGTGCGGTTCGGCTCCGGCCAGGTCCTCGACGCCGTCCTATCGGTCCTGCAATCCTGATGGGCGAGGGCCTCGTGAAGAACAGACTGAACACGGCCGTGAGGCTGACGTTTGCGTGTGCCGCCGTAGCGCTGGTCTTCGCGCCGGCCGGGGGCGCCGACATCCGCGTGGGCGTCGCCGACGACCACCCGAAGACGTCCCCGGCAATCGCCCAGCAGTTCTACGATGCGATGAACGACGTCGGCCTGACCGAGAACCGGATCGCGGTCCTGTGGGACTCGGCGCATCCGACGACGATCCCGGAGCGCGACCAGATCGAGCACGCAATCCAGGGGGCGACGGCGCACGGCGTCCACGTCACTCTGTCGATCTACCCCGACCGGGCGCGCGCGATCACCGGCTCGCCGCGGGCCGCCGCAGAGTTCGCCGCGTTCACCGCGCTTGTCGCGCGGACGTTCCCGCAGGTGAAGGACTTCACCGTCGGCAACGAGCCGAACAAGGCGCGCTTCTGGCAGCCGCAGTTCAACGCGAATGGCACCGATGCGGCCTGTGGCGCCTACGAATCCCTTCTGGCTGCCTCGTACGACTCGCTCAAGGCAGTTGATCAGGGCATCACCGTGATCGGCGTCGGCCTAGGCCCGCGGGGAAGCGACAATCCCTGGGCCGCGGGCAACCTCTCGATCTCGCCGGTGCGCTGTATGCGCGACATCGGCCGCGCCTACCGTGCGAGCAAGCGGAAGCGGCCGATCATGGACGAGCTCAGCTACCACGCGTACCCGAACAAGGACACGGACCAGCTCGAGACCGGCTACTCCTGGCCGAACGCGGGCATCCCGAACCTCGCGCGCATCAAGCAGGCTGTTTGGGACGCGTTCTTCGGCACGTCGCAACCGACCTTCGAGGAGGCGGGAATGCCGTACGGGCCGGTGCGGACGCTGAAGATGCGGCTGAACGAGGTCGGCTGGCAGGTCACCATCCCGCCGGGCTCGCGGGGCGCGTATTTCGGGAGCGAGAGCGCCGTCACGACCGACGAGGGAACCCAGGCCGCAATCTATGGCAACCTGATCCCGCTCGTGGCCTGCGATCCGGCCGTGAAGTCCGTCCTCTTCTTCCCGCTTGTGGACGAGGCGAATCTCATCCGCTGGCAGTCGGGGTTGCTGCGGGCAGACTGGACTCGGCGACCCTCGTACGCGATCGTCAAAGGGGCGATCGCCTCCGGGCAGACGCACTGCCGCGGCCGGCGGGTCGCGTGGCGGCACGAGTCCCGGCCCGTGGGTGTGCATCTGGGCTTCATCGGGGGCTCGAGGCCACGCTCCGTGCGCAACACCGCCTGGAACTTCGTCGCCGGCTCGGAGGAGGCGACGCTCTACTCGGCCGGCCTCTTCCGGGTCCAGGGGCGGGGGAGGGTCTCGCCGGCGGTTCGCGCCCGGATCGTCCGCTCGCTTCGCTCCCCGCGGCGCGGTGGCGCCGTGCTGCGGTCGATCGGCAAGCTGACCGGGGGCTGGGACAAGGTGATCGCCTTTCCCGCCAAGCGGCTCAGGCCCGGTTTCTACGTCTACGGCTCACGCATCGTGGCCGAGCTGAATCCGGCCCGGAAGGCGATCTACGTCGGCCGGCCGTTCAGCGTCGGGACGACGGGGCGCTCGGGCGGACTGAGAAAGCCTTGACACGAACACGTGTTCGCTCTAGTATGGAGAACACATGTTCGGTCGCGTCCTCATCATTGCGCTTGTAGCCACGGTCCTCGGCTGGAGTCTCCTCACCCGCACCTCGGACGGCGCGGGCAGGGCGCAGCAGTACGTCGTGCAGCCGGGCGACACGCTCTGGTCGATCGCAGCCGCGCGGTATGGGGGCGATCCCCGGGCAGGCATCTGGAAGCTCCAGCACAGGAATGACCTCGCCGGGACGACGATCACTCCGGGCGAGCGGCTCGTCCTGCCGTAGGACGCGGCCCTAGGCGGTATCGGCGACGAGGTGGAGGCCGCCGCCGCTCTCGTCGGCTTCAGGCGTGAAGAACGTTTCGGAGCGGCGCCTGTACGCCGCGAAGAAGGCGTCGACGACCTCGGGCGCGAACTGCGTTCCGCGGCCTTCGCGCACCTCTCGGAAGGCAGCCTCGAGCTTGAGTGCCGCCTGGTAGGGGCGAGTGGTCGTCATCGCGTCCCAGGCATCTGCGAGCCCGACGACGGCGGCCTCGAGTGGGATCTCGTCCGCGACGAGGCAATCGGGGTAGCCGCGGCCGTCCCAACGCTCGTGATGGTGGCGGATGATCGTCACTGTCGCCCGGAGCGGCCCCAACTTGCCGACGATGTGCGCGCCGTCCTGAGAGTGCCGCTTGATCAGCTCGTATTCCTCGCTGGTCAGCTTGCCGGGCTTCGTGAGGATGGCGTCGGGCACGCGGAGCTTGCCGATGTCGTGGAAGAGAGCCCCAAGCCGAAGCGGGTCGAGCCGGTCCTTCGGCAGCTCGAGCTCCTCGCCGATCGCAACGGCAATCCGCTGCACGCGCCGCGAGTGACCGGCCGTGTAGGGATCCTTCGCCTCGACGGTCGCGTTCAGGCTCTCGATCGCCTCCAGGGAGCTCTCCTCGAGCTTCGCGTAGGCGGTCATGAGGTCTTTCGAGCGTTTACGAAGCTGATCCGTCTGGCGCCGCAGGGTGGTCGACGCACCCCGTACGAGGAGCACGAGCAGGCCCCAGAGGAGGGCGAAGACTCCAAAGGTCGCGAGCCAGATCACGTGCTTCTTGTAGGCGATCGAGGATTCGATCCGTGAGGAGTCGGCGTAGATCTCCAGGGCGCCGATCGCATATCCGCCGTCGATCACCGGGGCGTAGACCTCCAGGGCTCGGTGAACGCCGCCGCTGGCCTCGGCCGCGTTCTCCGCGGAATCGAGCTCCTCGATGTTCGCCACGGCCGTGCGCGTCTGGATCACCTCGCGGAGGTGGTCTGAAACGGGAAACGTCCTGCCTATGCGCTCGGGCGCGACGTTCGTCCAGGCCAGGACGCCGTCAGGGCGCCAGACCTTGACGCTGATGATGTCCGGCCTCGCCGCGAGGCTGCTCTTGACGAGGCCCTTGGCTCGGTACCCGACTGAGATCCGTCCGCCGTGGACGACCTCGCGGTGCAGGAGGCCGTTCGTGTACTCGGTGAGGCTGACCCGGGCATCGTCGATCGCCTGCTGGCGCAACGCGTGTGTGAGCACGAGCCCGAGGGCGATCGCCGCCGCGCCGAGCAGGAGCGCGCTCGCGAGGATGAACGCTCGCAAGAGCGTGAGCGAACGCGTGATCTTCTCGGTGATATTTGGGGTCGCCACAGGGCCGGAGCCTCCTCCATTGCAGTATCGGGCGGGATTTCGCCTTGCCCTCACCCGAACGAGGTACTGGCCCTACCGGGCGGTGGTGCTTAACTAGCCCGCGTGGATCTCGATCTCGTCTTTCTCGGAACGTCCGGGTCGATGCCGACCGCACGGCGGGCGCCCGCGGCGTTGCTGTTGCGCCGCGGTGGAGAGCGCCTGCTCTTCGACTGCGCCGAGGGCACCCAACGGCAGCTCCTGCGCTCGAATGTCGGGCTGATCGAGCTCCGCGAGATCTTTCTGACCCACTACCACGCGGACCACTACCTCGGCCTCCCCGGGATGTTGAAGACCTTCGCGTTACGCGGGCGGGAGGTGCCGATCACCGTGTACGGCCCCCCTGGTCTCCGCGAGCTCTTCGAGGCGCTGCGCCGCATCTTCGGGCGGCTGACCTACACCGTCGAGCTGAAGGAGCTGCGCGCCGGCGACGAGCTGATCCGCGAGGACTATCGCCTCGTCACCTTTGCGGTCGCGCACGGGGTCTCGGCCGTTGGGTACGCGCTCGTCGAGGATCCGCGCCCGGGCCGCTTCGACGTGCAGGCGGCCGACGCCCTCGGCGTTCCGCCGGGCCCCGAGCGGGGCTCACTCCAGCGCGGGGAGTCGGTGACGCTGGCCGACGGGCAGACGATCACGCCGGACCGGGTGCTCGGCTCGGCGCGGCCGGGGCGGAAAGTCGTGATCGCGGGCGACGGCGGGCCGTCCGAGACCGTGATCGAGGCGGCGCGGGGAGCGGACGTGCTCGTGCACGAGGCGACCTTCTGCGAGGACGAGCGCGACCGTGCTCGCGAGACCTCGCACTCGACCGCGCTCGAGGCAGCCGGCGTCGCACGGGCGGCAGAGGCGAACATGCTGGCGCTCACGCACCTCTCGAACAGGTACTTCGGCGGCGAGGTCGCCCGGGAGGCGAGGACGATCTTCCCGAACGCGGTCGTGCCGAAGGACTTCGATACGATCGATGTCCGCTTCCAGGAGCGGGGAGGGCCGCAACTCGTGAAGGGCGGAGCCCTACAGGAGCGGCCGGAACGCGAGACCGTGCCCACACGAGAGGAGTCGCCGGAATGACGCGAATGGTTCAGGTCGCGATAGCGGGAGACGTCACGGAAGCCGAGGAGCTCCAGGCGATCCTGCGCTCGGCAGGGATCGAGTCGGAGCTCGAGGTCGCGGTCGACCATCATCCGCAGGAGACCGAGGATGCCCCGCAGAAGGTGCTCGTACCCGAGACGTCGCTCGAGTCGGCCCAGCACGCGATCGAAGCGCTGACGGAGCCTGACGAGCTCGTCACCGAAACCTGATTTCGGCCGCGTCGCGGCCAGGTACGACGAGCTTCGGCCCGCGGACGCCAACTGGTGGGCGCTGTTCGAGCTCCTCGTCCGCGAGGGCGACCTGCTCGGGCGGCGGGTGCTCGACATCGGCTGCGGCACGGGTCGGGTAGCAGCGGCGCTGGCCGAGCGCGGCTCGCGCGTGTGGGGCGTCGAGCCGTCGGCGGAGATGGCGGCGCTGGCCCGGGATCGGATCAGCACGGTCAAGGTCGCACCGGCCGAGCAGCTGCCGTTCAAGGACGGGTGGTTCGAGCGGGCCTTGATGGTGCTCGTCATCCACCTTGTCGACCGGCCGCAGGCATTCGCCGAGGCCCGGCGCGTGCTTGGCGCAGAGGGGCGCCTCGTCGTCGCCACGTTCGACCCTGCGCACTTCGAGCGCTACTGGCTGAACCGCTTCTTCCCATCCCTGGAGGCGATCGACCGCGCGCGGTTTCCCGAGCCTCCGGCCCTCCGGGAAGAGCTCGAGTCCGCCGGGTTCTCCTCGGTGCGGCTGACCGCGCTCTCCCAGCGAGCCGAGATCGGCCGCGAGGAGGCGATCGAGCGAGTGCGCGGCCGCTTCATCTCGCCGCTCCAGCTGCTCGACGAGGACGAGCTCGAAGCCGGTCTCGGCCGGATGGAGTCGGAACTACCGGATCGAAACGAGTACGGCCTCGAGTGGGTCGTGGCCGCGGCCGAGCGCCCGTAACGGGCCTGTCTACCTTTGCAACAGACTGTTGCAAAGCCCAAAAGGGGGTTGTTGGGATTACGAATTGCCCGGGGCCACAAACAGTCATCGAGCCAGTCGAACGAACTCCCTAACGGCCCTGTCTAACCTTGCAACAGACTGTTGCAAGGTCCGAGTTGTGCCGGCACCTAGGGTGGCGGGTCAGTTCATGACCCCCCGTGGTGTCTGAGTTTTGGGTCGCCTGGCCCCTGGAAAGATCTGTGGGCGATGAGCAATGTGCGCGCGCGAGCCGCTCTTATCTCAGGACTCATCGCCTGGGCGACCATCGGCCTGATGGTCGTAGGGCCTTGGTTCGGGAATGATGAAACGGGAGCCTCAAGGCTCCTATACGCACTCTTCCTAATGCCTGTGATATTGGCCTTCGCGCTCGTGAGCTTTGGTCTTGCTGAGGAGTCAAACCGAACGGGGCGAGCCGCGACTCGTGTTTCGGTGGCCGCTGCCGCAGCCGTCATGGCCTACTTCTTCATTCCATGGTTCATCAGCTTGCTCTTGGCGGTGTTGGCCTAACGGATTCGGTCGCCGCCTACCTACAGGTAGCGCTCGAACCAGTCCACGATCCGGTCGAGGCGGTCGACGCGGCGGTCGGGCCTGCCGATCGCGAGCGTCAGGTGGAACTCGTCCGGGTAGCGCACCATCTCAACGGTCTGGCCAAGCCTGCGCAGGAGCGTGAAGGCGATGTCCGTCTGCCCGGCGGGACAGCGGAGGTCGCCTTCCGCCTGGAGCAGGAGCAGCGGAGCGGTGTTCCGATGGAGCTGGGAGGCGGGAGAGCGGTCGAAGAGGCGCTCGGAGCCCGCCCACGGCTTCTCGACGCCCGCGGCATGCTCGGCGATGAGAAAGCCGAAGTCCGATTCGCCGTAGAACGAGAAGAGGTCGAGCACCGGGTTCTCGCTGACCGCGGCTGCGAAGCGCCCCGGGTGGTGGCCGAGCAGCCAGTTGGTCATGTAGCCGCCGTAGGAGAGGCCGAGGAGCCCGACATGGTCGCGGTCGGCGATCCCCTTGCGGACTGCCCAGTCGACGAGCCGGAGGCAGTCGGAGGCGTCCGTGTCCCCCCAGTTCCCGTCGATCGCTCGGGCAAAGTCCTCGCCGTAGCTGACCGAGCCGCGCGGATTCCCGTAGAGGACGGTGAAACCCGCGTCGGCGAGCGCGATCATCTCCAGCCAGGGGGTCGATCCGTGCGCAAGGTGCGGACCGCCGTGGATGTGCAGCACGAGGCCCCGGCTGCGCCGTCCCCGCGGGCGCACGAGCCACGCGTCGAGCTCGTGACCGTCCCGGTGAGCGACGGAGTGGCGCTCGGGCTCGCGGTGGTAGGGAGCAAGCCAGCGGCTGCCGTTTCGCGAGAGCTGCCGAAGGTCGCCGTCTTCCACTGCATAGACCTCCGCGGCGCGGCCGTCGACGGTCGCGATGGTGGCGATGCTGCCGCCGCCCTCGGCGAGCCACGCACAGAACGGGTCGTCGCGCTCGACGAGCCGCTCGACGGCGCCGTCCAGTCCGAACCGGTACGGCACGCACGAGCCCCGGTCCGAGACGAGGCAGAGGAGGTTCCCGTCGTCGAGCCAGATCAGGGGCGGCGGGAAGCGCGCGCCGAAGTCCTGGAGATCCGTGACGATTGCGCCCCAGAACGTGCGGTCGAGTTCCTTGCCGAGCCGTCGCAGGGAGCTGCCCTCCTTCACCCAGAGACCGATGTTCTCCCAACCACCGGGCTTTCGGTTGTCGAGGCCGAGCAGCGCGAGCCGGCCTCGCGGCGACCACGCGCCGACGACGATCTCGCCCTTGAGCTCCGCGAGCTTCGACGGCCGGCCTCCGCGTGACGCGATTGCCCAGGCCTGCGGTTCTTCGATCACGCCCGCCTCGGGCCGGAGGTCGGCGACGAATCCGATTCGCTTGCCGTCAGGCGACCAGAAGGCCTGCGCCACCTCGTAGCGCGGCTCCGTGAGCCTCTTCGGCTTGCCGCCGCGCGCGGGGACGACCCACAGGCTGGTGAACTGGTCACGGACGCCGACCAGGTCGAGTCGCCAGTTCACGTCGCGGATGTGCCGCGCGGTCGGGCTCTCGCTGTCACCGACGATGAACCGGTTCTCGCCGCTCGCGCCGAGCGCGAGCACGGCGGAGCCGTCCGGCGCCCAGTCGGCCGTGCCCACGCCGCCCTCGAATTCGGCCAGCTGGGTCGGCTCTCCGCCGCCGAGTGGCAGCAACCAGGGCTGGGACTTCCCCGAGCGGGTCGAGAGAAAGAGAAGCGCCTGCCCGTCCGGCGAGAAGCGAGGGCGAAAGTCGCGCTCGCCGCTCGTGATCTGCTCGGCGCGTCCCCGCGTCATCGGAACGCGCCAGAGCCGGACCCGGTACTTGCCGCCCTCGATCGTCCGTCGCGCGTAGACCGCGGACGACCCGTCGGGCGCGACCGCGAGCTGCGTGATCAGGGTTTCCCGCAGGACATCCTTGCCGGTGAAACGCCGCGCCACGGGGCAATCATGGACTCCGTCCGCAGGAGCCGCTACAGTCCGCGGCGATCCGAACCCCTTTAACTCGGTCCCGAGAGGCCGGAAAGGAGTCCGTTGCACGTGCCTGCCCCCGTCCATCTCCAGACGCTGCCAAGCCGTTGAGCCAGGCAGGCGTCTCGGCCGAGAAGGTGCTGCTGGACGGCGAAGCGATCCAGCGGAGCCTCGCTCGCATCGCCCACGAGATCGTGGAGGCGAACCCGGATCTCGAGCAGGTCGCGCTCGTCGGCATCCACACGCGCGGCGTGCCGCTCGCGCAGCGCCTGCGTCAACTGATCGCGGAGTTCAGCGGGCAGGACGTGCGGCTCGGCTCGGTCGACATCACGTTCTACCGCGACGACGTCCAGGTGCGTGGGGGAGAGGCGCCGATCCACCCGCAGCCGGTCGTGCGCGCGACGAGGCTCGACTTCCCGCTCGAGGGCATGACCTGCGTGCTCGTCGACGACGTCCTCTACACGGGGCGCACGATCCGCGCGGCGATCGAGGCGCTCTTCGACTATGGCCGCCCTGCGCGGGTGCAGCTCGCCTGTCTCGCCGACCGTGGCCACCGCGAGCTTCCGATCCGTCCCGACTACATCGGCAAGAACCTGCCGACCGCCCGCGAGGAGCGCGTGCAGGTTCAACTCGTCGAGATCGACGAGGTCGACCAGGTTCTGTTGATCCCGGCTTCCGAGGAGAGTGCACATGGGTGATCTCCATGTCATGCGGGACGATCTGCGCCCGCCAACGACGCCGCCGCGGCGACACCTGATCTCGATCGGCGATTTGACGCGCGAGGATGTCGAGCGCTTGCTCGGGACCGCGCGCACGCTCGAGCGCTCGCTCGACCGTGAGATGAAGAAGCTGCCGACCCTGCGCGGCCGGCTCGTGATCAACGTCTTCTACGAGTCGTCGACCAGGACGTCGTCGAGCTTCGAGCTCGCCGCCAAGCGCCTCTCGGCGGACACGATGTCGATCAAGGCCTCCGGCTCGTCGGTCGACAAGGGCGAGTCGCTGAAAGACACGGCGATCACGCTCGGCGCCTACGACCCGGACGTGATCGTCCTGCGCCACCCGCACATCGGCGCGCCGCAGCTCGTCGCCCGCGTGACCGAGGCGTGCATCGTCAACGCCGGCGACGGGAAGCACCAGCACCCGACGCAGGCGCTGCTCGACCTGTACACGATCCAGGAGCAGTTCGGCCGCATCGAGGGGCTGCACGTCGCGATCGTGGGGGACGTCCTCCATTCGCGCGTTGCACGCTCGAACATCCAGGCGCTCGTCCTTCTCGGCGCGCGCGTCACGCTCGTCGGGCCGCCGGCGCTCATTCCGCGGGGGATCGAGGCGATGGGCTGCGAGACGAGGACCGAGATCGACGCGATCGGCGCCGCGGACATCGTCTACGTCCTGCGCATGCAGAGCGAGCGCATGCAGGAGGGCGCGAACTACGTCCCGAGCCTCCGTGAGTACACCGCGCGCTGGGGAGTGACGCCGGAGCGCCTGCGCCCGGGGCAGAAGGTCATGCACCCGGGCCCGATGAACCGCGGCGTCGAGATCGACCCGCTGGTCGCCGACGCAGCCGACGCGCTGATCGAGACGCAGGTGCGCGCGGGGCTCGTCGTCCGCATGGCAGTCCTCTACGACCTGCTGACGACCGGGCCCAAACCGATCAAGGCCGAGGTCCCGATGGAGGTCGCGTGATGCTCTTCGTCAAGGACGCCCCCAAGGAGAACCTCGTCATCCGCGGCGCCCGGGTGCTCGACCCCGTCGAGAGCATTGACCATCTGGTCGACGTGCGGATCGACGACGGCGTCATCGCCGAGCTCGGCTCGAACCTGCCGGTCAACGGCCACCGGGTGCTCGACGGCTCGGGCCTCGTGCTCGCGCCGGCCTTCGTCGACCCGCATGTTCATCTGCGCACGCCCGGTCGCGAAGACGAGGAGACGATCGCCACGGGAACGGCCGCGGCGGCTGCCGGCGGGTACTGCGCGATCCTGGCGATGCCGAACACGGAGCCCGTCGTCGACTCGGCCGCCGTGCTCGGAGCGCTGATCGAGCAGGCCCATACGCAGGCCGAGGTGCAAGTCGGGTTCCTGGCCGCGATCTCAAAGGGCCAGCAGGGCGGTGAACTGACCGAGATGGGCGAGCTCGCCGACGAAGGCGCGGTTGGCTTCACGGACGACGGTCATCCCGTGGTCGCGACGTCGCTCATGTGGCGCGCTCTCCAGTACGCGTCGATCACCGACCGGCCGCTCGCGGTCCACTGCGAGGACCCGACTCTCTCCCGAGGCGGCCACATGCACGAGGGGACGGTCTCGGCCGAGCTCGGGATCGGCGGGTGGCCCTCGATTGCCGAGAGCGTGATGGTCGAGCGCGACCTGGCGCTCGCCACCTACGAGAGCCGGACGCTGCACCTGATGCACCTCTCGGCGAAGGCGTCGGTCGACGCGCTGCGCCGGGCGCACTCCGAGGGAGTCCGGGCCACCGCAGAGGCCACACCGCACCACCTGGTGCTGACCGACGAAGCGGTGCGCTCGCTCGACCCGAATGTGAAGATGAACCCGCCGCTCGGCACCGGCGAGGACCGCCAGGCGCTGATCGAGGGGCTCCGCGAGGGGACGATCTCGTGCGTCGCTACCGACCACGCGCCGCATGCACGCCACGAGAAGGAGGTGCCGTTCGAGGCTGCGCCCTTCGGCGTCACGGGGCTCGAGACGTCGTTCGCGGCGCTCTACACACATCTTGTCGAGCCGGGCCTCCTCTCGCTCGAGACGCTGCTGGAGCGGATGTCCGCCGGCCCGGCCCGCGCCTACGGCCTCGACGTTCCGAAGATCGCGGTTGGCTCACCCGCGAACGTCGTCCTGCTCGACACGCAGGCGAGCTGGCAGGTCGCCGAGGACGGCTTCCGCTCCCGCTCGAAGAACTCCTGGCTGCTCGGCGAGAAGCTGCGCGGACGGGTTCGCGCGACGATCGCCGCCGGCAGGCTGGTGCACGAGTCGTGAGTGGTTTCATCGCCCTCGAGGACGGCGCGGTCTTTCGGGGCCAGTCCGTCGGGGCGGAGGGCTACGCGTTCGGCGAGGCCGTCTTCACGACGGCGATGACCGGCTACCAGGAGGTCGTCACCGACCCGAGCTACGCGGACCAGATCGTCTGCTTCACCGCTGCAATGGTCGGGAACTACGGCGTCGCCCCGAAGCACTCGGAGTCGCGGCACGCGCACGCCCGCGCGGTCGTCATGCGCGAGGCCCGTGGGCCCGCCTGGACGGACTGGCTGCACGACCGCGGGGTCGTGGCGCTGAGCGGGATCGACACGCGCTCGCTCGTCCTCCACCTGCGCGAGGCGGGCAGCATGCGCGCGATCGCGATGGCCGGCGAGGCCTCGCTCGAGGAGGCCCTGACGAGCGTGGGGGCCCAGCCCGAGATGGCCGGGCGGGCGCTCGCGGCGAAAGTCTCCACGCGGGAGCAGTACGTGTTCTCGGACGTGGGCCGAGCGCGGATCGCGGTCGTCGACTACGGCTGCAAGCGCTCGATCCTGAACCGGCTTGCCTGGTCGGGAGCGGCGGTCACGGTCTTCCCGCACGATGCGGAGCCCGACGAGCTCGCGGCCTACGACGGCGTGCTGCTCTCCAACGGCCCCGGCGATCCGGAGCCGCTCAAGGACGAGATTGCAACAGTCTGTTGCTTGATCGGACGTGTCCCGATCCTCGGGATCTGCCTCGGACACCAACTGCTCGCGCTTGCGACGGGACACGAGACGTTCAAGCTCCCGTTTGGGCACCGCGGCGCCAACCATCCGGTCGTCGACCGGGCGACGGGCCGGGTGCTCGTCACCTCGCAGAACCACGGCTTCGCCGTCGCTCCGAGCGAGGCTCGCGAGGCGACGCACGTCTCGCTCTACGACGAGACCGTCGAGGGGCTCCAGTACCCTGAGCTGCGCGCGCGCTCCGTCCAGTTCCACCCCGAGGCCGGCCCCGGCCCGCACGATGCCTGGGGCCTGATCGACGGCTGGATCGAGGAGGTGAGCAGGCTTGCCAAGGCGGCGTGACATCGACTCGATCTGCCTGATCGGCTCCGGGCCGATCGTCATCGGCCAGGCCTGCGAGTTCGACTACGCGGGCTGCCAGGCGCTAAAGGTGCTGCGCGAGGACGGGTTCCGGACGATCGTCGTCAACTCGAATCCGGCGACGATCATGACCGACCCGGGCTTCGCCGACCGCACGTACCTCGAACCGCTCGATCTGGAAGGTGTCGCCGGCGTGCTCGAGCGCGAACGGCCCGACGCGCTGCTGCCGACGATGGGCGGCCAGACCGCTCTCAACCTCGCCGTCGCGCTGGCGGAGGACGGCATCCTCGACGACCTCGGCGTCGAGCTGATCGGGGCGCCGATCGACGTCATCCGGCGCGCCGAGGACCGGGAGCGCTTCCGAGAGACAGTGCTCGCGACGGGGTTGCGGGTGCCCGAGTCGACGATCGTGACCGCTCCGGAGGACGTGCCGGAGGGTCTCTCCCTGCCGGTGATCCTGCGGCCGGCATTCACCCTCGGCGGCCACGGTGGCGGGACGGCCCGGACGCCCGCGGAGTTCGAGCACATGCTCGAGCGAGCGCTCGCCGAGAGCCCGGTCGGTCAGGTGCTCGTCGAGGAGTCGCTCCTCGGCTGGGACGAGTTCGAGCTCGAGTTGATGCGCGACAGCCACGACAACGCCGTCGTCGTCTGCTCGATCGAGAACCTCGACCCGATGGGGATCCACACCGGCGACTCGGTGACGGTGGCGCCGCAGATGACGCTGTCGGACGAGGCCTACCAGGAGCTCCGTGACGCGGCGATCGCCGTCATCCGCGCGGTCGGGGTCGACTGCGGCGGCTCGAACATCCAGTTCGCGCGCGAGCGCTCGAGCGGCGAGCTGCGCGTGATCGAGATGAACCCGCGGGTCTCGCGCTCCTCTGCGCTCGCGTCGAAGGCGACGGGCTATCCGATCGCCAAGGTCGCCGCGAAGCTCGCCGTCGGCTACACGCTCGACGAGATCCCGAACGACCTGACCGGCACGACGCCGGCGAGCTTCGAGCCGACGCTCGACTACGTGGTCGTCAAGTTCCCGCGCTTCGCCTTCGAGAAGTTCCCCGGCGCAGACACGACGCTCGGCACGCAGATGAAGTCGGTCGGAGAAGCGATGGGCATCGGCCGCACGTTCAGCGAGGCGTTCCTGAAGGCGAGCCGCTCCCGCGAGCTGGATGCGGGCGTGCAAACGCCCTGGTCGGCGCTGGAGCTGCCTGCCGGCGTTCATCCCTGGTTCCAGGCCGAGATCGCCCGGCTCGAGGAGACCTTGTCTTCCATCACCCACGTCGACGAGCTCGTCGCCGACGACTGGATTCGGGTCAAGCGCGCCGGCATCTCGGACGTCGAGATTGCGGCGCGCTGCAACTCCAGCGAGGAGATCGTGCGCGCGAAGCGGCGGGGCTGGGGGGTGCGTCCGGCATACCGGCGCGTGGACTCCTGTGCGGCCGAGGTCGAGGCCAGCTCGAACTACTACTACTCGACCTGGGGCGAGGCCGACGAGGCGCCGCCCGCGGGGGACAAACCGCGCGTGCTCATCCTCGGCTCAGGCCCGAACCGGATCGGGCAGGGGATCGAGTTCGACTACTGCTGCGTTCACGCGGCGAAGGCGTACCGCGCGCTCGGCTACGAAGCCGTGATGGTGAACTGCAACCCGGAGACGGTCTCGACCGACTACGACACGTCGAACCGCCTCTACTTCGAGCCGCTCGGCGCCGAGGAGGTGCTGGAGATCTGCGCCCGCGAGCTCCCGGACGGCGTCGTCATCCAGTTCGGGGGCCAGACCCCGCTCAAGCTTGCGCGCGAGATCGAGGCAGAAGGCTGGCGGATCCTCGGGACGCCGTTCGACGCGGTCGACCTCGCTGAGGATCGCGAGCGCTTCGCCGCTCTCTGCGACGAGCTCGACATCGCCGTTCCCTCCTGGGCCATGGCCGAACGGGCCGAGCACGCGATCTACGTCGCGGAGGCGATCGGGTACCCGGTGCTCGTGCGCCCCTCATACGTGCTCGGCGGCCGCAACATGCAGGTCTGCTACGACGACCAGGCGGTCGCGGAAGCGGCGGCCTCCGGCGAGCGCGTGCTCGTCGACCGCTTCCTCGAGGGTGCGATCGAGATCGACGTCGACGCGCTCTGCGACGGCCGCGAGACCTACGTCGCGGCGGTCATGGAGCACGTCGAGGAGGCGGGAATCCATTCCGGCGACTCGTCCTGCGTGCTGCCCGCGCCGTCGCTGACCCCGGAGACGGCGGCAGAGGTCGAGGACGTCGTGCGGCGGCTCGCTCCCGCCCTCGGCGCGGTTGGCCTCGTCAACGTGCAGCTCGCGGTCGTCGACGACGAGGTCTTCGTCATCGAGGCGAACCCGCGGGCATCGCGGACCGTGCCCTTCGCGAGCAAGGCGACCGGCATCAACCTCGTCGAGGGCGCCTGCCGGCTCGCAGCCGGCATCCCGCTCGCGGAGCTCGACCTCCCGGCCGACCCGACGCCGAAGCAGGTCTCCGTGAAGGCAGCTGTCCTGCCGTTCGCGCGCTTCCCCGGCGCCGATCCGGTGCTCGGCCCGGAGATGCGGTCGACCGGTGAGGTGATGGCGAGCGCGGCCGATTTCCCGACGGCCTTCGCGAAGGCCGAGCGGGCTGCCGGCCGGCCGTTGCCCGCGGACGGAACGGCCTTCCTCTCGGTGCGCGACGCAGACAAGCCGGCGGCGGTCGAGATCGCGGGCTCGCTCTCGAAGCTCGGGTTCCGCCTCGTCGCGACCGCGGGGACCGCCCGTGCGCTCGCGGCCGCGGGGATCGCGGTCGAGCACGTGCGCAAGGTGGCGGAGCAGGGCGAGGGCCCGACCCTCGTCGACCTCGTTCGCCGGGGTCACTGCGACCTCGTGGTCAACACCCCGTTCGGCGACTCGGGCGCGCGCTCGGACGGCTACCTCATTCGCGAGGCCGCGCTCGCGGCGCGCATTCCGTGCATCACGACGATCGCCGGCGCGCGGGCGGCCGTCCACGCGATCGCCGACGCTCAGGGCGATCTGACCGTGTCGCTCCAGGAGCAGATCAGTGCGCAGAAGAGAAGCGCTTAACGTCGTCGCCAACGAGGCCGTCGGGCCCTATGCGCTGCTTCGCTTGAAGCGCGGGGGGCTCGACCCGGGCAGGCCAGGACAGTTCTTCATGCTCGAGGCGCCCGGCCGGGTACTGCCGCGGCCGATGAGCCTCTGCCAGGCACCGCCTGGCGAGCTGACCTTCCTGCTGGAAGCCGTGGGGCCTGGAACGCGGGCGCTGGCGGCGGTGCAGCCGGGCGACGCGATCCACGTCTTCGGCCCGCTCGGAAACGGCTACCGGCTGGACGTCGAGCAACCGCTCCTCGTCGGGGGCGGCATCGGCGTGGCTCCGTTCCCGTACCTCTCCGAGCAGCTCGGCTTGCCGCCCGCGATCCTCGGCTTCCGAAGCGTTTGGCACGCGGAGGCCGCGGCGCTCGTCCCGAACGCTGACGTCGTCGTCGAACCGACCCTCGTCACGGAACGCCTACGAGACTTTGCAACAGACTGTTGCAAAGTCCTGGCGTGCGGCCCCGAGCCGATGTTGGAAGCGGTGCGGGAGCTCGTGCCAGATGCACAGCTCGCCTGGGAGGCGCCGATGGCGTGTGGCTACGGGGCCTGCTACGGATGCTCGGTCGAGATCGACGGCGTTCTGCAACGACTCTGCGTCGCCGGGCCGGTCCTGGAGGCCGCATGATCTTCAACGCCTCCGGCTGTCTGGACGCCCTGGAAGCGCCCGAGGTCGCGCGCGCACTCGACGCGTTCGTGACGAAGACGGTCACGCCGCAGCCGCGCGAGGGCAACCGGCCGGTGCGGATCGCCGAGACCGAGTCCGGGATGCTGAACTCGATCGGGCTCGAGAACCCCGGGATCGACGGGCTCCTGGCCGACAAGCTTCCGCGCCTGGCCGAGCTCGGAGTGCCGATCTGGGTCTCCGTCGGCGGCTTTGCCGCGTCCGATTACGCGGAGATCTGTGCTGCGCTGGACGGTCGGGCCGAGGTGACCGCGATCGAGCTCAACCTCTCGTGCCCGAATGTCGACGAGGCCCCGGAAAGCGCCGCGGAGATCGTCGCCACGGCCCGCCCGGAGACGACGAAGCCGCTCTATGCGAAGCTTTCGCCGGCTGCGACCGATCTCCCGGAGACGGCTCGAGCAGTCCAATCCGCAGGCGCTGACGGGCTCTCGCTCGTGAACACGATCCGGGGCCTCGTCCTCGACGAGAAGACGCTTCGGCCGCTCCTCGGGCACGAGCTCGGCGGGTACTCGGGCCCGGCGTTGAAGCCGATCGCGCTCGCTGCCGTCTACCAGTGCTATCGGGCGACGGGGCTCCCGATCGTGGGCATGGGTGGAATCGCGACCGGGCGTGACGCGCTCGAGTTCCTCGCCGCCGGTGCGAGCGCGTTTGCGCTCGGAACGATTCTGTTCTCAGACCCCGAGGCGCCGGGCCGGGTCCGCGAAGAGCTGGCCGAAGAGCTCGCCGCCCGGGGCCTCGCCGGGCCGGAGGACGCCCACGGTCTTGCCCATCGCGAAGAACCGGCCGTGTTGCCCAAATAGAAAATAGACGGGTTTAGCGGCCAAAACACCCTGTTTGCACGGCCGACTCAGGCGGACTAGTATCTCGCGCCGTGGCGGCAACCAAGACTCAGGCGAAAGCTCCCGCCAGGTCGCGCGACCAGCGCATGGAGGCTCTCAAGCGCGCGAACGACATCAGGGTGAAGCGAGCGCAGCTCAAGAAAGACCTGAAAGTGGGCCGCGCGCGGATCGACAAGATCCTCAACAACCCACCCGAATACGTCGCGACCGCGAAGGTCTTCGACATGCTGATGGCCGTGCCCAAGTTCGGTCGGGTGAAGGCGGCGCGTTTCCTGAACCAAGCCCGCATCAGCCAGTCGAAAACGGTGGGAGGTCTCTCCGACCGTCAGCGGACTGAGCTCATTGGGCTCTTCAACCGCTAAAGAGCGGCACTCCCGGCCATGCCTTGCGGCCTCTGCGGCCCTCATGGCTGCGCCAGGCGTCGTCCTCAGTCGCGGCCATATGAAGCCATATGGCCGCTCCCTGCGTCCTACCCTGACGCGCCCTGAGAACCGCAGAGGCTCACAAACATGACCGGGAGTGCCGCGGCAAACCCGGTCTTTGTTGTAACCGGCACCTCGGGTGCGGGCAAAGGCACGCTGGAAAAGGAACTGCTCAGCCGGATGCCCGAGCTCGAGCTCGCCGTCTCGGCGACGACGCGCGAGCGACGGGAGGGTGAGGAGGACGGTCGCGAGTACTGGTTCATCTCCGACCTCGAGTTCGACGAGAAACTCGCCGCCGGCGAGTTCCTCGAGTACGTCGAGTTCCCCTGGGGCCAGCGCTCCGGGACGCTGCGCTCGGAGATTGCGCGGATCACCGGAAAGGGGAGGATCCCGCTCCTCGATCTCGAGCCTCAGGGGGCGCTCGACGTGAAGAACACGGTGCCCGGCGCGGTCACGATCTTCGTCGAGGCGCCGAGCTTCGAGGAGAACGAACGTCGGCTGCGCGCCCGGGCGACCGAGAGCGAAGGGGAGATCGAGGATCGCCTCGAGCTCGCCCGAGAGCAGCTGAGCCAGGCGAACGAGTTCGATTTCCTGGTCGTCAACGACGACGTCGACCGCGCTCTCGGCGAGCTGACGGAGATCGTTCGCGGCAAACGCTCGAGCGCAGGTACCATGTCGAAACCGTGATCTATCCACGCATCGATCAGCTGCTCGAAAACGTCAAGGAGCGCTATGCCCTGGTGATCGTCGCCGCCAAGCGCGCGCGGCAGATCAACAACTACCACCACCAGCTCGGCGAGGGTACGTTCGACGATAACCCCCCACCGCTCGTGGAATCGCGCTCCAAGAACTATCTGACGATGGCCCTCGAGGAAATCGCCGAGGGCAAGATCAAGTACACGTACAAGGGCTAGGCCGCTTCGCTTCGCTCGCTTCACGGGTGAACCCCTGGTTCCCCCGTGAGCCCCCTCCTTGCAACCGCAGGCTTGGTGCCGGCGTTGCAGGGGCCGGCGACTGGTTCTGTGGTTTTGAACGTTTTTTGACGGTTGTGAGCCTCCCGCCGGGCCAAGCCCGGCTCCGGCGGCGACCGGTTCAGGTCTCCGAAGGCGTTAGTCGTCCCGAGTAACTGTCGCCTTCGCCAAGTGACCTCGAGCCGTGTCCAATTCGAGGCCGACGCATCTTGGAAGGAAGCCGTTGTACTCCGCCGACACGTTGTAGAACCAGACGCCGGTTTCAGTCACTTCGTCCGCTGCGCCGAGGAAGGTGCGGACGCTGCTCATCGGCATGCCCACCTTGAGATGAGTGGCGACGAGGTCGTCCACGATTCGGCCTCGCGCTGACGTGGTGCAAAACTCGGTCGGCTGCAGCCAGACGTTGCGATCGAAGCGCCTTGCCTTCGCAGCCTCGTCAAACCCTGCGCTACCCACCACGATGGCTGCTGCGATGCCGGCCACCAGCCCGGTTCCGATTAGGACTCTCGCCGTATGGCGCATCAGTTCAAGTCTAGGTTGAGGCCCTGCCGCCGGACGGAAGGCGACGAATGAAAGTGTCGCTTGCCTAAGTGGGCAGAATGTAGATATGGCGCGGGTTCTTCTTGGGGTTACGGGCGGTATCGCGGCTTACAAAGCGTGTGAGCTGACGCGCCTGCTCGTTCAGGCCGGGCACGAGGTGATCCCGCTCGTCACCCGCGGTGCCGACCGGTTCGTGCGCCGCGAAACATTCGCCGCGCTTGCGCGGAGGCCGGCCGGAGAAGACCTCTATCCGCATCTGACGCGCGCCGACCTGCTCGTGATCGCTCCGCTGACGGCGAACACGATGGCGAAGCTCGCCTACGGGCTTGCCGACGACGTGTTGACGGAAGCCGCGCTCGCGCACCGCGGGCCCGTGCTCGTCGCGCCTGCGATGAACCCCCGGATGTGGGCCCACCCGGCGACACAGGCGAACGCGGCGACGCTGCGCGAGCGCGGCGTCGAGCTGATCGGTCCGGACGAAGGAGAAACGGCCGAGGGCGAGCTCGGAGTGGGGCGGATGTCCGAGCCGGAAGAGATCTTCGAGCGCGTCCAGGAGCTGCTGGGTGCTCGGAACGGCACGCTCGCCGGCAAGCGAGTGCTGGTCAGCGCCGGCGGCACGCGCGAGCCGCTTGACGCGGTGCGCTTCGTCGGCAACCGCTCCTCGGGCCGCATGGGCGTCGCCCTGGCGGACGAGGCGCGCCGGCGCGGCGCCGACGTGACGCTGATCGCATCGAACCTCGCGATCGCGGCGCCGGAGGGCATCGAGGTCGTCGAGGCTCCGACGGCAGCGGACGTCGAGCGCGCGATCACCGCCAGGGCCAACGCCGACATCGTGCTCATGGCTGCCGCCGTCTCCGACTACCGACCCGTCGAATCCGAAGCCGCCAAGCGGCCGAAGAACGAGGAGTCGTGGGAGATCGAGCTCGAACCGACGGTCGACGTGCTGCGCAAGCTCGGTGAGGGGCGGACGAACGGCCAAGTGCTCGTCGGCTTCGCCGCCGAGGCGGGTGACGACGGGATGGAGCGGGCACGGGCCAAGCTGACCGCGAAGCGAGTGGACCTAATCGTCTACAACGACGTATCTGGGACAGATGTCGGCTTCGATGCGAGCGACAACGAGGTCGTCCTTCTCTCTAGCCACGGCGAACGCCGCGTGGACAGAGCGCCGAAAGAAGAGATCGCCGCCGCCATCCTCGACGAAGTCGAGCGGCTCGTCTAATGCAGGAAGAGCGCGAAGTCTCGACCACCCAGTCGGCCGACCTGATCCGCCGGCTGGCCGAGAACCTGGCCAAGGTCATCCACGCGCCGCCCGAGACGCTTCGTCTGGCCGTCCTCTGCCTCGTCAGCGAGGGGCACATGATCATCGAGGACTTCCCCGGAGTGGGGAAGACGATGCTGGCGAAGGCCGTCGCGCGCTCCCTCGACTGCTCGTTCTCGCGCCTGCAGTTCACGCCTGACCTGCTGCCGTCGGATGTGACCGGCGTCAACGTCTTCAACCAGCGTTCGAACGAGTTCGAGTTCCGTCCGGGCCCGATCTTCGCGAACCTCCTCCTCGTCGACGAGATCAACCGCGCTCCTCCGAAGACCCAGGCCGCGCTCCTCGAGTGCATGCAGGAGAACCAGGTCACGATCGACGGCGTCAGCTACGCGCTCGGGCGCCCGTTCATGGTCATGGCGACCCAGAACCCGATCGAGTACGAGGGCACCTACCCGCTGCCCGAGGCGCAGCTCGACCGGTTCACGATGCGGCTCGACATCGGGTATCCGTCGCACGCGGAGGAAGCGAAGATGCTCGCCGAGCAGACGAGCGATCCGCCGCTCGACCAGCTGGAGCCCGTGACGAGCGCCACCGGAATCACCGAGGTGATCGACGAGGCGACCCGCATCTTCGTGGAGGACAGCCTGCATCGCTACGTCGTTGCGCTCTTGCGCCAGACCCGAGAGGACTCGCGGCTCTATCTCGGGGCGAGCCCCCGCGCGGGGATCGCCCTGCTCCGCGTCGCCAAGGCGCGCGCGCTCGCGGACGGGCGCGAGTACGTCCTGCCGGAAGACGTGCAGGCCCTGGCTTCCCCCGTGCTCGCGCACCGATTGATCCTCGGGCCCGAGGCGCGGGCGAGCGGGACACCTCCCCAGCAACTGGTCCGCGAAGCGGTCGAACGCACGGCCGTTCCAACCTAGATGCTGACCGAGCGCGGTCGGCTCCTCCTGGCGCTCGCGGGTGGCATCTACCTCGTGGCGTGGGGCTTCGGCTCGCGGTCGCTCTATCCCGTCGCCGTCGGGCTCGCCCTCGCAGCCCTCGGCGCCCGGCTCTGGGTCACAGCGTCACGGCAGCCCGTCACCCTGCGGCGCTCGCTGGGATCGCAGGAGCACGTGGAGGGCGATGACGTGACCATCGGCCTCGAGGCGCAGGCACAGCGATACCCCGGGCCGCACTCGCTCGAGGTCGTCGAGCGCGCCGGACGTCTGGGCGAGCGCCGTGTCCGCCTCGCGAGGCACGGCAGGACGCTGCTTGCACGCTACGTTCTGGCAGGCGTGCCCCGCGGCCGCTACCGCTTCGAAGCCGTGCGGGCGATCTTCGAGGACCCGTTCGGGCTCGCGCGTGCCGAGTCCAAGCTCGGGAGCGAGTCGACGCTCCTCGTCTACCCACGGCTCGTTGACCTCGAGCGCCTCTTCACGCAAGGTGCGGGGCTGGGCCAGACGGGCGGCAGGGTGCTCCTCCGCCGGACGGCCGGCTTCGATCTGCACAGCGTGCGTGAGTACCAGCAGGGCGAGTCGCTGCGCAAGGTGCACTGGCGGACGACGGCGAAGCGAGGCGAGCTGATGGTGAAGGAGCTCGAGGACACCCCGCACGACGACGTGGCGGTGCTCCTGGACGCCGACGGGCGCTCGGTCGTCGGAGACTCGTTCGACGTCCAGGTCCGCGCCGCGGGCTCGATCCTGCTCGCCCACGCGATCCGGAACCGGCGCTCGGGTTTGACGATCACGACCTCGCCGCCGGAAACGTGCCACGTCGCCTCCTTCGACGGCGAGTGGCGCCGCGCGCTCGAGCTGCTCGCAGCGGCCGAGCCGAGCGGCAGCGAGCCCCTCATGCGCTTCCTGGGGCGCGACAGCTCCCCGGCAGTTCATGCGACCGAGCTCGTGGCGGTGACGGCAGCCCTGGACGCCGGGCTTGCGGATGCCCTCCTCGAGCGCGCCTTCGCCCGGAAGCCGACGTCGCTCGTTCTCGTCGAGGCCGCGAGCTTCCGCCCCGGCGGAGCGCCTCCGGCGCGGGACCCCGCTCTCCTGCGTCTTCAGGCCGGGGGCGTTCCCGTTGCCGTCCTGCGCCGAGGCGACGACCTTGCCGTCAAGCTGAGCGGATTGGAGGAGGCGGTCTCGGCCGGTGGCTAGAACGATCGCCTTCGCAGCCGGGCTCGGCGCACTCGTCGGCTGGAACTGGGGACGCCTCGAGCAGGCGCGGCCGAGCGTCGGCCCGCTCGTACTGATGGTCCTGCTCGGGATCGCGCCTTCGCTTTTGCCCTCGAAGCGCTGGCGGCTCGCAGGGGCGCTCGCCGTCCTGTTCGTCGCAGCACCGATCGCGCTCGACGTGTCGCGGCCCTACGGGCTCGGAGAGCTCTCGAGCCGTGCCGGTCGAGGCTTCCTCGACTTCTACGACGTGCTCGTCCCGTTCAACGGCCCTGCGCATCCGCTCATGCACGACGTCACTCTGCTCGCCGTCTTCGTCTTCACGGCGCTCGGTGCGCTCGCCGTCGCCTCGCGGCGTCCGCTGGCGGCAAGCCTTGTCCTGGTCGCGGGCGCAGGCTGGCCCGCGACGATCCTGCCCGGAACCGACGACCTCGCGAGAGGCGCAACACTGCTCGTCGCCGCGCTCGCGATGGTCGCCTGGCTCCGACCCTCGGCCCGCCGCGTGCCGCCCCAGATTCTGGCGGGGGCGGGCCTCGTCATCCTCGCCCTCATCTTCTCGAGCTCCGGGGCAGTCGCGAAGAGCCAGTTCCTCGACTGGCAGAACTGGAATCTGTCCAAGAAGGCCGGCAAGCGCGTCGGCGTGGAGTACGTGTGGAAGTCGAACTACAACGGCATCCGTTTCCCGCGGAAGCGCACGCAGGTCTTCACGGTCAGCGCACCCGCCCGCTCCGTCTACTGGCGCGCGACGACGCTCGACACGTTTGCTCACGACGTTTGGGACGAGGATCTCGTCCCCCGGTTCACGGAGGTGAACTCGAACCACGTCGACCTCGCAGGGGATCCGCTCCTGCCGGCAGACGCGCGGAACAAGGCGCGCTGGAACCGCGCCGACGTGAGGATCGACGCGCTCCGCGACGCGCACCTCGTCGGGCCGGCACAGCCAGTCCAGTACGCAACCAACTCGATCGGTGCCGTCGAGTACGAGCAGGGCGGCGTGGCCCGTGCCTTCAGCGCTCTGCCCCGCGGAACCGAGTACACGGTCTGGGCCTACGCGCCGCAGCCGCAGCCGACTCCCAAGGCGCTTGCGAGCTCCCCCGCGAACTATCCGGCCGAGATCGCGTTCGACGGCCGATACCTGGGGCTCTTCCGTGGCGGCACCGTTCCGCCCTTCGGCACGGCCGAGCATGCGGCCTGGGCGCAGGACTACTTCGCGAACGACTCCGACGGGATCCGCTATCGCCCGCTGTACGACGTCGCAAACCGGATCGCGGGGAAGGCGACGAACCCGTATGCGGCGGCCGTCGCGATCGAGGCCTGGCTCCGATCGAGCGGAAACTTCACCTACGACGAGCAGCCTCCGCATGCGCGAGGGATGCCACCGCTCGTCCAGTTCGTGACGACGAGCAAGCGTGGGTACTGCCAGCATTTCGCGGGCGCGATGGCTCTCATGCTTCGCTACCTCGGTATCCCGACCCGCGTCGCCGCCGGCTTTACGAGCGGCCGTTACGACAAGGCGAACGGAACCTGGAACGTGTACGACCGCGACGCGCACACGTGGGTCGAGGTGTGGTTCCGTGGCTACGGTTGGCTTCCCTTCGACCCGACGCCGGGCCGCGGGACGCTCGGTGGGTCCTACACGACCTCCTCCATCTCGTTCGACGCAGGCGGGGCTCTCAAGGTGCTTGCCGCAAGCGCCCTCGCCGGCCGCCGTCTGCTCCACTTCGAGCTCGGCCCCGGAGGCAAGGCCGCTCGGGCGAAGGCCGCCGGCGCTGGCAATGCAACAGCGGATCGCGGAGGCGCGGGAACGGCCGGCGGCAAACGTGGGGTGGGGGTGGCGTCGATCGTCGCGGTTGTCGGGCTCGTCGCGGTCTTCTTCCTCTTCGTGCTCGGGAAGCTGACGCTTCGCCGGAGGCGGCTCCTGACGGAGGAACCGCGGGAGCTCGCAGCCGCGTGCCGCCGGGAGGTCGTGGACTTCCTGGCAGACCAGCGGATCGACGTGCCGCGCAGCATCGGGCCTCGTGAGCTGGGCGGGCTCCTCTCGAAGCGGGTTGGCGTCGAGGCGAGCAGCTTCGCCGAAGCGGTCGGCCTGGCGCGCTTCGGCCCCGCCTCCACGGCGCCGAGGGCCGCCCGCGACGCGCGCCGCGAGCTCCGCACGGTGCACCGGCGCCTCCGGCGCGCGCTTCCATTAGGCCGCCGCGTTCGCGGCCTGTTCTCGGTCCGGTCGCTTCTTTCATGAGCGGCGACACCGACACCTACGCGCTCTTCCAGCAGGGCCGGGAGCATCTGAAGAAAGGCATGGCCGCCCAGGCGAGCGTCTCGCTCGAGAAGGCGAAGCGGCGGGAACCGGACAAGGCCTCGATTCGCGAGGCGCTCGGCATCGCGTACTTCCGCATGCAGCGCTACCGGGAGGCCGAGTCGGAGTTCCGGGCGATGCTCGACCTTGCGCCGGCCGACGACTACGCCCATTACGGGCTCGCCCGCGCGCTCGAGAAACTCGGCCGAAAGGCGGAGGCCCGCGGCCACCTGAAGCTCGCGAAGTCCCTCCGGCCGGACAACGAGCACTACGCATCCCGACTCCGGAACCTCGGCGGCGACTGATCGTGCCTACAACAATCTGTCGCCGGTTACGCGGCGGATCTCGTCGAGCGAGGAGATGCCGGCGGCGCAGCGGCGCATGCCGTCCTGCCGCAAGGTCGTCATGCCCTGATCGAGCGCGGCGGCGAGGATCTCCTCCGTCGAGGCCTCCATCAGGTGGGTTCGGTCGTGCACGGGCATGACCTCGTAGAGCGCGACGCGGCCGAGGTAGCCGGTGCCGGCGCAGAGGACGCAACCCTTCGCACAGTAGAGCGAGAGGTCATCCGGCAAATCCTCGAGTCCGAGCTCCTCCCGCTCCGCCTCGGTCGCGCGGTGCGGTTCGCGGCATTCAAGGCAGAGCCGGCGCGCCAGCCGCTGCGCAACGATGCAGTTGATCGACGTCGTCAGCAAGCCGGCGTCGACGCCCATGTCCTTGAGGCGGGCGATCGAGCTGGCCGCGTTGTTCGTGTGCAGGGTCGTCAGGACGAGCCGGCCCGTCAGTGCCGCCGTGATCGCGATCCGCGCCGTCTCCTCGTCGCGGATCTCACCGACGAGGAGAACGTCCGGATCGCTGCGCAGGATCGTGCTCAGCCCCCGAGCGAAGGTCAGCCCGCTCTTTCGATGGACCTCGATCTGGTTGACGCCGGGGATCTGGTACTCGACCGGATCTTCGATCGTCATCAGGACCCGTCCCTCGTCGTTCAGCAGGTCGAGTGCGGCGTAGAGCGTCGTCGTCTTGCCGCTCCCCGTTGGACCGCAGGTGATGACTGCGCCGTAGGGCTGGCGGATCGCGCGCAGGAACGTCTCTTCGGCCTCAGCGCTCATGCCAAGCTCGCCCAGACCGATCATGCCGGTGTGCCGGGCGAGGATTCGCAGGACGACCTGCTCGCCGTGGGTGGTCGGCAAAACCGCCATTCGCAGGTCCATCGGCTCGCCTCCGTAGCGGATCGAGACACGGCCGTCCTGGGCGGCGCGCTTGTCGGCGATGTCCAGCTCGCCCAGAACCTTGAGGCGGCCGGTGACTGCCGCCTGCATCGAGGCCGGGACCTCGGTCATCCGGCGCATGACGCCGTCGATGCGGGCGCGCACGATGAGGTCATTCGCCTGGGGCTCGAAGTGGATGTCGGAAGCGCCGTCTTGGATCGCGCGGCCGATGATCGAGTTGACGAGCTCGATCGCGTGCATGCTCGTCGCCGCCGCGCCGTCGCCACCGATCGTCTCGTCCCGGGTGCCGAGCTCCTTGTTTTGGTCGTCGACCTTGACTTCGCCCCGGTACACGCGATCGATCATCTGCTCGAGGTCGTCGGGGGCGGCGACAGCGAGACGGATATTGAGGCCGAGCGCGAGCCTCAACTCGTCTGAGTTGCGGACGTTGCCCGGATCGGCGACGGCGACCAGCACGACGTCCTCGCCGAGAAACCGGATCGGAAGCGCCGCGTACCGGCGCGCGAATCTCTCCGGCAGCAGGCCCGAAGCCAGCGCTTCGATTTCCGTTTGGGCGAGGTCGATGTACTCGAGCTCGTGTTGGTCTGCGAGGGCATGGGCGATTGCGCGGCCGGAGACCCAACCTCGGCGGACGACGATTTCCCCGAGACGATCGCCGGTCTCGTCCTTCTCGCCCAGCGCCTCCTCCAGCTGCTCCGCCGAGAGCAGCTTCTTGCGGAGCAGGAGCGCCCCGAGCTGCAGGCGACCGCCGGGGCGCCTGAGCGCGGCAGCGGGCAGGGGCTCCGGTCGCTCTGCGGCCTCCATCGCGGCCTGTATCGGCCGTATTCTCAATCGCCATGAGAGCTGTCGTCCAGCGTGTGACCCAGGCGCGCGTGATCGTCGCGGGGGAGGTGGTGGGCGAGATCGGCCCCGGACTTTGCGTCCTGCTCGGGGTTGCGCGTGGGGACGAGCCCGCGGGCGCCGAGCGGCTCGCCGGCCGGGTTGCGCGCCTTCGCGTCCTCGAGAACGACGAGGGGAAGTTCGACTGGAGCCTCCTCGACACGGGCGACGCAGCGCTTGTCGTGAGTCAGTTCACGCTCATCGCCGACACGGAGAAGGGCAACCGTCCGAGTTTCAGCGAGGCGGCCGAGGCCGACCTCGCGGAGCGGCTCTACGAGGTCTTTTGCGCCGCACTCGCAGCGTTCGGCTTCCCGGTCGAGACGGGCGTCTTCCGCGCACGCATGCGGCTCGAGCTCGCCAATGAGGGCCCGGTCACCATCGTGCTCGACGAATAGCTACGATCCGGGGCGCGCCACGGCTTCGCCTGGGCTTGGCTTCGCGAGGGCGCTCGCCGGCGTGTCTTTTGCCTTGATCGCTGCGCCGACCGTCGTGTCTGCGGCGTCCAGGACGTCCTTCGCCAGCCGCTCACTCCACCCGGCTGCGAATGACAGGAGCGCATAGAAATACGTGTTTGTCCCGGAATCGTTGAGCTGGAGCCTGACGATTCCGCTCGCGATCGCCGCATAGAGAACGAGACCGAACGCGGCGCCGAGCAACGGCCGGAAGATGCCGAAGACGACGAGCGGACCGCGCCCGAGCTCATAGTCGAGCTCGAAACCCTGTTTCTGGTCCGTCATCCGGCTCATCACGCTGAGCACCGCGCCGGCGGCGCCCAGGACGATCGCGAGCACGATCCGCTGACTCATGAAGGCGCCGATCCCCCAGACCGCCAGGGCGAGCAGGGCGATCACGAATCCGCCTCCGATCATCCCCCGCAGGTACACGAGCTGTGCCTGGCGCTGTCCGACCTCGTCGTAGTAGCGCTCCGCCTCCTCGAGCTGCTGGCGCTCGTGCTTGAGCGCGTTGTCCTTGTCGTCGTGGCGGCGGTGCTCCGCTCGGCCGTCGACGAGCGAGAGTAGGTGCGTCGCCGACGACACGACGAGCCGCATGACGATGTCGCGAGTTGGCGAGCGCAGGATGCGGGCGATCTTGATCGTGAGCTCGTCACACTTATGCAGGAGCGTCGCGATCTCCGGCTCGTTCTTCGTCGCCCAGTCGCTGACTCGGTGGAAGCGAAGCTCCGAGGAGCGCCCGCGCCGCCGCCGCTCCGTCAGCGCGACTGCCGAAGGGACGCTCGTGCTCCAGTACGAGTCGACGATCTCACCGCACTCCTCCTCGAACGCGGCGAGCTTCGCTCGATAGGCTGCCTCCGACGCTTCGTCGCGGGTCTGCTGCCAATTCCAGTGCGCATCGACCAACTCCTCGAACGGGAGCCACGCCTGCGGAACGGAGTCGGACGAACCGGTACGCGACATCGAGATCTCGGGCACCTCGAACCTCCTGCCGCAGAACCGTTGACGCACTCAGCGTAGAAGCTCGCGCCGGAAAGCACAACCTCCCGCAAAACGGCCGCATTGAGGTGCTCCTCGCGGCGTTCGTGACTGAGCGTGGGCTTGCTATTCTTGTCGCACCACATTTCGAGCGGTTTGAAATGGGCGCGCCGCGCCCCTTTTTTTTGAGGAGAGGGATTTGCCAGACATCTACGACAAGGAACGGAGCCTCTACCGCGAGGTCGCCTCGCGGGTCGAGCGCAACCTGCCCGGAGTCGAGGTCCTGGCTGTCGAGCTGTCCGGCCCGGAGCGCTTCACCGTCTTCGTCGACCATCCACAAGGCGTCGACCACGCGCTCTGCGAGCGTGTGACGGACGCCCTGCGCGGCTATCTGGACAAGTACGCGATCGACGTTTCTTCACCCGGCAGCGAGCCTCCTCTTCGCCGTCGCCCGCATTTCGAGCGCGCGGTCGGCCGCAAGGTCGCCCTGCGCACCGCCGCGCCGATCGCCGGGCGGAAGAAGTTTCGGGGCGAGCTCGTCGCCGTCGGAGAGCGCTCGCTGCAGCTCGTCGCGGCGGACAAGGACGAACCGGTCGAGATTCCGTACGAGGCGATCGTGCGCGGAAACGTGCTGGAGGAAGGAACCGGATGACCCGAGAGATCATCGAAGCCGTCCACGTCATCGAGAAGGAAAAGGGAATCGACGGCGCGACGCTGATCGCGGCGCTCGAAGACGCGCTGCTGGCGGCCTACAAGAAGACTCCGGGCGCCTCGCGCCACGCAACGGTCGAGCTCGACGACGAGGGGGACTTCCGCGTCTACTCGATCGAGCTCCCGGCCGACATCGAGGAGACGCTGATCGAGGAGGCCCGGGAGCGCGCGATCACCGAGCTCGAGGCGCTCGAGGCCGAGAACGGCGAGCACTCGCACACACTCGTCAACGACGAGGAGCTCGACATCGACTGGTCGGAGGTGCCGCCGGAGCAGGTCAAGCGCGCCGATGTCACACCGCACGACTTCGGCAGGATCGCCGCGCAGACCGCAAAGCAGGTCATCCTCCAGCGAATCCGCGAGGCGGAGCGCGAGATGATGTACGAGGAGTACGTCGACCGCGTGACCGAGGTCGTCACGGGCATCGTCCAGCAGGCCGGCGACCGCAACAACGTCCTCGTCGACCTCGGCAAGGTCGAGGCGCTGTTGCCCCGCTCCGAGCAGGTGGACGGCGAGCGCTACGAGCAGGGGAGCCGCATCAAGGCGGTCATCACCGAGGTCCGCTCCGGCACGAAGGGCCCGCAGGTGATCCTCTCGCGCCGCGACCCCGAGCTGATTCGCACGCTCTTCGAGCTCGAGGTGCCCGAGATCGCCGACGGCCTCGTCGAGATCCGCGGGGTCGCCCGGGAGCCGGGCTACCGCTCGAAGATCGCCGTCGAGTCGCATGCCCAGGGCGTCGACCCGGTCGGCGCCTGCGTCGGCCCGCGAGGGTCGCGCGTGCGCATGGTCGTCTCCGAGCTGCGCGGCGAGAAGATCGACATCATCCCGTGGAACACCGAGCCTGCCCGCTTCATCGCGAAGGCGCTCTCGCCGGCGCGCGTGCGGGAGGTGCTCGTCGACGACGAGACGAAGGAGGCGACCGTCATCGTCCCCGAGGACCAGCTTGCGCTGGCGATCGGCAAGGAGGGCCTGAATGCCCGGCTCGCCGCGCGCCTGACCGGCTGGAAGGTGGACATCCAGTCCGACGCCGAGTTTGCGCAGGCCGAGGCCGAGGCCGCTTTCGCCGGCGGTGCCGAGGGCGAGGAGTTCTCGGGCCGCTGTTCGGCGATTCTCGCCAACGGCAAGCGCTGCCCGAACGCCGCCGTTCCCGGCTCGCGGTTCTGCGGGATCCCTGCGCACCGCGAGCTCGCCGAGCGCGAGGCACGTGGCGAGACGCTCGAGGCCTCGCAGGTCGTCGGCGGGACGAGCGACGAGGAGCCGGAAGAGGAAGCAGCGCCTGAGGGAACGGAACCCGTTGACGAGACGGTTGCCGAGGAGGCGCCGGTCGAGGAAGCAACCGAGGAGGCTCCGCCTGACGCACAGCCTGCCCCGGCAGAGGAGCCAGTTGAAGTCGAAGAGCCCGCGGTGGCCGAAGCCGAGCCGGAAGCACCAGTCGAGCCCCAGGAAGCGCCGGTCGAGCCGGAAGTCGCAGTCTTTGTCCAGGACACGCCTTCCGAGGGGGAAGACGAGCCAAGCGCGGCGTGAGCCCGGGCCCGGAGAGGACGTGCGCCGGTTGTGGCCGGAAAGCGCCGAAAGGCGAGCTCGTGCGGTTCGTCGCGCAGGCAGGAGCGCTGACACCGGGTGCTCGGGCCCCCGGACGAGGCGTCTACACGTGCCGACGGCTCCAGTGCTTCGAGCGCGCCGCTGCAAACCGCGGCTTCGCGCGCACGCTGCGGACCCCCGTCCGGGTCGAACCAACGCTCGCTCGTCTCTACACTAGTACGGAGAGAAATGGCTGATTCCAAAGGAAATAACCGCCCGAAGCGACCCGTCCGGCCCCGTACGGCGCCCGGCGGTCGCAAGCGGCGCGTCGTCATCGATTCCGGCTCGGCGCGAGGCCGGCAGGACTCGCGGCAGGCTCGTGACCGCGCGGAAGCCCGTCCGAAGTCGCCGCCCGGGCCCCAGCCGACCGGTCCGGTCACCGTCAACTCGGGCGTCACCGTCAAGGACCTGTCGCAAGCGCTCGGCGTGCCGGCGACCCAGATCATCAAGATCCTCATGGGCCTGGGCACGATGGTGACGATCACGCAGACCCTCTCGGACGAGGCCGTCGAGCTGATCGGGAAAGAGGTCAAGCGCGACGTGACGATCAAGCATGTCGCCGACGAGGACGAGGACCCCGAGGTCTACGAGGACGCCGAGGAAGATCTCGTCGCGCGGCCGCCCGTGGTCACGATCATGGGCCACGTCGATCACGGCAAGACGACGCTCCTCGATGCGATCCGGGAGGCGTCGGTCGTCGAGACCGAGGCCGGCGGGATCACCCAGCACATCGGCGCATACCAGGCCCAGCACGACGGCCGCAAGATCACGTTCCTCGACACGCCGGGCCACGAGGCTTTCACGGCGATGCGAGCACGAGGGGCCAAGGTGACGGACGTCGCGGTCCTCGTCGTCGCAGCCGACGACGGCGTCAAGCCGCAGACCCAGGAATCGATTGCTCACGCGCGCGCGGCCGGGGTGCCGATCGTCGTCGCCGTCAACAAGATCGACAAGCCCGGCGCCGACACGCAGCGCGTCCGCCAGGAGCTCGTCAACGAAGATCTCCAGCCCGAAGAGTGGGGTGGGACGACCCAGTTTTCGGACGTCTCAGCGAAGGAAAAGCAGAACCTCGACGACCTGCTCGAGAAGGTGCTGCTCGTCGCGGACGCCGAGCTCGTGCTGACGGCGAACCCGAACGCGGAGGCCTCCGGCCCGATTATCGAGTCGCGGCTCGATGTCGGCCGCGGGCCCGTGGCGACGATGCTCGTGCATCGCGGCACGCTGCGCGTCGGTGACGCGATCGTCGCCGGTGACGCGTGGGGCAAGGTGCGCGCGCTGCACACGTACCGCGGTGAGAAGGTGGCCGAGGCGAAGCCGGGCGATCCGGTGGAGATCATCGGCTTCGACAAGCCGCCGGCCGCGGGCGAGCATGCCCGGGTCGTCGAGAACGACCGCCAGGCCCGCCATCTCGCGCAGCTCCGCGGGGAGCGTTTCCGCCGCGAGCAGCTCGCGCAGCGCCGCCCGTCGGGAGCTTCGCTCGAGACGCTCTTCTCCCAGATGCAGGAGGGGGCGGTTCAGGACCTGAACCTCGTGATCAAGGCCGACGTGGACGGCTCGGTCGAGGCCGCCGTCTCCGAGCTGCAGAAGATTCAGCATCCCGAAGTGCGCGTGAACGTCATCCACACCGGTGTCGGCGGCATCTCGGAGAACGACGTCATGCTGGCCACCGCGTCGAACGCGATGATCGTCGGCTTCAACGTGCGGCCGAACGCCGAGGCCCGGGCCTCCGCCGAGCGCGAAGGCGTCGAAATCCGGACGTATGACGTCATCTACCGGCTGACCGAGGAGATCGAGCAGGCGCTGGTCGGCATGCTGAAGCCAGTCTCGACCGAGGCGACGCTCGGCGAGGCGGAGGTCCGTGCGCTGTTCAAGGTCTCGCGCCTGGGGACGATCGCCGGCTGCCACGTCACGAGCGGCGTCATCCGCCGAGGCGCGAAGGTGCGCGTCGTGCGCGACGGCGCAGTCGTCCAGGAGAGCTCGATCTCCCAGCTCAAGCGCTTCAAGGACGACGTCCGCGAGGTCGAGGAGGGCTTCGAGTGCGGCATCCTGCTCGACGGCTTCAACGACGTGAAGGAAGGCGACATCCTCGAGGCCTACGAGGTGCGCCAGATCGAGCGCACCGATCTCTCCGCGCCTGCGGCGACTCCGGCCACTCCGGCAGCCACCACCTAACCCGCGTTTCGGGCCATGGGCGCGGGCTACGTGGGCATCCTCTCGGTGGAGCTTCACTTCCCAGAGGCCGGCTCGCTGAAGGGCAAGCGCAAGCACGTCAAATCGGCGAAGGCGCAGCTCCAGAACCGCTTCGGGGTCTCGGTCGCCGAGGTCGACCACCACGAGCTCTGGCAGCGCGCGCGCCTGACCCTCGCGTGCGTCGCGCGTGAGCACAACGAGGCGGAGCGCCTGCTCGAGCAGGCGGTGCGCTACCTGAACGGCCAGGAATACGAGCTGGTTCGCGCGGAGAGAGAGGTCGTGACGCCCGATGTCTGACCGGATGCGGCGCGTGAACGAGGCGATTCGCGAAGCCCTCGCCTCGGGCATCGGCGAGCTCAAGGACCCGCGGATCGGGTTCGTCACGGTGACCGGGGTCGAGACCACGCCGGACCTGCGTGAGGCGCGGGTCTACGTCAGCGTCCTCGGCTCGGAGCGCAAGCGGGAGGCAACGCTCGAGGGCCTTGCTTCGGCCCACGGCGTGCTCCAGGCGCGCATCGCCGACGATTTGAGGATGAAGCGCACTCCTCGGCTCGCGTTCGAATACGATCGCTCGGTCGACTACGGCGTGCGCATATCCAAACTCATCGATGAGCTCGCCCCAGACGACCCAGCCTGAGCTAGGCGCCGTCGCGGAGGCGATCCGCTCCCACGAGCGCTTCCTCGTCACGACGCACGAGAACCCGGACGGCGACGCTCTCGGCTCGCTCCTCGCCACGAAGTTGGCCCTGGATGCGCTCGGGAAGGACGTCGTCATGTACCTCTCGGGCGAGACGCCGCTCCCGCGGGAGTACTCGTGGATGCCGCTCGACAACCTGCGGCGCTCCCTGCCCGACGATGCGGCCGACCGGGTGCTCCTCGCTCTCGACTGCGCGAACGAGAGCCGGCTCGGCCCGGACCCGGAGGTGCTCGCGAGCGCCCCGCTCGTCGTCAACGTCGACCACCATCACGACAACTCGCGCTTCGGTGCGATCAATGCCGTCGTTGCCGACGCGTCCTCGACCGGCGAGATCGTGCGCGACCTCTTGCGCGACCTCGACGTCGAGCTGACCCCGGACATGGCCGAAGCGCTCTACATCGCGCTCGTCACGGACACCGGCCGCTTCCAGTACACGAACACGACGCCGAAGGCGCTGCGCCTCGCGGCCGAGCTCGTCGAAGCGGGGGCCGACGTGCACAAGGTCTTTCAGGGCGTCTACGAGAGCGTCCAGTTCGCGAAGATGAAGCTCCTCGCCCGAGCGCTCGAACGGGCGCAGATCTACGAGGGCGGGCGGCTCGTGATCTCGTACCTCCTGCGCGGCGACTTCGCCGAGGTGGGGGCGGCCGAGCCCTACTCGGAGGGGATCATCGACTACCTGCGCGCGGTCGAGGGCGCGGACATGGCCGCGCTCATCCGGGAGCCGCCGCGGGCGGATGCGCCTGCCCGGCGGGTGAGCCTGCGGGCATCCGCGGACGAGCTCGACGTGTCCAAGATCGCGAGGGCATCCGGCGACGGAGGCGGGCACAGACAGGCTGCCGGCTTCTCCAGCAGCGAGTCGATCGAGGAGATCACGGAGTTCATCCGCCGCGAGTTCGTCGAAGCGATACGTGCCTCCTAGAGCGCTCCACCCGGTTGGGCTCGTGCTCTTCGACAAGCCGGCCGGGCCATCGTCGTTCGCGATCGTGCGCGACCTCCGCGACCGGACCGGCGCGCGCGCGGGACATGCGGGGACGCTCGACCCGTTCGCGACCGGGCTGCTCCTCGTCCTGCTGGGCGCGTTCACGAAGGAGGCCCAGCGCTTCGTCGGGGTCACGAAGCGCTACGAGACTGCGGTCGACCTGTCCGCCCTGACGTCGACCGGCGACCCCGAAGGCGAGGTCGTCGACGAGCACGAGCCCTTGTCCCAGGCCGAGCTCGAGGCGCGGATCGACGAGTTGCGCGGCGAGGTCGACCTGCGCATCCCGACAGCCTCGGCGGTGAAGATCGGCGGCGAGCGCGCCTACAAGCTGCACCGGCGAGGAGTCGAGGTCGAGATGCCGATGCGGAGGACGACGGTGCACGCGCTCGACCTGCTCGACTATGACGGCGGTGTGGCCCGCCTCGCCGTGCACATCAGCTCCGGTGGCTACGTGCGCGCGCTCGCAGAGGCGCTGGGCGGGCATTGCGTCAGCCTCCGCCGAACACACGTGGGGCCGTTCGACGTGTCGGATGCCGACCCGGAGCGCATCATTCCGCCCGCCGAGGCGCTCGCAGTCCTCGAGGGATGAAGGTCGCGCGCTCGTCCCAGGAGCTCTCGGGCGGCCCCCGGGCAGTCGCGCTCGGCACGTTCGACGGAGTGCACCTGGGCCACCGGCGCGTGATCGAGACGGCGCGTGAGGCCGGCCCGGAGCCGACCGTCGTCACCTTCGATCCTCATCCCCGCACCGCCTTCGGGAACCGCGTCGAGCTGCTGACGAGCCTCGAGCGGCGCCTGGAGCTCCTGGACGAGCTCGGCGTCGAGGCCGCGCTCGTCGTCGAGTTCACGCTCGAGCTGGCGCGGCTGGAGCCGGAGGAGTTCGTCGAGCAGGTGCTCCGCCCGATCGGGACCGAGGTCGTCGTCGCGGGCGCCGACTTCCGTTTCGGCCACGGGCGGCGGGGCGATCTGGAGCTGGTCCGCGGCCTCGGCTTCGATGTGCGCCCGGTGCCGCTGCTGGAGGACGTCTCGTCGAGCAGGATCCGCGATCTCGTCCGCGAGGGCGAAGTCGAGAGCGCGGCGAAGCTCCTCGGGCGGCCCGTGGAGGTCGAGGGAACCGTCGTTACGGGCGAGGCGCGAGGCGGCACGCTCGGCTTCCCGACAGCAAATCTCGACGTCAGGCCGGAGCTCCTCGTACCGGGCAACGGGATCTATGCCGGAGCCGCGGCTGCGCATCGCGCGGCGGTCTCGATCGGCACGAACCCGCACTACGGCGGGCACGAGCGCCGGGTCGAGGCATACCTGCTCGATTTCTCCGCCGACCTCTATGGGCAGCGTCTCGTCGTCGAGCTCTGGGGCCGGCTCCGGGACGAGCAGGCCTTCGAGACCGAGCACGACCTCATCCGACAGATCGAGGCCGACGTAGAGTTGGCTAGAGAAGCCGAACGGCCTGCATAGATCGCAAGTTCAGGGAAATGACGGAATCTATTTCTGCATGACAGAGAGCTCGGACCCGTCGCCGACCGAGACCGTGCGCTGTCTCTCCTGCGGTGCGCCGTACACCAAGCCCTCGGGCGGCGGCACCGTGAGCGCGAATCCAGGGTGCCCGGACTGTGGTTACGTCGGCTGGGTCGTCGACTCGAGCCTCACACCGCTCGAGCCGCTCCGCTCCGACGAGGATCACCCGCGGCGCCGTTCCGCGTAACGGCGCTGACGCCGCCGAAGTAGTGGTGGCGGGCCGGCCATTCGCGAATCTCGAAACCCGCCGACTCGAGCGCGGCGATCGCAGCCGCGTCGAAGCCGGGCTCGATCTGCACGACCGGTCCCGCCGGGTGGAGGCGGGGCCTGTCGACGGCGGCCTGTGGTTCGAGGCCCTCGTCGAGGATCCCGGCGACGACCTGTAACAGCGCGCTGCGCAGGCGAGTGCCGCCAGCTGCTCCGGCCGCCAGCGCGACTCCTTGCTCGTCGAGGGCGAGCGAGGGCGCCATCATGCTCGCCATCCGTTCGCCAGGCTCCAGGGGCCCGGTCAGCAGGTCGGCCTCCCCGAGCATGCTGTTCAGATGGAGGTCGAGTCCGGGGAGGAAGTCGCCTGAGCCGAGCCCGAGGCTCGTCGTCAGCACGCAGGCGTTGCCGTCGTCGTCCAGCACGGCCAGGTTCGTCGTTCCGTTCTGGGCGGGCAGCTCATCGGCCAACACGGTGACGAGCGCGAGCGCCCGCTCCGTCTCCCCGAGCCCCCGGAGCTGCGGCAGGGCTTCGAGTGCAGAGGCGAAGTCGGACAGGTCAGCCCGGGTGCGCAGGTCGAACCCGCGGAACTCGACGCTGACCGGCTCGCTCCAGACTGCCTTGTACGCATGAAGGTCGTCCTCGGTGATGAGGCCGCCACGTTCCTCCATCAGCCCGAGGAGCGAGCGCCCGATCGTGCCCTCGTACGCGCTCCGCGGCCCTTCGGCGGCAATCGCTTCGAGAGCGTGGACGAGCCCCGGTTGCCGGAGCAGGTCGCCCTCGCGGAGCAATGAGCCTCCCGGCGCGTAGATCTGCGCGCCCTCGTTCATCGTCATCACGGTCTCGAGCATGGCCAGGCACGACGCGTGGGCCGCGGGCATCGGGACAGCCCCCTTCGCAAGCCGGAGCGCGGGCTCGACGAGCTGCGCCCAGGGCAGCCCGCCGTGCGCGCTCCACAGGGCGTCGAGGCCGGCCGGGACTCCCGGCACGCCGCACGAGCCGATGCCGACGGCGTAGTGGACGAGCTCGGCGCCGAACGGCACCTCGAGCTCGAGGAGCGCGACCTCGCGTCGCGGCCGGCCGAGCCCGGGCATCGCGATGAAGCAGTCGAGGTTCGCCGCCCGGCCGCTCGCCGCGTCGAAGTGGATTGCATGCCCACCGCCGAGAAACCCGGTCATGACCGTCTCGGCGACACACGAGGCCAGGCAGGCGGCGACCGCGGCATCGGCGGCGCTCCCGCCCGCTTCGAGGATCTCTTCACCCGCGTCAGTTGTCGCGGGATGACCGGTGGCGACGGCTCTCATGCCCTGAGCGTAAATCGAGCGCCTATCCTGTGGTGAATGCGTGGCATCTGGCAGCTGGCGATCGCAGGTGCGGTCGTCGTCGGCGTCGTGCTCGTGGTCAGCGGGTTTCTCCTCTTCGACCAGGGCGGCGGGACGAGCTCGCAGAAGACCACGTCAGGGTCCCAGACGTCGACGATCTCGTACGGCAGCGCGGACATCGTGGCGACGGCGCCGCCGCGGGCCAGGGCCAACGGTGGCCCCTTTCAGCGCAACGTCATCATCCGGCCGAAAGACAAGCGAACCGGCGCGCCCATCCACGGCGCGAAGGTGACGATCCACGCCGAGATGACGAGCCCGCATTACATGCCTCTGTACTACAAGAGCCTGACGGAGGTCGCTCCCGGCGAGTACACGGGGCCGTACACCCTGGTCATGGACGGCGACTGGCGGTTCGGGATCGTCGTCAGGACTAAAAAGGGCGATGCGTCCACCAGGAACCTCCCAGTGCGCGTCATCGGCCAATAAAGCCGCTCTGCTACCCTGACCGGCGACCGCAGTCTCGGCCGTACGCGGTGCTTCCCGCGGCGCGCTTGGAGTGCGGACTGTCTCAAAGAAAGAGGTTGAGTGACCCTTACGAAGGAAGCAAAGCTGGAGATCATCGGCCGCCATGGGCGGACGGAGCAAGACACGGGCTCGCCCGAGGTACAGATCGCGCTCTTGACCACACGGATCAACGAGCTGACGGAGCATCTCCGGGCCCATCCGAAGGACCACTACTCGCGCCGCGGCCTGCTCAAGCTGGTCGGCCGGCGCCGGCGGTTCCTGAACTATCTCCAGCGCAAGAACGTCGAGGGGTACCGAGAATTGATCAAGGAGCTGGGCCTCAGGCGCTAGCTCGTAGTCGCAGGAGGGTGGAAGTTTGAGCGAGCTCCAAGCCGGGGCTGACTCAAACTCCCACCTTCCACGAGAAGTGGAGGAATAGATGAGCACGATGATTGACAACCTGACCACGGTCTCCGTGACCGTCGGCGATCAGGAGATGACCTTCGAGTCGGGGAAGCTGGCCAAGCAGGCCGACGGCTCTGTCGTCGTCCGAGCGGGCGACACGATGGTCCTGGCGACGGCCACGGGGAAGATGGAGGCGCGCGAAGGCGCCGACTTCTTCCCGCTGACGGTCGACGTCGAAGAGCGGATGTACGCCGCCGGCAAGATCCCGGGCGGCTTCTTCAAGCGCGAAGGCCGCCCGACGGAGCGCGCGATCCTGACGGCGCGCATGATCGACCGCCCGATCCGGCCGCTCTGGCCGAAGGGCTACAGAAACGAGGTGCACGTCGTCTGCACGACGCTGTCGGCCGACCTCGTCACCGCGCACGACATTCTGTGCATCAACGGCGCCTCGGCTGCGCTGATGGTCTCACCGCTGCCCTTCCTGGGCCCGGTGGGCGCCGTCCGCATCGGGCGGATCGACGGCCAGTTCGTGATCAACCCGACCGTGACGGCCGTGGCGGAGGAGAGCTCGCTCGACCTGATCGTCGTCGGCACGAAGGACGCGCTGACGATGATCGAGGCGGGCGCCGACGAGATTCCCGAGGAGGAGATCCTCGAGGCGTTCGAACTCGCCCACGGCGAGATCGTGAAGATCTGCGAGGCGCAGGAAGACCTCCGGCGCCAGGCCGGCAAGCCGAAGTATCTCGACCCCGAGCTGACGACCGAGCTCGAGTCGCAGCACGGCGACCGCATCCGCGAGCGCATCCAGGCCCAGGGCCTGCGCGAGGCGGGCGCGATCGTCGAGGAGCTGACCGACGAGTTGGCACCCGCGCTGAACATGGAGTCGTCGGAGGAGGACATCCAGCGCCAGATCCAGGTGCGCTCCTCGCTCGACGCGATCCTGGAGAAGGTGCGGCTGGAGGCCGTCGAGCAGGCGGTTCGCGAGCAGTTCGAGACCGAGCTCCGAGCGCTCACCGAGGCCGAGCAGGATTCGAAGGAGCTCCGCTCCGCGAAGCGCCAGCTGCTCTGGGACCGGATCATCGAGTCGGTCGAGCTGCCGTTCCCGGTCGGCCCGGCGACCGTCGACGGTGAGGGGCCGATCGTCAAGGACTCACTGACGAAGCAGTTCGTGAAGAAGGCCGCCGAGGCGATCTACAAGCAGCTCGTGCGGCAGAAGATCGCGATCGACAAACGGCGCCCGGACGGCCGCGGCGCCGAGGACGTCCGCGAGGTCACCTGCGAGGTCAGAGTTTCTCCACGGGCACACGGCTCGGCCCTCTTCACCCGCGGCCAGACGCAGATCATGACCCTGCTCACGCTGGGAACCGCCAAGGAGGGGCAGCGCATCGACGACCTCTCGCTGGAGACGGACCGCCGGTACATGCACCACTACAACTTCCCGCCGTTCTCGGTCGGGGAGACCGGCTTCATGCGCGGGCCGAAGCGCCGCGACATCGGTCACGGCGCACTCGCCCAGCGGGCCCTGGAGCCGATGATCCCGGGGTCCGAGGACTTCCCGTACACGATCCGCCTGGTCTCGGAGACGCTCGAGTCGAACGGCTCGTCGTCGATGGGTTCCGTCTGCGGCTCGACGCTCGCCCTGATGGACGCCGGCGTGCCGATCAAGGCCCCAGTCAGCGGCATCGCCATGGGCCTCGTCAAGGAGGGCGACGAGCACGTCATCCTCACCGACATCCAGGGCGCCGAGGATCACCTCGGTGACATGGACTTCAAGGTGGCCGGCTCGCGGGACGGGATCACCGCCCTGCAGATGGACATCAAGATCACCGGCGTCACACAGGAGATCATGCGGAACGCCCTCGAGCAGGCCAAGCGGGCTCGCGAGTTCATCCTCGACAAGATGGCCGAGGCGATCCCTGAGAGCCGGACGGAGCTCGCAGAGCACGCGCCGCGCATCTCCAGCGTCAAGATCGACCCCGAGCAGATCGGCATGATCATCGGCAAGGGCGGCGAGACGATCCGCGGCCTCGAGGCCGACTACGACGTCCAGATCGACATCGAGGAGGACGGGACAATCCTCATCTACGCGACCGAGGGCACGAAGGCGGCCGCCGCGATCGAGGCGATCGAGTCGATCACGAAGACACCCGAGGTGGGGGACACGTACACGGGCAAGGTCGTGAAGACGACCGACTTCGGCGCGTTCGTCGAGCTGAAGAAGGGCACCGACGGCCTGCTCCACGTCTCGAACGTGGGCCCGGGCCGCGTCGGCCACATCGAGGACGTGATCTCGAGGGGCGACGTGCTCGACGTCGTCGTCCAAGAGGTCGACAAGGATCGCGGCCGCATCGGGCTCAAGCTCGTTGCGAAGCACGAGAACGGGACGCTCGTCCAGCCGGACGAGCTGATCGAGCGGGCGAAGGACGCCCCGCCCCGCGAGCGCTCGGAGCGCCCACCGAGGCGAGACGGCGGCGGCGGCCGCGGGGGCGGCAGGGGCGGCGGCGGACGAGACCGCGGCCCGCGCCGCGACGACTGACCAGGATCGCGAGCGTGCGGCCGGGCTCTTCGATGCCCGGGCGCACGCTCTGCTCGTCGTCCCGGTTCGGTTCGCGCTCGCTCTGGCCGGCCTAGCCGGCGCACGGCTGCGCGGCGTCTCGCCCGGTAGCTCGCTGGCCTTGTTCGGATTCGCCGCGGGCGTGACGCTCTTCTTCCTGCTCGCGAGCCGCCGCCGCAGGACCTTCTGGCAGCGCGCCGAGGAAGCCGTTCCCGCCGATCCCGCCGCTTCGGTCGTCGGCAGGGCTCGAACGATCGGGACGGCGCTGTATCCAAGCACGATCGGCCTGACGATCCTGACCGCCGTCGCGCTGCCCTTCGACGCGGAGCTGGCGGCCTTCCTGGCGGGCACCATCGCCGGGCTGGGTCTGGGCTCACTCTGGTTCGGCGCGGAGATCGTGACCTGGGAGCGGCAACGGGGCGTGCGCATGTTTCTCGCGGAGAAACGTGTCTACATGAGGTAGCGCGGACGCGGACGCCAGCGAGCGGCGACTACGATCACGGGGTGCAGAAGTACGAGTTGAGCGAGCTCGATTCCGGCCAGCGCATCATCACGGAGCGGATCCCCAGTGTGCGATCGGTCGCGCTCGGGTTCTGGATCGGCGCGGGGTCGCGCGACGAGACGCCCGCCAAGGCAGGCGTCACGCACTTCATCGAGCACCTGCTGTTCAAGGGGACGCACTCGTACACCGCGCAGGACATCGCCGAGATCTTCGACGGGCTCGGCGGAGAGCTGAACGCGGCGACTTCGCGCGAGCACACCGTCGTCTACGTGCGCGTCGCCGACCACCACCTGGAGCAGGCGCTCGACGTGATGAGCGACATGGTCTACGCGCCGGTCTTCGCCGACCTCGACGCCGAGCGCGAAGTCGTGCTCGAGGAGATCGCGATGTACGAGGACACGCCGCACGAGCTCGTGCACGACCTGATGAGCCAGGCGATCTTCGGCGACCACCCGCTGGGGCGCCCGGTGATCGGGACGGCCGAGGTCATCTCGTCGGTGGGACGTCGCGCTCTGACGAGCTATCACCAGACGATGTACCGGGCCGGCAACGTCGTCGTCGCCGCGGCCGGGAACCTCCGCCACGACGACCTCGTCGCCCGGCTCGACCGAGCCCAGCGCAAGCAGGCGAAGACGCCCGCGCGAGGGCCGCGCCTGCGCCCGCCGCTCGTGCGCCCGCCTCGCCCGAGCATCCGCTTCCAGCGGAAGAAGACGGAGCAGTACCACGTCTGTCTCGGTGCCCCGGGGATCGCGCGCTCCGACCGCCGGCGCTTCGCCGCGTCGGTGCTCGACGCGCTGCTTGGCGGCTCGGCCTCGTCACGGCTGTTCCAGGAGATCAGGGAGAAGCGGGGCATGGCTTACGCCGTGTACACGTTCGCCTCCCAATACAGCGACACCGGCCTGATCGGCTTCTACGTCGGCACCCGTGCCGAGAACCTCGCCGACTGCCTGGAGATCGCGAGCGAGCAGATCGACGAGGTCGCTGAAGGCAAGTTCCGCAAGGGAGAGCTCGAGCGGGCCAAGGAGAACCTGAAGGGACGCATCCTGCTCTCGATGGAGTCCACCTCAAACCGGATGAGCCGCCTCGGGAAGTCGCTGATCAGCGATACCGAGCTGCTCTCGATCGACCGGATCGCCGCCGAGATCGACGCGGTCACGCCAGACGCGGTCGCCGAGCTGGCCGGAGTCCTGCTCGCGCCCGAGAAGCTCTCGGCCGCCGGAATCGGCCCGGGCGAGGAGCGGTTCCGCGACGCGGTGCGCCGGGTGAAGCCGGACCTTGCGAGGCGGGCGGCGGCTTGAGGCTCGCCCTCCTCGGGCATGAGGGGAAAGTCGGGCGGGTGCTGAAGCCCGCGCTCGAGGAGGCCGGGCATGAAGTGAAAGGGATCGGGCGCGAAGATCCGGTCGAGGTCGAGGGGCTCGACGCCGCCGTCCATTTCACGCGCCCCGACGTCGCCTTCGGCGCCGTCCGCGCCTGCCTGGAGCAGGGCGTGCCGTGCATTGTCGGCACTTCCGGGCTCGAGCAGAAAGAGCTCGACGATCTCGGCGGCTACGCGCAGGAGCAGGGCTTACCGCTCTTCGTGGCTCCGAACTTCGCGGTCGGCGCGGTGCTGATGATCCGCCTCGCGGCCGAAGCCGTCCGCTACCTGCCCCGGACGGAGATCGTCGAGCTGCACCACGAGACGAAGGTCGACGCGCCCTCGGGCACGGCGAAGGCGACGGCCGAGGCCCTGGGCGGCGCGCCGATTCACTCCGTCCGCCTTCCGGGCCTGGTTGCGCACCAGGAGGTGCTCCTCTCGCAGCCCGGCGAGCTGCTGACGATCCGTCACGACGCCTTCTCGCGAGAGGCCTACATCCCGGGTGTCCTGTTGGCGCTGGAGCGGCTCTCGGGCCTGCCCCCAGGGCTCACCGTCGGGCTCGACACGTTCCTCGGCGCCTGACCATGGTCGGCCGCGCTTGAAACCGCGATAGCTATGTGGAACTCTTCTCGTCACCCATGAAACAAGCGACCGGGGAGAGAAAGCGGTCGAGGACGCGGTCGCGTCTGTGGGTGCTGCTACCGCTCCTGCTCGCAGCAACAGGGGCCTTCGCGGAGCCGGCAAACACGGATCATGTGCCCGGGGCAACTTACAAGGGCACGCACGCAGGAGGCCAGGGAAGCGTGTGGCTCGTCGTCTCCCCCGACGGCGGAGCGGTGACGAGGTTCTACGTCGACGGCGTTCCAGGAAATGTTTGCACATACATGGCCAGCGATTTCGCGGGCGCGCATCCGATCACGGAGGACCCCCACAGCTTCTCGATCACGGTGGACGAGACCGAGTGGGTGTACGGGACTTTTCGCGACCCGCAGAAGGTCGAGGGCACCCTTCGCCTCGGCGGACACGGGTCATCTTGTCAATCGCCGATTCTTACGTGGAACGCGACGGTCACTGACGAGCCGGCACCACCTCCATGGGGCGGAGGACCTCCTCAGATCCGTTGTCACGTGCCCAGCGTGGTTGGACTGCCTCTAGCGCGTGCCCGGACACAGATCCGCCGGCATCATTGCTCCGTAGGACGGGTTCGGCGCCTCCGCTCGACGCGCCCGCGCGGACGAGTTATCTCCCAGGCGCCGCATCCAGGCTCAGTGGTCACTTATGCGACGCCCGTGAGGCTGACGGTCAGCCGCGGCCGCTCGGCCCAGTAGAATGCCGCCCGTGCTGGGCGAGGTCCTGACGGCGATCGTGACGCCGTTCGACAATGACGGGGCAGTCGACTACGACCGCTTCCGGGCTCTCGCTGCGCACCTCGTCGACAACGGCTCGGACGGGCTCGTCGTCGCGGCCACGACCGGTGAGTCGCCGACGCTGACCGACGACGAGAAGCTCGAGCTCTGGCGCGCGGCCGTGGACGAGGTCGGGGGTCGAGCGACGGTGATCGCAAGCACCGGCACCTACTCGACGGCGCACTCCGTGCACCTGACCGAGCAGGCGCACGAGCTCGGCGCTGACGGCTTCCTCGTCGTCACCCCGTACTACAACAAGCCGCCGCCGCGCGGGATCGTCGAGCACTTCAAGGCGATCGCAGAGGCGAGCGACCGGCCGATCGTCGTCTACAACATCCCGTCGCGGGTCGTCGTCAACATCGAGCCGGAGACGATGATCGAGCTCGCCCAGATCCCGAGCGTGCAGGCCGTCAAGCAGGCAACCGAGGATCTCGACCAGGCGCGGCAGGTCGTCTCCGAGACCGATCTCGCCCTCTACGCGGGCAGCGACCACCTCCTCTACCCGTTCCTCGAGCTCGGTGGTGTGGGTGGGGTTCTCGTCTACGCGAATCTCGTCGCGGCACGCGTGAAGGAGCTGATCAGGCTGCACAAGGAGGGGGACGTCGACGGGGCCCGGGCGATCGACGAGGAGCTGAAGCCGGTGATCGACGCGCTCGGTGTGACGATCAACCCGATTCCGGTCAAGGCCGCGCTGAACCTGCTCGGCCACGACGTGGGGGGGCTGCGGCTGCCGCTCGTCGAGGCGACCGAGGAAGAGCTTGCCGAGATCCGCTCAGGCCTCGAGCGTGCGGGCCTGACCATCCAGGCGAGCGTCTAGCTCTCTCACAGGCAGTCGGCGCACCACGACGGTCTCGTGAGCCTCGGCGAAGGCGACCCCGAGCGGGTCGAGGCACACGCTTAGTGCGGGGAGAAGATGCTTGGGCGGCTGCTTGGGCCCGCAGAGGACGAGAAAGCCGACGAGCGCGCTGTTCCCGCGCCGCAGGGGCACTGCAACCGCGACTCCGACCCCGGGCAGATCGGCGCCCGTGCCGACGACGACCCCGGCGCCGGACTCAACCTCGCGAAGGAGCCAGCTGATGAGGGATGTCTCGGCGGGGCCGTCCGCGCCTCGCTCCAGCTGGACCGAGCCGCCGACTCCGTTCTCGTTCCACTGGACGAAAGCCGCGTGCCCCAGTGGCCACGCTTGCTCGACCGTGTCGACGAGGCGGCCGAAGATGAGTGCCTGGTCGCCCTCGACGTCCCACGCTTCCTCGAGCGTGGCCGTCAGCCGGGAGACACGCTTGCGGGTCCTCTGCCAGACGACGAGCCCGACGAGGGCGGCAACCGCGCCGACCGCCGCGACGATCGGTTGCCCCAGGCCGAGGGCGACGAGGCAGGCGCCCCCGCCGGCGAGCGCGATCAGATCCGGCCGTCCAAAGACGTCGACGGGCTCGCGGACGGTCGAGGGCGGAAGCGCAGAGGCGTCGCGGATCGTGGCCAGTTCCTCGGCCCTGATGACCGCGGCCGGATCCTCGCCCCGCTGCACGGCGATGAAGGCTCTTGCGATCACCGGGTGGAACTGCGTCCCGCTCGCGCTTTCGATCTCCTCGAGGGCGTCCTCGTGGCTCAGCTGTTTCCGAAACGGCTTGTCCGTCGTCATCGCGTCGAAGGCATCGGCCAGGATCAGAAAATGCGCGGCGAGCGGGATGTCCTCTTCCCGGACGCGGTAGTACCCGGAGCCGTTGTAGCGCTCCCGGTGGTACTCGACGGCCTGGGCCTGCTGGGCGGCGAACCGGAACCGCTGGAGCAAGCGGGCAGAGAGGCGCGGCGCGCGCCAGACACTGCCCCATTCGGCCGGGCTCAGCTTCCCCGGCTTGGCCAGGACGGTGGCATCGACGGCCACCTTGCCCAGATCGTGCAGCCTGCCCGCCCACCAGAGACGCCGCACCTCGGCGGCCGGCAGGCCAAGCCCACTCGCCAGGTCCTGCACGTAGCGCGCCACACGCACGGAGTGGCCGTAGGTCGAGGGGTCACGCTCGTCGACGATGTTCGCGAACGTCTCGAGCGCCGTGGCCATCTCGTGGCGGAGACCGACGACACGTCCATAGAGGCGCTCGACGAGCAGGAGCAGAGGAACGAGTGCGATCGCGAGCCAGAGCTCACGGAGCGCGGCGAAGCCCAGCACGATGCCGAGCCCGACGCCCGCTGCGGCGGTGAGCGGGTCCGGAAGCGCCGGTCGCTGCGTTGCCAGGCCCTCGAGCAAGGTCCGCGCGGTGACGTAGACGAGCCCGGCCAGGGCAGCCGGTAGGAGGTCCTCGGGCAGGACGAGGTGGCCGACACTTCCACCGGCCAGCGTGAACGCTGCGCCCCCCGCAAGTGCCGATGTGCCCAGGGCTGCCGCCCGGCGCAGGGTGGCCATCGGGCCGAGCCCGCGGAACGGGCCGACCGCGGTGATGCTCCAGCCCGCAACGGCCGCGCCCACCCAGGGGCCGGCCACGAGCACGGCGGCGAGGTGGATCGGGGCGGAGAGCGTGAAGCGCTCACCCTCGAGCGCGTCGGGCAGGAGCTCGTCGTGGGGACGCTGGAGTGCCTCTGCGGCGATCGCAACTGCCGCGAAGAGGGCGAGCTTCGACGTCGAGCTTCCGAGCGACTCGAAGACCGAGACACTCAGAAGCACGGCGGCGAGCGCAACCGTGGTCGCGTTCGCCGCGTAACGCCGGATGAAAGACCGCATGGCTCTCAGCAGATCGGCGCGCGCTCGCGCCGTCTTTAGCCGCGCTCTACGCGAGGCCTAGGGCCACTTGATGCTGGCGGGGGCAATCGTCAGGCACATTGCGACGAGACCGAGCCAGTGAAACCAGGGGGACCGCAGCATTTTCCGCTCCTTGGTGAGATGAAAGCTCGCCCTGCGGACGAGACTCACCACAGGATGGGGGCCGCGGGCGAATCGGCCTTCCCTCTGAAGGGGGAACTCCCCCTACCCCATATGGAGAAACGGCCACGATAGGCTCCCTCCGTGGAAGCTCTGCGCATCATTCCCCTCGGGGGGCTCGGCGAAGTCGGCAAGAACCTGACCGTTTTCGAGTCGAACGGGGAGATCATCGTCGTCGACTCGGGCCTCGCCTTTCCTCGTGACGAGCATCTCGGCGTCGACCTCGTCCTGCCGGACTTCGCGTATCTCCGCGAGCGCGCAGACCGGGTACGGGCGGTTCTGCTCACGCACGCCCACGAGGACCACGTGGGATCGCTGCCGTACCTGATGCGCGAGGTCAAGGTTCCGGAGGTCTGGGGGACCCGGCTGACGCTCGGCCTCCTCCAGCCCAAGCTCGACGAGCACGGTCTGCTGCACGCCACCGAGCTCAAGGAGGCGCGGCCGGAGGACGGGCCGGTACAGATCGGCCGGTTCCGCGCGGAGTTCATCCGGATGGCGCACTCCGTCCCCGACACGGTGGCGATCGTGCTCGAGGTGGGGAACCTGCGGGTGCTGCACACCGGCGACTACAAGATCGACCATACGCCGGTCGACGGGCTGCGCACGGACGTCGGGCGGCTGGCCGAGGTCGGGAACCGCGGGGTCGATCTCATGCTCGGCGACTCGACGAACGCGGAGCGCCCTGGGGTCACGGGCTCCGAACGGCTGGTCGGCGAGGCGTTCCGGCAGATCATCCCGGTGCGTGAGGGGCGCGTCCTCATCGCGAGCTTCGCCTCGAACGTCCACCGCATGCAGCAGGCGGTCGACGTCGCGATCGAGACCGGCCGGAAGGTCTGCGTCGTCGGCCGGTCGATGCGGAAGAACGTCAACATCGCGCGGAATCTCGGCTACCTCGAGGCCCCGGACGACGCCTTCATCCAGCCGAAGGAGCTGGCAGCGCTGCCGCCGCACGAGGCGCTCGTCCTCTGCACGGGCAGCCAGGGCGAGCCGCTCTCGGCGCTGACGCGGATCGCCTACAACGACCATCCGACGGTGAGCGTCGAGCGCGGCGACACCGTGATCCTGTCCGCGAAGCCCGTGCCAGGCAACGAGCTCCGCGTGCACGACACGATCAACAACCTCGCGAAGTCCGGAGCGGAGGTCCTCCATCAGGAGATCGCGAACGTGCACGTCTCGGGGCACGGAAACGCCGAGGAGCTGCGGACGGTGCTGGGGCTCGTGCGGCCGAAGGCCGTCATGCCGGTGCACGGCGAGTTCCGCATGCTCGCGGCGCACGCGCAGCTCGCCCGCGACAGCGGCGTCCCGGCGGACTCGATCGTGCTGGCCGAGAACGGCTCCGTGGTCGAGCTCGACGAGCAAGGCGTGCGGATCGTCGACCGGGTTGACACGGGCGTCACGTTCGTCGACGGGCTGGGAGTGGGGGATGTGCGCGACGTGGCAATCCGCGACCGCAGGCACCTCTCGGAGCACGGCATCCTCATCGTCGTCGCAACCGTCAGCGCGAACGGCGCCCGGCTGAGCGCACCGCCCGAGCTGATCGTCCGCGGCTTCGGCGATTCCGAGCCGCTGCTGGACGAGTTGCGGGACGAGGCCGCCGATGTGCTCGACAAGTGCCTCGATGAGAACGTGACCGAGATCAAGCTCCTCCAGGAGCACCTCCACGACGGGCTCGCCCAGCTCGTGTACGACAGAACGGGGAGGCGGCCCATGATTTTGCCCGTCATAGTGGAAGTGTGAGCACTCTGCGAGCACAGCCCGGCTGGCCCGACCTCCTGGTCGACTATGCGCCCGAGGGAACGGCGACCGCTCAGCGGCTCGTCTCCCAGCTGCGGGCGTGCCAGGTGGCCGCGCTCTCGTTCTGCCGGCTGCTCGAGCGCTGGGCTCGCGGCGACGCGGAACCGCCGACGCCCGGCGCCCGTGAAGCGGCACTGGCGCGGGCGGCGGAGCGTGCGGAGACGGCCCTCACGGGGCTCGAAGGGCCGCTGGGGCGCTATCTGCTCGAGCTCCAGGCCGATCAGGCTGAAGGACGTTCCTGGTACGGAGAGCCAGGCAGGGCCGAGCTGATCGAGTGGCAGCCGGTGCTCCATCGGGCGGGCGTGCGCGCATCTCCCGTGCGGGTGGCGCAGGCCTACCTCGAGCTCGCGGTTCTCGTCCGGGCACTCGAAGGCCTCGAATCCGCCGCGCAAATGCGCTCGGCCCCGGACCGCTCGTCTCTCTGGGCGGGCCTGTTCGACCTCCGCGAGAATCTCCTCAACGGCGCGCTGGAAGACCTCCGGGCCCTCGCGGCCTGAGTCCAACCGTCAGCAACTAAGACACGCCCTTTGCGTCTAAGGCAGCATGAGGGCCGTCCATCTCGGCTCGGGTCTTGCCGCCGTTGTCGCCGTCTTGCTGGCGGCGAGCATCGCTTCAGGCAATCAGACCAGCCGTCCGGGCCTCGTTCGTCCACTCATCCACGACGAGAGCCCCGCCTGGTCACCGGACGGCCACTCGATCGCATTCGTGCACCACGTGTGCGACCCGACCCAGCAATCGGGGCTCGACCCTCCTCCTGCCCCTTATTGCTCGGCGCCCGAAATAGACGTGACAGATATCGCTTCGAGAACGACGACGAAGCTCGCCGAAGGGACGTCTCCGGCGTGGTCGCCCGACAGCACCAGGATCGCGTTCGTCGAGACCCGAGACGGTGGGCGCGGGATCTCCCTCGTGGACGCCGACGGAACCGGAGAGCGACGACTGACGACTCCGCCTTCCGGCTCCTACGCCGATTCCGACCCGCAGTGGTCGCCTGACGGCACGCGCCTCGCGTTCGTCGGCTTCAGGCCGGGGCGGGGCCTGGCCCTGTACGTGATCGACGCAGACGGAACACACGAGCGGCAACTGACGAGTCCGCCCGTGTTGAACTACTACGGCGACTTGAGCCCTCGATGGTCCCCTGACGGTTCGCGGATCGCGTTTACGGGGTCGCGCGACGGCATCGAGCAGATCTGGGTCATCAACGCCGACGGCACCGGCGAGCGGCAATTGACGTACCGGCCCGCGAGCGCCGGCACCCCGGCGTGGTCGCCCGACGGTTCCTGGATCGCATTCGCCAGGTCTCCGGGTGTGGCGCTTCACCCCGACATCTACAAGATCCGGCCGGACGGATCGGAACTGACTCGCCTCACCCAAACGGATGACCTCCCGGAATGGGAGCCATTGTGGTCACCAAGCGGCTCTGCGATCGCCTTCGGGGACGGCGCCAGCGTGTCCTCCATGGCACCCGACGGAACGGCGCGCCGCGATCTGGGCGCGGGCGTCGGGGACACCTTTGTCGAACGGGGCTATTCGTGGTCGCCGGATGCTTCACGCCTGGCTGTCAGTTGGGAGTTCCTGCGGCCGGGCGCGAGCGAGAGCCGGATCTACATAGTCGACGCAGAGACCGGCGCGGCGACCGACATCACCGGCGCCTGCACGACCGTGGGCACGCGGCGGGCAGACATCCTCTGGGGGACCGATGGAGCCGACGTCATCTGCGGCCTGGGCGGCAACGACGTCATCTTCGGCGGAAAAGGGAACGATCTTCTCTACGGCGGCACCGGCAACGACCGCATCACGGGTGGCGTCGGTCAGGACGTCCTGGCCGGTGGCGCAGGTCGCGACGCCCTGTTCGCGCGCGACAGTCTGCGCGACCGCCTCACGGGCGGCGCCGGCAGCGACCGCGGGACGGTCGATCGCCGCGACCGCGTCCGGTCCATCGAGCGGATCGCACATTAGGTCTGCGGGAGGGGTCGGCCGGCTCGCGTAGAACGACGCCGCTATGGCGCGGCGACGTACGAAGCGCGTGCTCAGGCCTCGCACGCCCTCGCGCGTGCGGAAGACCAAGCGCACGAAGAGAAAGGCAGCCCGGGGGCACCACCATCCCGAGCTGTCCGGGCTCGTCCTGGTCGCGCTCGGTGTCTTCCTCGCCTCGGTGCTCTGGGCCGGCTGGAACGGAGGCTACGTCGGCCTCTGGATCGCCGACGGGCTGAGAGCGCTCGCGGGCGGCGCCGCGTATGGACTGCCGCTGGCGCTCGTCGTGATCGGCGCCCTGATGGTTGGCCGCAGCGACCTGGTCGACGTGCGTCCCTTCCGGACCGGGCTCGCCGTCCTGACGCTCGGGGTCATGCTCGCGCTGGGCGACCAGGGCGGCTACGTCGGAAGAGGCCTCGGCCACGTGCTCGGCCTGGCGCTGGGCGGCACCGGGGTTGCGATCGTCGGCATCCTCGGGGTGCTGGCGGGGACATTGCTTTTGACCGGCGCCTCGGCCGGCGCGCTTCTGCGCCGTTCCGGTACCGCCGTCCGCCGCACGGCGACCGCGGCGCGCCGCTCGCTCGACCGGCCCGAGCTGGCGCAGGAACCACCCGAGCTGATCTCAACCGCGAACGCGGCCCCCGTCCCGCTCGTGGACGCCGCCTCGGCGTTCCCGGACGTCGTCGGCATGGCCGAGCAGGCGCCGCTGATCCCGTTCCCGGAGCCGAACACCGAGGAGATGCCATCCCAGGAAAGCCTCTTCAACGCATCGCCTGCAATCGACGACTACAAGCTGCCCGATCGGAAGCTCCTACGGAAATCCGGAACGGCCGGCAAGCCGACTGCCGAGGCAAACGGACACGTCGCCCAGGCGCTCACGCAGGCGCTCGCCGACTTCGGCGTGCAGGCCTCCGTCGTCGGCGAGATCACGGGCCCACGCGTCACCCGTTACGAGCTCCAGCTCGCCCCCGGAACGAAGATGTCGAAGGTCGCCGCGCTCAAGGACGACCTCTCGTACGCGCTCGCAACGACCGAGATCCGCATCCTCGCCCCGATCCCGGGCAAGCAGGCGGTCGGCGTCGAAGTGCCCAACCTGTCCCCGAACCTCGTCACGCTCGGGGACATCTACGACGACCTGCCGCAGACGGCGAGCCCGCTCGCGGTCTGGCTCGGCAAGGACATCTCCGGCACCGCCGTCTGGACCGACCTCGCGCGGATGCCGCACATCCTGATCGCCGGCACCACGGGCTCCGGAAAGTCCGGCTGCATCAACACGATCCTCACGTCGGTGCTGCTCCGAGCGACGCCCGACGACGTGCGGATGATCCTCATCGACCCGAAGCGCATCGAGCTCAGCCACTACGAGTCGATTCCCCACCTGCTCGCGCCCGTCGTCTCCAGCCCGAAGGAGGCGACTGCGGTGCTCGCCAACGTGATCGCCGAGATGGAGCGCCGGTACGAACAGCTGAGCAAGGTGCGCGCCAGGAACCTCCCGGAGGCGAACCGCGCCTACCGCGAGCGCGGCGAGCCGCAGCTGCCGTACCTGCTTGTCGTGATCGACGAGCTCGCCGACCTGATGATGATCTCGCCGCAGGCGGTCGAGGACGCGATCATCCGCCTCGCGCAGAAGTCCCGCGCGGTCGGCATCCATCTCGTGCTTGCCACGCAGCGCCCCTCGGTGGACGTGATCACCGGCATGATCAAGGCGAACGTCCCGTCGCGGATCGCCTTCGCCGTCTCCAGCCAGACCGACTCGCGCGTGATCATCGACCAGGGCGGGGCCGAGAGCCTCCTGGGCCAGGGCGACATGCTCTTCAAGCCGCTCGGCACTTCCCGCATGCAGCGCGTCCAGGGCGCCTACGTGGGCGAGGAAGAGATCGCGCTCATCGTCGAGCAGTGCCGGGGCCAGCGCGAGCAGGAGCTCGACGCGTCGCTGCTCGAGGCGCCCGAGCCTCCGCCCGGGGAAGAGGACGCCGGCGACGGCGAGTTCGACCCCGACGAGGATCCGCTGCTCGACCGCGCGATCGAGATCGTCGTCCAGGCTCAGACCGCGTCCACCTCGCTCCTCCAGCGGCGCCTCCGCGTGGGCTACACCCGCGCAGGACGGCTGATCGACATGCTCGAGCGCCGCGGGATCATCAGCGGGTACGAAGGCTCGAAGCCGCGCCGCGTGCTCGTTGAGGAAGGCCAGCTCGACCGAATTCTGAGCTAACGATTGCCTGCTCGTTTAGCATCGCTCTCTTGAATTACACAATGGGTCGGAGGAGGGTGCTGTGCTAGGAAGGCGATGGACGTGGCTGCTGTTTGCAGTCCTGGTGCTCCTGGTTGCGGTCGGGGCGTCGAGCTGCGGCGGCAAGAAGAAGAGCAGCGGTGGCACTGCGACGAGCGAGAAGAAGCCAGTGGTCGCTGCGCTCGTCAGTGACGTCGGCAAATTCAACGACCGCTCGTTCAACCAGTCGCAGCTCGAAGGCCTGAACAGGGCCAAGAGCGAGCTCGGCGTAAGCACGCTGCCGCTGCAGTCGAATCAGGTCAGCGACTACATCCCGAACCTGACGTCCGCCGTGCGGCAGAACGCGGACCTCGTCATCTCCGCTGGCTTCCTGCTCGCGCAGGCGACCGCGACGATGGCGAAGAAGTTCCCCGACAGGCACTTCGCGATCACCGACTACCCGGTCGAGGCGGCACCGTTTGCAGACAAGAAGGGCAAGCCGCTCTTCACGAACGTCGAGGGCCTCACCTATCAGGCGAACGAGTCGGGCTGCCTTGTCGGCAACCTCGCCGCGAACATGGTGAAGAAGCAGGGCGGCAAGCAGGTGATCGGCGCCGTCGGTGGGATCAAGATCCCGCCGGTCGACATCTGGATCGCCGGTTACCAGTACTGCGCGAAGCTCGCGAACCCGGGGATCACGGTTCTCGTCGGCTACTCGCAGGACTTCGTGGCCGCCGACAAGTGCAAGACGGTGGCCGAGAACCAGATCTCGCAGGGGGCGCAGGTGCTGTTCCAGGTCGCGGGCGGTTGCGGCCTCGGCACGCTCAAGGCCGCGGACGCTGCCGGCATCTGGGGCATCGGCGTCGACAAGGACCAGTACAACGACGCCAAGCGCGTGCTGACGAGCGGTGTCAAGCGGGTGGACACCGGCGTCTACGACACTGTCAAGCAGGTCCAGGACGGCAAGTTCGCCGGTGGGACCGACCTCAACTTCAACCTGGCAAACGGCGGCATGGACGTCGGGAAGATCAACCCCGCCGTCCCGAAAGACCTGATCGACAAGATGAACGCACTCAAGCAGCAGATCATCGACGGGAAGGTGAAAGTCCCGGCAGCGCTGTAGAAAACGACCAGCTCTCCGCTGCTCCCTAGAATCCTCGGGCAGTGGAGCAGGCCACCGTCCTCGAGATGCGGGGGATCACCAAGCGATTCCCCGGCATCGTCGCCAATGACCGCGTGGACTTCGACCTCCAACGAGGCGAGGTTCACGCGGTTCTTGGCGAGAACGGGGCCGGCAAGTCGACGCTGATGAACATCCTCTACGGCCTCTACCACGCCGACGAAGGCGAGATCAGGGTCCAGGGCAAGCCGGTCTCCTTCTCCTCGGCGAAGGATGCGATCGCGAGCGGCATCGGGATGGTGCACCAGCACTTCATGCTGATTCCGGTGATGACGGTGGCGGAGAACATCGTCCTCGCCAGCGAGCCGACCCGCGAGGGCGTCTTCTTCGACCGCGAGGCGGCGGAGAAGCGCGTCGGCGACCTTTCCCGGACCTTCAACTTTGCGATCGACCCCCGGGAACGCGTGCAGAACATCGGGGTCGGCCAGCAGCAGCGAGTCGAGATCCTGAAAGCGCTCTACCGGTCCGCGGACGTCCTCATCCTGGACGAGCCGACAGCCGTTTTGACGCCCCAGGAAGCCGGAGAGTTGTTCCAGATCCTCCGCACCCTGACCCGGGAAGGCATGTCGGTCATCTTCATCTCGCACAAGCTGAACGAGGTGCTCGACATCGCCGACCGGATCACGGTGCTGCGCCGGGGCAAGAAGATCGACACCGTTCCGCGCGCGGGCTCGACCGAGGAGAAGCTGGCGCGGATGATGGTCGGCAGGGAGGTGCTCCTCCGGGTGGAGAAGCCGCCGGCCGAGGCGGGGGACGTCCTGCTCGAGGTGGAGGACCTCCACGCCGTCGACGACCGGAACCTCCCGGCCGTGCGAGGCGTGTCCTTCCAGGTACGGGCGGGTGAGATCGTGGGCCTTGCGGGCGTCGACGGAAACGGCCAGAGCGAGCTGGTGGAGGCGATCACGGGACTGCGCCGGCACGAGAGCGGGGAGATCAAGGTCGCCGGCCACGCGATCCAGCACGCAAGCGCTCGCACGATGCTCGACGCCGGTATCGGCCACATCCCTGAGGACCGACAACGGCGCGGCCTCGTCCTCGAGTTCACGATCGCCGAGAACGCGGAGTTGCACGACTACAACCGCCCGCCTGCGTCGCGCTGGGGGTGGATCTTTCCAGGGAAGTTCGCCGAGTGGGCGAAGCGCCTGATCGCCGAGTTCGACATCCGAGGCGGAAGCCCGGCCTCGAGAGCCGCAGTGCTCTCGGGCGGGAATCAGCAGAAGCTCGTCGCCGCGCGCGAGATCGCCCGCGACCCGAAGGTGCTGATTGCGGCCCAGCCCACCCGTGGCCTCGACGTGGGCGCGATCGAGTACCTCCACGGCCGCCTCGTGGCTGAGCGGGTCGAGGGGCGAGCGATCCTGCTCGTGTCGCTCGAGCTCGAGGAGATCCTGTCGCTCTCCGACCGCATCCTCGTCATCTACGAGGGCCGCATCGTCGCCGAGCATGGCCCGGACGCCACGGAAGAGGAGATCGGGCTCGAGATGCTTGGCGGTGGCAAGAAGGACGCGGCGTGAGCGAGCCTCTCCCACCGGCACCGACACCGCCCGATCCGGAGACGCCGCCGACGACCCTGGCCGGTCGGCTGGCGCTCTACCAGCGTGCGGGCGGAATCGCGACCCCGCTCGCCACGGCGCTGCTCGCCTTCGCGATCAGCGGCCTGGTCGTGCTCGCGACCGGCCACAACCCGATCCTCGCCTACCGGGACATCATCAAGGGGGCCGGCCTCGACTGGCTCTTGCACCCGTGGCGGACCAACACTGCCGAGACCGCCCCCTACAACCTCACGCAGACGCTGCTCCAGACGACGACGCTGATCCTGACCGGGCTGGCGGTCGCCTTCGCGTTCCGCTGCGGCCTCTTCAACATCGGCGGGCAGGGCCAGTACTTCATGGGGATCTTCTGCGCGACCTGGGTCGGCGTGTCTTTCAGCGGCATGGCTCGGCCCGCTCACATCCTGCTCGGGGTCGGGGCCGCCGCTCTGGCGGGAGCCTGCTGGGCCGCGATCGCCGGCTTTCTGAAGGCGGCCGTGGGCGCGCATGAGGTGATCACGACGATCATGCTCAACTGGATCGCCTACTGGATCGGGAACTACCTCTTCCAGCAGGGCGGCCCGCTCCAAGGCGAGGCGAACAAGCCGCTCGACATCCCGATCTCGGGCGACATCGCGCACAGCGCGAGGCTGCCGGTGTTCTGGGGCGACCCCGACCTCCAGGGGCTGCACATCGGGTTCTTCGTCGCGATCGCGGCGCTCGTCGTCTTCTGGGCGATCCTGAACCGGACGACGCTCGGCTACGAGGTGCGCGCGGTGGGCTACAACCCGGACGCGGCCGCCTACGGCGGGATCAAGGTGCGGACGAACTACGTGCGCGCAATGGCCATCTCCGGCGCATTCGCCGGGCTCGCCGGCGGGCTCGACATGCTCGGCTATCTGCATCACATCGGGACATCCGACGTGCAGGCCTCGTCGATCGGGTTCCTGGGGATCGCGGTGGCGCTGCTCGGGCGCAACACCGCGATCGGCACGGGACTCGCGGCCTTGCTGTTTGGCGCGCTCCTCTTCGGAACGACGCACGGGTTGCAGTCGAACGTGATCGACCCCAGCCTCGCGGGCCACCTGACCGAGTTGATCCAGGGGCTCGTCGTCCTGTTCGTGGGAGCCGACCTGCTGATCCTGTCCATCTGGCGGGCGCGCGGACGAATCCGCCGCCGGGCCGCCGTCCAGGAGCCGGTGAAGTGAGCGTCTATCTCGGGAATCTCGACCGAGCCGTGCGCAAGCGGGCCCTGCAGCCGAAAACGGTCGCCGCCTACGGCTTCGCGCTCGGCGCGCTCGCCTTCTGGCTGACGATCCCGCCTTTCACGACCCGCTCCCCGATCTGGCCCGCGCTCGTCGGCATCCTCGCCGCGCTCGCGGGGGTCTTCGCGGTCTCGCGGGGGGAGCGAAGGGCCGGCTGGGGCGCGGTCCTCGTCGGCGTGATCGGCATCGGGCTCGGTGTCCTTGCGACGCGCTCGAGCGCCGGCAACCTCCAGGAGGTCTTCACGGCGAGCCTGATCGCCTCGATGCTCGTCTTCGCGACGCCGCTCACGTTTGCGGCCATCGGGGGCATGTTCTCCGAGCGCTCGGGCGTCGTGAACATCGGCCTGGAGGGGATGATGCTGATGGGCGCGTTCTGGGGCATCTGGGGCGCCGACAAGACAGGAAGCTGGATCAGCGGCGTGCTCATCGCGTTGATCGCCGGGGGCCTGCTCGCACTCGTGCACGCGTTCTTCGCGATCCAGCTCCGGGCCGACCAGATCGTCGGCGGGGTAGCGGTCAACTTCCTCGCGCTCGGGATCACCGGCTACTTCTTCGTCCAGCTCTATCACGGCGAGAACGTGCCGACCGGCGTCTCGCAGATCCCCGACGTCAATCTCGCGGACAAGTCGAACCACTCGTTCCTCGCGGTCGCCTTCGGGCACCTGAACCTGATGATCTGGGTCGCGATGGCGCTCGTCGTCGTCTCGTACTTCGTCATGTTCAAGACGCCGATCGGCCTGCGCATCCGGGCCTGCGGAGAGCATCCCCGGGCCGCCGATACTGTGGGGATCAACGTCTACGCCCTCCGCTACATGTCGGTCGTCCTCTCGGGGATGCTGGCGGCCGCGGGCGGCGCGTACCTGACCGTGGGCTACCTCAACACCTACAACGAGAACGTGACCGCCGGGCGCGGATTCATCGCGCTAGCAGCGCTCATCTTCGGAAACTGGCGGCCCTTCGGCGCCTTCGGCGCGGCCTTGCTGTTCGGCCTCTCGACGGCGATCGCCTTCCGGCTGCCCGTCTACTCCGCGTCCGCCGCCACGCTCTTCCAGGCCCTTCCGTATGTGATCACGTTGATAGCGGTCGCCGGGGTCATCGGCCGCTCGATCCCACCAGCTGCGGTTGGCCGTCCCTACGTCAAGCAGTAACGGGCCCCGGCCGCGGAACCGCGCGGCAGGCTGGTCGGTCGTCGTCGCGCTGCTCGCCCTCGCGGCGATTCCCGCGGCGGCCGAGGTCACCGAGCGGCGAAGCGATCTGCGCCTCATCCACGCCGGTTTCGCGGTGCCGCTCGCCGCCGTGCTCGCCATCGTCGCGATCCGCCTCGCCGCACGGGCCCGCCGCCGGCTCGAGCGCACCCTCGGGCGGGCCGGCGGCCGGCGATCGGCGCGAGTGGGGCGGGTTCTGGGCTGGCTCGCGCTGTACGTCGCGCTGATCGCGTCCATCTCGCTGGGCGTCTATGCGATCGAGTACTACCTCTTGTCGTAAACTCCCAGGCTCCCCGTGTTCGAGATCGGCAACAGCCTCCGCGAGGCTCGTCTGCGGCAGGGGCTCGACTTTCCGGAGATCGAGCAAGCGACGAAGATTCGCGGCAAGTACCTGCGCTCCCTCGAGGAGGAGCAGTTCGACGTGCTGCCCGCGCAGACCTATGTCAAGGCTTTTCTGCGCACGTATGCGGACTACCTCGGGCTCGACGGCCAGCTCTACGTCGACGAGTTCAACTCGCGCTACGTGCGCGGCGAGCTGGAGGAGGAAGCGGAGCAGCAGCCGTTTCGGCCACGCGCGGTCGTCGGCGCGCGCGGCGGCGGTTTACAAGGAAAGGGCGTGATGCTGACGGTCGCCGTGATCGCGGGCCTGACATTGTTCGTCTTCGCGGCGTGGAAATGGGGGGGGACCCCGGACCAAAACACCCCCAACCTCGGCCTCAATCAGAACCATCCGCGGCAAGCCGCCAGGAAGCCGACTGCCCATCTGGTCCTCTCCGGGGTCGCGGGCGGTGCCTACGTTCAGGTCTTCCGGGGCTCGCGGGGCCGGAAGCCGATCTACCAGGGCACCCTCGAGCGCGGCCACCCGCGGACCTTCGTCGGGCGGCATCTCTGGCTCTATGTGTACGCGCCGGCCAATCTTCGGCTTCGCCTGAACGGGAGCCGTGAGGTCGTGCCGGGAGCCGGTACCGGCGTGCGCCGGTGGATCGAGGTGACGCCGAAGCGCGTCTCGCTCGCGCCGCCGGTCGGTTGAGACCCCGCGCGGCGGTCGTCGTCACAGGCAGCGAGCTCGTGCGGGGCGGGCGCCACGACGCGAACGGCCCCTTTCTCGCGGAGGAGCTGACGAGGCTCGGCCTCGAGCCCGCGCGAATCACGCTCGTCGGTGACGAGCCCGAAGAGCTGGAGGCGGCGCTGCGCGAAAGCCTGTCGGCCGATCTGCTCGTCGTCTCCGGAGGGCTCGGGCCCACGCACGACGACCGGACCGTCGAGCTCCTGGCACGCGCCGCCGGCCTGGCCACGGCGGTCGAGCTCGAGCTCGCAGAGGAGATCGAACGGGTCTCGAGGCGGATCGCGGAGCGCCTCCGACGTCCGTACGCGGAGTTCGAAGAGGGAGTGCAGAAACAGGCGACGCTTCCCGAAGGCGGGCGGGTGATCGGGATCGCGGGCACGGCGCCGGGCCTCGTCGTCGAAACGGACGGCGCGGTCGCGATTGTCCTGCCAGGCCCCCCGCCCGAGCTGCGGCGCCTCTGGCAGGCGTCACTGGAGGACGAAGCCGTGCTACGGGTTCTCGCGCGCGCGAAGCCGCCCGAGCACCGCGTCCTGCGCGTGTACGGGATGAGCGAGTCGGCTGTCGCGAGAGCGCTCTCCGAGGCGCGCGGCGAACCGTCAGGCGTCCAGGTGACGATCTGCGCGCACGACGGCGAGATCTGGGTCGAGCTCTTCGGCGAGGGGGAGGAGTTGGCGGGCACGTTGCGGCAAGCGCTCGAGCCTGCGGTGTTCGCGGAGGACACCCGACCGGTTGAGGAGCACGTGCTCGACGCGGCGCGGGCTCTCGGGCTTTCGCTTGCGACCGCTGAGTCGTGCACGGGCGGGCTCATCGCGGCGCACCTGACCTCCGTCCCGGGCGCGAGCGATGTCTTCCGCGGCGGAATCGTCGCCTACGAGAACGAGGTCAAGCTCGCCCAGCTCGGCGTGCCGGAGGAGACGCTGGCCGCGCACGGGGCGGTCTCGGCCGAAACCGCTGCGGCGATGGCCGCGGGTGCGCGTGAGTCGCTCGAAGCGGACGTGGCGATCGCGGACACCGGGATCGCGGGCCCCGCTGGGGGAACGCCGGAGAAGCCGGTCGGCCTCGTGTACCTGCATGCGAGCGCGCCGGGAGTCGAGCGGGGCCGGGAGCTGAGGCTGCCGGGTGACCGCGAGGCGATCCGGCGCCGCGCGACCGCGGCAGCGCTGCACCTCGTGCGTGAGGTTCTGACACAAAGCCGGCACACCTCGGCGTGACCTCGTCCGGTACCGTCGGCGGGGATGAGCGACTACGGCTCTTTCTCGGCTTTCGCCTGCCGGACGCGATCACGCGCAGGGTCACCCGCTGGCAGCGGGAGCAGCTCGGCGCCCCCGAACGCGCTCGTCTCGTCCCGGAGGAGAACCTGCACGTCACGATCGCGTTCCTCGGTTCGCGGCCGGCCGGCGAGCTCGACTCGATCGCCGGCGCGCTGCGTGCTGGCGCCGAGGGCGTTGCCCAGCCGGTGCTCACCCCGGTTCGGTACCGGGAGACGCGGTCGGTCGGGATGCTGGTCTTCGACGATCGGGAGGGGCAGGCGGCACGGATCGCGGCCGACATCCACGAGCGGCTGGCCCGGCTTGGGGTCTACGAGCCCGAGCAGCGTCCGTGGCTTCCGCACCTCACCGTCGTCCGCTTTCGCGAACGACCCCGCCTGGAGCCTCCGATCCCCGAGCTTGGCCCTGTGATGTTGTCCGATGCCGCTGTTTACATATCCCGGCTGCGGCCGACAGGCGCGCAGTACGAAGTCATGGAGTCTGTTCCACTAGGAGGTGGATGAGTTGGATCGCGACGAGGCACTCGACGTCGCTCTCGGCCAGATAGAGCGCCAGTTCGGCAAGGGCTCGGTCATGCGCATGAACGACCACGCGCACGTCACGACGGGCTCGATCTCGACCGGATCGCTGACGCTCGACATCGCCCTCGGCGTGGGGGGGCTCCCGCGCGGTCGCGTCGTCGAGGTCTTCGGCCCCGAGTCGTCGGGGAAGACGACCCTCGTCTATCACGTGATCGCCGAGGCTCAGCGGCGCGGAGGCATTTGCGCCTTCATCGACGCCGAGCACGCGATGGACCCGCAATACGCACGCCGGATCGGCGTCAACATCGACGATCTGCTGGTCTCGCAGCCCGACAACGGCGAGCAGGCGCTCGAGATCTCCGAGCTGCTCATCCGCTCCGGGGCGCTCGACGTCGTGGCGGTCGACTCGGTCGCCGCACTGACGCCGAAAGCCGAGATCGAAGGTGAGATGGGGGACAGCCACGTCGGCCTCCAGGCCCGCCTGATGAGCCAGGCGCTGCGCAAGCTCGCGGGCACGCTCAACCGCACCGACACGATCGCGCTCTTCACGAACCAGCTGCGCGAGAAGATCGGAGTCATGTTCGGCTCGCCCGAGGTCACTCCGGGCGGACGGGCGCTGAAGTTCTACTCGTCGGTCCGGCTCGACATGCGGCGCATCGAGACGCTGAAGGAAGGCGTCGAGGCGATCGGTAACCGCGTCCGCGTGAAGGTCGTGAAGAACAAGGTGGCGCCGCCGTTCAAGCAGGCGGAGTTCGACATCATCTACGGCTCGGGAATCTCCTGGGAGGGCACGGTGCTCGAAGCCGGGCTGGAGCACAAGGTCGTGCAGAAGTCGGGCTCCTACTTCAGCTTCGACGAGGAGCGACTCGGGCAGGGCCGGCAGAACGCCGCGGCGTTCCTGCGTGAGCACCCCGACGCCTCCGACAAGATCGTGCTGGGAGTCCAGGCCGCGCTCGGAGAGGACGCCATCGCCTCCGCACGCCTCCAGCCGGACGTGTCGGCCGAGCACACCGAGCAGATCGGCAAGAAAGCCAGGGAGGCCGAAGCTGCCCTCGAAGAGGTCGCTGCCGCCACGGGAAAGAAGGCCAAGGAGGCCGAAGCTGTCCGCGAAGAGGTCGCCGCCACGGGTTAGCGCTCTTCTGGCGCGGTCCCGAGGGCGGATCGAGGTCGCTCTCGACGGGGAGCTCTGGAGGACGCTGCCGGCCGAGGCCGTGCTCGCGGCGGGACTGGACGTCGGCGTCGAGCTCGATCGTGCCCGGGCGCGCAGGGTACGCCGTGAGCTCGTTCGCCATGAGGCGATGGCAAAGGCGGCCCGCTCACTCGCGAGACGCGATCTCACCGAGCAGGAGCTTGGTGAGCGGCTGTCAGCGGCCGAGATCGCACCGGCTGTCCGAAACGAGGCGATGGGACGACTGGTTCGGGTCGGCGCGGTCGACGATGAACGTGTCGCCAGCCGCCGCGCAGCGCTCCTCGCCGAACGGGGCTCCGGGGACGCCTTGATCAGGCACGACCTGGCCCGGCGAGGCATCGCCGCGGCACTCGTGGAGGCCGCCGTCGGGGCACTCGAGCCGGAGCGTGCTCGAGCCGAGCGGATCGTCGAGCGCCGAGGGCCCAGTCTCACGACCGCGCGTCACCTCGCGCGCAAGGGCTTCTCCGAGCACTCGATCGAGGGCACCTGCGGCGCTGCCATTGCGGAGGGGCCCCCTACCTCTGTACGATGAGAGGTCAGTAACCGACATTTTTGCCTGCACAAGCGCAGTTTCCGAATCGCTCTACCAACCGAACCGACGAGAAAAGGCACTTTGACGACCCAGCGAGACGCCGTTGAGAGGGGCTTGACCGACAAGGTCTAGCTTGTTCGTGGCGGTCCGTCTCGGCCGCCTCCATTCGGAACCTGAGCCGCGCGGGCACGGACCCCAGGGAGCGCCATGCTCGTCATTGCGGTAGCAGTTCTGATCAGCGTTCTGGTCACCGGCGCCCTCGTGCTTTTGGCTCTGCGCTTCCTCGGGGGATCGAGCATGGCCGATGCCCGTCAGGAGGCGGAGACGATCCGCCGTGAAGCCAAGATCGAAGCGCGCGAGGAGGCCGTGCGTCTCCGGGCCGAGGTCGAGCACGAGGTCGGAGAGCAGCGCGCGCGCATGACGAAGATCGAGGAGCGTCTCCTGACCCGCGAGGACGAGGTCGAGCGCAGGCAGAAAGACCTCGAGCGCCGCGACCAGGGCCTCGCCGACCGCGAGGTGCACGTCAAGGAGCTCCAGGACGACCTGAAGGAGGCGAAGCAGCGCGAGCTCGAGGAGCTCGAGCGAATCGGCGGCATGACCGTCGCCGAGGCGAAGGCGAGGCTGCTCGCCCAGTCGGAGGAGCTGGTCCGGCACGACCTCGCCCGCCGGGTGCGCCAGCTGGACGAGGAGGCGCAGAGCGAGGCGAAGCGTCGCGCGCGCAACCTCGTGGCCGACGCACTCCAGCGGGTCGCTGCGAGCCACGCGGCGGAGACGACCTCGTCGCTGATCGAGCTCCCGTCAGACGATATGAAGGGGCGCATCATCGGGCGGGAAGGCCGCAACATCCGGACGCTCGAGCACCTGACCGGCGTGGACGTGATCGTCGACGACACCCCGCAGGCCGTCGTCCTGTCCTCGTTCGACCCGATCCGCCGGGAGATCGCGAAGATCACGCTGCTGAAGCTCGTCGAGGACGGTCGCATCCAGCCGGCGCGGATCGAGGAGATGTACTACCAGTCGAAGACAGAGATCGACGAGCACATCCAGCAGGCCGGCGAGCAGGCGGTGTTCGAGGCCAACTGCGGCGACTTCCACGAGGAGATCGTGAAGCTGCTCGGCCGCCTCAACTACAGGACGAGCTATGGCCAGAACGTCCTCAAGCACACGCTCGAGGTCGTTCATCTCGCCGGGCTGATGGCGACCGAGCTCGAGGCCAACGTCAAGACGGCGAAGCGTGCCGCGATGCTGCACGACGTCGGCAAAGCGCTGACCCACGAGGTCGAGGGCTCGCATGCGGCGATCTCGACCCAGTACGCGAAGCGCTACGGCGAGGCGCCGGGCGTCGTGCATGCCGTGGAGGCCCATCACTACGAGGTGCAGCCGCAGACGGTCGAGGCCGTTCTGCTCATCGCAGCAGACGCGATCTCGGGCGCACGCCCGGGCGCGCGCGGCGACAGCCTCGAGAATTACATCAAGCGCCTAGCCGCGCTCGAGGAGTTGGCCGCGAAGAAGCCGGGAGTCGAGCGGGTTTACGCACTCCAGGCCGGCCGCGAGATCCGCGTGATCGTGAAGCCCACGGAGATCAGCGACGACGAGGCGGCCCTGCTCTCCCACGAGATCGCCCGCGACATCGAGAACGACCTCGAGTACCCGGGGCAGATCAAGGTGACGGTGATCCGAGAATCACGAAACGTCGAATTCGCCAAGTAGCTCGCTAGGCTTTCGGGCGTGCGTAGGTACCACGTCACGACGTTCGGATGCCAGATGAACGCTCACGACTCGGAGCGGATCAAGGGCATGCTCGAGGAGCTTGGGCTGGGGGAGGCCGTCTCTCAGGAGGAGGCGGACGTGATCGTTTTCAACACCTGCACGATTCGCGAAAGGCCGGATCAGCGCTTCGCGTCGCACCTCGGCAACGCCAGGATGCTCAAGGTTGCCGACCCCGACAAGGTGATCGCCGTCGGCGGCTGCTACGCAGAGGCGCAGCGCGAACGGCTCTTCGAGCTCTACCCGTTCGTCGACGTCGCCTTCGGGCCCGGCACGATCCCGCACCTCGCCGACTGGCTTGGTGCGGGGGGTGAGGCGCCGCGAGGGCGGTTCGGCACCGGCGAGGAGCGCGAGTTCGCCGGGACGCTGCCGATGCACCGCGAGCGCCGCTTCCAGGCCTGGGTGCAGGTCTCGATGGGCTGCAACTCGGTCTGCTCGTACTGCATCGTGCCGGCCGTCCGCGGCCGAGAGGTGAGCCGCAGGCCCGGGGAGATCCTCGCCGAGGTGACGGGCCTCGCCGGCGAAGGAGTGCGGGAGATCACGTTGCTTGGCCAGAACGTCAACTCCTGGGGCCGTGACCTCCTGCCTGACCTGAGGACCGGGTTCGGAGAGCTCCTGCGCGCCTGCGACTCGGTGACCGGAATCGACAGAATTCGCTTCACGAGCCCGCATCCGAAGGACTTCCGGCACGAGGTGATCGCCGCCATGGCCGACTGTCCCGCAGTCTGCGAGCACGCGCACCTGCCGCTCCAGTCGGGGTCGACCCGAATCCTGAAGGCGATGCGGCGTACGTACGGGCGCGAGCGCTACCTGCGGCTGGTCGACGACCTGCGCGCCACGATCCCGGACCTCGCGCTGACGACCGACGTCATCGTCGGCTTCCCCGGCGAGAGCGAGCGCGACTTCAAGGAGACGCTCGAGGTCGTCGAGGAGGTTCGCTACGACAGCGCGTTCACCTTCGTCTACTCGCCGCGGCAGGGGACGGAGGCGGCGACGATGCCCGATCAGGTGCCGGACGAGCTCAAGCGCGAGCGGATCGAGCAGCTCGTCGAGGTCGTCCAGCGGATCGCCCAGGACCGCAACCAGGAGCGGATCGGACGAGTCGAGGAGGTCCTCGTCGAGGGGCCGAGCCGCACCGACCCGTCGGTGCTCCGCGGCCGGACCCGGCGCAACATCACCGTCAACTTCGCCGGATCGAGCGCGGCAGGGGAGTTGGTGGACGTGAGGATTGAGGGCGCGACGTCGACCACGCTCCGGGGCACCGAGCTAGCAGTGCCCCGGCCGGTAATGCCGCCGAGCTCCTGGGTCGCGAGCACCAAGCCAGAGGCCGCACTCGTCCGCGGCCCAGGCTCGCAGCCTGGGCAAGGGCGAGGGTGGGCTCTGGCGCCGTGTGATCGCGGGCCAGGGGCCGGCATGTATTGCCGACCGGGGCACTAGGTTCCTGCGTAGTCGCGATCTCAGCTGGGACGGTTTGCTCAACGCCCGCGATCTCGGCGGGCACAGAACCGAGGACGGCGGAGAGACTCGCTACGGCGCTGTCGTCCGCGCAGACAGCCTCGACGAGCTGACAGAGGAGGGGTGGCAGGCAGTTGTCGATTACGGCATCCGCACCGTCATCGACCTGCGGATGGACGCGGAGCGAGAGGGAGACCCTCCCGCCGGGGCTCCGATCGACCTGCTGCACATCTCGCTCTTCGACGACGACAAGAAGGTCTTCGAGGAGGTCGAGGCCGCGGCAAAGGCTGCGCCTGACGTCGAGACGTCGACGAAGGAGGTCTACCTCCTGTTCCTCGAGCACTTCAAGGCGAACGTGGCGGCGGCGATTCGTGCGGTCGCACACGCACCCGACGGTGGAGTCGTCGTGCACTGCATGGGCGGGAAGGACCGCACCGGGCTTGTCACGGCGCTCATGCTCGCGCTTGCAGGCGTGGACGACGAGCAGATCGCGGCCGACTACGCGCTGAGCGAGGAGCGGCTCCGGCCACGGCACGAGCGGTGGTTCGCCGAAGCTGCGACCGAGGCCGAGCTGGAACGGCTGCGCCGCATTGCCCAGACCCCGGCATCGTCGATCGCCGGAGTGCTCGCGGAGCTCGAGCGCCGCTACGGCAGCGTCGAGGGCTACCTCCGGGCAGCCGGGCTGAGCGGCGAGGATCTGAACCTCGCTCGTGCGCGGTTGCGTGACTGAGCTCGTTCTCGCCATCTTCGGCCCGACGGGCTCCGGCAAGAGCGGCGTTGCCCAGGCTCTGGCCGAGCGAATTCCCGCAGAGATCGTCTCGGCGGACTCGATGCAGGTCTATCGCGGCCTGCCGATCCTCACGAACCAGTCGCCCGGGCGACTGGTCGGGATCTGGCCGCTCGAACACGAGGCCTCCGTAGGCGAGTACCAGCAGCTGGCACACGCGGCAATCGACGAGATCCTCGCGTCCGGCCGTACTCCGGTCGTCGTCGGCGGCACGGGCCTCTATCTGCGTGCCGCACTCGCCGACCTCAGCATCCCGCCGGCGCCGGAGCCCGGCGCGCGCGAGCGGTGGGAGGAGCTGTACGACCGCGAGGGCGCCGAGCGAGCACATGCGATGCTCGCCCTGGCCGACCCCGAGGCTGCCGCCGCAGTTCATCTGAACGACCGGCGACGGGTCGTTCGTGGCCTCGAGTTGGCCGGACTGGGCCGCGAGCGCGAGCGCCTCTGGACCGACGAGACGCGACATCCGACGCTCGTGTTCGGCCTCGAGGTGGACAAGGCGGAGCTCGAGCGCCGGCTCGCAGTGCGCGCGCGGGCCATGTTCGACGCGGGCGTGCGGCAGGAGGTGGAACGCGCGCTCGCAGCCGGCATCTCTCCGACCGCGAGGTACGCCCACGGCATCGCAGACGTCGCAGAGCACCCCGACGACGACGCCGCCATCGAGGCGATCGTCGCGCGCGGGAAGCGCTACGCGGCGTACCAGCGCAAATGGATGCGCCGGATTCCGAGCCTTGTTAGCCTGCCTGCGGATCGCCCTCCGGGCGACATCGCCGATGCAATTCTCGAAGTGGCACGGGCTCGGCAACGACTACCTGCTGGTCGAGCGGGCTGAGCTTGCCTTCCCGCTGACGCCCGAGCGGGTGCAGAAGATCTGCGATTACCACTTCGGGGTCGGCTCCGACGGCATCGTCGAGGTCACCTCTGCGAACGGCGACGCTGCCGAGGTCATCATCTGGAACCCCGACGGCTCGACTGCCGAACTCTCCGGCAACGGGACGAGGATTGCCGCCCGCTGGCTCGCCCGCCGGAGCGGCGCCGGCACGGTGCGAATCTCGGTCGGTCCGCGCGAAGTCGTCGCGGAGATGCGCGCGGGCAGGCAGGTCGAGATGGACATGGGCGCGGTCGACGTGGGGGAGCTCGAGACAATCGACGTCGCGGGCGAGCCCGTCGAGCTCGTTCCCGTTTCGGTCGGCAACCCGCACGCGGTCATCCGGCGCGAGCCCGACCGCGAGGAGCTGCTGCGGCTCGGGCCGCTCGTCGAGCGTCACGAGCGGTTCCCGGAACGGACGAACGTCCAGCTCGTGCGCGTGGACGGCCCGAACGACGTCACCGTCGCCGTCTGGGAGCGGGGAGCGGGGGAGACCCTCTCGTCCGGAACGAGCGCGGTCGCTGTCGCCAGCGCCGCCGTGCAGCAGGGATGGTGCGAGAGCCCGGTCACCGTCCATCTCGCGGGCGGCGACCTCGTCGTCACCATCGACGACGATATGAACGCGCGCCTGGTCGGCCCAGCCGAGGAGATCTGCCGCCTTGACCTATCAGAGGAGTTCGAGCTGTGAGATTCGCGAAGCGGCTCGACGCGGTGCCCCCGTACCTCTTCGCGGAGCTCGAGCGCAAGGTGTCCGAGGCCGAGCGGGCCGGAATCGACGTCATCAGCCTCGGTATCGGCGACCCGGACCTGCCGACACCACCGGAGGTGATCGACGCGCTGGCGGAGGCCGCGCACGATCCGCGTACCCACCAGTACCCGACGAACCACGGCACGGACGAGTTTCGGGCCGCCGCGGCGGACTTCTACCGGGACCGCTTCCACGTCGAGCTCGACCCGGACGGCGAGGTGATCCCCGTGCTCGGAGGCAAGGAGGGCGTCGGTCACATCGCACTCGCCTGCCTGGATCCGGGCGAGACCTGCCTCGCTCCCGATCCCGGGTACCCGCCCTACACCTCCGGCCCCCTGTTCGCCGGCGCGACCGTCCACTACCTGCCGCTGCGCGAAGAGAACGCGTTCCTGCCCGACCTCGAAAGCGCGCCGGAAGCGAGGCTCCTCTACCTCAACTACCCGAACAACCCCACGGGAGCCACCGCCGACCTCGACTTCTTCGCGCGGGCCGTCGACTTCGCCCGCGAGCGCGACCTCGTCGTCGTACACGACAACGCCTATTCCGAGGTCGCCTTCGACGGCTATCGCCCTCCGAGCTTCCTCGAGACGCCGGGCGCAAAGGACATCGGCGTGGAGATCTTCTCCCTCTCCAAGGGCTGGAACATGACCGGCTGGCGGGCCGCGCTCGTGGCGGGGAACGCCGAGATCGTCGACGCATATCGGCGGTTGAAGACGAACCTCGACTCCGGGATGTCCGGAGCCGTCCAGCACGCCGCGGCCGTTGCGCTCACGGACTCGCGCGAGTTCCCGCGTGAGATCTCCGAGGTCTATGCCCGCCGCCGCGATCTGCTCGCGGAAGGGCTGGAGGCGATCGGGCTCGAGTTCAAGCGTCCGCGGGCGACGCCCTACTTCTGGGTGCGCGTGCCCGAGGGCCACACGTCGGCGTCGTTCACCGAGCTCGTGCTCGACCAGGCCTCGGTGCTCGTCTCGCCGGGAGATGCGTACGGACCGAGCGGGGAGGGGTACGTCCGTCTGTCGCTGACAGTTCCAGATTCACGCCTGGAAGAAGCGGTTCGCCGGATCACTGAAGCGCTGGTCATAATTCAGTCGTGACACAACGCCAGACGGATCCCGCCCCGGGCGTGGAGCCCGAGCGGGGATTCATCGTCGCCGTGCTGGCTCCTGGGGTCAACGAGCAGGACGAGCTCGATGAGCTGCGTGAGCTTTCGCGTGCCGCGGGCGTGGAGCCGGTGGGCGAGCTCGTCCAGCGCCGCGCGCGGCCCGACGAGCGCACCTACGTCGGCAAGGGAAAGCTGAGGGAGCTGCAGGCGCAGTTCGTCGAGACTCGCGCCGAATCGCTCCTCGTCGACGACGAGCTCAACCCCGGCCAGCAGCGTCAGCTCGAAGATGCGTTGTCGGCGCGCGTCGTCGACCGCACGCAGCTGATCCTCGACATCTTCGCCCAGCACGCCCGCAGCGCCGAGGGCAAGCTACAGGTCGAGCTCGCCCAGCTCGAGTACAACCTCCCGCGCATGCGGGGGATGTGGCAGCACCTCGAGCGCCTCGGCGGCGGCTTGGGCGCGGTCGGCGGTGGAGTGGGAACGAGAGGCCCTGGCGAATCCCAGCTCGAGACCGACCGGCGGCTGGCGGGACGGCGGATCACGCTGCTGCGCCGACGGTTGAAGGACGTGAGCCGGCATCGCGCGACAAGGCGAAAGGAGCGCGAGCGCTCCGAGGTCCCCACGGTCGCGCTTGCCGGGTACACGAACGTTGGCAAGTCCACGCTCTTGAACCGCCTGACAGACGCCGGGGTGTCGGTCAACGACCGCCTCTTCGAGACGCTCGATCCGACGACGCGCGGCTTCGAGTACGACGGCCGCCGGTACCTCGTCACCGACACCGTCGGTTTCATCCGCCGCCTTCCGCATGACCTCGTCGAGGGCTTCGCCGCGACGCTCGAGGAGACGCTCAGAGCCGACCTCGTGCTGCACGTCGTCGACGCATCGGTCTCCGAGGACCAGCTGGAAGCGATGACCAAGGCTGTCGAATCCGTGCTAGCCGAGATCGGCGCCGATGAGCTGCCGTTGCTGATCGTGCTCAACAAGATCGACCACGTCGACCCACTCGGTCGCCGACGGCTGACGAACCGCTTCCCCGGAGCGCCGCACGTCTCCGCGCACACCGGCGAAGGCATGGAGGACCTTCGAGCCACGGTCGCCGCGCATTTCGCCGAGCGGTTCGAGGCCGTGCGCCTGTTGCTGCCCTACGAGGACGGAGGCAAGCTGGCAGAGCTGTACGAGCTCGGAGCGCCGATCGACGAGCGGATCGACAAACCGGAAGGAGTCTTCGTGCGGGCCCGCCTCGGGCATGCCGACCTGCGGCGATTCGCACCCTTCCTCGTACTCGAGGAAGATGAGGCCTCGCAAGGGCGACGACGGTGACAGAGCTGCCGATCCAGCGGTTGCGCGACGAAGCGGTCGCGCCCACCCAGGCGTATCCGGGTGATGCGGGGCTCGACCTGTCCGCATGTGAGCGCGTGGAGCTCGGGCCCGGGGAGCGGGGCGTTGTCGGCACCGGCCTCGCGGTCGCCATCCCCGAGGGCCACGCCGGCTACGTCCAGCCGCGCTCCGGACTGGCCGCAGAGCACGGAGTCACGATCCTCAATTCCCCCGGCCTGATCGACGCCGGGTACCGCGGGGAGCTGCGGGTCGTCCTGCACAACACAGACCTGAAGACGCCCTTCGTCGTCGAGCCGGGGATGCGCATCGCCCAACTCGTCGTCCTGCCGCTCGCGGACATCGAGCCCGTCGAGGTGGCGGAGCTGCCGGCGAGCGAGCGCGGCGTGCGCGGCTTCGGCTCGTCGCGGGTGTAATGGCGACCGAGCCGCGCATCCGGGTCTCCGCGATCCTGCGTTGGGGCGGGCGCTTCCTCCTCATCCGCCACGAGAAGGACGGGCGCGAGTACTGGCTGCTGCCGGGGGGTGGGGTCAACTCCGGCGAGAGCCTCGTCCGGGCTCTCCATCGCGAGCTTGCGGAGGAGGTGGGCGTCTCCGACGAGATCCCGGTCGAGGGCCCGGTCGCGATCGTCGATTCGATCGCGCCGGTGCGCAGCTTCGCGGCCAAGCACGTCGTTCACATCATCTTCTCGGGCGACCTCGAGGGGCGCTCGCTCGAGGCTGTGACGTCGAAAGACGCCGCCGTTCGGGGCCATCGGCTGTTCGACGTCGCCGAGTTGGACGAGATCGTCCTGCATCCGCCCATCCAGCGTTTCCTGGGCCGTTGGCGCCCGGGCGACCCCGTGGTCTACCTCGGGGCTCTCTGGGCTCCATAGGGCGTCTCAGCGCCTCGTACGGCATTTCGCTGCCACTTGACTCGTCTCATCACCGGTGAGACCCTTGCCCGAGCGTGGCAGGCGACCCTCCGGGAACCGCCGAGGACACAGCGAAGCCGACCGGCATGCCCTCGGACAAGCGGCCTGCGATCCGTGGCCGGGCTTGGGCAGAGACCGAAGAAGAGGTGCGGCTCGCCATGGGCTGGAACGGCGGTGTCAGCCTCGCGATCTGGATGGGCGGCGTCGCCGTCGAGCTCGACGAAGCGCGCAGGACGAGCCCGGGGGCAAGCGCTGACCCGCCACCGGCGTCGACCTCGGCTCTCTACAGCGCCCTTGCCAAAGCCTTCAACAGGCGCCTGGTCATCGACATTCTCACCGGAGCGAGCGCCGGCGGCCTCAATGGAGCACTGCTCGCCGGAGTGATCGTGCACGGCAAGGAGCTGCGCCCCGAGTTCCTCCGAGAGAGGTGGCTCGACATCGGGGACTTTGGCAGCCTCCTCAAGCCGATCGACGAACAAAAGCCCACCTCCGTGATGCAGGGGCAGAAGTTCTTCAACGCGGTGAAGAAGGCATTCGCCGACCTGCTCGAGAGCGAGGAGCCTCCCAAGCCCGCCGTCGAAGATGAACTGCTTCCGGTGCTCCTCGACGTGCAAGTCACCAACGTCGTCGGCCATCAACGCCAGTTCGTCGATGACTGGGGCCTGACCTTTTACGCACTCGAGCACCGGGCACCCATTCAGTTTCGAAAGTGGCGGCAGTTCGACGCGCTTTCTCTGGCGACTGCGGCGCGCGCATCCGCCTCCTTTCCCGGCGCGTTCGAGTCGGTGAAAATCGCCGACTCGAACGCAGATGCACTCGTCGTCCCGCATACGACATGGGCCGTCGACGGTGGGCTCCTGGAGAACGCGCCGATCCGGCAAGCGATCGAACTGATCCCGCAGCGGCCTGCATCGGGCCCGGTGACGAGGTATGTCTGCTACGTCAACGCCGCGCCGACGAGCCCCCAGGAAATGCATGAGATCGATCAACCCGATCTACGCAAGGTGATCGGCTACGCGATCAACCTTCCCCGGACGGGGCGGGTCGTCGATCAGCTCTACGCGCTCGAAGAAGCAACACGCAGGGCCGGTCTCACCGCGACGATCGGATGCGAGCTCGTCAACCTCGAGACAGAGGATCTCTTGCGGACCGCGGAAGGGCTGCTCCCGGCCTACCAGCGCCGCCGGGCCGCTCTGTCGCTCGAGGAGCTGCTCTCGGTTCGCGGTGCGGGAGGGCCCGGCCGGGCGCATCGGACGCTCGAGGTGCTCGCCAAGGATGCGAACGCCCCTGACGACCTGGCACGAGGCGCGGCCAAGCTGCCGTGGATTCCGGCCGGCACGGAAGATGTCGAAGGGGCAACGTCGGAAGATCGCCCTTGGCGCTGGGGGACACGAGCCGCCCAGCGCATCATCCAACTCGAGCTCGATCTGCTTCGCGACGCGCTGCTCGGTCTCGCGTCGCCAGCGGCGGCAACGACGATCTTCGGCGCGCGGCAGGACCTCGACCAAGCGATGGCTCGCCTCGAGACGACGCGACTCGAGTTCCTCGCCCCCGACGGACAGCCGGCGACGCAAGCGCAGAACCTCTTGAAAGACGATCGCGCCGTTCGGGAAAAGGCGCTCTCCGAACTGGCACTGGCCGCGAAGTCGAGCGGCGACGTGGCGAGGCAGCAGGTTGAGTCAGCGACCGCGGTCTTCTATCGAGCGTTCAGCGCGGTGGCGCCGGAGAAGGCCGCTCGTCTATTCGCTCCGCTTCCCGATCCCGAGGGAACGCAGCAAGAGCGCGAGCACGGTGAGGAGCCTCTTCCTGAAGACGGAGTTCCACCGGACAGGTTGCGCGCGTTCGTCGTGCGGGCGCTGGCCGTCGAGCTGATCAGGCGCTCGCTCAGCGACGACCTCGACATCGAGTCGGCACAAACGCTGCACGTCGCTCAACTGACACCGCTCACCGAGTCGCCGCTCTTCGATCGCGGTTATCCAAGTGGACCGTGCAAGCCACCGCAAAACGCACAACCGGTTCCGCCGAAAGCCGACAAGGAGCTTGGGCCGGCGCTCGGGAGCGAAAAGCTCGCCGGCGTGCGGCTTGGGCACTTCGCCGGCTTCTACCGGCGCAGCTGGCGCGAGAACGACTTCATGTGGGGCCGCCTCGACGGCGCCGCGATGATCGCCCGACTCCTGATCGACACCAACCGTGCCCAAGCGCGGGCCGAGGCCGCCGAAGCCGACGACCAGAAGCCCTGGTCGATCCTCGCCGACGCGCTGCTCGCAACAGAAGGAGTCGCGACGGCCGACGAGGACCGCCTGGCCCTGATCGAGGAGCATCTCGGCAAGCAACAGGACCTGCGGGCGGCACTCGTATCGAGGCTCGAGAACGACCTCACGCACGGGAGCGGCGAGCTGACTCGGTCGCTCGTCGCGCGTGCCCTCCAGTATCAGATCCTCCGCGAGGAGCTGCCTGCGCTGCTCGACGCGGTTGACAAAGACCGCACGGCCGGCGCCTCGCTCTCACCCGTTCGCAAGTGGAGTGTCTCGGGCTCGCTCGACGAGATCATCGCCAAGCTCCGCACCGGGCGCGGCGATGCGTCTCTGCCGGCCCTGCTCGGCGCCGATGATCGAGACGAGGCGACGAGCCAACTCGCCCTCCGGACGTTGTCGCACACGCTGCTCGTCGCAACCGCAGCGCTGGGAGGCGCGGTGCCACTCGGACGGCTCCTGCAGCCACTCCGCGTGCCGCTGCTGTCGATCCAGGGCTCCACGGCAAAGCGGCCGCTCGACCGAATCGCCGCCGCGATCGCCTTCACCGGCGCTGCCTGGTTCGTGAATGCTCGGCTGCTCGCGCTCATCCAGGGCGACAGCGATCCGTCGCGCATCTCGCCAGACGGCAAGGTTCCGATCAACGCTCTCTGGACGAGCTCGGTCCTCGCCTACATCGTCAGCGCGCTCGCGGTGCTCGGTTTCGCCGCCGTGCCGTCGCTGCGCGCCATACGAAGTAGACGCTGGCGCCGGATCCTCCTGCAGGGCCCGGTCGGGCTGTCGCTGCTCGCGGGCGGCGGCCTCGTTCTCTTCGTGGAAGCGGTCCGGCGCGCCGGTATGAGTGAAGCGCTCACCACCTGGAGCGCACCCGACTTCGGGACGAAGACGATTCTCTACCTGGTCGCGACTGCCGGAGCGGTTCAGGTTGCGTCGACCTCGAGCCTCCTCGTCCGTGGTGTCGCTCTTGGCCAGAGCTTCGTGAGGCGCTGGGTCGCCGCCACGTCAGCGATCTACGCGGCAATCGCCGTGGCGCTGGCGATCTACGCGGCGAAGCACGGTCTCCCACACAGCTGGTCTCCGCAGACGTGGCGGCGGGTTGCGTTCGTCTGCGCGATCGTCACTCCGCTGATCGCGCTCGGCTATGTGCGCTTCTGGGCGGGCTGGAACCGTAAGGGAGATTGATGAGCGTGTCGGCGACGGTCGGTAGATAGTCCTCAGAACCGGCCGCCGCGCGATAGGGCGCGCGCCGCCGAGACGAGATGGGCTTCTTGCTCGAGCGCGTCGGGCAGTTCGGCGAGCGCGGGAGACTCACCCCGGTGCTCGAGGGCCCGCGCCAGTAGCCAGTCAGCGAGCCACGGGTTGCGGGGCAGCAGCGGCCCGTGGAGGTACGTGCCGATCGCCGTTTCGAACCGGCAGCCTTCGAAGCCACTCGCACCGTCGTTGCCGAAGCCCGCGACGACCCGGCCGAGCGGCTCCGCGCCGGCCTCGAGGCGTGTGAGCCCCGCGTGGTTCTCGAAGCCGGCGAGCGTATGCTTCTCGCCCGGCTCGAGCTCGCAGTCGAGCAGGCAGTCCCCGATCAGACGCCGCTCGCCCGCGACGGTGTGGAGCGGAAACAGCCCTGCGCCGGGCAGCTCGGTGCCGGCACGGTCGCGGTAGAAGCCGCCCAGCAGCTGATACCCGCCGCAAACGGCCAGTACGGCGGTACCGCCGCCCACGGCCTCACGGATCGCAGCGCCCTTCCCCGCGAGGTCCGGTGCGATGAGGGCCTGCTCCCGGTCCTGTCCGCCGCCGATGTAGATGAGGTCGTACCCGTCCGGCCGCAGCGGCTCACCGAGGCTGACCGGCTCCACCACGAGGTCGATCCCGCGCCAGGCGGCGCGGTTCGCGAGCACCGCGATGTTGCCACGGTCGGCGTAGATGTTCAGGTACTCGGGGTACAGGTGCGCGACGCTGATCGCCGTCATGCCGCGCGCTCCCAGTAAGGGCGGACGAACCCCCGCTCGGAAACGATCTTGCGCAAGGCGAGCATCGCCGTGTAGGTGGGGAGGACGACGAGCTCCCCGCCCACCGCGGTCAGCTCGAGCCCACGATCGAGCGCGCGGTCGAGCTCCGGGACGACCTCGATCGCCTCCGGCGCAAAGCCCGCGTATTTGCAGCGCAGCGCCATCTCCGCAGCCCGCTCTCCGGTGACGACGACCCGGTCGAGACCCGCCAGCAGTAGCTCCCAATCCACGTCCCAGATCCACGAGACGTCCCGCCCGTCGGCGATCCCGTCGTTCAGCGCGACGACGGCGAGCTTCGGCGCGCCGCCGGTGACGAGCGTGCGCACGGCCTCGTTCGCGCCCGCCGGGTTCTTGACCAGCAGCACGAGGAGGTTGCGCTCACCGACCGTGATCCGCTCGAAGCGCCCGAAGGCGGCGCTAAACCGTTCCAGACCCGCCTGTACCTCGTCGAGCCCCGCGCCGAGCGCCAGCGCGAGCGACGCGGCGGCCAGGGCGTTGTAGACGTTGTAGAGCCCGGGCACACAAAGGCGGACACGGCGTTCGCCGCCGGACGCGACGAGCATGAACTCGACGCTCTCGAGCCCGTGCAGCTCCACGTCTCTCGCCAGAACGTCGAGGGGCGGCCGCGCGTGCCCGCAGGCAGCGCAGCGGTAGTCCCCGAGGTGGCCCACGTACACGGCCGCGTACTCGTAGGGACGACCGCAGCGAAGGCACCACTTCGAGTCGGCGGCGTGCTGGAGCTCCGGCCTCGAGTGGCGCGGGTCGTCGAGACCGAAGACGAGGCCTCCGACGCGCTCGCGTGACAGATCGCCGACCTGGGGATCGTCGCCGTTCACCACGAGCACCGTCTCTGCCGGCAGCTCGCGAACCATCGACCGCCAGCGCTCGGCGAGCAGCTCGAGCTCGCCGTAGCGGTCGAGCTGGTCTCGAAAGAGGTTCCCGAGGCAGACCGCCCGCGGCCCGACACGGCGCGCGACCTCGGGCAGAGCGGCCTCGTCGATCTCGAACAGCCCCAGCTCCGCATTCCGGGCGGAGAGCAGGGCGGAGGCGACCCCGGAGACGAGATTCGCGCCCGATGCGTTGTGAGCGAGGCGCAGGCCGGGGGAGAGGATCTCCGCGGTCATCGCAGCACTCGTCGTCTTCCCGTTCGTCGCCGAGATGAGCGCCGAGCCCAGGGGAAGGCGCTCGGCAAGCCGGTCCAGCGCATCGGGATCGAGCGCCGAGAGCACCTTGCCCGGCACGGTCGTGCCTCCGCCCGTGCCAACGAGCCGCGACAGCCGTGCGGCGACCCGCGCAGCGGCGATCCCGACCGGCAAGGGGAGGTGGAATCTCACACGCGCCAGCGTACCCCTCCGCTTTCCGGGGCCCTGCCATTCGGGGGGTCGGCGCGCCGGTTAGCCCGGATCCCTCGTGCGAGTGATCTTGCAAGTCGTACCCCAAAGGGTGATGAGCCGGTCCCAACCGAAATCTACGGTGGAACCACGTTTCCTTAGGACACAACTGCGGCTTCGCGCCTGTTGCGCGGAAAGGGAGAGGGACATGTCACGAGAGAACAGCGGCACTCACGGGGAAACCCGCTCGAGTGCACTTTGGGGGACCGGGAACCGTGGAGGCGACTCGCGCGGCAATGCCCTGTGGGGCAAGGGTGGACGAGGCTTCATCGCGATCTTGAGCGTCCTCTTCGTTGCGGCGATTCCCCTTGCGGGCGGCGCGGTCCAGACCCCGAAGCAGCAGGCTCCGACGTACGTTGATCCGGTCCTGCTCGCGAAGGCGCACACCGATCCCAAGGGGCTCACGAAGATGATCATCCAGAGCTCCGAGAACGTCTCCGACGCGCAGAAGGCGTTTGAATGGGCGGCGAGGGAAGACCAGTCGCTTGATCGAGAGCACGTGAAGGACCAGTTCAGGTTCGTGGACTCGGTTGCGGTCACGCTGAAGGCCGGCAAGGTGCTCGAGTTGGCCAAGCACTATCCAGGGCTCACGATTACGAGTGACGCTCCACTCGAGCTGGCCGGGACGGTCACACCCACTTCGAAGCACCTGTGGCCGGCCGCCGAGAACATTCGCCCCTTCTACCCCCAGACGGAGCAGTTCCGGGCGACGACGCCGGCGATCGCGGTCATCGACTCCGGCATCGACAAGAACCGGTCTGACTTCGACATGGGCAGCCGCGTGATCGCGGAGAAGGTGTTTACCACCCTCCAGCCCAACTCGCCGGGTGACGGCCGCGGGCACGGCACGTTCGTCGCGGGCATCGCGGCGGGCAACGCACCTGACAACGCCGGGGCTGCTCCGGCGGCCAACCTCGTCTCGCTCGACGTCATGAACGACTACGGTTACGCGCGGACGAGCGACGTGATCGCGGCCTGCGAGTGGCTGTACCAGAACCACGCGCAGTACAACGTCAAGGTCGTGAACCTGTCGCTCCATTCGACGACGCCGAGCAACTTCACGAAGGATCCGCTCGACAAGGCCGTTGAGAAGCTCTGGTTCGCAGGCGTGGCGGTCGTCGTCGCGTCCGGGAACTACGGCAACGCAAACGGGCCGAGCGGCGTGCCGTTCGCTCCGGGCAACGATCCGTTCGTGATCACGGTCGGCGCAGTCGACCTCGAGGACTCGGCGAACGCCAGGAAGCACGACATCGCCGACTGGTCGGCCTACGGCTACACGAAGGACGGCTTCCGAAAGCCCGAGATCGCGGCGGCCGGCCGGTTCGTCATCGGCCCCGTGCCGATCAACTCGACACTGCCGCTCGAGCGACCCGAGCACGTCGTTGCGCCGGGTTACATGCGGCTCTCCGGCACCTCGTTCGCGGCTCCGATCGTGGCGGGCGCGGCTGCCCAGATCCTCGCGCGGCACCCGACGTTCACGCCGGACATGGTGAAGGGCGCACTGATGCAGAAGGCGCGCTTCATCCCTGAGGCCCCGCCGGGCTCAGCCGGAGTCGGCGAGATCAACGCGCAGCGCTCAGCGGATGTGAAGCAACCTCCGAACCCGAACCTCGCACTGGAGCGCTTCGTCATCCCTGACGTGACCACTGGTGGCACCAGCTCCGTCTTCGACGCGGCGAGCTGGTCGGACGTGGCGAAGAACAGCGCCGCCTGGGACGCGGCCTCCTGGAGCGACGCCTCCTGGTCGGACGTTTCCTGGAGCGACGCTTCCTGGTCGGACGTTTCCTGGAGCGACGTTTCCTGGTCGGACGTCTCCTGGAGCGACGTGCTCGCAGCCGCGGATGTCACCCGGGAAGACGCAGCCGGGGGCGACAACACCGCCCCGAGCAACGATTACGAGCTGTCGGGGGACGACCTGACCGCAATCGCGGCCGATCCGGACCTGGCGCCTATGCCTCCACCACCGCCTCCACCAATCGCACTTCCCTAGTTCGAGCACTCAGACCGGGGCCCGGCTTCAAGAGCCCGGCCCCGGTCTCACTCGTCCGGGGGATGCCCGGTCTCGGCACCGCACTTAGGTTGAGACCTGAATGACCTTCCTGTGCGGCTCCTGAAAGGGACTGGAGACAGCGGACATGCGGTACATGCGACCGATCATGAGCGAGGCCTGAGCCCGGTGCCCACCGAATTGTCCTTCGGCGGCCAGGTCGACGCGAGCCCTGTGGACGGCCAGGACAAGCTCTCGCTGCCGGCGATGATCTACCTGGTGGCGGTGGCGGCCGCGGCGGCCCTCGTCACGCTCCCCATCGCCGACCGGCTCCAGAACGAGCGGCACAGCGTCGGCCTCTGGACGTCTTTCGTCATCCTCGCGGTGGGCGCGGCCGTCGCACAGGTGCTGCTGGTCAAGCATCCGCCGAACCAGACGTACCACGCGACGAACGTGTTCTTGATCCCGGCGATCCTGCTCCTGCCGCCCGAGCTCGTGGTCGTGGTGGCGATCGTCATGCACATCCCGAGCTGGTTGAAGAACCGGACCGCCTGGTACCGCGAGTGCTTCAACATCTGCAACTACGTGATCGCCACGCTCGCAGCGTGGGGGACGGTGAAGTTGATCCTGCGGGCCGACGGGCTGATCCCTGACGGAAACCTCAGGTTCGCGGTCGCCGGCCTCGCGTGCGCCTTCGTGCTCGTGGCGGTGAACCACGCGACGCTCGCCCCGATGCTGATGCTCGGGCACGGCCACTCGATCCGCGAGTCCGGGCTCTTTTCGTTCCACGGCCTCTCGACCGAGCTCGTGCTGGCGGCTCTTGGCGTCGTGCTCGCCACGTTCTGGCACGTCAATCCGTGGCTGATCCCGTTTGCGCTCTCGCCGATCCTCCTGATCCATCGCTCGCTCTCCGTGCCCAAGCTCGAGGCGGAGGCCCGCGTCGACCCGAAGACCGGTCTCTTCAACGCACGGCATTTCGGTCTCGCGCTGAACGAGGAGATCGTTCGCGCGCAGCGTTTCGACCGGCCGCTGGCGCTGATCATGGCCGACCTCGACCTCCTGCGAGACATCAACAACTCGTACGGCCACCTCGCGGGCGACGCAGTGCTCAAGGGCGTGGCGGACGTCTTCCGTGCCCAGCTGCGCCACTACGACGTCCCGGCGCGGTTCGGCGGCGAGGAGTTCAGCATCCTGCTGCCCGAGACGAGCGAGGTAGAGGCGATGGAGATCGCCGAGCGAATCAGGAAAGCAGTCGCCGAGCGTGTCTTCGACGTCGAGACGTCGAGCCAACCGATCCGGGCGACGATCTCGATCGGGGTGGCCGCGTATCCGCGTGATGGTCAGGACGGGAACGAGCTCATCCACCAGGCCGACCTCGCGGTCTATCGCGCGAAGCTCCAGGGCCGAAACCGCGTGCTCGACGCGACCTCCGAGCCTCTGGCCGTCCCCGCGGATCGCAAGCCGCGGCTGGTTGCAGTCCCGGTGGCCAGTACCCCTCTCGACCCGCTTCCGCCGGCGGTAGAGGCGATTCCGCCGGAAGAGCGGCGCCACCCCCGGACGCACGCGATGCACGGGCCGCGCTTCCTCTCGCTCTCGCGGCGGCTCGCGATCATGGTCGGACTCGTCGCCTTCATCGGCACGGGGGCAGGCGTGCTGGGAATCATGTTCGGCTCCAGCCACGACGTCTTCGCTCTGATCGCACTCGTCGTGCTCGTCGGCTTCGGACAGGCGCTAGCGATCGAGGTCGACGACGGAGGGTCGATCTCCGTCAGCGCCGTCGGCTCGCTCGCCGGCGCCGCGCTCTTCGGACCGCGGGCCGCGCTCGTGCTCGCCGCGACGACGGCGATCGTCGAGTGGAGCGCCCGCCGCTCCGAGCTCCACCGCGTCCTCTTCAACATCGGCGCGCTCTCGCTTGCGTCACTCGCCGCCGCCGGCATCTTCATGGCCGGCTTCCAGGGAACCATGGGCGAGTTCTTCACTGCCGCCGCGGGCCTCGCAGCGGGCCTGGCCTACTTTGCGGTCAACACCGGCCTCCTGAGCATCGCGATCGCCACGGAGGGACACGAGCGCGTCTGGCGCGTGTGGCAGGAGCGCTTCGCATGGCTCGCACCCCATTGGATCGTGTACGGCTTCGTGGGCGGCGTGATGGCCATCGCCTACCACGCGGCCGGGCTCTATGCGCTCGCGGTGTTCGCGGTGCCGCTGCTGCTCATGCGCAAGACGCAGGAGGCATACCTGCGACACACGCAGAAAAGCGCCCAGAAGCTCCGCGCTGCCGCCGAGACGATCCAGACCCAGAACGTGTCCCTCGAGCAGGCGAACCGCCTCCTCAAGGAGCGCTCGACGGCAGCCATGGAGAGCCTCTCGGCGACGGTGGACGCTCGCGACGCGTATACGGCGGGGCACTCCCGCCGCGTGCAGCAGCTCGCGCTGGCCATCGGCCGTGAGCTCGGCCTCTCGCAGGCGGAGCTCGACCTGCTCGGCCACGCGGCGCTCTTCCACGACATCGGCAAGCTCGCCGTCCCCGACGCGATCCTCTTGAAGCCCGCGGTTCTCACCGACGACGAGTGGGCTCTCATGCAGCGCCACTCCGACGAGGGCGCCCGCATCATCGACCGGCTTGGCTTCCTGAACGACGCCGTGCCGGCGATCCGCCATCACCACGAGCGCTTCGACGGCACCGGCTATCCGGACGGCCTGAAAGGGGAGGACATCCCACTCGGCGCCCGCATCATCCACGTCGCCGACGCGCTCGACTCGATGCTCACCACTCGCATCTATCGCGCAGCGCGGCCCGCGTTGGAAGCGATGGACGAGCTCCAGCGAGCAGCCGGGTCGCAGTTCTGCCCGCGCTGTGTCGGGGCGCTCGAACGAGTGCTGCCGCCGGAGATCCTCACGAACGAGGCTGCCCGGCACGAGCTGCTGGCCGCTTCGTAGTCAGCGTTCTAGCGTTTCTTTGCATTTACTCCATTCTGATCTATTGTTCTTGCCATGCCCCGGAAACGCCCGGTCTCCCAGGCGGCTCTCTCGCGCATCGATCCCAAGGCCCTGGCCGAGTTCCAGGCTGGGATCCGCAAGCGCTATTCGAACGAGGAGATCCTCGAGCAGCTGCGTGCCTCGGCTGAACGGTTGGGGCGCTCGCCGACCATGCGCGAGTTCGAGCAGGACGCGGGAACGACCGTCCACCCGCAGACGGTCATCCAGCACTTCGGGAGCTGGAACGACGCGAAGCGCCAGGCCGGGCTCGTCCCGCGGCGTTTCGCAGAGCCCGCCGACCTGATCCACCTCCTGCGAGAGCTTGGAGACGAGCTCGGCCGCCCTCCGACTGCGAAGGACCTCGACGAGCATCGCGCGTCGATGCCGTCGAAGTCGCTGTACTGGCACATGTTCGGGTCGCTGAAGAACGCACTCCGGGAAGCCGGCTTCGACGTGCCGGTGGGGGAGGAGCGGCTCGAGCGCGCGATCGAGCAGGGCGCGACGCTCGCGCGGACGATCGGGCGGCTACCGAAGTTCGCGGACTGGAAGGAAGCCCGTCAAGCGGATCCCGGCCTGATGAGCGAATGGCAGGTCTACCGGATGCTCGAACAGCCTGGGGGTGGGGCGTGGGGCACCTTCCAGTTCCTCGTGCGCGAGCGACTGCGTGCAGATGGGGCGGAGGTCTCGCCGGAGGGGCGGCTGCTCAGGCGGCAGCGATCGTCGCGAGGAGGGTCAGGCAGGACGCGCCCTCGTCCGGCGCGCGCACGGCCGGCAGGGGCGTCTCCTCGAACGCGCGGTCAGGCGTAAAGCGCTCGGCTCCGATCCGGCGACCCTCGCCCAGCGACAGCAGAATTCCCTCGGGCAGCTCGCGCTTCTTCAGCCGCAGGCCCAGATAGTGCTCGACGACCTCGAGGGCGCCCTTCGTGGACGCGAAGAAGACCTCCTTCTTCCCTTCGCCGAGCCACAGGGGCCGCCCGACGCCGCGCGCGACGAACAAGGTGTCCCGCATGCGCTCATCGAGCCAGGCAGCGGCCATCGAGCCACGGAGCTCCTCGAGCGCCGACGCCCGCGGACCCTCCGCATCGACGAGAGCGAAGATCGCCTCGGAGTCGACGGTCATCTCGGGCTCCTCCCGTGCAAAGCCGTGCCGGGCGAAGATCTCCTCGTCGTTCAAGACGATCCCGTTGTGCACCCCTTTCACCGCGCCGTGGCGAACGGGGTGGTTGTTGGCGGTGATTCTGGGATGTCCCTTCGTGTAGTCGCGCACGTGGATGAGCGCCTCGGTGACCTCGGCGGGGATTGAGACTCGGTCGAGAAGCGCGCTCGCGCCGGAGCGTTGCTTGTGCACCATGAGCGTCCCGCCGTCACCACGATACGCATAGCCCACCGCGTCTGCGCCGCGCTCTGCGATCCCGGCCAGCAGGGCCTGCGCCGCGAGCGTCCGATCGATCCGGCTCGCGCGTTGGAGGCTATATCCGGCGATTCCGCACATGTGCTGATCGTAGGAGCCTCGCCAGACGACCCCGGCTCGCTCTTAGCGGCGGGCGCGGGGAGACCCCTGCTAGATACGACGACCAAGATCGCATGGAGTTAGCTCTACAACAGAGTTCGGTATTCGCCGTCTGAGGACTAGTCCCTCGATCGAGGGTACTCGACTAAGCCACCCCGCTTGGCGACCGATAACACGGCTCGATGGCCAGGCCGCTTCCCCAGCAACCGCCGGAATCCGATCATGCGCCGGAACTGAAGCTCGAGGTCGTTCCGGACCCCGCGGCGCTGGACGAGCCCGCAGAGGTCGAGGAAAAGGACCCGTACGACGGCGTCGCCGCTGTCACACAGGATCCCCTCAAGCTCTACGTCCGGCAGATCGGTGACGGCCCGCTGCTCACTCCGCTCCAGGAGCGCGAGCTCGCCCGGCGCAAGGATGACGGCGACGAGGCCGCGAAAAGCCGGCTGATCGAGTGCAACCTCCGGCTCGTGATGTCGATCACGCGCAACTACACGAGGGCCGGCGTGCCGCTGCTCGACCTGATCCAGGAGGGCAACCTCGGCCTCATCCGAGCCGTCGAGAAGTTCGACTACAAGCTCGGCTACAAGCTTTCGACCTACGCCACCTGGTGGATCCGCCAGGCCGTGACGCGCGCCCTTGCAGACCAGGGCCGCACGATCCGGCTTCCGGTCCATGTCGCAGAGCAGACGAGAAAGGTGCTGCGCGCCCGACGCATCCTCGCCCAGAAGCTGAATCGCGATCCATTGATCCCGGAGATCGCGAAGGAGAGCGGGTTCCCGCCCGAGCGAGTGCAGGAGCTGCTCGAGCTGATCGAGGATCCGGTCAGCCTCGAGACGCCGGTGGGGGATGGGGAGAGCATCTTCGGAGACCTGATCGAGGACACGAAGTCGGACCAGCCGGACGCCGCAACGGCGAAGATGCTTCGCTCGCGGGAGCTCGCCGGCGCCCTCCGCCGCCTGAACCCGCGCATGCGCCGGGTGCTGGCACTGCGCTTCGGCCTCGACGGCGAGAGCCCGCAGACCCTTGAGCAGGTCGGCATCGGCCTCGGCATCACCCGCGAGCGTGTCCGCCAACTCGAAGCGCGCGCCCTCAGAGAGCTACGCCAGGTCGCACCAGGCCTGCAGCTCTATCTGACCGAATAGACGCCGCTCCGAACCAACACCTTTCCGACTTAGCAACAGTCTGTTGCTAAGTGTCTGGAACGGGGGCGCCCTCAAGGTCGGCTCGTAGCGCGTTCCGAAGCGGTAGGAGGCTCTCGGCCACCTCGTCAGTCGTCGTGTTCATCACTACCCGGACGATTCCGAGTAGGTCTCTTTTGCCCGTGCGATCCAAAATGATCGCGTCGTTCGTGCCGCGGAGGTGCAATTGTCGCTCGGTCGAGTCGCGGCCGGCTGCGATGAGCCCACCCCGCAGCTGCCCAGAGAGCTTCTCGGAGATCTCGACAATGCCAGCGCTCGTCTCGATGCGTACGGGGTCGAGTGGGACCTTCTTCGAGTTAGCCAGCGACCGATTCCATCTCACGCAGCTTCGACAGACGTCGGAGAGCGTGGACTTCGATCTGGCGGACGCGCTCGCGTGTCAGGCCGAGCGTGCGGCCGATCTCCTCGAGCGTCTTCGGCTCCGATTCGGCGAGGCCGTAGCGAAGGGCAATCACTTTCCGCTCGCGTTCGGACAGAGCGTTGAGCCCGCGGGTCAGCGCCTGGCTGCGCAGCGTGATCTCGACCTCGTCTTCCGGGGAGGGGCCGTCGCCGGCCACGAAGTCCCCGAACACAGCGTCCTCGGTCTCGCCGACGGGCTGGTCGAGGCTCGTCGAGGCTCGGGCTGCGGCTTTCACCTCGCGTGCCTGCTCGACCGGGAGGCTCGCCTCCTCAGCGATCTCGGCGAGGGTGGGCTCACGGCCGAGCTGCGTCCAGAGCAGGCGCTCGGCCTTGTTCATCTTCTGGAGGCGCTCGACGATGTGGACAGGCATTCGGATCGTCCTGGCCTTGTCCGCGAGCGCCCGCGCGACGGCCTGGCGGATCCACCACGTCGCGTAGGTCGAGAACTTGTAGCCCCGGCGCCAGTCGAACTTCTCGACGGCGCGGATGAGGCCGAGCGTTCCCTCCTGAATCAGGTCGAGGAACGGCAGGCCCTGGTTCCGGTAGTTCTTCGCGATCGAGACGACCAGGCGCAGGTTCGACTGGATCATGTGTTGCTTCGCCTCGGGATCGCCGCGCTCGATGCGTTTCGAGAGCTCGACCTCCTGGGCGGCGGTCAGCAGCGCGTGGCGGCCGGCCTCGCGCAGGAAGAGCTGTAGGGCATCCGTGGTCGTCTCGTAGACGACCGGCTGAGGCGGCGCCGGCTCTTTCTCGTCCTCGAGGATCTCGATGCCTCGCTGATCGAGCTCGCGGTGGAGAGCGTCGACCTCGAGATCGCTCAGCTCGTGCGCTTCGACGAGCTCCGCCAGTTCCGACGCGCGAACGTTGCCAGCCTGCTCGGCGGACTCGATGACCTGACGGACGTCCTCCGCGCCCAGGACGTGCTCGATCTCCACGGTCATGCGCTTGCTTCTCTAGATACCAGGGCGGTGGTCAGATCAAACACCATAGCTGTAAGCGCTACCCGACTGCTAGCCGCCCAACGCACGATAACGATTGTTATGTCAAGTTCGAACATTCGGCCCTGAGACGGTGCGGCCCCTCCCTGCCGGGAGTAGGCTGGCCGCGAATGAGGCGACTGGCGCTCATCGTCGCGCTCGGGCTCGCCAGTGCGGGCACGGCTTCGGCGAAGCTCGCCGTTCCAGGCGTCCAGGACGGGATGCTCGCCGTCTCGCCCGGCGGGACGCCGCTGATCGCCTACCTGGACGGCAACAGCCTCGAAATCGCGGCTCGGAGCCCAGGCGCCGGGTGGCGGCCGGTCCGGGCGGCCTCGGTGACGCCGGGCTCGAGCCTGGCCGCCTTCGCCGCCGGTAGACGCGGTCCCGTCGCAGTCATCGAAGGACCGGGGTCGCGGAGCCTCGTCGCCGTCCGCCGGGGCAAAGGCGGCTGGCGAACGACTCGAGTCGCTGCTGTTCCAGCCGGCGACGAGCTCGGCTGGCCGGGACTCGTGCTCCACCGCGGCCTGCCGGCGGTCGCGTACACCCGCTGGCGACGCTCGACGCGGGAGAGCGTGCTCAAGCTCGCGCGCATCGACCGACACGGCCGGGTGCGATCGACGCGGATCACCCGGAAGGGCTTCCCGCCGAGCTTCGTCCCCCCGTCGTCGGTACCCGTCCGAGTCCACGGCGAGATCCACGTGATCCAGTCGTACGGCATCGACGGCGTCGTCGGGACGATCGAGTGGTACCCCAACAAACGCAGCTGGACCGGGCAGTTCATCGACGCGGGGGGCGGCGACTTCCCGGTTGGACGGCTGCTTGGAGCCGTCGGCGGCGGCACCGTCTACGCAGCCTGGAGCGAGGCGTTCCTCGGCCTCGGCGAGCAGCCGGTGACGCTGGCCGTGCACGGGCACGGGCGCTCGATCGACTCGGACTTCGTGCTCGACCGCGCGGTCACCACCGGGCTCGACGTGGCGCGGTCCGGGCCGGAGGTCGCTGCGAACGAATGGGTCTCCGCAGACGAGCTCGGCCTCTCAGGTCCGGACGTCGTCTGGGCCGGCGTCATTGTGGCGCACGGCCGCTCCGTCGGGCTCGACGGCCGGATCGCGGGACTCTCCTCTGCCCCACACGGCGCGCACGACCTGCTGCTCGCCAACCCGGACGGCCTTTCCTGGTACCGCTCGCGGCGCGCGCGCTCGGTCTGGATGAGCATCGACGCCACGGCGCAACTGGACGGGAGCGTGGTCGTCACCGGTCGCGTCCGCGGCGCCTCGGCCGGGACTGTGACGCTGTACCGAGAGCGACCCGGCACCGCGCGCGAACCCGTGGGCACGGCACCGCTGGCGGGAGACGGGTCGTTCATGCTCCTCGACAGGCCGACGATGGGCCCCTTCCTCTACCGGGCCGTTTATGTCGACGGGGCCACCGGGGTGCCGTACTCAGCGCTCCTTCGCGACGTGGTTGGTTGACCTGACGCGATCCTCCCCAGGGTTGTCCACAAGAGGGCCCGCGGGGTGTGGAAAATGTTGAAAACTGAATACTTTGCAAATTGCGGGGTCGACGTTCGGACAGGTCTTGATCGGACCCCTTGACATCTCTACTGTGCCGCTTGCGCCGAGCACGGAGCGCGAGTAGATCGAGGCCCAGCCGGGCGGCCGTAGGCGGAAGCCGAAAGTTGGTCGGTTGAGCGGACGAAAGCGCAACCGGCTCGGCGAATTTTTTTGGTCCAATACGATGCGCTGATGACGTTCCACGTTCGCCCACCGAGCATCGATAAGGGCGTTGCGGCCTTCCTCTGGGCCTTCGGCTTCTTCCTCTACATCTGGCTCGGCATGCTGGCCGTCGGCGTCGGCAAGGGCACGTCCTTCATCCTCGCGGCCGTCACGGCCGGAGCGATCTTCTTGTACATCCGGATCTACGGCGAAGACCGGACCCGCCCGCGCAACTACTAAACGGCGCTCGGCCGGGCGCGATGGTCGCCTGCGAGCGCGCTCAGGAGCAGGCGAGCGAGCTCGTCGCCGATCGCCTGGCGGAGCCGCAGGACGGCCGTTGGGGGCCCGTGCTCGATCCCGTTCAGGCGAGCGCAGTGCTCGAGAATGAGGGTTAGGCCACGAGTCTGAGAGGGGGCGGCGTCCATGACCCGAATATCGGCCGTAGCCCGCCGCCCATCGATCCCTCCCGGGAGTGAGCAGCTATGAGCTCTTCGTTGGCTCCTCCGTGTTCGGCGCGGGTTCCGGCGCAGACTCAGGCGTTTCCTGCGGCGTATCCGGCGCGCCACGGTCCCCGATGTGGACACGGCGTTCGTCCCCGACACCGTCGGTTGGAATCACGTGCTCTTTAGTAACCGCCGGCACGGGAGTCGCCGCCGGCGTCTGCTTGCGGACTCGCGGTCCCGTGGTGTCGAACGTGAATCCGAAGACGAGCCCGATACCGAACGCGATCGCCGGAATCATCGTGGTCAAGTCGTCCACGACCCCGCCGATTCCGATGTCGTCGGACCAGTTCCCCACATTGCGGGCGAAGAACGCGTCGCCGGGCTCGCCGGCTGCCAGCACCCAGCCGCCCAGGATCAGAGCGGGCACGAAGCCGAGTAGGAAGACCTTTCCGGACACTCTCGGCCAGCCCCACTTCGTCCAGCCACCGAGCAGCTGGGAGAGCGCCATCGTCAAGCCCGCCGCGGCCATGAGGCCGAGAGCCGCCCAGTACTCGCCTCTCGTGTCCGGCAGGATCTGCGTGCCAAGCCACAGGAGAAAGCCTGCGACCAACACGCCGATCAGGGTTGTTGCTCCTCGTGTCAGACCGTGCATGGACACCACCTCCACCCCAGTCTTGCCCCGTTCCGCGTCGTTTTAGTCGAGCAGGCGCGAGTCGAAGCGGCCCGCGTCGAGATCTTCCCTGAACTCCTCGAGGAGCCGCTCTGTGTCGCCGGCGAACACGTGCGGGACGACGCCGATCTCGTGATCGTTGTGGAACGGGAGGTCGACGTGCTCGTGCGAGACGAGGTTGACCGAGACTCGGTCGCACGCCGGGCAGCGCACGGCGAGGCCCAGCGAGCCGTCGCCGGGAGCCAGCAGGAAGAACGAGGACGGGAAGACGGGCCGCGACCGGTCCTCCGGGTAGCAGAAGAAGCTCCAGGGCCAGTCCCCGGCCTGGATGCGGCGCACGGCGAGGTCGGTGAGCTCGGAGGCGGCGTCCTCGAAGCGCGCAGTCATCAGATTGAGGAATCTCTCCTCGCTCAGCCCGAGAGGCTCCCAGTCCAGCTCTGCGTCCGAGACGAGGCCGGGATGCTCCTCACCGCATGAGCAGTCGAACAAGACCTGGAAGACGGCCGGGTGCTCGGCGCCGGGCAGCCGGTCGAGGATGCGAAAGGCGGACAGCCGAACGCGCGTCTCCCCCTGGGTGGGGCAGGCAAACGTGTACCGCGTTGTGAGCGCGTCGTACATGTCTCTCTAGACGTTCTAATCGGCTTCCCGGACGGGAAGCGTGACCCATTAGTAGTGAATCAGCGAAAAAACGTCGTAGTCCGAGAGCTTTTCGCGGCCTTTCAGGAAGTCGAGCTCGATGAGGAAGGCCATTCCGACCACCTCGCCGCCCAGACGGTCGACGAGCTCCGCCATCGCCTTCGAGGTCCCCCCGGTGGCCAGGACGTCGTCGTGGATGAGCACCCGCGTCCCGCCTTCGAACGCGTCCGCCTGGAGCTCGAGCGTGTTGCGACCGTACTCGAGCGCGTACTCGGCGCTGATCGTCTCCAGCGGGAGCTTGCCGGGGCGGCGGGCCGGAACGAAGCCGCACCCGAGCTTGTAGGCGATCGCCGAGCCGATGAAGAAACCTCGCGCCTCGCCGCCGATCACGACCTGCGGACTCCGTTCCTCCGCCCAGCCGGCGAGGAGGTCGATCGTCTGTCTTAGTGCCTCCGGGTCCGCAAGCAGGGGCATGATGTCCTTGAAGACGATCCCCTTCTGGGGCCAGTCGGGCACATCCCGGATCTTGGCCTTCAGGTCCTCCACGCCGGCAACTGCCATCAGGCCGAAGCCAGGTGTCGGAGAGCGCGCCAGAAGAGCAGCTGCGAGAGCTCCTGCGCAAGCTCGGCGAGGGTCCGCAGGTCGTCGAGAGCAGCCTCGCGGCGTTCGGGGTTGCGCGTGCGGAGCGTCGGCCCGACCAGCTGCTCGAGGAGCGACGCCTCACGGTCGGTCGCGGTCCGAAACGGACGCAGGTTGCGGGGCCCGATGCCGAAGGACGAGAGCTGCGCGCAGACCGCTGCGATCTCGGCGTCGCCTGCCGCGTACCGCTTCTCCCCCCCATTCCCGCGGGGCTCGAGCAACCCGTATTCCTCCAGCTCCCGCAGCAGTTGCGGCGTGGCGCCCGAGCGCTCCACGAGCTCGCGCGCCTCCAGCTCTTCCTCGGCCCCCGCGATCCCTGCGGCTGCACGGCGCCGCCGCGACTTGCTCGCAGCCGGCGAGGCGAGCTCCTGTCGGATCACCCGCAACGGCAGGAACTGGTCCCGCTGGAGGCGCAGGATCGTCCGCAGCCGCTCGACCGCGTCCTCATCGAAGAGGCGGTACCCGCCGCGCGTCCGCTTCGGCGCGAGCAGGCCCTGCTCCTCGAGATACCGAATCTTCGAGATCGAGACGTCCGGAAACTCGGACCGCAGGTGCCGACAGACCGCTCCGATGTGGAGCAGGCCGCTGCGGGGCGGTGCCTGGGCCGCTGCGCTCACGAGAGGAACGTCAGCTTGTACTTGCCGATCTGGACCTCGTCGCCGTCCTCGAGTTGGCCCGACTCGATCCGGCGGCGGTTCAGGAACGTCCCGTTGAGGCTCCCTTTGTCCTCGATGACGAACTGACCATTACGGCGAATCACTTGCGCATGCCGCCTCGAGACGGTCACGTCGTCGAGGAAGACGTCGCAGTCCGGCGAGCGGCCGACGGTCGTGCTCTCGTTCTCGAGCACGAAGTGCTCGCCGGCGCGCCCTCCGCCGGAACGGACGACGAGCGCCGGGCCTTCGGTCTTGATCTCGTCGAGGATCGCGGCCCCCTCGTCCTCGCCTTCCTCCGGGGTGTAGCTCATCGTCGTATCGGAGCCAGACTCGTCACGGACGAGCAGCGCGCCGCACTTCGCGCAGTAGTTCGCGGCCTCCGGGTTCTGGAAGCCGCACTCGGGGCAGTACACGTGGCTCAAGCGTCGTCCCCTGCGGGCGGCGAGGCCTTGCCGGCGAGGATTCGCGCGAGCCCCTCGACGTCGACCTGCTCGAGCACGCTCTTTCCTTCCGATTTCTGAAGCCGGGCGACGAGCTCGGCGCGCAGGATGTCGATCTTGCCGTGCAGCAAACGGCGGCGGTAGGAGATCTCCTGCTCCTCCTCCGTCAGGTCGTCGATCAGCTTCTTGAGGTCGGTATCGGAAATCTCGGACAGGTCGGGAAGCGGTTCCACGCGGTCAGCCCTTTCGTTGGGAGTACACCCGGCGCTGGCTAGTAAAGCAGGAGCATTCTAAAGGTTCAACCTCAGCTTGAGATTCCGGCCTCTTCCCGCAAGACGTCCTGGACGAGTGCTCGGAACTCGCTCTCGAGCGCGTTCGACGCCGCTTCGTCGCGCCCCTCGGCGTAGATGTGGATGAGCGGCTCGTCGGGATCGGGCAGAACCTGCACCCACCCACGCCGGTCGCTGACCTTGATCCCGTCGAGGAGATCGAGGTCCCGGCCCTTCAGCCGCTCGCTGAGGACGCGCATGACGAGACCCTTCTGCGCCCACGGGCACGGGAGCTGACGATGGACGAGGGTCGAAGTCGGCAGCTCGGCGACGAGCGTCGAGAGGGGTTGCCGGACGGGAGCCAGCAACTCCAGCAGCTTGCAGAGGCTCGCCATTGCGTCGTAGGCCGGCAGGAAGTCCGGAAAGACGTAGCCGCCTCCGACTGCCCCCGCGAAGATGACGCCGTCCTCGGCTGCGACCCTCGTCAGTTCGCTCAGCGAGGCCGCGGTGCGGACGACCTGGAGGCCGCTGCCCTTGACGATCTTGTCGACCTGGCTCGTCACCGTCACCGGGAACGCGAGCTTGCCGCGCCGGCCGTTGGATCCGATCAGGCGCAGGAACAGCAGCAGCGCCTGCTCGACGGGGATCTCGTGGCCGCTCTCGTCGATGAGATAGAGACGCTCGGCGGCACGGTCGAAGACTGCGCCCAGATCGGCGCCGACCGCGCCCACGAGCTTCTTGGCCTGCCCGATCAGGCCTCGAATCTCCCCGCCCGGCCCCTCCGGCTCGTCGGAGGCGAAGGCATGTGCCGAGACCGCCTCGACGCCGATTCGTCCCAGGACGATCGGTAGCACGAGCGACGCCGACGAGTAGCCGTAGTCGACGACGATGCGGAAGTTCCGCGAGCGGATGGCTTCGAGGTCGAGCGTTGCCAGCAGGTCCTCCGCATAGCTCTCGCGGGCCCGCACCGGATACTCCACGTTGCCGATCGCCGACGCGGCCGACCGCCGCAGCTCACCGCGCGAGAAGTGCTTCTCGATCTCCTTCTGGAGCGCGGACGTGATCTGGATTCCGGGATCCTCGAAGAAGCGGATCTGCGCGACCTCGGGATCGGCAGAGGTGAAGCCGACGTGAAAGCCGGCAGCGTAGTCGTGCGTCTTCAGAAGGTGTCGCCCGACCGCGCTCGGAAGGGTCCGCAGGTCGGCGACGTCCACGCCGGTCGAGTTGATCCCCGCGATCATCAAGCGCTCGATCATCCGGCAGGTCGCCGGTGCCTCCCTGCTTGCGACGACGCGGCCGCCGCGCGGGAGGGCGGTTCCGAACGCGACCGCGAGCCGCGTGACCATCTCGGGCGTGAGATCGACGTTGACGAGGCCGGCCACGCCGTCCTTCCCGAAGAGACGTGAGGACGCGCGCGACTCCCAGATGAGGCTCTCGTGGACCTGGGCGCCGCTCTCCACCTCCTTGTTCGGATAGACGCGCACACCGGGCATGAGCACGCTCTCCTCGCCGATCTTCACCTCGTCTCCGACCGCGACCCCTTCCTGGACCCGGACGTGCGCGCGGATGTCGCACGAACGGCCGATGATCGCCCCCTCCACCAGCGCCCCGCGGCCGATGTTGGTCGACGCGTCCACGACCGAGCGGACGGTGCGGGCGCGCTCGCGCAGGGTCACGCTCGCCGAGAGCACGGAGTACGGGCCGACGTGCGCGTCGTGGCCGATGCGGCAGTAGTTCGAGATCAGCGCGGGCCCTTCGACCTGTTCGAGGTCGTCGAGCTCCACCCCCTCCCCCAGCCAGATGTTGCCGCGCAGGCGGATGCCCGGCACCGTGAGCCGCACCTGCTCGTCGAGCGCGTCGAAGTTGGCCTGCCGGTACTGATCGAGGTTCCCGATGTCCTGCCAGTAGCCCTCCATCGGCAGCCCGTAGATGGGCCGTCCCATCTCGAGCAGCAGCGGAAAGAGCTCCTTCGAGAAATCGAACGGCCGATCGGTCGGGACGTGCGCGAGCACCTCCGGCTCGAGGACGTACACGCCCGTGTTGATCGTGTCGGAGAACACCTGGCCCCAGGACGGCTTCTCCAGGAAGCGCTCGACCCGGCCCTCGTCGTCAACGACGACGATCCCGAACTCGAGCGGGTTCGGCACGGACTTGAGCCCGATCGTGACGGCAGCCCCTCGCTTACGGTGGAACTTCACGAGCTTGTCGAGGTCGAAGTCGCACAGCGCGTCTCCCGAGATGACGAGAAACGTGTCGTCGAGCTTGTCGGCCGCAAGCCGTACCGAGCCGGCCGTTCCGAGCGGCGACTCCTCCACCGAGTACTCGATGTGCGTGCCGAGGCTCTCGCCGTCGCCGAAGTAGCTGCGGATCGCCTGCGGCATGAACGCGACCGTGACGATCACGTCCTCGAAACCATGCGTGTGGAGCAGCTCGACGATGTGCTCCATGCACGGCTTCCCGACGATCGGCACCATCGGCTTCGGCTGGTTCGAGGTCACCGGCCGCAGGCGTGTGCCCTCGCCACCTGCCATGACGACGGCCTTCACGGCCGTACTGCCCGCCGAGCGGACGCGACGTAGAAGGCGCCTGCGCCGAGTGCGAGCCCGAGGCCGGCCCAGAAGAGCCAGAGCGGCCAGTCTGCGCCCGAGTGGGTGACCATGACGAACGCGAGGGCGGCGTACAGCACCCAGGTCGCAGCCTTGCCGAGGAAGTTGACCGAAAGCTCGTAGCCGCGGGGCACGACGAGCTTGTACCCGCCGAGCAGTAGGGCATCCCTGACGAGCACGAGAGCGAGGGCGGCCCAGGGCAGGCGGTGATGGACGGCGACGAGGACGATGACTGCCGCATCGATCATCAGCCGGTCCGCGAGCGGGTCGGCGACCTTGCCGAAGGCGGACTCCACACGCCACCGCCGGGCGAGCCACCCGTCGAGTTGGTCGCTCACGCCCGCGACGCCGAAGAGGACGGCGGCCGGCCAGCTGCGCCCCCCCTCGGCCGAGACGAGCACCGCCACGAAGACGGGGATCAGCGCGAGCCGAAAAACGGTCAGCGCGTTCGGAACGTGCGCGAGCGAAGCGGGAACGGCGGGAGCCGACACAGGAGCGAAGGATAGAGCGCACCCGTCTGGTTGTTCTGGATTTGCTCGTCTTTCGTGACAGACACGCGCGCTTCTCCCCGGTACGATCACAGCGGGTGGCGGGTGGAGCTCTCCCCACCCGGGTGGGGACGACCGCTTCACGAGGCGGGCGCGGCGCGGCTGATAGCGTCGCCTCGTGGCGAGGCGTCTCACGATCCCGGGCTTCGTCAACGCACACTGCCACGGGTTTCAGCGGGCGCTTCGAGGACGCACCGAAGGCGGCGACTTCTGGGCCTGGCGCGATGCGATGCTCGCCCTGGCCGGCGAGCAGACGCCGCAACGTGTGCGCACCGACTACGAGCTCGTCTACCGCGAGCTGCTCGCCGCCGGGTACACCGCGGTCGGCGAGTTCCACTACCTCGGCTTCGAGGAGGCCCTTGCCGCCGCGGAAGCCGCAGATGCCGCCGGCATCGATTTCGTCCTCCTCTACGCCGCCTACGGACGCGGCGGCCTCGAGCGCTTCCGGCAGCCCGCCCCCGCCGACTACCTCAACCAGGTGGAGCGGCTCCGAGAGCGCGGAATCCGGGTCGGGCTCGCCCCCCACTCCGTCCGCGCCTGCCCGTCCGACTGGCTCGAGGAGATCGGCCGCTACGCCGTGGAGCACGATCTCCCGCTCCACGTTCACGCCGACGAGCAGCTACGCGAAATCGACGAGTGCATCGACGAGCACGGCATCAGGCCGATCGAGCTCCTGGCTAAGACCGGCTGCCTCGGCCCACGCACGACCGTCGTCCACGCGACGCACGCGGACGACCGGGAGCTCGACCTCCTGACCGAAGCGGGAGCCAGGATCTGTGCCTGCCTCACCACGGAGGCGAACCTCGGCGACGGCTTCGTGCCCGTCGAGCGCGTGCGCGAACGCAGGCTCAGCATCTGCATCGGCTCGGACTCGAATGTCCGCATCGACCCGCTGGAGGAGCTGCGCGAGCTGGAGGGCATCGCGCGGCGCCGCACGCTGAGGAGGAACGTCCTCTCTGTCGAGACCCTCCTCTCGTTCGGCGCCGACGAGGGCGCCGCGTCGCTCGGGCTCGACACCTGGGCCGACGTCGAGGTTGATCTCGAGCACCCCTCGCTGGCCGGTATCGCCGAGCCGGACGTGCCGGGCGCGCTCGTCTTCGGCTGCTCGGCCGACGTCTTCGTCTAGAGGATCCGAACGCCGAGCGCACTGGCGGCAAGCCCAACCGCGAGCGTCGCGGTCGTGTTCTCGTGATCGCGGATTGGGTTCACCTCCGTCAGCTCGAGGCAGTCCAGCACACCCGCTTCCGCGACGAGCTCGAGCGCGAGATGCGCCTCGCGGTACGACAGGCCGCCGAGCACCGGGTCACCGACCCCTGGGGCGAACTCCGGATCGACGACGTCGAGGTCGACCGAGACGTGCACGAACGACCCGCCCGAGACGCGCGTCAGTGCCTCCTCGATCACCGGCTCGACGCCACGGCGATCGAGGTCGCTGATCGTGTAGACGGCAATCCCGAGGTCGCGGACGACCGCCTGCTCTCCCGCGTCCAGCGAGCGCACACCGACGAGCGCCACGCGCTGCGGGTCGACGGCGGGAAGCCGCAGTCCTTCGCGCGCGAACTCCGCTCCACACAGACCCAGAGCCGCCGCAAGCGGCATTCCGTGCACGTTGCCGCTCGGCGTCGTCTCGGGTGTGTTCAGGTCGCCGTGGGCGTCGAGCCAGAGAACTCCGCCGGGCCCGGAAGCTGCGAGCCCACTGAGCGTGCCGATGGCGATCGAGTGGTCGCCGCCGAGCACGAGCGGGAGCAGGCCCTCGTCACGAACCTGCTCGACCTCGGTCGCGATCCGCGCGCACGTCGCCAGGATCTCGTCCAGGAAACGGGCACGCTCGGCGCCGCGCGCCCGCGTCTCGGCGAGCGCCGTTTCGACGTTGCCTCGATCCTCGACGTCGATCCCGGCGCCGGCGAGCTTGCCGTGCAGGCCCGCATAACGGATCGCCGACGGCCCCATGTCGACGCCGCGGCGTCCTGCACCGAGATCGAGAGCAGCCCCCATGATCGCCACACGTGTCGGCGCCACGGGCACAGCCTATTGCCAGCGAGGCGAGGATCACCAAACGCCTAACCGCGACCTCCCCTTTCACCGTTACCTCGTCCTGAGCGCCTCGACCACCTGCTTTCCGGACCGAGCCGGAAAACTCTCTCGGACCCCTTCGAGGGCACGCTGCAAAACCGAGCCCGTGTCCCCCTCGAGCGTCTCGCGGCGGAGCCCGATCCGGTAGCGGCCCGGGGGTTTTAGGGTGCCATTCCGGTACCAGCTCTTCGCGTAGTAGAGCGCTCCAAGCGGAGGTAGCACCAATACCTGGAAGAGCGCGTAGTAGGGATAGACGACCATCCACCGGTTCCGCACGGACCAGTTCGATAGGAAACAGACGCCGGTGTACATGAGCACGATGAAGGGCAAGATCGCGGCGACGTGCCGGATGTCACGGAGTTCATGCCACTTTGCGATCCACATCAGCCAGACCACACAGACGGTGTAGATGAAGGTAAGTGGAAAGCGCAGCGTCTGGTCGGGGTTGATGAAGGCCATCCGAAAGCTGCCCGACCACCACATCTGGCGCTGTCGAAACCAGGTACGAAACGTCGGCGGCGCGTCCGTATAGAAGTGCATGTCCAAGTGGCGGACGGAAAGGCGGTAGTGCGTGGCGATGACGCCGGTTTCCAGGTCTTCCCCGGGAAACCAGAAGGAGTGTGCAGCCAGGATGCCGCGGAGCGACGACGTCTTCGCGATCATGCACGCGCCGCTGGTCATCCAGGCGCGGTTGTGACGGCCTAGCATGGACATGTCGTATTCGACCGCCTGCAGCTTCTCGATCAGCGTCTGCCGGCGAGACACCGTGATCTTGACACTGCAGAGGTCGGCTCCGGCAGATCGTGCAGCCGCGACGGCGCGCCCCGGGTCCTCATAGGAGACCGTGTCGCCATCCATCCGGACTACGTATTCGGTCGTTACGTCCCGCAGCGCCTCGCAGAGCAACTCGGGGCACGAAACCCGGCCGGTCAGATGCGCTTCGTGCACACGCCAGCCCGCCACGCGCAGATCGCGAACGAACCGCTCCATCTTCGGGCTGTCCACGTTGACGGCGAGCAGCGCGTTCTTTCGATAGCGCTGCAGGTACTCGCCGTTCCGAAAGTACTCCGGGTCGCCGAAGATCGGGACGACGATCGTGTAGTCGTTGGTTGTCGCGTCGCCGAGCTTGATGACCCGCCCCAACTTCGAGGCCAGGTTCTGCATGTCGAGCGAAACGAGAACGACGAGGAGGAGCAGTGTCCCCCAGGTCATTCAGAACTGCCTGCGGTGGAGCCGCGGCCGCACTTCGAGTGCAAGCAGGGCGATGACGAGCCCGGCGAGCACTGCCACTGTTGCGAGCCAAAGACTGGTCCCGGCGGTGGTGACGACACCGAGTAGCGATGCGGCTGCGAATCCTGCACGAACTGCCATGGCTGTTTCCTTCGAATTGAGGGGCCTACAGGAACAGCCGCAGTCGTGGTTCTCTCGACCTAAATGGTGCCGCGCTCGTCACTCCATGGAGGGAACCGGCGGCAGGAGAGGCGCGCAAATCGGGGAGTCGTGGGCTCGCGTGGACCGGCACTACGGCTCAGTGGGCGGTGGCTTCCGGGTGCTCGCTCGGTACCGAGGCATCGTCCAGAGGTACTACCGGCTTTCACAGGTCGACCCGCCGCTCGCCGAGTAGTAGGGTCCGCCCGCCGGTGGCGAAAGAAGACCTCACGCTCGTCCGCCTCCTGCGTCTTGGAGACTCGGGCAAGGACATCGTGGCCGTCAAGCGGATGCTCTCGCGCGCCGGCGTCGGCTTCCCGCAGCCGGTCAGGGTCAACGGCAAGTTCAACGACGGCTTCGGACAACGGCTCGATGCGGCGATCAGGCGCTTCCAGAAGAAGAACAAGCTGGAGGTAGACGGGATCGTCGGTTACATGACGTTCAAGGCGCTGGTCAAGCAGGCCGACGCCTTCGACTCGAAGCTCCTGGGCTCTTTTGCGATCGAGCGGATCGGAGATTGGGGGATCATCGGGCGCAAGTCGGCGTTTGCCGGGCTCGACATGGGCGTCGATTTTCTCGGCGCCGGGCCGATCCCGATGTTCGCGGACGGCAAGATCGTGCGAATCGTCCGCTCGGGCTCGGGCTGGCCGGGGATCGGTGGCCTGATCGTCGTTCAATGCGACAAGGGGCCGATGGCGCGCTTCCCCATCTACACCGCCGAGGACATCAAGATCCCGGCCTCGCACAAGGTCGGCAAGCGGCTGGCGAAGGGCGACCTGCTGGCCGAGGCGACCGGGACGAAACAGGCGCCGGGGATCGAGCTCGGCTGGGCCGGGCCCGGGCCGGCCTTCCACGGCACGCTCTACCAGGCCCGCCACAGCAGCCCTTACTCGAGCAACCCCAGGGTCACCGCCGAGGGAACCGACTTCTGGAAGACGCTCTCGGCCTGGATGGCGAAGGGCGCGTGACGGCCGCGCGAGCGATCAGCTCCTAGCGGCCACGGAGTACGCTGCAGAAATGGACCGCTTCATCCTCGTGGCTCGTTTGAAACCCGACAGTCGCGAGCGGGCACAGGAGCTTGTAGCCGCCGAATCCCCGGACCGTGAGGACCTCGAAGCAGCCCTGGATCGATACACGGTCTTCCTGTCTGAGACCGAGGTCGTATTCTTCTTCGAGGGCCCGGACGCGCACAGCGCGATCAAGGCGATCTTCGACGATCCGAGCGCGACCGAGATCGCCCACTGGCTGCCACTCTTCGACGGACCGCTGCACCGGGCGCCGGAGGCGTACTCCTGGGAACGAGCGGTCGCGAGATCCTCCTAGCTCGAATATTTGGGTGCCGCCCACGGCAGGCCCACTCGAGCGCGACGACGCGGCACCGCCGGCGCGCACATTCATACGAGGCTCTTAGGTCGATCACAGGTTCTTCTTACTGCCTTGTCGCATAGTGGGATCAGCCATCAACCCACCGTGCAAGGAGTCTCTCGATGTTTTCCCACAAGCTCACCAGGCCGATCGCTATCGGCACCGCGGCCGCGACGGTCGCGATCGGCGCCTACGCGATCGTCAACTCGGGTTCCAACAACGGCGCGTCAGGCGCGGCGAACGCGGCGACGTTGGCGCGACCGGGCCCGAACCAGCGAGTCGTCGGTCAGGTCCCGCAAGGCTGGCGTCCCGGGACGGGAACGATCATCACCGGAGCCGCGGCGAACGAAGCCGAGGCCGCCGCGCTCACCAAGTACCCAGGCGGCACCGTCAACCGTGTGCTGAAGTTCAGCGACGGTTCGTACGCAGTCCACATGATCAAGATCAGTTGGCCGCACCACGTCTTCGTCAGCACGACCTTCGAGGTCACCGGCGCCATCGGGTAGGCGCACGGGTCTTAAAAGGCCTCGTTGCGGCCTTTCCTGAGTCGGGGCGCCCGGATTTGAACCGGGGACCTCTTGTTCGCCACAGGGCGTTTCTCCCTGCCGCCACCTGCCGCTCGCTGCTACGAAGTGCCTGCTAATCAGCTAGTCGCCACTTGCACCGAGTAGAGCCGAAATGCAGGCGATGGCGGCGAGTTCGTACGCGCACGGTACGCGCACCCACGAGTCGGCCTCGGCAAAGCCAGGAGGTCACGACGCTCGATGGGTGGGTTTCATGCGTCCTCGCGTCCTTTCGAGGGGGTCGAAACGGGCCAGCCTGCCTAGCTGAGGGTCAGCTAGAAAGTCCTGCTAAGCGGCGGCTTCCGTTCGGCTTGGTAAGAGATTGGCAAGTGCCGCACTGAGAGCGGCGGGTTCTGCGCGCGAAGTTGAGGAGTACGGGAGACCCGCGTTAGGGTTCTCCGCGTTCCTCCCCTTGTATTTCGCGCCGCTCCGTAGCAAGCTAGTGCGGCTTGTTACGGTCACAAAACCACAGGAGGGGAGATGCGGATTCCTAGATTTCAAGGTCTGCGGGGACGGCTGAGCTACGCGAACGTGATGGCGACGCTGGCGCTGTTCTTCGCGCTCAGCGGGGGTGCGATGGCTGCCGCCCCCTACTTGCGAGGGATTGACCCGATCACCTCGGGCGATCTCGCCGGCAGCACCTACGGAACCCCGGTCATCGCGGCCGGGAAGATCACCTCGGCCAAGTTCGCGCCGACTGCCAAGGCGCCCGATGCCGACAACCTCGACGGGATTGATTCGGCACAGTTCCTCTCCGGGTACGGGACCGGCGAAGCCAGCGCCGACTCCACGCTTTCCGTCCCGGCTGGGGAACAGGGGACGGCGAGCTCCTGGTGCCCTGCGGGGAAGCAGCCGCTCGGAGGCGGCTACTTCCCATTAGCGGCTCCTTCCGTGCTCCGGACGGTGGCCGCGGCGTTCGCCATCAACGACGTGACCGGCGCGCCCGGGTTCTCGGTCACGATGGCTAACGAGGGCGGGGCGGCCCAGAGCTTCCACGTAACGGTCCGTTGCGCCAACGCTCCCTCGCCTTTTACTCCCCGATGAGGTACGCCTGCCATGAGTAGTTCGACCTAAGCAACGAAAGGGGCCGGGAAACCGGCCCCTTGTTATCTGCGCTGCGCAGAAGGCTGGTCCCCGAACTCCCGTCCTCAGACAGCGAAGACCCCCTCCATCGCGCGCGCCTCGCGCCGGCGTGCTGCCCGCTCCCAATGGCCGTAAACCTCGGACGTGATCGCAAGCGACGAATGACCGAGATGACGGCTGAGCCACGTGATCGGACGGCCGTTCTCGAGCGCGCACTTGGCGAACGTGTGCCGGAAGCTATGGAAGGTCCGCTTCTCGCCACTTGGCCCCTCGCGCAGGATGCCGGCCCGCTTGCAGACCCTCGAATCCCGTACGCGCTTGGTACGCGCAGACCACAAAAGCCCTGCACTGAGGCCACTTCTGAGGGCGGCAGGGGATTCACTGTCCCCGATCCAGACGCGAGGGCCACTGGTAGCCGAGTCGCCTCCGAAGTACGGCGAGAGGTCGACTGAACAGGAGTTCGCCCCCGGGTGACCCCAGGGGTGAGGCTCGCCTCGCAGCCACGAGGGGGCGAGGAGGAGACGAGCCTCTCTGGGGCGCCGCAGGCTGGGCGGAGAAATTTGGTCGCCCGCATGATTGCGCTCCGGACTGTAGGAATCCTGAAAGCTCCGGGCGGCCTCGCTCCTAGACAGCGAGCCGATTGAGGAGGAGAATCGGCGTGGTCTGGTCAGCCAGAAGAGAGGAGCCAAACCATGAGCGAGCACGAGCACGAGTCGAAGGAAACCGAGGAGGAGCAGGCCGAGCCAAAGATGGAAGACCTTGAGGTCCCCGACGAGGAGAGCGACGAGGTCAAGGGCGGCGCAAATAGATGGGGGAAGCCCGAGAGCCCGCAGCCCCATCTTTAGGGCGTTCGCGTCCGAGCCCCTAACTCTCGATTTACTCTTACACAGCGCTCGGCTAGAATGTTGCTTGCGGCCCGCGTTGCGGCAACTTACGATCGGGAACGTGAACCCCCTCCCCACCTGATCAGTACAGGCTCTCCGCGGGCCGTCCACGCGCTCCGCCTTTACTGCGTCCGCTGAGACCCCGTCCGTCCCGTGCCCCCTCATAGAGGGCGTGGCACAGGGACGGACCTGGTCTCGAAGACCGCCGCGCATTTACCCGTCCCGGTCCGTCCCAGAAGCGGGGACGGAGTCCGAACCCGCTTGATCCCTGAGGAAGTAGTACTTGCCGTCCGTTGCGGTCCCAGGGCCGAGGACGAGGATCGGAGCGAGTTCAACCGCGTCCCAGAGCCCCGGACGGGCGTCGGCGTCCCGCGGGACTTTGCTCAGACGATTCAGGGCCTCGCGAATGCGCGTCGCCCTGCCCTTGACCTGCGCCTCGATCTCCGTCTGCGAGGCGCCGGGGTGGGTGCGGACGTAGTCGATGATCCTCTGCTCGAGATCGGCCTCGGCGATCTCCTCCTGGGCGACCGCGCGGAACTCGAGCGCCTGCTCGTCGAAGGTAAAGAGCGACTTTTTGAACCCGACGACGTTGTTGCCACGCGCTTCGATGAAGACCTCTTCACTCCCGCGCTTGCGCTGGAGGTAGATGCCCCATCGGATCGCGGCGGCCTTGAAGACGGAGCCGTAGCCGCGCATCTGATTGCCGCGGTTCGATTCGGAGGGCCAGGGCGCGTGGTCGACGAAGGCGACGGCGCAGCCGGTTGGATCGCATATGTGACTCTTGACCCGGTCGAGTACCTGGGCGACTTCCTCGTCCTTCAGACCTATCCTCGCCGGCAAAAAGTTGTAGAGCGAGTCCAGCACGACGAGCACCTGCCGTTCGCGTTCGACCTCGGCCCGGAGGTCCTCGAGATGGTCGGGTAGGCGCAGGTCTTCATTCAGATGCCAGAGCAGCGGCAGCCCGTCGGTGTAGCCGTGCTGGAGCGCGTACTGCTTCAGACGTCCGAGTTCGTTCTCGCGGCTGTCGTCTTGCCACCAGTAGCCGACCGGACCGTGCGTTTCGACGTCGAGCCCGAGCACGTTCGCACCACCGCCGGCGACCTTGAGCGCGATTTCCATCGCCAGGAAGGACTTGAAGCTCTCCGGGAGGCCGGTCAGGGTGCCAACCGAGCCTTGCTGAGCGGCGCCGCGGACGAGATGCTTGATCGGCGGCAGCTCAAGTCTCAAGGCTTCCTCGTGTGCGAGACCAGGAAACTTGCTCGGCGGTGGGACGGGCGCTAGCCGGGGCGGCTCGAGCAAGTTGCGTTTTGCACCCTCAGGCTCCACGATCGCGATCGAGGTCGCGACCCTGCCGTCACCCAGCACGATCTGACGCGAGAGCTCGTCCATCGTGGCCGGCTGAGAGGCGACAGCGCTCGGGTCCGTCTCCCGCAGCAGTCGGATCATCTCGGCGTCACTCATGGCATCCCGCGCGTGAAGCCGAACGTCCGGCGGATGTGGTCGATGTTCCCGAGGAGTGCCTCGGCGAAGGCGCGCGCGCTTTCAGCGTCGCGATCTTCGGCTGCCTCATCGATCCGCACGAGGCCCTCGGCGATCCCGTCCAGCCATGTGGCGACGATCGGGCGCGGCACGCCGCAAGCCAGCGCGGAGGCGACGATGTCGGAGATCGTCGGCGTGCTCACGTCGCGTCGCCCTCCCGGTGCTGGCGCATGAAATCGAGCAAGTCAGACTCCGCAACCAGCACTCGGCGCGCCACCCGAGTGGCGACGAGATCGCCACTGACGATGAGCGTCCGCACAGTGCGAACAGAGCAACCGAGCCGACGCGCCACGGCGTCGATGTTGTTCAGGAACTCCCCGGGGATGCTGGTTGCTCGCTCTTGCATTTCGCCGCCGACGGTAACTCGGGACGCGGGCGTTCCTGGGGGCGGCGCCGCGTGCCGCGCAGCGCCGAAATCTCCCCGCATGCAGCGGTTTCGGCGATTAGGAGCCGCTTTGGCTACGCAAGTTCTCGTGCGGAAATGCGCGCACGAGAGGTGTAGCGCTTAGCGAGTCGGCTTCAAAGTGGATTGCGCGAGCCGCTACCAAACAGGCCACCGCGTGACTCAACGTCTGCACGCCAAGCCTGTCCTTGACTCGGCGCATGGCGTGGTCGACGGCAAAACCTCGTCAGTCCGAGCTCGGCTGCGATCGCCGGCGCCTGCTGTCCGTGGGCGGACCGCTTGAGAATCGTTAGTTCACGAGGCTCGAGGCCGAAGCTTCTGCCTCGCGTGATCTCGGCAGCGGTGCAGGAAAGCCAGTCCTGTCGCCCCGTCAACTCGACAGCGACGGTCAGCGCTCGTTCGGTCTGCGCGGCCACGTCTGCATTAGTGGTGGCTGGAACCGACAATTTCAACGGGTGGACAACCCCGGCCCGCATCGGACGCGCGCGAGAAGAAAGTGTCCTGCTTGCAGGGCGAAAAAACGCACGTTCGTCCGAATCTCCCCAGCTTGTCGGACATCATCCCCAGCTCACCCGAACAGCAGTCGCCAAGCCCCAACGCGCACCCAGCGCGCACTTTTCGTACTACCCCCGTACGCGCATCCAAGCATACGCGACGTTTTGCAAAGAGCAAACCCCGCCTGAGCGGGGCTTTCATCGGGGCGCCCGGATTTGAACCGGGGACCTCTTGTCCCCCAGGCTTATCGAGGGGCTGGCGAGAGGTCCGGGGAAGTGGCGGGAAGTGGCTTGGCTGCGCTGCATTCTCCGCGCATAGAAGGGTCGAGCCGCTTCCCTCCACAAGCACCGTTTCGGACGTTTAGGCCCCTAGTAGGCCCGCGTTAACCTCTCTTGATGATGCGTCGATGACTGAGAACGATCGACTCCGGCGCGAGGCCGCGGCGCGTCAGTTCGTGGACGTACTGGCGCTGAAGACCGAGCACCAGGACATCACGAAGGTCCAAGCCTTCCGGGAGATATGCGAGGCCGCGATCACGGTCTATGACGGCACCGAAGATCAATCCATAGCCGACTGGGCGCGAGATGCGCTGCGTCTCCTAGACGAGCGCGCGTGACTCCTTAAAGGAGACAGGTCCCGACTCGACACTAGCGCGGCGCTCAGAGCGCTTCTAGGCTGGGGTCGGGCCGACGAGAGGCGGGGAAGCGCTCGAGGCGCCCGAGGGTTCGACCCCGCCGCCGGCCCCCAGAGAGATCCCGATAGGGTTGCTCTCGCCCCGTCCGGTCCCAGCCGACAAGGGAGGACCGAGATGGGCCTATTCGCTTTTCAAGCTCGAGCAGGCAGACGGGACACCCGCCGACCCGGCCACGTTCGAGACAGCCGTTCCGGACTGGCAAGCCGGCGACGAGATCCCGTTGGGCAACGGTCGGTCGCTGCGCGTGATCGGCACCCGTCCCGACGAGACGCCCGTCCTGATTGTCGAAGAGGCCGGATGACGCTTGTTGGACCAGCCGCTCCCTTCGCTACACTAATCAACGAACCGAAAAACGAATGAGCAGGCTGGAATGTCCGCAATCGTGAAGCGCATCGCCCTGACCCCGGTTCAAGAGCGTAAGATCGTCCTCACCCCGGTCGTCGAGTTGAGCCCCGTCGGCGCGGCCGACCAGCCCTTCGCCCGCATCAAGCGCGAGTATCCGGACTTCAAGGCGCTGAGAGACGCCTTTGCGACCTTCGCCGAACTGAAAGCGGCCAACTAGCAACCGAGACATCGTCCGTCGCGGCCGGCGAAAGGCGACGTCGACGACAGGCGCCGCCTCATCGCCAGATGTCCTTTGCTGCAAGAGGGCCGTAGCCATACGGGTTGCGGCCCTCTTTGTACCCCCGTTTTGTACCGAGTCAGTCCTCGGTGTCGCCCTCCACCTCGACTACCACAGGCTCGGGCACCTCATCTTGTGCTGTTTGGTGAGTCTCCTCTTCAACCGCAAGGACCTCCTCCTCGGAAACTTCGCCTTGTCTTTCTTGATCTTCCGCCACCCTCAGTGTCACCTCCTCTCACTTGGCTACACCCATTGAACTAATTGCCTGGTCACTTGCCTCCACCTCGGCCGGAACAACCGCACTGGCAGTCCAAGTAAGCGCTCCCGGCTTCCTGCGTCTCGCAAAAATTGTGCATTCGGCTCTGAATGCAAGCAACTCTTCATCGCGAGCGGGCACGAGGCAAAGGATCTCGTCAGAGACTGTCTCCTGAGCCTCAATCCACTTGTGCGCCTTGAAGATCCTCTTCCGCTTTCCGAGTTGGGCCTCACGCATCGCGATTGGGTTGGCGCTAGTGGGTGCTGCGTAGATTCCATAAACGGTCACGACCTGAATTCTGAGGGGCAGTTTAGAGAGACCCGCGTTCCGCAATGTCGCTCGCACTTTGAGCGTGGGTCGTCGTGTTGGAAGCACCGTTGCCGTCACCGCGAGCTCCACCCGCTTGGCGAACGTTCTGCCCTTAACGAACTTGAAGTACGCCCACGCACCACCGATCACTATTGCCAGTGCCTGAGCCGCTGACGCGGCAGCATCGGCCCAGTCCTTCCAACTGGGTGCAGAGGCGGCGGCTTGCACTCCGCGAGCGTACCTCCGTTCAATGGCAACGGGGCTCGGAGCTCAACCGTCGCCTGTCTCTTCGACAATCAGGATGGCGTCGTCCTCGAGCGTCGCGCCTTCCCGCGTTCCGATCACCCGCAGTATCCGATCTTTGCCAAGCGGGATGGTGTCGCCCCGCTGCCACGTCGGGACCGCCGTCTGGAACGTGGCCGGCTCGGCGGGCGTCCCGTCAGCGCGTTCGAGCTTATAAGCGAATAGGCCCATTCGGTCCTCCTCTGTCGGCTGGGACCGAACGAACGCGTCAGCGAGCCTATCCACTTGACCGAACCGCGTCCGTCTTTGGAAGGTCCAACCGGTTAGGCTCCTTGCGATGGTGGGGCTAGGGTCATTGCGGGTACTAGTCGCCGTCGCTCTCGCGATCTCCGCCGCTACAAGTGCCGCCTGCGGCGGAGCGAAGAGCAGCAAGACTGCTCCCACTACGACACGAAAAGCTCCTGCGACAACTGCGCCCGTCGAGCAGCGAGAGGCTGCGCTCACTGGCTTCGGTGCGACCGACGAAGCCTGGAACCAGAATCACGACGAGGATTCCAGGTTCGAGGCCGGTTCGAGCTACGACCCGGATCCATCTCTCGGCGACGGCGAGCGGTTCAACGACCGTTACTACTCAGTCATACACGGAGACGGGCGGGTCTTGGGCTACTCGATGCGGTTCCCGTCTCAGACTGGGGTCGAGGAGGCCAAGAGCATGATGCTTGCTTCCGAGTTCCCGTCTGACGCCAAAATCGCATGGTTCAAGCGCCTCAACAGCTGTGCCCAGATGTTCGTCCAAAGCCGGACGGTTGCTCGTGCTGTCAACGCTGGCGCTCTCGTTGAGTTCTCTAGCGGTGCGGCCGGCGACCATTACGCACCGAGCAATGTGTCGGAGGCGATCTTGATCGCCCTACCCGCGCCAGCGAAGGGCAACGGTTGCTGAAGTCAAATCAAACGCCGGGGTCAGGCCCGAGTGACTTTCTACGGCCTAGCTGACTTCCGCCTCAACGACTTCGGAGAGGTGATCGAGTTCTACAACTCCCAGGCCGAGGCCGACGCGGCTCTCAACGACGTGCTCAGGGACGAGCCGGAATGGGCAGGCGAGTTGGGCGTTATTGCCGTCGAGTTCGCGATGTCGCCGCAGTAGGCCTGTGAGCCTCTGCGCGCCTCGCTGCACCCAGGCCTACTGTTCAGCACGACGTACCGCGCCAGCTCATCGGCCTCTGCGCGGCCACGACCAATAGGCGGCATCACCGGCGGCGACAGATGATGAAGTAGGGGTCCCTCACGACGGCGGTCTGCCCGGTGTACGCCGTCGCCCGAGCGATCCGGCCTTCTCGCGGTCGGCACTCATCCCAACCAGTTCAAGGCGAGACGCCACCGTGGTGGGAACAAGCACCTTGAATGCCACCCGAATGGCTGATCGACCCGTCGGCGCAGAGAACCGTCGACCCGTTACCGGGGCCAAGATCGGTCCCCGAGCCTGACCCGGAGCCGTTGTAGCTGTCGGTTTCGGGGCCTGTATAGACGTTCCCGCTCTCGCCTCCGTGATAGGAGCAAGCTCCTGGGCGACCGCCTGAATGGCTCCACATTCCGTCGTTGCATTGAACGATGTAGCCGGTGCCGTCGTAGAAGCTTTCGATGCAGTCGTGGGAATCGCAGAAGTCGGCGGCTGGGCCGGAGCTGCTGGGCGGCGATGCCGACTCAAGCGGGGTGACGAGGAGGGACTGGCGTACGTGTGCGAAGGCAGAGCGCCATCGCGAGAAGGAGCCGACTGGGGCCTGCGTAAGAATCGCAACCCCGTCGCCGTACGCATCAGTGAAGAAGATGTCTCGCTTCTCAAGAAGGATGCCGCCCTCTTGAACGATGAACTCCCAGTCGATGCTTTCGTAGCCCTGGAACCTCGAGGTCGTAAACGAAAGCTCCCGATACCTCGGCTGAGCTGCGAGGCTCCGTTCAACCTCATCGGCCGCAGACGAGGTGTCGATCGCTGCGCCCCTGCTCGGCGTGACATCGACCCGGATCATCAGATCCGGCTTGGTCAGGCTCCGGATCGTCGTGTCGAGGTAGCCGCCCTTCGGAAGCTCAGCGGCTTCGATGTCCCACGCGTCGGGGTAGTCGAGGCTGAAGTGGGCTCCGCTGAACGAGGCGTAGGTCGGCGCGACAGCCGCAGGGGGTTCTTGCCGAGTCGTCTGTACGACTGTCACGGTATGCGTGACCGTCTCGCCGACGGCACGGTCTGACCTTGCCCCTGAACAAGCTGTCGCGGTAGCTGTCAGAGCAAATAGGACTGCGACGAGCGCCCATTGAGCTCTCCAGGAGGTTCGTGAAAGTGGGGTTTTCACAGCGTCACTAGCGTCGGTTAGCCGTTACAAGCGAGCGCAGCGCGCGCGCCGACCCGGGCCGCGAGGATGAGCCTTATCTAGTAGCAGTAGGGAAGCCACGTCACGTCGGGGTCGTCGCTGCAGGCCAACTGGTCAGACCCCTGTACCAGTCCAACGCTGACTCCTGACGAGTACCCCGAACTGTTGCCGGCGCCGTATCCAGCGCTGTAGTTGGCAGCGGCGAGTTCGTTTGCCGCCGCAAGGTCCTTGCCGAGCTTCGTCAGATTCTTTTTCGCCCGTATCAAGCCCTTCGTTGTCTTCGTCAGCTTGAGGTTCGCCTTTCCGAGCTTGGCATGCGTGGTAGCCAGTCGACTGCTCAATGCTGCGTTGGCGGCTAGGAGGCCGTTGCGCTCATTCTTGAGATGAGAAATCTCCGTCGTCTTCTGGTGATAGAGCGCGTAGCCCCCGACGGTGAGTCCGATCAACACGAGTGTCGCAATGACCGCCGTGAGCACGATCCTCCAGACAGCCCGCTTCGTCGGCACGTCCGCGAGCATTGCCCCTGCCTCCGGGTCGCTGAGCGGCCGGAACAGCTCCGAGGGCGGGAGCACCTGAGTCGTTTGTCCGTTCTGCTGTTTGTGTCTGAGTGCGCGCTTCATCTGGGACTCCCTTTCTTTGCTCACCAATGACTACCGAACAAAGAACCGCCGATTAAGAGTTACGCGGTTCCCCACGCGATCTGTTGCGCTGACGCTCAGCCGATGACTTCCACGGCGCCATCCTCGTCTCGGGCGGAAGATGATCGATGACTGCCCTCGGCGCAAACGAGCCACCGTCCTGCCGTCGACGCGTAGCGTCGCGCTCCGGAGTCCACTCAAGCGATCTGAAATCCCAATGGCCACAGCTCGCTTGCGCGAAAGCCTCTGTGTTGAACGGATGATTACACTCGGCCCAGTGCCGTCGATCGTCACGGCACCCTCGGCCGAGCCGTTGTAACCGCTCGGATCGGCCGTCTCGAGGTGTAGGCGGAAGACACCATCAGCTACGGCCCGTCCGTCTTCGTTCAAGCCATCCCACGTCAGTGTGTGGGTGCCCACTGGAATGCCCAAACGATCTGCAAGCAGGCGCACGACCTGGCCTCCTGGGTCGAGCACGCGGGCAGTCACGGCCGTATCTCCGCTCAGGGCGTACTGCGCGGTTACAACAACACCTGGACGCGCTGCGGAGAGATTGAACGACGGTCCCGTGATTGCAACGGGCAAAGCGCTGATCGCGACTGTCCAACGGGCCTGTGGACCGTCACGTGCTTGGATCTGGAGTTCTGTTTCGCCTGTCGCCACAGTCCCGAGATCGAACCGGCCAGACGAGGCAAATGTTTGTGTTCGCGACTCGCCTGAGAGATCGACCGCGCCCTGACTGAGAGTAAGGTCGACGACGTATTGGGCGGTGCCTGGAGCTCGGAAGAATAGGTGGCTGCCCCAAGGATCATCGGGAGAATAAAGAGGCGACGTGGTCCCGGAAAAAGACGTGGGACTCAGTGGGACGTCAAAGAAGTGGACTGTGTAAGAGATTGCTTCGTCGCAGTAGAGCGTTCCTTGCAGCGTCCCGCCCGCCACCACACTCCCGTGGTCTTCCCAGAGCGTGTCAGCGCCGGCGAACCGCCAGGAGGCGAACTGTTGGGCGTAGGCGTCCCAACGCCCAGGCCCAGAAGCGACAAGTCGAGCGATGACGCTCGGGTGCGACTGCTGAGCGGCTACTGCGTAATCAGTCCCTCCGTTGGGGTTACAGACCCCTGAGGTTGAGGCGAAGGGCGGGGGGTCGGCAAACGCTGCGGAAGGCGTGGCAGCTATGAAGAGCGCGGCGGCAAGGGCAGTGAGTGTTCGCATCACGGTTTGGTCATCGACATTTCACTTGCACCACCCGCTCGCTTCGTGGGCACGTCTCCCCCGGTTGCTCCTCTGCCGAGGATGATGGGGTCGGCAGCCGGACCATTCACGGCAGCCGGGAAGGCGTCCCCGTGCGAGGCAATGGTTGGGGCTGCCGGTCGTCATGCCTCGCAGCCGACCCCGTCCCGGTCGCTGTCGAAGTGATGCGGGTCGGGGTCGGGAACGTCCCAGCGAACACGGAAGTTCCGATACGAGATGTCGCCGCAGTTGAGGTCGGGCGGCGGCGGCGGAATGCATACGGTCGGGTAGGAGGGAGCGCAGTTCCCCGGTGGCGGTGGCGGACCCGGTGGCGGTGGCGGTGGCGGGGCGGGTGCCGAGGCGCGGCACGTCGATCGAGCGAAGCTCAGGACGGGATGAAGCTCGATGCCGTTCGGGGCTACGCCACTTTGTCCGTGCTCCACGTCGAAGAAGCCGACGCCTGAAATCGTCGCTGCGCCTCGAAGGTGCTGAAAGGACGAGCTCGGGGGCGAGCCGCACGCAGTGATGAGCGCGGCCCTCGCCCTTCGCATCTTGATCCTCGCCTGGGACGGCGCGCCGCGAGTGCAGGACGGGTCGGGGAACTCGACGATCATCGTCTGCTGGGAATTCCGGGGATCGGCGATAACGAGATGAATGTCGCTGTCGTCTTCCCGCTTCATCTCGACGAGAGTGGCGCGGACACGGTAGGTCGTGGTTTCCACACCTCGGATTCGCGGGCTTCCAAAGACGCTCGCCGGCGCGCGACGGCCGCGGAGTGACCGCACTGTCGTTGCCTTTGGGATGAAGTTGATCCTCCGCGCGGCGCGATCGGTGAGAGTCTTGACCCCCCAGCGCTCGACGCCACAAGCGACCTGCCGGCTGAAGAGGCCTCGATCACCGGACGTTCCCGTCTGTGGACTGGAAAGGGCGACGACAGCGCCCACTAACGCCAGCACGGCGGCGAATGCGACGGCGCGCTTCATCGGGTCTCGCTATTCGGAAAGAGGTCTTGCATCAGAGGACGTGGCGTTGCTCGCGGATCTAGCGCCTCCTCAGATGTCCGCTTCGACAAGTAAAGCCATAGCGTCGGTACTGCCGCTCGAATCGAGCCCCGCAGAACTGACCGGCGCGAAGGCACTTGTGCGCGCCGCCGATGATCGCGTGGACGTAACCACGGCCGCAGGTCTTCTGGATGGCGACAGGCGATGCGTTTGGGTGAGCCGCCTGTCCGACTCCCGAGCCAGCAGCTGAACCAGACGCCACCAGCATCGCGATCCCGATGCTCAGGATGACCAGCAAGCCCGTGAGGGTTCGCCAGTACATCGACGCCCGCTGCGCAACCGCAGCCGTTAGAGGAGCTGAATCCGACACCGTGTGTGCTTCCTTTCGGTTGGGAGAGGAGGAAAGCTCCCCCTCTGCACCAGAACCCGTGAGAAGTCGGAGATCGCTCTACGGCCGCCGCAAGAGAACTAACGCCGAGCCAGTATCGCACGGATCGTGATTACCCGCACAAATTCCAGGAGCATTGCTCTTGGATCAGGCACGGCGAAGTTGTCCCTCCAAGCGTCGAAGCCTCTCACCGATCTCCTCGATCTCGCGCAGTACGTCGGTTTCGATCTCACCGAGCTCGCCCTCGACTCGTTCTTCTGCTTCCCGAACGTCTCTCGCGACGAAGCGCTCGGCTCCCGCAGCGATCAGGATTGAGAGGAAGCCGATGCCGATGACCATGACAACGATGGCGATGACGCGGCCCCAATCCGTCCGCGGCGCTATGTCCCCGTAGCCCACGGTCGTCATCGTCGTCACCGCCCAGTAGACGCCATCCCAGGTGTTGTGCACGTTCTCGTTGTGTCCCCGCTCGACAGCGGCGAAGGCTGCACCCCCGCCGAGTGCCGTCATCGCGGCGAGCAGCGCCGCGTAGCGAAGGCCCTCGAACGTGTACAGCTTTCGGAGGATCTTCGCGAGTCGCAGGACTCGCAGAACCCTGAGCAGCCGCAGCACACGAGCAGCCTGAAGCGAGGCCGGAAGGAACGGCGGGGTCAGAACGACGATCGCAACCTCTAACGGATGCTTTTGAAGCCAGCGCCAGCGGTTCGGCGTGACGGCGAGCAGCGTGACGAACTCGAGCGCGAACACGAGCCAAATAGCCCAGTTGAGGATTCCGGCGATAGCCCGCCACGGTTCGCCAGCGCTCGACTGTTCGACGACGATGACCGGAATCACCAGCAGCGCTGCGACAAACACGGGTATCTCGAAGCGTCGTTCCCATGTGCGGCTTCGCTCGTCCACTTGAGCGACTTAGTTCGACGCCAATCGCCTACCGCCTCGCGCGAGGGGTCAAGAGCGGATATAGGCTCCGTCTTGCCCGTCCGGTCCCAGCCGACAAGGAGGACCGAGATGGGCCTATTTGCTTTCAAGCTCGAACGGGCAGACGGGACACCCGCCGACCCGCCCGCGTTCAGGACGGCGGTCCCGACGTGGCAACAGGGCGACACAATCCCGCTGGGCCAAGGTCGGGCACTTCGTGTGATCGACACACGGGCTGGCAAGGCGCTCGATGACGACGCCGTCCTGATCGTCGAAGAGGCTTGATAAGAGCGATCCTGAAGCCTAGTTCTGGAGGTTTGCGCGGTTCTGCACAAAGGTTCTGGGATACTCGAGTAACCAGTATCGCAACGTGGGGAGGGAACCATGAGGAGGCAACGCACCACAATCTCGCTGGCGTTTGCAGCACTCGTCGTCGCACTACTGGGCTCGACCTCGGTCGGGCAGGCTGCATCGGGTGCTGTGAAGGCTGGCGTCAACCATGCTAGAGCGAGCAAGTACGCGGGCCCGCTGCGGTCCAGGGTTCTTCGCGGTCCACGTGGCCCTCGCGGGAAGCGTGGTCCCCGCGGGCGAACCGGGCCACCAGGCGCGCAAGGACCGCAAGGACTTCAGGGGATCCAAGCGATCACAGCGGTGGTTGTTTCGACACCCGTCCCGCCTCTGAGTGTGAGAATGCTGACTGCCACTTGCCCAGCCGGGCAGACGGTGATTTCTGGCGGAGTATTCTTCGTTGACCAAACCTGGGAGAGCGAGCCGGCCAGCTTTGGTGCCGGATGGGTCGTAACGGGTTTCAATTCAAGCTCGAGCTACACGTGGACACTCTGGTCCACCGCTTACTGTTCGCCGAACGTCACCGTCACACGAGGAGCATGGTCGCGCGCAGTTTCAGAGTCCCAGACTGCCGAGTTGAAGCGTCACGCTCGAGCTGAATCGCGGGGAGAACGCTGACCCTCCACGGCCTAGCCGAACTTAGTCCTCGTATTTCGCGCTCTGGGCCGTTAAACGAATTTGACAGTCCCCTACGCCTGCGAAGAGCACGGAGGAACGCACCACAAAGACTTCTGTCGGGAATGCCTGAAAGCCAGGAAGGCGAAGGAGCTTGAGACTTGGCCGAGGGACCGCTTGGAGCTGCGCTGGATTAACCGGCAGCTAGCGCGGACCGGCATGAACGACAACGGCCTGGAATCGAGGCCCGAGCTGTAACAGCGCCTCGCCGCTTTGCGCACTCCCGCTGCTGGCCCACACTGGACCCTAGGACAACAGAAAAAGCCACGCGCGTCATACCTAGCTGACCTCCTCCAAAAATGACCGCCTGCCCTGCTTGGAATGGGCTTGATCCTTATTGAGTTTTGACCGCACGGCCCGCTTCACCCTCAACCGCACTTTGACAACCTTCTTGCCGTTCCCAGGGCCCGAGCCTCGTTACATAGACCGCGGGACCTCGTCCTTTGACCGCACAAGCCCGCGGCCGAAGAACTCACCGGCACCGAAGCCCGAACTCAAGGTGGTAGCCCGATGGACAGCCAGGGTCGCAGCTGTTCCCGGCTCTGGCTGTCAGAGACCTTTGGGGACGTACAGGCCAGGCCCGTGGTCGCTTTGAGCGTGAAAGGGAAGTCCGATCTGAGTCCCGCCGCCGCAGGCGGACGAGTCCGTCGACCCTCTAGGGTAGGCCGGACGGGATGAACGAAAGAGTCTTCAAAGGAATGACCGGCAACCTCGTCATCACCGACGCAGGCGTAAGCATCAGCCGAGGCAAGAAAGGATTTGCGGCGACCCGCATGCTACGGGGCGAAAAGCTCATTCCGTGGGACAGCATCGTCGCTGTCCAGTTCAAGAAGGCCTCTGTCATTTCCGGGTCCGGGTACCTGCAACTCAGCCTTCGAGGTGGATCCGAGGCTAAGGGCGGGCTCGGGCAAGCCGTCAAGGACGAGAACACGATCATGTGGGCCAATCTTCGGTCTGCTCAAAAAAACGAAGAGTTTGGCGAAGCCCGCGACTTGATTCAGGCGCGCATCGCCCCCGAGGCAGAAGCAACCAAGGTTTGTCCTGAATGCGCTGAACAGGTCAAATCGGGCGCGAAGGTGTGTCGCTTTTGCGGACACCGGTTCGATTCCTAATCGAAGTCCAGAGATAAGGGAGTCACCCCATTGCGGCCCACCCTTAAGCCGCAAGAACCTCGCGCACACACCCGCGTCTAACTAGACGCCCAGGCTTTCAGCACGGCAAGAGAGCGCCGCTTTCCCGGCCGTTCGCCTCTCGTGAGCAAAAGGGGCGAGCTAGGTGTCCGAATCGCTTACCGCGGCCGGGAACTCGCGCTCCGCACAGCACGGGCAGAAGACCGCAACTTCCCTGAGGTCGGCCCAGAGCAGGCGCCAGAGCTCGCCGGCCCGCCATTCGCGGCCACACTCGGCGCACGTCACCCGGGCGAGCCGCTCGGCCTGAACCTCGAGCGCCATGGGTAGGACCGTAGTGGCCTCGGTCTTCGGCGTCTGTGGCTCTTGTGGCCGTGTCCCCCCGATTCTCGGAGCCGCAGCGACTCTTGCCACGGCTCCGAGTTGGCCTTCCTTACCGCTTCGAGCGAGCTTCCAGGGCTCGTTGAGTCTCGTTCCAGACTCGCCGGCTGACAATCGCCGCGTGGGCCTTCTTGACGCCGTAGCGCTCGCCGGCATAGACCGTGTTAGTGAGCACGTTCCGTACCGTCGTCCGGTTCCAGCTCTTCCCGGTCGGGCCGTCGATGCCGTCACGGTTGAGGCCGCGCGTGATCCGGTCGGGAGAGTCGCCGGCCTTTGCTTCGGTGAAGATCCGCCGCACGATCGACGCCTGGGGCTCGCTCGGTCGCAGCTCGCCGGCACTCGTCACGTAGCCATAGGGAATCCGGCCGTGAACGTGGCGCCCTTGTTCCTTGCGCTTGGCCTTGCCGCCCCTCATCCGCTCGAGGATGCGCTTGCGCTCGAACTCGTGAATGGCGGCGATCACTTGCTCGATCAGCTCGCCGACCGCATCGCCGTTCCCGTTCTCGCCGGCCGCTGAGACCGTCTCGACGCCGTAGGTTCGGAGCAGCCGCTTCAAGAAGAGCAGGCTCATGTAATCGCGGCTCAGGCGGTCGAACGTGGCGACGAGCAGCACGTCGAACTCTCCGCGTCCTGCTCGCTCGATCAAGCTCGTGAGAATCGGCCGGTGCTCGTGCGAGAAGAGCGAGCCCTCCTGGACGGCGCCGCTGGCCGACTCTTTCAAGACCTCCACGAGCTCGTACCCCTCTTGCTTTGCGTAGGCCGTCACGCGGTCGCGTTGCGTCTCGAGGCCCATGCCGCGCTCGGCTTGGCCCCTCGTGCTGACCCGTAGGTATCCGATAGCCCTCATCGCCGGCACCTATGCCGCAAGCGGAAGAGCCCCCGCGTGGGGGGCTTCCTCCGCTTCGGTCTCGAGGATCATTTCGAGGACGGCTTGCACGTCGCCGAGTACTCGCATGGCCGCTACGGCAGGGCTCTTGCCGTTCGCGTGGGCCGAGAGGTAGTCCCCGCACTTTCGGAGATAGCCCTCGAAGTCGTACAACCGGCAGAGAGTCGCGGCCACGGTCTCGGCGACGAGCTCGGCGTGATTGCCGACGACGAGCTCGGCACCCTTCGCCCGCAAGACGCGAGCATGGGCCGCGTGGGCGAGCTCGTGGAAGAACGTCCGCACGTCGTGGGAGCAGAGGACGATTCCCTCGTTCCCTGGGCTGTAGTAGCCACGGAAGCGGGCGACGAACGGGGCATAGGTAACGGATACGCCGAAGCGCTTGGCAACCTCGAAGAGCGGAGGGAACTCGGTCGGCGCGAACTCGTCTTCGATCGGCCGGCCTTCCGTATCCTCGACGGCGAAGACCGGGATTCCGACGAAGCCCGAGCAGATCGTCCGCTCGGTCTCTTCGCCCGTTGCCTTATCCGTCTCGCGGATCTTCCGCGTCTTCGGCCCCAGGATGTAGAAGGCCTTCGCCCCCTTCTTTACCTTGCGGTCGGCCGCTTCCCATTGTCGGAAGCCGGCCGCATCGGCCGTGCCGGCGAGCAGGCAGAGAAGCTGATTGCCGAGTGACCAGCGAGACGAAACCGTGTCGCGTGTTCGGGCAATCACGGTCTCGGCGATCGCGGCCGGAAGAGCGTCCGACTCGAAGAGCTCGAGCACGTCGGCAAGAGCCTTCTCGCCGGCCTGCTGGCGCTTGCTCGGGCCGGTGGGCTTCGAGCGGGTAGCTGGCGGTCCCCACTTGCGTTCGCCATACGTGCGGCGACGAGCGGGCTTGCGGTACGTGGTGCTTGGCATCTCGTTCCCCTTTCGGGTAGTGGGTAGGCGAAGGGGAAGATAAGACTTCGCGCCAAGCTTGTCAAGTTATTTAGAAATACCGTTGCGGATACAGCCATCTATCCCTTTCCGTTACGGCAGCGGGCCACTAGTTAGTTATGACCTAGAAGAGCGCTCGAGCTCCGCATACGATCCGTCCTGCGGTCGGCGCGGAATCTCGTTCCCTAGTGGAATGGGTAGGCCCGTGTCGGCCGCTCTTCTCTTCCAGCCGGCCCGTCTCGTCGTGCGTCTTGTGGGCCTCGATGCCGACTCTCGGTATCGGCCTACAACGGTTGGCCTGCGTCCTCCCCCCGTACCCTCCCCACCCGGCTACGCTCGCGTTCGCGTCTGGGTCCTCCCAGTCGATGACTTATCCCAGGCTCCGGAGCTTCGTTTCGATACCTCTGTGAGCGTTGGGGATCCCGCTGTAACGGCCTGCGAACGGTCGGTTGGGTCCCTACTGCCCCTGGGCAGATCTGGGCGACCCTTTGGCCTTGTCGTTAATTTAGGGCCCCTGTGTGGATCCCGAAATCAGCCGCGGAGATCGAGGAGGCTGCCAACCGAGGCGATCTCGAAGAGACCCAGACCTTCGACGCCAAGGCTGCCTTGCCCGTACCGAAGAAGAACCACGACCTAGCTGTGGACGTGAGCGCTATGACCGTCGCCGGCGGCTCGATCGTCTACGGGCTTGGCGAGGACAAAAACAAACGCCTGACGGTGCTCTCTCCGATCGAACTGGCGGGTGCGGCAGAGCGAGTAGCCCAAATTGCGGAGACCTCAATCTCCGAGCCGCCGTTCATCCGGGTCCAGGCCCTCCCTACCGAGGCCGACCCGGCCACCGGCTACTTGCTCGTGGTCGTGCCGCAATCGGCCCGTGCCCCGCACCAGGTCATCGTCGGCGGCGACATGCGCTACTACGGTCGCGGAGCAAAGGGCAACCGCATCCTGTCTGAAGGTGAGATCGCGAAGCTTTATGCCCAGCGAGAGCAGTGGGAGGTAGATCGCGAGCACCTGCTCGAGGCCGAGCTCGCGGACGCTCCTGACCTTGACCCGAGACTCGGTTACTTCGTCGCATTCGCGCGGCCTGTCGTGCCCGATGATGGGATGGTTGAGCGAGTCGGTTCGAGCGAGCAAGAGATCGGCAACCTGCTTCTAGGGGGCGCGAGGTCGTGGGGCGACGTTCGGGCAGACCGTGCAGGCCGCCCCTATGACCCTGATTTGCGAGGGGCGATTCACACATGGCGCCGTGGCGCTGCGGGTTGGACACTCAGCACGGTCCGCGAGCAGGAGGATGATGATCCTAAATACATCCAGTACACCGCCAAGCTGGAGCTCGACTTCGACGGCACTGGCCACTTCTTTTGCGGACGGGTCGTAGACACCATTGATCAATCTGGCTTGCGCGTGCTATTCGAGACCATCCTCGCGGGGAACTTGGCCTCCTTCTTTGCGGCAATGGGCGCCCTCTACGAAGCAGCGGACTACACCGGCAGTGTGGACGTGGGTGTGGCCCTCACCGGGATCGAGGGTGCGGCACCGTTCGGCCTCCATCAGTGGGGCGACAACAAGTTCTCCGGCCCTGTGCCGAGGCGAACGCTGCGCGTCTCTGCAGCCGAACTTAGGGACAATCCGAAGGGAATCACCCTCTCCCTAATCAGGCGTCTGCTCGACGTGACCAGAGGAACCGCTTGGACCCCGTTTGAAGATCCTCCGCCTACGGAGCCGGCTGCGGCGTAAGGCGATTCGACTAGGAGGGATTGGGCGAAACGCTGTAGCCGCATGACTACTCCCTTCGCGGTTGTGGGTGAGTAGGCGTTACCCCTGGCGGGGCGAGTTCTTACCCCTTCAAGCCTCAGAGCTGGAACAGAAGGCCACCTGACTGGTGGCCGATGCGGTCATCGACTGTGATTCCGCCACGCCACCTTTGTTCGGCGGCGTCGTGGTACCTGTATTGAAGCGCCCTCAGCCGAGCGCCATATCTCGCAGTGAGATGTCCGAAGTTCTGATCGACGTGGACGCTCTGAACGTGACCCAAGCAGTAGCGATACGTCGCCATTGGAAAGAGCAGCGCGGATGCCACCAGATCCGCGATCTGAATCCCGACGTGGTTCTCGCTGTGTCCAAATGTGGGCATTTCCAGGATTCGGTCGAATTCATCACCATCGACCTTGAACTTCTGCGTGAAGATCGAGTGAGAGACGTTCACGTTCGCGGCAGGTGTGCGGCTGTCCGCAATTACAAATCCCAGTTGATCGAGTTCTACGAGGTGTCGTTGGAAATTGCCGCAGATTGCCTGCATGGAGGACGAGTAGAGGGCGACTCCGTCGCAAGGAGTCCCGATGCCCTTTATCCAAAGACGCCCAAAAATCTTTGCTTCGTAGTCCTCAAGCATCGTGACTAGGCGATCCAGGAAATAGATCGCGTGGCGTCGGTTGCGGCGTTGTGCTCCCGTGCGAAGGGCGCGCCGGAGGTCTGCGCCCTTTACTTCGGGGAGCACCCAGGAAAGGCGGCGCGTATTCGGGACATGGAGGTTCGGGTGCGTTGTCCTCTTAAGCGTGATGAACTCGTAGGTGAGGTTCCTTAGTGCCGCCTGATCTACAACGACCGCCATGACAACGCAGACGGGTGTCTCCGTTGCAGCGGCATGCAGCAATGGTCGAGTGTCGCCCGCCTCATCGACGTAGCACATCTGCACGCCGACATTCTGTCCTTAAGTGCAACTACGGCCACCGAAGTGGCCGTAGGCTCTGCCGTGTGAACCCTTGCGGGCCCAGACGACGCACAACGTGTGTCGTGGTAGGAGTATAGCTCACATCGTGTGCTTAGCAAGGTTAAAAAGAGGTGTATTTGCAGGGGATTTGTGGTGCGAACGCAGGTTCGATTCGTGCGCCCATTTTGGCTCTCCGTCGTCCAGACTTTCCCCTTAGATAAGCCAAAAAGAGTCCCCCGCGAAGTTGGAGCTTCCGGGGGCGTGACCGAACGAGGTGGAAGCTCGCTTGGCAGTTCCCACCGTAGACCCTCAGCGGCGAGTCAGATCGCCGCTCTTCTCGATTCAGACGAAGTTCTTGCTCAGGCTTGAGGGTGGCGCTCGACACCCAGCCACCGCGACCGCTGGCATAGAGCAAAATCAATACCCTGCAAAAAGCCGACGCCGCAACGTCACGTTCCCCTGCGAAAATATGCACCTATGAAGAGAGCGGCTATCACGGAGCCGCCCTCGGCGACGAGGGTAACAGCGGCTTCGACTCCTCCCCGTCTCTGCTTGGTCTGCGCCGACGAGATACCGGATCCTCGTCCTCGGCAAGTCTTTTGCAACAGCGCTTGTCGCCGATCGCCCGAGGGACGGCGAAGCGAGAACAAGAAGCGGTCGGCCTCGCATCACGCGTATTGGGCAAGCCTCGGACCTAAGAAACGCCAACAACGTCTCGCCGACCTGGTCGCCCGCAATCGCTCCGAGCAACAGCGCGCAGTGGTCAGCGCAGCAAAGAATGAGCAGGTTGAACTGGAGTGTGAGTTCTGCGGAGCGAGGGTCAAACGCTCGCCCTCGCAGGTCTTTGAGCACACGTTCTGCTCACACCACCACCGAGGGCTTTGGCTGTGGGAGCAAGGCCGATGGTCGAAGAAGCTCGTCAATGAGCTTTGGCGACCGGAGACGCGACGACGGAAGCTCGGACACCGAGCGAGTCGGAAGCCGCCAGCTCCTGGCGGACTTCCCCGAGGGAGGCCTCGCATCGAGGTAACTCAGAAGCAACGAACCGAGATCGAACTCCTCGATCGACGCGGCTGGGGTCGACCAGCGATTGCGACTGCGACGAGTCTTTCTGACCGCGTGGTGCGGCGCGTCCTGAGCGAGATCAGGGCTTAGAGACCCTTTTTGTCCAACGACTGACTGGACGTAAACCGTCCGCTTTCGTGCTCTGGGCGGAATCCTTCCGTCATCTCCGGGCCATCCCCTCGCTCCACTATCTCCGACACTCACTCCGAGCCAAAAGAGTTCGTTGCTCTCGTAGAGGAGGTCGAGCTCGCGGACGGCGGAGAAATCCTTAGAGGCGACAGCCGAGAGCAATGTCTTCGCGCGTTCCTTGCAAGCCCCCGCGCCTTCGCGATTGTCATTCAGCGGGCGATCGAGCAAGGCACCAGGAGCAAGATCGGGATGCTCGTCTGGAAGGTAAAACACGGGGAGGTCCAGAAGACCGAACGCGCTCTCGCCCGTGAGGCCGAACTTGAGGGGATCAAGTTTTGATGAGTGGCGAGGCCCACGCCGTCTACTCGTGCCTCGACGCCGTCCAAGTGCTCGTCGCCGAATCGGGAACAGCTGCGTGAACCTCTGTTGCGAGTGCGGGCTCGACTTCTCCTCAGTGAGCGCTTTCGATTGCCACAGGATCGGGAAACCCGCGTACTCGTTCGCCGAGGGTCTTCGCATGAATCCATCGCGTGAAGACGGTCGGCGCTGCCGCGACAACGACGAAATGGTCGCTGCGGGTTTGGAGCTCGATGAAAGAGGCCGCTGGCGGATCATTCTCAGCGAGCGCGAGAAGGAACGTCTCCGAAAGCTCTCCCGGTGACCGAGCGCCTCCTCACTGCTCGCGAGCTCGCTGACCTCCTCGGCCTCTCCACTGGGACCATCCTCGATCGCTTCGAGTGCGGTGACCTCCCCGGCTTCCGGCTCTTCGGTGGCCGCGTCGGCGCCCCGGTCCGATTCCGCTGGTCAGAGGTCGAAGCCATGCTCGAGGACGGGCGGTGCGGGCCGGTAATTGGACCGCAGCCGCAGTCGGTGGCATGATGGGCACATGCTCGATTGCGCCGAGCGTTTCCTTTTCATTGCAGGCATGTCCCCGACCGCAGGGGCGCAATCCCTGTCGGTCGGGGACACCTATGCGTGAGGAGGTCGTCTAATGCCAGCCAGCCAGAGGGGCCACGTCGTCAAGAGGGAAGGCAGCTGGGGAGCCCGCTACTACGACGAGAATGGTAAACGCCGCCGACAAGGCGGCTTTAGCACGAAGTCAGAAGCTCGCGAGTGGGTCGATCGAAAAGCGCAGGAGGTTGTCGCACTCCGACGCGGGGATCCAGCCGCCATCCGTCGCCGCCAGATCCCGACGCTCGGCGAGCTCGTCGATGAGTACGTCGGCCAACACAACGCGGAAGCGAACACGATCCGCAATCTGAAAGCGCGACTCCGCTACGCGACCGAAGGCCCGAACCTGGACGGGCAAGGCGGCTGGAAAGACCTTCGCATCGACCGGCTGACCATCCCCGAAATCGGAGCATGGCGAAAACACCTTCCCGAGCGCTCGGCCTGGACGATTCACAAGGGGCTGCGGCAGGTTCTCCACTACGCGGTCCGGGCGAAACTGCTCGACGAGAACATCGCCTCTCAGGTTCCGAACCCCGAACCGAAGCGGCGGGAGGTTCCGACCTTCGAGTCGGTGGCCGAGCTAGAGGCAGTCGCCGCTGAACTGTCGCCGCGCTCCCAACCTCTCCCCCTCTTCGCGGGGTTAACCGGACTACGGCCGCAGGAGTGGCTGGCACTCGAGCGCGGCGACGTCGACCGGGCCTCGGGCCTCATTCACGTCCGGCGTGTCTACACGGACGCGCAAGTGAAGTTGTACGGGAAGCAGACGCGCTCCCTCCGAGCCGTTCCGCTGCCCGTGAGGGCCGCCCAGGCGCTCGATGAGCTACCGACGCGGCTAGACACTCGCCTGCTTTTCCCCGGCGAGCGCGGCGGGCATCTGAACCTCCATGAGTGGCGAGCGGACGAGTGGACGCCGGCCGTCCGAGCCGCGGGCCTCGAACATCGCTCGCCCTACGCGCTTCGGCACACATTCGCGACGTTCGCGATCGCGGCGGGCGTCTCTCTGTTCGAGCTCGCCCGTTTCATGGGTACGAGTGTCGAGCAGATCGACAAAACCTACGGGCACCTTCTGCCCGACGCGCTCGACCGTACGCGGGTAGCACTCGACTCGTTTGTCAGTAAGACGCGCGTTACCGTCGAAGCGGCGCCCGATGGATGAAACGAAGCACAAAGGGCTTGAAAGACACGGGAGAGCCGGCGCGGTCCGAAGGCGCTGGCACCATCAGGCGGGGGACGATCGGTGCAGGGACGAGGGGGAGGGATAATCAGCCGTGCCGGTGGCTGAGACGGAGTTCATCGTTGAGTACGACGGGCCAGCGCTTGCTATGGGAACGATGCCCGTTCGTGACCTTGCGCCAGCTCTTCTCGCCCTGGGGGAATTGTTTACCGAGGTAGGCCAAGTCGTCTATCCGGAGGGAAAGCCCGTGACCCTCAACATCAAGGCGACGGGCCAGGGGTCGTTTGACGTTCATTTGCTCCTTGAAGCCTCAGGCGCTTGGAAGGACTTCGTAGACGTCTGGGGAGGCGACGCGGTTACGGCGCTCGTGAACCTAAAGACGCTCATCATCGGAGGCCCGTCGCTTCTCGGATTCCTGGGGTTCCTCAAATGGGCTAAGGGACGCAAAGTCGTAAGCCAGGAAGACTCTCCGATACCTGGGCAAGTGAAGCTCACGATGGAAGACGGAGAGACCATCGAAATCTCCGCTGAGGTCATCAAGCTCTACCCCCATTTTCGGATTCGGAGGAAAGCTAAGGAAGTTGTCGCTCCAGTCGCCCGGCAAGGCGTCAACGAAGTGCGGTTCAAGGAGTCCCTGGAGGCCGAGCCGGACCTCGTCGTGAGTGAGGCCGATCTCCCCGCCTATGACATGGCAGTAACCGAAGAGGAAGACACGCTGCTTGACGAGGTCCAGGAAATGGTCGTGGAGATTGTTTCCCCGGTTTTCGTGGAGGGCAACAAGTGGCGACTGTACGACGGGGAGAACACGCTGTATGCCGCGATCGAAGACCCGCCGTTCCAGGAGCGAGTCGACATGGGTGAGGCATTTCGCAAGGGGGACAGGCTGCGCGTGCGGATGCGAGTCGTCCAGAAACAAACCCCAAGGGGACTACAGACGGAGCGACAAGTCCTGGAGGTTCTGGAGCACTACCAACGAGAGGAACAGATGCGGCTCGGCGAGGAAGCCGAATCGTGACGCTACGCGCCTTCCCTTCGTGGCAACGAGTTCCTTGTACGGCATCGCATCGGCTTCGACCAGCGGAGCGCGTTCTAACTGACGCGTCAGCCATTCACGTCGAACTTGAGGGAGCCCGATGCTGAGGTTTAGGCCCCTAGTAGGCCCCGCATTGTGGCGGATTCCAGTCGGGGCGCCCGGATTTGAACCGGGGACCTCTTGTCCCCCAGACAAGCGCGCTAACCAGGCTGCGCCACGCCCCGTGGTGACAAGACTAGCGCCCTTCGCGCACCGGTCTGGCATGGTTCGGCGGTGCCGACGGATCAATACCACGAGCCGCCCTCCGAGCTCCCTGACGAGATGCGCACGTTCGCCCGTCTCATCGCCTCGCTGCAGGAGGAGGCGGAGGCGATCGGCTGGTACGAGCAGCGCATGTCGCTGGAAACGAATGCCGAGGCTCACGCGATCATGGAGCACGCTCAGCGCGAGGAGTTCCTCCACTTCTCGATGGACCTCGCGTTTCTCGCGCGCCGCAAGGAGAAGTGGAACACCGCGCTGCAAAAGATCCTCTTCAAGGACGGCGACATCGTCGAGCTCGCCGAGCAGGCCGAGGACGCCGTCGAGGACTAACGCCCTTCGCCGAGGCGCTTGTAGAGCCGGTCGATCAACGCGGGCATCTCCTCGAGCCGCTCGGTGATCACGCGCAGGCGGTACTCGCGGAAGTGCTCGGGCTCGACGTCGAGCGCCGACGCGAGCGCGCGGACGATCTCGTTCGACGGCACGGGCCGGTTTCCGTGCACCAGGTGATTCAGGTAGCCGGCTGAGAGCTTTGTCTTCGAGGCGAGCGCACGGTACGTCGCCCCGCTCTCGGTCATCAGCCGCTCGAGGGTCTCTCCGAACGGATCCTCGCTGAAGCGGCGCCGGCGGGCCATCAGCGCAGGCTCTCCAGCTCGGCAATTGCAACGCGGCTTTCCTCACCGGTCTGACGGGAGCGCACGTCGACGGCGCCGTCGTCGAGCGTCTTCTTGCCGACCGTGACGCGCACGGGCAAGCCGATCAGGTCGGCATCCGCGAACTTCTCCCCGGCCCGCCGGTCTCGATCGTCGAACAGCACGTCGTCTCCTGCCTCGTCGAGCGTCGCGGCAACCTCGGCCGCCTGCTCCTCCAGGCCCGGCAGGGCGATCAGATGCACGTCGTAGGGCGCCACAGAAGAGGGCCATATGATGCCGTCTTCGTCGTGGTGCTGCTCCACGATCGCAGCCATCGTACGCGCAGGACCGATCCCGTAGCTGCCCATGACCACTGGCTTCTCCTTGCCGTCTTCGTCCAGGAACGTTGCTTCGAGCGGTTCGCTGTAGCGCGTCTCGAGCTTGAAGATGTGACCGACCTCGATCGCCGTCTGGAGCCGCAGCGCGCCTCCGCAATTCGGGCAAGTGTCTCCTGCACGCACCTCACGGATGTTCGCAAAGCGCGGCTCGAAGTCTCGCCCCGACTCGACGCCGCGCAGGTGGTGCCCGGTCTCGTTCGCGCCGGCGACGAACTGGCCGTCACGGAGCGCTTCGTCGGCGACGACCTCGACCGACGCCCCGACCGGACCGATCGAGCCGGGATCGGCGCCGAAGGCTTCGCGGATCTCCTCCTCGGTCGCCGGACGGAATGCCCCGCCGAGCGCCTCGGTCATCTTGCCCTCGTCCAAACGGTCGTCGCCGCGAACCAGGCCGAGCACGACCTTGCCGTCAGCGACCACGGGCATTGCCTTCGAGGTCGCTGCCGGGTCGATTCCCAGAAGCTGCGCGACGTCCTCGATCGTCGTCACGCCGGGAGTTTCTACGGTCTCCGGGGAGTCGAGCCGCTCCGGAAACTCGGCCGGCCGCGGGACCGCGCGCGCGATCTCCAGGTCGGCCGCGTAGTCGCCTCGCTCACACGTGACGAGCGTGTTCTCCCCGGTCTCGGCAGGCGCAAGGTAATCCATGCTCTTGCTGCCGCCCATCATCCCCGACTCGGCATCAACGACACGTACTTCGAGCTCGCAGCGCTCGAAGATCCTGTCGTATGCACCCTTGTGCAGCTGAAAGCTGACGTCGAGGCCCTCGTCGTCGCGGTCGAACGAGTAGGAGTCCTTCATGATGAACTCGCGGAGGCGGATCAAGCCTGCACGAGAACGCGGCTCGTCGCGGCCCTTCGTCTGAAAGTGGTAGAGCATCTGCGGCAGGTCGCGGTACGACTGGAGCTCCCGCGCGTGGAAGGCCACCGTCTCCTCGTGCGTCAGCGGGAGGACGAACTCGCGGTCGTTGCGATCGCGCAGCTTGAAGAGCTCCGGGATCTCGTACCGGCCGGTCGCCTTCCAGAGCTCGGCTGGTGTGAGCACCGGCATCAGCATCTCCTGAGAGCCGATCGCGTCCATCTCCTCTCGGATGATCTGGACGATCTTCTCGTGCACGCGCCAGCCGAGCGGGAGAAACGTCCAGACGCCGGCGGTCACCTGGCGGATGAAGGCTCCCCGCACGAGCAACTTGTGGCTGACGGACTCGGAGTCCGCCGGGTCCTCGCGCAGGGTCGGAAAGAAGAGCTGGGAAGCGCGCCGCACCGTCCCGCAACCCTAGTCCAAGGGGATTTCGGAGGCCTCGGCCATTGCGAGCGCCGCCGGCTTCGCCATCTTCAGTCGCTTCGGCCGGCGCATGCCCTCTGCGATCCAGCCGTCGATCTCTCGGAAGAGCTCGTCCACGAGGGTCTCCGACGAGACCTTCTTCAGCACGCGGCCGTGGGCGTAGATGAACCCGACGTCGCGCCCGCCGGCGATGCCGAAGTCGGCGTCGCCCGCCTCGCCCGGACCGTTGACCGCACAGCCCATGACGGCGACCTCGAAGGCCTGCGGATACGTCTTCAGCCGGCCCTCGACCTCGACTGCGAGGTTCTCGACGCCGACGTTGTCGCGTCCGCAGGACGGACAGGCGATCATGATCGGCCCCCGTTCGCGCAGGCCGAGGGCCTTGAGGATCTCCCAGGCGACCTCGATCTCCTTGACGGGATCCGCCGTCAGGGAGACGCGCAGCGTGTCGCCGATCCCGTCCGCCAGTAGCGCGCCGATGCCGATTGCGCTCTTGATCGAGCCGGCGAACGAGGTTCCCGCCTCCGTCACCCCCAGGTGGAGCGGGTAGGGGACCCGCTCCGAGAGCAGGCGATAGGCGCGGATCATCGTCGGGACGTGCGTCGACTTGACGGAGATCTTGAAGTCGTGGAAGTCGAGGCTCTCGAGCAGCTCTACCTCCTCGAGCGCGGCGGCGACGAGCGCCTCCGCCTGGTCTTGCTGGGCCAGCTCGTGCAGGTGCTTCGGGAGCGAGCCGGAGTTCGCACCGATCCGCATCGGGATTCCCGCTCCGCGTGCGGCCTCCACCACCTGCTCGACCTTCTCGGGGCCGCCGATGTTGCCGGGGTTGATCCGCACGGCCGCAACGCCCGCGTCGATCGCGCGCAGGGCCAGGCTCGCGTTGAAGTGGATGTCCGCGATCACAGGGATCGGCGAGAGCCGGACGATCTTCCGCAGTGCCTCGGCGTCCTCGATCTTCGGCACCGCGCACCGGACCACCTCGCAGCCCGCCGAGACGAGCTCGGCGATCTGGGCGGTCGTCGCCGGCACGTCGTGCGTCGGCGTCAGGGTCATCGACTGGATGACGACCGGAGCGCCGCCGCCGATCTGCACGTTTCCGACCTTGATCGATCGCTCGCTCGCCATCAGTGCCCCTTCCGGTAATGCCGCCGAGCTTCTGGGTCGCGAGCACCAAGCCAGAGACCGCACTCGACCGCGGCCCAGGCTCGCAGCCTGGGCAAGGGCGAGGGTGGGCTCTGGCGCCGCGTGATCGCGGGCCAGAAGCCGGTATGTATTGCCGGGAGGGGCACTAATTGCCCAGGTTGCCGATGTCGTTCGAAAGCCCGATGAAGAACAGTAAGAGCACGAGCGCGATCCCGACCGCCGACACGCGCTCGTAGACCTCCCGGCCGACGGCCCGCCCACGGATGCCCTCGATGACCGAGAACGCGATGTGGCCGCCGTCGAGCGGCAGCAGCGGCAGGAGGTTCAGAAGTGCGAGCGAGAGGCTGAGGAGCCCGAGCACCCAGAAGTACGTCTGGGCACCCTGCTTGAGCGCCTCGGAGGAGCCCTCGACGATTCCGACGGGGCTCGACACCTCCTTGCGGTGGCCGCGGACGAGACGGGTCAGCGAGGCCGCGATCTCCTTCGTGATCCTGCCGGTCAGGCGCAGCGATTGCCACGTGGCGGTCGGCACCGAGAGCTTCGGCTCGGCCTTCGGCCGCGCAGGCCCGAGCGGAATCAGCTGGCCGTTGCGGCGAACCGTGAGCGTGATCGGTCGTCCGCGGGACCGCTCGATGAGAGGCGGAATGTCCGCGGCCTGCTTCACCGGTGCGCCGTTCACGTTGACGATCCGGTCGCCCGGTTTCAGGCCCATCCGGGAAGCCGGACGATCCGCGCGCACGGCATGGACGACAGGCGTGGTCGTCTCCAGCGAGAAGCCGAGGCGGTAGCCCCCGCTCCCGACCACGTAGAGCGCGGCGAAGAGGACGATCGCGAAGAGGAGGTTCGTCCCGGGCCCCGCGAAGATGACGAGCACCTTCTTCCAGGTCTTTTGGCGCCAGTACGCGTCCATGCCGAGCCCGTCTCTCAGCTCGTTGAGGCCGCGCCGCGCCGCCTTGGTTGCGTGTGGGCTGACCGACGCTTCCTTGAGTGCCTGCTCGAGCTCCGGCATCAGGTCGCGAGCGCCTTCCATGTCGCCTTCGGCCAGGCGGCGCTTGAAGCGTTCGAGCGGAGCGAGCAGGTTGGGTGCCTCCGCGAGCGCCGGCCCCAGGAACGTGTCCAGGTCGGACGGCGCCGGGCGGTGCATCCCGGGGATCTTCACGTAGCCTCCGAGCGGGATCGCCCCGATTCCGTATTCGATGTTCTTGCGGCGAATGCGGAAGATCGGCGGCGGGAAGCCGATGTAGAACTTCCGCGGGGTCATGCCGACGGCGCGCGCCGTGAAGAAGTGGCCCGCCTCGTGGACGAGGATGAGCAGGCCCAGCCCCAGGATCGCAACGAAAACGTTCACGTGACGACCGCTCCCGCCGCGCGCTCGGCCAGCCGGCGGGCGGCCGAATCGGCCTCCACGAGCTCGTCGAGATCTCCGGCCGGCGCCCCGTCCACGCCGGAGAGTGTCTCCTCAACGACGCCGGCGAGCCCGAGGAACGGGATCCGGCCGGCCAGGAACGCCTGGACAGCGACCTCGTTCGCCGCGTTGTAGGCGCACGGGTAGGTGCCTCCGGACTCTCCCGCGCGGCGCGCGATGGCGAGCAAAGGGAACGTCTCGAGGTCCGGCGACTCGAACTCGAGGGACAGCCCCGCCGCGAAGTCGACTGGCTCGACGGGCGTGGCCGCACGCTCGGGATAGGTGAGGGCGAACGAGATCGGCACGCGCATGTCGGGGTACCCGAGATGGGCGAGCGCGGAACCGTCCCGGAGGCGGACGATCGCGTGGACGACCGAGGTCGGATGGACGACGACCTCGATCCGCTCGTACAGCAGGCCGAACAGGAAGTGCGCTTCGATCAGCTCGAGCCCCTTGTTGGCGAGGCTCGCGGAGTCGACGGTGATCTTCGGGCCCATGCGCCACGTCGGGTGTGCGAGTGCGTCTGCGCGCGTGACCGTCTCGAGCTCTGCCTGCGTCCGGCCGCGAAACGGGCCTCCTGAAGCTGTCAGAACGATCGAGGCGACCGTGTCGGGCGCGTGCCCCTCGAGACACTGGAAGAGCGCCGAGTGCTCGCTGTCGACCGGCAGGAGCAGGCCTCCCCCCCGCTCCCTGGCGGCAAGCGCGAGCTCGCCCGCGGCGACGAGGCTCTCCTTGTTCGCGAGCGCGAGCGTGATGCCGCGCTCAAGGGCCCAGATCGTCGCCGGGAGCCCCGCGAAGCCGACGACAGCGTTCAGGACGACGTCCGGCTCCGCCTTGTCCAGGAGCGCCGTGAGGTCTCCTCCGACCTGCGCGTGCTCGACGCCCCGCTCGGCCGCGAGCGCGTCAAGCTCGTTCGAACCGGAGGCGAGCGCGCACACGTCGAGCTCCGGCTGAGCATCGATGATCTCGAGGGCCTGGCGCCCGATCGACCCGGTCGCGCCGAGGACGGCTATCCGCTTCACAACGAAAGTGTAGGGGCCTCAGGCTTGGCCGAAGGCGGCGATCACGTAGTACGCGGCGATCCAGGAGAAGAGCAGGGCGTCCAGGCGGTCCAGAAGCCCCCCGTGGCCCGCCAGCAGGCGGCTCGAGTCCTTCACGTCCATGTCGCGCTTGAGTGCCGACTCGAACAGGTCGCCGAGAGGCGCGACGAAGGCAATCACGGCGCCGAGCGCGAGCGACTCGGGCATCGAGAGAAAGTGCTGTTTGTAGAGCGCGATGAACGCGACGCCGATCGTCGCGGCGGTCCCCGCGATCAACCCCTCCCAGGTCTTGCCCGGAGAGACCGTGGGTGCCAGCTTGTGCCGGCCGAACAGGAGCCCGATGAAGTAGGCGGCGCCGTCGCCGGCCCAGACTGCGAGCAGCACGGTGTAGGCGGCGAGCAGCCCGTGGTCGGTGAGATCGCGGAGCAGCACCGCATGCGCCAGGCCGAGGCCGATCCAGCCCACGCCGAGCAGCGTCAGCGAGACCGAGACGGCCGTCGACTGCCGCGTCCCGGCGACGCCCTTGAAGACGAAGGCGAGCGCGAAGGTGCTCAGAAAGCCCGCGAGCGCCCACTCCGGCCCGCCCAGTTCCGCGCCGAGGAGCGCCGCGAGCGCTCCCAGATAGCCCGCGAGCACGACCGGCCGCAGCGTCCGCGTCATCCAGTACAGCTCGTGCAGCCCGACGATTGCGGCCGCCAACGCGAGCGCGAACAGCGACCAGCCGCCGAGATAGACGAGCCAGAGCACCGCGGGGATGCCGATGGCCGAGATGAGGATCCGCGACCAGAAGGCGCTCATCGGCCGCCGAACCGGCGGCGCCGGCCCGCATACTCGGCAACGCCCTTTCTGAGGTCGTCCTCGCCGAAATCGGGCCAGAGCGTGTCGACGAAGGCGAGCTCCGAGTAGGCGAGCTGCCAGAGGAGAAAATTGGAGATCCGCAGCTCGCCGGACGTCCGAATCACGAGGTCCGGGTCGGGCATGTCGGGAGCGTAGAGGTAGACGGCGAGCACGTCCTCGTCTACCTCCGCAGGCGAGAGCCCAGCCTCGATCATGCGGCGCGCCGCATCTGCAAGCTCGGCCCGCCCACCGTAGTCGAACGCGATCCAGAGCTGAAGCCGGTCTCGCCCCGCTGTCTCCCGCTCGAGCTCGGCCATGCGGGTGCGCAGCGCCTCCGGAGCCCGGTCGCGGCGGCCGATGAAGCGCGTGCGGACACCCTGCTTCGCGAGGTCCGGCAGCTCGCGGTCGATCGTCTCCTCGAAGATCTCCATCAGCGAGTCGACCTCGGCCGGCGGCCGCAGCCAGTTCTCCGTCGAGAACGCGTACACCGTCAGCGACTCGATGCCGAGGTCGATCGCCGCCTCCACGGTGCGCCGAAGCGCCCGTGTCCCTTCCCGGTGCCCGGCCTCGACCGGCAGCCCGCGGTTCGCGGCCCAGCGCCCGTTCCCGTCGAGAATGATCGCCACGGAGCGCGGAACCTCGCCCGGCTCCAGTTGAGGCGGACGGCTGCGAAGGCCGCGGATCCGGGTTACGAGGTTCAGACTTCGGTGATCTCGGCTTCTTTGCGTTTCAGGAGGTCGTCGATCTTGCTCGTATGCTCGTCGGTGAGCTTCTGGACGCGTTCCTCCCCGCGCCGCTCGTCGTCTTCCCCGACGTCGCCCTTGGTCTTCAGGTCCTTCATGTGCTTGTCCGCGTCGCGCCGGACGTTTCGAATCGCGATGCGGCCGTCCTCGGCGATCTGGCGCACGATCTTGACGAGCTCCTTGCGCCGGTCCTCGGTGAGCTGCGGGATCGGTAGGCGCATGACCTTGCCGTCGTTCGACGGCGTCAATCCGAGCTCCGACTCCAGGATCGCCCGCTCGATCTCCTTGATCGAGCTCGGATCGAACGGCTGCACGGTCAGCATGCGCGGCTCGGGGACGTTGATCGTCGCCAGCTGCTTGAGCGGGGTCGGCTGTCCGTAGTAGTCGACCGTGATCCGGTCGAGCAGCGCCGCCGAGGCGCGGCCGGTGCGAACGGTGTTGAACTCGACCTGCGTCGCCTCGACGGACTTGTCCATGCGTCGGGTCGCGTCCTGGATCAGATCGTCGATCACGTGCTCTCCTTGCGGGGGGTGGAGATGATTGTGCCGACCCGCTCGCCGGAAATCACGCGCTTGATGTTCTCGTTCTCGAGTCCGAACACGTAGATCGGGAGCCCATTGTCCATACAGAGCGAGAGCGCGGTCGTGTCCATCACCTTGAGCCCGCGCTCGATCGCCTCGAGATGGGTCAGCTCGGGGAGCAGCTCCGCGCCGGACTCCGTGTTCGGGTCGCCGTCGTAGACGCCGTCGACGGCGTGCTTTGCCATGAGGATCGCGTCGGCGCCGATCTCGAGCGAGCGCAGCGCAGCAGCGGTGTCGGTCGTGAAGAACGGGTTACCGGTTCCCGCCGCAAAGATGACGACGCGGCCCTTCTCGAGGTGCCTGATCCCGCGGCGGCGGATGTACGGCTCGGCCACCTCGGCAATGCCGATCGCGGACAGGATCCGTGTGTCGGCACCAATTCGCTCGAGCGCGTCCTGGAGTGCGAGCCCGTTCAGGACCGTCGCGAGCATCCCGGCATAGTCGGCCGTCGCCCGGTCCATGCCCTCGGCGGCCGCAGCCATTCCGCGGTAGAAGTTTCCCCCGCCGACGACGATCGCGATCTGGACTCCGCTCTCGCGCACCTCGACGATCTCCTGCGCGATCTTTTCGATCCGCGGCAGGTCGAGGCCGAACTCCCTGTCGCCCATCAGGGCCTCGCCGGACAGCTTCAGCAGGATCCGGTCGAAGACTCGCGTGGCGTCGCCGGCCTTCGCTGGGCTCTCCTCCTGAACCGTCACTCGGCGAGGGCGTAGCGCTCGAACTCGAGCACCGTCAGCCCTTCCTCCTCGAGCGCCTGTGCGACCGTCTTCTTCGGCTCGTGGATCCAGGCTTGCTCGGCAAGGACCGCCTCCCCGAAGAAGCGCTTCCCCAGCATGCCCTCCACGATCTTCGGCCGCGCCTGCTCCGGCTTGGACTCGACCTCGGGGAGCTTCTCGTAGACGGAGCGCTCGCTCGCGATCTCCTCCTCCGGAACGTCGTCGCGCGTGGCGTAGCGAGGGGCCGCGAACGCGATGTGCATCGCGAGCCGCCGCGCCGCATCGGGCGGGCCCTCGGCCTTCACGAGCACGCCGATCTTGTTCGCGGGTGGATGGACGTACGCCGCGAGGGCTTCTCCGTTCGAGGACTCGAATCGGGCTGCGCCGCGAACGGCGATGTTCTCGCCGATCTTGCCGACGAGCTCCGTGCGCTCCTCCTCGAGCGAGGAGACCGCTTCCGGCCCGTCCCGCTCGACCGCGTCGAGCACCCGCTCCGCGAACGCGCGGAACTCCTCGTTCTTCGAGACGGGCTCGGTCTCGGAGCCCACGGCCACGATCGTGCCCTTCGAGTCGTCGACGCGAGCGAGGACAATGCCTTCCGTCGTCTCCTGGCCGGCCCGTTTGCTCGCCTGGGCCATCCCGCGCTCCCGCAAGAGCTGCTTTGCGGCTTCGAGGTCGCCGTCGGCGTCCTGGAGGGCCCGCTTGACGTCCATCATCGGGGCGCTCGTCATCGCGCGCAGCGTCTTCACGAGCTCGGCAGAAATCTCGGTCATTCGGCCGGCACGTCCTCCTTGACCGGCTCCTGTTCCGTGGCCGGCTCCTCGGACTTTGCAACAGACTGTTGCAAAGTGTCTTCGGAGGGTGCCTCAGCTGCTTCGGGGGATGCCTCGGCGGGCGCCACCTGCTCGGAGGGTGCTTCGGCCGGTTCCTCGGCGACCGGCAGGGTCTCTTCCACCGGGGCCGGTGCCTCGGGCGCAGGTGCCTCGGGTGTTGGTTCAGCCGCTGCCGCGGGCTCCGCGGCCGGTTCGTCGGCCATGGGCTGGGTCTCTTCCGCGGGGGCCGACTCGAACTCCTGGGGCACGACCTTCTGCTTCCCGGCCTCGATCGAATCGGCGATGGTGCGGATGATGAGCGCGCAGGCCTTGATCGCGTCGTCGTTGCCCGGGACGACGTAGTCGGCCTCGTCCGGGTCGCAGTTCGTGTCCACGAGGGCGATCACCGGCAGGCCGAGGCGCTTCGCCTCGCGCACTGCGATCGCCTCCTTGCGGAGGTCGACGACGAGCAGCGCATCGGGATGCCTCTTCATGTCCGCGACGCCGCCGAGATGGCTCTCGAGCCGCTCGAGCTCGGCGACCATCGACAGCCGCTCCTTCGGCGGGAGCAGGTCGAGCTGCCCTTCCTCGTTCAGGCGGCGCAGCTCGTGCAGGCGCTCGATGCGGCTCGAGATCGTGCGCCAGTTCGTCAGCAGCCCGCCGAGCCAGCGATGGTTCACGTACGGCATGCCGACCCGCTTCGCGTGCTCCTCGATCGCGTCCTGGGCCTGCTTCTTGGTGCCCACGAAGAGGATGTTGCCCCCGCGCTCGCCGACATTGCGCGCGAACGCCGCCGCCTCCTCCAGGAGCTGGAGTGTCTGCTCGAGATTGATGATGTAGATGCCCCCGCGCTCGCCGAAGATGAAGCGGCGCATCTTGGGGTCCCAGCGGCGCGTCTGGTGACCGAAGTGGACGCCGGCCTCCAGCAGCTCTCGCATGGTTACGACGGACAAGGTGGAACCTCCTGTGGTTTGACTGCAGATCAGCCGGCGGCGTCCGGGTGGAACCGCTGTCACAGCGGCACCGCCACCCGACCGTCCCGCCGGGACGGTTACACGGTCGCTGGATTCTAGCCGCTGCCCCGCAATCGGCTCAGATAGGCGTCCAATTCGGGCGGAAGCGGCGATTCGACGTCGATCCGCTCGCCGGTGAACGGGTGGTCGAACGCGAGCCTTCCTGCGTGCAGGAACTGGCGGCCGAGGGCCTGGTCCGGGACGCCGTAGACCGGGTCTCCGACGACGGGCAGGCCGACCGCGGCCAGGTGCACCCGGATCTGGTGCGTTCTCCCGGTCTCGAGCCGCACGTCGAGCAGCGCGTTGCCGCCGAGAAGCTCCGCGACCTCGAAGTGGGTCACGGCCTCGCGGGGCGTGTCCGTGTCGAGCGACTGGCGAGTCCGCTCCTCCCGGTCACGGCCGATCGGCGCTTCGATCCGCCCCCGCCAGGAGCGCGGCCGGCCGCGGACGAGTGCCAGGTAGTGGCGCTCGATCTCCCGGCGCGCAACGAGGCCCTGCAGTCGCTTGTGCGCCTCGTCCGACCGGGCAACGACGAGGAGCCCCGACGTGTCGCGGTCGAGCCGGTGGACGATCCCGGGCCGGTCCTCCTCTCCGCCCGCGGTTCGCCCGACGAGGCCGTGGACGAGCGTTCCGCTCCTGTGCCCCGCTCCCGGGTGCACGACGACGCCGGCCGGCTTGTCGACGATGAGCACGTGCTCGTCCTCGTAGGCGATGCGGAACTCGACTTCCTCGGCCTCGAGTGTCTTCGACGTGGCTGCGGGCAGGTCGACCTCGAGCTCTTCGCCACCCTCCAGCCGGTGGCTCTTCGGCCGCAGGTCTCCGTCTACGCGTACCGAACCGGCGGCGAGCAAGCGCTCGGCGGCCGAACGCGAGCCGATCTCCGGCAGCTCGGCGAGAAACCGGTCGAGGCGGTCGCCCGCCGCCTCGTCAGGAACCCGGGCGTGGAACGTCTGGAACCGGCCGCGGCCGCGTGGTCGTGCGTTGCGGAAGCAGCAACGCGGCGAGGAGGACGAGGACGCCGAGGACGATGAAGCTGTCGGCCAGGTTGAACGCCGGCCAGTAGCGAAGGTCGATGAAGTCCGTCACGTGCCCTAGCCGGATCCGGTCGGTGAGGTTCGAGGCGCTGCCGCCGATGAGCAGGCCGAGAGCAACCGGCAGCACGGGATGCCGCGCGCCCGAGCGCGCGAAGAAGAACAGCATCCAGCCGACGGCGACCGCCGTCAGAGCGGTCACGATCGGCGTCGCGCTCGCAAAGAGCCCAAAGGCGATTCCCGAGTTCTGCACGTGGTGGATCGAGAGCGGCCCGGCGACGTGGCGCTCGCCGTCGAGCGCGAGGTGGCTGGAGACGATGTTCTTCGTCAGCTGGTCGCCGGCCAGCGCGGCCAGGGCGATCGCGGAGAGGCCGAGCCACTGCTGAGAACGCGCAGCCAGCGAGCGGTGCGCGCCCGCCAGCGGCGTCAGGGCGTCGGTCGAAGAACCGACGCGCACGTCAGCTCGACGCGCAACGGGCTCGGTCAACGGCGCTCCTCGAGGCGTCGGCAGTCGATGCACAGAGTCGCCCAGGGCAGAGCCGCCAGGCGCTCCTCGCCGATGTCCTTGCCGCAGTTCACGCACTTGCCGAACGTTCCCTCCTCGATGCGCTGGAGCGCCCCGTCGATCGCGGCCAGCACATTCTCCGAGTTCTCCTCGAGCGTAGAGTCGATCTCACGGTCGAGCGTCTCGGTTGCCGTGTCGGCGAGGTTGTTGTCGGAGGATTCCTCCTGCATCACATCCTCGAGCGAGCCCGGGCTCTCGTTGTGCAGGTACTGGATCGCGTCGAGCACGCGGCGGCGCTCCTCATCGAGGAGCGTCCGGAACTGCTCGACGTCGACTGCCATCGCCACCAAGTCTAGTTGCGTGTCAGGCGGCTTCGGCGGCCTCGTCTTCGCCGTTCCCTTCGTCGACCATCGCGAGCGCCGACCGCAGCAGCGACCGGATCCGGCTCGCCTCGCCGCGCAGGTGCTCACGCTCGGCCAGCGCCTGCTGCTTGATCAGCCGCGACTCCGCGTGCGCCTCCGTCAGGAACACGTCCGCCTCGCGGCGGGCCTGGTCCTTCAGTTCCTGCGCGCTCCGCTCGGCCGAGACGAGCGTCTTGCGGAGGAGCGTCTCGAGATCGATGTAGCGCGCGATGTCCGACTCCATCCGCTCGAGCTTGTCCTGGAGGTCGGCACGCTCGCGCCAGACCTCTTCGAAGCTCTCCACGATCTCCTCGTGGAGCCGGTCGGTCGCCGCCCGGCGGTAGCCGAAGAAGCCCCGGCGGAGCTTGACGTGACGAATTTCGACAGGTGTCAGTGCCATTTCTCCACCTCCTTTCTCAGTGCAGTCGGTCGAGGATGTCCGTGATCAGAAACCGGATGAAGTAGAGGCTGAACACGGCGACAATGGGCGAGATGTCAATCGCGCCCAGGGGCGGCATGATCCGCCTGAAGAGGCGCAGGTACGGATCGCACACGTCATAGAGGAAACGCTGGATTCGGTTCAGCCAGATCGAGTAGGGGAGCTTCACCCACGACGTGATGATGTAGCCGAAGATGAGGAGGATGTAGACGTAGATGAAGACGTCCACGAACTTCTCGATCGACGAGATCGCGTCGGCAAGTACGAGCCATCCGCCCATGCGGCCGTGTTCGGCTCGTGGCGGCCGGTTCCTCTTACCGGTTATGCCTGATTGAAGAAGCCGCCGCGCTCGAGGAGCCGTGCCCGCTCTTCGGCCGAGACCTCGACATTTCGCGGCGTGAGCAGGAAGACCTTGTCGGCGACGCGCTGCATGCCCCCGTCCATCGCGTAGGTGAGGCCGCTTCCAAAGTCGATCAGCCGCTTGGAAAGGTCTGCATCGGAGCCCTGGAGGTTCAGGATGACGGGCGTCCCTTCCTTGAACTTGTCGGCGATCTGCTTGGCGTCGTCGAAGCGCTGCGGGACGACGAGGTGGACGCGTACCGAGGGGTGCCCCGGCGCCGCCTCGACTGCCCGCGGGCGTGTCGGCCTCAAAACTGCTGTGCGTGCGCCTGAAGAAGCCTCCGGCTCCGTCCAGTCCTCGAACTCGGCCCGCCGCCGGCGCGATGAAAGCCGGCGGACGTTCGGGCGCTCGCTATACGAACGCTCGAGCTCCTCGTTCGTGACGTAGCCGTCCTCGTCCCACTCTTCGTCCTCCTCGGCGATGCCGAAGTAGACGAGGGTTCTGTTCCAGACGTCTGCGAAGCCCATAGCTGCGGAATGTTATCTCTGATACAGCACAGACCCAATTCGAATCATGGTCGCGCCTTCCTCTGCTGCCACTCGGTAATCCTGGCTCGTGCCCATCGAGAGCTCGGCCAGCCCGTGTGTTTTCGCTAACGCATGCAGTTTTTCGAAGTACGGACGGGATCGCTCGGGGTCGTCTGTCGCCGGAGGCATCGTCGAGAGGCCGACGATCCGCGGGTAGAGCTCGACGTACGCTGGGATCTCGTTCGGCGAGACGCCCGACTTGCTCGCCTCGCCCGCGAGGTTGACCTGGAGCAGCGCAGGCACCTCGAGGCGACGCGCGGCCGACTCGGAGTCGAGGGAGTGCACGAGCTCGCAGATGCCGCTCACGAGCTTCGCCTTCCGGCTCTGGAGGTGACCGATGAAGTGCCAGTGGAAGGTGCTTCCGTGGGCGGCGTGCTTGGCCTCGAGGTCCTGCGCCTTGTTCTCGCCGACGACCTCGATCCCGGCCTCGGCCAGGACAGCCATGTCGGCGACGGACACGTACTTCGTCGCGGCCACGATCGTCACTTCCTGCCCGACCTCGTCCCTGACGCGAGCGAGCCGCTCGCGCACCTGCTCAGCGGACAAGCCCAATGACGCCCTGTGTGCCGCGGGGCCTGCCCGTTCGGCGCTCGGAGAAGAAGAGGTCGGGGCGGCAGGACGTGCAGAGGTCGACGCGCTCGACGTCCGTGGCTCCGGCTTCGCGCGCCGCCAGCTCCGCGGCCGTCCAGAGGTCGAGCTTCCCGCCGCTGACGATGGTGGGACCGAACCTGTCGCGGAAGCGTCCGGCCACGTCCTCCTGGACCTCGTAACAGCAGGGGCCGATCGCTGGGCCGATGATCGCCGCCAGTCGGCTGCCGCCGAGGCTGCGCGCGGCCACGTCGAGGATGCCGTCCGCGAGCCCTCGCCAGCCTGCATGCAGTACCGCGAGGGCGGGGTCGTCGCCGTTCGTGCGCGCAAGGGCGATCAGCACGCAGTCGGCGCCGAGGGCGACCATCGGCACGCCGGGCTCGTCCGTCCAGAGGCCGTCACCCGGCGTCCCTCGAGAGCCCGCCTGCGCGCGGTTGACGATCGTGGAATGAGTCTGGTAGCCAAGCGTGAGCCGCTGCTCGTCGGCGTTGAGGGTCGAGCAGAGGCGCCGGCGGTTCTCATCGACGCGCTCGACGTCGTCGCCGGTGCGGCGGCCGAGGTTGAGCGACTCGAACGGGCCTTCGCTCACACCGCCCAGGCGGGTCGAGAAGACGACCTCGTACGGCCCGGAAACTTCCCAGCGGAACACCGTGACGCTCATGTGCTCTCGACGAGCTCCCGCGCGGCCGCGAGCTCGGACTCCCGCCCGTCAAGCTCGCCGTCCAGCTTCCGGCGGCGGAGCTCGGCGAGGATCTCCCCCACTCGCGGCGATTCGCCGAGGCCGAGTGCTGCAACGTCCTCGCCCGTGATCGCGAGCCGGATCCCGGCCAGGCGCTCGAAGTAGTCGTGGAGCGGCGGCAGGTCGGTGAGGGCGAGGGCGAAGAGCGGTGCGTCGGGCGCGTGAGGCTCCGCGATCGCGACCACGTCAGCCGGCGAGAGGCCGTCCTTTGCCAGCGCGTCTGCGATGTGCCGCGCGTCGGTGATCGCAGCGGCGATCTGGGTCGCGTCCCGGCGACGCACCTTCAGGCCGTCCAGCCAGGCGCGGATCTCGTCGGGCGGCAGGTTTCGCCCGAGGGCGGTCATTCCGAGCCTCCAGGAGGGGATGTCGAGGGCGTAGCGCTCGTTCAGCTCGCGGAGGTAGTGGGTGAGTTGCGCGGCCTCGGCGTCCGCGGCGGCGTGGTGATGAATCGCCTGCTCGAGGCCGAGCTCCGCGAGCCTGGGGATCGAATGCTCGACGTCGCCTTCCTCGAAGAGCGCGATCAGCTCGTCGCGCATGCGCGCGCCGGAGAGGTCGTGGACATGCCCTCGCGCGACGGTGTCGTGGGCAAGCGTGGCGGTGTGCTCGTCCATGCGGAAGCCGTACCGGTTCTCGTACCGGATCGCCCGGAAGATGCGGGTCGGGTCGTCGAGAAACGATCGGTCGTGGAGCACGCGGATCCGTCCGGCGTCGAGATCGGCATGGCCTGCGAAGGGATCGACGAGACGTCCCTTGTCGTCCCCTCTGAGCGACGCGGCCATCGCGTTGATCGTGAAGTCCCGGCGGAAGAGGTCGGCCTCGATCGAGCCCGGCGCAACGGTCGGCAGTGCGCCCGGGGACTCGTAGGACTCCGTGCGTGCGGTGACGACGTCGACCCGCTGGTCGTTCCCGTAGAGGACGACGGCGGTGCCGAACTTGTCGTGCGCCTTCACGCGCCCGCCGACGGCCGCCGCGAGCGACCTCGCGAATGCGATCGCATCCCCTTCGACGGCGATGTCGACGTCGAAGCTCGGCTCTCCGAGCAGGATGTCCCGGACGGTGCCACCGACGAGGTAGACCCCGCCGTAGGGGCCGTCGACCGCGGAGACAGCGTCGAAGACCTGGTCCAGGCGCTCGGGCAGGGCGAGCTCGCTCATCCGGCTCATTCTGCCTGGGCTCTCCGCCCGGAACTGACTCGATCTTGGCGCGACCGTGTGACAGACGTGTGCGCTTCTCCCCGATACGCTCACAGCGGGTGGCGGGTGGAGCTCTCCCCACCCGGGTGGGGACGATGGGCTAACTGCTGGGCCCGTCCCTCAAGGACACGGCTCAGAGGAGCGCGATCGCCTCGATCTCGACCAGCGCGCCCGACGGAAGCGCTGCGACCTCGATGGTCGCGCGCGCAGGAGGGATCGCGCCCACCCGCTCCGCGTAGACGCTGTTCATCCCCTGAAAATCGCTCAGGCTCGTCAGGAAGACAGTGGTCTTCACGATCCGGTCGAGCCCGCTTCCGGCCTCGGTGAGGATCGCTTCGAGGTTCTCGAAGATCTGCGTCGTCTGCTCCTCGATCGCCGGGCCGACCATCTCCGACGCCCCGGGGGCGAGGCCGAGCTGGCCCGAGACGAACACGAGCCCGTTCGCCTTGATCGCCTGCGAGTACGGCGCTCCCTGAAACGGCGCCGGTGCCTTCTCGGTGCGCACGGCGGTTTTGCCCTCCATCGTCACTCCTTTCGTGTCCGCGGCCGGCCGGCCTGCGCGAGCGCCACGCCGAGCGCTTTGAAGATCGCCTCGAGCACGTGCTGGGAGTCGTCGCCGCCGATCAGCCGCACGTGCAGGGTGAGCCCACCGCCTTCCGCGAGCTCGTGCAGGAAACTCGCTACGAGATCGGTCCCCAGACCGCCGATCCTCGCCTCGGACAGATCGACGTTGGAGACAACGAGCGGTCTGCCGGATGCCTCGAGCACGACCTGCGCCAGCGCCTCGTCCGCTGCCGCAGCAGCCGAGCCGTGACCGCGAGCACTCTCTCGGCTGAGCGGCTCGCGCAGGGCCTCGCCGAGCGCCTTGCCCGCGGAGGCGATCTCCGCCTCGGCCCGCTCGGGAGCGACCTGCAGCTCGAGATCGAGCGACCCGTAGCGCGCAAGCAGGCCCAGCAGGTGATCGAGCATCGGCAGCCCGCTGCTGACGTTGCTCTCGCCCGCGCCGTCAAGCGAAACACGGACGCGAACGTGATCTTGTTCGCTCACTCGATCGGGGGACACCATCCCTCGATCAAGGGTACCGCACCCCCGTAGCCAGGCCGACGACGGAGAAGAGCCTTTTCCGCTCCCCGTGCCGCCTGCATGCCTCTCTCCCGCTCTCACATCCCCCGATTCCCGGCGTTTCTCGCAACCGCCGCTGCTCTGGCGGCGTTCTTTGCGCCGAGCGGGGCGACGAGCACGCCCGCAACGTCTCACGCGGTCGTCGGCTTCCGCTCCAATGAGCAGCTCGCCGCGGCCTTGACACGCTTCCCGGGCGCCCGGATCGTCCGTCGCCTGCCCCATATGAAGACGGTCGTGATCGAGCTGAAGGGCTCTGCGGCCGGTTTTTCCGGCCTGCCTGGCATCTCCTTCGCCCGCGCACCCCTTCGGCGCACGGTCAAGGTCGAGCCCGCGCTGGCCGCGACGTTCCGGTTCGGCCTGCCCTACGAGTGGCAATACGTCGTCACCCGCGAGAACGAGGTGCCCGAGGAGGTGCTCCGCGCGGCGGGCGCGATCAAGATCGGAGTCGTCGACACCGGCCTCGACGTGACCCATCCCGACATCGCCGCAAAGGCGCCCGAGACCTGGGACGTCGTCCACCACCGGACGAACGTCGCCGACAAGGACGGGCACGGGACCTTCGTCTCCGCGCTCGCCGCAGGATCCGTCAACAACAACGAAGGAATCGCAGGCTTCGGCGGCGACGCACAGCTCCTGATGGTGAAAGCCGTCGGCGCGGGCGACAGCTTCAGCGACGTGGACGAATCCGCGGCGATCGTGTACGCGGTCGACCACGGAGCGAAGATCATCAATCTCAGCATCGGCGGCGAGGGCTCGTCGCCACTGGAGCAACGCGCGGTCGAATACGCCGCGAGCCACAACGTCCTCATGGTTGCAGCCGCGGGCAACGAGTACGCGGACGGCAATCCGGTCGAGTATCCCGCCGCCGCGCTGCAGCCGGTCGGCTCGAACGGGCAAGGCGGCATCGGACTGTCGGTCGCCGCCAGCACGATCACCGGCAAGCGCGCATCCTTCTCGAACACCGGCTCTCAGATCTCGCTCGCCGCCCCCGGGCAGCACGTCTTCAGCGCCATCGCGGCAGGCACGCCGCGTGCCTGGTGGCCTCGATATGCGCTGCCCGGCTCGCTTGCCGGCCTCTACGGCTGGTCGAGCGGGACCTCGTTCTCGACCCCAGAGGTCGTCGGCGCGGCGGCGCTCGTCTGGGCGGCCAATCCGTCACTCACCGCGACGCAGGTCGCCGGGATCCTCAAGGCGACCGCATCCGGAGGCGGCAGATGGGCTCCAGGGCTCGGCTACGGCGTGATCGACGTCGCAGCTGCGGTCGCAACGGCCGCGGGACAACCGGTCCGCCCCTTGCGCTCCCGGGCCGCCTCGTGGCTGAACGTCCGCCGGCTCCATGCCCGTTCACCCCGCGGGTCGAGCCTACGTCGCGTACGCCTCGCCGTGCACCTGCGGACAGGCGCCCCGACTGTGACGCCGGACTACCGGTCGCTCACACTTCAGATTCGCAGCGGTGGAAGCTGGCATCGCATCGCAAAGACGACGACTCGCCTCGGCGGAGGAATCCACTGGACGGTCGGGCTCCGTCCGGGCCGCCACGTCCTGCGCGTCCTCTACCGCGGCCGCTCGGACCTGCGGTCTGCCATGCGCCTCAAGCCTGTCCGGGTTCTCTAACCGGAGACGCGCTCGATGCGAGCGCCTACTGCGCGCAGCCGCTCGTCGATCCGCTCGTAGCCCTTGTCGATCTGGTAGACGGCTCCGATCGTCGACTCGCCCTCGGCGCAGAGACCGGCGAGCAGCATGGACATGCCCGCCCGGATGTCGGGGCTCTCCATTCGCTGGCCACGAAGCCTCGCCGGGCCTGTCACGACCGCGCGGTGGGGGTCGCAGAGGATGATGCGCGCGCCCATCGAGACGAGCTTGTCCGTGAAGAACAGCCGGTTCTCGAACATCTTCTCGAAGAGGAGCACGGTACCCTTCGCCTGGGTCGCCACTGTGAGCGCGATCGAGGTGCAATCGGATGGGAACGCAGGCCAGGGACCGTCCTCGATCTTCGGGATGTGCCCACCGATGTCGTCCTCCACGTGCAGCTCCTGCCCGGGCGGGACGCGCACGCTTCCCTCGCCCAGCTCGACGTGCACGCCGAGCCGCGCGAACGTCGGCAGGATCGAGACGAGATCCTCGGTCTTGACCCCATCAACGGTGAGGTCGCCGCCGGTCACCGCCGCGAGGCCGATGAAGCTCGCGATCTCGACGTGATCCGGCCCGATCGTCCATTCACCGCCGCCGAGGCGCTCGACACCCTCGACCTTGAGCACGTTCGACTCGATGCCCTCGATCGACGCTCCGAGCGAGACGAGGAAGCGGCACAGGTCCTGGACGTGCGGCTCGCACGCCGCGTTGCCGATCACCGTGCTCCCTGGCGTGAGTGTCGCGGCCATCAGGATGTTCTCGGTCGCCATGACGCTCGCCTCGTCGAGGAAGACGTTCGCGCCGCGGAGGCCGTCCGTCCGCATCTCGTAGAGATCGCCGGCCTCGACGCGCGCGCCGAGGTTCGTGAACCCGTGGATATGCGGGTCGAGCCGTCGACGTCCGATGACATCGCCGCCAGGCGGAGCGACGACGACGCCTCCGCAGCGCACGAGCAGCGGGCCCGCCAGCAGGAACGAGGCCCGCATGCGAGAGCAGAGCTCCCGGTCGAGCTCCGTCTTCCTGATCTCGGCGGCCTGGACGCGAACCTCGTTCGGGCCAGTCCACTCGACGTCGGCGCCGACGTCGACGAGGAGCGCGAGCATCGTGTCCACGTCGCGGATCCGCGGAACGTTCCGCAGCATGACGGGCTCGGAGGTCAGCAGGCAGGCGGCGAGGATCGGCAGAACGCCGTTCTTGTTCCCGGCAGCCGTCACGTGCCCGTGCAGCGGCTGCCCGCCTTCGATGACGAAGGACTCCATCAACTCGTGCTCGACCATCGTTTCAGTCATTGGCGACGGGCTATCGTACCCCTCGCTTGGAGATCACTCGCGAGCGCGCCTGGGAGACCCTCACCCGCCACACGAAGAGCGAGGCGCTGCTCAGGCATGCCCTCGGAGTGGAGGCGTCTGTCCGGGCCTACGCCCGCAAGTTCGGCGAGGACGAAGAGCTCTGGGGCGTGACCGCGCTCCTGCACGACTTCGACTGGGAGATGCACCCGACGCTCGATCAGCACCCCCAGGACGGCGCACCGATCCTGCGCGAGGAGGGCTATCCGGAGGAGGTGATCGAGGGCATCCTCTCCCATGCCGAGCATCTCGAGCTTCCTCGCGACACGCTGCTGAAGAAGACGCTTTTCGCCTGCGACGAGCTCTCGGGGTTCATCCACGCCTGCGGTCTCGTCAGGCCGGACGGGATCGCCACGCTGGAACCGAAGTCGGTCAAGAAGAAGCTGAAGCAGCCGTCCTTTGCGGCCGGCGTGAACCGCGACGACGTCTACAAGAGCGTCGAGGCGCTCGGGGTCGAGCTCGACGACCACATCCGGTTCGTGATCGAGGCGCTCCGCCCGATCGCGGCCGACCTCGGCCTGCGCACTTCGGCCGACGCACCCACCGGCTAGACCAGCCCTGTCCAGGGACCAGGTCCCTGGACATCGCCCATCCATACCTGTCCCGGGACCAGGTCCCTGGACGTGGCGTTTCAGGCGAGGCCCTGGAGTAGCCGGTCGAGGTCCTCGTCGCTGGTCCAGTAGCCGCACGAGACCCGGATCAGGTCCCGGCCCGGGATCTCGCGGACGATGACGCCTTGATCGCGAAGGCGCGTGACGAGCTCGGTCGCGTCGCTCGTGGGTCGAAACGTGATCAGACCGGCCTGGTCCGGCTTCGTGACGACCTCGAAACGCTCGGCCAGCGCCGCTCGGCAGCGAAGGGCCGTCTCCGCTGCGCGCTCGAAGCGCCACTCGGGGGCGACCTCGAGCGCCGCCGAGAGCCCCGCGAGCGCGGGCCCGCCGATCCAGCCCGAGTCGAAGCGTTCCGCGCCCGGTCTCGGCACATACGAGCCGTCCGGCTGATGTTCGGTCTGCGCGAAATAGCTCGGTACGGCGACCCGCAGCGCGCCCGGGTCGGCGACGACGAGAGCGCCCGTCACATCCGGGCCGCAGAGCCATTTCTGGCACGAGATCGCGTAGAAGTCGAACGCTCCGGCCTCGACTGGAATCACACCGGCGGATTGCGCTCCGTCGACCAGGATCGGGAGCCCCGTCTCGGCCTGCACGCGCTCGGGCTCCAGCGAGTTCCCCGTCAGCCACGAGACGTGCGAGATGGCGATCAGACGCGTCCTGTCGGTGACGGCGTCGACGATTCCGTCCTCGGGAGCGACCACAACGCGGGCGCCCGACGCGTGCAGGGGCCCGATGAGCCCGAAATGCTCGACGTCGCTCGTCACGATCTCGTCCTCCGGGCCTAGACCGAGGCCGGCCAGGACGATGTTGCAGCCGTCCGTCGTCGAACGGGTCAGCGCGACCTGCTCCGGCTCGACGGACAGGAGGGCCGCGAGCTGCGCCCGCACCACGCCGCGAAAGCCGAGCACGCGGGAGAAGTACGGCTCGCCGCCGCGCCCCTGCGTCAGGTCGACGAGCTGCTCGGCCAGGATCGCCTCGACCGTCGTCCGGGCGAGTGGTCCATTCGTGCCGGCGTTCAGGTACGCAAGGTGGTCGAGTACCGGAAACGCGGCGCGTGCCTCGTCGAAGGTCGGCGGCAAGGGCAGGGCTAGTCTAGGCCGCTCGATGCGCGTTCTCCTCGCCGATCCGCCCGCATTCACCCCTCAGTACGACCACGAGCTCGCATCGGCGCTTGCCCGGGCGGGCGCGGAGGTGGAGCTCGTCACCTCGCCGTTCCGCTTCGGCGACCCGCCCGAGCCGGACGGCTACAGGCGCAGCGACCTCTTCTATCCCGTCAGCTCGCGGCTCTTCCGCCGCTCCCGGCTGCGCATCCCGGTCAAGCTCCTCGAGCATCCGGTCGGGCTTGTACGTCTCCGCTCGCGCAGCGCTGACGTCGCCCACGTCCAGTGGCTCGCCGCGCCGGAGCTCGACGACCGCTTCCTCCGTCAGCGGGCACCGCTCGTCTTCACCGCGCACGACCTGCTGCCTCGCCGCACCGCGGCGAAGCGTGACCTTTGGCGACGACTTTTCAGCCGCTTCGAGCGGATCATCGTCCACAGCGAGCGCGGACGTGACCAGCTGGCCGAGCTGACCGATGCCGCGCGGCTCCGCGTGATCCCGCACCCGGTCTATGCGAGCAACCCGGAGCGCCGCGACGACGGGCGGACGCTCCTCTGTCTCGGAATCATCCGCGCCTACAAGGGGATCGGCGACGCGATCGAGGTCGCAAAGAACGTCGAGGGAGCGCGGCTGCTCGTCGCGGGCGACCCGCTCGAGCCGGTGGAGGGCCACCGGGCCGCGGCGGGCGACACGGCCGAATGGCGCCTCGGGTACCTCTCCGACGAGGAGATCGACCGGGCGCTCGGCGAGACGACGGTCGCGCTCTTTCCCTACCGGCCCGAGATCGACCAGAGCGGCGCACTCATGCGTGCGCTCGGAGCCGGCGTGCCGGCGGTCGTGTACGACGTCGGCGGCCTCGCCGAGCCGGTGCGCACCTTCGGAGCCGGCCTCGTCGTCCCGCCGGGCGACGTCGAGGCATTGACCGAGGCAGCTCGAACACTTCTGGACGACCCACAGGCACTCAAGCAGGCGCGTGCAGGCGCCGAGCGCGCGCGGAGCGAGCTGACCTGGGATGCGGCCGCCCGAGCCCACCTTGAGGTCTACCGGGAGCTCGTGTGAGCGGCCAGCGCTTCGCAGACGTGATCCGTCGCCAGCTCGACCTCTTCGAGCGCGAGGAGGCCGATCTGATCTCGGACTGCGTAGAGGCCGACCGAGCCTACGACGCAGCCGACCGCGAAGATGCCGAAGAGCGCTACAGCGAGTACCTCGACCTCGTCGAGACCGGCACCGAGCTACTGGCGGGCCTCCGCGACGCCTTCGCCTCGACGATCGAGGACGAGGAGGCGGCCGAGGAGTACGGGGACGCCTTCAACCGCACAGTCGTCAAGCGCATGCCCCGCTTCGCCGTCCAGATCGATGACTTCTGAGGAGGCCTAGGCGCCGATCTTGGCGCAGGAAGCCACCTGCGCCGTCGCCTTGTTCAGCGTCTGGTCCTTGTACTTGCTCCCGAGAGAGTTGAACTTCGTGCCCACGGCGGTGAGCTCTTTCTGGACGTCGCCGCCGAGCGCCTGCACGCCGGCCGAGAACGCCCGAGGATCGCTCGTGGAGAGCTTCTTCGCTCTCTTGATCGCGCGCGCGAAGCTCGTCTGAGCCTTGCCGAACCCGCTCAGGAGTTGCTGCTGGATGGCCGCTCCTTCCTTCACAGCCGGCGGGCCGGCGCCCTTGATCATGGCCACCATCGTGCCGGAGCTCTGCTTGGCGTCCTCGAGGAAGGTGACGAACTTCGCTTTCACGACCTTGAGGTCCCTCTCGCCGCTGAGATCCTTGCTGAGCTTGCTGCCGCTGTCTTTCAGCCCCTGGGCCCAGGTGCCGAGCGCGCCGCAAACGGTCGCCGCCCAGACATCCGGCTTCGTGCCGGAGTAGGTCTTCCCGCCGCCCCCGCAGCCGGATGCTGCGAGCCCGAGCGTCAGGACGCAGAGGGCAAGAGCGAAAGCTCGCAGAAGGCGCATCGCTCCGATCCTATCGGTGGCCGAAATGATGCGCTTCCGGGAGGGCCGAGACGAGGTCGGAGGCGCCGGAGAGCCTGCGGGCAATCGGAGCGAGCGTCTCGAGCGCGCGGACGACGACGTTCTGGTTGCGCTCGATGCGCTCGAAGGTGCCGTGTGCGAGGACGAGCGGCTCGCCGCGCACGATCGCCCGGTAGCGCTCGTACACCGGCGGCGGGACGATCAGGTTCATCTGTCCGAACTCGTCCTCGAGCAGCATGAAGACGACGCCGTTCGCGGTCGACGGCCGCTGGCGCGCGACGGCCATTCCCGCCACGGCCACACGAGACCTGTCCGGTGCCAAGCACAGGTCATGGCTCGAAAGGACACCTGCGGGGAGATGCGGGCGCAGGAGCTCCATTGGATGCACGCCGATGGAGAGGCTCGTCTGGCGGTAGTCGCCGAGCATCCGTTCCCACTCCGTGGGCGTGGGCAGCTCCGGCGTCTCGGTGGTCGGATCGAGCGGTAAGGCAAGTTGGCGCTCCTCGCCGCCCGAGCCGGGCACGTTCTGCGAGCGCGGGACGAGGCCGAGCTCCCAGAGCAATGCGCGTCTCGACTCGCCCAGCGAGTCGCAGGCGCCCGAGGCGATCAGGCTCTCGAGACCGCCGTGGCTCAGCGATACGCGTTGCGCGAGCGAGACGACGTCGCCGAACGGCCCGCCGCGCTCCCGCTCCTCGGCGAGCGCCTGCGCGTCGTCCTCGCCCACCGACGCGATGTACTCGAACCCGATGCGCACGGCCCCGTCTTCGATCGTGCACTTCGCCCCGCTCACGTTCACGTGCGGCGGGCGCACCTCCACCCCACGTCTCTGCGCATCCCGCACGAGGCTCGCCGGTGGGTAGAAGCCCATCGGCTGGGCGTTCAGGAGCGCGCAGAGGAACTCCGCCGGGTAGTGGTGCCGCAGCCAGGCCGACTGGTAGGCGAGCAGGCCGAACGCCGCCGCGTGCGACTTCGGGAACCCGAATCCCGAGAACCCGACGAGCTTGTCGTAGACCCCATCGGCCAGCTTTGCGTCGACGCCTTTGCCTGCAGCTCCCTCGATGAACCGCCCGCGGAACGCCTCGATCGCAGCCTCGCTCCGCTTGCGGCTCATCGCCCGTCGCAGCCCCTCGGCCTCCCCCACGCTGAAGCCGGCGAGCGCGATCGCCACCTCGAGCACCTGGTCCTGGAAGACGACGACGCCGAGGGTCTCCTTGAGTGGCTCGGCGAGCAGCGGATGGTCGACGGGCGGGACGAACTCGGGATCCTCGCGCAGCCGTCCACGATGCTCGATGTACGGGTGGACGGCCTTCCCCTGGATCGGGCCCGGCCGGACGAGCGCGACCTGCACGGTCAGGTCGTCGAGGTTCTCCGGGCGCGTGCGGAGCAGGCTCTGCATCTGTGCGCGGCTCTCGATCTGGAAGTCACCGACGGTGTCGGCCCGCTGGATCTCCTCGTACACCGCGGGATCGTCCAGCGGGACCCGCGACAGGTCGATCGTCTCGCCGCGCAGTTCCGCAATCTGGACGACGCAGTCCTCGACCGCCGAGAGCATGCCCAGCCCGAGCAGATCGATCTTCAGGAAGCCCGCGTCGGCGCACGAGTCCTTGTCCCACTGGCAGATCTGGCGCCCCTCCATGGCCGCGGGCTGCACGGGGACGAGCTCCACGAGCGGCCGGCTCGAGATGACCATCCCGCCGGGGTGCTGCGAGATGTGGCGCGGAAGGCCGGCGATCTCGCGCGAGAGCTCGCCCAGCGCCCGCCAGCGAGGCGAGCGAAGCTTCGTCTCGCCGTCTGGGAGCTTGGCGATCTCCTCCGCGATCCGCCTCGGGCTCCCCTCGGTGATGCGCGTGAGCCGCTCGAGCTCGGCGAACGGAAGCCCGAGCGCCTTGCCCAGGTCGCGGATCGCGCCACGCGAGCGGTACGTGGAGAAGCTCGCGACGAGGGCTGCGTGCTCGTGCCCGTAGCGCTCGGTGACCGCGACGATCAGCTTCTCGCGGATGTCGCGGGGGAAGTCGAGGTCGATGTCGGGGACGGACTCGAGCTCGCGGTTGAGGAATCGCCCGAGCGAGAGGCCGGCGGCGACCGGGTCGACGTGCGAGAGGCCGGTCAGGTAGCAGACGAGCGAGCCGACCGAGCTACCCCGGCCGCGCCCGGGCGGCAGCGAGTGGCGTGGCGACTCGCGGCCGCGCACCTCGCGCGCGACGTCGGCGGCGAGCTCGAGCACCTCCCAGTGCAGCAGGAAGAACCCGGCGAGCCCCAGCTCGTCGATGAGGGCCAGTTCCTCGTCCAAACGGGCCCTTGTCTTGCTTAGCAACAGACTGTTGCTAAGTCGGTAACGGGCCTCGAATGCTCGGTTGCAGACCCGGGCGAGGGCGGCGATCGCGGGCTCGTCCCGGTCGGAGAAGTCCGGGTAGCGGTAGCCGAGCTCCTCGGTGAGGTCGAATTCGAGACGCGCGGCGAGCTCTCCCGTGCGCGCGACGGCATCGGCGTCCAGCGAAAAGCGTTCCCCCGCCTGCTCGGGCGCGAGCAGCACCGACTCGTGATTGCCGCGCCGCTCGCGCTCGGCGCCCTCGAGCGAGGTACGGTGCCGGATCGCGACCAGCGCATCCTGGAGTGCTGCGCGCCGAGCGTTATGCGCGTGCGCATCGCCGGTGACGACCGTCTCGACGCCCAGCGTCTCGGCGAGGACGCGCAGCCTGGCGTTGCGGCGCGTGTCGCCTCGCTCGTACGGGCGCTGGAGCTCCACGAAGAACCGCTCCCGGCCGTAAGCGCGGGCAAGCTCGGCGGCCGCGTTCGGGTCACGAACAGCGAGCCCGTCGCGCGCGCAGCCGGACAGGCAGACGAGCCCCTCGTTCATCTCCGCCAAAAGCGCAGGGTCGAGGGCCGGCGGCACCGGATCGGTCGGCGTCGGTCTCGTCCCGGCGTGTGCCGCGGTCAGCAACCGGCAGAGGTTCGCGTAGCCACACGGGCTCTCGACCAGCAACGTCACATGCGCGCCGCCGCGCAGCGTCACCTCGGCGCCGGTGATCGGCCGCACCCCGAATGCCTTCGCCGCGTGTGCGAACTCGAGCGAGCCGTACACGCCGTCGTGGTCGGTCAGGGCGAGCGCCTCGTACCCGAGCTCGGCCGCCCGCGCAGCAAGTTCCTCAGGGTGCGAAGCCCCGTCGAGAAACGAATAGGCTGAATGGCAATGGAGCTCGACGTACGGCACCCGGTGCTCCTAGGCCCCGGCGAGGGCGAGATCATGGCCGACGAGCCTGCGAAAACCCTCCGGCTCCTCGCCGACCTCGACGAGCTCGCGTTGACGTGGTTTCGCTACGCCGCCGGCGAACGCGGCCCCGACCTCCACATCCACGAGCGGCATACCGACGCCTTTTTCGTGCTCACCGGCGAGCTCTCGGTCGCGCTTGGCCCGCACGGCGCGCACGAGCTTCGGGGACGCGCGGGAGCGCTCTTCGCGGCGCCGGCCGATCTCGCGCACACGTTCGCCAACGAGAGCGCCGAGGCGGTGACGTTCCTCAACATCCATGCACCCAACATGGGGTTCGCCGACATGCTGCGCGCGCGCCGTGACGGCCGCGACGAAGACGCCGAGCGCTTCGATCAGGTCCCGCCACCCCCGGACGGCGGTCGACCCGTGTCCGACGCGACAGTCTGTCTCCCCGGCGAGGTCGAGCCGATCCCCGGAGCGCACCGCACGCTCGTCGCCAAGGCCGAGCGAGGCGAGTTCGAGCTCGCTGAGTTCGACGCCAGCCCCGAGTACGGGCCCGTGCCGCCGCACGTCCACGACGACCACACCGACTCCTTCTACGTCCTCGAGGGAGAGATCGAGCTCACGATCGGCGACGAGGCCGCGCGCGGCGGCCCCGGCACGTTCTTCGCGGCGGCCATCAGACCCCACGCTGGCTGAACCAGCCTGATTCGTCCCGGAAGACGACCGCGTTCTCGCCGCCCTCCAGGACCACGTCGAAATAGCGCCGCTGCACCGGCTCCTCGGTCCACCAGCGATCGACGACGCGCCACTCCTCACGGATGAGCGCTACCGGTCGGCGGTTGACCTCCCACGGCGTCCCGTCGAAGTTGGACTCGACGAGCACAGGCCGCGGTGCGTTTAGTCGTCCCGCGCTTCGCACGGGGGAACCCGTGGTTCCCCCGTGGGCCCCCTCCTTCACTGGATACCTCGTCCCATCGCCTCGTGGGCTGCGCTCGGGCAAAGCCCGGCTCCGCCCGCCAGCATTCATCCGCGATCGGTTCCGTCACAGGCGGTCATTCATCTCTTGCGACAAGCAGTGCGCGTTGTTCTGGAATGCGAGACCACGGCGCCACTTCGACGACCGTGCAAACACCTCCCTCCCCGGTACTTGCCTTCACCTGCCGGAGGCCTTCTCGGAGCCGGCCGCGCAGCTCGTCGCCCTCGGGGCGGACGAGCGCCAGCTGCTGTCCCGTCGACTCCGTCAGCTCGAGCACCTCGAGCTTCAGCTTCAACACCGGCGCCGGCAGCTCGGCCAGCTTCGGCCCGAGCGCGGTGCGCAGGCGCCCCGCCTCGGCGAACGGCTCGCGCAGCGTGAGCGTCCGTCGCCAGCTGCCACCGCCGACGAGCGTCGCCGAGATCGCGATCTTGCGCAGGAAGCGCTCGCCGCGCTCCGACCGCCCGAGGAGGCGCTCGACGAGTACCGCGAGCGCGCGCCGTAGCGTGAGCTCATTCCCGATCGCCTCGGGAAACTCGAGCGTCTCGACAAGCTCGGCAGGGGCCCGTCTCCCCCGCACGCGCCCGCGGTCTCGTCCTCTCGCCAGGCTCCAGGCGCGCCGCCCGTCCGGCCCCAGTCGTTCGGCAACGGCGCCGCCCGGTAGCCCAGCAAGCTCACCGACATTGCGCACGCCGAGCTCCTCGAGCTCGCGTCGCCGCTGCTCAGCGAGGGGAAGCAGCGACACCGGCAGAGGCGCGAGGAAGTCGCGCGTGCGCTCGTCGGCAACGATCAAGACCTGCCCGGGACGCGCGACGTTCGCCGCTGCAAGAGCGGCAAACCGGCGCCCGGCCGCGCCAGCGCGTGGATCCCAGGCAGAACCGACAGCGGCGAGGGCGCGCTCGAGCGCAGCCGCAACGCCGCCGTAGAGACGCTCGACCCCACGCGTCTCGAAATAGACACAGCCGAGGTCGCCCGTCTCGACCTCGAAGCCCGAGTCCTCGAGGCTCCGCAGGATCTCCTCCCAGGCCTGCTCGGCCGCGGATGGATCCTGCTCGACGAGGACGAGCTCGGGACAGGTCGCGAGCCCCTCCCCCATGCGCATGCCCGGCTTGACCCCTTTCGCCTCAGCCGCAGCGGTCACCGGGCCGAGCAGCGGCTCGTCACCCTCAGCGGGCGAAAGCGCCGCGGGGCGCAGAGCAAGGCTCGGCCGGTTGCGAAGCGCCGCCCGCAGCTCGAAGCCTGGAATAAGAACGCATGCGACCATCGAACGTATGTTCTACACGAACACACGTTCGCTGTCAAGCTGAGTCTACGACACCTCTTCGAGCACGTTCGGCCTGCGCTCAACATCCTGAAGGCCTAGTAGGAGAGTCTGGCGCAAAGAGAAAACGCGACGGTGAGTTAAGGTCGGCCCAACACCATCCGGAGGTTGCAGTGTCCAGCGAGGAGAACAAGGCTGTCGTTCAGCGCTTCATCGAAGAAGTCTTTGTTCAGCACGACCCCTCGAACATCGAAGAGCTCGTCTCAAACGAGAGCCTGAGGCAAATGGCTCCGGGCACCGTGCAGGCGTTCCCGGACATAGAGATGACTGTTGAGCACCTGATCGCCGAAGGCGACATTGTCGCCGTCCGGGTGAGCGCTGCCGGAACCCACAAGGGCGATTTCCGTGGGATCGCTCCTACGGGCCGTCGGTGGGAGGCGACTGCCAGCGCCTGGTACCAGGTGCGAGACGGCAAGATCAGCGACTTCTGGGTCAACTGGGACTGGCTGGCGATCATGGAGGCGATCGGCGCGGTTCAGCGCGTCGAGCCTTCCTGATTGGGCAGCCTCAGAAGTCTCACGATCCGCGGTCTAGGCCGACTGCGTGTGGGCCGTCTCGGGCTCGGTCCCGGGCGGCACCTCGGGCAGCGAGGCGACCGAGTCGCGGAGCCGCAGATCCGGGATCAGCCAGGCCAGCGCGAACGCGAGCACGGCAACGCCGGCAGCCGTCAGGAAGACCGGATGCAGCGCCGCCGCGAATGCCTGCTCGAAGGCCGACCGCGCCTGGGCCGGAAGCGCCCGGATTGCCGCCGGATTCGTGGCCCGCGGTGCGCTCGCGTCCGCCGGTAGTCGCAAGGCGAGCTCGGCGGCGAGGCGATTCGCGAAGATCGTCCCGAAGATGGAGACGCCGATCGAACCACCGATCTGGCGGAAGAGCGTCGAGCCGGAGGTGGCAACGCCCATGTTCCGCCGGTCGACGGCGTTCTGCACCGCAAGCACGAGCACCTGCATCACCATCCCGAGCCCGAGCCCGAGCACGACTCCGCCCCCCAGCACCTGCCAGGTCGGCGTGCCGACCTGGAGCCGCGAGAGCAGAAAGAGCCCCACAGCCATCAACGCCGTGCCGGCGATCGGAAACGGCTTGTAGCGCCCCCAGCGCGTGATCAGGTTGCCGCTCAGGATCGACGTCACCAACACGCCGGCCATCAGCGGTGTGAGCTCGAGCCCGGAGCGCGTCGGGCTCGATCCCTTCGTGATCTGCAGGTAGAGCGGGAGGAACGTGACCGCGCCGAAGAGCGCGAAGCCGACGATGAACCCGACCGCGCTCGTGACCGCGAACGTCCGCTCCCGGAAGAGGGACAGCGGCAGGATCGGCTCGGCGCAGCGCCGCTCGACGAGGATGAACGCCGGCAGCAGGACGATGCTCGCGACGACGAGCGACACGATCTGCCACGAGCTCCACGCCCACGTCGTCCCGCCGAGGCTCGTGAAGAGGACGATTGAGGTCAGGCCTGCCGCGAGCAGCGCTGCTCCGAGATAGTCCATCTCGTGGCGCAGACGGTCGACTCGAGTACGGAACGCGATCCCGATCACGGCGAGGGCGACCACCCCAATCGGCACGTTGACGTAGAAGATCCAGCGCCAGGTCAGGTTGTCGACGAAGAACCCGCCGAGCAGCGGCCCGATGATTGTCGAGACGCCGAAGACGGCCCCGAAATAGCCCTGGTAGCGGCCCCGCTCGCGCGGAGGGATGATGTCCCCGACGACGGCGAGCGTGACGACGATCAGGCCGCCCGCGCCGAGCCCCTGGAGAGCGCGGAACAGGATCAGCTCGGTCATGCCCTGCGCGAGGCCGCACAAGACGGAGCCCACGAGGAAGATGACGATCGCCGCCTGGAGCACGGGCTTGCGGCCGAACAGGTCGCCGAGCTTCCCGTACAGCGGGCCGGCAACCGTCGCCGTCAGGAGATAGGCGGTAACGACCCAGGAGAGGTGATTGAGCCCGCCGAGGTCGCCGACGATCGTCGGCAGCGCCGTCGAGACGATCGTCTGGTCGAGCGAGGCGAGTAGCAGGACGAGCAGCAGCGCGGCGAAGATCAGCCGCACGCGCCGGCGCGACTCGTCTATCGGCTCGACGACCACCCGGCTGTCGCCTACAGCTCGCCCGGCTTCGCGTAGCGATAGAAGAAGCGGCCGCCGAGGCCCTCGGTAATCGCGCCCATCAGCACGATATGGTCCTCGAGCTTCCGGGCGTTCTCGAGGCCGCCGGCAGACACGGGGTGGAAGCCGGCGTCGCGGATCAGCTGCTCAGTCACCTCGACGGCGCCCTCCTCGGCCGCGTAGAGGTTGCACGGCGGAACACGCTGCGCGTCGATCTGATCGTAGACGGCCGCGAAATTGCAGTTGAACGATTTTGCTACAGGACCGCTGACGTGCGACTTGACCTCGTGCGCAAGCGACTCGAACTCCTCGTTCCGACCCTTGAAAGCGTTCATCGCGTCGATGACGACCGCGTCGCCGACGCCCGTGACCTTGCCGATCGCCTCGCCGATCACATCCGAGTAGACCGCGACGAGGACGGCGTCGGACCCGGAAGCGTCTCCCCCGTCTCGGCCCAGCTGCGTGACGGAGTGCCCCGCCTTCTCCCAGCGGCTCGCAAGCCCGCCGCCGATATTCCCTTTGCCGATAGTGGTGATGTTCATCGCTCCTCCGGTCCTGGGTCGAATCAAAATCTACGCCTTGCGATGATCTCTGCGTGAGCGTCCTCAGAGAGCGCAACTTCCGTTATCTGTTCGCGGCGCGGACGATCTCGTTCTTCGGGACGAACCTGGCGCCGATCGCCGTCGCGTTCGCGGTGCTGGGACTCGGCGGCTCCGCGACCCAGGTGGGCCTCGCCTTCGCCGCGTGGACGCTGGCGCAGATCTCGACGCTGCTCGTCGGCGGCGTTGTCGCGGACCGCCTGCCGCGCCGACTCGTGATGATCGGCTCCGACGCGGCGAACCTCTGCGTCCGGGTCGCGATGGGCGTCCTGCTCGTCAGCGGCCATGCCCGGATCTGGGAGCTGATCGCGCTCCAGGCCGTGGGCGGCGCCGCCGTCGCGTTCTACTCGCCCGCGTCGACTGGGCTCGTTCCGGAGACCGTTCCCGAGCGGCTGCTCCAGCAGGCGAACAGCTTCATGTCGATCGCGCGCTACGCCGCCTTCCCGCTCGGAGCGGCCGTCGGAGGAACGCTCGTCGCAACCGTCGGCTCGGGCTACGCGCTCCTGCTCGACGGAGCGACCTACGGGGCGAGCGCGCTGCTCCTGGCGATGATGCACCTCCCTCGCAGAACGACCGCGGCCGCGACGAACATCGTCCACGAGCTGCGCGAGGGTTGGCAGGCGTTCACCGAGCACACCTGGGTCTGGCTGCTGACCCTGTGGATCTCGCTCTACTTCCTCGTGACGTACGCCCCGTTCTTCGTCCTCGGGCCGTACGTCGCCAAGCAGGACCTCGGCGGTGCCTCCGCCTGGGCCGTGATCGTGACCGGAGAGGCAATCGGCTCGCTCGCGGGAGGGCTCGCCGGGCTACGGCTGCTTCCGCGGAGACCGATGTTCACAATCGGGGCGCTCTTTATGGTCACCGCGCTGCAGTGCGTCCTGCTCGCGCTGCGCGCGCCCACTCTCGCGATCGGCGCCGCTGCGGTGCTCGCCGGCTTTGCCTTCTCCTATGGCACCGTCGTCTGGGACACCTCGCTCCAGTCGCTGATCGCGCGCGACAAGCTCTCGCGAGTCAGCGCCTACAACTGGATGGGCGCGATGATCTTTCTCCCGGCCGGCTACGCGATCGCGGGGCCCGTGGCCGACACCATCGGGATCTCGACCTCGCTCTGGATCGGCGCCGCCTGGATCGTCGTGACCACGATCGCCGTCCTGTCCGTGCCGAGCGTCCGGAACTTCCGCTCAGGCTCGGGCGAGGGGCCGCTGGCCCCGCGGCGTCAGAGCGAAGTGGACGTCGATCAACCCGTCGGCCAGCAGCTCTGAGGCGCTACGGCGCGGAGGTGATCTCGGCAGCACCGTCGACCATACGGGCGAGCCGCGGAATGACGTCGAGCACGCTCACCTGGGCGCAGAAGGCGATGTCCTCCTCGAGACCGGGCGGGCCGTACGTCCGCGCCAGGAGACCTTCGTGTGCGTCGGGCCAGGCACGGGCGATCGCGTCCGCGGCCTTCGCGGAGTCGGTCGCCTCACCGCCGAGGAGCTGGACGATCCTGCCGGCGCAATACGCGTCGTCGAGCGCGAAGGCGCCCTGGAACCCCGCGCACAGCAGCAGCACGTCCTGCCCGCGCTCCCGGGCCGCTGCGGCGACCGCATCCAGGTTCAGCAGGCTCCCCAGCAGCACCTCCTCACAGCTCGCCGCGGCCTCGAGGATCGCGCGCGTCCCGTTCGTCGTCGAGAAGATGACCGCGGGCGCTCGCGGCTCGCCGACGAACTCCCGCGGAGACGCCCCGACGTCGAAGCCCTCGATCTTGACTGCGTTCCGCTCGCCGCCGAGCAGCGCCTCCCCCAGCCGCTCTCGCAGCGCGCGGGCCTCATCGATCTCGGCGCAGGAATACACGCGCTCGTAGCCCGAGGCGAGGACCTGGGCGATCGTCGAGGTCGCCCGGAGAACGTCCACGACGATGCCAACGGGCGCGCTTGCCGCCTCCGCAGGTGTAAACGCGACGTGGACGCGCATCGCCCCACTACGCTACCTCCGTGGCCGAGGTGATGACTTGTTACCGGCACCCGAACCGGGAAACGCGCGTCTCGTGCTCGGAATGCGGCCGCGGAATCTGCCCGGACTGCATGGTCTTCGCCCCGGTCGGGATCCGCTGTCTGGAGCACGCGGGGCGGCCGCAGGGCACGGCTCGCGTGACGAGTGGTGTTCGCCGCGCCGCCTTCGAGGGCACGGGCGCGCTCGTCACGAAGGCGATGATCGCGGTCAACGTCCTCGTCTTCCTTGTCAACCTGGCTCAGGGCTCGGGCCTGAACCTCGTCTCGGGCCCGCTGTTCGAGAAGGGCGCGCTCTTCATCAGTTCTCCCTTCTATCCCGGTGGGCTCGCGGATGGCGAGTGGTGGCGCCTGATCACAGCGGCCTTCCTGCACGGCAACCTGATCCACCTGGGGCTGAACATGGTCGTGCTCTGGATCGTCGGAGCACCGGTCGAGGAGGCGATCGGGCGAGGGCGGTTCCTCGCTCTTTACATCGTCTCCGGGATCGCCGGGTCGGCCGGTGCGCTGCTCCTGGACCCCAACGCGGTCACGGTCGGCGCCTCCGGTGCGATCTTCGGGATTCTTGGGGCGGCTCTCGTGCTGGAGCGCCAGCGCAGCTACGTGCTCGGCGGGCAGGCGCTCGGCCTGATCGTGATCAACCTCGTGCTGACGTTTGTCCTCTCGTCATCGCAGCACATCTCAATCGGCGGACACCTCGGAGGACTCGCCGGCGGCGGGCTCAGCATGCTCGCGCTCTCGCGATTCGGCCGGACGCACGCGATCTACGGCCGTCCCGGGTTGATCGGAGTTCTCGGACTCGTCGCCGTCGGAGTTGCAAGCGTCGCGGTTGCGTATTTCCGCGTCCAGAGTGTGGCGTAAAGAGGGGGGAGCGCGGCGCCGGGCCCCGGCGCCGCGCTCCAGTTCGACTCAGGTAGCGGGAACACTGGCCCGCTCGGGAACCGTGGCGGTCGCCGGCGAGCGCACGTAGAGGAACCCGCTCGTGAGCACGAGCCAGGCCATGGCGATGATCGGGGTGATCCACGCCGAGTAAGCCCCGTCGGGCGCCCAGAAGCCGCTGGTCGCCCACGTCGTCCCGCCGAGCAGGATGAGAATCGCGGCCAGGATTCCGATCTGGCTGAACCAGGTCGGAACGAGTTTCGTTCCCGACAGTCCGAGCGACGCTGCACCGATCAGCAGCGCGGCCGGATACGAAACGGTCACACCGACGATCCAGCACATGTCGCTGAGCGCCGTGATCACGCCCTGATCGCCGTACCCGGCGATCGAGTACGCCAGTGCGGCGTTCAACACGATGAGCACGAGGAACACGGTGGCGAGCGCTGTTCCGGCGGCAATTGTCGCCGAGCCCCACCCGGCTTTCCCGGCATCGCGCAGCGCGCTGACGATGGCTGCGACGAACCAGAGCAAGAACACGATCGCCAGGCCGAAGAGGACCATGGCCGTCAGGACCTTGCCGCGATCGCCCACGTAGAACGAGGTGATATCGGCCGTCGACGCGCCGACCTTCGGCGCGCTGCCGTAGATCACGAACGAGACGATGAAGAGGACGACGAAGACGATTCCGGTCGCGCGGCCATAGCGCTCCCAGTTCAGGTTCGTCATGTGAACCTCCTTGATAAGGGTCGCCGCGATTCTCTGCCTGCGGCCAGGGTCGCTCAAGGGGTTCGCCGGAGAGGACTACCCTCCTGCGGAGACGGCTTCCACGCCTGCTTCCGCGAGCGCTGCCTGGGCGGCCGCGAGGCGGGCGAGCGGGACGCGATACGGGGAGCACGAGACGTAGTCCAGGCCCAGCCGGTGACAGAAGGCGACCGACTCGGGCTCCCCGCCGTGCTCGCCGCAGATGCCCATCTTCAGGTCCTGCTTCACGCTCCGGCCCCGTTCGACGGCGATGCGCATCAGCTCCCCCACGCCCGACTGGTCGATCGTCTCGAACGGGTTCCGCTCCAGCACGCCGTCCTCGAGGTAGCGCGTCAGGAACTTGCCTTCCGCGTCGTCGCGCGAGAAGCCGAGCGCGGTCTGCGTGAGGTCGTTCGTCCCGAAGGAAAAGAAGTCGGCGTGCTCGGCGATCTCGTCCGCGCGGATGCACGCGCGCGGGAGCTCGATCATCGTGCCGACCGTGTATTCGATCTCCTCCTCCTCGGCCGCGGTCGCGATCGTGATCGCGCGCAGGCGATGCAGCTCCTCGCCGAAGCCGACGAGCGGGTGCATGATCTCGACGAGCGGCGCCTCCCCCGTGCGCTTCTCGACGGCGAGCGCAGCCCGAACGATCGCACGCACCTGCATCTCGTAGATCTCGGGCCACATGAGGCCGAGCCGGCAGCCGCGCGTGCCGAGCATCGGGTTCGCCTCCTGGAGAGAGCGGATCCGCTCGCGCATCCGTTCGTCGGTCGCCTCCTCGATCGGCGGCAGGAACTCGTGCAGCGGCGGGTCGAGCAGGCGGATCGTGACCGGCAGCCCGGCCATCGCCTCGAAGATCCCCTCGAAGTCCGACTGCTGGTGAGGCAGAAGCTCGTCGAGCGCACGCCGGCGCTCCTCCTCGTTCGAGGCCATGATCATCTCGCGCACGACCGGTAGCCGGTCTTCGGCCATGAACATGTGCTCGGTGCGGCAGAGGCCGATCCCTTGCGCCCCGAACTCGCGCGCCTTCGCCGCGTCCTCGGGCGTGTCTGCGTTCGCCCGGACCGCGAGCCGACGGAACCGGTCGGCCCAGCCGAGGATCGTCTCGAAGTCCTCGTTGATCTGCGCGGGAACGACGTCGACCGCGCCCAGGATCACGCGGCCGGTGCCGCCGTCGATCGTGATCACGTCTTCCTCGCCGAGGTCGTAGCCGTTCATCGAGGCGCGCTTCGCCTTGGCGTCGACCGAGAGCGCCTCGCATCCGGCCACGCACGGCTTGCCCATCCCGCGGGCGACGACCGCTGCGTGCGAGGTCATCCCGCCGTGCGCTGTGAGGATGCCCTTGGCGGCGATCATCCCGTGGATATCGTCAGGCGTCGTTTCCCAGCGGACGAGGATCACGTCGTCGGTCTGCCCCCGCTCGGCGGCCGTGTCCGCGTCGAAGACGATCTTGCCGGAGGCCGCGCCGGGCGAGGCGTTGAGGCCCAGCGCGATCACCTCGACGCTCGCCGCGGGGTCGATCATCGGGTGCAGCAGCTGATCGAGCTGGCCCGGGTCGATGCGCGCGACTGCGTCCTCCTCCGAGATCAGGCCCTCGGCGACCATGTCGACGGCGCTCTTGAGCGCGGCCGCCGCCGTCCGCTTGGCGCTCCGCGTCTGGAGCAGGTAGAGCCGGTCGTCTTCGACCGTGAACTCGATGTCCTGCATGTCCCGGTAGTGCTCCTCGAGCCGGCGCATCGTCTCGGTCAGCTGCTTGAACGCGTCCGAGAGCAGCTCCTGCATGCGCTCGAGGGGCTGCGGCGTTCGGACCCCGGAGACGACGTCCTCTCCCTGTGCGTCGGCCAGGAACTCGCCGTAGAGCCCGGGTTGGCCCGTCGAGGGATCCCGCGTGAACGCGACACCGGTGCCGGAGCGCTCGCCCTTATTCCCGAACACCATCTGGACGACGTTGACTGCGGTGCCGAGGTCGTCGGCGATGTGGTGGGCGCGCCGATAGACCTGCGCGCGCGGGTTCTCCCATGACTCGAAGACCGCGCGGACGGCGCGTGAGAGCTGGTCTCGCGCGTCTTGCGGGAACGGCGAGCCCGTCTCGTCCTCGTAGATGCCCTTGTACGTCGTGATGAGCTCGGCCAGGTCCTCGGCCGAGAGATCGATGTCCTGTGCCGCTCCGCGCTCGCCCTTCAGCGTCGCGAGCGCGTCCTCGAAGCGTTGTCCGTCGATGCCGTCGACGACCGCCCCGTACATCTGGATCAGGCGCCGGTAGGAGTCGTTGGCGAAGCGGGGATTGCCGGTCCGCTCGGCGAGCCCGCGGACGGCCTCGTCGTTCAGGCCGAGGTTGAGGATCGTGTCCATCATCCCGGGCATCGAGACGGCGGCTCCCGAGCGGACGGAGACGAGCAGCGGATCCTCCGGGTCGCCGAAGCGCTTGCCGGTCTTCTCCTCGAGCGCGGCGAGGTGCTCCTCGATCTCGTCTCCGAGGCCGGCAGGAAGCTCGCCGCCGTTCGCCAGGTAGGCGCGGGAGGCTTCCGTCGTGATCGTGAAGCCGGCCGGAACCGGAACGCCCAGCTGCGTCATCTCGGCGAGGCCGATCCCCTTTCCCCCGAGCAACTCGCGTCCCCCCTCAGAGGGCTCGTCGAAGCCGTAGACGTACCTGGCGGGGGTCACTCCAGGAAATCTTCCCACAGCGGAGATGAATTAGGCCTGCCGGGCCCGGCGGTCGGCCAGCCAGGCGAGGGCGCGCAACCCGAGCCACATCGGCGTCAGGAGCACGTAGAAGACGAAGATCGCCGCGCCCATGATCGAGAACCACGTGGCCCAGCGCCAGAGCGGGACGGGCGGCTTGGGCGCGGTCATCGTTTCCAGTATCCCCCGGGAGGGCACAACGACACCGTGAAGTCGATTCCGGCCGCAATCGTCGCCGCCGCGGCGATCGCGCTGTCGGCAGGGTCAGCGCCCGCGGCGCACAGCGCGTGCCCGTACCAGGGCCAGGTGTTCATCTACGGCCAGAACGGCTGGGAGACGCTGACGAATGCGCTGGCCGCAAACCAGACGCCCTGCGTCCAGTACTACATCGTGCTGACCGCGATCTCGGACAAGACGGTGCCGCGCGGCCGGCGTGCGATCGACTTCGTCCACGCCAAGGGCGGCAACTTTCACGCGCTCGCCGAGTTCAACTGGGCGCACTGGTCGAAGGTGACCGGGAGCTGGTACTCGAAAGGCGTCAAGTTCCGTCGGCGCATGGCCGCCGCCGGGTACAACCCCGCGCTCGGCGACTCGTGGGCCGTCAACGAGCTCTCGTCGGCCACTCGCTCCCTCCCGGCTGCGCGAACGAAGGTGCGCGACGCCCTGCGCGGGCTCTTCACGGGGCCGCGCGGCTCGCCACCGCAGATGGGCGCCGTCTTCACGATCGGCATGACCCAGCGCCTCCGGAACTTCGGGCCGTACAAGAGCCAGGTCGAGAGCTGGCTCGCGGACGCCGCCTTCTGGACCGCCGTCACGCCGTATGTCGCCTGGTGGGGGCAGGAGGCGTACCCGAGCTGCTCGCTCGTCTGTGTTGCAACGGCCAAGGTCGCGGTGCGCTCGTCGCACGTGAACGACTTCGTCGAGCATCCGGCGAAGCTCGCATCTGCCGGGCCGGCCGCCACGGTCGCGGTACGCAACCTCTTCGACCGCAGCTACTTCCCGGTCATGACGGCGTACTGGAACGACCCGAAGGGATACGGCAACAACAGGATCTCGCGCGATGCGATGCAGAAGCTCGTCAGCCTCGAGGTCTACGCGGCGCGCGCCTGGGCAGGGCGCAACCCGTATCCGGACGGCCGCATCGGCTTCGCCTGGAACGAGCACCCGGCGGGCGCGACACCCGCGGATGTCCAGTCGCTCGCAACGCGCCTCGCGCGGGCGATCCAGGCGGCCTACGGCGACGGCGGCACCGCGGGCAAGGCGTGCAGCCCGACAGGCGCGTACACGCTCTGCAAGGCCGCCGTCCAAGGCGCCGCCTTCAACGAACGCTGGAAGACCTTCGAGACCTGGTAGCTACGAGGCCTGCGTCTCGGCCTGCCGCTGCTCGACGAGCCGGATGACGCGGGCGGCGGTCTCCTCGATCGAGAGCTCGGTCGTGTCGATCACGGGACAGCCGAGGCGGCGCTGGACCGCTTCCGCCTGCTCGAGCTCGTCGTAGACCTCGAGCAGCTTCGAGTACTTGTGATTCGAGCCGCCCATCCGCCGCGAGCGGTTCTTCCGGATCTCCGCGAGTCGCTTCGCGTCGATCTTCAGCCCGACGACCTTGGCCGGATCGACCTCGAACAGCTCCTTCGGCGGGTCGATCCCCTTCACCAGCGGCACATTCGCCGCCCGGTAGCCGAGGTAGCCGAGATAGATCGAGAGCGGCGTCTTCGACGTTCGGGAGACGCCCACGAGGACGATGTCCGCCTCGTGGAGGCCGCCCACCATCCCGTCGTCGTACTTGACGGCGAACTCGATCGCCTCCATCCGCCGGAAGTACGTCTCGTCGAGCGCGTGGCGGCCTCCCGGCTGCATCTTCGCGGCCATGCCCGAGACCTTCGTGACGGCCTCGATCGGCTGGCCGAGGAGGTCGCAGTAGTGCAGGCGCGCACGGCGGCAGAGCGTCCGCATCTCCTCGCGCATCTCCGGGTCGACCAGCGTGTAGACGACGACCGCGGGCCGGCCCTTCGCCCGCCGGACCGCGTCCGCGAGGTCGTCGACGTTCTCGACCATCGGGTGGCGGATCTCCTCGAACTGCTGATCGGGGAACTGCGCCTCGAGCGCGTGGACGAGCCGGGTCGCGGTCTCGCCGGTCGAATCGGAGACGACGTGGAGCTCAACCGGTTGTGGAGCCATCAGGCTCAGGGTAACGCCGTGCCGCGCCGGACGCCTCTCTGCGGCCTTTCTAAAGGCGTCCGACGCGGTTTTGGCGCTGCCGATCGGAATCGGCTGAAGGAAACGGCTGCGGCCGGCCGTTTCCAAAAGCGACGCCAGAGCAGCCTGGTGCCTGAAAAGGCGAGGTGCCGCAGCGACGCATGGGTACTACAGCGGCTTTTTCGGCCCTTTCCTGCATGCCCCGTTTGGGCCTCTACGTTTGGGCGTACCTCTAGCGAGGGATCTGCGAGAGCTCGCCCAGGCGCCCGAGCGTGTCCCGGACGTTGAGCAGGAGCCGGAGCCGGTTCGCGCGCACGGCTCGGTCCTCCGCCAACACGAGCACCTGCTCGAAGAATGTGTCGAGCAGCGGCCCGAGCTCGGCCGCCGCTTCGACCGCCGAGCCGAAGTCGCCGGAGTCCAGCGCGGCGGCGATCTGCGGGTCAACCCGCTCCAGCGCCTGCGAGACCTCGACCTCCGCCGCGTCGAGGAGCAGGGCCGGGTCGAGCTCGGAGGCGGCGCCCTCCTCCTTCTCCGCAAGCCTGCTCGCTCGCGTGTAGGCGGTGTGGATCGGTCCGAACCGCTCGTCGGGCAGGGCGGCGAGCGCCTCGGCCAGCCGCGCGACGCCGCCCAGGTCGCGGACGGACGCCCGTCGCGCCGCGCGCACGTACTCGACCGGCGTGTCCAGGAGGCCCTCGAAACGCTCCTCGACGAACTCGGCGACCTCGCCCTCCATGAGTGCACGCGGGATCGAGAGGTTGCCCTCGGTCGCGAGCCGGTCAAGGCCGATCGCCGCACGCCGGAGGCCGTAGGGGTCGCGGGAGCCGGTCGGCCGATGGCCGAGCTCGAAGGAGACATTGAGTGTGTCGATCTTGTCGGCCGCGGACAGGACCCGCCCGGTCTCCGTCTGCGGGAGCGGCGCGTCGGCGGCGTCGGGCAGGTACTGCTCGTCGATCGCGGCCGAGACCGCCTCGGGATAGCCGGCGAGCCGTGCGTACTCCCCGCCGACGTGACCCTCGAGCTCGGGGAACTCCCGGACGAGCTCGGAGGCCTGGTCGGCCTTCGCGAGCCTCGCGGCCTCGAGGGCCGCCTCGCCGCCGCCGAGGGCTTTGGCGAGCTTGGCCAGGCGCGCGGTCTTGTCCGCGTAGGAGCCGCCGCCGGCGAAGAACGTGATCGACCCCAGCCGCTCGGCGAGACCGTCGATTCCGACCTTGACGTCGCGCTCGAATGTGAACGAAGCGTCCTCGAGGCGGCCCTCGACGACGTTCTCGACGCCGGCACGAACCGTCTCCGGGTCGCCGCCGTTCGCGACGAACGCGAACCGGTTCTCCCCAAGGGGAAACGCCCGGATGTGACGTTGGATCGTCGTCTCGATGATGCGGCTCGGCAGCTGCAGGTAGCGCTCGTCGAATCGTCCGTCGACGACGAGGACCTTCTCGACGAGGTAGACGACCTCTTCGAGGACACCGTTCGGGTCGGTCCAGCCCCCGAGCGCGTCGAGCGCCTCGACGATCTGCCGCCTGCGCTCCGCCGCGTCCGGCTCCACGTCCGCCGCCCGCAGCGTGTCGAGGTAGACGGATGCCTGAGGGATCTCGAGCGGGCCCGACGTGAACCGGTGGCCGTAGCTCTGCTCGCCGAAGACGTGGTCCGAATCGACCAGCGCGAGCGTCCAGCGAACCGGGCGCGGCCAGCGAAGCCCGCTGTCGTCCCAGCGCATCGTCTTCGAGAACGAGAGCCCGCGGAGGATGGCGTCCACCTGTTCGGGGAGGACCTCTGCAATCGGTTTGCCCGCGACCTCGACCCCCAGGGCGCCGTCCCGCTCCTCGAGCTCGTCGACCGTGACGCCGTGCCGCTTGGCAAAGCCCGCAGCAGCCTTCTCCCTCATCGCCACGGGCGGGCCCTTCAGCCACTGGTCCGGCGTCTGCTCGGGCACGTCTTCGACCAGCACGGCGAGCCGGCGCGGGGTGATCAGGATCCGGGTCGGCTCCACCCCGAGCGCGCTCCTGCACAGCTCCGGGAGCTGGCGCTCCGCCTCGCGGCAGGCCGCCGCCGGCAGCTCCTCGCAGCCGATCTCAACCAGGAGCGTCGCCATCGGCTCCCACATAGAGCTGAGCGAAGCGGCGCGCGAGCTTGCGGACGCGGCCGATGTAGGCGGCGCGCTCGGTGACCGAGACCGCGCCCCGAGCGTCGAGCAGGTTGAACGCGTGCGACGACTTCAGAACCTGGTCGTACGCCGGCAGCGGCAGCCCCTTGTCGAGCAGCTCGCCGGCCTCCGCCTCGTGCTCGTCGAAGCGCCGCTGAAGAATGTCGACCGGCGCCTCCTCGTAGTTGTAGCGCGACCACTGGCGCTCGTTCTCCTGGTAGACGTCTCCGAAGGTCACGCCCGGCGCCCACTCGAGCTCGAAGACGGACTTCTTGCCCTGGATGAACAGGCCCAGGCGCTCGAGCCCGTACGTCATCTCGGCGGGGACGACCGCGACCTCGATGCCGCCGAGTTGCTGGAAGTACGTGAACTGCGTGACCTCCATCCCGTCGCACCAGACCTCCCAGCCGAGGCCCCAGGCCCCGAGCGTGGGCTGCTCCCAGTCGTCCTCGATCAGGCGAATATCGTGCTGGCGGAGGTCGATCCCGAGCGCCTCGAGCGAGCCGAAGTACTGATCGAGGACATCCTCGGGCGCCGGCTTGAGGATCACCTGGTACTGGAAGTAGTGCTGGAGCCGAAACGGGTTCTCCCCGTAGCGCCCGTCGGCCGGGCGGATCACGGGCTCGACGTATGCGGCCCGCCACTGCGTCTGGCTCGGGTCGAGCACCCGCAGGAACGTGGCCGGATTGGCCGTTCCTGCGCCCAGCTCGGTGTGGTACGGCTGCATGATCACGGCGCCTCGCTCGGCCCAGTACGCGTTCAGCGCGCCGATCATGTCCTGGAAGTTCACCCCGCGAACACTACGAGACGGAAACGGGGCCGAAGCCCCGTTCCGTTCGATTCACTGTCGGTTTCTAGTTACGGGCAGCTCGGGGTCGCGACCCCGGCGACGCCCATGGACTGGATATCGCCGTGATTGCCGCCACGGTTGCACGATGCGTTCTTCCACTCGTGGTAGACGAGTGAGTGATCGTTCGAGACGTAGTGGAAGAAGAAGGCGTAGTCGTCCCGCGATGCTGCTCCTGCGCCGAAGACCGAGACGAGGAACTGGGTCGTGGTGTCGCACGGGTAAGCGCAGCTGGCGCTTTCCGGCGTGTAGGTGGCGCTCGTGATCGCGATCATGTCGTACCCCTGAAACGTGCCGGTGACGCCCGGATCTATCGTGCCGGGCCCGGTCCCGTCGCTCGAGTCGCAGGCGCCCGGGCTGGGTTGGGGTGTGGGTCCGATTGTCACGAATGTCCCGTCCCTGAACTTCTCGGTCACCCGGTACATCATGAATCCGACCTGCTGGATCTTGAACTCGCGCGTCATGGTGTCCTGCGCCCAATCGGCGCCGCACGTCCCCGAGTCTGTCGTCACGCTCGGATACGGACCGAACTGCATCGCGCCGGAGTTCGCATCCGGGCTCGCGTTCCCAGCAAAGAGATCGTCGTCGGCCCCGATCAGCGCCGCAGACTGGATGTCGAGGACGCCCAACATGCCGCGCGAGTCGCCCGAGGGCGTTGCCCCTGCCGAACCGACCAACACCGAGCCGACGGCGAAGGCCGCCGCGATTAGCAAGAAAAGCCTGGCCATTTGTAGTCCCCTCTTTCTTGACCCCTAACGTCTTCAGGGCGTGAACGAGGTATCGGGGAGTTTGGATACGCGTCTCTAGCGGGCCGCGACTGTCCGCAGGCGGAAGCCCCCGTGAAACTCGTACGACGACGTGATCACGCGTAGCGCCTCGCGCGCGGCTCGCTTCGAGATCTCGGCCTCGGCGAGCGGCGCACCGAGCAGGCCCTCGATGCCGTGGATCCCCTCACCGGAGAGCGGCAGCGAATCCGCCGCACAGCGTTCGCAGACGGCCCCACCGGCCCGGGGCGAATAGCCGACGAGCGGCCCCTCCGCCCCACACTCGGCGCAGCTCGTCAGGTGGGGCAGGTAGCCGGACAGCCAGAGTAGCTTCAGCTGGAACGAGAGGACGAGCGGATCGAGCGGCGGTTCCGCGGCACGCACCTCGGCCTCGTCGAGCACGTCGAGGAAGCGCGTCAGGGCCTCGAACGCTTTCGCGCTCCGCTCCTGCTCGGTGAAGAGCCGCAGCATCGCCTCGAGCCCGATGAGGCCGACCGAGAGCCGATAGGGCTCCTCGCGCGCCTCGCGATGGGGGCGGACGAGCGACGCGCCGGTGACCGTGGCCAGCTCGCCGCCTCCCTGGTGCAGCATCAACTCGACGTGGCTCAGCGGCTCGAGCCGCGCGCCGAAGCGCGACTTCGTTCGCCGGATGCCCTTCGCGACCGCTCCCACCCGCCCCCGTTCGAGGGTGTACAGATGGAGCACCCGGTCGGCCTCGCCAAAACGGATCGAACGCAGGACGACGGCCTCGGTCTTGTAGCCGCGTCCAGCCATCGCCTCAAGTCTAGAGAGGCCCTAGCGGGCGGGAGCGCGCCGCCGTGCGATCTCTTGTCCTCTCCGATCCCGATAGACGCAGTCGTAGCCGGGAGGAGCAAACGTGAAGTCGATGGTGACGCCGCCTCGCAGCAGACGCTCCGGCGTTCCGGGTGGAGTCGACGCGCACTGGGTCATGACGGTGTTGACGCGCACAGAGAACCACGCTCCGGAAAGGACTGCGAGAACCGAGAGGAGCAACACCGCAAGTCCCGCCGGTTTCACAAGTCGCCTCGCGTTCACGCCACACGAGCCGCTAGGAGATGTGAACCGGCGTGCCGAGCGGCATCAGCCGGAAGAGCCGCATGATCGAGGCGTTGCGCATGCGGACGCAGCCGTGTGAGACGTGGCCGGGGAGGATCTGCGGCTCATTCGTCCCGTGGATGCCGATGAATCCGCCGCCCGCCCAATCGGTGAGGACGGCCGAGCGGGCGTTCAGGCCGAAGGCCCGCGGCCCGTACGCCGGCACGGAGTAGCCCTGAAGCTTCTCGCGGATGTAGAAATCGCCCCGTGGCGTGGGCCACCGCGGCTGCCCGACGCCGACCATCGCGCTGAAGATCGGCCTGCCCCGCTTGTAGAGCGTCGCCCGCATGCGGCTCTGGACAATCGTCAGCCGCGTATGGATCGTCTGGAAGGCCCCGAGGGACCCGCGGGGCACCCAGCCGGTCGAGCCGTTCGGCAGGATCGCCAGCCTGATCCGGACCCACGACGGCCCGTTGCGGTACTGGATGCTGTCCAGGACCTGAATCGCATTTCGGTAGAACTCCGGGGTCCGAAAGGAAATCACGGAAAGCCTGTGGGCGAGGCGCGTCGGGCCCGAGCGAGCGACCGTGCGATGCCGCACGAGGGCCCACCGATAGGTCTCCGTCGACCTGTCGCTGAGCACGAACCGCTTCGGGTAGACACCCGGCGGGTTCGTGGACCCTGGCGGAGGCTTGTTCGCCCGCCCGACGTGGATCACGAGCGTCCGCTGAACCTGGCCGACCGGCGCGTCGATGGACGCGGTGAAGGTCACCCGGTACTCGCCGACCTGCGTCCGGGACGGAGTCCATCTGAACTTCGCGGTCGCCGGGTTTCCGTCGGTGTACGTCAAAACAGCGCCCTGCGGCACTGAGGCGGCCGTCCTGATCCGAGCGCCGACATTCGGAGCGACTGTGCTCGCGGCGAAGCTGACCGAGAGCTGCGTCTTCGCCGCAACCCCCAGCACGGCTCCCTCGGGCGGCGTCGGAGCGATCCACGAGACGACGGCATCCGTGTGAGCCGGAATCGCCGACCCGGGCGCGAGCACGCCAACGGCAGCCGCAGCGATCGCAACGACGGAAGCCCGCCTCAATGTGCGTACCCAGGAGATCATCATTTGTCGGCCCCAGAGCCGAAGCTCGGAAACAAGTCTATCGGCCTCGTCGGACCCCTGCTTAAGGCCCCCTGTCAGTTGATCGTGACCGGCGTCCCGAGCGGCATCAGGCGGGCGAGACGCAGAACCGCGTGGTTCGGCATGCGGATGCAGCCGTGCGAGACCTGGCCGGGAAGGATCTCGGGCTCGTTGGTGCCGTGAATGCCGATGAAGCCTCCTCCGGGCCAGTCGGTCAGAACCGAAGAGCGCGCGTTCGTCCCGAAGGCGATCGGCCCGTAGATGAGGTCCGAGAAGCCGGTGATGCGCTCGCGGACATAGAAGTCGCCGGCGGGCGTCGGCCAGTACGGCTTGCCGACGCCGACGCGGGTCCTGAAGACCGCGGCGCCGCGCCGGTAGAGCGTGGCCGTGAACAGCGTGCGGTCGACGACGAGGTGCGTCCAGATCTTGTGGAAGGGGCCGAGAGCGTTTCTCGGAACCCAGCCGGTCGACCCGTTCGGCAGCTTCGGAAGACGGACCTGAACCCAGTATTCACCGTTCGCGTTGATCTGCCCGGTCCGGGCCAGCACGAGGTTGTTGGTGAATTCAGGCGTGAGGGGACGCAGACGCATGATCGCCCTGGCGTTCCCGCTCGGTCGCGTGCGGGCTGCGACCTTGTCCTCGACGTAGGCCCAACGGGCGAGGCCGTCCGGCCCGCCCAGCGAGAAGGGGTCATTGGCGCCCGGCGTAATCGACGGCTCCACGTACACGAGGAGGCTGCGCGGACGCGCATAGGTATGCGGCAGGTCACGCGTCTCGGCCGTGAAGGTCAGCACGTGCTCTCCCACCTGGTCGGCTGCCGGAGTCCAGGTGAGCGTCGCCAGGCCGGGCTTTCCGTACGCGGCCGCGAAGGACGCCCCTGCGGGGAGCTTGCGCTTCCCGATCAGGACGAGCTGAGGCTGGGTGCTCGCCGCCGCCAGCTCGACCGTGAACACCTCACCGGCCGTCACGGTGAACGAGCCTCCGTCCCGCGGCGTCGGCGTCTGCCACGAGAGCGCGAGCTTTGGGCCTCGCGCCGTCCCTGCCCCGGCGCCCACGACGAGGAAGAGCGCCGCGAGCAACGCGAGCGCCGCCGTCGTTCCGTGAAATCGCTTCCTCATGACCCTCTCAGTGTGCATCAGGAAAGTGTGCAGAAAAAGACGACGGAGCGGCCTCTCGGCCGCTCCGTCGCTTTCGTGAATTGGCTCGTCCTAGCCGGTGAACGGCGGCTTGCGGAAGCGGGCGCCCTTCGCCTTCTTGATCTTCGTGCACTTGCCGTGCACGCGCCTCGTGCCCTTACGGCACTTCTTCCTGGGCTTGCTGTACTGGTCGCGCGCGGCCGACTTGTGGACCTGGGTGACGCCGTGCACGTGCACGATGCGCCTTGCCTTCGCCACAGCCTGGCCGGCCCCCGTCGCGGCATAGCTGAAACCGCCGGTCGAGCCGAGTGCCGTGAGCATGGCAACGGCAATCGCGGAGACGAACGCCACTCTGACCCCGCCCCGCGCACGACGCCCGTCCTGGTGGACGCGCGCCTCGAGTCGATGGACGAGCTCGCTGCTGGGCTCGGGACGGCTAGCCCGGAGCTCGGCCTCGAGGCTCGTCTCCCGATTTCTTCGCCAAGATCGCATTCTCTTGAATCCTCCCTGCAGTCGATGTCGTCCTTGCACACCTACTACCGCCCCGCCTGCGATTTCCTTACAGGCGCCGCCTCGCCGCCTTCGAGGTGGGCGCGCAGCCGGCCGAGAGCGCGGTGAAGCGCAACTTCGATCGCATTCGTCTTGGCGCCTTGCAACGCGGCGATCTGGCGTGCCGTGAGATCGGCGCCGTAGCGAAGGGCGATCAGCTCACGATCGCGCTCCTCGAGGCGTCCGACGGCGGCCGAGAGAGCGATCCCGCGCAGCGTGTCCTCCTCGAGATCTCGGTGATCGGCGGTCTCCAGGTGCTCGGACGAGAGCTCGAGCGAAATCGGCCGTCCTTCGATGCAGCGCCGTGCGATGCCGATCAGCCACGCGGCCGGCTCGCCCTTTCTGGAGTCGTAGCTCTTCTTGTAGCGAAGCGCGCGCTCGAAGGTCTCGCTCGTGATGTCCTCGGCATCCGGTCCGTCTCCCACGCGGTACGCGACGTAGGAGTAGACCCGCCGGATCAGCGGCTCCGGGTTCGCTAGCGGATCAACGCGAAACATTGCCGGTCACCTCGAAATCCGTGCTCGCATAGCGGTTGAGCCGCCGGGCCTCTGCCAGCGCGCTCTGGGCCTCGGCGCCCGAGCTGACCAGGGAGAGGTCGTACCAGAGAGTCCAATCGAGTCGGTCCTTCGAGATCGCCTTCCGGTAGCTCTCGCTGGCTGCATTGTCGTCTCCGCGCGCAGACTGGACGTCGCCCAGCTGACGCCACGGATCCGGCGACCAGCGCCACCAGCGGGCGGCTTTGTGCGCCTGCGAGGCGGCCTCGTCGTAGCGGCCCTTCGTGAGATCCTCGTCGCTCGCGGCCAGGGCGCTCGCGCCAATCACGCCGACGAACGCGACCACTGCGAGCGCGAGGCCGACGCCGACCGTTGCAGCACGAACTGCCGGCGACAGAAGGGGCGGTGCATCACGCCGGTCAGCTGCAGCCAGAAGCGCGGCAGCGCAGGCAAGCGCGGCGATCGTGACCGCCGCCATCTCCCAGTCCCAGTCGACAGAGGCGTGCACAAGGAAGGCCCCATAAGCAGCGAGCGCAAGGGGCGCGAGCGGGTGGCCGCGCGCGAGGATCCCTGCGACGAGCGGCGCGCCGAGTGCGAGCAGGAGCAGGAGCAGCCCCACCGGGCCGAGCTCGGCGAGCACCTCGAGGTAGAGGTTGTGCGCGTCGCGAACCTTGTGCTGGATCGGGCGGTGCTGGTTCCAGTATTGCTCGTAGGTTCCGGGGCCCGACCCGAGCAGCGGGTGGTCGCGGTAGTCGTGCCAGGCCACGTGCCAGAGCTCCGACCGGTAGCTCCCCGAGAACGTGAAGAGGCGCTTGTTGAGGTTGACGGGCGTGGAGCCCGAGGTGGTCGTAAACGAGTCGTAGCCCTTCCTCACCAGCGTCACCGGGCCGCCGTAGCGAACGAAGACCGCGAGCAGGGACGCGACGACGACGACCGCGAGCGCCCCGCTGAAAGCGAGACGCGCCGGCTGCGGAGGAACGATGCGGCGCTCGGCAAGGGCCAAGCCGAGCGCGACGAGCGCCGACGCGGCGGCGAGCGCGAGCAGGTAGACGGCCAGGCGGTGACCTTCGTGCGACGCCGCCGCGAGCGGAGCGTCTGTGCGCGTGAGCGCGTCCTGGTGCGACGAGACCAGCACGGCAAGCGCGGAGGCCGGGGCCAGCACGAGCGCCGCGAGGACGAGTTGGAGCCTCCGCGGGTCGACGGCGACGGCGAGTGCGAAGCCGATCGCCGTCGCGACCCAGGCTCCCCGGCTGAACGTGAAGTAGACGGTCGCAAAGAGCAGGGGCAGCGTCGCGCCCGCGAGCGCTTTGCCGACGAGGCTCCGCCCGCGGGTCGTGAAACCGAGCGCAAGCAGCGCGCCCATCCCGGCGAAGATCCCGAGGGCGTTCCAGTAGGTGAGCGGTTCCTCGAGCCGGTACGCGGCAACCGGGTCGAAGACGCCGATCCGCTCGGGGAAGAGCCGCGTCAGGAGGCCCCACCCGGAGGCGAGGAAGATCGCGACCAGAGTGGCCGCCAGCACGACCGGCGCCGTCGTACGTCGCACGAGCAAGACGAAGGCGGCGAGGACGGCGACGTAGAGGAGCACGCGCTGTCCCTCGAGCACCGTCGCCGCCGGCTGGTTGCTCCAGGAGAGCGCGAGCCACGTCCAGACGGCGAAGCCGGCGAGCCCACCGAGCGAGGCGAGCGCGAAAGCGGAGGGGCGAACCGCGTCGCCCAGCACGAGCGCCGCAGCGAGCAGCGTCAGCGCGACGAGCGCTCCCCAGCTCCAGGCGGTCGGGAAGTAGCCACCGTTGTCGAAGGCGATTCCGGCGAGGCCCAGCCCGACCGCAACCCCAAGGGCCGCCCGCCCAAGCTCGAGACCCGCCGTCCGAGCGACTGCTGCGGACGTGGAGGCCACTCTCAGAGGGTAGTTGCGTTTTCGGCCGGCGAGGCTTTCAGAGCTGGCACGTCGGGCAGTACCACGTGCCGCGGCCGCCGGCGCGCGTCTTCTCGATCGGCGTCCCGCAGCGCGTGCAGGGCTCGCCGGCGCGTCCGTAGGCGCGGAACTCGCGCTGCATCGAGCCTGCCCGGCCGTCGGCGCCGCGGTAGTCCCGCAGCGTCGCGCCCTGGCGCGCGATTCCGTGCCTCAGCGATTTCCGCACTCCCCGCAGGAGGTCTTGCACCTCGTCGAGCGCCAGGCTCGTCGCGGGACGCAGCGGATGGATCTGGGCCCACCAGAGCGCCTCGTCGGCGTAGATGTTCCCGACGCCGGCGAACACGCGCTGGTCGAGGAGCACGGCCTTGATCGGCGCCCGGCGCCGCTCGAGGACCGCTCGAAACGCCCTCGCCGACAGCCGCCGGTCGAGCACCTCCGCACCGACGCGTGAGGCGAGGTACGGCTCAAGCTCGCCCGGCTCCAGGAGGAGCCAGGTGCCGAAGCGGCGCACGTCGCGATAGGCGACGTCCGATCCGTTGTCTAATCTGATAACAGCTCTGCGGTACGGATCGGGCGGGCCACCGTCCCGCACGAGCAGCAGGCTCCCCGTCATCCGGAGGTGAATCAGGAGAACCCGACCGCTCTCGAACCGAACAACCAAATACTTGCCGCGCCGCTCGACCGCTGCGACGACCTCGCCGGTCAGCTCGGCGGCGGTCTCCACGGGGTCGTGAGGCCGGGTGAGGCGTGCGTCTCCGATCTCGACGTGCGCGAACGTCCGGCCGACGAGATGCGGCTCCAGGCCGACGCGGATCGTCTCGACTTCGGGTAGCTCGGGCACGCCCGGAGCGTAGCCAGGTCCTCCTAGGCCAGGGTCTCGAGCACGATCGGTTGGGGAGGCTGGGGCTCCTCCACGATCGCGATCAGCGTCTGGATCTGCTCGAGCGCCCGGCCGGTGCCGTCCTCGTCCCGTCCGTAGACGACGGCGAGGGTCTGACCTGTCTCGATCGGATCGCCGCGCTTGGCGAAGCAGCGGATCCCGACCGCGTGGTCGATCGCGTCATCCGTCGTGCGGCGCCCGGCCCCGAGCTCGAGCGCCACTCGACCGAGCCCGAGTGCGGAGACCTCTCCGACGAAGCCTTCGCGGTCCGCGGTCAGCTCGCGGGTGACCGGTGCGGTCGGCAGGCCGGCCGAGAGGTCGCCGCCTTGGGCTGCGATCCAGCGTTCGAACATCTCGGCTGCCGATCCGTCGTCGACGGCCTTTTCGGCCCGCTTGACTCCCTCCCCGGCGTCGATGCCGAGGTCGGAGAGGGCGAGCAGCTGGCCCGTAGCCTGGATCGCGAGCGAGAAGAGGTCGGGCGGGGTCTCCGCGCCGCTGAGCATCGCGCGGACTTCTTCGATCTCGATCGCGTTGCCGATCGCCCAGCCGAGAGGTTGGTCCATGTCCGTGAGGAGGGCGACGACCTGCCGGCCGGCGCCGCGTCCGAGCTCCTGCATCGATTCGGCGAGCATCCGCGCGTCGGCCAGCGACTTCATGAAGGCGCCGTTTCCAACCTTCACGTCGAGCACGATCCCCTCGGCGCCCGCGGCGATCTTCTTCGACATGATGCTCGCGGCGATCAAGGGGATGCTGTCGACCGTCGCCGTGACGTCGCGGAGCGCGTAGAGGCGCTTGTCGGCGGGCACGAGATCCGGGGACTGGCCGATGATCGCGAGCCCGATCTCACGAACCTGCGCGATGAACTCCTCGTTCGAGAGCTCGACGCGGAACCCGGAAATCGACTCCAGCTTGTCGAGGGTGCCGCCCGTGTGGCCCAGCCCGCGCCCGCTCATCTTCCCGAACGGCACCCCGCAGGCGGCGACGAGCGGGCCGACGACGAGCGAGGTCTTGTCACCGACGCCGCCGGTCGAGTGCTTGTCGACGACCGTCCGGCCGAGCTCCGCGCGCAGGTCGAGCGTCGAGCCGCTGCGCACGAAGGCCTCCGTCAGGGCGAGCGTCTCCTCGGCCGAAAGACCGCGGAAGTACACGGCCATGCAGAACGCGGCCAGCTGGTAGTCCGGGATCTCGCCACTGGCATGGCCGCGGACGAGCTCGTCGATCTCCTCGGGGGTCAGGTGACCGCCGTCGCGCTTGCGCTCGATGAGCTCCGCGGGACGGATCACGGAAGCGGGGCGGTCGGGTGCCCGGTCACTGCTCGACGATGAACTGGCCCGGGATGCCCCGCCTCGGAGCCTTGCCGCCGAGCCAGGCGTTGACGGTCGCCCCGACGTCGGCGAACTCCCCTTCGTGAATGCGCCCCGCGGCGTTCTTGCCTTCGACGTAGGCGAGCAGCAGCGCGTGCTCGCGCGAGTGATCGGTCGACGGCGTCGTCGGGTCACAGCCGTGGTCGGAGGTGAGGATCAGCAGGTCGCCGGGCCGGAGCGCACCGAAGATGTCGGGCAGCCGCCGGTCGAAGTCCTGGAGGCAGCGGTGGAAGTTGACGGGATCGTTGCGGTGCCCCCAGAGCATGTCCGTCTCGACGAGGTTCGTGAACACGAGGCCCTCGTCCAGCTCGCGAAGGAGCTGCTCGGTCTGGTTGATCCCCTCCACGTTCGAACGCGTCGGATGCGACTCGTCGATGTCGTAGCCGGCGAAGATGTCCCGGATCTTGCCGACGCCGTGCACGGGCTGTCCGGCCTCGCGGACGAGCGTCAGATAGTTCGGTTGCTTCGGCTTCAGAGAGAAGTCATGGCGATCGGGGGTGCGCACGTAGCTTCCGGGCTCGCCGGTGAAGGGCCGTGCGATGACCCGGCCCACGGCATGCTTGCCCGTGAGGATCTCGCGCGCGATCTCGCACCCTCGGTAGAGCTCGTCGAGCGGGATCGTGTCGAGATGAGCCGCGACCTGGAAGACGGAGTCTGCCGAGGTGTAGACGATCCACTTGCCGGTTCGCTGGTGCTCCTCCCCGAGCTCTTCGATGATCTCCGTCCCCGACGCCGGCTTGTTGCCGAGCACGCCCCGTCCGGTTGCGTGCATGAACGGGTCGATGACCTCGAACGGAAAGCCGTGCGGATAGGTGGGCAGCGCCTGAGGAGTGACGATCCCCATCAGCTCCCAGTGGCCCGTCGTCGTGTCCTTGCCCCTCGAGCGCTCGACGAGCCGCCCCGCAACCGCGGGCGCTCCCGGCTGGGGCGGGCAGCCCTCCAGCGGCTCGACGTTGCCGAGCCCGAAGGCCTCGAGGTTGGGAAGGTCGAGCCCGCCCACGGCCCGGGCGACGTTGCCCAGGGTGTCGGATCCTTCGTCACCGAACTCGGCTGCGTCGGGCAACTCGCCCGCGCCGACCGCGTCCAGCACGATGACGCATGCGCGGGACATGAGGCTATTCTAGGTCGGTCATGGCAACCGTCCTCGGCCTGTTCGGCTTCATCGTCTTCTGCACCGCCGTCATTTCGCTCGCGGCCGGGGTCACGTGGCTCGTCGTCAAGATCTTCCCCTCCGGCAGCAAGAAGAAGAAGCCGGAGCCCGAGCCGCAGGCTCCGTAGGGCTCAAACGGGAGACAGCGGCAGGACGTCTGCGAGCGGCGCGTACTCGAGGCCGTGCGCGTCGGCTACTGCTTCGTAGGTGATCTTCCCGTCGAGCACGTTCACGCCCCGGGCGAGCTCCGGGTCGCGCGCGACCGCCTCGGCGAGCCCGTGGTCTGCGATTGCCTCGACGTACGGCAGCGTCGCGTTCGTCAAGGCCTTCGTCGCCGTGATCGGAACCGCTCCGGGCATGTTCGTTACGCAGTAGTGCGTGACGCCGTCGACGACGTAGACGGGATCGGAGTGCGTCGTCGGACGTGAGGTCTCGAAGCAGCCCCCCTGGTCGATCGCGACGTCGGCGATGACCGAGCCGTCTTTCATGCCGGCGATCATGTCTCGCGTGACGAGCTTCGGTGCGACTGCGCCGGGAATGAGCACGGCGCCGATGACGACGTCCGCGTCCGCGACCGACTCCTCGATCTGGAGGCTCGAGGACATGAGGAGCGTCACACGGGAGCCGAGCACCTCCTCCAGGTGGCGCATACGGTCGATCGAGCGTTCGAGGATCGAGACGCTCGCACCAAGCCCGAGCGCGATCACGGCCGAGTTGTAGCCGACCATCCCGCCTCCGATGACGACGACCTTGCCTGGGGCGACTCCCGGCACGCCGCCGAGCAGAAGGCCCCGGCCGCCCAGGGGCCGCTCGAGGAAGTAGGCGCCGGCCTGTGACGCGAGGCGACCGGCGATCTCGCTCATCGGGGCAAGCAGCGGGAGGGCGTGATTGGCGGTCTCGACGGTTTCGTACGCGACCGCGGTGATCCCGCTCTCGATCAGCGCGCGGGTGAGGCCCTCGTCGGCGGCGATATGGAGGTAGGTGAAGAGGACGAGGCCCTCGCGGAGCCGGTCGTACTCCGCCGGCACGGGCTCCTTCACCTTGAGCAGGAACTCCACGTCGCCCCAGACATCCTCGACCGAGACGATCTGCACGCCCTCGGCCTCGTACGCCGCGTCCGGGAATGCGCTGCCCTCCCCCGCGCCCCGCTCCACGAGCACGTCGTGCCCGCGCAGGATCAGCTCGCGAGCACCGGCAGGCGTCAGCGCGACGCGGTACTCGTCGGACTTGATCTCCTTTGCGACGCCGATCCTCATCTCGAGCGGGGCAACCTTACCTTTCCCACTGTTGACACATTCTCGCTGCACACGGGCGCGATTTTCGCCGCTAGGCTCAAATCGGAGGGAGGCAAGCGGCCGGCCCCCGGAGAGATGTCCCGATGGGTCATGTCTGTGCGGTCATGTCTCCGCAAGCCGCTCGATGAGCTTGCGCTCCTCGGAGCCGAGCCACGATCAGACCGCCAGACGCCGGGCGAGCTTGCCGGCGGCGAACGCCGAGGCGAAGAACCAGGGGTCCTCGTCAGGCCCGCGGCCCATGTGCTCGAGTGGCAGCCCGGCGCACGCCTCGCGCCAGCCGTCGACATCCACCTCTTCGCGCGCGGTGAGCCAGTCCGGAGCCTCGAGACCGGCCGGCCACGCCACCGTCACTTTGCCGATCGCGAGCTCGAGCACCGCTCGCGTGTGGTGCGAGACGCCCTGGTGACGCTCTCGTCCATCGCGCTCGGACACGCGCACGGCGAGCACCGGCGAGCCGCCGAGCGCGCTCGCCGCGTTCGCAGCCTCCGCGGCGGCAACTCCGCCGTGACCGAGCGCCGAGGCCGTGCCGACGATCCCCGGCCCGACCGCGCAGACCACAGCCGCAAACCCCTCGGCTCTGGCCCAGGCAAGGGCCGAGGCGACGCCAACCGCCTGCGCATCGCCGTCGAAACAGGCACCGGCTGCGATCCCCAGCTCGACCAGGCCGCGCTTCTTCAGGGCACGCAGCGAGTCGGACAGCGAGACGGGCAGCGCTCCTCCGCTCACCTGGACATACGCGACACGAAGGCCTTCGCCGATCCCCGCGCAGGCCGGCGCGAGCTGGGAGTGCAGCGAGCAGCAGACGACGGGCATGCCCTCGAGGCTCTCGGCGAGGGCTCCGTCCTCCTCCACGTGGCGAACCGCGGCCTGGAGCGGCGTGTAGGGCAGGGTCATCACATGCGCGCCCGGGTCGGCCGCCAGCTCGAGGCCTCTCGTGAGGTTCACGTAGAGCACGTCGAACCCGCCGCTGCCGAGCTCGAGCTCCCGGGCCTGGACGTTGACGATCACCTCGTCGCCGGACTCGACCGGGCCGGTCACGCGTGGGTATGCGACGCAGGGCTCGCCGTCGACCTCGATCCTCGCAAGCTCCTCGAGGCGCTCGACCACTGCCGTGACGATCCCCCGCCGGAGGCTAGGGGGCATCCGTCTCGCGCGCGACGTCCACAAGAGCGAGCGTCACGTCGACCATGCGCTCGAGGTCGGAGATGGCGATGTGCTCGTCGGGCGTATGGATCTCGGCCATCCCGTTCGCGAGGTTGACGCACTGGAGGCCGCGGTCGTTGAAGACGTTCGCGTCGGCCGCGCCGCCGCTGAGCGTGAACGCGGGCTCGAAGCCCGTTCGCTCGAGAGCTACGCGCGCCAGGCGAACGACAAAGTCGTCGCGCTTGAAGCGATAGCCGCTGTAGCTCTTGTGCACCTCGGTCTCGACCTGGCAATCCTCGAGCCCCGCGGCGAACGTGATCGCCTCCAGCATCTCGCGCACGAGGTCGGCGAGCTTCTGCTGATCATGCGAGCGCGCCTCGGCGAGAAAGGTGCACCACTCGGGAATGATGTTTCCGGCCGTGCCGCCGTTGATGATCCCGACGTTCGCGGTCGAGTCCTCGTCGATGCGACCGAGCTTGAAGTCCGCGATCGCTTTCGACGCGGCGGCGATCGCCGAGCGGCCCTCTTCCGGATACATGCCGGAGTGAGCGGCGCGCCCGTGGAAGCGCACCTCCATCGAGTGGGCATACGGCGCGCCGAGGACGACCTCGCCGATCGGAGCTGCCTGGTCGTAGACGTAGCCGACCCGCGCGTGCAGCCGCTCCTGGTCGAACGCGGCCGCACCGTGCAGGCCCGTCTCTTCCTTCGGCGTGAAGAGGAGCTCGATCCCTGCGTGCGGACGGTTCTCGGCCAGCAATCGGCGAACCGCCTCGAGCATGACCGCGACGGCCGCCTTGTCGTCGGCGCCGAGAATCGTCCCCGCCGCGTTGCGGATGACGCCGTCCGTGAGCACCGGCTCGATCGGGCCCTCGGGCGGCACCGTGTCCAGGTGCGCGCAGAAGAAGAGCGGCGTCCCGGTCTCGTCCGTCGGGCCGATCCGGGTGTAGAGATTGCCGGCGTTCGAGCCGATCTTGGCGCCCGCGTCGTCCTCGGCGACGTCGAGACCGAGGTCACGCACGTACGCCGCCACCCGATCGGCAACGACGCGCTCGTCACCGGGTGGGCTGGGGAGAGCGGCGAGCTCCGTGAAGAGCGAGACGACCTCGTCGTTCGGCACGAGGCCGATCCTAGAAGGAGCTACACCCTGGTGACGACCGGCGCTGCCTGACCGGCCCGCTCGGCTGCGCGTGTGAGCGCCGCCCCGACGAACTCGCGGAAGAGCGGCGCGGGCCGGGTCGGCCGGGACTTGAACTCCGGGTGGAACTGACTGGCGACGAACCACGGGTGATCGGGCAGCTCGATGATCTCGACCAGGCGCCCTTCCTGGAACGTGCCCGACACGACGAGGCCCGCCTCGACGAGGCGCTCACGGAAGTGGTTGTTCACCTCGTAGCGGTGCCGATGGCGCTCGTGCACGATCGCCTCGCCGTAGCTCTCGCGGACCCGCGTCCCCTCGGCGAGCTCGACGGCCTGCGCGCCGAGGCGCATCGTCCCGCCGAGATCCTCGATCTCCTTCTGCTCCGGGAGCAGGTCGATCACCGGATACGGCGTCTCGGGGTCCATCTCGGTCGAGTTGGCGCCCGCGAAGCCCACGACGTGCCGCGCGAACTCCGAGACCGCCACGTGCATGCCGAGGCAGATCCCGAGATACGGGATGCCCTGCTCGCGGGCGACGCGACAGGCGAGGATCTTGCCCTCCCAGCCCCGCGACCCGAAGCCACCGGGAATGAGCACGCCGTCGACCTCCTCCAGCTCCGCGCGTGCCTCCTCGACTGACATCCCCTCGGCGTCCACCCAGCGCACGCCGACGTGCGTGCCGTGGTGGATGCCCGCGTGCTTCAGCGCCTCGTGGACCGAGAGGTATGCGTCGTGGAGCTTCACGTACTTCCCGACGAGAGCGATCTGCACTTCGCCCTGAAGCTCCCCGATGCGCTGAGTCAACTCGGCCCACTCGGCGAGCTCGGCCGTCCCCGGGGGAAGCTCGAGCTTCTGCACGACGAGCTCGTCGAGCCCCTCGGCCTGGAGCTCCTCCGGAACGAGGTAGACGTCGGGCACGTCGCGGTTGACGACGACTGCGCCGGGCTCAATGTCCGCGAAGAGCGCGATCTTGTCGCGCAGGTCGTGCGCGAGCTCGTCCTTCGTCCGGCAAACGACGATGTCCGGGTGGATACCGATGCGTCGCAGCTCGTTCACCGAGTGCTGCGTCGGCTTCGTCTTCAGCTCGCCGGCCGAGTCGACGAACGGGACGTACGTGACGTGCAGGTAGAGCACGTTCCCCGGTCCCGCCTCGCGCCGGAACTGTCGGATCGCCTCGAGGAACGGGAGCGACTCGATATCGCCGACCGTTCCGCCGATCTCGGTGATGACGACGTCGGTGTCGGTCGCCTCTGCGACCCGGCGGATCCGCTCCTTGATCTCGTTCGTGATGTGCGGGATCACCTGCACGGTCGAGCCGAGGTATTCGCCCTTCCGCTCCTTGCGCAGCACCGCGTACCAGACCGAGCCCGACGTGTGGTTCGCGTTCCGCGAAAGGTTCTCGTCGACGAAGCGCTCGTAGTGCCCGATGTCGAGATCGGTCTCGGCGCCGTCCTCGGTGACGAACACCTCCCCGTGCTGGAACGGACTCATCGTCCCCGGGTCGACGTTGATGTACGGGTCGAACTTCTGAACCTGGACCTTGAGCCCGCGCGCCTTGAGCAGTCGCCCGAGCGAGGCGGCCGTGATTCCCTTGCCGAGGGACGAGACGACCCCGCCGGTGACGAACACGTATTTCGTCGCGGTCAGGATCGCTCCCGTCCGAGGCGGTCGAGCGCGCTCAGACCCGGCGTCCGCTCGATCAACTCACCGAGGGAGCGCCGTTCACCGAGGAGCGTCAGCCCGGCTAGCGCACCAATCGCCAGCCAGCGCCTGGATCCCGTGAGACGGCTCACGGAACTCAAGCCTAGCATCGCGCCGAGCGCGTTCGATCCTGAGTCCCCGAGCATCGCCATCTCCCGGAGATCGTATGGAGCGAGGATGACGGCGGGCGCGAGCGGCGCGCCAAGCGGGATCGCGGCCAGCGCGTAGGCCTTCAGCGCGCGGCCCGGCTTCGTGTCCAGCTGGTTGAGCGCGTTCGCGGCCAGGCCGACGAGGAGCGCGCCGGAGACCTTGCGCGTCGCTAGGAGCCCGACGAGGGGGATGCCGACCAGCTTCAGGACGCCGGTTGTCCGGCCCGACCGGAGATGGTCCCGAAAGCCCCGTTCGGGCCCCGACCAGAGGTCGTCGACCAGGCCGATTGCGGCGACCGCCGCCACTGCGGGGTTGCGGCGGACGCCGACCGTCCAGCCGACGAGAGGCAGGCGGAGGCCGCGGTGGTTGACGCCGAGTGGCCCAAAGGCGAGCACGAGATGCACGAACTGCCTGCCGCGATGCAAGAACCCGCGAAGATCGCGCCCGGTGGCGCGATGGCGAAGGTCGATCTCGACCTCTTCGACGGTCAGGCCACCGCGTACCGCGTCCACGGTCATTCTGGCTTCGGAGCCGGCGAATCCGAACGCGAGCGGGAACACCCGCCGGCGTGCGGCAGGCGAAAGCCCACGCTGACCGGAGATCGGCTCGCGGGTCTCGAGGCCGCACGCCATGTGAATCAGCGCCCGCGCCGTTCGCTTGACAATCCCGAACCCGCCGCCCTGCCTCTCAGAAAACACGGCGATTGCGAGATCGGCGCCACTCTCGAGCAACGGCCATAGGTCGCCGGCAAGGTCGGCGTCGCAAAGCAGCAGGCGCCCTGGAGAGGCAGCCTGCTCGGCCATGCTGAGGGCCTGCCCCTTGCCGCGACGCGGGAGCCGTAGGACGCGGGCGCCGGCCCGCTGGGCCTCCGCGCCGGTTGCGTCGCGAGACCCGTCGTCGGCGACGATCACCTCGGCCGCCGGAAACGTCTCCCTCAGCGCCGCGACCGTCGCCGCGATCGTCCGCTCCTCGTCACGGGCGGCGACGAGGATCGCCGCCGGCTCAGCCACCCGCCTGGACCGGTAGCGGCTCGATGGGCGGGATGATCCCGTCTCCCGCCGATGCATCCACGCCGTAGCTCCCGATCGGGCTCCCGGAGAGCAGCAGCGCGAGGGCGAGCCGCCCCGCAGGGGCATCGACGTCGTCGACAGTCGAGAGGCCGTCGGCGCTCCAGGCCCCAACCGCGGAGCGGTCTTCGCCGGACGTCTCGACACCGATCGTCGGAACGGGCGCGTCCGCAAGGCCCGAGTAGAGCCCCGACAGAAAGAGGCTCGTCTCGCCTTTCTGCGGATCGGCGGTTCGCGCGATGACGACCCCGTCCGCGGTACGCCGAAAGCTCCCGGCTTTCTCCTCGACGAGCACCGGCGTCAGAGCATCCCAGCCGGGCGTGTCGCCGCCGTCGATGAGCTCGCGGGCGAGCTCTCGCCCGAGCTGGTCGAGCCCGGCGGCGCGGTACTGCCTGAGCTCGCCGTTGAGCTTGCCGTCGACGGTCCCGACGTTGATGGGCACCTTGACGGCGCGCATCCGGACCGGCGTGCTCGCGCCCGCATCCCCGATCGCACGCTCGATGTCCTGCCTGATGCCCGCCTTGGCGTCGCCGACGAACAGGATCGCGATCCGCTTTCCCTGCAGGCGATTGGCGATGAGAGCGGGGTACGCGTTCTTGACGAACGCGCGGATCGCCTTCTGCTCACGGGTGAAGTTCGCGCGGCCCTCGCCGGCCGCCTCGAGCTGGGCATTGAGGCTGTTGACGTCGCTCTTCAGCGCCTGCTTCTCCGCGTCGTCGACCTTCCCGCTCATGGCGACGCCGACCAGTATCCCGATCAGGAGCGCGACGAAGACCGCCGCGAGCGAGGCCACGTGATAGCGAAGATCGAACATCTACAGAGTCGCGGCAGTCTGGCAAAGGGCGTGCAGGCGGGCGAGCGCCTGCCGCGGAACCGGCCGCAGACCTTCGGCGACGATCCGCCACGGGGTGGCCTCGATGGTCAGGGTGGCGCGCGTCAGACCCTCGGGCGCAGGCTCGAGCCGGATCTCTGCGTCGAAGCGCTGTTCGAGGTCGTGCCAACCGAACCGCAGCGGGGGCTCGACCTTCCGCAAGACGATCAGGCCTGCTCCGCCAGGGCGTCGAAGGAATCCCGGCGAGCCGCCTCGAGTGACCTGCCAGCGGGCGCCCTCGGCGAAGCCGCGCCGGTCCGGCCGGATCGTCGTGTACTCGGGCCACCAGTCGGAGAGGTGACGCGGCTCCGAGAGGAGATCCCACACATCGCCACGGGCTGCAATCAGCTCTCTCTGGGCCTCGATCCGCATCGCCCCTGATTGTCACGATTTCGGCACGCCCCGGTCACCCACGCGTGCGCATTTCCCCGTTATCGTCAAATCGGGGAGGAGGCCATGGGCACCTGGCGTCGGCTCGACGAAGGCGAACCGGCCGACGAGGCGCCGGCCCGACAAGCCCGGCCCGCCGACGGCTGGATAGGCCCGGCCCGGGCTCAGCCCAGGCCGACGACCTCGAGGAGCCGCGAGCCGAGGAGGTCGATCAGCTCCCGGAGGTCGGGCGAGACGAGCACGGCCGCGACGATCGACCCCAACCCCGCAGCCGTGAAGGCAAGCAGCGGCCACACACCGACCTGGCGGCTCACGAGCCGCGAGACGCCGCGCGCGTCGATCAGCACCTCACCGACCCGCAGTCTCGTGAGGAACGTCGAGGACATGCCGGCTCGATTCCGCTCGAGGAACTCGATCATGTTGAAGTGCGTCCCGACTGCGACAATCAACTCGGACCCTTTCTCGTAGGCGAGCAGGAGCGCCAGGTCCTCGCTGATCCCGGTCGCCGGCACGATCTCGTAGCTCAGGCCGAGACGCTCTGCCCGCGCAGCGCCGGGCGCCTCTCCGCCGTGGTAGGCATGGATGAGCAGCTCGGCGCCCGAGCGCAGCGCCCGGTCGGACACCGAGTCCATGTCGCCTACGATCACGTGCGGCTTGTAGCCGGCTTCGAGCAGCGCGTCCGCCCCGCCGTCGACCGCGACGAGCACCGGTTTGAAGTCGCGGATGTACGGGCGAACGATCCGGAGATCGCGTTTGTGCCCCGGGCCACGGGCGACGACGAGCGCGTGGCGGTCGCGGAACCGCGTCCGCAGGGCGGGGAAGGCGATCCCTTCGGTGAGGAAGCGCCCCTCCTCGCGCAGGTAGCGCATGGTGTTGTCGGCAAACGCCTCCAGGGCCTCGGTCACCACTTGCTGCTGCTCCGCTAACGCCGCGGCCAGCTCGTCTGCCTCGAGCGCACGGCCCGATGCGACGCACGTGCCGTTGCGAAAGACGCTCGCGCCGCGGACGGTCAAGAGCTCGCCCTCCGAAACCTCGTCGAAGAGCTCCGCCTCGGGCGCGTCGATCAAGCGCACGCCGCCGCGGACGAGGAGCAATGGCCCGGGGTTGGGGAACCTCCCCGTCTGCGAGGGCGCCACGTTCACGACCACGCGGACCCCCGATTCGAGGAGCTCCTCCGCCGAGACGCGGTCAAGGTCGGTGTGGTCGATGATCGCGACGTCGTCGGGCTCCAACCGGCGGACGAGGTTCTTCGTGCGCCGGTCGAGCCGCGCGGGGCCTGTGTGCTCGACGAATGCCCGGAGCGTGCTCATCGCACCGTCTGCAGGAACTCCTGGCCGCCGAGCATCCGCCGGAGCTCCTCCTGCCGACGGTCCTCCCCGAGCTGCTCGATGCGGGTGTGCGTGGGATCGCCGGGAATCTTCTGGACGTTGAAGTGCCGCTCCGCGACGCTCGCGATCTGCGGCAAGTGGGTAATCGTGATCACCTGGGCGCGTTCGCCGAGACGGCGCAACGTCTCGCCGACCGCATGCGCGGTCTGACCTCCGATCCCGGCGTCGATCTCGTCGAAGACGATCGTCTCCCCGCCGCCAACGGCCGCGATCGCAAGCGCGATCCGCGAGAGCTCGCCGCCCGAAGCCGTCTGAGCGACGGGCGCGAACGGCAAGCCCGCGTTGGGACGGATGAGAAACGCCACCTCGTCGGCGCCCGCTGGCCCGGGCTCTCGCTCGCTCAAGTCGACCCGAAACTCGCCTTCCCCGAGGCCGATGCCGCGGAGCTCGGACGCAACCGCCTCTGCAAACGGCCCCGCAGCTGCCCGCCGGTTCGTCGCGAGGCGCTTCGTCAGCGTCTCTGTTCGTTTCTGCGCGTTGACCAGGGCGGCGGAAGCGCCCGCCAGCGGATCGGCGCCGTCCTCGAGAGCGGCCAGCTCGGCGCGCGCGTCCTCGGCCCGACGCAGGAGCTCCCCGTATGACTCGCACCGGAAGCGACGCTTCGCCTCGGAAATCCGGTCGAGCTCGGCCTCGACGTGCTCGAGCCGGTCGGGCTCGGCCTCGAGCGAGTCGAGGAACCGCCGTAATTCAGACGCCGTCTCGCCCAGGCGCAGCTCGGCGTCGCGGAGCTCCCCGGCCGCCTGCTCGAGCTCCGGCGCGATCCCGGCCACCGCGGCGAGAGCTCGCTCGGCGCGTCCAGCCAGGCCTGCGGCACCCTCGCCCTCCTCGGGGGCGAGGGCCTGCACCGCCTCATTGGCCGCCAGCGCGAGCTCGTTCACATGCCGCAGCCGCTCACGCTCTCCGTGCAGTGCATCCTCGGCGCCGAGCGCGAGGCCCTCCGTGTCTTCGACGAGCGCACGCAGCTCGGCCAACCGGGCCTCTTCGGCGGCAGCTCCCTGGCCGAGCTCCTCCTGACGCCGGCGAGCGGCCGCGAGCTCCCGCCAGGCCACCCGGAGCTCCACCCCGAGTCGAAGCTGCTCCTCGCCCGCGAACGAGTCGAGCACCCCCAGCTGGTACGACGGCTTGGCCAGACGCCGCTGCTCGAACTGGCCGGACATCGCGATCAACCGCTCACCGGCCGCCGCGAGATCCTCGCGGGCCGCGCTTCGGCCCCACGCGTACGCGCGGGTGCGCCCGTCGGCGAACACGCGCCGCGCGAGCACGAGCCCTTCCTCACCCTCGGGCCGTAGCTCGGCGAGCGCCTCCAGGCCCTCTTCGTCGAGCAATCCGGAAGGAAGGTCGAACTCGGCCTCGACGTACGCCTCCTCGGCGCCCGGACCGACGAAACCGGCATCGCCCTTGGCCCCGAGCAAGAGGCCGATCGCCTGGGCGAGGATCGTCTTGCCCGCCCCGGTCTCGCCGGTGATCGCGTTCAGCCCGGGCCCGAAGACGATCGCGGCCTCGCGAATGAGCACGAGATTCTCGATCCGAAGCCTACGGAGCAAAGGTCTCCCGGTAACGGCGGAAGAAGGTCGCCTCGGGCACGTGCGCCAGAAGGCTGGATCGTTCACCAAGCCGGACGACGACACTCTCGCCGGGCGCGAGCTCACCTACTGGTTGTCCGTCGACGAGCACCGCAGCAGCAACGTCCGGCGTTCGGTTCTCGATCTCGACGTCCCGGCTGCGGGGCACGACGAGCGCTCGTGCGTGCAGCGAATGCGGCGCGATGAAGGTGACCACCTGCGCATCGAGCCCCCAGACGAGGACCGGGCCGCCGTTCGAGAGGTTGTAGCCGGTCGATCCGGACGGGGTCGAGCAGAGGACGCCGTCGCACGGCACGATGCCGAGATCCTCGCCGCCGACGGCCCAGCCGAGCTCGATCATGCGCCCGATGATCGAGCTCGCGATCACGAGGTCGTTGACGGCCACATGGCGGTTCGGGCCCGCCTCGACGTCGAGGGTCGGCAGCTCGGCGACCACGTAGTCGCCTCCGAAGACCCGCCTCAGGCCGCCTTCGAGCGCGTCCGCCTTGATCGAGGTCAGGAAGCCGACCTCGCCGAAGTTCACGCCGACGACCGGCGTCCCCGTGCCGAGCGTCCGCCGCAGGGCGCGAAGCATCGTCCCGTCGCCGCCGAGCACGACCACCAGGTCGACCTTCTGGAGGTCGGGCCTCGTCGCGCTCCGCTCGTGCTTCTCCGCCTCGTCCTCCGGATAGAAGAGCTCAACCCCGGCTTCACGGGCGACGCGTTCGAGGAGATCGAGACCCTCGCCGATCGCCTCGGGCCTGCCGTGCGTGACAACGGCGGCCGTGCGCACGGGCTCAGCGGATGGCGTTTTCGATCCAGTCATCGAGCCGATCGGGGAGCGACGGGTCCTCGCGGTGGACGAGGTGCAGGAAGAACTCCCGGTTTCCTTTCGGGCCGGGCAGGCCCGAGTCTACGACGCCGGCTGTCTCAGCCGGCCAGGCGAGAGCGGCCTCGGCGATCTCGCGCACGACGCGCCGGTGGACCTCGGGGTCTCGGACGACCCCTCCTTTCCCGACCTCCTCGCGCCCGGCTTCGAACTGCGGCTTGACGAGCACGAGCGCCTCCCAGCCCGGACGGGCGAGCGCAAGCGCCGGGGGCAGCGCGGTGCGCACGCTGATGAAGGAGACGTCACAGGTGACGAGGTCGGGCGCGAACGGCAAGGACTCGAGCTCACGCGAGTTCGTCCGCTCGAGGACGGTGACGCGCGAGTCACCGCGGAGCCGTTCGTGGAGCTGGCCGCGCCCGACATCGAGCGCGATCACGCGCGCCGCGCCGCGCTGGAGGAGGACGTCGGTGAACCCGCCGGTGGACGCGCCGACATCCAGCGCATCGCGCCCCGCGACTTCGACGCCGAGCTCGTCCAGCGCGTGCGCGAGCTTCTCGCCGCCGCGCGAGACGTAGCGCGGAGGGCGCTCGACGACGAGCTCGGCAGCGTCGTCCACTTGCTGCCCGGCCTTCGCGTACCCGGGCACGAGCCCGGCCATGACGAGCGCCTGGGCCTGCGCCCGGCTCTCGGCGAGGCCGCGCTCGACGAGCAGCACATCCAGGCGCTTGCGCACGAGCGCCAAGGCTAGCGGGCGGCGACTCGACTTTTTAGGCCCAAAACGAGCTCGTCCAGGAGGGACGTGTCGGCCGGGATCTCCGCCAGTTGGGCTCGCGCGCGCTGCTCGATCTCCGCCGCGAGCTCGTGGGTGCGCTCGAGACCGAGCTCCGCCGCGAGCCCGTCCTCGTCGAGCAGGTCGTCCACGAGCTGGAACAGGAGCCCGAACTCCCCGGCAAAGCCTCGCCACGGCACCTGTTGCTCCTCGGGCACCTCGCTCACGGCCAGCGCACAGCCCACGGCCGCCTCGAACAGCCGGCCCGTCTTCAGGGCGTTCCGCCGCGCAAGGTCGCCGCTCCCCCGGATGTCGTCGTACTGGCCGCCGATCATCCCGAGCGTCGCCCACGCCAGCTCGCGCGCCACCGCCGGCGTGGAGTAGGAGAGAGCGAGCTCCATCGCCTGCGCGAGCAGGGCGTCGCCGTTCAGGATCGCCGTCGCCTCGCCGAAGTGCACGTGGGAAGTCGCGCGGCCGCGGCGAATCGCGTCGTCGTCGAGCGCGGGCAGGTCGTCGTGGACCATGCCGAACGTGTGCACGAGCTCGACGGCGGCCGCAGCGGGCAGAAGCTGCTCGGCCTGCGACCCGGTCGCCTCGCCGCACGCGAGGCAGAGCAGCGGCCGGATCCGCTTGCCGCCTCCGTCGAGGCTGTAGCGCATCGCCTCGGTCAGCTCGCCGAGCTCACTCGCAAACGGGAGCGCCGCGAGATAGTCCTCGAAGAGGGCTCGGTACTCCTCCAGGCTCGGCACTACCGGCCGGCCTCGCGCCGCGCCTGCTCGAGCTCGGTCTCGACCTGCCTCGCGATCTCGGCGAGCTCGCCGAGGATGTCGATCGCTGCCTCGGGGTCCTGGGTGCCCTCGAGCCGCTCGCGGGTGCGCTCGAGGCGGTCGAGTAGCTCTTCGGCCCGAGTCAGAGCATCCTCTGCCCCACTCACGATGCGGCCCTTTCCCTCGCGACCCGCCCGAGGATCCCGTTCACGAGTCGGCCCGCTTCGTCCGAGGCATAGCGCTTCGCGAGCGAAACGGCCTCGTCGATCGCGACCTCGACCGGAACGTCTCCCTCCTCGAGCTCGTGGATCCCGATCCGCAGCACGTTGCGCTCGAGAGCGCCGAGCCGGTCCGCGGTCCACTCCTCGGAGGCTTCGGTGATCTTCGCGTCGAGCTCGGCCGCCTGGGGAACGACGGCCTCGGCCAGCTCGCGCGCGAAGGGGTCGATCTCGCCCTCGTACAGCGACGTCAGCGGCTGCCCGGTCACGTCCCACTGGTAGAGCAGAAACAGCGCCGTTCTGCGAGCGGCCCGCCGCCCGCTCATGCACTCAGCGCGGGCAAGCGATTGCCCGCCTCCTCGAGGAAGCCGGTCGAATAGCGCCCGCTCGCGAACTCCTCGGTGCGCAGGATGTCCATCGCGGCGGCTCTCGTCGTCGGTACGCCCACGACCTCGAGCTCCGCGAGCGCGCGCAGGCAGCGATCGATGGCTGCGGGCCGGTCCGTGTCCCACACGATCACCTTGGCGAGGAGCGAGTCGTAGTTGGGCGGGATGACAGAGCCGTCCTCGACATGCGTGTCGACGCGCACGCCCGGCCCGAGCGGCGGTCGGAAGCGCTCGATGCGCCCCGGCACGGGCAGGAAGTCCCGGGTCGGATCTTCCGCATTGATCCGCACCTCGATCGCGTGGCCGCGCCGCTCCGCCCGGCCCGTCGCCGGCAGGCTCTCGCCCGCGGCGATCCGCAGCTGCTCGCGGACGACGTCGATTCCGGTCACGAGCTCGCTGACCGGATGCTCGACCTGGAGCCGCGCGTTCAGCTCGATGAAGAAGAACGAGCCGTCCGGGCCGAGCAGGAACTCGAACGTCCCTGCGTTGCAATAGTCGATCGCCCTGGCCGCGCGCTCCGTCGCGTCCTCCATCTGCTCGCGCGTCTCGGCGGTGAGGGCCGGCGACGGAGACTCCTCGATCAGCTTCTGGTGCCGCCGCTGGATCGAGCACTCGCGCTCTCCGAGCGTGAGCACTCCGCCGGCATCGTCGGCCAGCACCTGAACCTCGACGTGCCGCGCCGGCACGATCGCCTTCTCGAGGTAGAGCTCCGGATCGCCGAAGGCAGCCTCAGCCTCCGACGCGGCCGTCTGGAACGCTCCTTCGAGCTCGTCCGGGCCCTGGACGAGGCGCATCCCCTTGCCTCCACCGCCCGCGACCGCCTTCAGGAGGACCGGATAGCCGGCCTCTTCCGCCGCCGCGTAAGCGTCGTCGACCGTCGTCGACCCGTCGGTCCCGGGCACGACGGGGATCCCTGCGGCGGCCAGCTCGTGCTTCGCCACCGCCTTGTCGCCCATCCGGGCCATCGTCTCGGCGCTCGGGCCGACGAAGGCGAGCTCGTTGTCGAGGCAGGCAGCGACGAAGGCCGGGTTCTCGGCCAGGAAGCCCCAGCCCGGGTGGACCGCGTCGCAGCGTGTCGTCGTCGCGGCCGCGATGATCGAGGGAATCCTCAGGTAGCTCTCGGCGGCGGACGGCGGGCCGACACAGACGGCCTGGTCGGCGAGCCGGGTGTGGAGCGCGCCCTCGTCGGCCGTCGAGTAGACGGCGACCGCCTCGACGCCCAGCTCGTGGAGCGCCCGGATGACGCGAACGGCGACCTCGCCGCGGTTTGCGATCAGGACTCGCGAGAACACGGTTCCATTAGAGCGCGTCGAGGGGTTGGGCGAGCACGGGCTCGAGGTCGAAGAGCGGTTGGCCGAACTCGACCGCTTGTCCGTTCTGGACGTGGATCGTGCGGATGATGCCCTCGATCTCGGCCTTCACCTCGTTCATCAGCTTCATCGCCTCGAGGATGCAGAGCGTCTGGCCGGGCGCGACGGCGTCTCCCTCCTCGACGAACGGCGGTGCGCCGGGCTGCGGCGCTCGATAGAACGTGCCGACCATCGGCGCCTCGATGCGCATCGCGCCGTCGGTGGCGGGTGCCGGCTCCAACTCGTCCGGTGCCGCCGGAGCCGCTGCCGGCGCCTGGCCCGGAACGGGCTCTTCGGTGCGCCGGACCGAAACGCGCGTCCCCTCTTCTTCGACCGAGATCTCGGCGACTCCGCTGTCCTGGACGATGCGGACGATCTCCCGGATCCGTTCCGCTCGCGACTGATCGACCTCCCCGCCGAGCAGCGTGTCGTCGCCGCTCGAGCGGTCGCGGATCGCCTGCAGGAGCGGCTCGACTTCGTCGCCGAAGAGCGCGATCAGGAGCAGCTCCTCCTCACTCGCGGCAAGCCCGGCCGCCTCGTCCCGGATCGAGTCGAGGTTGACCACCTGCTCGTCCGGAGGTGCTGCCTCGGAGACGAGTGAGACCGCACGCTGGACGGTCGGGTCGATCTTGCCCGGCGGTGTGCCGAAACGGCCGTCGAGCAGGGCGCGCAGCTCGTCGACGACCGTCTGGTAGCGCGTCGCCGAGAGAACGTGCACGATCGCCTGCGAGGCCAGGATCTGTCCGATCGGGGCCGCGACCGGCGGGTAGCCGGCCTCCCTGGCGATCACGGCGAGCTCGTCGAGGACGTCGTCGAGCCGGTCGGATGCGCCGTGGGCACGCAACCGGGTGTCGATCGCTGCGACGAGGCCGGCAGGCAGCTCGTGCTGCGCGGCCCGCACCGCGATGCGGGGTGCGAGAGGTGTCACGGGGTCCTCGCCGATGAACTCGTCTACGACCTCGGCCGCCTGCCAGAGGGTCGCGATGTTGACGCCGCTGTCGAGGTTGAGCCCCTTGAGCGCGCTCGCAAGCCCCTCGCCTGAGACGCGATGGAGCGTGAGCGCAATCGGGTAGACGGCACACGCGATTCGGTCGGCACCGGCGCGCGCCGCCTCGAGGGCGGCGGCGAACCCGCTCCCGGCGGCACCCTGGCAGTAGATGCCGACGGGCAGTCCACTCTCCTCGGCGAGCGCCGTGACGAGCTCGTGCGCCCTGGAAGCTTCCAGTGCCCCGGACGGGTCGTGGAGCAAAATGCGCGCGGCACCGAGCTCGGGGAGCTTCTTGGCCTGCTCGAGCATTTGCTTCGTCTCCCCGCCGTGCTCGGGGCTGTAGACGAGGCCGGCGTTGAACTCGCGGTTGGCCGCGGTGATCGCCTCGCCCGCCTCGCGCAGGTTCTCGACGTCGTTCAGCGGGTCGTGCAGGCGAAAGACGTCGATGCCGCTCTCCGCGGCACTCGCGACGAACCGCCGCGCGAAATCGCCTCCGACCGGCCGCGAGCCGACGAGGAAGCGGCCGCGGAGCGCCATGCCGAGCGGCGTCTTCGTCCGCGACTTGAGCGCCCGGATCCGCTCCCACGGGCTCTCGACCCCGCGGCGCACCGCGCTATCGAAGACACCTCCGCCGGAAACCTCGAGCGAGGCGAACCCGGCACCGTCGAGGAGCGCTGCGAGGTCGAGGAGGTCGGCCGTCGGGATGCGCCCGGCCAGGGGCTCCTGGCTGAGCAGGCGGATCGTCGTATCGACGAGCGCAGGCATGACGAGAGGGTAACTCTCTCTAGACGCGGGAGATGTAGCGCCCTTCGCGGGGGTCGACCTTGATCCGGTCGCCAGTGGCCACGAAGAGGGGCACCTGGATGACGGCGCCCGTCTCGAGCTTTGCCGGCTTGGTCACGTTCGAGACCGTGTCGCCCTTGACGCCGGGCTCGGTCTCTGAGACGGCAAGCTCGACGGAGGAGGGAAGCTGAAGCCCCGACGGGCGTCCGTCGACGGTCAGCACCTGCACCGCAGAGGAGGGAGGAATGAACTGGAGGTCCTCGCCGACCGTCGTGCGCGGCAACGAGAACTGCTCGTACGTGTCGTCCTCCATGAAGACGACATCGTCTCCGGAGTCGTACAGGTACTGCGCGTTCTTCACCTCGGTGTGCATCCGCTGGAATTTCTCACCCGCTCTGAAGGTCTTGTCGACGACCGCACCCGTGTCGATGTTCTTGACCTTGGTCCGCACGAACGCACCGCCCTTTCCGGGCTTCACGTGCTGGAAATCGACGATGCGCCAGACGCCGCCTTCGATCTCGATGTGCATGCCGTTCTTGAACTGGTTCGTGCCTACGGTCTCGGCCATGCCCGCAAATCTAGTCGACGGTGAGCAGGTTCTTGGTGAACGTGGTCAGAATCTCGGACTCGCCTTCCTGGACGACGACGAGGTCTTCGATCCTGATTCCACCGAGCCCGGAAAGGTAGATGCCCGGTTCGACGGTGACCACGTTGCCGACCGCGAGCGTATGCCGGGACTCCTGGGCGAGGCGCGGGTCCTCGTGCACGAGCAGGCCGACACCGTGCCCGAGCCCGTGGCCGAAGGCATCGCCGAAGCCGGCGGCCTCGATCCGGGAGCGCGCGGCCGAGTCGACGCCGGGGCCGGATGCTCCAGGAAGCACGGCGGCGAGGCCAGCCAGCTGCGCGTCGAGACAGACTTCGTACGCGCGCATCAGCTCGTCGGGTAAAGAGCCGGTGGCAAGCGTTCGAGTGCAGTCGGAGGCGTAGCCGTCGACCATGCAACCCCAGTCGACGATCACGGTCTCGCCTCGCTCGAGCCGCCGCTCCCCAGGAACGGTGTGGGGCTTGGCCGCATTGGGGCCGGAGGCGACGAGGACTGAGAACGACACGCCGTCGGCGCCTGCATCGTGGAGGAACTGCTCCATCCGCCAGGCGAGATCGGCTTCGGTTTGGCCGACGAAGTCCGCTTCGTCGACGAAGCGCTCGAACGCGATATCCGCGATCTGCGCCGCCCTGCGGATCGATTCCAGCTCGCCCTCGTCCTTGACCACGCGCAGCTCTTCGACGAGGCCGTAGCGGGCAACCGGGTCGACGCCGCCTGCGTGCAAGCGTGCGTAGCGCTCGTAGGTAAGCGAGGAGCCCTCGAACCCGATACGCCCGGAGAGCAGCTCCGAGAGCGTCTGGTAGAGGTCGCGCTTCGCCTCGACGAACTCGGCGCCCTCGACCGCGCGGGCGCCCTCGGCGTAACGGAAGTCGGTGAACACCTGCACGCACCCGGGCTCGACGAGCAGGGCCGCGTTCGAGCTCGCGAGTCCGGAGAGGTAGCGGATGTTCGCCGGGTCGGAGACGAGGAGCGGTTCCTCGAGTTTCTCGCGCAGGCGCTCGACGCGGTCGTTCACGAGCTGCTCTCCACGAGGAACGCCAGCGCCTCTCGATAGCCCTCAGGCCCGTGACCGAGGACGCGCTCGGCCGCGAGGTCGGCAACCACGGACGTCTTGCGCCACTCCTCGCGCTGCTCCGGGTTGGAGAGGTGGACCTCGACGAGTGGGCCCGGGAAGATCTCGAGTGCGTCACGGATCGCGTAGCTGTAGTGGGTCCACGCGCCCGGGTTGACGACCATGCCCTCGGCCCAGTCGAGCGCGTCGTGGCACCAGCCGACGTACTCGCCCTCGCTGTTTGTCTGCCGACACCGGACCGTGCAGCCGAGCTCTTCCGCCCAGCCTTCGATCCGCTGCTCGAGCTCGCGGAGGGAGAGTCCGCCGTAGAGCGCGGGGTCGCGGCGCTCGAGGACGTCGAGGTTGACGCCGTTCAGGATGTCGACTCGCATCGCGGCCAAGCCTAGTCGGCGATCAGCTCGTCCAGAGCACGGCGGACGTCGCCTTCGGGCACTGCCTCGAGGCGAGCGCCCTTGTCGTCGAGCAGCACGAGCCAAAGCTCGCCGGCCCTCGCCTTCTTGTCTCGACGTAATGCGTTCCAGGCACGCTCTCGATCAGCGCGGACGGGTTGCGGTGCGAGCACCTCGTCCACGATGTCCGTGGGCCGCCCGGAGAGCCGGAGCGCCGCCAGCAGGCCTAGCGCGACCGCGTCTCCGTGTCCGATGGCGTAGTCGGAGCCCGTCTCCAGCGCGTGGGCGAATGTGTGCCCAAGGTTCAGGCTCCAGCGCCACTCTCCCTCGTCGTACGGGTCGATCAGGCAAACGGAAGCCTTGAATGCGGCACACGCGCGCACTAGCTCGTCGTCCGGAAGCGTCCAAAGTTCGCGACCGGCCAGTAGACCTGTCTTTACCGCCTCTGCCATCCCGGCTCGACGCTCCCGCTCGGGAAGGGTCGAAAGCAGGTCCGTATCGACAAGCACGTGCTGCGGGTAATGGAAGGCGCCTGCAAGGTTCTTGCCCGCAGGGAGGTTGATCGCGGTCTTCCCACCGATTGCGGCGTCGATCTGGCCGACAAGTGTGGTCGGGACAGCAACCCAGTCGACTCCTCGGAGGTACGTCGCAGCGACGAAGCCGGCGACGTCAGTCGTCGAGCCGCCGCCGAACCCGACGATCCAGCCCTCGAGGTCGAGCTCGAGCTCCCCCCAGAGCCGATCAACTACGTCAAGCGCCTTCGCGCCTTCGCCGGACGGAACCGTGTGGACCGATGCATCTACCTGGGGCCGGTGGAGGCCGAGCACACGCTCGTCGGCAACGAGAGCGGTTCGGCGCCCTTCAAGGAGTTGGGCGAAGAACGGAAACCCGAGCAGGCCGCGCGCGACGACGATCCCCAGGGCTGCCAGGAGGACTTCCTCGGCGTCGTCAGCCTCGGCGCCGGCAACGGATTGGTATATCGCCTTGCGCTCGTCATAGAGCTTCCGGAAGCGTCGTTCGTCCCGCGCCAGTGGGCGGCCGCTGCCTGCCACACGTTGCCAAGCCTCATCGGGGTCGACCTGGATCCAGACCGTGAAAGCGCGCTGGAGTAAAAGAGATTGGACGCGCTCGGAGGCGGGTGCGCCGCCCCCCAACGCGATCACTGCCGGCTCTGAGCCAGCGAACGCCTCGGCGACGACCTCCTCTTCGAGCCGCCTGAACTCCGGCTCGCCACGATCGAACAACTCGTCGATCGAGCCGTAGCGGCGCTCGAGCTCCGCGTCAGTGTCGATGAACCGGCGCAACGTCATTCCGGCCACCTCTTCGCCGATTGTTGACTTCCCTGCCCCCATGAATCCGATGAGGGCGATGTGCTTGCCGAAAGCGCCTACCTCGGGGACCAATCGATCCGCTCCAGGTAGGCGAGGTGCGCTCCGACGAAGTCCGCGAGCGAGTCGCCGCCGAACTTCTCATGGGCGGCACGCGCGAGCTCGAAGGCGACCGAGGCCTCGGCAACGACCGACAGCGCCTCGACTGCCGCCACGTCGCTTCGCTCGACGAGCGCCTCCGCGGGCTCGCCCGTCTCGAGGTCGACCGAGCGCAAGGGCCGCATCAGGGTCGGCAGCGGCTTCATCGCGGCCCGGGCGACGATCTCCTCGCCGTTCGAGACGCCGCCCTCGATCCCGCCGGCGCGGTTCGTCTCCCGGTAGAGGCCCCGCTCGTCCCGGAAGATCTCGTCATGAGCCGCCGAGCCTCGCTCCGCGGCTAGTGCGAAGCCGTCGCCGATCTCGACTCCCTTTACCGCCTGGATCCCCATCAGCGCCGCAGCGAGCCGGGCGTCGAGCCGCCCGTCCTTTGTCGCGTATGAGCCGAGGCCGGGAGGAACACGGCGCGCCCGAACTTCGACGACCCCGCCGACGGTGTCCCGGTCCGCCTTCGCCTCGTCGACGTCTCCCATCTCCAGCACCGAGCCGGCGACCTCCACTCCGATCTCGCCGAGCAGCGCCTTCGCGACCGCGCCTGCCGCCACCGTCAGCGCTGTCTGACGGGCGCTCGCCCGTTCGAGAGCGTCCCGCGTGTCGGTGAGGCCGTATTTGAGTGACCCAGCCAGATCGGCATGCCCGGGCCGGGGGAGCGTCACCGGCGCCGTGCCCTTGCCTTTCGGCTCGCCCTCGGCCGGCCACGGGCTCATGCCCCACTCCCAGTTCGCGTGGTCGCGGTTCGCGACGAGCAGCGCAAGCGGGGTCCCGAGCGTCCGCCCGTGCCGAAGCCCGGCGAGCACCTCCACCCGGTCCTGCTCGAGTTGCTGGCGAGGGCTGCGCCCGTAGCCCTGCTGGCGCCGGGCGAGATCGGCGTCGATCGAATCCCGCTCGAGGACGAGGCCCGCGGGCAGGCCGGTGAGAATCGCGACGAGCGCTGGGCCGTGCGACTCCCCGGCGGTCGTGAGCTCGAGAGTCACGACGACAAGCCTACGGCGAGCCGCATCGCCTCGACGGGCGCCGGCACGCCGGTCCAGAGCTCGAACGAAGCCGCGCCCTGGGCCACGAGCACCTCGAGCCCCCCGACCACCCGCGCTCCGCGCTCGCGGGCGGTTCTCGCCGTCGCAGTCTCGGGGTACGGAAGGTCGATGAGGGTCTGCCCGGAGCCAAGCTCGGCGAGCACCTCGTCCCGTTCCGAGGTTGCATTGACGACGAGGTCCGCGTCGCCCACGTCCGGCGGCCACTCGCCACGCCGGGCGAACGTGCGCGCCTGCGGCAGAGCCGCCCGGAACGCCGCGGCGGCCCCACCGTCGCCGAGCACGACGGGGCGCTCGGCGCGCAGTCCGGCGAGCACCGCAGCGTCGGTCGAGAAGCCGTGGATCCGTCCGTCCTCGAAGCCAAGCGTGTTCACGGACGGAAGATCGGTCTCCACAAGCGCGGCAGCGGCGAGCTTGTACGGGGCGGTCACGTTCGCGCCGGCGAACCCAGCGGCGAGGAGGCCCCGGACCGCGGGCTCGAACGCTTCCAGCGACACATCGCAAGCCAGGTAGGCCCAGTCGAGACCGCTCGCGGCGAAAGCGGCGTTCTGCATGGTCGGCGAGAGCGACTCCGACACCGGGTGGCCGAGCAGCCCGACGAGCCGGGTTTTCCCCGAGATCATCGGTAGCCGTGGGCGAGCTTGTAGTTGTTGAACTCGGTCTCGCTGGCGGTGAAGAAGTGGTGGATCTTGTCCGGCTTACGCACGAAGAAGAGGTAGTTCACTTTGGCGGGATGGGCCGCCGCCTGCATCGAGGCAAGGCCCGGATTGGCAATCGGCGTCGGCGGCAGGCCCACATGGCCGTCACCCGTGTTGTAGGGATTCGAGCTGTGCAGCTGCGACTCCTTGAGCGACTCCGTCGGCGGCACGCCGAGGCCGTACCGGATCGTCGCGTCGATCCCTAGCGACATTCCGTCGTGCAGCCGGTTGTAGATGACCGCCGAGACGAGTGCCCGTTCCTCCGGAGCGGCGACTTCCTTCTCGATCATCGAGGCGATGATCAGGACGTCGTACGGCGTCAGGTTCTTCGACTTCGCGTACCTGAGGTTGACCTTCGACCAGTTCCGCTGGAACGCCGCGAACTGTTGCTCGACCAGGTGCCGCGACGTCGTCCGCGCCTCGAAGTCGTACGTCGCGGGGAAGAGGAAGCCTTCGAGCGGGCGCCGCTTCCCGTCGCGGGCGAACTTTCCGGGGGTCAGCGAGCTCGCCGTTGCCTTGAGATAGGCGCGCGCCGAGAGGCGAGCCGTGATCTTGCGCTTCTCCCTGGCAATCCGGTCGACGGCGCTGATCCGCTCGGCCATCTGCGCCCGCGTGAAGCCCTCGGGAAAGACGATCTTCAACGAAGGCGGGGCGACCGGAATCGCCGGCGCCGGTTTCTTCTTGTCCCCGCCGCCGACCGCGACGGTCACGAGCCAGACGGCGAGGCCGAGCCCGCCGAGGAGTAGGACGAGTGCGATCGCCCGCCTCAGGGCCAGTTGACCCCGTGAGGATCTCGGCCGCCGGCGGGGCGGCTCCGGCGGGCTCAGCGGGACGCGCTGCTCGACCACGTCAGGTAGCTCGACAGGAGATGCGCAGCTGCGCGCGCGTCGGTGGGATGGCTCCCTCCCCCACCCTGCTCGGCGAGATCGGTCGTGAAGCGCTCGTCGAAGCTCTCGATCGGCACGTCGATGGCATTGCGCAGAAGCGTGACGAACGCATCGGTCTCCGCCGCCTGCTCGCCGTGCTCACCGCGCATCGTCAGGGGCAGGCCGACGATCACGCGCTCGGGCTCGTGCTCACGGATCAGCTCGACGAGCCGGGCGAGCCCCGCCTCGGTCCCGGCGCGCTCGACCACACCGAGCGGGCGCGCAACCGTGCCGGTTGGATCGGAGACCGCCACGCCGGTGCGCGCAGAGCCATAGTCGAGCGCCAGGACCTTCAAGAGCGCAGCGCCGAGGCGATCTCGCTTCTGCCGATCTCGTACGCCTCGGCGAGCCCTGCGGGGTTCTTCCCACCGGCTTCGGCCAGCGTCGGCTTGCCGCCCCCGCCGCCGTCGATCTTCTTCGCCGCTTCCCTGACGATCGAAACGGCGTCGGCGCCCTTCTCGACCACGCGCTGATCGAGGTTGACGACGAGGTAGGCGCGGCCGTCGTCGACCGACCCGAGCAGCACAGCGTTCGCCTGCTTCGACTGCCGGATCTGGTCGGAGAGCTCGCGGAGCGCCGGGCCCTTGAGCGCCTTCACCTCGGCCGTCACGATCCCGTCGGACTCGTCTGTGAACACGACGTCCGCGTCAGTCACTGCGGTCGGCCCCTTCTTCGCCTGCTTGCGGGCTTGCGCAAGCTCGGCGCGAAGCTCCTCGGCCTCCTCGGCCTTGCCGTGGAGGTACGCGAAGGCATCCGAGGATGTGACAGCTTCGATCCTGCGCGCGCCCGAGCCCACGGACGCTTCGGAGAGGAGGACGAACGGCCCGATCTCGGCCGTCGAGCGGACGTGGGTACCGCCGCAGAGCTCCCGAGAGAAGCCCGGGATCTCGACGACGCGGACCTCGTCACCGTACTTCTCGCCGAAGAGCATCATCGCGCCGAGGGTGCGCGCCTCGTCGATCGGAGTCACGAACGTCCGCACGGGCAGGTTCTCGAAGACCTGCTCGTTGACGATCCGCGCGACGCGGTCGCGCTCTTCTGTGGTGAGCGCCTGCCCGTGTGTGAAGTCGAAGCGCAGCTTGTCGGGCCTGACGGCGGATCCCGCCTGGCGGACGTGATCTCCGAGCACGTCCCGGAGAGCTTGGTGGAGCAGGTGCGTCGCGGTGTGGTTGGCCATGGTCGGGAAGCGAACCTTCCAGGGGACGACGGCACGAACACGATCGCCCTCCGCGAAGCCTTCGCCGTGGAAGAGCAGCACCTGGTCGTCACCGACGCGGTAGGCCTCCTCGAGCTCAGCGCGTGCGCCCGTCTCGTCATGCTCGATGAAGCCGGCGTCGCTGATCTGGCCGCCACCCGCCGGGTAAAAGGGCGACTCCCGGAGCTTCGCGAGGAAATCGCCGCCCTCGAGCTGCTCGAGCGCGCCGATCTGCGTGAGCACCTCCGTCTTCTCGTAGCCGACGAACTCGGTCAGGAACCCGGCTTTCTCGACGAACTTTGCGGCTCGAGCCTCCTCTCGGCCCGCGCCGGCCCGAGAGCGAGCACGCTGTTCGCTCATCAGGCGCGTGAACGTCTCCTCGTCGATGGCTAGCCCACGCTCGAGCGCCAACTCGCGTGTCAGCTCGAGCGGAAAGCCGTACGTGTCATGGAGCAGAAAGGCGTCCTCGCCGGAAACCGTTCCCTTGTCCGCTACGTCCTCGAAGAGCTTCATCCCGCGCTCGAGGGTCTGCGAAAAGCGTTGCTCTTCGGCGCGTACGACCTCCTCGATCCGATCCCGATGTTCCACGAGCTCGGGGTACCAAGGGCCCATCTGCTCCGCCACAATTTCCGTGATGGGCCAGAGGTCGTCGAGACCGATCGTTCGCGCCTGCTGGACGGCGCGGCGGATGATCCGACGCAGCACATAGCCGCGCCCCTCGTTCGACGGGAGAACCCCGTCGCCGACCAGGAACGTCATCCCGCGGCCGTGGTCGGCGAGGATCCGGTGCGCCTTCGTCGCCTTCTCGGACTCGCCATGGGCGACTCCGCTCTCCGCCGCGATCCAGTCCATGATCGCCTGGTAGCCGTCGGTCTCGTAGACGGAGATGACGCCCTGCAGGATGGTCGCCGCGCGCTCGAGCCCCAAGCCCGTGTCCACGTTTTGCTTCGGGAGCGGAGTCACAGTGCCGTCCGCGTGGAGCTCGAACTCCATGAAGACGAGGTTCCAGAACTCGAGGTAGCGCTCACACGTGCAGCCGGGGGCGCACTCAGGTCGCCCGCAGCTGAGCGCCTCGCCGCGGTCGTAGAAGAGCTCGGTGTCCGGCCCGCACGGCCCGGGGCCGCCGACCGACCAGAAGTTGTGCGAGCGGTCGAGGCGGATGATGCGCTCGGGCGGCATCCCGATCTTCTCCCAGAGCCGCACCGCTTCCTCGTCCTCGCCCAGGCCGAGCTCGGAGTCGCCCGCGAAAACCGACACCCAGAAGAGGTCGGGGTCGATCTTCATGTGGTCGAAGATGAACTCCCAGGCGAAGTCGATCGCGCCTTCTTTGAAGTACTGGCCGAACGAGAAATTGCCGAGCATCTCGAAGAACGTGAGGTGGAAGGTGTCGAGGCCGACCTCGTCGATGTCCGGGGTTCGAAAGACCTTCTGAGTCGTGGTCAAAAGTGGCGCCGGTGGCAGCTCGCGGCCGAGGAAGTAGGGCATCAGCGGCTGCATGCCCGCGCTGTTCAGGAGCGTCGAGTGGTCCCAGTCAGGAGGGACGAGCGAGCTTGACGGATGTCGCTTGTGGCCCTTCGACTCGAAGTAGGCGAGGAAACCCTCGCGGAGCTCGGCGCTCGTACGCATGGAGGTGATTGTACGAGTCGCACTTCCGACGGAGATCCGGCTCAGGCACCACTCCTCAGGTCGCCGGCGCTGTGCCCTGGCGATAGCGGTCGTCGTACGCCGCCAGACCGAACGGTGGCTCGTACTCGTGCAGCTCGTTCACTCCGGTGAAGGGCACGCAAACGGTGAAGGCGCGATCGACGAGACGCTTGGAGAGCCCGAGCCGGCCCGGCAGCCGATCCAGGGCGGTCTTGGCCCATGCGCGTAGGCCGGTCGTGAGGAATCGCTGTGAGCGGACTTCGAAGTACGTCGCCCGAAGCAGGTTGTTCAGCGCGGCCGTCGAGGGAACGAAAAGGCCGGGTCGAGCCTCACCGAAGCCATAGCGAACCTCGTTCGCGCCCACGCCGACGTCGCCCTCGAAGACGACCAGAGTTCCGGCCCCACAGCAGTGCCGTATCTGGGCCAGGGCATAGAACGGATCGAACAGGTGGTAATAGACGCCCAGGCAAAGGATCACGTCGAACGTGCGTCCGAGCCGAGCTAGCTCGTAGACGGACTGGTCCTGTTTGATCTCGACGCGCGAGCTCAAGAGTCGCTTGGCGAGCCGGAGACCCTCGCCGCCGGCCCAGTTCTGGGAGACGTCGTCCGTGGCCAGGATCGAAGCCGCACCCCGCCGCTCGGCATAGAAGCTCCAGTAACCGTCCCAGCAGCCGATGTCGAGGACACTCTTGCCGCGAAAATCGACGGCCGCGAGGCAGCCCTCGACAAACAGCCAGACGCGCCGGTGCGCGGCCACGTCGGGTGTCGTGGACCGGGCCACCAATCCCTTGCCGAAGTCGAACTCGTGGAACCACGTCACCGCGTCGATCTCGGCCTGAGCATCCGACATCGTCAGCTCTCGGCAACGCGTCTCGGCGACGCCGGCTCCGGCTCCTCGCTCGCGATCTCCTCGCGGATCTTCTCGAGCGCGCGCCGGATCAGACGCGAGACGTGCATCTGCGAGATCTCGACCTGCTGCGCGATCTGCGACTGCGTCAGGCCCTTGAAGAACCGCAGGTGGAGGATCAGCCGCTCCCGCTCGTCGAGCACGCGGAACCCCGGAGCAAGCACGGCCCGGTCCTCGGAGATCTCGTATTGCGCCTCCTCAACGCCGAGCGACTCGAGCAGGTCGAGCTCGCCGCCCTCGTCCTGCCCTCCTCCCGTCGAAAGCGAGATCGAGCTGTACGCGCGGCCGCTCTCGAGCGCCTCGACGACCAACTCCTCCTCCGAGCCCGAGGCCTTCGCCAGCTCGGGAATCGTCGGCGAGCGGCCCAGCTCGACCGTCAGCTCCTCGATCAGCTTCGAGAGCTGGACGTTCAGCTCCTGGAGGCTCCGGGGGACGCGCACGGACCAGCCCTTGTCGCGGAAGTGGCGCTTGATCTCGCCGATGATGTTCGGGGTCGCATAGGTCGTGAGCTCAACCCCACGCTCGAGGTCGAAGCGGTCGATCGCCTTGATGAGCCCGATGGCGCCGATCTGAACGAGGTCGTCGAGCTGCTCGCCGCGATACGAGTAGCGTCGCGCGAGCGAGCGGACGAGCGACATGTTCTGCTCGATCAGCCGCTCCCGCGCCGCCAGGTCGCCATCCTCGTGGTAGCGGCGCAGCAGGGCGCGGTCTTCGGCGTACGTCACCCGCCCTGCTCCTTGACCGCCTTCGTCAGCGTTACCCACTCGCCGCCGTCGCCCGGACCGATGTCGACCCGGTCGACGAGGGTGTCGAGGATCCTGCGCAGCCCGACGTCCTCTCCGGCGGTTGCCTCGAGCTCGGCGCGAACCCCGTCACGCAGAGGGCCGATCGCCGTCTCGAGCTCTCCGTCCTTCACCCGCAGGGCGATCGTCACCTCTTCGGAGTGCTCCGCGCGTTCGAGGATTGCGTCCAACGCAAGCTCGAGGTCCTCGAGATGCTCGATTGTCAGGTTGAGACGAATGCCGACCCCGCTCATGACGAGGTGCGCGACGCCGTACAGCGCGCGGTCACGGGGGATCGTGAGCCTGATCTCGTCAGTCATCGACGCGGGTCGCCCTCTCGATAGGGACAACGTGGCTGAGGCCGCTCCAGTTGCGGGCTCACGGAGCGCTCGAGGCAATCGCCCCCGACCCGACGACCACGTCGTCCTCGTAGATGACGGCCGTCTGGCCCGTGGCGACGCCGTAGGCGGGCTCGTCGAAACACAGGCGGAAACCGTCTGCGGTCGGCTCGACGTCGGCCGGGAGCGCAGGTGAGCGGTAGCGGAGCTTTGCGTCCCCCCGCGTGACCGAGGCGTACAGATGGCCGGTCGCAGTCACCGAACGGCGCGCGAGCGCCTCGAGCGGCCCGACGACGACCGTGTTCGTCCCCGGGTCGCTGCGAACAGCGTACGAGGGGCGGCCTGTCGCGACGCCGAGGCCTCGCCTCTGCCCTGGGGTGAACCGCCAGAAGCCCTGGTGCGTCCCGAGCGTCGCTCCTTGCTCGTCGACGACCGCTCCCTCGCGGGCGGGCAGGCCGTGCCGCTCGAGAAACTCGCGGTAGTCACCGCCGCCCAGGAAGCACGCCTCCTGGCTCTCGCGCCTCTGTGCAACCTGCAGGCCCGCGCGCTCCGCCTCCGCGCGGGTCTCCTCCTTCGTCTGCTCACCGAGCGGGAACCAGATCCGCTCGAGCCGGCGGGGGTCGAGCCGAGCGAGCATGTACGACTGGTCCTTCCGCTCGTCGGCTGCGCGCGCGAGCAGGAGCCGGCCGCGGTGCTGGACGATCCGAGCGTAGTGGCCGGTCGCAAGGCGAGCCGCCCCGGCACGGCGCGTGAATTCGAGGAGCTGCGCGAAGCGAAAGCTACCGTTGCAACGCGTGCACGGGTTCGGTGTCTCGCCGCGAGCGTAGCCCTCCACGAACGGCTCCACGATCGCGCGGCGAAAAGCCTCCCTGGCGTCGATCGTCACGTGCGGGATGCCGAGCGCATGGCAGGTCTCGCGGGCGGCGATCACGGCCTCCGGCGAGCAGCAGGCGCGCTCGGAGTCGGGCGCCTTGGGGTCGATCCAGAGCCGCAGGGTCACGCCAACGGCGACCGGGCCGGCCCGCAGGAGCGCAACCGCGCTGTCCACTCCTCCGCTCATCGCGACCGCGACGCGCGCCGGATCGGCAGCGGCCCGGAAGAGTGGACCGATCGCGTTCGCGAGCGCATCTGCAGCCAACCGCTCCCCGGGCACGGCGGCTGCCGCGAGCAGGGTCAAGCCGACGAGCGGTCGCTCGAGCCCGTCCGCGTCCGCCTCGACGATCCGGTAGCCGTCGACGACGAGCCGGACGCAGGCCCACTCGTCGCCACGCGTGGCGTCTCCGGTCACCTCGATCATGGAATCCAGGCTAGCGAAGCACCGCGGCGGGCCCGCCTGCGCGGTGAAGAAGAAGTGCCCCACCCTGCCGATGGGTTCCCGCTGCGTTGCGAACCTGGACGAGCCAGGTGGGTGCCCTGCCGGTTACGCCCGAAGGCTCCCCGGACTCGAGCTCCCTTTGCAGTGATGTTGGTTCAACAGTTGCAACGGGATCACGTACAGGGTCGAGCACGACTCACTCTAGCGCGGGATAGCCCCAGCGGACGGTGACCGTCCCCTCGATGCCCAGCGTCTGCGCCAGCGCCGGCGTCACTGCGAACCGGGCGCCTCCCGACCCGGGCCCGACCGCGATCACCTGGGTGAGGACGTCCTGGTTGCCAAAGCCGATGTACACCTTCGCGCCACACGGCAGCACCGGATCGGCGATTCCGAGGCTCGTGCCGGTCAGGCGCACGCCGCAAGCCGTCGTCGTCCCCTCGAGGTCGCTGCTCATGGGAGCCGCCCGGGCGTAGTACCAGGATCCGACCCTCGCCGGCAGGCCGCGGCCGCCGGATCCACCGCGGTCCGAGACGATGGCGATGCCGACCACAATTGCGAGCAAGCCGACGGCCCCGAGGGCGATCATCCGCTGCGCGAAGGTCGGGGACACGACCTATGTGGTCTGGATGAGCTCGGAGAAAGACTCCCGCACGAGACCGTCGAACTGCAGCGGGAGAACACCGTCGGCGTTCGCGAACGGGCGCAGGTGCATGAAGAGCGCCGCCCATTCCTCGTCCCGTGCGGCGTCGCCCGCCTGCTCACGCGCCCGGCGCTCCAGATCCCAGACATTCCATTCTCGCGCCGGAGGAGGCTCAACGGGGCTCGCTCCGGTCGGAGGCGGCGCGATGACCATGATCTCGCCAACAATCGCCTCGATTTCGAGTGACGCCGTCGGAGCAGGTCCCGGCTCGACCGCGACGCGTTCGGGGCTCCGGCGCAGCCACCGATAGGTGCCCCGGAAACGCCCCTGTGCGGGCGGATTGTCCACCCCGCGAGCTTCCCTAGCCCTCCTCTTCACTGTCACCCTCGGGCCGAACTCGCGGGCCGAAGATGATCCAGCGGCGGCTCGGCCGGGGTTGCAGCGGCTCCAGGCGATAGGCGGTGGTCTGGCGCTCGGGCTGGAAGTCGGCGGGCTCCTCGACCTCGGCCGGGGGCGGCTCTGCCTGAGGGGCCGCGACGATCGTCTCCTCCTCCGCGGGAGGCGGAGTAGGAGGTGGCGGCGGAGGCGCAACGTCCTCGACGACCTCTTCCTGCACGGGTGCCGGCGAAGCCGCTTCCACCGTTACGGAACGGTTGACCGTTGCGAGGCCCGCGGTCTGCCGCCAGGCGGAGTATTCGATGAGGGAGACGAGCAGCCACCCGACGGCCATCACGAGCACGATCAGCGCGGGGCTCAGGTCTGCGAGGCCGACGACGACTGCGAGCAAAACGAGAAAGCCCGCTTCGAGCACGAATCTCGGCCCAAGTGCCGCTGGCATGCGCCGGGAAGGTTAGAGCCCGCTACGTGTTCGTGTCGTCTGAGCCCGAGGGCGAAGTCTCCGGCTCTCGCACCCCGGGCACCGGAGCCGTGGGCTGAAGGGTCTCAGCGGGCTCGCGAGTCGGCGACTCTGGCGCGGCCCGGAGCGGTTGCTCGGCCTTCTGCGGCGCCTCGGCGGAAGTGGGAGCTTCCTCTGCGGAGACCGACGCCCAGCTCGCCGCCCCACCGGCCTCGGCGGACTTGACGATTGCCTGCGCGACCTCGGTGGCCGCAGCTTCGCCCATCCCGGCCGCGGCGAGCATCTGCTCGGCCCCGTGCTGGGCGCGGGCAATGATCGCCGACGCCTGGGATCGCGCCCACTCGAGCGTCGACTCGACCTCGGCGCGGGTCGCATTCGTGAGCTCCGTCGCCTGATGGCGCGCCTGCTCGAGCAGCCGGGCGCCACGACTCTCGGCCTCGCGGAGCTCCTTGGTCGCCTCGCGGTTCGCGTCGGCGACAAGCTGGCGGGCCTCGTTGCGGGCTGCGGTGACGATCTCGTTGCGCTGGCGATCGCTCTCGTCGCGGAAGCGCAGGACCTCGGCCTCGCGCTGCTGAAGGTCGACCTGCTTCTGCCGGACCTCCTGCTCGGTTCGCGAGAACTGAGCCGCGGACGCATTCTGGGCGTCGCGCTCGAGGACGTCGGCGAACTCCGCTGCCTCGCGGATCAGGTGCAGCGCGTCCATGCGGACGGCGTGACCGCTCGGCTCGACCTGGCTCGAGCGGCCGGCGGCCTGGAGGACGCGAAGCTGAGCCTGTAGCTGGACGGCGTGGCGGCGAAAGGACTCGAAAGCGTCGCGTACGGCCTGATCGTCGAAGCCCCCCTCGATCGGGGCGAGGTCTTCGAGCCGCGGTAGCGACGTCATCGCCGGCGGCGCTTCGCGCGCTGTTCCTGGTCCGTCTATCGCCATGCTGTTCCTCCTCGCAGATGCCGTCTCAAGTATGCCCGCTCCGTCGGCGGCCCTCGGCCGCCGATCTAGCTCGGCTTCTCCTTCGGCGGCGCAAGCTGGATTCCTAGCTCGTCGAGTTGTTCCTTCGGAACCTCCGCCGGCGCGCCGCTCATCGGGTCGAAGCCGGCTTGGTTCTTCGGAAACGCGACCGTGTCCCGCAAGTTCGGCTCTTTGGCCAGGACCATGACCATGCGGTCGATGCCGAAGGCGATCCCACCGTGCGGAGGCGCGCCCATCCCGAGGGCTTCGAGCAGGAACCCGAACCGGGCCTGCTGTTCCTCGGGCGAGAGCTGGAGGATGTCGAAGACCTTTGCCTGCAGCTCGGCCTCGTGAATCCGGACCGAGCCGCCGCCGAGCTCCTCGCCGTTGGCGACCAGGTCGTACGTGACCGCCAGTGCCCTGCCCGGGTCCTTGTCGAGCATCGCCTCCGAGTCGGGGAGGGGCCGCGTGAAGGGATGGTGAACCGCCGTCCAGCGCCCGTCCTCCTCCGACCACTCGAACATCGGGAAGTCGGTGACCCACGTCCAGCGGAAGGCATCCTGGTCGATGAGCCCGAGCTCGGCGCCCAGGCGGCTGCGCAGCGCACCGAGGACGCGGGCGACCTTGTCGGGCTCGTCCGCCCCGAACAGCACGGTCGAACCGGGGTCGGCGCGGAACGCCGCCAGCTCCTCCGCGGACAGAAACTTCGCGATCGGTGAGCGCGGCTCTCCGTCCTCGCCGAAGACGATGTAGGCGAGCCCCTTCGCCCCCCACTCCTTCGCGAACTCCTCAAGGTTCTCGAGGTCGGCGCGCGAGTATTCCTGGGGCACGGTCAGACAGCGCACGGCCGGCGCGCCAGAGAAGACCTTGAATTCCGATGCGCGCGTGAGCTCGGTCGCGTCCTGGATCTCGAGATCGAAGCGCAGGTCGGGCTTGTCCGTGCCGAAGCGGAGCATCGCTTCCGCGTAGGTCATTCGCGGGAACGGCGTCTCGAGCTCGACCCCGAGCGTCTCGCTCCAGATGTCGTGCACCATCTTCTCCATCAGCTCGAGGATGAACTCGACATCCGGGAAGGCCATCTCGACGTCGAGCTGCGTCAGCTCGTGCGAGCGGTCGGCGCGGAGGTCCTCGTCCCGGAAGCAGCGGGCGATCTGGTAGTAGCGCTCAAAGCCGCCGATCACGAGCAGCTGCTTGAGGATCTGCGGCGACTGCGGCAGGGCGAAGAACCGGCCCTTCTGCAGTCGCGACGGGACGAGGAAGTCGCGCGCGCCCTCGGGCGTGGGCTTGAAGAGGATCGGAGTCTCGATGTCGAGGAAACCGGCCCCCTCCATCACGCGGCGGATGATCGAGACCATCTGGGCGCGCAGGCGCAGGTTGCGTTGCAGCCGATCGCGCCTCAGGTCAAGCCAGCGGTAGCGGATGCGCAGGGTCTCGTCGACGTTCTCGTCGTCGAGCTGGAACGGAAGCGGCGGGCTGGTGGAGATGATCTCGAGCCTGTCGACCTGGAGCTCGACCTCGCCCGTCGGCAGGCCGGAGTTGACGTTCTCGGGCGAGCGCGCGGCCACCTCGCCCTCGGCCTGGAGGACGAACTCGTTGCGAATGCCGTGCGCGGCGGCGGCCGCCTCGGGCGAACGCTCGGGGTTGACGACGAGCTGGCCGACGCCCGTGGAGTCGCGCAGGTCGATGAAGACGAGGCCGCCGTGGTCGCGGCGCCGCGCAACCCAGCCTGCGAGCGTGTGGCGCTGCCCCACCTGCTCGGGCCGGAGCTCCCCGGCTCCGAGGTCGCGCCACCTCACAGCGACTTCACCGCCTCCTCGAGCGAGCCGAACTCGAGGTCCTTCTCACCTGCTCGCCGCACCGTCGCGCCGTCGCCTCGCGCGATCACGGTCGCGCGCGCGCCGACGCGACCCGCCTGGGTGAGCTGACCCTTGAGGGACCGGCCCGCGTAGTCGGTCTCGGCCGCGCGGCCGCCTCGTCGCAGCTCGCCCATGGCCGCGAGCACTTCCGCACGCACCTCGTCGCCCTCGACCGCGAAGAAGACCTCGATCTCGGGCGGCGCCGCGGCCACGCCCTGCTCGACGAGGGAGAGCACGATTCGCTCGATGCCGCTCGCGAAGCCGACTGCCGGCGTCGGCGGGCCGCCGATCTCCTCGATCAGGTAGTCGTAACGACCGCCTCCGCAGAGCGAGGACTGCGCACCGAGGGCCTCGCCCATGAATTCGAACGTCGTGCGCGTGTAGTAGTCGAGCCCGCGCACGAGGGTCGGCGCCAGCCTGTACTCGACCCCGTAGGCGTCGAGGTACCTGCGCACGCCGGCGAAGTGCGCCTCGCACTCTTCACAGAGCGATTCGCCGATCTTCGGCGCCTGCGCGAGAACGTTTTGCAGGCTTTCCGGCTTCTGCGAGAGGTTGTCGAACACGCGCAGGGGGCTCGTCTTCCGCTTCGCCAAGGTGTCCTCGTCGAGCTCGTCGGCGTGCTCGTCGAGCCAGGCGTTCAGCTGCTCGAGGTACGCGGGCCGGCAGTTCCGGTCGCCGATCGAGTTCAGCTCGAGCCACCAGCCGCGGATCTCGAGCCGCCGCAGGAGCTCGGCGAACAGTTGGATGACTTCGGCGTCGACCGCCGGGTCGTCCGAGCCCATCGCCTCGACGTTGAACTGCCAGAACTCGCGAAACTTGCCGCGCTGCGGCGCCGAGTAGCGGTACATAGGCCCGATGAAGAAGGTCTTCACCGGCTGCGGCTCGCGGTGCAGGCCGTGCTGGATGTACGCGCGGGCGACGGGCGCCGTGCCCTCCGGCCGCAGCGTGAGCGAGCGGTCGCCCCGGTCGGTGAACGTGTACATCTCCTTCTGGACGATGTCGGAGCCCTCGCCGGACGTGCGCGTGAAGAGCCCCGTGTCCTCGAAGAGCGGCGTCGTGATCCGCCCGTACCCGTAGAGCGCGCAGAGCTCTTCCGCCTCGCGGATGACCTTCTCCCAGAGCGGCTGCTCGGCGGGGAGGACGTCGTGTGTGCCTCGGGGCGACTCGAACTTCACGAGGCGCGTAGCTCGGCGAGGAACGGATTGCGAGCGAGCTCGGCGCCGAGCGTCGTCTCCGGGCCGTGGCCGGAGTAGACGACGGTCTCCGGCGGGAAGCGCTCCATGAGGCCCTTGATCGACTCGAAGAGGGTCTCCCAGTCGCTGAAGGGCAGGTCGGTTCGCCCGACCGACCCGGCGAAGAGGACGTCGCCCGAGAAGAGCGCGCCGTCCGCGTGATACGCGACGTGGCCGGGCGAGTGGCCCGGAACATTCACGGTCTCGAACGAGATGCCGGCGAGCTCGAGGGTCTCGCCGCCGTCGAGGAGGACGTCCGCCTCGTACGGCCGCAGCGGCACCTCGGGAAACCAGTCGGCCGGGTTCGCGAGGACCGGCGCCTCGTCGCGGGGCATGTAGACCTTCGCGCCCGTGCGCTCGGCGAGGTCGGCGACGCCGCCGAGGTGATCCCAGTGCGAGTGCGTGATCAGGATCCCAGCGCACTCGTTCGGAAGCTCTTGCGAGTCGGCCCCCGGATCGACGACCACGGCCTCGGGAGCGCCCGGTTCCCGCCGCACGACGTAGCAGTTCGTCCCGACCGGGCCAAGCTCGTACCGGTCGACGGCGAGGCTCATGGGGCCGAGTCTAACGGCGTCCTCCGCGGCTCTCCGGGCCGGATAGGATCGCCGCGTGCGGAGCTGGCTGCTGCCCGAGATCGCGACTCCCGACGGAAGCCGCTCGCCTGTCGTCCTCCATTCGTCAGAGGAGGCGCGCGCCGTGCTGATCGGCCTCAACCCGGGCCAGGAGCTCGGTGACCATCAGGTGAAGGAGCACGCATTCATCGTCGTTGTCGACGGCAGCGTGCGGATCGAGGCCGGCGGCGAGACGCTCGAGGCGGGCATAGGGACGCTCGTCAAGTTCGAGCCCGACGAGCGGCACGTCGTTGCGAGCGAGACGGGCGCCAAGATCCTGCTCCTCCTCGCGCCGTGGCCCGGCGAGGGCCACTATCGCGGGAGCGAGTTGCCCTCGGGCTAGCCCTTCTTCCCGCTGTCGGGGCGGGCTCCGGTGCGCTTCAGATGGGAGCGGTAGAGCATCGAGTCCATCACGTAGCTGAACGGGAGGAAGAGCGCGAGCAGGAAGACCGTGCGCGCGATGCTCGCGGTGAGCGCCTCCTTCTTCTCGAGGAGACGGATCGTGATGAACATCAGCGGCGCGAAGATGAGCGCGCGCCTGCCGACGCGGCTCCACGACGCCGGCTCGACCACTCTCCCGGAGCGCCTCTTCGGCGGCGGCCGCCCGTTCGTCTTCTTCCGCTGCTCGGCGGGCTCGTCCACATCGACCTCGCGCCCTTCCTCGTCGACGTACACGAACTCGTAGTCGTGACGACGCTCCTTCGCGCGACGGCGCCGCTGCTTCCGGGAGGGCATGCGATCTAGCCTAGGCGACCTGCCCCGCGCGGAGAACCGCCTTCACCACCGGGCCGCCGACGTGGTAGGCGAGGTAGCGCCAGTCCGGTGCATCGAGCAGCACCGCATCCGCCTGGTACCCGGGGGCGAGCCGGCCGATGCGATCCGCACGCCGGAGCACGTGGGCCGCATTGACGGTGCAGGCGCCGAGCGCCTCCGCCGGGGAGAGCCGGAGCTGCGTGCAGGCGATGGAGCAGACGAGCGGCAGGCTCTCGCAGAACGCGCTTCCCGGATTGAAGTCGGTGGCGAGGGCGACCGCTGCGCCTGCGTCGACGAGGGCCCGCGCCGGCGGCATCGGCCGGCCGAGGACGAGCGCGCTCGCCGGGAGCAGCACCCCGACGACCTCGCTGTCGGCCAGCGTGCGGATGCCCTCGGCGCCCGTCGCCTCGAGGTGGTCGACCGATCTTGCGCCCAGCTCGACTGCGAGTGGGACGGCGCCGGACTCGGTGAACTGGTCGCCGTGCACACGGACGCCGAGGCCCGCGTCGCGACAGGCAACGAGGTACCGCCGCGCCTGGTCGGCGTCGAACGCGCCGCGCTCGAGGAAGACGTCGGCCATCTCGGCGACCTCCGCCGCCTCCGGCAAGACGTCGGCGAGCGCGAAGTCGAGATAGGCGTCGGCGTCGTCGAACTCCGACGGGACCGCGTGAGCGCCGAGCCACGTGGGGACCCCGCCTTCGGCGACGATCGCGCGCAGCGACGCAAGCTCGGTCTCGCGATCGAGCCCGTAGCCGGACTTGGACTCGAACGTGGTCGTGCCGGCCAGGCCCATCCAGTCACGGTGCCGGCGAACCGCGGTCCGGAGCGCGTCCTCCCCCGCGGCGCGGGTCGCCGCGACCGTTGCGAGGATGCCCCCGCCCGCGGCGTGCAGCTCCTCGTACGTCGCACCGATCGCGCGCAGCTCGAACTCCTGGACACGGTCGCCGGCGAAGCACGCATGCGTGTGGCAGTCGACGAGCCCAGGTAGAGCGCAGAGACCTCCGCCGTCGAGCTCCTCGACCTCGCCGTCGAGCGATGGCAGGTCGCGCATCCTGCCGACGGCCGCGACGAGGCCGTCCTCGCAGAGGAGATACGCGTCCTCGACGACCTCCACCTCGCCGAGCGCGTAGCCCCGCAGAGGCACCTCGCTCCCGGCGGAGCTGACGACCTGCGCGAGGTCGCGGACGAGCAGGCGCTGCGGTTCGCCGGGCGGGCTCACTTGGCGCCGGGCGGCGGCATCGGCGATTCGAGCCCGTGCTGCGCGGCCGCCTCGGCCGCTTCTTCGTAGCCCGCGTCGAGGTGGCGCAGAACGCCGGTCGCAGGGTCGGTCGTCAACACCCGCTCGAGGCGCTCGGCCATCTCGTCGGTGCCGTCGGCGACGACGACCATGCCGGCGTGGATCGAGTTGCCGATCCCGACGCCGCCTCCGTGATGGACGCTCACCCAGGTCGCGCCGGCGGCGACGTTCACGAGCGCGTTCAGGATCGGCCAGTCGGCGATCGCGTCCGAGCCGTCGCGCATCGCTTCGGTCTCGCGATACGGCGAGGCAACCGAGCCCGAGTCGAGATGATCGCGGCCGATGACGACCGGTGCCCGCACCGCTCCCGAACGGACGAGCTCGTTGATCGCAAGCCCAGCCCGCGCCCGGTCACCGAGTCCGAGCCAGCAGATCCGAGCGGGCAGGCCCTGGAACTGGACCCGCTCAGGAGCGAGCTCGAGCCAGCGCTGAAGCAGCGCGTCGTTCGGAAACAGCTCCTTCAGCGCTGCGTCGATCGTCGCGATGTCGCGCTCGTCCCCGGAGAGCACCGCCCACCGAAACGGGCCGATTCCGCGGCAGAAGAGCGGCCGGATATAGGCCGGGACGAAGCCCGGATATGAGAACGCCTCGTCTACGCCGGCCTCATACGCCTCTCCACGAAGATTGTTGCCATAATCGAAAACAAAGCTCCCGGATCGGACGAGCTCGAGCATTCCCCCCACGTGGCGCGCGATCGACTCGCGGGCACGTCTCAGGTACTCGTCGGAGTCGCTCGCGCGCAGCTCTTCGGCCTCCTCCAGCGACAGCCCGACGGGGATGTACCCGGTCAGGGGATCGTGTGCGGCGGTCTGATCGGTGACGAGATCGAACGCCTCGCGGCGTGAGGCCAACTCGGGCACGACCTCCGCGGCGTTGCCGAGCAGGCCCACCGAGAGCGGCCGGCGCTCCGCAGCCGCTTCACGCACAAGCGCCAGCGCCTCGTCCAGCGACTCGCTCGCGCGATCGAGGTATCCGGTCTCGAGACGTCGCTGGATCCGCGCGGGATCGACCTCCACGCAGAGGATCGCCGCGCCCGACATCGTCGCCGCCAGAGGCTGGGCGCCGCCCATGCCTCCGAGCCCGGCGGTCAGGATCGTCCTCCCGGCCAGGTCGGCCGACCCGAAATGCTGCTCGCCTGCCGCCGCGAACGTCTGGTAGGTGCCCTGCAGAATCCCCTGCGTCCCGATGTAGATCCAGCTGCCGGCCGTCATCTGGCCGAACATGGTCAGTCCGAGTGCCTCGAGCCGCCGGAACTCGTTCCAGGTCGCCCAGCGCGGAACAAGCAGCGCGTTCGCGATCAGGACACGCGGCGCCCAGGGATGCGTCTGCAGGACGCCGACCGGCTTGCCGCTCTGGACGAGCAACGTCTCGTCGTCGCCGAGCGTGAGCAGCGAGCGGACGATCGCCCGGAGTGCGTCGTGGCTCCGGGCGGCCTTGCCCGATCCGCCGTAGACGACGAGCTCCTCCGGCCGCTCGGCCACCTCGGCGTCGAGGTTGTTCAGCAGCATCCGCAGCGGCGCCTCGGTCGACCAGGAGCGGGCGTTCAGCTCCGTTCCCCGCGGCGCGTGGATCGACGCCAGGTCGCCGCAGAGGGCCTCGACGGTGTCGGCAAGACTGTCGATCGCCGTCACGATTCTTGCTCGTCCGCTTCCAGCCGCTGTCTGATGCGCCACCAGCTGTAAGCCGTCGCGACGAGAAAGCAGCCCGCGGCAAGTGGAACGGCAACGAGCATGTTCCCGCCGGTCGCGAACGCGATGATGACGAAAACGACGGCGAACGACCCGTAGATGAGCGCGGTGTCGCGGTAGGGACGCTTCGGCAGCGGCGTCCGTGCCCCCTTCACTGGAGCGCCCCCGTCTCCGCTTCGATGGCCGAGACCGCAGATCCGTCGCGAATCCCAGCGGCGACGGCCTCGATCTCGTCCGTCAGCGACCGGTCGTCGCGGAGGCGCGGCGAGAGCGTGCGCACGAATTCGCGCGCGACTCGCGCCCCGACGCCGGGCGCGAGAGGAGCATAGAGCTCGACAGCCTGCGCGCCTACCAGGAGCTCGATCGCGACGACGTGCTCGGCGTTCGCCAGCACCTGCCACGCCTTCAGCCCGGAAGCGTTGCCCATGGACACGTGATCCTCCTGCCCGGCGCTCGTCGGGATCGAGTCGACGCTCGCCGGATGGCAGAGCGCCTTGTTCTCGCTGACGAGGGAGGCGGCAACGTACTGCGGGATCATGAACCCGGAGTTGAGACCGCCGTTGGCCGCGAGGAATGCCGGCAGCCCGTCGGAGAGCGCCGGGTTGACGAGGCGCTCGGTGCGGCGCTCGGAGATGCTTGCGAGCTCGCTGACGGCCATCGCCAGAGTGTCGAGGGCGAAACCGAGCGGCTGGCCGTGGAAGTTCCCGTTCGAGAGGAGCGTCCCCTCCTCGCTGAAGACAAGGGGATTGTCGGTAGCCGCGTTCAGCTCGGTTCCGGCGGTGTACTCGATGTACTCGAGGAGGTCGCGCGAGGCACCGTGCACCTGGGCGGCGCAGCGCAGCGAGTAGGCGTCCTGGACGTGATCGCACCAGCGATGCGACTCGATGATCGCCGAGCCTTCGAGCAGCGCCAGGATGTTTGCGGCGGACGCGGTCTGCCCGCGCAGCGGCCGTAGGTCGTGGATTGCCGGCAGGAAGCTGTTGCGCGAGCCCTGAAGGGCCTCGACAGAGAGGGCGCAGGCGACATCGGCGGCCTTCGCGATTCGCCGGGCGCGGACGAGCCCGAGCGCAGCAAAGGCACCCATGAACTGGGTCCCGTTCACGAGCGAGAGCCCTTCCTTCGCCTGGAGGCGAAGCGGCTCGAGACCGGCCCTGGCGAGTGCGTCGGCTCCTGCGAGCAGCTCTCCGTTGACCCGGGCACGTCCCTCGCCCACGAGGGGCAATGCGAGATGAGCCAGCGGAGCGAGATCGCCGCTTGCCCCGACCGAGCCACGGCTCGGCACCTCCGGCAGCACCCCGTGCTCGAGAAAATCGAGCAGCCGCTCGGCGACCTGGGGGCGCGTCCCGGAGTACCCCTTCGCAAGCGTGTTCGCGCGCATGAGCAGCGCCGCCCGGACGATCTCGTCCGGGTAGGGCTCGCCGACGCCGCAGGCATGGCTGCGCAGGAGGCGGAGCTGGAGCTCCTCGGCCAGCTCCCCCGGCACGCGCGTCGACACGAAGCGCCCGAATCCCGTCGTCACCCCGTAGGTCGGCCCCTCTGCGGCCACCGCCCGGTCGACGACCTCGCGCGCCGCTGCCATCTTCGCGTGGGCGGATTCGTGCAGCTCGACGGGCGCACCCTCCACCGCGACCTCCCAGACGTCGGCGGTGGTGAGGTCCTCACCTGTCAGGCGGACCACAGTCGTCCGGGCCATCGCGTGGCCAGTCTAGCCTTCTCTCCGCGAGGGTAGAACTCGCGCGTGACCGACCCAGGGACCGCCCCGGAAGAACTGCTCCCCCAGGGGCCGGCGCACGCGGAGCGCGCACTCAGCCTCTTGAGGCGCCGCGGCTTTCGCCGTGCGTACGCCGCAGTGGCGATCAGCGAGCTGGGCGACGCCTTCCAATACATCGCACTGATGTGGTTCGCCCTGGTCGCCGGCGGGCCGCTCGGCGTGATCGCTGTTCGGCTGGCCGACAGCGTGCCCGCGCTGCTCTTCGGCCTGCACGGCGGCGTCGCCGCCGACCGCTGGGACCGCCGCCGGCTCATGATCTCGGCCGATCTCGTCCGCGGGATCGTCCTCGTGCCGATCGCAGCCGCGGGCCTCAGCGGGCACCTGCCGCTCGCCGCGCTGGTCGCCGCGGCCTTCCTCCTCACGACCGCGACCAGCTACTTCGACCCTGCCTACGGCGCGCTCCTCCCTGCGCTCGTCGAGCGGCGCAACGTCCAGCAGGCCAACGGGCTTGTGCGCGCCACGGCCGACGCGCTCTCCGTCGGCGGCTGGGCGCTCGCAGGACTGCTGTTGACGTTCCTCCCGATCAGCGTCTTCTTCGCGATGAACGCCGGCTCGTTCTTCCTCTCTGCCATCCTGCTCGCCGGAGTCCGGGCACGTCGCACGGCCGTGCAGGGAGCCGAGCGTCCGAGAATCCGCGACGGGTTTGCGGCGCTGCGCCCGCGGCCGACGCTTGCCGTTTCCGTCGTCGTGCTCGGAGTCGCGGTCACGCTCTCGTCCGGCACCTGGATCGTGGGCGTACCGGAGTTGGTGCGCTCGACTCTCGGACGCGGGGCGGGCAGCTTCTCGCTCGTCGCAGCGTCGTACGCGCTCGGCTCGATCTGCGCGGGCGCGGCGCTTGCCCGCTGGCCGGTGCGGCGGAAGGCGCGCGCGAGCATGCTCGCGTGGACGCTCTACCTGCCCGCGTACGCGCTCTTCGCAGTCGCGGGCTCGCTTGGAGTCGCGCTGGCGGCGGGGTTCGGGGCCGGAGTCGGGCAGGGCTCGTCGTGGGTGCTGATCAACGCGGCCGCCCAGGAGGAGGTGCCCGACGGGCTCCTCGGACGTGTGACCGGGCTCGTGTCGCTCGTGCACCGCGGAGCGCATGCAACCGGGCTGCTCTTCATCTCGCCGCTCTTTGCGCTCACCGCGCCGGAGCACGTCTTCGCCGCGGCCGCGGTCGCGATCCCGCTTGCAGGCCTCGCCGGCCTCGTACTCAGCGGTCGAGCAGGCGCAGCTCGAGCACTCGAGAGGAGTCGAACCCTTCGATCCTGAGCATCGCCCCGGCGGCGGCGGCAGCGGCGCCGGCCGGCATCAGTCCGACGAGCTCCGAGCCCACGACCTCGGCACCCCGCGCGCGAGCCTCCTCCTCGACCCGAGCGACGATGTCGTGCAACGCAGCGGCCTCCCAATCCTCGACGTTCATGCTCACCTGGACGAGGCCTGCGCTCGGGAGGTCGAGACCGAGCGCGCGGACGCCGGGAAAGCCCCCACCGGTCTCGCGCACGGCGGCGGCAACGGCCTGCGCTGCTTCGAGCTCGCCACGCAGGTTGACGTTGAAGGCGATCAGCGGCCGCCGTGCACCGATGAGCACTCCGCCGGTGCCCTCGTCGAGCCGCGGCGGACCGAAGTCCGGCGGCAGCTCCCCGGACTCGATGCGACGCTGAAGCTCAGCGTTGCCGCCTTTTCGGAAGAACGCCGGGCCGCGCCCCGGCGCAAGTTCTCCGTAGAGGAAGACCGGCAGGTCGAGCTCCTCGCCCACGCGGCGGGCGAGCTCGCGCGCAGCTTCCTGGGCACGCGGCATGTCCTCCGGCACGATCGGCACGAACGGGACGACGTCGGCCACCCCGATCCGAGGATGGGCGCCCTGGTGGCGCCGAAGATCGATTCGCTCGTTCGCACACGCGATGCCCGCGAGCAGCGCCTTGACGAGCTCGTCGTCCTCGCCAACGAGCGTGAAGACCGAGCGGTTGTGGTCGGCATCGACATGCACGTCGAGCAGCTCCGCGTGCTCTCCCAGCGCGGCGGCGAGTGCGTCGATCGTGGCCCGGTCGCGCCCTTCCGAGAAGTTCGGCACCGATTCGAGCGGGAGCGTCACCGCGCGTACTCTAGGAGCCGTGAAGGCCTACTACGACGCGCGGGCCCGCGAGTACGACGACTGGGTGTACGGAACGGGGCTGTTCGCCGACCGGGACCGGCCCGAGTGGCACGAGGAACGCGAACGGCTTCAGCAAGCGCTCGAGGAACTCCCGCCGGCGAGGACGCTCGACGCCGCCTGCGGCACGGGCTGGCTGACACAACACCTGCCGGGCGAGATCGTCGGACTGGACGCGAGCGAATCGATGCTCGAGGTTGCCCGTGAGCGCGTGCCCGACGGCGAGTTCGTCGTGGGCGACGCTCTGTCGCTGCCGTTCACCGACCAGTCCTTCGAGCGGCTGCTGACCGGGCACTTCTACGGGCACCTGGAGGAACCCGAGCGCGTGCGGTTCCTCGTGGAAGCACGTCGTGTCGCCGCGGAGGTCGTCGTCGTGGACTCGGCGCTGCACGAGGGAGTCGAGCCGCAGCAGTGGCAGGAGCGAGTGCTGAACGACGGCTCGAGCTGGCAGGTCTTCAAGCGCTACTTCACGGGCGACGAGCTCATCTCGGAGCTGGGCGGCGGTGACGTCTACTTCGCCGGGAACTGGTTCTTGGTCGTACGTTCCTCGGCTTGACGCGGCGACGCTCGTCCTATCGCTCCCTCGTTTCGCTCCAGCGCGACAACCGGGTCTGTCGGGCGTGCTCCGAAGCGGGCTATCCGATCGAGTCGCTGCCGGTGTTCGAGGGCCACGCGGGCCAGCGCGCGTACATGTTCGGCCAGGCGCCTGGAGTGGTCGAGGGCGAGGAGCGCCGGCCCTGGCGTGGCCGCGCGGGGCAGACGCTCCGGCGCTGGCTCGGGCTCGAAGAAGACGTCTTCTACGCGACGTTCTACTGCGCTTCGGTGACGCGGTGCTACCCGGGGCGGGCGTCGGGAGGCGGCGGCGACCGGACACCGACCGCGCGCGAGCAGGAGCTCTGCGGATTCTGGCGCGAGTGGGAGCTGCGCCTCCTGCGGCCGGAGCTGATCGTCGCGGTCGGCGGGCTCGCGATCCGGCGGCTCCTCGGTCTCACGAGCCTCGATGCCTCGATCGGCAAGCGCTTCTCGTACGGAGACGCGGTCGCGGTCCCGCTCCCCCACCCCTCCGGGGTCAGCCGCTGGCTGAACGCGCCGGCGAATCAGGCGCGGCTCGAGGATGCGCTCGAGCTCATCCGTCGCGAGCTCGCGACGCTCAGCGGCCTTTAATAAAGGTGCAGCCAGCCTCCTCCCCGGTTTCAGCGTACTGAGGAAATCGTCACGGATGGGTGACTGAATCGGGCCGGAACTGTGACGGTTACTTGCGGCCGACGACCGTCATCCGGCGGTGCTCGAGCGTCAGCGGCTCGCCGTCCTCGCCGAATGCGTGCGCCTCGCTGAAGCCGGCAGCGAGCATCCAGTCGCGCAGCTCGGCGGCGGTCAGCATGCGCACAGAGAACTCGAAGGTCCGCTCCTTGCCGCCGCGGATGATCGTGCGCTCGTCGTGGCTGCGGCCCGTCTCGAGGTCGAGCCGGTGACGGTCGATCATCCTGTCGTCGCCGCGCTCGGTCACGACCTCCTCGAGATAGCGGCCGAGCAGATTGTCGCGGTGGTTGACCTCGACCGCCAGGAGCCCGGACGGCTTCAACGCCTCGTACGCCTCGCGGAGCACGCGCCGGTTGTCGTCGTCGCCGAAGTAGCCGAACGAGGTGAACCAGTTCAGCACTCGGTCGAACCGCGCCGACCAGGGAAGCGAGCGCATGTCGCCTTCGACGTACTCGACCTCGACGCCTCGCTCCGCGGCGTCTGCCCGGGCCATGTCCAGAAACAAGGGCGTCGCATCCAGCCCGGTGACCCGCACGCCGCGCTCGGCCAGTGGGTTTGCGATCCGCCCGTGCCCGCAGGCCAGGTCGAGGAGCTCGAGCCCCGGCTCCAGCTCGAGCAGCTTCCAGATCACGTCGACCTCCGCGGCAGTTCGCTCCGGAGTCAGCAGCTCCTCGTAGAAGTAGAGGTAGTCCTCGTCGAAAGCTGCTTCACGGTCGAATCCAGGCTCCATGCGCGGAAGTCTCCCGGTGCGGAGCCTCGCGGGGCAAGTAGTGGCGGCTAGATTTCGATGGTGGCAACGCGACCGCCCTATCGTCAGACCTTCGTCCGGCTGCTCGGCTTCCTGAAGCCGTACAAGTGGTCGCTCGCCGTCTCGATCGTGCTCGCAGTCGGCTCCCAGGCCGCGGCGATGGCGATCGCGTACCTGACCGCAACCGGGCTTCAGGAAGCGATCACGGCCAAGAGCCGCCACGCCCTCTACACGATCGCTGCGCTCGTGCTGGCGGTCGGCGCGGGGCGGGCGATCTTCATGGCGGGCCGGCGCCTGATCTCGGGCCGGCAGGCGCTCGGAGTCGAGTTCGACATGCGGAACGCGCTCTACGCGAAGCTCCTGCGGCTCTCGTTCGGCTTCTACGACCGGCACCAGACCGGGCAGCTCCTGTCGCGCGCCACGATCGACCTGCAGACGGTCCGCTTCTTCCTCGGCTACGGCCTGATCTTCTTTTTCCAGAACGTGCTGATGGTCGTCGGGGCGACCGCGCTCATGTTCGCGGTCAACGTGCGCCTCGCTCTCGTCGCAACGGCCGTCACGCCGCTGATCGTCGTCTTCGCGTACCGCTATTCGACCGTCAGCCACCCCGTGCTGCGCGACGTCCAGCAGAAGATGGCCGACGTCGCGACGGTCGCCGAGGAGAATATCGTCGGCGTTCACGTCGTCAAGTCGTTCGCGCAGGAGCAGAACGAGCTCCAGAAATTCGCCGCTCGCTCCGAGCGCGTCTTCGAGCGCAGCATCGACGCGAACAAGCAGCGTGCGACCTACATCCCGCTGCTCTCCTTCCTGCCGCTGATCATGCAGGCTGGCGTGCTCTTCGAGGGCGGCCGGATGGTCGCGCAGGGCACCCTCGACATCAAGACCTTCTTCTTCTTCAACGTCCTCGTCGTCATGCTCGTCATGCCGCTTCGGATGCTCGGCATGTGGATCGGGCAGTCGCAGCGCGCGACGGCTTCGGGCGAGCGGATCTTCGAGATCATGGACGAGCCGGAAGAGATCTCCGACAGCCCGGGAGCGGTCGAGATGCCGGAGGGCGAGGGCCGCGTGCGCTACGAGCAGGTCTCGTTCGAGTACGCCCCCGGCCGCCTGGTGCTCCAGGACATCGACCTCGAGCTCGCGCCCGGTCGGACGGTCGCGCTGATCGGGCACACCGGTTCGGGAAAGACAACGCTCGCCTCGCTCGTCCCGCGTTTCTACGACACGACGAACGGCCGGATCACGATCGACGGCGCCGACGTGCGCGACGTCAAGCTCCAGTCACTGCGGCGCGAGATCGGCATCGTCTCGCAGGACCCATTCCTCTTCTCGGCATCGGTACGCGAGAACATCGGGTTCGGCCGGCCGGACGCAACCGACGAGGAGGTCGTCCGTGCGGCGACGCTCGCACAGGCGCACGAGTTCATCGATGAGCTTCCCGACGGCTACGACACGATCATCGGCGAGCGCGGGATCACGCTTTCCGGCGGCCAGCGCCAGCGGCTCGCGATCGCGCGCGCGCTGGTCATGGAACCGCGCATCCTGATCCTCGACGACGCGACCGCCTCCGTGGACGCGACGACCGAGGCAAAGATCCGCCTGGGGCTGCGCGAGGCGATGAAGGGGCGGACGACGATCATCATCGCTCACCGCCTCTCGACGATCTCGCTCGCGGACGAGCTCGTGGTGCTCGACCGCGGCCGCGTGGTCGGGCGCGGAACGGACGAGGAGCTCCTCCAGACGAACCCGGTCTACCGCGACATCTACGAGCACGGCCTGCTCGAACGCGAGTTCGCGGAGCGCGTCGAGGAAAGGGCGGCGGGATGAGAGTCTGGCAACCAGGGAGCCACCTCTCCCAGCGCCGCGACGCGAAGGTCGAGGACTGGTCGTGGCAGCGCACGGTTCGGCGCGTCTCGACGCTCGCCCGGCTCGCGGCGCCCTACAAGCGCCAGACGCTGCTTGCGCTCGCGTCGCTCATTGCGGCGACGTTGGCGGCGCTCGCCCCGCCCTACCTCGCGAAGCTCGTCATCGACGACGGCATCCGGCAGAAGGACGTGCACACGCTGACGGTCGTCGTCGCGCTCTTCATCGTCGCGGGGGTGTTGAACCTCGTGACGAGCTCGGCGCAGACGTATTTCACGGGCTGGACGGGCGAGCGGATTCTGGCCGATCTCCGCAACACGCTCTTCCGGCACCTGCAGAAGCTCTCGCTCGGCTACTACGAGCGCAACCGCGCGGGCGTCATCATCAGCCGGCTGACGAACGACGTCGAGGCGCTCGACCAACTGGTCACCGACGGGGTGACGACCCTCATCCAGAGCACGCTGTTCCTCTTCGGCACCTCGATCATCCTCTTCTTCCTCGACTGGCGCCTGGCGCTCGCGACGTTGACGGTGATGCCGCTCATGTTCGTCGCGACGGCGATCTTCCGCGTGCGCTCGGCCCGCGCCTACCGGGCGGTGCGCGAGCGGCTCGGCCTCGTCACCGCGACGCTAGCCGAGGACATCAGCGGCATGCGGGTCGTCCAGGCGTTCCGGCGCGAGCGGGCGAATCAGCGCAACTTCGAAGAGGTGAACGCCCACTACCGCCGTGCGAACCAGACGACGGTGACGCTGAACGGCCTCTACTTCCCGTTTGTCGACTTCCTCTCGGCGCTCGCGACCGCGATCGTGATCGGTTACGGCGGCTATCTCGTCTTCGGCGGCAGCCTGACGGTCGGCACGCTGCTCGCCTTCGTCCTCTACCTATCGAACTTCTTCGACCCCGTCCAGCAGCTCTCCCAGCTCTACAACACGTTCCTGGCCGCCGTGGCCGCGCTCGACAAGATCATGGACGTGATGGACGAGGAGCCCGAGGTGCGCGACCAGGCCGAGGCTCGCGACCTCGAGCGGATCAAGGGCGATGTCCGCTTCGAAGGCGTTCGCTTCGGCTACGGAACGGGGCCTGAAGTTCTGCACGGGATCGATCTCGACGTCCCGGCCGGGACAACCGTCGCCCTCGTCGGCCATACCGGCGCCGGAAAGTCGACGATCGCCAAGCTCCTCGCGCGCTTCTACGACCCGCTCGAGGGGCGGATCACGATCGACGGCGTCGACCTTCGCGACGTGTCGCAGGCGTCGCTGCGGCGCCAGCTCGGCGTCGTGCCGCAGGAGGGATTCCTCTTCGCCGGCACGGTTCGCGACAACATCGCGTTCGGGCGGCCAGACGCCAATCCCGCGGACGTGGCGGCCGCCGCGAAGGCAGTCGGCGCGCACGAGTTCATCCTGGCGCTCGAAGATGGGTACGAGACGAACCTCCAGGAGCGCGGCACGCGGCTCTCGCTCGGCCAGCGCCAGCTGGTCGCGTTCGCCCGCGCCCTACTCGCGAATCCCCGGATCCTGATTCTCGACGAAGCGACCTCGTCGGTCGATATCGGCACGGAGCGCCGGATCGAGGGGGCGCTCCGCACGCTGCTCGCGGACCGCACCGCGTTCGTGATCGCCCACCGGCTCTCGACGATCCGCGACGCCGACCTGATCGTCGTCCTCGAGCACGGCCAGGTCATCGAGCAGGGAACCCACGACGAGCTGATGGCGCGCAGAGGCCTCTATACGTCGCTGTACGGGGACTGGGCCGAGGTCGCCTAGACGATCGCCCGCTAGAATCCGGCCGCGTTGCGGGGTCGTCTAATGGTAGGACGCCCGGCTCTGGACCGGGTAGTCTAGGTTCGAATCCTAGCCCCGCAGCCTCTTCAAAAAAGCCCTGCTGAGAGCAGGGTTTCTAATGCCCCAGCACTGCCTCTTCTCCTACTTCGAGCTCCAAGACCTCCAACGGCTGATGGACGCGATCGCAGCCTCGGGCATGCCCGCCGGAACGCGCGTCCACGTCGGCAGCTACGGCGCCAGCCGGGAGGCGAGCGAGATCGTTCTCGCCTACGACGGAGGCCGTTACTCGCCGATCTTCAAGGCGCTCGAGCGCACGGCGGGCTGGGAGCGCAGGCGCCTCACTCCCGAGGAGGAGCGTCACGTCAGCCGCCGCTTCTCGGGCCGGGTTCCCGACGAGCCCGACCTGCTTCGTCTCTCGACGGCTCAGCGACTGGCCTGGGGCGTCGAGGTCGGGCGCCGCTACCGCGACACGATCAGGCATGCGCGCCAGGCGGGCGTGCGGATCAACTCGTGGCAGGTCGAGGAGCTCGGCACGCAGCTGGCCGGCTCGCAGGGCCGGCAGTACCGGGAGTTCGTGCGCGGCGTTCTTCAGGGCATGACCTTCGGCCGGCGCGTGCTGAACGACCCTGAGCAGAAGGGGTGGGTCTGGGGAACCCGCCGCGCATTGCGACTCGCCTTGCTCCCGATCAACCAGGAGCTGAACGCCTTCTGGCATCAGCTCAATCGCGCCTCATTCCGAATCGTCGGCGAGGAGTTCCCGGACTTCGTCGGCGACCCGGCGCGTACGGCGCGAACGTGGTCGGACGGCCAGCGGGCCCTGGCCGCGGGCGGGCCGGTACGGCGCTCGCTCGCCAGCCGGTACGTCCCCGGCATGACGCCCGGGTACAGGATCGGTCACGGCTACGGAGGGAACGTCGGCGGCCTGTCCCGCGCCGGCGTGAATCGCTGGCGAAACGGCTACATCGCGGAGCGCGCGCGCGTCGGCGTGGCCGGCTTCGGCGAGTACCTGTTTCGGTACGAGAATAGTCGCACCGTTGTCATGCAGGACACCGCGCGTGCGATCGCCCGCGGGATGCCGCAGCTCTGAGCTCGCGAGCACGTTTGCAAAAGAAACGCGCGGGAACGGCATCTATGACTGAGATGACCTCCATCACACTCGGCTTCCTGCTGATCGTGTTCAGCGTGCTCGTGCTCATCTGGGGCTTCCCGAACCTCCCCAAGCGCTAGCCCGGTCTCGCGCTTCGCAACCTGTGGCTTGTACGAGGTAGTCGTTCTCGTACAGTTGCCCCGATGGCTCGCACACCGAGTAGCAAGGGTCGCCTGCGCATTGCGCTCTTCCTCGCCGTCGGTCTCGCAGCCACGGGCCTGGCCCTCGTCAACTACGGCGTGCATGTTTGGGCCCGAGGCTCCGGCTGGGATATCTTCGGCGGCGCCGACCTGAGCTCGATCGACAGTCGCTTCTCGATCCGGGGAGAGGAGAAGCCGCCGACAAACATCGTCGTCGTCAAAGTCGACGGCCCCACTTTCAGCACGTTGCACGAGCGCTGGCCCTTCCGGCGCTCACTCCACGCGCGTCTGATTCAGAGGCTCAAGAAAGCCGGCGCGAAAGTGATCGCCTTCGACATCCAGTTCAGCGAGCCAACCCCAAACCCGCCTGGCTCGGATGCGGGCGCGAGACAGGACAACGAGTTCCTGCTGGCGTCCCGCGCAGCAGGCAATGTCGTCTTCTCGACGACAGATTTGAATCGGAAGGGGGAGCCGAACTTTCTCGGCGGTGAGGCAGGGATCCGCTTCACCCGGTCCCGAGTAGGCAACGGAAATTTCGAGCCCGACCCGGGGGGAGTGGACCGGCGCGTGCCGTACGAGGTCGTCGGCCTGAAGAGCTTCTCGGTCGTCACGGTCGAGCGTGCGACCGGGCACGCCGTGCACCCTTTCTCAGGCGCCCGGAACCTGATCGACTTCGTCGGGCCGGTCGGGACAATTCCCTCGATCTCGTACTCGGACGCCTATCTCGGCAAGTTCCCGAAGGGCTACTTCCGGGGCAAGATCGTCGTCGTCGGCGCCTGGGCGCCGTCGCTCCAGGACATTCATCCGATCTCGTTCGGGAACGACGAGATGCCCGGCCCCGAGATCCAGGCCAGCGCGATCTCGACGATCCTGCGCGGGCTCCCGCTGCAGACGGTGCCGAACTGGCTGAACGTTCTCCTGATTGTCGTCCTCGGCGTGCTCGCGCCTCTTGCGAGCCTTCGGCTGAGCCTGCTGTGGACGCTCGTGGTGGCCCTCACCGCCGCGGCGCTCTATTTGGGGGCGGCCCTCATCGCCTTCGACCAGGGCTGGGTGCTGTCGTTCGTCTATCCGTTCGGCGCGCTGACCCTCTCCTCGATCGGATCGCTGGCGGCCCACTACCTGCTCGCGGCCTTCGAGCGCGAGCGCGTGCGCGATGTTTTCTCGCGCTTCGTGCCGGAGAGCGTCGTCGAGCAGGTCCTGGCACGGACCGACGACGACCTCCGCCTGGGCGGAGTCTCGCTCTTCGGAACGGTCATGTTCACCGATCTCCGGGGCTTCACGACCTTCTCCGAGTCGCTTCCGGCGGCCAGGGTGATCGAGGCGCTGAACATCTACCTCAGCGAGATGACCGAGGCGATCCTGGACAACGGCGGGACGCTCGTCTCCTACGAGGGCGACGGCATCATGGCCGTCTTCGGTGCGCCCATCGAGCAGGCGAACCATGCGGACCAGGCCGTGGCGACATCACGCGAGATGCTGCTCGTGCGGCTCCCACGCTGGAACACGTGGCTCCGCGAGCACGAGTTGAGCAAGGGATTCAAGATGGGGATCGGTCTGATGAGCGGCTCGTTCATGTCCGGCAACGTCGGTTCCGAGCGGCGACTCGAGTACACCGCGATCGGCGATACGACGAACACCGCCTCGCGTCTTCAGGGGCTGACGAAGGGCGAGCCCTATCTCATGTTCATGGCCGACTCGACCCGCGAGTCGCTGACGGCCGAGGTCGAGGACATCGTGTTCGTCGAGGAGTTCGAGGTTCGCGGCCGGCAGGGCAAGGTCAAGATCTGGTCGATCGAAGCGGCGAACTCCGAGGCTTTCGACGCCCGCGAGGCGGAAGCTGCTGCTGCTGAGGGGGCTGCCGAAACCGGTTAGGGCTGCGCCAGGTAGCTGTGCCCGGCACGAACGTTGACGGTCTTGTGGTGGCGGAAATCGCGAACGCGGACGATGCCGCGGAGGACCTTGGTCAGCGTCCCGTCGCAGCGGTCCTCGACCAGCCACCTCGTTCCGCGCACGGTCGCCGAGCTGTAGCGGCCGCGGGTCGTGAACCGGCCCTTTGCGCTCCCGAAGAGCCGCCGTACCCGCCTCTTGCGCTGGACTGATTCGATGCTCAACGCCCGCCCCGCACTGCTGCCTCGGCAGACGCCGAAGTTGCCACCGCCCAGCCGCAGCGTCATGAACGCCCCGGCCTTCTTGGCCTGCTCGATCGTGAAGATGCCCTGGGAGAAGTCGCCCGAGTTCGTCTTGCTGCCGCCGAGGCCCGCCGTCAGGAGGACCGTTCCATGCAGGGTGTTCACCTGTGAGCCGACCGGAATCTCGGTCTGACCGTTCAGCGGGATGAACTTGCCCGTTCCCTTCTCCTTGATCAGAACGTTCCCTGCCACTTCCTGGACGCCGGCGATCTTGCCGGGCTGAGCCTGCTGGACGACGTCGATTTCGCACGGCGCGATGTCGCTGACGGACGTCCCGCTCGGTGTCGAGACCGCGTCGACGCCGACGATGTTCGTCACGTCCTCGTTCGGCGCTGTGAACGAGCCGGTGTAGGTCCACTGCTCGGTCGTGTCGACTTGTTGGTTCCCGTTCGTGTCGCCGCTCTGATAGGTGAGGAAGAAGTTGTCCGCGTCGTTGTCGGGAGTCCCGGCATCGGCATCGGGTGGCGTCGGGATCAGCAGGTTCTCATCGCCGGTGTTCTTGACGATTGCCTGGACCTCGATCGGCTTGCCCGGGTCCACGCGGGTCGAGCAGGTCTGAGTGAGGTCGAGCGACGCAGCCTGCGCCCTGTGCGACGCGCCTCTCGCCGTCGTTGCCCCTGCGGAGAGGGTCACGCCCGCGAGGATCGCGGTCGCCACCGTGGCGAGTGTTTTCAACTGTGAATTCTTCAAATGACTCACTTGCCGCAGACCCTCCTACTCGCGGGCGGCACAGGACAACTTCGCACCCTTTTTACACGCTTTCACTAGAAACGGCAAACAAGGAGCAAAACAAAGGATGTTGAGCGCAACCAGCAAATCTGTATAGGCTCCCGCTTCGCATGAGGCTCCCCGGAACCCCAACCGTCGGCCCGCTGCCGCCCCTGGCGGAAACCTGGCGCCGCTCGTTCGTCGAATTCCTCGGCACGTTCGCCCTGGTGTTCGTGGGTGTCGGCGCGATCATGGCTGTCGGGCCACAGGCCGACGCGGGCACACTCGAGGTCGCGCTCGCGCACGGTCTCGTGATCGCGGTGATGATCTCGGCCGTCGGTCACATCTCGGGCGGCTACTTCAATCCGGCGATCACCCTCGGGTTCATGCTGACGAGGCGGATCACCGTCCTCCTCGGCATCTTCTACTGGTTCGCCCAGTTCGCAGGCGGCGTTCTGGCGGCGCTCCTCCTGAAATGGGTCTTCCCCGCCGCGTCCCGGAACCCGACGCACATCGGCGCGCCCGCGCGACATACGATCGCCCTCGGCCCGGCTCTCGTCGTCGAGGCGCTGCTCACCTTCTTCTTGGTGTGGGTCGTCTTCGCGACGACCGCCGACCCGCGCAGCACGTATAGCTCGATCGCGGGCATCGCGATCGGCCTCGTCGTCGTCTTCGATAACCTCATGGGCTACCCGCTGACGGGCGCGATCATCAATCCGGCGCGCGCGCTCGGCCCACAGTTGATCGGCCACTCGTGGACGGACGCATGGATCTGGTACGTCGGCCCGTTCGCAGGAGGTGCGATCGCGGCGCTGCTCTATGACGAGCTCTTCCTGCGCCCTCTGGCTCCGCCTGCACCCCCGCCGCCTCCGCCGCCGGACCCGGGCCCGGCAGCCCCCGCCGCCTAGCCTCACCTGACTAGCCGAGAACACCTCGCTGGTGTCCGGCGGCCGGACCGCGCCACAATGAGGGGCGCATGACCGAGCTCTCCGAGGAATCGCAGGTGATGCGGGAGGAACGCAAGGCGGTGACCGCGCTCGACGCGGACATCGTCGGCTCGACTGCGCTCGCGGAGCGCCTCGACGCCGAGGAGGCCAAGCTGATCCTCGGCGAGGCGATCACCCGGATGATCGCCGCAGTCGAGGAGCTCGGCGGCACCGTCAAGGATCTCGCCGGCGACGGGGTGCTTGCCCTCTTCGGCGCGCCGGTCGCCCATGAGGACGACGCCGAGCGCGCCGTGCGGGCCGGCCTCCGAATCGCCGAAGAGCTCGCCGCATACGGATCCGAGGTCGCCGCCGGCTGGGGCGTCGAGGACTTCGCCGTGCGCGTCGGCGTCAATACGGGCTCGGTCGTCCTGGGGCCGGTCGGCGCCGGCTCCCGCGTCGAGTACGGCGCGGTCGGCGACGCGATCAACACCGCGGCGCGGCTCCAGTCCGCAGCCACGCCTGGGTCCGTACTCGTCGGCGAGTCGACGCACCGCCTCGTCCAGCCACTCTTCGACTGGGACGGGCCGCGCCGCCTGACGCTCAAGGGCAAGGAGGGCGAGGTCGTCGCCTACGAGGTGACCGGGGTGAGCGCCGTCCCCGGCAGGACCCGCGGCCTGCTCGGCGTCCAGACACCGCTCGTCGGGCGTGACGCCGAGCTCGCCGTCGCACGCGACGCCGCCGAGGCGGTGCTCGCCGGCACCGGCGGCATTCTCTTCATCACCGGCGAAGCGGGCATCGGGAAGAGCCGGCTCGCCGCGGAGTTGCGAGCCTTCGTCGAGGCGGCCGACTCGACCCACGGCGCGCCGCGCTGGCTCGAAGGCCGCTGCGTCTCCTACGGCGAATCGCTCCCGTACTGGCCCTACCGCGACATCCTTCGCGACTGGCTCGGCGTCGCGCTCCGGGAGCCGGAGCTGCGGCTGCGCGTCGCGCTCCGACGCGAGGTCGACCGTCTCTTCGGCGAGCGCGCGCTCGAGATCTACCCGTACCTGGGGGCAATGCTCGGCCTGACCCTCGAGCCAGAGGCGGGAGCACGGCTCGCCGAGCTCTCGCCCGAGGCGCTCCAGTACCGCACGTTCGAGGTCGTGCGCGCTCTCTTCGAGCGCCTCGCGGACGAACGGCCGCTCGTCATCGCAGTCGACGACCTGCACTGGGCAGACGCGACATCGCTCCAGCTCACCGAGCAGCTACTCGGCGCCACCGACTCCGCCGCCGTGCTGCTCGTCCTCGAGCAGCGCCCCGAGCGGGACCACGCCTCGTGGCGCGTGAAGGCCGTGGCCGCCGAGCACTACGCGCACCGCTCGCGAGAACTGGCGCTCGAGACGCTCTCCGGAGAAGCCCATCGTCAGCTCCTGCACTCGATCGTCGGGGCCGAAACGATCCCGATCGAGCTCGAGGACCACATTCTCGAGAGCGCCGAGGGCAATCCGTTCTATCTCGAGGAGCTGATCGCGGCGCTCGTCGAAACGGGCGTGCTCGTGCGCAGCGGCGAGAGCTGGCGCTTCGACCATGAGGCCGAGATCGAGATACCGCCCACGGTCGAGAAGCTGATCCTCGCCCGGATCGACCGGCTGCCGGAGTCGCAGCGTCGGGTCTTGACCGCGGCCTCGGTGCTGGGCCGCCACTTCGGGCTGCCGCTGCTCAAAGGTGTGACGGACGAAGACGGCTCCCTCGGGGAAGCGCTGAACGCCCTGCAGCGGGTCGACCTGATCCGGGAGGCGCGACGCTGGCCCGAGCCCGAGTACCGGTTCAAGCACGCCCTGATCCAGGAGACCGCCTACCGGACGCTGCTGGCCGCGACGCGCAAGGAGCTGCACGGCAAGGCTGTGGAATGGTTGGAGGCGCAGTTCGCGGACAGCGAGGACGAGGTGCTCGGCCTCCTCGCCCACCACGCGCTCGCCGCCGAAGACGAGGAGAAGGCGGTGCGCTACCTCACGCGGGCCGGCGACCGGGCGCGGCTGGAATGGGCCCTCGACGAGGCGATCGGCCACTATCGCGCGCTGCTCCCGCTCCTCGAGCGCCGCGGAGCGGACCGCGAGATCGCCCTCGTGCTCTTCAAGCTTGCGATCGCGCTCCACACGTCACTGCGGTTCGCCGACGCGAACACGGCGTACCAACGGGCGTTCGAGCACTGGCAGCCGCTCTCGCCGGGCACTCCCGGTGCGACCGTGCGAATGGCCGGCAGCTATGTCCCTCGCGTCGCCGACCCGCGCGACGCCGGCTTCTGGCCTGACATCAACCTCTGCATGCAGCTCTTCGACCGGCTCGTCGAGGCCTGGCCCGAGCGGACGATCGTCCCTTCGCTCGCCGAGCGCTGGGAGATCTCCGACGACGGTCTGCGCTACCTCTTCCACCTGCGTGAGGGGCTGCGCTGGTCGGACGGCGAGCCGCTCACGGCCCACGATGTCGAGTTCGGGGTCAAGCGCATGCTCAACCCGAAGAGGCCGGCGATCACCGCGCCGATCTACTTCGTGCTCGAGAACGGAGAGGACTACTACCTGGGCCGAAACGACGACGCCGACCGCATCGGAGTCCGCGCCCTCGACGACCGCACGGTCGAGTTCCGGCTCGTCGCCCCCACGCCGTACTTCATGAACCTCGTCAACAGGCCCGACGGCGGACCGCAGCCACGGCATGCGATCGAGCGCGACGGCGATGCCTGGAGCGAACCTGACAAACAGGTCGTGAGCGGGCCTTTCCGGCAGCTCGAGCGGAGCAACGAGCGGCTCGTGCTGGTCAGGAACGACGCCTACACGGGTATTCACACCGGAAACGTCGAGCGCGTCGAGCTCACCGCCGCGACCGCCGACGAGGCGCTCGAGCCGCTCGATCGCGGCGAGGTCGACCTCGTCCGCGTCATGTACACGCCGAGGACCTCCGATCACGTTCGCTCGCGCGAGGGCGGGTCCGGGCCGCTGACGTGGACCGCCTATCTCGCCTTCAACCATTCCCACCCCGTGGTCGGCAATGTCGACCTGCGCAGAGCGCTTGCGTCGGCGGTCGCCCGCTCGCAGCTCGAACCGCTCATGCCCGCCAACCTCGAGGTCGCAACCGGCGGCCTCGTCCCGCCGGCGCTTCAGGGGCACACGCCGGACATCGTGCTGCCCTTCGACGCGAACACGTGCCGCGATCTTTTCGGGCAGGCAGGCGTGGATGCATCCGGCCTGGAGATTGCCGCGCAGGACGTCTGGGCGCCTCTGCTCGAGGCGATCACCGGCTCCTGGCGCGAGGTGCTCGGACTGGACGTGGGGCTGCGGCTCTGGACGGCGGAGACCGTGGACGAGGTCGCTCGGACCGGCCGTCCCCTCGAGCTCGCGCCGATCGCGGTGCTCGGCTGGCTGCCCGGATATCCAGATCCGGAGTACTGCCTGCGGCTCATCCTCCACTCGCACGCGAACGCGAACGAAGGGCGCTATGCGTTCGCGCCGTTCGACAAGCTCATCGACGAGGCCCGACAGGCGCCGACGGGCGCGAAGCGCCTCGAGCTCTTCCGGCAGGCCGACCGGCTCGCGGTCGTCGACCAGGCCGCGGTCATCCCGCTCGTCTACGGCCGCAGCATGGCGTTCGTCAGGCCGGGAGTCGAGGGCTGGTGGGAGTTCGCAAAGTCCTCGGCGTCGTTTGCCGATCTGGAGGTCAGCTAGTCCCAGGTCCGGTCGCTAAACTTGTTCGAGCCGGGCGCATTCGTCTAGTGGCCTAGGACACCGCCCTCTCACGGCGGCGGCACGGGTTCGAATCCCGTATGCGCCTTTCTGCTCCTCCTGGCTACGCGAAACCCGCATGGTTACGCGAGTCAGACGTGCCAGAGATGCCGGAAATGCTCACCGCGTGCGTACCCCGGTGCTACCCCGGGATTTCGCCAACGCTGACAACTCCCCTGGCCTCAGCGCCTGCCATGATTCGAGCCGGTGTACGTCGTCGCGGTCACGAACGCTGAGCGCAACCTCCTGCGCCGCCTCGTGGCGCGTGAGGGCTCCGACACCCGCTCGAACGCTCGGCGAGCTGCTCGAGCGCGCGCCCGCCGCCAGCGATCCGCAGACGTGGCTCGACGACGACTTCGAGCCTGAGCAGACGAAACGCTGCGCGCTCTGCAAGACCGAGAAGCCGGCGTCGCAGTTCGGCCTCGATCGGAACGAGCCGGACGGGTTCAATCGGCGCTGTCGCGCCTGCCTGCTCGAGCGCTAGCGTGGCCGTGGCGAGCACTGAGCCCGAGGGAACGCTCGCCGCCGTCACTTGCGCCGAGTGCGGTCGGCAGCCTGACGCTGGCGAGCTCTGGCGCCTTCTCTTCGCCGACATCGGCGAGGTTGTGGTCTATTGCCCCGAGTGCGCCAAGCGAGAGTTCAGTTCCTAGAGCGGGGGAGTCGCCGCCACACCATTGGTCGCGACGATGGATTCCGCGACTTCGGCTGCCCATTCATCTAGCTCCGGCTCGCTGGTCAATAGAGGTCGTTAGCGCCTGCGGCCTCGACTGACGATGAGGTTGATCTTCGAGCGCGCCGGCAGCACCCGTCCAGGCCGGCGGCTTTGGGAGATGACGATGCCCTTCGTGCGCGTGCGCGAGTAGGCGTAGCCCACCTTGCCGGTGCGGCAGCGTCTCTTTGCGATCGTCCGCTTGGCGGACGCAACCCGCTTGCCGACGACTTTCGGCACCTTGCACGGCGCGGGCGTCATGGGCTCGCCCAGCGCCAGGCTGTGAGAGTCGCCGGCGGCGATCGCGGTCACGCCGGAGAGGCCGCTCGGCACGCTGCACTGCCCGAAGACGTCGAATTCGCAGCCCCAGGCAACCACGGTGCCGTCGCCTCTCAAGGCCAGGCTGTGAAAGTAGCCGGCGGCGATGGCAGTCACGCCGGAGAGGCCGCTCGGCACGCTGCACTGCCCGGCGTCGCGGTCGACGCAGCCCCAGGCGACGGCGGTGCCGTCGCCCTTCAAGGCCAGGCTGTGAGAGTCGCCGGCGGCGATGGCAGTCACGCCGGAGAGGCCACTCGGCACGCTGCACTGCCCGAGGTCGCGGACGCCGCAGCCCCAGGCGACGACGGTGCCGTCGCCCTTCAAGGCCAGGCCGTGAGAGTCGCCGGCGGCGATCGCGGTCACGCTGGCAAGGCCGCTCGGCACGCTGCACTGCCCGGCGTCCCAGGGGAAGCCGCAGCCCCAGGCGACGACGGTGCCGTCGCCCTTCAAGGCCAGGCTGTGAACGCTGCCGGCGGCGATCGCGGTCACGGCGGAGAGGCCGCTCGGCACGCTGCACTGCCCGAAGTCGCCGAGGCCCGCGCAGCCCCAGGCAACGACGGTGCCGTCGCCCTTCAGGGCCAGGCTGTGAGCGCCGCCGGCGGCGATCGCGGTCACGCCGGAGAGGCCACTCGGCACGCTGCACTGCCCGAGGTCGCTGTCGGCGCCGCAGCCCCAGGCGACCGGCCTGCCGGGCGCCGTCGCCGGCGCCGCGCCTGGCGCGAAGAGCAGCCCGACGCTTAGCACGGCCAGCGCGCAGAGCCGGAGGGGCGGCCTCGGTCTCGTCGACAGCTGGATCTCCTGCTCC